>CAVVRJ010000001.1:0-21277 GCA_963750205.1 uncultured Planctomycetota bacterium
TTATCGGTCGATGGTATAATATGACAATGCCAAAGCGGTCAAGGAAGAAAGTGGACCTGAACCGCCTTGCCAAGTCGATAGTCGATCAAGCTACCACGAATGAGCAGTTGCAGGAGAAAGCCATTGAAGAGGGCAAGAATCCTGCTGCCGTCTCGCTCGGGCGGCTTGGTGGCCTGAAGGGCGGCAAGGCGAGGGCAGAGAAACTGTCTGCCGAACAGCGCAAGGAGATTGCACGGAAGGCAGCTTGCGTGCGCCTGGGTACTACGCCGGATTGATCCTGGTTGGTGAATGAGAGGGGATACGATGGAACAGCCGAAGGCTGCAAGTCCCAGCAATGCGCCGCAAGTGGCCGAACCGATAGTTTCATATTCATCTATCCTCGAAGAACACGACGTGGCGCGCGCTCAGAGCAAATGCGGGGGGTTGTGAGGGAGATTGCCTCCCCTGCCTTCAATGGTAATGACGGCCCCGATGCGGTAACGCGCATCTGTCCAAGACAGCTCTTTCGAGTGAAGATATACCGGTGTTGGGAAATGTTCTTCTCGCGCTTGGGGATGTAAAAACCCTGAACTTGATTATCCATAGCCCTGGCGGCGACGACAATGGTTGTCGAGAAGTTTGTTAGCTTGTGCCGTGGCCAGTGCCAGCGATTCCGGGTGCTGGTGCCGAACGAGGCCAAGAGTGCGGCAACGCTCATAGCTCTTGGTGCCGATGAGATCGTCATGGGCCCACAATCTGAACTCGGCCCAATAGATGCCCAGGTGGAGAATCGTTGTCAGTAATGTCCCCCGATTTATTTCGGCTCAGTCCTACATTGATGCGAGGGACAGTCTCCTGAAGCAATACGCCGAGCAGGTGAGTAAGGGAGAAAACACAGGCGCGACAATGCAAATGCTGGCCACATTAAGACCTTCCTTTTGTTGCCGAGTGTGAGCACCTCATGGAATTTGGCCGAGAGGTGGCAAGGAAATTCCTCAGAACAAGGGTGACATGTTTAGGACAGCACACCATAGGGCTGCCAAGGTGAAAAAAGTGGTCGATACAATGTCTTCGGTCAAACGTTTCAAGGTACATGGGCGTACCATAAACGGCAACTGGCAAGAGAACTTGGTCTGAAAGTGGATCTGCGTAGTTGCCGATGCCTTTTGGCAAAAGATATGGCAGTACTATACACGAGCGGATATGGCCTTGGGGCGCGGCAGGAACGAAGCTGTTTGAGACTGAGCATGAGTTACTGATGGCGACACCAGCAAAGGCATGAAACTCGGAAAGGAGGACACCTATGTCGGATAAACAAAAAACCAAGAAAGATACGAGCAGTGCCGGACGAGCCGCTGAACTCGCGAAGGAATTTCCGAAAGAGGTCAAGCTGGCCGCTGAGGCGATGGAGCGAACGAGCGTTATCGCAGGACTGGTAGTCGAAGAGACCCAGTACGGATACGAGAAATTTTTGAGGCGTCTGATTTTTCCGCTCGACTTTACTTGACCGCTCAAGTATGATAGTCAGTATGAATAGACTGACCAAAGAAGAGCGTGTTCGTGTGATAGTAGCCCTCGTCGAGGGCAGTTCAGTTCGGGCCACCGTGCGAATGACTGGCATAGCCAAGAAGATGGCTGCCAAATTGTCGTGTGGCATCGGGGAAACCTGCGAGTAATACCTCCACCGCCGAGAGGAAACGCGGGTCGAGGATCTGGACCCCTCTATCGGGCCAGAGTTGTTCACCTTCGGCAACCACGACCCTGTGGCGACTGCGTCCTGTGCAACGGCGATGCCGGGAAGCTCACTCGCACTGAGATTGAGCTTCATCAACTCTGATGAAAGCTGTCATCGTGTCGCAGGCATCTCGAATCCGCCATCGGACTATGGTTTCATCGCCCGGTTGTAGAGGTAGAGGTCGTCGAGCAGGCCGGACCAGAAGGTGCCAGGGGCGAACGCACTGCCGGTGCCGATGTTCAAACCGTAAGTCGCTCCGACACGCCACTTGCTTTCATTTGCTCCTTTCCTTTCGCTGGGCCCGTGCGGATGGGTGGCGGCACCGGAGTCTGATGTTGCCGCCCGCCGCCGGGCCGGTCCCCGTCGAGACACCGATCATGGGCGCTGCCAAATCGTCCTGCTGAGAACGGGACTTTGGGACCTCATCTTTCACCGCGCTTATGCGTATACCCTACATTGCCCACCTGCCAATGTCAACCAATTTCCGGCGTGCTCACAGCGGCAAAGAGCGCGGCATTTGAAATTGAAATGCCGGCCGGAGGGGGGTACACTGGGGATTTGCGTGAGTAACTGGGGGTTCGAAGGAGTCAGGATGAAGATTGCGTTGGGTACGGATCACGCCGGGT
This sequence comes from uncultured Planctomycetota bacterium, assembly GCA_963750205.1. GTDB lineage: Bacteria > Planctomycetota > Phycisphaerae > Sedimentisphaerales > Anaerobacaceae > PLanc-01. The sequence continues at coordinate 2,341 of CAVVRJ010000001.1, forward strand.
ATGAGCTCAAGGAGCACATTAAGCAGTACCTGTCGAGAAGGGGCACGAGGTCAAGGACTTCGGGACCTACTCGACCGAGTCTTGTGACTACCCGGATTTCATCTATCCGGCGGCCCTGGCCGTCGCCACGGGCGAGTGCGACCGGGCCATCGTCATGGGCGGCAGCGGCAACGGCGAGACGATCGTCGCCAACAAAGTCCGCGGCATCCGCTGCGCCATCTGCTGGAGCGAGGAAGGCGCCAGGCTCAGCCGGGCCCACAACGATGCCAACGCCATCTCCATCGGCGCCTGGACGGTATCCCCCGAGCTGGCCTTGAAGATGATCGACATCTGGCTCGTGACGCCTTTCGACGGCGGCCGGCACGCCCGCCGGGTCCAGAAGATCGCGGCCCTGGACAAGTGCTCGCTGGAGCCCCTCCCGGCCAAGAGGATGTAGGGTGTGCCGTGCATACCTTCTCCCATGGGAGAGAACCGCCCTTGCCGTTGGGGAGGTGGTCATGACAATGCGCAAACGAACGTGTGCTCGTAGCCTGTGTTTCGGCCGTCACCTGCGGCCTTCTTTCGCGAACGCCGAACGGCGATATGCCTGGTCGAGGCGGAGAGCTTCGAGGACCCGGGCGGCTGGGTGGTGGATCAGCAGTTCATGGACCAGATGGGCTCGCCCTTTCTGCTGGCGCACGGCTGGGCATGCCGGTTCAGGATGCCGTCACGACCGTGACGCTCCCGGCGCGGGCTGTACCGGGTCTGGGTCCGCACGCGGGATTGGGCCGCCAAGCCGGAGGACAGAGGACAGAGGACGGAGGACAGGCTTCGGGCACGTCCGCCCGGGGCCCAACGCGAATGGAGGCGTGGGGGCCCATCCGTCCTCCGACGTCCGTCATCGGTCCTCTGCCGGGCCGGTTTCAACTGCTGATCGAGGGGAAACCGCTTGGGGCCACATTCGGAGCGGAAGACGCCGCTTGGCACTGGCAGGACGGCGGCATGGTCGAGATCCAGAGTCAGCAGGTCAAGCTCGCCCTGCACGATCTGACGGGCTTCGACGGCCGCTGCGATGCGATCCTGTTCTCAAGGAACCCGGACTTCATTCCTCCCGAGCGGGGCGAGGCACTGGCCACATGGCGACGCGCAGGTGTTGGGCCTGCCCCCGACGCCGGAGGAGGCGGGGCGATTCGATCTCGTCGTGGTCGGCGGCGGCATGGCGGGGACTTGCACGGCCCTCTCCGCTGCCCGCTTGGGACTCCAAGTGGCGTTGATCCAGGACCGGCCCGTCCTCGGCGGCAACAACAGCTCCGAGGTCCGCGTGCACCTCAACGGCCAGATCAACCTGCCGCCCTACCCGCGCCTGGGCGACGTCGTCAAGGAGCTGGACCCGGACAATCGCGGCAATGCCCAGCCAGCCGCCCTCTACAATGATGAGAAGAAGCTGCAAATCGTGCGGGCGGAAGCGAACATCCATCTGTTCCTCGACATCCATGCCTACCAGGTCGAGAAAGAGGGCAACCGGATCGTCGCGGTGATCGGCCGGGAGATCAGGACATCGAAAGACCTCCGCTTCGCGGCCCCGCTCTTCGCCGACTGCACCGGGGACGGCACCATCGGCTGCCTTGCCGGCGCCGAGTACCGCATGGGCCGGGAAAGCTGGGAGCAGACCGGCGAGACCCTGGCCCCGAAGGAGCCGGACAAGATGACGATGGGGGCTTCGGTGCAGTGGTACTCGATCGAGACGCCGGAGCCGAGCCCGTTCCCGGAGTGTCCCTGGGCCCTGAGTTTCACAGAGGAAAGCTGCGAGCGCACGACGCGCGGCGACTGGAATTGGGAGACCGGGCTCAATAAGGACCAGATCGCCGACTTCGAGTCGATCCGCGATCATGGCCTGCGGGCCGTCTACGGCAACTGGGCCTTCCTGAAGAACCACAGCAAGGACAAGGCCAAGTACGCGAATCGGCAACTCTCGTGGGTGGCCTACATCGCGGGCAAGCGCGAGTCGCGGCGGCTCGTGGGTGACGTCGTCCTGACGCAGCAGGACGTCCAGGAGCAGCGCGAGTATCCGGACGCCTTCGTCACGACCACGTGGTCGCTCGACCTGCACTACCCCGATCCGGCGAACTCGAAGTTCTTCCCGGGCGAGGAATTCAAGACGATCTGCCAGACGCCCGCGATCAAGCCCTATGCGATTCCGTACCGGTGCTTCTACTCGCGCAATGTCGAGAACCTGTTCATGGCGGGCCGCGACGTCAGCGTGACGCACGTCGCTCTCGGCACGGTCCGCGTGATGCGGACCTGCGGCATGATGGGCGAGGTCGTCGGCATGGCCGCCTCGCTCTGCAAGAAGCGCAGCACCACCCCCCGCGGCGTCTTCGTCGAGCACCTGCCCGAACTCAAGGAATTGGCCACCCGCGGCGTCGGCAAAGAGGTTGCGACCCCGCGCCGTTTGATCCGAAGAAGAATGAATGGGTGCGTGATACAAGAGATATCTGACTTGAAAAAAAAAGACAGCAGGTCTTGTGCTGGATGCCAAATCAGGGGCAGTGTGGCCTTCGATCCTGTATCGGCCAAATGATTGCATCTGGACGTGACGCCGGTGCCTGTCCAGGTCAATAAGTCCCGGCCTTTTTCACTCCTCTATCTACTACCTAAAGTACGACACTTCGATGTTAAGGCGATGAACATGAGGCTCAGCCGAAAACGTGTTCTCGTGGGTGTTGTCGCCCTCGTCTTTCTTGTCCTGGTTGCTTGGGTTATAATGCCCTCCGTGGGATTCCTCGTGGGAGTCGTCGTATTCACAAGAAAATGGTCGCAGCAAGCAGCGCAGGGACGAAATCATCTGTTCTTTGAGACGGACTATCAGGAGATTTGCTGTGCAGAACCTGCAAGCCAACGGCGACGGATGAGTCAGGGGACCAGTCATATTTTAATGTTCACTTTGGCAAGCGCGACCCCGAGACGCTGTCATTCCCGCAGGTGATTCTGGACCTTAGGGCCTCGCGCATTTTATACGAATTGGCACGGAGATGGCGAGGTGGTGATCGAGTTGTTCCCGGGGCCTGAGTGGCTCGGTGTCACCGCATACCCCCGAGGGCAGCGAAGGGCATAGTTATATGAAGCTCGTCGAGGGGCTTTGGTACTTCGATCCGCGGCCTGCCGACACAACCGACCGAAGTATGTGGCATGGATCAATGACATGGTGGAGAAAGGACGCCAGTTGCGTGCAAGTCGTGCGGCAGCGCAGCACAGGCGCCGCAACAAAACTGACACATCGGAGTGACTACGCATACCGCAGATCATTTATCTCGGCTGGCCCGCTTTCATCTCTTCGAGCTCCTGGATGCGGATGGCGGCGGGGCCGCGGATGGGGAAGTGCATCACGTAGACGCGGGAGACGCCGATGTTCTCCTGCCAGCCGTAGTTGCAGTCCCGGCTGCCGCGAAACCTGTTGTACGTGACCTTGCCCACGAAACACACGACCTTGGGTTTGTAGGTCAGAATCGTCTCCAATGTCCTGTTCGACACCGGCCTTCTCCTCGCCCTTTTTCAATTCCGTGACCTCGCGCGTCGGCCGGTCGACCAGATTGATGAAACTCAGCCGGTACTGGGGCAAGAATCTCTCGTCGTACATTTCCTTGAGGCCGCGATCCGTCCGCAGGACGTTCTCGTCCTCGTGCAAGAGTCCCGCCCGGTTGAGCAGATACCAGAAGGTCTTGTTGTTGGAGAAGGGGACGCCCCGGCGGTACGAACCGGGATGCGGATTGATCCCCACGAAGAGGATTCTCACGTTCCTGGCGACTCGGTATTCGATCATAGGCTCTCTTGGGTTGCAGGTCGTTCATCCCTCCGCATGCTCAGGGCAGCCGCGTAGGATGGGCTTTAGCCCATGCAGGTGGTTTCGGCATCATCGGACAGTGGCAGCATGGGCTGAAGCCCATCCTACATGAGGTTCGCCCCCGGGGTGGGGTGCCACACGTCATTCTGGGCCTGCCCCGACGGGAGCCTTCGCGGCGGGCAGGCGACCGATGAGATCGTGCGGCTGGAATTCCTGGCGGGCCGCAATCAACGAGCGGGCGGCCTCGACCTGCTCCCAGACGTCCCACGAGAGCACGCCCCGCACCCGGCCCTGTTTGAGATAGTAGATGACGCCCTTGTGATACGGCTCCTCCCAATCGACCACGGTTTCCAGGCGGGCGTCGAGGTCGCCGACCGCTTCGTAGCCCAACTCGAAGAGGTCGGAGTAGAAATACGGCAGGTGGTGATAAGGCTGGGCGTCGCCCGCCATGTTTCGGCCCGCCACCCGGCCCATCGTGTTGGCGTTGTCCTCGTGCTCCACGCGGAGGTACTTGCCCATGGCCGGGTTGAAGAAAGGGCCACGTCGCCCGCCGCATAGATGTCCGGCCGGCTCGTGCCGCAGAACTCATCCACCATGATGCCGTTCTCCACTTGCAGCCCGGCCTGCCGCGCCAACTCGACATCCGGATCGATGCCGATCCCGGCGACAACGCAGTCCGTGACGATCTTGCGCCTGCTGGCGGTGGACAGGACGAATTGCTCGCCGCGCTGCTGGAGATTCGTGACCGATTCCCCGGGCAGCACCTCGACGCCCTTTTGGCGATAGAAATCGTTGAGAAATTCGGACAGCTCGCGTGGGAACATCCGGCTGCAAATGGCGCTGCCCGGAAAGAGCATCGTCACCTCTTTCTCGTTCATGGCCAGGGCGGCGGCGATCTCCGAGCCGATGAACCCGCCGCCGATGACGGCAAACCGCCGGCGTTGCTCGGCCGTCGCCCAAAGCCGCCGGAAGTCCTCCACCGTGCGATAGTAGATGATCAGGTCGCCGCCGAAGGGCAGGCGGCGCGGCTGCCCCCCCGTAGCCAGAAGCAGCTTGTCATACGTGTAGGTATTGCCCTGATCGTCCATAACGCGCTTATCCTGCACGTCGATCGTCTCAGCGTGGCGGCCGAGATGGAGGTCCACATTGCGGTCTTGCGTAGGACGCCAAATGCTGTCGAACGGCTTGCCCTTCCAGAGGCCCTTCGTCAACGGCGGCCGATTGTACGGCGGGTCGTGCTCCGCTCCGATCAGTCCGATCGTGCCGTCGGGGTCCAGCTCGCGAATGCCCTGGATGGCCGCATCGCCCGTCATGCCGCCGCCGATGATCAGATACTTGTACTCTGCCATAGCTCTCCCTTTCACATCGCCGCACCAGCTTCGCAGTCCTTCTCCGCCTGCCCATCGTCGCCGGGCCTGCGCTTTCGGATACGTCCGCCCTGCCGTCGCGTTCTCAAATTCCGCGACGCGGCTGCGAAAACCAGGGCGGTGAAATGCTGAAAGCGGTGAAAGAAGGAAAAGCTGAACGTCATGGGGCCGGCAGCTTGTCTTCGGCCGGGGAGATCTCGGCGATGTAGGCCAGAATCTTGCGGGCGGCCGGGTAGGCTTCCGCGGCGGAGCCTTCCAGCGCCGCCATCTCCGTGATGAAGCTCTGGGCAGCCTCGTAGGCGGCCTGCTCTTCCGGGCCCTGGCCGAGCAGGTAATAGAGGGCTCCCGCCCCGACGTAGACCGCCTTGGCGATCTCGGTCTTGGCCAACTCGTCCTCGCCCTGCTCGATGTGCCGCCGGGCGGATTCCATCTTCGCCAGGGCAAAATTCCATGTTTCAGCCGCTTTCGGATTCATGCCCCGAGTGTACCGTCCCAGACTGGTTCCGGAAAGCGGTTTCCACGTTTCCAACGTATGACAACGAAATGGAGGTTCCCTATGTCCAAATCCAAGAAACTGAACAAACGCCAACTCGCCGTCCTGGATGACCTGTTCGCCGGCAAACTGGAGGAACAAGCGGTGCTCGAAAAGCACCACGTCAGCCGGAGCCTGTTCGAGCGGTGGCTGACCGATGAGCGGCTGGCGGAGCAATTCGAGCAGCGGATCGCCCGCGCGCAACGCCAGAGCCGCATGATCCTGGCGCGGTATGCCCCGGCGGCCGCCGTCAAGCTGATGAAATTGACGGACTCGAAGAACCAGGAGACCGCCCGCAAAGCCTGCCTCGACATCCTCTCGTTGCACGCCTCGTCCGCTGGACAAGAGTCGCCCGAGGTCTCACTCCGCCTCCGCACCAGCACCATCGGTCTCAGGCCTTATCCGCCGAAACCGCCAGCCGGCTCTTGGCGGCGTTGGCCAAAGGGCAGCAGGCACCTCGGAGGCCGGCACAATGCCGACGCTATGACGCAGAACGCAATCGGCACAGCCGCACGGGCAAAGCAACGGAATAGGCCAGTGATCGGGCATAACTACTCCCGGCGTCTTTCCTTTCCTTACGGCGCTACGACCTGCGCAACAGCAGAGCGACGTAGGCGCCGTCGTAATCGAACGATTCGGCCGAAGGCAACGTGAGTTTCTCATGAGCCAACTCGAATTGGCTGCTTTCCATAAGGAACTCTCGAACGTCCTGGTTTTCCTGGTGCTGGATGCTGCACGTGCTGTAGCAGATCCGGCCGCCCGGTTTCACCAGGCCCGCCGCTTTGGCCAGCAGGGCCTTCTGCGTCGCGGCGAGTCTCCCGCACGGCTTTGCGCCGGAGGCGGAAACGCGCCTCGACGCGGCGGGCCAGCACCCCGGTGTTCGAGCACGGGGCATCGAGCAGGATCGCGTCGAAGAGCTCCGTCTGTCCCTGTTCCAGTTGCGCGTAAGGGAGGATCGTTACGCTCTTAAGCCCGAGGCGGGCAATGTTCTCGCGCACCCGATCCAATCGGTCCGGATTGATATCGGTGGCAACGATGTGCGCCGAGTCTCGCATCGCCTCGGCAAGCTGGGTCGTCTTCGTGCCGGGGGCCGAACACAGGTCCAGGATAGACCCGCCCGGCTGCGGGTCCAGAATTCGCACGGCCTGCGCGGCCGATAGGTCTTGGATGGTGAAGAGACCCTCGGCGAAACCGGGAAGCTGCGTCACGGCGTGGGGCCGCGATGACTCTGCGATGGTGCATCATGCTCGTGGTCGCCTGGCGTGCCACGTAGTGCTCTCCGCGTGAACACCGGCTTGCTCGAATCGGTCCCGCAATTCCTGGGCTGTGGTTCGCAGCGGGTTGACGCGGAGGTAGAGGCTCGGCTTTCGGTTGCAGGCCCAGCAAATCTGGCGGGTCTGGTCTGCTCCGAAGTCATCGAGCCATTCGCCGACAAGCCACTGCGGGAGCGAGAAGCATGTGCTCAGGTAGTCCGGCAGAGAGGTCCGCCGGGTCGGGCAGGAGGTCCGTATCGAACTGGCAGCCGGACTGGGGCGTTTGAACGAGCGTTCGCTAGCGGATTCGCCTGGGCGAGGTCGATCTGCCGGTCGGTGATGTGTCGCGCGATCTGGCGCAGGACGGCGTTGACGAAGCCCGTCTGCTTCTTTCCGCCGGCACTCTCCGACATTGTTCACCGCCTCGTTGACGATGGAATAGACCGGCGTGCCGGGACTGTAGGCAAGCTCATAGGTCCCGATCCGCAGGATGGCTCAACAGCGGCGGAGCGATGCGCGCGATCTGTCGGCCGGAGAATTGGGCGATCGCCGTGTCGAGGGCCGTCAGGTTGCGCAGGGTGCCATAGACGAGATCGGTCGCCCGCTGCTTTTCCTCCGTCTCGCCGAGCAGGCGATCGAGAATCGGGCCGGCGTAGTCGTGCACGGGATCGAACTCGCGCAACACCTGGGCCGCTATCGCTCGGGCCGATTTGGATTCTGGGGTGGACATACTTTTTTTATGTGGAAGACATGCCTACAAGCGTAAGCGTGACACCCGGCCATCTTATCCCGCGGTCGCGGGGCCGCGGCCTGCAGGGGCTCCTCTTCTTCTATCTTCGTCAGCCGGTCGCCGGGCTGGACGTGCCAGCCATTGACGAAGGCATGAAAGCTCATCAGCCCGGACCCGGCGGGCTTGATCTTCTCGATCTTCAGTCGGTCTTGGCCGCAGACGACGGCCCGCTCTTATCGAACGGTCCCCGCCGGCAATTGCGCCGCGACTAGGGCCGGGCTCGACCTGGGCCAACGCGAGGACCACGCGAGTCGATTTCTGCGTCTGTTCCGACGTGAAGCATGCGGCGGCTCCGGGCCAGGGCCAAAAGCCCCGAATCTTGCGGGCCAGGATCTCCGCCGGCTCGTGGAAATCCAGAAAGCCATGCGGATTTCTTCAGCTTCGGGGCGAACGTCGCCTCGGCATCGTTTTGCTTCGTGTACGTCGCCGTGCCGGCTTCGAGCTGCGCGAGCGTCTCCAGCAGTAGCGGGGCCGCTAACTGGGCCAGTCGGTCGTGCAACTCGCCCGCCGTCTCCTGCGGCCCGATTTCGGTCCTCACTTGAGCCAGGACAGCGCCGGCGTCGATCTTGTCCGCCAGCGTGATGATGCTGTTGCCCGTATGGGTCTCGCCCCGGAAGATCGCCCAATTGATGGGGGCAGCCCCGCGATACTTCGGCAACAGCGAGGCATGGACGTTGATCGCTCCTTTCGGCGGCAGGGCGACCACTTCCTTGCCGATCTTCTGTCCGAACGCGATCACGACGATCACCTCCGGCCGGCAGGCGGCGATTCTCGGGACCACCTCCGGCGCATTGACATTGTCGGTCTCGACGAACGCCACGCCATGCGCATCGGCCCACTGGCCCACCGGTGTCGGCTGGGGCTTGCGGCCACGACCCGCCGGATTGGCCGGTTGAGTCACAATGAAGCAGAGATGGTGCCCGGACGCCTGCAAGGCATCAAGGCAAGGAACGCCAAACTCACCGCTGCCAAGATAGACAAGGTTCATGGTCAACCTGGAATTTGAAATCTCAAATCTGAGATCTCAAATCTATTCGCTTTCCTGTTGTTCCGCCAGTTTTTTGAGTTGCCGCCGGTGGGCGATGCGGGCGGCCTCCCCCATCCGGTTGACGATTACCGTGCCCTCGATGTGGTCGTACTCGTGCTGAAGACAGCGGGCATAGAGGCCCTCCGCCTCTTCCGTGAACTGACGGCCGTCCAAGTCGGTGGCGGTGACGGTCGCCTTTTTGTACCGGCGGATCTTGGCCCAGACGCCCGGCACGGAGAGGCAGCCTTCTTCCACCTCATCGAGATCGCCGTGCGGTTTGACCGTCGGGTTGATATAGGCACGCACGTTCTCGCGCGTGCCGGTCAACGATATGACGAACAAGCGCAGCGGCACCCCGGCCTGCGGCCCCGCCAGTCCGATACCCTTCTTCTCGACCATGATATCCGCCATCTTCTCGACCAGCCGGCGGATACTCTCGTCGATCTTCTCGACCGGCGCCGCCCGCCCTCGCAGCACGGCGGCCGGGTAATACGTGATCTTGCATTTATCCACATCAATCTGAGTCATCGCCTCAAGCCTTCTTTGACCCCGCTTCCAATTTGTCCATAAGATAACCAAACGACCGATTCTTGCCTTTGGCCGTATCAATACGGAATCTGCCCAGGATCTCGTTCATGAAATCGATGATCGAGTCGAATTTCGCAGGCATCAGACTCTCAAATTGCTCCTTCGTAAGATCGTCCGTGTGGCGACGGTAACGGGCCGGAATGTCAAGATTCCTGGCAGCACTCGTCGTCCAAGCCGGCTAAGTACCAACTCTCTATCTCCTGCACGACTATGACGGGACGCGCGGCATCTAGCATCGGCTTGTAGGTCTCGATCAGGTGTCTCTTCCTTTCCGTGACACAGGGGGATGTGTCGAAATCACCAATGAAGAAGTAGTCAACCTTTGCCGCCTTAGTGCTTCTGAGATACTCAAACCTGCGCGGGATTGTCTTTTGAGCATATTCATATGTCTCCACGTAGTCGTACTGCCTTTGGAGAATCGGTCTGATCACGGCATCAAAGAACCGTACGTCATCATCGCCTTCCAGCAGTACGTCGCACGCATCGATACATGGCCTATGGAGGTCCCCACAGCTCCTGCACGAAGACCTCGTCGAGGCCCAGATCGTTCTCAAGGAATATCCTCACGTCTTCCTTATCGGCCGGCCGGGAGATCGTGGAGAATCCATCCTCGTCCCGGGAGATGAGCAGCAAGTTCTCCACCCCGGCTTGTCTCACGATTTCAGGACTGTGCGTCGTGACAATGACTTGCTTCTTCCTGGAGGCATCTTTCATCATCGCCACCAATCGCGAGATCAGGTGCGGATGGATATTCCGCTCCGGCTCTTCAATGATGACCACGTCTTTATCCTCGAAGTACAACGCCGTGATCAAGGCAGCGGCATCCACGGTGCCGTCCGACAGCAGATCGGCGAGAAGATCATCGTCGTAATACTTCTCACGCAGCTTCAGGAGGATGGAGGTCCCCAGATACTGCTCCGTCCCGATCTCCACCGCAAACGGGAGTATGTCGCGAAGAAGATTGTGGAACTTGCGGCTCTTCTCAGGATCGGCCAGGATCTGTCGGAGGACAAGAGCAAGGTTCTCTCCATTCTCCTCAAGCCGCGGTATCCCCGCGGTCTCATGTGGACGTTTGATTGCATGTGGTTCGATGTCATATATGCCAATGCCTGCGAGGAAACTACCAGACGATCCCAAGAAGCCTATGGAGCCCAAGAAATCAAAGAAACCTCCATGCACCAGAAGGGTTTTTGCTGTCCGTGCCTCCATAAGCTGAAAGAGATTCCGAATCGTCGCGACTGATGAGGGGCCGTCCGCCTCCTCAAGGCGATCCCATACGTCTGATGGGCTAACCACGACCTTTCGTTTGCCTTCGGACATGACAATCTTGAAGGTCACTTCTATGTCCTGATCGCCAATTGCCGTCTGCCATCTACGTGTGAAGTGATCATCTTTGATGAGGACCCGGCTTTGAGGACTCCCGAGTTGAAGGGAGAAACCATAGACCATCTCACATACCCTGACGTTCGTCTTTTCACCGCAGGTCTCCTCGCCGTCCCATGTCACGCATATCCCCAACGGGTGATCGCAGCCGAGTCGGAGATTCGTAATCGCCGTTGGACCGCCGTGCAGAGAGATCGCGTCGGCCAGGTTCTCCCGTTCAAGGGTCCTCAGGAAACGAAAGACCTCCACCAAGTTCGATTTCCCGGAGGCATTGGCACCCACGACTACATTGAGCCGCCCCAGGTTCAGGTCCAGGTCTTTGAAGCTCTTGAAGTTGGAGACTTTGAGGTTCGTGATCGCCATAGCCGCACTCACTTATTGCTCGTCGAATTCGTCGCCGGAGAAGGTGTTGCCGAGGTAGCTCTTGCGGACGAGCTCGTTGCGGATGATATCGGCCGGGGGGCCGGCGGCAATCACCTTGCCGTGGTCGATGATGTAGGCCTTGTCCGCGACCTCCAGGGTCCGCTCCACGTTGTGGTCCGTGATCAGGATGCTGACGCCGGAGGCCACCAGCCGCCGGACCTCGCGCTGCAGGTCCTCCACGGCGATGGGGTCCACGCCGCTGAACGGCTCGTCGAGCAGAATCAGCGACGGGTCGGTCACCATCGCCCGGGCGATCTCCAGCTTGCGCCGCTCGCCGCCGGAGAGGAAGCGGCCGTGGCTCTTCGCCACTTCCGTCAGGCCGAACTGCTCGATCAGCATGTCGGCCTTGTGCTTGCGCTCCTTGCGGGTCAAGGACATCGTTTCCAGGATCGCCAGCAGGTTGTCGCGGACGCTGAGCCGCTGGAAGATGCTCGGCTCCTGGGAAAGGTAGCCGATGCCCAGCCGGGCCCGCTTGTACATGGGCAATTTGGTGATATCGCGGTCCTCGAAGATCACGCTGCCTTTATCCGGCGTGATCATCCCCATGATCATCCGGAAGGTGGTCGTCTTGCCGGCCCCGTTGCGGCCGAGCAGACCGACAATGCTGCGCTGCTCGATCGTGACGCAGACCTCGTTGACCACGGCCCGCCCGGAGTAGCGCTTCACCAAATCATGTGTTTCGAGAAGAGTGATACCTGCCAACACGCACCTCGATCTTATCGCTTGTCAATGCCCGCATTATAACAGCGCCAAATCGTGAAGCAACCAGCATTTACACGCAGGGCAAACGCAAAGTCGAAGATGGGTGGCATCGCCAAGGGGTTCCCAACGCGATGCACCGGCATGCGTTGGGAACCCTTGACGATGGCGGCTTGGCTGTGCGTAAGGCCATCGTCAAGACCTTTGGTCTTGGCGATGCCACCGTCACTTCCGCCCGCTTTGCGTCGTGAGAAAGCGAGAAATCCTCTGGCCAGGCGGCGGTTTTTGTGCTATTAAGGGGTGTTTTATCGCACGTTTAGTGGATTCGTTTGTATTCTGTGTTGGGTCTATGTTTGCCATTCTTAGCGATATTCATTCGAATTACGAGGCCCTGACGACCGTGCTGGCCGATATCGACAAGCGCGGGATCAAGCAGATTTACTGCCTCGGCGACGTGATCGGCTACGGGCCGAACCCGCGGGAATGCCTCGATCTGATCATCGAGCGAACGCAGTGGTGCGTCCTGGGCAACCACGATTACGCCGTGTTCTACGAGCCGACGAACTTCAATTACGGGGCGGAGCAGGCCAGCTTCTGGACCCGGGAGGTGCTGGAGACGGACGGCGCAGGGCCGCAAAGCGACCGGCGCTGGCGGTTCCTGGGCGAGTTGCCCATGCGCCGTTCGGTGAAGGTCCAGTTGGGACCGACGAAGGCGACGCTGGATTTCGTCCACGCCTCGCCCCGGCGGCCGATCAACGAGTATATCTTCCCGGACGACGTCTACACCAATCCGGCCAAGGTCCGCACGCTCTTCGAGAAGATCGAGCACGTCTGCTTCATCGGCCACACGCACATGCCGGGCGTGTTTCTCGATGAGCCGGATTTCTATCTGCCGGACGAGCTGGGCGGCGTCTACCCGGTGCTGGAGGACGAGAAGGCGATCATCAATATCGGCTCGGTCGGCCAGCCGCGCGATAAGGACAACCGGGCCAGCTACGTCTACGTGGCGGAGAACAAAGTGAACTTCGTCCGGCTCGAATACGACTTCGAGACGACGATGAAGAAGATCCTGGCGATTGACCGCTTGGACAGCTTCCATGCGGAGCGGCTGCGCGACGGACGGTAACGAGGAAATGCGGCGGGTGGCAGTCGGCAGGGTGGGGCTTGCCCCACCATAAGCAGCGATGAACCTGGCTAAATGGAGCGGTGGGGCAAGCCCCACCCGACGGATTGGCGGTACCCAAACGCGAAAGGGATTATGAGCTTGAGAACGGTTTTCATCCTGGTCTTGGCGGGGTTTCTACTGCTCTGCGCCGGACTGATCGTGGATTCGGGATTCCTGCGGACGACGCAGGCCACTGCTGCGAATCCGGCTCTGCCGGAGGCCCCGGCGCGGCCAAGGCGCGATCCCGTTGCAGCAGACGACCGACATTCCGGCCCCGGCCCAGAAGCCGAGCCCGGCGGAGCCGAACCGGCCGGCGGTCGAGAAGCCGGCGCCGCAGCTTCAGGCGCCCGCCACGCCCAGTCTGAGTGCCGAGGGCGGCCCTCGACAGGAAGTCACTCTCGGCTCAACGGACAAGACCACCGGCTTCAAGTACCAGCTTGTGCTGGATTCCCTGGGTGCCGGCATCCGGACGGCAACGTTCAGCGAATACGATCGGGAGGGGACGCACGAGCCGCTGGTCTTCCTGACGCCCGTCCAAATCGACGGACGCACGATCCTTTCGATGGCCAATACGCGGCCTGACAATGGTGAATCAGCAGCAAAGGCTCCGGCTGGACCAGCTTAGTTGGCGGTCGCTGGGCGTGGAAAAGCTGCCGGACGGCGGCCAGGCCGCTTCGTTCGAGGCCACGATCATCGATGGCGACAACCGGCCTCGTGCTGAAACTGACCAAGACCTATCGCGTCCACCCCGACACGTATCTGCTCGATTGCACGCTCAATCTCGAGAATCGCACGAGCGAGGAGCAGAAGGTCCAGTACGATCTGACCGGCCCGGTCGGACTGGAATACGAGGGCCTCAGCACGGACATGCGCAACGTGGTCGCGGCCTTCCGTACGCCGCAGGGCGAGGTCACCAGCGTTCGGCTGACCGTGCAGGCCCTGGCGAAGGCCACCACGCCGGAGAAACGCAGCCTGACATCGTCCGCGGCTCGGGCGAGGCCTTCCTCTGGGCCGCGGCGGTCAATCGGTATTTCGCCGCCATCGTGGTCCCGGTGCCGTCCGAGCCGAACGGGTATGCCGATTGGATCGCCGGCAAATGGGGCACGTACTACGATTTGAACGGAAATCGCAGAGGCCCCAGCCGCAACACCATCGGCGTGCAACTGGCGAGCACGGAGGTCACGCTGAAGCCCGCGGGCCAGCCCGAGAACGCCCGGAGTTTTCCCTTCAACGCTCTACCTCGGGCCGAAAGACAAGAGCCTGTTCGACAACAACCCGTATCTACCGCCGGCTCGGGTTCATCCAGACGATCGACTTCATGGGCTGCTGCTGCTTCCCGATGAGCATCATCAGCCCGCTGGCCTTCGGCATCCTGGCGGTCATGAAGTGGATGTACTTCGTCATCCCGAACTACGGCGTCGTCATCATCATCCTCGTGCTCTTGATGCGGCTGGTCCTGCACCCGGTCACGCGGCACAGCCAGATCGCCATGAGCAAGATGAGCAAGCTGGCGCCCCGGGCCGAGGAGATCAAGAAGAAGTACGGCGCCAACAAGACCGAGATGAACAAGAAGCTCATGGAGCTCTACCGCGAGCAGGGGGCCTCGCCCATCATGGGCTTCGTGCCCATGTTCATCCAGATCCCGATCTGGGTGGCCTTGTGGAGCGCGATCTACACGAGCATCGACCTGCGCGGCGCGCCGTTCCTGCCGTTCTGGATCACGGACCTGTCCGCCCCGGACGCCATCGTGAGCTGGCCGCCCTTTACGATTCCGCTGCTGGGCTGGACGGTCCATTCGCTCAACCTGCTGCCGATCCTGATGGGCGTGGCGTTCTACCTCCAGCAGAAGCTCATGCCGATGCAGCAGCCGGCCGCGGTGAGCAATCCGCAGATGGCGCAGCAGCAGAAGATCATGAACATCATGATGCCGCTGCTGTTCCCCTTGATGCTGTACAACGCGCCTTCCGGCGTGAACCTCTACATCATGACCAGCACCTTCGCCGGCGTGCTCGAGCAGTACGTCATCAAGAAGCACATCCAGGAACGGGAAGAGCAGGAGGCCCAGGGCCTGGTCTCGGCCACCAGCAAGACCGGCGGCAAAGTCAAAAAGAAGAAGCCCAAGCCGTTCTTCCGGTTCAAATGAGAATTGCAGATTTCGGATGCGGGGGAGCGGCCGAGTCTGTAGGGTGGGTTCGGGTCACCTCAAGACGCGATGACATCGCGTTTGGGAGCCCTTGCTTAGACCCACCCGCGTTTCCAGCTTCGGAGCATCCCGGCAGCATGCATGATCTGAGCGATACCATCGTGGCGGTCAGTTCGCCGAGCGGCGGCGTGCGGTCCATCGTCCGCATCACCGGCCCGCAAACGCTTTCGATTCTGCGCAGCAGGTCTTCGACACCCGCCCGGGGCGCTCAAATCCGCAATCCGCATCGTCCCGACAATCCGGACAATCCGAAATTCTACGATCTTGTCCGGCCGCGTGCGAATCAACGACGCAGTGGCGGTGGACGCTTGGCTTGTATCTCTTCTTCGCTCCGCACTCTTACACCGGGCGAGGATCTCGCCGAGATTCACGTCCATGCCAGCCCTGTGCTCGTCGAGGCTCTCGTGCAAGAGCCTGCTGGCCCGGGGCCTGCGGGCCGCCGGACCGGGCGAGTTCACCGCCCGGGCCTACCTCAACGGCAAGCTCGATCTCGCTCAGGCGGAGGCGGTCAACGAGGTCATCAGCAGCTCGAACCGGCTCCAATTGGAGGCGGCCGAACAGTTGCTCAGCGGCCGGTTGACGAAAGCGGCCGAGGAGATCCATTCGAATCTGCTGGACGTCCTGAGCCTGATCGAAGCAGGGCTGGATTTCAGCGGCGAAGACATCGAGTTCATCGGCGCAGGCAAGCGGCCGAGCGGCTGACCGCGATCCAGAAGAGCCTCGAAGAGCTTCTCGCCGGCAGCATCCGCTATGAGACATTGGTGGACCTGCCGGCGGTTGGGATCGCCGGTGCCCCGAACGCGGGCAAGAGCAGCCTGCTCAACGCCTTGCTCGGCTGGGAAAGGAGCATCGTCTCGCCGCAGCCGAAGACGACGCGAGACGTCCTGACCGGCGTGCTGACCACGGACCGGTTCCAGTGCGTGCTGTTCGACTGTGCGGGCCTGGTCCTCCAGCCCGACAACCCGCTGGACGAGCTGGCGCAACGGGCGGCCATCGAAGCCCTGCAACGCTGCTCGGCGGTCCTCTTCTGTGTCGATGCGACGAAGCCAGACCCGAGCGACGACCTCGCCATTCGCTCGCTCATTCAGCCCAAGAGCGTAATCTACGTCGCCACCAAATCCGATCTGCTGCCCGCGGGAGGAACTATCGCGGAAGCTGAGGGAATTGGAGAGCATCTTCCACGCGGAGATTCCTGGCCACGTCGGCCAAGACCAAGTCCGGCTTGCCCGAGCTTCTGGATCGTTGTGCCCGCACGATCACCGAGGGCGGTCTCGACCCGCGCGCCCCATCCCGCGTCTCAAATCTGAAATCGGAGATGAGCACGGTCGCACTGACCGCTCGACACAGGCAGGCCGTCACGGAAGCGATCGAGCAGATCGCCCAGGCGATTGCCGAAGTGAATCGCGGCAATGAGGAGGTGGCCGTGCTGATGATCCGCGACGCTTGCCAGGCGCTCTCCCAAATCGAGCAGCAGTCCCTCGACGAGCAGGTCCTCGACCGCATCTTCAGCCGCTTCTGCATCGGGAAATAGTCATCCCGGTGTTGCCCCTACTTGAAGTCTCCGCACTGTTTTGGGAGAATAGGTCTGTCGAAGGCCGAAAACGGCGGGGAGTTGCCATGAGTGATGTGACGCCCATCTTGAACGCTATCGAACGGGGCAGGCACAAGCTACCGACGAACTCTTGCCGCTGGTGTATGAGGAACTCCGGCTTCTGGCAGGACTAGAAGCTTTCCCACGAGCCACCCGGACAGACTCTCCAAGCGACGGCCCTCGTTCACGAAGCCTACCTTCGGCTGGTCGAGGGGGACCAGCCGCGAAGCTGGGAGAATCGCGGCCATTTCTTCGCCGCCGCGGCGGAGGCAATGCGCCGGATTCTGGTCAAGCACCCGTCATAAGCGGAGTCTCAAGCAGGGCGGGGCGCAGCACCGCGTCAAGACCCAGGAAGCAGACTTGGTTATGGACGGCCCGTCGGTGGACCTGATTGCCTTGGACGAGGCCCTGACACGATTGGCGGGGAAGGACGCTCAGCTCGCCGAGCTCGTGAAACTGCGGTATTTCGCCGGGCTCAGCCTCGAACAGGTCGCCCAGATTCAGGGCATGACCCGGGGCAAACCGCCGCCAGTCACTGGGCCTACGCCCAGGGCCTGGTTGCACCGAATGATCGCGGAAGGGGACAGTTCGGTTTAGCTTCGCTTTGGAGTCCCGCGTTCACGCGGGTCGAGATCCGAGCCCGTCTCAAAACGACAATGTCATTGCGAGGAGCCGCCAGCGACGAAGCAATCTCAGCCTCATCATGGGTGTAGGAGATTGCTTCGCAGCGGCCCTCGCAATGACATGGCGGTGTGCGGTCTTGAGATGATCTCCTGGTCTCTTCCGCCTAAAGGGGGTACTCCGGGCCCGATGCCGCGAAACCCAGATTATTCTCAATTCTTTGCTTTTCGTGTTTCTCAATCTCTTGTTCGTGGATTTCGCATTGGGTGATAGAGGGCCAGATAGATTGGGTCAAGGCTATGAAGGGTGAACGCATAGACATCAAGTCGGTATTCCTGGAGGCTCTGGACAAAAGGACCCCGGAAGAACGCCGGGCGTATCTGGCCCAAGGTCTGCGGGGCCGGTCCGGAGCTTCGCACGGAGTTCGGAACCCCTGCTCCAAGCCCACGAGGCGGCCGGTGATTTCCTGGAAGCTCCGCCTTTCGGAGAGAGCGTTGCACCCGATGAGTCCGGTTCGACAGAAGCTCCGGGCACGGTCATCGGTCCCTACAAGCTGCTGGAGCAGATCGGCGAAGGCGGCATGGGCGTGGTCTACATGGCCGAGCAGCAGGAGCCGGTCCGCCGCAAGGTGGCCCTGAAGATCATCAAGCCGGGCATGGATACCCGCCAGGTGATCGCCCGCTTCGAGGCCGAGCGGCAGGCCCTGGCCCTGATGGACCACCCCAACATCGCCAAGGTCCTCGACGCCGGGGCCACCGCGACCGGCCGACCCTACTTCGTCATGGAACTGGTCACGGGGGTCTCCATCACCGAATACTGCGACCGGACAACCTGAGCACCAAGGAGCGGCTGGACTTGTTCGTCCAGGTCTGCCACGCCGTCCAGCACGCCCACCAGAAAGGCATCATCCACCGGGACATCAAGCCCTCCAACGTGATGGTCACGCACCACGACGGCAAGCCCGTGCCCAAGGTCATCGACTTCGGCATCGCCAAGGCCATCGGGCCAGCGGCTGACGGAGAAGACGCTCTTCACCCGCTGCGCCCAGATCATCGGCACGCCCGCTACATGAGCCCGGAGCAGGCGGAATTGAGCGATCTGGACGTGGATACCCGCACCGACATCTATTCCCTGGGCGTGTTGCTCTACGAACTGCTCACCGGGACCACGCCCTTCAGCGAAGAAGAACTGCGCCAGGCCGGGTATATCGAGATGCAGCGGGTGATCCGGGAGCAAGAGCCGGCCAAGCCCTCGACGAAGCTGAGCACCCTCGGCGAACGCTGACGGACATGGCCAAGCACCGCGGCTGCAGCCCGATTGCTCCGGAAGACGTCCGGGGCGATCTGGACTGGATCGTGATGAAGCCCTGGAAAGGACCGGTCGCGGCGTTACGACGGCTGCAGTGCCTTTGCGGCGGACGTAGAGCGGTATCTGGCCCATGAGCCTGTGCTGGCCAGGCCCCCCGACCGCTTGGT
>CAVVRJ010000002.1:0-56789 GCA_963750205.1 uncultured Planctomycetota bacterium
TTACACGGTTTATTCAGACGGCCTTCTCTCCGGAGGGTGACGCTCTGGGTTCCGTGAGCAAAGAGGGCTTCCTCCACCTCTGGCGTGCGCCGTCATGGGCGGAGATCGAAGCCACGGAAAAGCAGGGAGGTTCGTATGGGCCAGAACGATGACCCTATCGGGCCAGAGGACAAGGATCCCTCTCGGACGCTGGATGCTGTCATGCCCCTCTATGAGTTGAGCATCTACGATGGGCGGCGGTGGAGCCTGTATGTTGACGGAGAACGGGATGCCACACCCACTGGCCTTGCCTTCCCGCGCATCGACACATCCACGGACCACGTTCCCGAGAGTTGGGCCACCGCCTGATCCGAGTACGCACCGAGGTCATCGTAGACATTCTTGTCCTCGGCGGCAGAGGTGATAGAAACGTCACCGCTGTCAAGGACGACACCGCTGTCAATGGTGATCGTCGCCGTCGTCGCAGAGGCGGATGTGATGGCCCAGGACACCGGAATCCGTGAAGGTGCGTGTGGTCGTGAGCGTGTTGTCCGTGATGGGCTCCAGACCGGCGTACTGAATTGTGGTCGGTGTTGGGATCAGGATTGACCTGAAGTATGTGTGTCTGATCGCTTCCAAGCACGGCCGAAAGTAGGAGTCTCGGTTCAAGAGACTCCAAGGCAAAGCTCGCTTGGCGACCTTCGTTCGTCGCCACGGACTTCTCTGCCCATCACCTGCCACGTCCGACGGCGTGGTGCCGACCGGCGTCGTCCGGGCAGGAGCGGCAGCGGGCTGGGCCCAGATGCGCTCATCTGATGCGACAATTGTACCCTATGGCTTTACTTCTTGGTCCAGCGGTCAACATGCCTTTCATGGCGGCGACCTTGACGTGCGCGGGCTGGTCATCGCCCTGGAGCTCTTTGTACAAGAGCTACGGCCTCGGACTTCTGACCGTCGGCCACCAATTGCTCGGCACAGATCAGGCGGGCGTCGGCCACCGGCATCTTCATATTGGCAGAGGCTTTCTTCGCGAACCTGCTCAGTTCCTGGGCCGCCGCCGGGGTGCCGATCAGGTCCAGCGCTTGGGCCGCGGCCTGGGCGACCTGGATGTCGGAGTCGCCGAGAAACTTCGCGATCAGCCTCAATGCTCTTGGTGTCGCGACGTTTGCCCAGCGAACCGATAAGGCCCGGCTTGAGCTTGTTGCTGACCTTGGGCAGCGCGTCCCGCAGCGCCTCGACCGCCTTCTCGTCCGGAATGCGTTCCAGGGCGTAGCGCGCGATATGCGAGGTCTGCTCGGCCGGCAAAAGAGCGGCGAGGGCCGGGACGGACTGGGCCGTGCCCACCACCCTCAGCTTGCGGCACACGTAGTCCTGTGCGGATCGAGAGAGGCCGCCGGCCAGTGCGTCCACCAAGCGTTTTTCCAACGCCTGGCGTGCCGCGGCATCGCCGTGCGAAGCGACGATCGCCTGATCGATCGGGTTCAAGGCCGCGCGATCTGCGCCCCAGTCATAGGTCTTGAGCGTATTGAATGCGTTGTCTACTGTGGCGGCATCGGTCTGGGCAGCGTGGCGGCACGGGGCCACCAGGTCAACTGGGTTTCTTTATTCGTCATAATCAAGTCTCCTTGTCGCAACCATCGCGTTCTTAGATCACCCAGGGCTCTCTTCGGGCAACGTCGACAAGGCGATTGGCTTCGTCGTCGTTCACGAACTGTTGTTTCGCCGTGTCCCATTTCAGCGACCGTTCCAGCTCGTAGGCAATGAGGAACAGGTGGCACACGGTAGGCGGTGTGGACCGCGTACTCGATGTCACGGAAGGGCCTGTTGCGCGTCTTGACGCAGTCGATGAAGTCCCCGTAGATGCCGCCGCGTTCCGGCGTAACCCGGAACCGGCTTCGAGGGGCCCTGCTCATTCGTGCCTTCCACGTCCAGGTTGCCTCGGCCCGGGCAGTTGTGGTGCAGAAGCTTGCCGTTCGGATAGCGGCAGGTCGCGTACTTCTGGCCGTTTTCGTTATGGAAGATGACTTCCTCGGGTTCCAGCTCCCGGACATCGATGGCGAACGTCGCGCCGCCGAAATGGTGGGCGCCCCAGTCGGTCAGGCCGCCGCCGGAGTAATCCTTGAACGACCGCCAACTGGTGCCGTCGATGTTGTAGCTGCCGCTGCAGCGGTGGGGATGGTACGGCGCCCAGGGAGCAGGACCCAGCCACATGTCCCAGTCGAAACCGTCGGGGATGGGTTCCCCGGCCTTGTTGCAGTCCGTCGGAAACGGGCCCACGTTCACGTTGATCGACTTGATGAGGCCCTTGCTCCCGTTCCAGCAGGCGTCGACCGTCTTGCCGGTAATCCTCCAGCACCCGCTGGCTGCCGCCGGATACGACCCGACTATAACGCCGGGCGGCGTTGATCATCAGCCTGCCTTCGCGGAGCGTCCTGGTCTCGGGCTTCTGGCAGTAGATGTCCTTGCCGTTGCGGCAGGCCTCGATCACGACGAGCGCGTGCCAGTGGTCCGGCGTGGCGCAGTGCACCGCGTCGATGTCCCGGCGTGCCATAACTTCGCGGAAGTCGCTGTAGGCCTTGCAGTCCTTGTTGCCGTACTTCTCGTTCACATGGTTCATTCTGCCGTCACGAACATCCCTCTTGACGTCGCACACGGCCACGTACTGGACATCGTCCCGATTCAGGAACGACTCCAGATCGCCCCCGCCCATGTTGCCGAGGCCGATGCCGGCCATCACAATCCGATTGCTGGGCGCGGTCTTGCCGTCGTTGCCCATCGACGGACGGCCGGGATCAGATAGGGCACCGCCACCGATGCCGCCGTTGCTTTCAGAAATGTTCTCCGACCCAGAGGCGTGCCCTGGTCTTGTGCTGGTTTGTTCTGCTGGTTTGCCACGGGTTGATCCTTTCCTGAGGTCAGTGCGGACAATTGCTTTGCGTCACGTCGATTCCGAATCTCACGTGTTTGATCTGACATT
This sequence comes from uncultured Planctomycetota bacterium, assembly GCA_963750205.1. Classification (GTDB taxonomy): domain Bacteria; phylum Planctomycetota; class Phycisphaerae; order Sedimentisphaerales; family Anaerobacaceae; genus PLanc-01. The sequence continues at coordinate 2,957 of CAVVRJ010000002.1, forward strand.
CTCCATCCGGACGGTCACCCGATACGATGGTCTCCGTACATCACCAACAATCCTACGAGATACACGTCGGACTGGCAAGAAATATGGCGGCAAACAACGGGAGCAGTTCTGCCTGGGACGATGGCGATAGTTGGGCCCCAGTCACCGCACACAACTCAAGGAACCGCCAGCCGACCGTAGCGCAGAATCGCCGAATCGGGCTGGCGCGGTAGTTCGATTTCCAGACCCGCGTCGGTCGAGCCGGCTGGCGGCGACTCTGTCGCTGCGACCGGTGTCCAGATTGGTGACTTCGTACGAAGCCTCCGGCTTGAGCCCCTGAAGACACAGCGTGATCTGCGTGCGAGTGCTGGCAGGCCGCTTCAGAGCGACGACGATCCCTTCGTCCGTATCGGGCAGGTGGAGCTGGTAGGCCAGCCAGGCGTCGGCTGCCTGGCTGTACGGCGTCAGCGGATAGAAATCGCCGTAGAAGTACTTCTGAATGCTGCGGTACTGCTCGATCATCGCCTTGGCTTGCTGGGCCAACGCCTCGTCGTCTTGCGGCGGCAACTTGACGTTCAGTCCGGCCGTCATGGCGCTGCGCATCTCGTATTCGCTTCCGAGCTTCAATACGGCGCCATCGCTCATGTTCAGGGGTACCCACTGCAGCAGGCCAAAGGTGTGGCATTGGCGATGAATAGCATCCACCGGCCAGTCGGTACGCCACAGTGCGGTGGCTCGCCCGATCGTCTCCAAGTCGATGCGTCGTCCGCCGCTGGCGCAGTTGTCGATGGCCAGGTGCGGATGCCGCCGCAGGAGCTCGTCCCACATCGCGTACAGGCCCTCGACGTAACGGATCTCCGTCAGGCCCTGGCGGTCGGGCGCGTCGGCCCCCTGCCAGTATTCCAGCGGGGCGATGTTGAAGTCCTCGCGGTACCAGTCCAGACCGAACTCCACGATCCGTGCGGACAGCCAGTCGGTCAGGAACTGCCGCGCCTCCGGCTGGCCCATGTTCCACAGCATGTCGCCCTCGCAAATCTGGCTGCGGTGGCTCTCGCGTTCAATCCACCGCGGGTCCTCGTGCGGGACACCCCAGTTCATCTTACGCTGTTGGTATTGGGGATTGCCGGCCTTGAGTTCCAGCAGCCAGCCGGGCCGGTCCCGAAACTGGGCCCAGGGCGTGCCGTGGCAAACCCGTTGCGGCTCGAACCACAGCAGGAGCTTTCGCCCGGATGCGTGCAGGGCGTCGCTGATGGGCCGGAAACCTTGCGGATACAGGTCCTTCCGCACGTCCCAGTTCCCCGGATTTGAGTACCACGGCGCCCCGCCGAACCACTCGGCGTCGATCCAGTAGAGCCCGATGGGCCAGTTGCCGCGGACGATCCGATCGATGGTCTGCAGGTGCTCCGTCACCGGCGAACCGCCCCAGGAGCCGACCAGGACCGGCAGCACCAGCGGCTGGCCGTTGGGCTGAGGCCGATGATGCGCCAGCAGGAAACGTCGCAGCAGGTTGTTGCCCCGCAGCCGCTCGCCTTCCCAACAGAGCACGAGAATCCGCGGCGTGCGGATTTCCTCGCCCGGATGCAGTTTCAAGTGCGTGTGGGCCATTCCCGCTTGAACGGCCAGTTCGCCGCGCTCATCCGCTCGGACCGTAACCGCCCATTCGCCCGTCCAGCCGAGGCCTAACACGAGGCCGTGGTTTCCCAGGTCGAGGTTGAAGAACGGCAGCACCTCGCTCGACGACCGGCCGCCGCCCGGCTCCAGATGCAACTCGGTGCCCGGCGCCAGCCGCGTAGTCACGGGCGCGAAATCGTCCAGGCAACACAAAGCTCCCTTGGCATAGTGCAGCACCGGTGTCGATCCGCCTGGGCTGCCGGCGGCAATGCGCACGTCGAGAGGCAGGACCTGCTCGAGAATGGGCGAATCGGCCGTCCCATGGTTCTTGAACCGCAAGACCCACTCGACGGCCGGAAAGTCACGGAAGCAGACCATCTCCGCGACGACCTCCAGGCCCGTCTTCGGATCGCGCCACGACGCGGATCGACGCCGGCTCGACGCGAAGGACTCCTCGGCACCGGATGTCGCCGTCCAGGAAGACCATGACGCCGACGACGGCTGTGAACCCAATACAAATGAGAACGGCGCCGTGGCATCCGCCATCGGCGTTTTCGTTTGACTCGTCCCCGGCGCATCAACCGCTGCGCCCATCGCTCGGCACTCCACATCTCCGCTGGGGAGCCTTGCGTGGCCGAAGTCCCGGCCCACATCATGGTCGGCCGTGCGAGGCCGGCAAGACACACCGGCAGTAGCAAGACAACAGTTCGCTTCATCGTGCGGCCTCCCCGGACCCGGGATTTCCCACCGCTGAATCAGATCGTGTACGGGACACGCATCACGCGGGATCGCAAGCGATTGGCTTCGGGGTCGCCGACAAACTCCGCTTTGCGCAGATCGAACTTCAGATTGCGCTGCAATTGCTCGCAGATGTCGGCGGCCAGGCAGATGTTCATGGACCGAGCCATGACCTCCGGATTCGCCACCGTGGGCCGGCGTGACCGGATGCAGTCCAGGAAATCCCGCACCTGGTTCAAGGGCCGCTGGGTGCGGGCCGTGTAATCCGCCAGCACCTTCTTGTATTCGCTCATCAACGCCGGCGCTGAGACATCGGGCGCTGGAATAGCCGTCGGCGGCGGCCGCCCACCCTTCGGGGACCATCGAACCGCTCCCCGCAGGCCCCATGCCAATACTGGCACGGGTCCCAAACCGAGCCGGCGACTCGGAACAGAACCAGTTTTACCCCGTTGGACAAGCGTGTCACCATCGTCGCATCGGGTCCCGCATACTCGAACTCGATAGAAGACACGTTTGTCATGTCGAGTCCGGCGAGACTCTGGGCCACCGTGTGCGCCCCCCACATCGCGACATCCGTGGCGAGATCATAATAATGATACCAGCCCCCGCCATTCACATAGCCGGCGTTGTAAGGCCGCCAGGGAGAAGGACCGAGCCAGAGATCCCAGTCCAGTTCCTCCTTGGCCGGCTGCGGCTGGGCCGGCAACCAGTCGTGACGCAACCCGTCGCGCCAACGGCAGTCCGCGTAGACGGTATGAATCGGACCCAGCCGGCCGGAACGGGCCATCTCGATCGCAAACACATGATGCGGCTCGCTGAGCCGCTGGGCACCGGTTTGATAGACCCGGCCGTAGCGGCGGGCAGTCTCCACGACCGCCTGGCTCTGGGCCATCGTGAGACAGGCGGGCTTCTCGCAATAGACATCCTTGCCCGCCCGCATTGCCAGAATGGAAGCCAGCGCGTGCCAACGATCGCCGGTGGCAATCAACACAGCCTCCACCTCCGGCCGCTCGGCCAAAAGCTCGCGCAGATCGCCGTACATGGCGCAATCCTTGGTGCCGTATTTACTGTCCACGAGTTTCTTGGCCGCTTCACGCCGGCCTTGGTGGACATCACAGACAGCGACCCACTGCACATCCGACTCCGTCAGCATGTACCCCAGATCATAGGAACCGCGGCCGCCGAGGCCGATGCCGCCCATCACAATACGGGCACTGGGTGCGACGGCTCCGCCCCGCCCCAGCGCGGAGCCCGGGATGTAATAGGGCAACGCCACCGCACTTGCCGCCATCGCCCCTCGTGTCAGGAATCGACGCCGCGTCAATGTCACACTGTTGTCATTGCTCATAAGGTCTTTCCCATGCTTTTCACTGTGTCATCATTGTCATCGAGTGACCAGGACTTCCCGCGGCCTATCGTCATTTTCGGCGATACGGCGGTCATTCGACAATTTCTAGGTCCGCCAGGTAAATGGCCGTCACGACTTTGCCGTTCGCGTCCCCATCAACCTCCTGGAACAGAGCGCGGGTTCGCCAGATCAAGCCGTCTGCACTGGAGAGAATGATGATCGACACCGTGGGATGCACCATGTGACCGTCCGGGCAACTGCGGAACGTCAGGTAGAACTTGCCGCCAAAGCGGACGAGATCGGTGAAGGCGTTGTGCTCACCGTTATGAAACACGCGGCGCACGTGGCCGACCTTCACCTGCGGCAACAGCCCTTCCCCCGCCGGCAGCGTTCGACCAAGCCACAGCGTTACGCCCGTAGCGCCCACTGTTTGGATGAACCGCCTTCGTTTCATGATTCGACGTTCTTTCTTGCCCAACTATCTTCTGTTCACCATGCCGGTTTCCAATGCGCTTGCCCCAAATTCAGGAGCCGACGAAACCGTGCTTCCGCATCCAGTCCAGATACCGGGTGGCGCAGCGGTCCAGATTCTCCAGGCTGCTGCCGCCGCGTAAAGGCGAGCACATCTCGAAAGTCGCCACGCCGTCGAAGCCGCCGGCCTTCAGTCCGGCGAAGAACGCCGGGTAGTCGATGAAGCCGTCGCCGAACGGCACCGCGCGGACCCAGTCGGGTGCGGCCGGAACATAGTTGACCTGCTCCGGCTGGTAGCGATAGCGGGGCAAACGCACATAGTCGGCGTTGGTGGTGCAGACCGCATGTGGGGCCAGCCGGCGGGCCGACTCGAACAGGTCTTCGCCGCGCAGGGCCGGCGACCAGGCGTCGTATCCCACCTTGCAGTTGGGGCGGTCGATGTCCCCGAGCAACTCGAGCAGCACTTCGCTGTGCACCGCCAGGTCGTGATGGTTCTGGATGGCGATGGTGACGCCGAAGGTGGCCGCCCGGTCGCAACACTCCCGCAGGGCAGTCACCGTGCGATTCCAGATTGCGGCCAACGGCGCGGCGGCGTTCTCATAGGCGGTGAAGACACGTACAATTCGCGCCCCCAGCGCCTGCGCCAGCCGGGCCACGCTTTCGACATACGCGATCTGCATTTCCAGGTGCGGGACCTCCCCCGCTCCCGTCCCCGAAAAGTCAGTGTAAGCCCCTACCACGGCACAGCGAACACCCGTCTCGGCCAACGCCGCCTTCCAGCGGGCCAACGTTTCGTCCGACGCATCGAGCGGCGACAGATGCGGCCGTTTGGCCATCAGCATCACCGCCGGATAGCCGAGTTGTTGTGCCTTGCGGAGAAAATCGGGCAACGACAGAGCCGCCTGGCCCCACAGCCCGGCGTAACTGACAGAGAATAGGCACGGAATCATGGCCAGACCTCAGGCGACCGTGGGCACCACGAAGGGCTTACGATACTCACGCGTGGCGAGGGTATTGGCCCGGTCCGCCAACGCACCGACGAAGCGCTCGCTGGCGGGATCCAGCGTCACCCAGACGCCCAGGACCCCCGGCGCAGCGTTGCGTGCGACTCCGTGGGCCGCCAGGTGCGCTCGTAGCGCTCGAACACATCCGCGAATTCCTTCGCCGTCCCCTGTCGCCGGCGCTGCCTTCTGGATCGCGGCGCGGATGGCGTCGGGGCTCGATTCGGCGCCCAGCCGGTAGGAGACATTCGCCACGTGGGCGCACGCCGTGGAGAGATGCCCCTCCAGAGCCGGGGCGTGGAGTTGGCCGGCGTCCCGGCTGCGCACCGCCTCGACAAAGTTGGTCGCATGCATGACCTCCACGTTGCTGCGCTCGAGGATCGGCAAACGATTTGATCTCTTTGTCCTGATTATCGAACGCCTTCGCACCCGTCGTATCAGCCGTCAGGTAGCCGCCCTCACATTGGACGATGCTCCCCGCCCTTACGCCGCGGTACAGGCCGGCGGTCTTCTTGTCTCCGGGCAGGCCGCGAATCTCGCAGAGGATCGGGGCGGGCTGGCAGTCCAACAGGGCAATGTTGGTATTGGGAGTCTCGCCGTCATCATCAAACAGGAAGCGACCGCCGATACTCAGCGCGTGGCGCGGCAGCTCTTTGACGCCCAATATCCAGCGGCTGATGTCGAAATGGTGCGGCCCGTTGTTGCCGATCTCGCCGTTGCCCCAAGTCCAGAACCAGTGCCATTCGTAGTGCAGGTGCTTGCGGTGGACCGGTGCCAGGGGCGCCGGGCCGCTCCACAAGTCGTAGTCCACGGTGGGCGGAACCGGCGTCGGCGCGGCTACCTTGCCGAGACTCTGCGCGGATTGTAGATGACGACGTGGGCGTAACGCGGCTTGCCGATTTGCCCGCTGCGGACGAACTCGGCGGCCTCGCGCAGCGCCGGGTTGGACCGGCTCTGCGTCCCCACCTGCACGATCCGGCCGTACTTCTGCGCCGCCGCGATAATCTGCCGCCCTTCCCAGATGTTGTACGCGAGCGGCTTCTCGACGTACACGTCTTTGCCCGCCTGGCACGCCCACACGGCGGCCAGCGCGTGCCAATGGTTGGGCGTGGCCACGACCACCGCGTCCACGTTCTTGTCGTCAAACACGCGACGCAGATCGGTGTAGGTGGTGACGGTGGCGTCCGCCTTCTTCATCTTCTGGACGCCGTGGTCCAGCACCGCCTTGTCCACATCGCACAGGGCCGTGATCTTGGCCCCAGGAACCTTCAGAAACGCGTCGATGAGCTGGCGACCCCGGCCCCCCACGCTGCCGGGAATGTCGATCCCGCCCAGCCCTATGATGGCCAGGCGCACGTCACTGTTCGGACTGGCCGACCGGGCAGACCGGGACCCTCCGAACGCCAGTCCCGCGGCCAGACACCCCTTCACGAAATCTCTACGCGTTGTTTTCTGACATTGTCATTTCTCCTGTTCTATGTTCGTGTCATCCGTGGGAGTATTTTGACGAAAGTCAGCCTCCCTCACAAGGGAAAAAGAAGGGGACACGCTTTTCTCGGAACCTGACGAAGCGCTCTGCGCGGACACAGGGCTAAGCGCGTCTAACCGAGTGAACGTCGATATGTCATGGCGAGGAGCGCCGCGACGAAGCAATCTCCGTCTCACGCCTGGGTTGGAGATTGCTTCGCTGCATTGCTCAGGCGCAACATCTTGTTTTTTTAGCAAACATTTTCAGGCAACCAGTTTTGCGACGTCGGCGTCGCGCGGTTTCAAAGCGGCCGTCATGATCTGCTGACCTTTGGGCGTAACCCGGTAATAGCGGGTGCCACTGACCTTGCGAATCAATCCGTGCGCACGCAATAAGCGCAGCCGGCGCGTGGTTCGCCCCGAGAGGCGACGACGTTCCTGGGGATCGGGGCTCTGGCGGGACTCGAGTTTTTCCCGCACGTCGCGATTCGTGAAGCCCTTGAGGAGAAACTCTCCTTGGAGCACCGCCGCAAACACGGCCGCTTCGGGTTGGCTCACCGGACGCAAGCCCCGGTACGACCGCTGGTCTTTCGTCACGGGCCGACTCACCGCATCCAGCAAGGTACGGGCGGGCGACGGGATATCCACGAGGGCCAGCCCTCCAAACAGCGCTCATTGGCGGCGCGACTGATTTCCACGCGCGCACCAGGTCCGCCACGCCGTGACGCATTCGCACCCAGCGCAGGGCACGAACTCCTTTCCACGTCGTCATACGCCGGACCGTAAATCTTCGGGCCTTGTTGATCGTCGTCTCGATCCGCAGAACCGAACCTTGCTTGTCGTACATCTTGATCGAGTTCTCTTGCAGCCAATGCCGCACGCGTACCCCTTCCGGACGCACCAGGTAACTGGTCGCCACTTCTCCGTCGAACCGGCAGTTCGTGTGCCGGCCCAGAAAACGCAGCACTTCCTTGCTGTCGAAGCGTCGAATCGCATGGTCCACCAAGGCCGGCTAGACTCGCTGCAAAGCCGCCGTATCCCGAAACATCACAGACGCCAAAACTTCGGCACGACTCCACACACCGCAGGACACACACCAGCCCTTCCGTGATCCCATCCCGCTGCGCGATCTTCTGCGCCTTGGCCTGCTTATCCTCCTGGCTGCTGGCTACGTACTCGCAAGGACGACCTGCCTGCTGGGCCACCCGCTCCGCATGGTCGATCAGAGTCTGAGACAACCCCAACAGATATCCTTTGAAATCCTCGTAGCGCACGCCCACCCTTCCCAGGAAACGATCCACCCCTTCCGCGTGACAAATCGAACTCAGCGTTCCGCGAAACCGCATCCGGTCAAAACCACTCACTGCCCCGATGACATCTTCCTGGTGCCGTTGTATAAAAGCATCCATGACGTTGCTCCTTGGAAACGGTATGTGACTTTGCGATCCCTGCCGTACCCCAAAGAGCAACGTCTTTCACCTCTTTTGGTTGCGGCCGAAGGCCGCCCCAAGCGCAATGACATGCCAGCCCCCTTCTGCCATTCGCTTGTCCTTCTGTTAGACGCTCTAAGGCAGGTTGTGGTTCTGGGGAGCGTATTCCGGCACGAGGTCTTTGATCTTGGCGGTCAGGAGGGCAGAATCCTGCCGTCGGGCGATCTCGATCAGGTCCCTGATGGCGGCCCGGAGGCGCGTGCGGTCCATGGGGATGTTCTTCCAGATCCGAATCTTGGGGTGGCTCGTCTGCTGCATGTCTTCGCCTTCGATCCGCAGTTCCTCGAAGAGTTTCTCGCCGGGACGGGGGCCGGTGAAGACGATCTCGATGTCCTCTCCGGGACGCAAGCCGCTGAGGGTGATGAGCATATTGGCTAAGTCCACGATCTTGACCGGCTCGCCCATATCGAGGATGAAGATCTCGCCGCCTTTGCCCATGCCGGCGGCCTGGAGCACAAGCTGACTGGCCTCGGGAATGGTCATGAAGTAACGCTGCATCTCGGGGTGCGTGATCGTGACCGGCCCGCCGGCGTCGATCTGCTTTTTGAAGATGGGGACCACGGAGCCTTCGGAGCCGAGCACGTTGCCAAACCGGACAGTGACAAACTGGGTCCTGCTCGTCCGGCCGAGGTCCTGGATATACATCTCCGCGATGCGCTTGGAGGAGCCCATGATGCTCGTCGGGTTGACAGCCTTGTCGGTGCTGATCATGACGAAATTCGTTACGCCATGCTGGTCCGCGGCATCGGCGACCGTCTGGGTCCCGAGGACGTTGTTCTTGATGGCCTCGCCGGGATTGAGCTCCATCAGCGGGACGTGCTTGTGGGCGGCGGCGTGAATCACGACCTGGGGTCGATATTGGCCAAAGATGGCTTCCACGCGGGTCCGGTCCGTGATGTCGCAAATCAGCGGCTGGGTCGCCAGCTTGGAGAACTGGCGGCGCAGGTCCCGCTCGATGTAGAAAAGGGGATTCTCCGCCTGCTCCACCAGCAGCAGCAACTTTGGCTCGAAGTGGCCGATCTGGCGGCACATTTCCGAGCCGATAGACCCGCCGGCGCCGGTGACCAGAATGGTTTTGTCCCGGGCGAACGCCTGGATCAGGTCGAGATCGAGGTGGACGACCTCCCGGCCCAGCAAGTCGTTGATATCGACGTCACGGATCTGGGAGACGCGGAGCTTGCCGGAGGCGATGTCCGTGATGGACGGGACGGTGCGAAAGCGGATCTTGGTGCCCTCGCACACCTGGATCACCCGGCGAAGCTGCTGCCGCGTGGCCGAGGGCATGGCAATGGCAATCTCCTCGATGCTGCGGTCGGCACAGATCCTCGGTAACTCCTCGACCGTTCCCAGCACGGGAATGCCGTGGATATGGATGTCCTGCTTGACCAGATCGTCATCGATGAAACCGGTGGTCTCGTATTCGACGACCGGCATGCGGAGGATCTCGCGGAGCAGGGCCTCGCCCGCGTTGCCGGCGCCCACGATCAGGAACCGCTTGAGCCGGCGGCTCTCGGTGGTGCGAAATTCCTCGTGGTAGAGGCGAATGATCATCCGCAGACCCGCCGGCAGCAGGATCGTGCCGAACAGGTCCGCCATGAAGACGCCTTGGCTGACGGCGGCAAGGGCGGGGGCAGCGGCACGACGGATCGCGGCGATCTGCAAGAGCACGGCGAACCAGACCGTGACGATGAGGAGCGTGCTGACCAGGGCGGCCCGCAGGATGCCGAGGAGATCGGAGATACCAACATAGCGCCACCAGCCGCGATATTGCTGGAAGAGCCCGAACACGGGGATCTTGACGGCCAGGAAGAGAAGCAGAAAGAACGGGTATTGCCCGACCAGCCAGTCCCGCCGGAACTGCATATTGTTGGCGACCAGGAACGAGAACACCAACGAGGCGGCAAAGGCGGCGATGTGAGCCAGGATGATCAGGGGCTTGCGGAAAGTCAGCAGAAAACCCAAATGACGGAGTCGATCGGACATACAGTATTATCGGCACAAGGCGTAAAGCGGTTGAGTCCGCCACCGCCGCGCCAGGTGAGAGTGGCTTGCGACGGTCTCCGCTCCCCACCTTTTCACCTGCGCACCCGCGTTTCTATTCGGACGTTTTTAAGGTCTGTTCCGATCCGCCGTTCATTTCCGTGGCCGGCGCAGGGACACTCGCTTCCGGCGCGAGGCCGCCGCGCGACGGCTCCGCCGATGCTTCACCGGGGTTGGTATAGACCTCTTCCAAAGGAGTCCCATCCACGCCGCGACGCATCAGCGCATAGATGATCGTGTTGGCCGAAAAGTAGAAGCTGATGAGGAAGGCGGCCAGCAGGCCAATGACAAACAGCACCCAGAAGCGGATGAGCAGGGCCCCGAGCCATAGAGACCCAGCCTCCGGCAGAACGCTGGCCGATCCGAGGAAGGTGGCGAAGGTTGGCTCCGGCCAGAGCGCGTAGAGTTTCTCATTCTGCTGAACAAAGCCGACCTCCAGGAAGCGATACGTGACCAACAGCAGGAGAAAGCCGAAGAGACGCACGAAGACGTAGCAGATAGCGCCGTAGATGATAGCAATGATCGAATAGAAGGCCATGTGCCAGGGCTTGGCGTAGACGTAGCTGAGGGAGTGGTTGATCGCGTCAAAACTGTCCGAGTCGTCATAGGCGACGGCGGGAAACATCAGCCCCAGGCCGGCGGCCGCGCCGATCAGAAGAATGGTGGCGGCGCACGCGGCGACAAACGCCGGCAGAAGAAACAGACCTGTCACCATCTCTCCGATCCACGGAACATTGCCGATCAAACCCAGAAGGATGATCGGCAGACCGAAGACCACGATCAAGATGATCGGCCCGAGGGGGCCTCCGAGGAGACTGAGGGGTCTTTGCAGAGCGAACTGAACGGCTTGCCGGAGGCTGAGTCTCTCGGCCTGCGCGAATTGCAGCGCGGCGATCCGGCAGATGGCGCCGCCGGCCACGGCCAAGACGATGAGGGTGATGGCGAAAAAGAGGATGCTATAAATGGTGTGCCATCGGAAAGCCCAAGCCAAGGCATTGACACCGTTGGTGACACTATGAGCTGCGCCGGAGACATCTCCCGAAAGGATCGCGTACACGCCATCGTGGAACTCATTGTCGCCGAAATGCCAGAGCGTACGGAAGACCCCGGTCCGATTCGCCGGCCCGGTGAAAGCCTTTCTCGATTCGATGAAGTTCTGCTTCAGGCTGGCATCGGGCTGCAGGTAAATGTCCAGTTCGGTGATGCCTCGACTCTTGGGGAGGGCCGCAGCCGTCCCGGAGAGGCGCACGAGTATAACCCAAGTCGACGATGACGGTCCGGCTCAAATCCATGATGCCACCGACTATACTGATCATCGTCACGGCGGCGAAAGCGATAGCCAGCTTGGACGGCTGAATCGACATGCGAAAGGCTTGGAAGATCCTGGGGAACAGAAAGCTGCCGAAGGGTAATGCGGGCTTTTCGTCGACCATACCGTCTCCTTCCCTATGCACGATTTGGCATCATCCTGACCTTGAATGGCCGTGCAAACGACAGCATGATACTATGAATTGGGCGTGGAGTCTACAGGATTTTGCTCAACGCCGCTACGGAGGTGAGTCCGCATCTTCGGCAGAGGGGGGCTTCTCGGTGGGCGGCTCCGCTTCTTCGTCGGTCTTGCCGACAATCCGGTAGTCGGCATCGAGCCAGCCTCCCAAGTCGATCAGCTTGCAGCGCTGGGAGCAAAAGGGAAAGAACTGCGGCAGTTTCGAGGGGTCTTTCTGCAAAACGCGCACGAGGTGCTTACAGGTCGGACACATAAACTGCAAATACGGCCGGGCCACACTGGAATTCGTTGGGTCTCGCCTTTTGTTCATCGGCATCTACACGGCCCCTGCCGTTCCCCATGAGCCCACTGCGCAAACGATAACAATGGCCCGTGCGATCCGGCACGATGCCTATTGACCTTCTTTCACGCGCCCTTCTTCGATCTGCTTGGCATACTCGACGGAATAGCGCGCCCAGGGCTGAGCGTCCAGCCGCGCTTTGGTGATCGGTTTGCCCGTACCTTCACAGATCCCGTAGGTCCCTGCGTCGATTCGATGCAGCGCCTCCTCAATCTCGGTGAGAAGCCGGCGTTCGCCGTCCATCAGTTCCAGGGAGAACTCCTGGTCAAAGTTGTCCGTGCCGAGATCGGCCATATGGATGGGCATGCTGGACAGATCGCCGCTGGCGTCGAGCCGGGATTTCCGCAACGCCTCGCCTTCGATCTCGGAGACATTGCCCAAAATCTCCCTTCGCTTTTGCAGCAACAGTTCCTTATAGTGCGCCAGGTCCGCCGGGCTGAGGCGGGGCTTCGGCGTCTGTTCCTCATCCGTCTTGAGTGTTTTCTTGCGTTTCTCTGCCACTTATATTCACCTCAGGTACATTATAGTATGGCCAAACCTATAGAGCCACGTATTATACCACCAATCCGCTTGCCTTGGTAGTCCAATTTGATGGTCGAACACTGCGCAGAAGCTCAAAATGTACCGTTGCGCTGCTGCACCCCGTATTCACGTGCTCTGTAACTTATTGACATTAAAGGACTTACCGATGCCGGAACGAGGCTGTTCATAAGGCTGGGCCGGGACGGCTCGGGTTTGGTGTTCTCGTTCCCAAAGGAATCCAGAACCTTTCACCGCCTGCTACTGCTGAGAATACGCGGACGTCGAAGACGCGTTCGATCTCTTCCGGCGTGAGGACCTCGGGGGTCTTGCCGATGTGGTAGGAACGGTATCCGGCCGGCGGAGCACCAAGCGGGCACAACAATAGCGTCTCGCCGCAATACTGGGCTGCCAGATTGAGGTCGTGAGTGATGGCAACGATGGTGATGCCTTTCTCGATCTGGATGGTTTTCAGCAGGTCGTAGATCTTGATCTGGTGCTTCCAGTCCAGGAAGGAGGTTGGCTCGTCGAGCAGCAGGATCGGCGTATCCTGGGCCAGCCCTCTGGCAAGGAAGACTCGTTGCCGCTCGCCGGCGCTGAGACTGGCCAGCGGTCGAGCGGCGAATTGGATGGTATCTGTGAGCTCCATCGCTTGTTCCACGATCTCTCGGTCGGCATTGCTCTCAAACCCCAGGCGGCCATAGTAAAGCGTTCGGGCCATCAGGACCGTCTCGAGGACGGAAAACCCGAAAGCGGGGATGAACTCCTGTCGGACCACGGCCACTTTTCGGGCGATATCCTGCACGCGGCTGGACCGCAGGCTTGCGCCCTGCAGGAGGACTGCGCCGGATTGCGGTTGGAACTGGCCGGCCAGGAGATTGAGCAAAGTGCTCTTGCCGGCCCCGTTCGGGCCTACGATAGCCAGGAAGGTCCCGTCTCGCACTTCAAAGCTGACATCCCGCAGGACGGGCTTCTCCCGGTCGTAGCCAAACGTTACATGCTCTGCCTGTATCGCCGCAGTCATGCCGCCCACCAGTACACCTTTCTGCTGTACTTGACCAGAAGGACCAGGAAGAAGGGGCCACCCATAAGGGCGGTGATGACCCCGACGGGCAGTTGGGCCGGTGCCACGATGATGCGGGCGACCGTGTCGGCGACGACCAGGAACATGGCGCCCGCCAGAGCACTCAAGGGCAGCAATTGGCGGTGGTCCGGTCCGAAGACCAGTCGCACCGCGTGCGGGATGATGAGGCCGACGAAGCCGATAAGCCCGCTGAGGCTGACGGCCACCGCCGTAATGAACGCCGAGATGGCGAAGGCGGCCAACTCGATCCTTGCTACCGGCACGCCGACGCTGCTGGCGTCATGATAGCCGACGCTGATGATGTTGAGCTGCGGGCTGAGGAAAAACAGGCCGACGATCCCCGCCACGATGCAACCGCCGCCGACCCAGAGGACGAGGAAATCCTCTTCCGTCATATTGCCCATCAGCCAGAAGATCGTCGCAAAAAGCTGCTGGCTTTTGGCGACGGAGGTCAGGAACATGATCATCGCCGAGAGGAAGGCATTGACAACGACACCGGCCAGAAGCAGGCCGGTGACGTGGTACTTGCCGGTGATGCGGCCGAGGCCCCACACCAGCCAGATCGTCCCGAGGGCCCCGACAAAGGCAAATATCGCCACGGGCGAGCGGCCCCACAGAGTCCAGCCGATCCCGCTGAGGATAGCGAGCATCGCGCCCAGACCGGCGCCGCTGGAAATGCCGAGAATGTAAGGGTCGGCCAGCGGATTACGGAGCAGCGCCTGGAAGACCACTCCCGCACTGGCCAAAGCGGCTCCTACCAAGGCCGCCAGAATAATGCGTGGCACTCGGATGCGAACGAAGATCTCGTAGTCGGGATTGGGCGCGGCGGGATTTGTCGGCGTGCCTAAAGCCGCTTTCAGGGAAATGGCCTGGGGGCCGACCAACGAGCACAGGAGCATGACCAGAACGAGCAGCGCGGCGGCCGCAGCGGTCCTGATCAGCAGTGTTCGCGGTGAGAGGGCCGAATGCACAGTCTTAGTCTCCGAAGAGCTCCGGTCGAAGGCACTTCGCGATGGTTTCGATTCCTTCGGGCAGTCGCGGCCCCGGCCGGGAGACCACATCGCCGTCAATTACATAAATCCGCTGGCTGACGACGGCCGGGACATTCGTGAACTTTTGCCAGTAAGCCAGCGCCTGACGCTGTTGCTCTTGGGGTGGTCCCTGCACCATGACGGGCTCGATGATGGCCTCCGGTGCAACGGCGATCACCTGCTCGGCCCCGATGGGCGGGTAGTTATGGAGGCTCGGACCGACGGCATTCTCGCCACCGGCCAGCTCGATCATCTCGTTGATGAAGGTGTCCCGCGGGGCGATGCGCAGCGGCTCCCTTTGCACGACCCAGAGGACCTTCACGCGGGGCAGACCGGCCGTTGCCTCCTGGAAGCGGCGTATCTGCGTGTTGATCCTGTGGGACAATTCCTGGGCCTGCTGATCGGCAGCGGTCGCGACGCCGAGAGCCGCAATGGCTTGGAAGAAATCCTCGATCTTCTCAATATTCACCGTCAGGCACTTGTAACCGATCCGCTGGAGTCGGCGGGCGAGTTCCTTCTGCTGCTCGAAGGCCAAGGTCACGACCAGATCGGGCTTGGACGCGATGATCGCCTCGATGTTCGGCTGCCAGAACGTGCCGACCCTCGGCTTGTCCAGAGCGGCAGGGGGGTAATCACTGTCCTGGGTCACGCCGACGATCCTCGCGTCGAGGCCCAGGGCGAACAGGATCTCGGTCAGATTCGGCGCCATGGAAACGATGCGCGAAGGAAAAAGGGACACTCCCCTTTCTGCCCCGCGTGCGTCTACCGTGGCAGGCTTGAGCAACGTATATCCGCCCGCGAGCCACAGCACCAGCGCCGCCAATAAGAGCCACCATCTGCCCATCAGGTCCTCTTGAACTGTTTCTCCAGCTCACCGATCGAGAATCGAATCGTCGTCGGCCGCCCGTGGGGGCAGCGGCTCGTGGAGTCGAAACGCTGGCGTTCGGCGAGAAGCTCCTCGATTTCGCTGTCGGTGAGTCTGTGGCCCGCCTTGATGGCCGCCTTGCAGGCGGCCATGCTCAGGATGTCATTGAGCAGGTCCTGCTTCGCCACTGCGTCGCCCCGCTCGACGAGCAGGTCGATCAGATCCCGGACGAACTCGACCGGCGGGAACGCTTGCCAGCAGGGTGGGGAAGGTCTGGACGGCATAGACCCTCGGGCCGAACGGCGTCAGCTCGATTCCCAACTGCGTCAACAAATCGGCATGGCCTTCGATCGCGCCCGCCTGGGCGTCCGTTACCTCGAAGCTCTCCGGCAGCAGGAGCCGCTGCGATTCGAGGTTGTCCCGTTGTGTGCGGTGCTGCAGGGTCTCGTAGAGCATCCGCTCGTGCAGGGCGTGCTGATCGATGATCACGAAGCCGTCTTGTGTTTGCTCGACGATATAGCTGTCGTGAATCTGGATATACTTGTTTCTCCGAAAGCGAAGGCGTAGGGACGGGTTCGGACCTTTCGGCCGTTATCTCGCGCCGCGCAGCCCCCCGGGGGCCCGCGCTACTCTCGATACGCAAGTCGAACTGTTGTTGCTGGGCGGGCCGGTGCTTTTTGAAGAACTCCGCCATCGCATCTGCAATTTGTTGTCGGCGGGCTTTCTGGCCGCCCATCTCGTCGCCGGGCAGAACCTCGGCCGGTAGTTGGACCGGCAGGTTGAGGTCGGTGCCGAGCAACTGCTCTCGTAATACGCCCAGGACCTGCGAGTGGACCAGGTTGGCATTGTAGAACCGCACCTCGATCTTTGTCGGATGCACGTTCACGTCATAGTCGTCGAAAGGCATCTCGATGAAGAGAAAGACCACGGGGAACCGATTCGCCTCCATCATGCCCCGGTAGGCTTCCTTGATGGCATGCGAGATGAACTTGTCGCGGATGAACCGGCCGTTCAGGAAGGTGTACTGGAATTGGTTGCTGGTGCGGGACACGCTCGGCCGGCCGAGCAGGGCGTGGATGCGGATACCCTTCTCGTCGCTTTGCGTTTCGATCAGGTCGCCGGGCGCACAGGCCAGCATGGGAAAGAGCTGCCCGACCCGCTCCTTAAGGCTGGCCGTCTTGGTCAGCCGGTACAACTCCCGGCCGTTGTGGAGCAACGTCAAGTCCAGGTGTGCCTGGGGCAGGGCGATGCGCGCGAACTGCTCACTGACATGGCCGAGCTCCGTGTTGGCGGTCCGCAGAAACTTGCGCCGGGCCGGCGTCTTATAGAAGAGGTCCCGGACCTCGATCGTCGTACCGACGGCGCCGCTGCACGGACTGACGGGGCCTTTGTCACCGCAGTCGATCTCAAGGCAGTGCGCCTGGTCGGACTCCCGCGTTCGACTGACCGCCCGGACGCGAGCCACGGAGGCGATGCTGGCCAGGGCCTCGCCGCGAAAGCCGAGCGTGGAGATCCGGTGCAGGTCCTCGACACTCTTGATCTTGCTGGTCGCGTGGGATTCGAAGGCGTTGGCCAGATCCTCCGCATCCATGCCGGAGCCGTCATCGACGATGGAGATGAGCTTGCGGCCGCCGTCTTCGATGGCCACGGTGATCTGCGTGGCCCCTGCATCGATGCTGTTCTCGACCAATTCCTTGATCACGCTCGCCGGCCGCTCGATGACCTCGCCGGCGGCGATCAGGTTTACCATGTTCCGATCAAGCTGGACGATTCGACCCATAAACGTGATACAGTCCTGATCGCAAAATGGTGCGTGGCCGGTTCGTAGGGTGGGTTCTTAACCACGCGACCCTACCTGTGTGACCATCGGTCAGATTCCCATCATGTCAGCTGGCAGCAAGCTGCGGCCGGTCATCTCCGGAGGCTGGGGCAGGCCCATCATCTCCAGGAGCGTCGGCCCGATGTCGGCCAGCGTGCCTCCTTCCCGCAGCTTTCTGCCCTGGTACCGGTCGTCGAAGACGATCAGCGGCACGTCGCCCACGGTATGGGCCGTGTGCGGGTTGTCGGGCGAGCCGTCGATCATCTTCTCGAAGTTGCCGTGATCGGCGGTGACGATCGCGGCGCCGCCCATGCTCTTGACCTTGTCGAGAATCTTGCCCACGCACTCATCGACTGTCTCGGCGGCCTTGATCGACGCGGTCAGGTCGCCGGTGTGGCCCACCATGTCCGGGTTGGCGAAGTTCACCACCATCACGTCGTACTTGTTGGAGTCCAGTCGCTCGAGCATGACGTTGGCGACCTCGTAGGCGCTCATCTCGGGCTTGAGGTCGTAAGTTCTGACCTTGGGCGAGGGGACGATCTGCCGGTCCTCGCCTTTGAAGGGCTTTTCCGTGTAGTCGTTGAAGAAGAACGTCACGTGGGCATACTTCTCCGTCTCGGCGCAGCGGAACTCCTTGATCCCGAGCGAGCTCCAGTACGCGGCGAGGATGTTCTTCATCTTCGGCGGCTTGGTGAAAGCTACCGGCGCCGGGATCGACGCATCGTACTCGGTCATGCAGACGAAATAGACGTCCGGCTTGGTCGTCCGCGGAAACTCCTTGAAGGCCGGGTCCACGAAGGCTCGGGTGATCTCCCGGGGCCGGTCGCCCCGGAAGTTGAAGAAGACGACACCGTCGCCGTCGGTGATGGTGGCGATCGGCTCGTTGTTCTCGTTGACAATGGCCGTCGGCTCGACGAACTCGTCGGTGACCTTCTTGCTGTAGCTATCCTTGATCGCTTCCGTGGCGCTGCGGGCCTTGAGTCCTTTGCCGAACCGCAGGCACTCGTAGGCCTTCTGCACGCGGTCCCAGCGGCTGTCCCGGTCCATCGCGTAGAACCGGCCCATCACGGTGGCGATCTTGCCTACGCCGATCTCGGCGGCCTTCTTCTCCACGTCGGTGACGTATCCCAGGCCGCTATCGGGCGGGGAATCGCGGCCGTCCGTAAAGGCGTGGATGAAAACATCCTTCAAGCCGTTGCCTTTGGCCAACTCCAGGAGGCCGTAGAGGTGCCCGAGGAGGGAATGCACGCCGATGTCGCTGCACAGGCCCATGAAGTGGACCTTGCCCTGATGCTTCTTGACGAAATCGACCATCTTCAGGAACTGCTCATTCTTGAAGAACGAGCCGTCGCGGACAGCGTGCGTCAATCGGACCGACTCCTGGGGCACGACTCGCCCGGCCCCGATATTCTGGTGGCCGACCTCACTGTTGCCCATCGTGCCGTCCGGCAGACCGACGTATTCGCCATAGGTGTGGATCAGGCAGTTCGGATATTCCTTCATCAGCATGGTATCCACGGGGACGTGGGCCCGCTTGATCGAGTTATACGGGTCCTCCTTCGGGTCCGGGTTATAACCCCAGCCGTCGCGGATGATCAGAACGCAAGGCCTTTTCTTCGGCGCAATCTTCTCTTTTGCCATGTGGAACGTGCCTTTCAAACAGTCGCGATTAAGAGCGGGACGCAGAAGCGGTCCCGTCGGGTACTCCAAGGGTTTGCTATCATATAGCCGGGGGCGGAGGCTGTCAAATACCTGCTGTTCGCGGCAGCGCAGCCTTCCCTTTGAAGTTTGAAGTTTCAAGTGTGAACTTTGAGGTGTCAAGGGCGAAACGGAAGGGGAAGCTTCCAACGGGCCACTTCACACTTGAAACTCTCTTCAACGGCTTTTGCCCGGCCGAGGCCCCTGGTATAATCCACCTATCGACAAGGACAAGGGCGGACGCGGATATGTCCGAGCATCACCTCTGGCGTGAAGAAAGGCGGCCTGTTGGTGTCCCAGAGAAAGAACAGGGTATTCATAGCAGCGGGAAGCAGGGTTTCCAAACGCGACATTCTGCGTTTGGGGTTCCTCATCGCGATGCTGGTGCTGGGCTTGTTGGGGGGCTGTTCGCAGAAGAAACCGCCGACGGATTTGTACTTGGATGCCGTGGCGCTGCGTGAACTGGGGCAAGATGAGTTGGCCGTCGACAAACTCAAGGCCGTGCTGGCGGCGGACCCCGGTTTTGCCCTGGCGTACGCGGAATTGGGCAAAGCCTACCAGGCCCTGGGGGATCGAGACAAAGCCCTGGCGGCGTTCGAGCAGGCCGCGAAATTGGCTCCCTGGTCGGTCGAAGACCATCTGAATCTGGCCAGAATTCGCGTGTTGTTGGGCCAAGACGCCCAGGCGGCCGAGACGTTTGCCCGGGCGGCCGAGCTGGACTCGAAGAACTTCGAAGCCGTCAAAGGCGCGGCCGAGTGTTACCTCAAGGCCGGGGAGCCTACGAAATCACTGACTTATTGTGAATTGGCCGAGAAGGCGGGGGGCAATCCGAGAGAGGCTTTGTCGCTGCTGGCGCGTGCGTATGAGGCCCTGAAGGACTACGAGCAGGCCATCGGGGCCTATCGGCGGTTGCTGACGGTGGCCGGCGATGATCCGAACGTGCTGCGGCCTCTGGGCGTAGCTTACATAAAGGCAGGGCAGTACGACAGGGCCCGACAGGTCTTGACTCTCGGTGGCGCAGCGGCGGCCGGAAGATGGCAGCGTATTTCGCGATCTGGGCTACTGTCTGATCAAGCTCGGCGATGTCGAGCAGGCCATGCAGATGTATCAAAAATCGGTGGATCTCGATGGCAAAGACTGGGAGGCCCAGCGCGGCTTGGGGGTCGCCTTGATGTTGAAGGCCCGCCAGACCGGAGACGCCCGCTTGGAGGCCGAGGCCGTTCGCCACTGGCGGCGTTCCTTGGTCATCAAGCCCGATCAGCCGAAGCGGGCCGTGCTGGAGAAACTGATTCGTGAGCATTCAACGTTGCAGAATCCCTTGCAGGAGTTAAGCTATTAGAGCCATGGACACGGGCAATCAAGATAGGACTGTGCAGACCGTCGCAAACACCCGGCTGGGAGACCGCTACAAGGTGGAGCTTCCGGACCTCGTTGGGCATTTGATCTTTCTGGCCCATTCTCTTGGCCGGCTTGGCGGTGGATCTGGGGACGAAGCGGGCCGTTTTCGCCTGGCTGGAGTACAAACCAGGCCAAGTCGCGGAGATTCTCGACGGGATTCTCTCGTTCCGCCTGGCCCTGAACCCGGGGGCGGCGTTTGGCATTCTCCCCGGTCAGCCGGCTTTCCTGGTTGGCGTCTCGGTGATTGCCCTTCTCGCCATCTTCGGTATCTTCTTCCTTGCCGCGGCCCGGCAGCGGCTCATTCAAGTCTCCCTGGGGCTCTTTGCGGCGGGCGTCAGCGGCAACCTTTGGGACCGGCTTTTCAACGGGGGGCTGGTGCGGGACTTCATCGACGTCGTCTACTGGCCCGGCCGGCACTGGCACACGTTCAACGTGGCGGATTCGATGCTGTGCGTCGCCGTCGGGCTGCTGCTCGTCGCGACTCTGCTCACTGATTCGTCAGATCGAACACGTGTTCCGCCACAAAAATAGGGGCGTCGAGGGCGGCACACAGCGCGATGGCGTCGGAGGGACGCGAATCCACCTGGACGCTACGGCCGTCGATGCTCAGATGGATCTTGGCATAGAAGGTGTGGTTGCGGAGGTCGTCGATCACGATGCGGTCGACCCGGGCCCCGAGACCGTCGATGATATTGGCCAGTAGATCGTGCGTCATAGGCCGGGGCGGCTTGATCCCTTTGAGCCGGCGGTCGATGGCGAAAATCTCCACGATGCCGATCACGATGGGGAACCCGCGCGTGCCGTTGCGCTCCTTCAGAACGATCACTTGCTGGTCGGAAGTCTCGTTGATAATGATGCGCGACAATTCCACTTCCACTTCCATGTCGGTTCCCTCGCTGGATCAGCTTTCGAGTTCGTCCAAGTGCTTCTGGATGGCCCGCCGTTGTTCCTGAAGCTGCTGGAGCTTGTCACGGGCCTGGGCCACCACTTCCGGCTTGGCCTTGGCCACGAAATTCGCATTGGCCAGCTTGCCCTCCACGGGCTTGATCGCCTGCTCGATCTCCTGCTTCTGTTTTTCCAAGCGGGCACGCTCCGCCTGGGGATCGATCACGTTATGGACGTATATCTGCATGCCTTCTACTATGGCCGTGGCGGCATTGTTCGGCTTGGCCAGGTTCTCGGCAATGTGGAGATCGCCCAAGCCCGCCAATTGGCAGATCAGCCCGCGATTGGCCGTCAGCACAGTCGGCCCACGCTCTGGACCGCACTGACCGAAGCCGTGAGCTTCGCGCTCGGCGCCAGGTTGTACTTGTTTCGGATGTCGCGAATCGCGCGGACGACCTCCTGGACGAGTCGAATCTGCTCCTCGATTTCAGGTGCTTTCATGTTGTCCGAGCTGCGCGGGCCAGTTGGGCGACCGTGAGCGCCTCCGCCCGATCGGCCGGCGACGAGGCCCTGAAGTCCGCGCACCGGGGCCATCTCGTTGAGGTTCTGGTAAATGCCCTCGGTGATGAACGGGACGAACGGGTGCAGCAGCCGCAAGGTGCGATCGAGAACGAAGGCCAGGACGTTCTGGGCCGTCGCTTTGCTCTGCTCGTCCCTCATGCGGGGCTTGACCCATTCGAGGTACCAGTCGCAGAAGTCGTTCCAGAAGAAGTGATACAACTGCCCAAGCGGCTCGCTGAACTTGAAGGCATCGAGCGACTCGGTGACCTCGTCGCGGGTGGTCGCCAGTCGCGACAGGATCCAGCGGTCGGCGATATCCATCTTGCGCCGCGTCGAAGCCGGCCGGATCGAGACCCTCCAGATTCATCAGGGCAAACCGCGAGGCATTCCAGAGCTTGTTGCAGAAGTTGCGGCCGACGTCGAACTTGGGCGAGGTGTTGGCCTGGCGGCCGTCGGGCAGCGTCATGCTCTCGACGGGCATCCGGATATCCTGCGTGTCCGTTGTCATGCTGGCCAGCGTGAACCGCATCGCGTCGGCGCCGTGGCTGTCGATGGCGATCAGCGGGTCGATGCCGTTGCCGAGGCTCTTGGACATCTTGCGGCCTTCGCCGTCCTGGATCATGGCGTGGATGTAGACGTCGCGGAAGGGGATATCGCCTGCGCAATACTGCCCCATCATCACCATGCGGGAGACCCACAGCGTGATGATCTCGCGGGCCGTGCACAGCACGTCGCCCGGATAGAACGTCTCTGAGCGTCCGGCGTATCCTCCGGCCAGCCCAGCGTGCTGAACGGCCACAAAGCCGACGAGAACCACGTATCGAGCACGTCGGTGTCTCGCGTGTCCAACCTCATGTCTCCGAGAGCTCTTCTCGACGTCCTCGTGTATCCCGGCGCGGACGCAGATGATAGGCGTATCCGGTCCCTTCGTCCGTCTCGATATTGAACCTCCACCGAGTACTGATCCGTGGACCTCAACGGCTCCGAGTAGAGTCCTCAGTCTTATCGCTCTTTCTTCGTGCGATCGGGCTCATCCTTCGTGTGCAGACTCTTGACCAGACCGGGATCCTGTGGCCCCACCAGAGCTGGCGCAGATCGGCCAATCGCGCAGGTTCTCCAGCCACGTCTGGTAGGTCTTGGCGTATCGCTCCGGGATGAATCGCAGCCGGCCGTCGAGCAGGGGCTTGAACGCCAGTCCGGCCAGGGAATTGACCGGCACATCCGTTCCTTCGATCAAGCCTTGGCCGAACTTCTGAGCCAAGATGGAGGATGGGCTGCTTGACCGCAACGTACCACTGGTCGGACAGGTACGGCTCGATGGGGACATGGCTGCGGTAGCTGTGGCCGACCTCATGGGCGTAGTCGCGGACTTCCTCCAGCAGATTCTCCTGGCGGAACCAGTCCACGACGGCCTCGCGGGCCTCGAACCGATCCATGCCGAGCAGGTTCGCGACTCAGGCGTGGTCGCATCCTGCCAGCCGTACTTGTCGCTGATCGAGCCATCCGGCGCCATGATGTTGATGACGGGCAGATTGTGCCGCTTGCCGATCTCCCAGTCGTCCGGGTCGTGGGCCGGCGTGACCTTCAGGAAGCCGGTGGAGAAACGCGCCTTCTCATCCTCGCTTTGGGGATTCGGCAGCACGACGTGCTCATCGGCGATGATCGGGATGACGCGGCCGACAATCGGCAGGCAGACTTGCTTGCCACCAGGTACTTGGCCCGCGGGTCGGCGGGGTTCATGGCGACGGCGGTATCGCCGAGCATGGTCTCGGGCCGTGTCGTCGCGACGGTGACGTGCTCGACGCGCTGACCCTCGATCTCGACCGGCTCGACGAGCGGGTATTTCAAATACCAGAAGAAGCCCTGGATCGTCTCGTGCTCGACTTCGTCGTCGGCGAGAACGGTTTGCGTGGCCGGGTCCCAGTTGACGAGCCGCTTGCCGCGATAGATCAGGCCATCTTGGAAGAGCTTGAAGAAGGTGGCCCGGACCGCCCGGGCGCAGACTTCGTCCATCGTGAACCGCGTTCGCTCCCAGTCGCAGGAGCAGCCCATCGCCCTGAGCTGGCTCAGGATGGTCGCTTCGTACTCGTCCTTCCAGGCCTGAATGCGCTTGACGAACTCCTCCCGCGGGAAGTCCGTGCGGCGTTTGCCTTCCTCCGCGAGGATGCGTTTCTCGACCACCGTCTGCGTCGCGATGCCGGCGTGGTCCGTGCCGGGCATCCAGAGCGTTTCGTACTGCTCCATCCGGCGAAAGCGGATCAGGATGTCCTGGAGCGTATTGTTCAGGGCGTGGCCCAGGTGCAGCGGGGCCGTCACGTTCGGCGGGGGGATGACGATCGTGAACGGCTTGCGTCCCGCGCTGACGCGGGAAGGGTCGGCGTGAAAATAGGACTTCGACAGCCAAAGCTCGTTGACCTGCTGCTCGACTGTCTTGGGATCGTAGACCTTGGACAATTGTTCCGTCATCGCGCATCCAACTCAACTGCCGTGCAAAAAAAATCCGGCAGACACGTGTCTGCCGGATGGTATGGTAATCGTAGGAAGGTCCCCTGTAAAGAGCGAGGTGAACCACCGCTCCTTGCCGACAGCGGACCCGTTAATCCAGGTTCATGGTCATGAGGAACTCGGCGTTCGTCCGTGTCTTGGCCAGCCGGCTCTTGAGCAGCTCGACCGCCTCTACCGGGTTCAGGTCGCTCAGGACGCGGCGGAGCCGATACACGAGCTCCAGCTCTTTCGGATCGAGCAGCAATTCCTCGCGTCGCGTGCCGCTGCGGCTGATCTCGATGGCCGGCCACACGCGCCGATCCACGAGCCGCCGGTCCAGGTGCAATTCCATGTTGCCCGTCGCCTTGAACTCTTCGAAAATCACTTCGTCCATCTTGGAGCCGGTGTCGATCAAGGCCGTGGCGAAGATGCTCAGCGAGCCGCCTTCCTCGATCTTGCGGGCGGCGCCGAAGAATTTCTTGGGCATCTGCATGGCGCCGGCGTCCACACCGCCGGTCAGGATGCGGCCGGAGTGCGGCGTCTCGTTGTTGTACGCGCGGGCCAGACGGGTGATGGAGTCGAGCAGGATCACGACGTCCGTGCCGTACTCGACCATGCGCTTGGCCTTCTCGATGACGATCTCGGCCACCTGGCAATGGCGGGCGGCGGGCTCGTCGAACGTGGAGCTGATGACCTCGACGTTCTCGGCGGTCTTACGCTCCATTTCCGTCACTTCCTCCGGCCGCTCGTCGATCAGCAGCACGATCAGCTTCACTTCGGGATGGTTCGTGCTGATCGCGTTGGCCATCTTCTGCAGCAGGATCGTCTTACCGGTGCGCGGCGGGGCGACGATCAGGCCGCGCTGGCCCTTGCCCACCGGCGTCACCAGGTCGATGATCCGCATGTTCAGCTCGTCCGAGGCTCGTCTCGAGGATCAGACGCTGCTCCGGATGCAACGGCGTCAGATCGCTGAAGACGATCTTGTCCGCCAGCAGGTCGGGGTTCTCGAAGTTGATCGCCTCAACGCGCAGCAGGGCAAAGTACTTCTCCGAATCCTTTGGCGGCCTGATTTGTCCGGAAACGATGTTTCCCGTCCGCAGCCCGAACCGCCGAATCTGGGACGGCGAGACATAAATATCATCCGAGGAGGACAGGTAATTGTAGCTGGGGTTGCGCAGGAAGCCGTAACCGTCCGGGAGGACTTCCAGCACGCCTTCGCCGTACATCAGACCGTTCTGGCGGATGCGCTCCTTGAGGATGCGGAAAATCAGGTCCTGCTTCTTCAGGGCACTGTATTCCGTGATCCCTTCCTTCTTGGCCATCTCGTGCAGCTCGGCCACGGTCAGCCGCTGCAGGTCCGTCAGGTACAGGTTGCCCTTCTTGATCCGCTCGTACTTGGCATGGGTGGACTCTTCATCGGTCAACTCGACCCCTTCTTCGGGCTCGGCCGTGACTTCCAGCGTCTCGGTCGCGGTCGATCGTTGTCCGTCTCGGCGGTCGGCGCCTCGGGCGGCAACTCCATCTCCACCGGCGGATCGTCGTCCGTCGCCAGATCCGTCGTGTCACGCTCGTCGCGTATCTCTTCAGGCTGTTGCTCCACCTGCTCTTCCACCAGCTCTTCTTCCGCCGCTTTCCTCTTAGTTCCTTTCCGCTTGGTTGTTCTGGCCTTCGCCATAACTACTCCTTTTTCCTGTTCCGTGATTCTTCTGTCACCCTTGCCCCTGCTTGTGCAGGATCAGCCTGCCCCCCACAGATGCGGGCTACACGTCTGTAGCCGACGTGCCGCGTCTTCTCTTGGTGGTTCCGTGGGATTGAGCCTCGAGCTACACCACTATCCAGCCTGGTCCAACGACGCCACGTGCTGCAGCAAGACGTTGAGAAAACCACGCTACCTGCTTCTAGCTATGTCAGAGAAGATATCTTGGATTTGCCTGACCAACGTCGAGAAGTCAGAATTGTTGTCTATAGTATTATCGGCCAACTGGGCCTTCTTGTCCAGAGAAATCTGAAATTTTTCGCGATTTTTGATTCCTTGCTCATCCGTGAGGCCCGATTGCCTGGCTCGGCGGGCTCGCTCGGCCTCGTCGCATCGGACAAAGATCAGCCGATCGCAACGGTCGGCCCAGCCAACTTCGACCAGCAGGGGCATATCAAGTACAATCGCTTGGACGTGTTTCCTTTGATTATACTCGTCGATCAATCGCTCGGTTCGCTCCAGTACGCGTGGATGGATCACTTTGTTCAGGGCACACAACTTCTCCGCGTCGGCAAATACAATCCGCGCCAACCTGCGGCGGTCGATCTGGCCCGAGCGGTTGGAGGATTTCCCGCCCAAACAGCCGGACAACCTCGTCGCGGACCGGCTCTTCGCCTAACAGGTCATGGGCAATCGCGTCGGCACGGATGACCGCGCAGCCCAACTTCTCGAACTCGGCTGCCACGGTGCTCTTGCCGGAAGCGATGCCGCCCATAATTCCGATGATCGGCTTTTTCCTGGGATTGCTCACGCTTAAGCAGTCAGACTGCTTTTCCACTTGGCCCTTGTATTGTATCGGTGGTCCGGGACAGTGTCAAGAGGCTCCCGGAGTTTCTTGCGGGCTATTTCACCTGGCTCTGGATCGCCTTGTACAGGTCGTCCGGGACCTTGATTCCGAGTTTCTTGGCCGTATTGATGTGGTTCCAGGCCAGGTCGTACTTCCCGAGCCGGTAGAAGGCATACGCGAGTCCGTGATGCGCGTCCCCAACGTTGGGATCCGCCTTGACCACCTGAAGGTACGCGTTGACGGCTCGGTCGAAGTCATCTTTTTTGAGGTAGGCCGACCCCAGGTTAAAGAGAATTCGCACGTCGTCCGGCTTGAGTGCGGCGGCCCGTTTGTAGTATTGGACCGCCATGTCGTAACTGCCTTGTTCGAAGTAGGCCGTACCCAGATCGACCAGGGCGGCCACCATGCCGGGCTTCAGCGCCAGGGCTTGGCCGAACGCCTGGATCGCCTCGCTGGTCTGGCCTAGCTTGCTCTGGCAGATCCCGATGCCATAATAGGCTTCCGCCGAATCCGCTTTGAGGCTGTGGGCCTTGCGGAATTGGTCGAGGCCCTTATCGTACTCGCCCATCCGGTAGTACAACTCGCCCAATTGGATGTACACCTGATCGTTTCGATCGTTGAGGGCGAGGGCTTGCTTCAGTTGCGCGAGCGCCTCGTTGTAGAGCTCCTTCCGGGTGAACAGAAGGGCCAAATTGCGGTACCCGTCCACAAAATTGGGATCGAGCTCGATGGCTTGCTTATACGAGGACCCGGCGGCATTCAACTGGTCCAGGGCCATGTAGGCGTTGCCGAGATTATTGTAGGTCTTCGGATCGTGGGGATTCAACTCCAGGGCTGCTTGATACTGGCGGGCGGAGTCGGTGGCCCGGCCCTCTTGCAGGTAGATATTGCCCAGGTTGGCCCGGGATTCCGAGAGGCCCGGGTTGATGGCGACGGCCCTTTCCAACGCCACTTGGGCCGTCTTCACGTCGCCGATCTCGCTGTAGACGTTCCCCAGGTTGTTGAAGAAGCAGCCGAGGGTCTGCCGCTTGGTCAGATTCTTCATATAGATGGAATCGCGGCTGCCCGCGGGGACGTTGAACTTCTTGAGGTAGTGCTCGTCCGGCGGACTGGCGCCGTTGCTGGTCGTCTCGATGTTGAACCGGACCCGGCCCTTATCGTACCGCACGAAGAAATGGCCGGGGACGACGACGCCGTAGAGGTCCAGGCCCAGTCGCTCCGCGATGGACAGGTACAGGACCGAGAGGCTCAGACAATAACCCTGCCGCCGGTCCATCACGGAATGCAGGAACAGGTCGTTCGGGTCGTTGGCGTGCGAGATGGGCTTGAAGCCCAGCTCCTGGAAGAGGTACTGGTTGATCACGGGGATGGCGCGATAGTCCAGCGGCAGATGCTGTTGTTGCAGCCGGGTCTGAATCACCATCGCCATGGTGTCCAGCCGCTCCAGGTAGCGACGGCCCTGGACGAAGTCGCTCCAGTACTCCGAAGAGATCAACGTGGCCGTGGCCAGGTCGATCTCGTCCTCCGAAAGACGCAGGACCTCTTCGAGCGACGTGACGTTCAGTCCCGCCTTGTTCGCGTTGGCGAGCTCCCCGAAAGCGGCCAGGGGGGTGACGCTCACGCAAATGGCAACGATCAGAAGGACTTTCGTCATGAACTCCTTTCTACGATTCCCTCTTG
This sequence comes from uncultured Planctomycetota bacterium, assembly GCA_963750205.1. Lineage (GTDB taxonomy): Bacteria > Planctomycetota > Phycisphaerae > Sedimentisphaerales > Anaerobacaceae > PLanc-01. The sequence goes on from CAVVRJ010000002.1 coordinate 31,516, forward strand.
TACAATTGTAGCCGCAGGCTTAGTCTATTCCAACAAAATTCAGATTGTCGGGAGGACACTATGAGAAAGACCGGTGTCGTCATTATTGCCGTGGCAGGCTTGTTGTTCGCGGGATGTCGATCCGCCCCCAAAGCGCCGGCGGGGACGGCAGCCGGCTCAAACGAAGACGGAGGCATCGGCCCAGCCTGCCCCGACCCCGCCCGCTGTGGTTGCGCAGAAGTCCGAGACGCCGACGTCGTCGCTGCCCAAGCCCGGCGCGGAAGTCAGTCTCTTCGACGGCAAGACCCTGGGACAATGGAAAGCGACGGATTTCGGCGGCCAGGGCGCCGTCTACGGTCAAGGACGGCGCCATCTACATGGCGACGGGCAGCTATATGACCGGGATCACCTGGTCCGGCCCGGTCGTTCGGATGAATTACGAGATCACGCTGGAGGCGATGCGGGTCGAGGGCAGCGATTTCTTCTGCGGCCTGACGTTCCCGGTCAACGACAGGCCGTGCACCCTGATCCTGGGCGGTTGGGGCGGCAGCCTCTGCGGCTTGTCGAGCCTCAACCACATGGACGCCTCGGAGAACGAGACGACCCGGATGATCAGCTTTGAGAACGGCAAGTGGTACCGTGTCCGGCTGCGGGTCGTCCCGGACCGGATCCAGGCGTGGCTGAACGACGAAGCTCTCGTCGATGCGGACACGACCGGCAAGAACATCGACATCCGGATCGAAGTCGAGGAGTCGAAGCCGTTGGGCATCGCGACCTATGACACAACCGGGGCCGTCCGCAACATCAAATTGAAGAAGCTGCCGGAGCAGTAGCAATGGGCCGGCACAGATATCGCACGCCTCGCGTGGAGTCGCAGCCCATGGACTCATGGGCACGATGCCCATGTCGGAGATGCCCTGACGTGCCGCTACAACCGGCTACGGATGATTTCCCTTCGCTCAGTCCGAGTCCCTCCAGCAGCTTGGCGGCAGAAATCCCGGCGACTCCGCACCTGCTTGACCGGATTGGTGTGGCCGGAGAGGATTTCGATGGCGTTCTTCTTTACGCCCAGCTCTTTGGCCAAAAAGGCGATCAGGCACTGATTGGCCTTGCCTTTCTCGGGGGCCGCCGCCACGCGGATCTTGATCATGTTCTCCAGGGTGCCTGCGACTACCGTCCGGCTGCTGCCCGGCACGATCTTGGCGGTGAAGACCACGCCATTCGCATCTTCGAGAATCGCCGGCTTGGAGGCAGGGGCGGTCATTCGACGTTCTCACGCAGATTGGAGCCGATGGCCTGCTGGACGTACTTCTCGATCTGCTCGGCCAACTCTCCCAGCGAGGGCAGTTGGAAATCCTCGTAGAAGCCCGGGATGAACTCGCCGCTGAGGGCCCGTCTTGAAGATACGCACGCGCAAGATCGAAGGCTGGTCGGCGCCTTTGCTGAAGTCGTTGTCCTTGTGCTCCGTCAGCTCGACCCGCCATTCCTCGCTGATGAACACGAGGCATTTGCCCGTGTAGATCGCCGTCGGAAAATAATCACGCAGGAGTTTCAGAGTATCCATGCCGTGTCCTATTCGTCCTATCATGTCCAGTCGCCCGTAGGGTGGGTTCTTAACCCACGCGTTGAGCCCATCGTACGCACATGACGCGTGGGGTAAGAACCCACCCTACCATCCGGCTGCCCGTCTCAGTACTTCTGCGGGGCTCCAAAGACCTTCACGTCGCCCCAGAAGACCCGGATTGATCTTCTCCCAAGCCGCCATCGTGCGCTTGAGATTGTCGTTCGCGTCGCCGCCGATGCCGTACCCCTGGAACCCGATGGGGCCGGTGTAGCCGGCGTCCCGCAGGGTCTCCAGGAAGCCCTTCATGTCAAACGTACCGTGGTCGAGCGTTTGAATCAAGGTCTTCCAGTCCTTGCCGTCGGTGTCGGCCCCGTTGATCGACACCACGAACAGGTGCGGCATCGCCTTCTCGAGGACGGCCTTGGCATCCCGGTCCTGGCATGACCTTGAGCCAATGGCACAAATTGAAAGTGACGCCCACGTTCGGGCGGTTCACCTTCTCGGCGATCCGCACCGCGTCGTCCACCGTCTCGATCCAGAAGCCCGTATGAGGATACAGGGCGATCCGCACGTGTGCTTGGCCGCCTCGTCCGCCAGCTCGCGGAGGATCTCGACCGCCCGGGCATCGCCTTCCCGGGCGGAAGGCTTCAGTGCTCTTGCTCTGGGCGAACAGCCACAGGATCGTGTTTCGCCCTTCGAGGACTTTCATCGCCTCCGGCAAGGACGGATCGTAGGCTTGCCCGCCCGGATCGAGGTTGATGCCGGTGTAGAGGGCGAACAACTGGAGATTGTCCTTATCGAGCTCCTTCAGCATCTCCGCGAGCGGACCCGGTCCCGCATAGCCCGGGCCAATCCCGGCATAGCCGAGTTCCTTGAGCATCTGCACCTGCTCTCGCCGCTGTCTTGTGCTTGGCGTCCTTGGTGGCGGTGTCCATCGCGAAGAAGGGATTCGGTCCGGCCGGGGACACCCAGATGTTGCAGTAGCCGACGGGGCCGTGGTCGCCCTGGAGCATCAGCGGCCCGACGGGCTTCTCATCGTTGTAGGCACTGGCCCGCGTCGGTCCGGTCAGCTCGACATCGCTGTGGACGAGAACGCCATTATGCACGACCTTCTCGAAGCGAGCATTGGCGATCTTGCGGCCGGTCTTGTCGAAACGCGGGGCCCGAAAGACCACGTCCAGCGTCTGCCACTTGCCCGGCGGCCGCGAGACGTTGACGCGGGGCGAATGCCCTTCATAGCCCTGCGGGTTCTCTTCTCGTCCCACCGCTGGTAGATGCCCGCGCACTCGATCCCCGGGTACTCCGACGCCTTCTGCCAGCTATCGTAGATTTGGACCTCGTAGCGGCCCTGGAAGTAGACGCCGGAATTGGAGTCCTTCGCCATGACGAACTCGACGTGGGCGCGGAGGTCGCCGAACTCCCGCTGGCTGAACAGGTTCACCGTCTTGCCCGTGGGCCCGTTGACGAGCGCACCCGACCCGGATCGGGTCATGAGCAGCTTCTCATTCTCCGGGTTCAGTTGGGCGTCGCCGGCATTTTGCCAGTCGCCCGTATCGCTCCGCCACTCGGCGAAGTCGTTGCCGGTGAGGTGGAGCTTGTGACATTCGCTGCAATCCCGGCCGGCCGCGGCGACCGCGCCAACCAGGGTCACGGCGATCATCGTTCGGGTGGTCCAGACGTGTCTTGCCATCGTATCTACCCTCTCATAAGCAAATGCCACGGGCTTCGCATCGCTCGGCCCAACATGCGGTTGGCTTCATCGCTATTGGTGAACCGCTCCTTCTCGGGGTCCCACTTGAGCTTCTTGCCCAGGATCATGGCGATGTTGCCGATGTGGGCAATCGTGAAGCAGCGGTGCCCAATCTCGGGCGGGAAATAGCACTCCTGCCGGGACTTGACGCAATCGAGGAAGTTCCGTTGCTCGCCGCCCGGGCAGGTGTACAGGTGAATCTCATCCGGCCCGATGACGGAGCTCAGGATGGACGCGGGCTGGGCCTGAAGTGGGGCGCGCCAGCCGCGGTTGCCGATCCAGCCTTCGGTGCCCTCGAAGCGCAGGCTCGGATTGCCGGAGTCAACGAACAGCTTCACGCCGTTGGCATAGGTGTATTCGATGTGGAACTCCTTGGCGGTGTTGTACAGGCCGTCGCGCCAGAAGACGCCCTTGCCCTCGACCTCGACCGGGCCGGTGTGCTCGGTGTTGTTGCCCCATTGGGCCCCGTCGAGCAGATGCGCACCCCAGTCGGTCAGCTCGCCGCCGGAATAGTCGAAGAATCCAGCGGAAGTCGTAGAGACAACGGTCCTTCGTATAGGGGGCCCAGGGAGCGGGTCCCAGCCACATGTCGTAATCGAAGCCCTCCGGCACCGGCATCGGCTGCGGGATTCCCAGGCCGGGCCGGGCCGCTCGGCAGCTCGACCTTGATGGTGTGGACCTTGCCGATCCTGCCATTGCGGACCAGCTCGCACATCCGGTGATAGACATCGACGCCCCGGTCCTCCGTGGACCACTGGAAGACGCGATTGTATCGCTTCATCGTCTCGACGAGCTGCCGGCCCTGCTCGATCGTCAGCGTGGGCTTCTCGCATTCCACGTCCTTGCCCGCCTTGGCCGCGGCGATGGCAATCGGGCACGTGCCAGTGGTCCGGCGTGGAGATCATCACCGTGTCGATGTCGGGCCGGGCCAGCACCTCGCGAAAGTCGCTGTAGACCGGGCAATCCTTGCTGCCGTACTGCTTGGCGACCATCCCCAGCGCGATATCGCTCTGGCTTCGATCCACGTCGCACAGCGCGACGACCCGGGCATCGGCCAAGTGCAGGAAGGCGTTCAGGTTCACGCCTCGGCCGTGGTCGCCCGTGCCGATCATGCCGACGGTGATGCGTTCGCTCGCCGCGACGCTGCCGGCCTTGCCCAACGCCGAAGAGCGAACAAGATAGGGCAGTGCCATGCCGGCTCCGGCGGTGATGGCCGCCTGCTTCAGGAATGCTCTGCGGCCGATTCTACGATTCATATATGTCCTCCATAAGAGCTAGAAGCCTGAGTTCATCGTAGCATGGGCATCTTGCCCATGAGTCGCAGGGCCATCTTGGCCCTGCCTTCACGAGCGCTCGCGCTCGTGATACACACGGGCAGGATGCCCGTGCTCACATTACGCTAAAACCCGAGTGTCTGTTTGACATAGGCCCGGCTCATTTTGAAGCTGTCGCGCAGCGGCCGGGTCGGTTTGAAATTCGCTTCGTGCGCCAGCTCGATGACCGCGTCGCCGGAGAACTTGACTTCCTGCAGGGCCTTGCCGATCGCAACGTAATCCGTGTTGCCTTCGCCCATGGCCTCGGACCATTTGCCGTCGGCCTTCTGGTCGCGGAGGTGCAGGAACACGATTTGACTGCCGTAGGTCTTGATGAAGCTCACCGGATCGACGCCGGCCCGCACGAGCCAGTTGAGGTCCGGGCCCAGCTTGACGTCCGGAATCCGGGCGAGCGTGCCCTTGAGATCGTGCATGTCGTTCTCGACCTCGTAGGTGTGATTGTGCAGGTTCAGCACGACGCCCCGGCTTTGGCACAGGGCGATGATGCCCCGCAGCAGTTCCGCCTGGGCGTCCAACTGGGCCGGCGTCTTGGGCTGCGGGGCCTTGCCCACGGAGACGCCGAAGGTCCAGCCGCCCAAGGCTGCCCAGATGATTCACGACCGTACGGGCATCCTGGAAGATGGCCTCGTGCTGCGTCCGGTCCCACATGTCGCCGCCGAACGAAGTGCCGATGACGCGCAGAGAGTGTTTCTGCGACAACGCCCGGATGGTCTCGACCGCAGTCCGGCGGCCGCAGGGCCGTGTGCATCAGCTCGATCCCATCCAGACCCGCGTAGCTCATGTCGGCGAAGATCTGATCGAGGATCGGGTAGATGTCGTTCTTGGGCTGCGTGGCCGCATAGACCCACGGATGGCCGCCGCCGACGACGATCTTCTTGCTCGTGGAACCGGTCTTTTCCTGTCCTTGGCCAATCCGCCCGAGACTCACGCCTGCGGCCGCTGCAAACAAGCCCCTTGGCCGTCGAACTCAGAAAACCACGTCGATCAAGAGCCATGTTCACCTCCGTTCGTTGGAAAAGCGTTCGTTACGGCAGCCTCAAGGTCCCGGTTTGTAGTGTGCTCGTAAGGGCATATTCAAGAGAACGCCTCACGGCGTCACTACAAACGCGTTTAGAACGACAGCAGCATCTGCCAGATGTACATGTTGCCCAGGGCATCGACGTTCTCCCAGATTCGCTGGACCATGTCTCGGTCGCCGGTGATCGGGGGCAGGTCCTTGACCCGCTGCTCCCAGGGGAAGCAGACGCCCGGTTTCACTCGCGGCATGGCCCGGCCCGCCATGCCGGTGACTTTCTTGCGGGACTCGACTGACGTCGGCAGATCGCAGGGCGGCGTGTCGGTCGGTGTCTGGTAGCTGCCGGCGGAGTAAACGCCGTGCTCGCGGCAGACCTGGGTCATCACCTTCATATTCTCGATGTCCGTGTCGTCCTGCATGATCGCGCCGGCGTCCATGATGTAGCCGCCGTCTTTGGCCACTTCCTTGATGACCCGCAGCACGAAATCCCGCACTTCCTGCGGCTTGCCGTAGCTCAGCAGCATGTTCGGGATGCCGCCGCTGATGGCGAACTTGTCGTGCAGCTTGCGATGGACCTCGAAGATATCGTCCTGGTCGCAGTGGTAGACGATGCTGCGGTCGGGCAACTCGCGGAACCTGTCGTGATGATGCTTCCACTTGCCCTCGGCGTAGAAGAGCGTCTGGTGGCCGTTCTTCCAGAACTCCTCGATGCAGGGCTTGAGCGTGGGCCAGTAGTGGGACTCGAACTGCTGGGGATTGACGAACGGCACACAGCCGCGGTGCATCCAGTAGCCGATGGGGACCTGCTTGGCCGGGTCCGCGCCGCTCAGGCCCGTGTAGACCAAGTGCGGCATGAGGGCCTCGCAGGCTTTGAGCACCTTCTTGGGCTGGGTCTGCATGTCCATCGTCAGCCCGATGTAGCCCCGCAGCTTGTCGGCGAGGATGTCGAACGGGGCCTTGAAGATGCCCGCGATGGCGCCCGCCGTGCCGCACTCGGACCGCAGCCGCCCGCCCTGGGGCCCGAAGGCGTAGAAGTACTGCAGCATGGCCATCGCGCTCTTGACCAGTGCGAGGTTGTTGCGATAGGTCGAGCCTTCGCCTATCTTGCTGATCTCGGTCGAAACGCGGGGCAGCCAGGTGGTGTAGAGGAAGCCCGGTCGGGTCGTCGATCAGGGCATCGTACTCATCGGCCTTCATGAATGCTTGGTCTTCCGGCGGCTCGATATAGTTGAACCCGCTCGTGTGGGGGATGCCGATGCCCGGGATGCCGTAGTAGCGTAGGCCGGCGGCCTGGGCCAGACCCGTCCAGACATAGACCATGTTCGCGACGACCGCGTCCCACTGGAAGTCCTTGGCGGTTTTGACGGCGGCCTCGAACGCCTGGTTGTAGTCATGGGCCACGTCCTGGCACGTGAGGCCCGGCGTACTTGGCCGTGAACTCGGCGACAAACGGCCGCAGGGGGATCATGTCCGGCTTCTCATTCCGCATCGCCGTGACGTACCGCTTCAGCCGCTCCTGGTAAAGCTGCTCCATGTCCTTCGCCATCGCGCTTACCCCTTGAGATCTGCCATCTTCAACTTAGGTCTTCAACGGGCGTGCCGGGCAGGAAGAATCGCAAATCGATAGGGCCGTCGGCTCGCCGACCGCCCTAAGAATACTCCGATCGGGCTGAGACATCAACTTCATTCTTGTTTACGGGGCGGCAATCGGGTATTCTTGAGTCATGCGGATTAGGGAACTGATCTGGGCAGAAGATTGGGTCGCGCACATGGCCGAACAGGCGGAGGCGTTGAGATGCCTCGCCAAGTTCAAGGACCCGGATGGATGAGCAGGAAACTGACTATTACGACCCACGCAGAGCAGACTATGCAGGATCGGGCCTACTGGCGGACCCGCACGCCTGAAGAACGTCTGGACGAAGTTGAGAGACTGCGATTGGAAGCAGGGAAGTTCCTTTATGAATATCCATCCCGACTTCGAAGAACTGTTACGGTTGCTCGAAGAACACGGCGTTGAGTACATGATCGTGGGCGGCTACGCCGTAGCCTATCATGGGCATCCGCGGTTCACGAAAGACATCGACGTGTTCTTCCAACTGAGCGAGGACAACGTCGGCCGCCTTCGCCAGGCGCTCATCGCGTTCGGCTTCCGTGAAGAGGATTTGCCTCTCGAAGCGTTTACGACCGTCGGCAACGTTTTGACTTTCGGTGTCGTCCCGACCCGGGTCGACCTGATCAACGAGATCGACGGTGTCACCTATGAGGAGGCACGCCCAACGTTGTTCGGGGTACCTATGGTGGCGTTGAGGTGACCTTTATCGGCTTCGACGACCTTATAAGAAACAAGAGAGCGACGCCGCGCGCCAAGGACAAAGGCGACGTCGAGGAACTGACCCAAGGGGAGGGTGCTACAGAGGGCTAAGGTGAACGAGAGACTCCAAGCGTCCAGGGGAACCGCAAAGGCGGAGATCGGGGAGTTGATGTCGTGAGAGTGTTCACGTATTCAGAGGCTCGAAAACACCTTGCCCGCATGCTTGACATAGCACGGAAGGAAGAGGTGCTGATCAAACGACGCGACAGTGAGACATTTAGCTTGACCCGTAAATCACCCCGGCGGTCTCCGTTCGACGTGCCCGGCGTGAAGACCCGTGCCACGACCAGAGACATCCTGGAAGCAATGGCCGAATCCAGATAGAGGAGGGGCGAACAGACATCTGCTTCTGGATGTGGCGTGCGCCGGCAAGAAGTGACTTTGAAGAGTGCAAGATTCGGAAGAGGAATGACCGACAGCGTTTCGCTTGAAGTGACTGTGGATTACGTGAGACGTCTACGACCTGGAACTGCATAACTATCTGAGGACGTGAACGGGCGTTCAGACGAGAGGAAGGCTCTCCGCCTTTGACTTCTTCTGTATCGTCATTTGGAAGGCGAACCGGGCTAAATGGAAAGACGCCCCAAGCCGTTGTCCACGATGATAGGGGATGAAAAGACCTTAACGTGGTATACAGTTGAGGACTTGACCTGAAGTCGGGGCTTGCTGGGGAGTGAAATCTGAACAAGGAGACGGAGGAATTCTCATTGACGGTCCGGCTCCTCCTCGCGCCAGACGGCGCGATACCACTCTTCTCAGACGAGGTGCTGAACGAGCTCTTCCGGTGCGTGAAATGTGGGCGGTCACCAGCAAGGAGCCGGGCGTTCGACTACATGTGGGCCATATCCATCCACGCGGCAAAGGGTGGCGAGACGGTTCTTGACAATCTTCGAACGCTATGCTCAGAGTGCAACCTTGGCGAATCAGACAGACAGGATAGCTGACGTCGGTATTCACGTGCATAGCACAATAAAGCCTCGGCGATGGGAAGCTGGCCGCCATGATAGGAAAGACGTCATTTCGTCTCCCCAGTAAGTCGCTCCTCAGCGGCGCATCACCCATGCTCACGCCTCGGAATAGGAGACTCGGAGGCATTGTGCTGGTAATCGGTGGATAGATGACCTAGGTGAGGTGGCGGTGTGGACACACCGATTATGGATAAGGTGGTTGAGCTATTGAAGACTCTGCCCCAGGAATTGCAGCGGCGCGTGCTGGAGTTTGCGCGTGGCTTGGCCCAGTCCACTCCACACGGCGTTCCCGGCCGGGAGCTACTGCACCTTGCGGGCACGATATCGCCGGAGGATGCGGAGCAGATGCGTCAAGCTATTGAAGAAGGATGTGAGCGGGAAGGGACTCCAGAGGACACATGAGTACGGAAAAGACGGGATTTTGACAAAGAGGCGGCGGCGTGGGATGAGCATCCGGCGCGGGTCCAGTTGGCAAATGATGTGGCGGCGGCCATCTTGCGACAGGTGGCGTTGCGTGCCGACATAGATGTCCTGGACTTCGGTTGTGGTACTGGACTTCTGACCCTCCCCTTGGCGCCGTTGGTCAGGTCCATTACTGGCGTGGACAGCTCGCGGGGGATGCTGAACGTTCTGGCGGCGAAGATCGCCAGGCAGAACCTGACCAATGTGCGGACGCTGCTGCTCGATCTGGATGCGGGTGATGCTCTCGGCGATGAGTACCATCTGATCGTGAGCAGCATGACACTTCATCATGTTCGGCAGGTCGGTCCTCTCCTGGAGCGGTTCTCCAAGGCGATTTCTCCCGGTGGCCATTTATGCATCGCCGATCTGGACCCGGACGACGGCCTGTTTCATGACGATAACCAGGGCATCTTTCACTTCGGGTTCGAGCGGACGAGCCTGCGTCAGGCCTTTGTGGCCGCGGGCTTCGAGGACGTCCAGGATACCACGGCGGCGGAAGTGACCAAGCCGACCCGCTTGGGCGAATTGCGGCGGTTCACCGTGTTCTTGATGACCGGCCGCAGAAGCAGCGCCAGATGACGGTATCGTTGTCTAGAGGAAACATGAGGGTTGCCTGGCTTGGGCCGACTGTGGTACAATCCCTTCCGGCCAAGCGGCGGGTGTGACATTGGCCGGTGAGCAAGGCCGAAGGGGACCCTCTATGAATGTGCCGATGGTCGACAACGTGCTGGACAAGCAGGTTTCGCCATGAGCCGGTGGTCGTCTTCCACTGCGGGGAAGAGTCCGGATAGGCTGCTAAGACGCCTCTTCCGGCAGTGCGGGTATGCCCGCGTGGCGAATCAGGTGCGTCGAGAAGAAATGGGCCAGAAGTATAAGAAGGGCTACGAAGTTCGTCTGGTGGTCAAGACGTGGCGCGAGGTGATGCGGATACGTCAGCTTCTGCACTGCGTCGGCTTCAAGGCCGGCAGGCCCTTTAAGAAACACAGCCGGATCGTTCAGCCCATCTACGGCAAAGCGGCGGTGGAATGGTTCTTGTCCACTTCCCTGGAGGCACGTGCGTCGAAGGAATCCCCGGCGTCAGGGGTCCGGAGCGATTCAGAGAACCGTTGATGGAGGCGCTGTCACCCGGAGAGCGTGTGTCTTTTTGGCGATTCGCGGGATGATGACGGAAGCGATAAGAGAATACGTATTGGGTGAGTGCAACAGCAGCAAGAACGCTTTCGGCCCGGCGTTTTTTGAGCAGCATTTGTCGGTGGTGGCCGAGTATGCCAAGAGGTTGGGCGGGACTCTCGGGGCGGACCTGGAGATTATTGAGTTGGCGGCGTGGCTGCACGATCTCTCCGCCGTGCAGGACATTGCGGCCCTCCCCAAGCATCCGGGCATGAGTGCGGAAATCGTCGCAAGCTGCTGGGCGAGAAGGGGTATCCACCCGAGCGAATCGATCGGGTGGCGCGGTGCATCGCCTCCCATTCGGTGCCGGTGCAGGTCGGGGGCGGGCTGCCGGAGGAAGTGTGCGTGTCCAATGCCGATGCGATGTCGCAGATCGTCAAGCCCGCCTACTGGCTCTACTACGTGTTCCGCGTTCGCCAATTTGGCTTCGTGGAAGGGCGGGATTGGCTCCGCCAGCGCGTAGAGAGTAACTGGGCCGCGTTGATTCCGCAGGCCCGGGAGATCATTGAGAACGAGTACCGGCTGGTGAGACAAGCTCTCCTGCTATAGATGCCGGTCAGTGCTTCTTGCTGACCTCGTGCTGCAACACGGTCTGCGAGAGCATGGCGTGTCCGGCAGTTCACGCCGTTCCGACCGGTCTATCAGTGAGGTCAAATCCCAGTGACGTTCGAGCGGGGATGGCCTGCGAGCACCTCTGGGCTACCGCTTCGTCTTCGACAACGATTTCCGTGTCAACTCCCGGGAATCGCTGGTGTTGTGGCCGGCTGACTTTTTGTGCTCTGCCGGAGCGTTGTCCGCCGCCTCTTCCTTGGCTCCGGCCGCCAGTTCCTCCCGGGTCGGCGGTCGCGACGGCCACCAGTTCCACTGGTCCACCACGGACATCAGGGCCGGCACCAGCAAGATCCGGACGACGGTCGCATCGATCAGGATGGCAAATCCCATGATGAAGCCGATCTCGATGAGGGGGACCATGGTGGAGAACATCATGCCGCCGAAGCTCACGATCATGATGGCGCCGGCGCCGGTGACCAGCTTGCCCGTGCACTCGAGGCTGTCCTGGATGCCTTCGCGGGTGGTGCGGCCGGTCCAGACCGCCTCTTTCACCCGACTCAAGATGAACAGCTCGTAGTCCAGGCCCAGGCCGACGATGACGCAGAAGGCGACGATGGGCAGGATCCAGAAGAGGCCCTGGATGCTCTCGATCTGAGGGATGAGGAAGGCCCCCCAGTGCCGCAGGAAGACGAGGTCGAACATGCCGAAGATGAAGGAGATGGTCAGGCCGACCGTGATCAGCAGCCGCAGCGGAATGATCGCCGAGCGGAACATCAGTCCGATGATGATGTAGATGACGACCAGCACCGCCACGACCATCCGGGGGAAGGTCCGAAAGGCATTGCCCACCATGTCCACGCTCTCGGCGGTGCGGCAGGCGAACCCCACCTCGGCCGTGTCGCCGTACGCCTTCTGGGCATACTCGGCCCGGGCCTTGGTGAGCCAATCCTTCGCCTCTTGCGAGAGCGGGTCCACGCTCAAGAACAGGGTGATCTTGATGGCATCGCCGTGCGGGGACACGTACGATCCGAACGCGCGCAGATAGGACTCCGCGGAAAGGCGGACTTTCTCATCCAGTTGCTTGATCGCCGCGTTGCGGTGGGCGCCGTCCATCCCGGAAAGACGCCGGGCGAAGCCTACCCCCGCGTAAGGGACGACATGGCCTTGCATGCAGATCATGGACATGAGGGAGTCGGCCTTCACCTCGCGGGTCGCTTTGCAGAGCCGCAATGAACTGGGCCGGTGGCGTTATAGAACTCGCGGCTCCAGATTGCATCCGGGCTCCTTGGCCTTGACCACGATGTCCAGGGGACTGAGCATGGCGGAGCCGAACTCCGACTTCATCATCCGAAAGGCCTGGCCGGAGGGGGTGTCATAGGGAAGCAGGTCGTCCTGGTTATCGGACACGGTCAGGTTGCGTGAGTCGCTTCGATACCGGCATCGTCAGGAGGAGGGTGACGACGATGATGGCGACGGAATACCGGGTGGAGAATGCCCCCACCCTCCGCCAGAAGGAAGGCCCGGCCCGGTTCGCCGGGGCTTGCCTCCAGGGCTGGGTCTTCTCTTCCCCGCTGGTGGTGTCCGGGCACAACCAGCCGCCCATCAGAAGCGTCAGGGCCGGCAGAAACACCAGGTTGTTGATCAGGGTCAGACCGACGATCAAGGCGATGGCCGAACCGATGCAGCAGATGAGGTTCATCGGGAAGAACACCAGCCCCAGGAAAGCGGTCCCCAGCGTCAGCGCGGAGGCGAGGATCGTGAACCCGGCCCGTTTGACCATGATCTTGGTGGCCGCGTACGGCGAGCGCCCCCGACGGCGCTCCTCCTGGAAACGGGACAGCATGAATACCGAGTAGTCGATTCCCACGCCGAGGCCGATGCACGACACGATCGTGGGAACGAACGCGAGGACCGGCGTGTACCGGGCGATGACGGAGATGATGCCCATGGCGAAGAGCAGCACGATAGCCGATGGCAATCAGAGGAATGGGGACCAGTTTGGCGTTGCGGAACAGAAGGAACAGGACCAGGATGATCAGCGGGACCGCGACAACGTTGATACGCTCGATGTCGCGGATCACGGTGTTCGTCGTGTCCTTGGCAATGGCAGGCTCTGCGACAAGATAGGAAGTGTACCCCGGGGGGGTGAGGTCATGCACGATGTCCCGGAGTGCGGCCACCTTCTCGTCGCTGTGCAGGGCATAATTGATCTTCACATGGACCAGCATGGTATCACTGTCCGGGCTGACGAAGTGCATCTTCGCGCCGGGATCCTGCTGATCGATCGACGTGCCCTGCAACAAGAAATATCCCAGGAACGAATTCGGGATCCGTTTGTCCCTTCAAGACGGGCGAGTCGGTGATGGACGACACCAAGTCCTTGGTGAACCGGTTCGCCTCCTCGGTGATCACGCTTTGGCCGTCGTCGCGCCGGAGGAGGACGACGGTGTTCTCGTATGGCTCCTTGGCAAACTCCTGCTCGAAGAGATGTCTGCGCCTGGGCGGCCGGCGTCCCTTCCGGGGCATTGTACTCCATCCCCAGATGGTCGAAAAGGGTCAGAACACCCGGTATAGCCGCGACCGCCAACCCCAGCCAGAGGAGCAGGACGAAGATCCTGCGGCGATCCAGAAATGCGACATACTTCCTGCTGAAGTCCTTCCACACGATATTGTCACCCGGCCTTTCTCACAGGCAAAACATGGGGTCGGCGGAGCCCCGGGGGCGGGGAAACCTACTCCGGTCCCAGCTCCTTCCCCCCAATCCACCTAGCGACTCCATGACAACCTCTACCGGAGTACGTTTGCCCGTCTCCGAAGCGATCCGGGACATTTTACGACGACGGGTGGGACATTGTCAATGGTGCGAGGCTTCGGATCTGGGGCGGACGGGACGTCCTCTGACGGCACCCCGCCATACGTCATTGCGAGGCGCAGCGAAGCAATCTCAAACCCACGCGTGAGGCTGAGATTGCTTCGTCGCTGCACTCCTCGCAAGGACATATTGATATTCATTTTGTTAGACCCTCTTAGAGTCTCCACCTGAACGAACACGGGAAGGACAAGAAGAGAGAACCCGTCTGGGGCTCGTTCCTCCTGTCAGACGCCTTTGGTCCGCGCGTAAAAAAGCCGCTCAAATGAGCGGCTTTTTCAATCCAATCCTTTGGCTTAGCAAACGGAATGCGTCACATCCTACGGTTGCCCGTTCCCTCCGGGCACTTCCTGAGAGTTGCGGAAGCCGTCCTGGCTGGGGCTCCCGAACCCATTGGATTGGGTCTCGGATTCTCCCATACTCTCCCGTGGATGTGAGTCTTCATAGACTTCTTTGAGCTTCCTCGTCGTCAGATGTGTGTACACCTGGGTCGTCGAGAGAGATTGATGTCCCAAGAGTTCCTGCACGCTCCGCAGGTCCGCTCCATTGTTCAGCATGTGGGTGGCAAAGCTGTGCCGCAGCGTATGCGGGCTGATGGCCGGATCGAGGCCCGCGATCTTCAGATACTTGTCCATCTTGCGACGGACGCTCCGCGTGCTCAGGCGCTGCCCGTGTTTGTTCACGAAGAGCACCCGGCAATCGAAATGGCTGTTATTCTGGGCGCGTTTATTCCGGTATTCCATGTAGTGCTGGATCGCCTGCAGCGCGGAGGAGCTGATCGGCGTGATCCTTTCCTTCTTGCCCTTGCCGCGAATGTGGATCACTTCGCTCAGGAAGTCGATGTCGTCCATGTTCAGGGCGACCAGCTCGCTGACCCGAATGCCCGTGCTGTAGAGCGTTTCCAGGATGGCCCGATCGCGCGACCCGAGCCAGCTATCCGTCGGCGGCGTCTCCAGCAGACGCTTCACCTCTGCGTATTCCAGGAACCGCGGCAGCTTCTTCTCCTGCTTGGGCGTCCGAATGGGCGTCATCGGATTGGAGCTGCACCGATTCATCTTCACCAGGAACTTATAGAAGCTCCGCAGGGTGGCCAGCTTGCGGGCGATCGTCGCCTTGGAATACGCCTTCTCATTCAGGAAGGCCAGATAGGTCCGCGCCTCATCGACATCGACCGCCAACAAGCGCTGATCGACTTCCTGTTCTGTCTGTGTGGCCACCGCCGTCGCCACGCCGCCCTCGGGCTGCCCGAGCGGCGCTGCCTCCGCCGGCGTTCCATTGGACCCGGTCGGTCCATTCACCAGGAAGTCCGAGAACTGCGCCAGGTCGGCCCCATAGCACTTGGCCGTATGCTCCGAGAATCGCTTCTCGAATTTCAAATAATGCAGGAATTGCTCGACCGTCGCGCTGCCTTCTTCCATGGTCCACCTACCTACTTGATCCATTGGTATCATTGACCACCTTCAATTGATAGTTGATGGTCGGAGGATGCGGAGAACGTCGGCGTTCTCCTCTTCGACCATCGGTAATCAATAGTTCGTTACGGTATCGTTTTGGCGTCCTTGTCTTCCCGAAGGAGTTGCTCGGCAGAGCCAATCAAAGACTGCGTCAGCTTGAAGCTGATCACGGCGGCGTCGAACCAGTCGAAATCGGTCCGTTTGTCCTTCGCCTGGTCGATCAGTGCATCGAGAAGCTCGTCCTCTCGCCCTTGTTCATAGCGGAAGATATACTTCTCCGCCCCCTTGTTGAGCACCAACTGTCGTTGTGGTCTTTTCATGCTAACGCTTTTATCGGCCAATGGAGCGTCCGTCTTTACAAAATATGGACCTTGCGGCGGGCCATTGAGACGGTCCCTGGGCCCAGCGGGGTCCCCGTGACGTGACGAAAGGACGGACGGAAGGAGTCCGGATAACGCGCTTAGAGCGTCGGCGTGGGGAGGTGGAAATAGGTAATGTCGCCCCGCCGCTCAGCCGTGACGAGCCCCGCCTCCTGGAGGTGAGTCAAGTGTTTCAGGACCTCAGCGCGATCCATCGCCAGACCGGTGCAGATGTCCTCGACGGAGCACGGCCGGCGCTGCAGCACGGATACGAGATCGGCCTCGGCGTGCTCCTCGCGCCGCGCGCCGCCGCTCGGTGGCGCCCCGATGACCTCGCAGTTGCCACCGATCTGTCGGGCGATCGCCTCGAGGGTCTCCAGCGGCACCGCCCGGACGTCCGGTTCGGCCGGAGGGCGAACAGCGGTGTTGAGGTGTACTTTGTCCGGCCGAGTCCGCCGGATCAGGTCCTTGAGCTTCTCGATCTGCCCAGCCTCCGTATTCACGCCGGCCACCAGGAAGACCTCCAGCCAGATCTCTCCTTGGAACTCCCGGCGGAACTGCTCGATGCCAAAAACCAGCTTTTCAATAGTAATACCAGGGGCGGGCCGGTGTACGGCTTCGAAAACCGCCGTCTCGGCGGCATCGAGCGTCGGGATCACCACGTCCGCTTTGGCACACTCCGCCCGCACATCTGCCCGGTACAGCAGCGTGCCATTGGTCAGAATCGATACGCGGATGTCCGTCAGCCGGCGGATGCCGTCGATCAGATCGCCCAGGCGGCTATTCAACGTGGGTTCCCCCGATCCGCCAATGGTGATGGTGTCGGCTTGGAGACCGGCCTTGAGCTTTCCTTCGAGCTCGGCCAGCACGGCATTGATGTCGAGAAAGTCTTGGCGGACGACGCTTTTGCAGGTCGTCCGGCCGACCTGGCAATAGATGCAATCCAGGGTGCAGATCTTCGGTGGGACGATATCTACGCCCAGACTCAGACCCAGCCGGCGCGAGGGCACCGGCCCATAGGTGTAGGACGTCGGTTTAGCTTTTGCGCTGTCCATGCGTAATCTCGAAGATGCCACAGCAGGCCCGCACCAGGTCCTCCAGCCAGCCCAGCGGGAGCATCGAGGCGGCATCCGACAGGCCCTTTTCCGGCTCGGGATGAACCTCTAAAAAAAGTCCGTTGACGCCCGCCGCCACGGCGGCCCGCGCCAATACCGGCGCCATCTCGCGCCGGCCCCCACTGGCCGCCCCCAGCCCCCCCGGCTGCTGCGTGCTATGGGTCGCGTCGAAAACCACCGGGCAACCGAATTGCTGCATCACCGGAATGCCGGTCATGTCGTTCACCAGCCGATTGTACCCGAAAAAGGTGCCCCGCTCGGTCAGGATGACCTTGTCGTTCTTGCAGGCCCTGATCTTGTCTACGACGTTGCCCATCTCGGCGGGCGAAAGAAATTGGCCCTTTTTGACACTGATAGGCCGGCCGGTCTCGGCACAGGCACAGAGCAGGTCGGTCTGGCGGCACAGGAAAGCCGGAACTTGAAGGCAATCCACCGTCTGGGCCGCTTCCACCGCCTGGGCCGGCTCATGAATGTCGGTCATCACGGGAAGGCCCGTCTTGGCCCGGACTTTGGCCAAAATCTTCATGCCTTTGGTCAAGCCCGGACCGCGGAAGCTGGAAAGGCTGCTGCGGTTCGCCTTGTCGAAACTGGCCTTGAAAATGATTCCCGCGCCGGTGGATTGCGAGATCTGCACCAGCCTCTCCGCAATTTGCAGGCAGAGATCCTCACTTTCGATGACACAAGGCCCCGCCATCAGGAATAGCGGCGCCTCCAATCCGACCTCGATTTTGCCAATCTTGAAGCCCATCCTGGTATCACTCCTCGAGATAAACCTCCTGTTGCCCCCCTCCGAGCCGGGACAATTCCTGATCGATCAACGTGGCATAGCTGTCCATGATGTGAGGCACCCGGGACAAGCCCAACATCTCCTGCACCTGCAGGATCGTGTGAGAGTCGGGCCCTTCGATCTCCACGAAGACCCCCAACAGCGGCAACTCGTCCAAGGCCACTTCGCAATCCCGCAGCCGCCAGAGCCGACGTCTCTTGTCGAAAGCCAGGGCCTTGCGATAACCCAGGGCCGCCAGCAGCAGCTCGGTCGCCTCGGCCTCCTTCACCTCGACCTCGATCTCGGTGCGCTTTTATAGTCATCCTGCTGCTTGGGACCTTTGTAGGTGAGAATCAGCCGCTCGCGCTGTCCGGCCTGGTCGCAACGCAGACGGAGGCATTCGTCGCAGCGCGTGAGCTTCTTCTCGGGCGTGTCGAAGTAGGTATCCGTCTGCACCGTCTCCCGCACGAACGAGCCCCCGCACTCCCGGAGTCGGCTCTCGACCTCCTCCAGCGAATCCACCTTCAGCTTGGCCTCAATCTCCTCGTGCATATCACACCACGATGCTCACGAGCTTGCCCTTGACCACGATCACCTTCTTGGGCGGCCCTGCCCCCCAGGAAGACGATCACCTTCTCATTGGCGAGTGCCTGTGCTTTGACCTGCTCTTCCTCCAGATCGGCGGGCACGACGATCCGGTCCCGGACCTTGCCGTTGACCTGAACCGGCAGCTCGATCTGCTTCTCTTTGGCGAGTTCGGCCTCGTACTGCGGCCAAGGCTCGTGGGCGAGACTCTCGCCGTGGCCAAGCTGCTGCCAGAGTTCCTCGGCGATGTGCGGCGCAAGCGGCGCCAGCAGCAGGACAAACGGCTCCACGACGGAGCGCGGCCGGACCGCCTGTTTCGCCAAATGATTGACGAAGATCATCATCGCGCTGATAGCCGTATTGAACCCGAACGTCTCGATGTCACTGCCGACCTTGCGGATCGTCTGATGCAGCAGGCGCACCGTCTCTTCGTCCGGCTCGGCCTCCTGGATCGCCGCCGCCAGTTCGCCCGTGTCCTCATCCACGACCAGCCGCCAGGCCTTTTGCAGGAACCGGTACACGCCCTGCACGCCCTGCATGCTCCAGGGCTTCATCGCTTCGAGCGGCCCCATGAACATCTCGTAGAGCCGCATGGAGTCCGCGCCGTAGTCCTCGATGACTTGGTCGGGGTTGACGACGTTGCCGCGGGATTTGCTCATCTTCTGGCCATCCTCGCCCAGGATCATGCCCTGATTGACCAGCTTCTGGAACGGCTCCTTCGTGTGGACATAGCCGAGGTCGTACAGGAACTTGTGCCAGAACCGGGAGTAGAGCAGGTGCAGCACGGCGTGCTCCGCCCCGCCGATATACAGGTCCACCGGCATCCAGTATTTCTCTTTCGCCGGGTCCCAGCCCCGCTGGGAGTTCCGCGGATCGAGGTAGCGCAGGTAATACCAGCAGCTCCCCGCCCACTGCGGCATCGTGTTGGTCTCCCGCTGTGGCCTTGGTCCCGTCCGGCAGCGTGACGTGGAGCCACTCGGTCGCCTTGGCCAGAGGCGACTCCCCCGTCCCCGGCGGCCGGTAGTCCTCGACGTCCGGCAGCCGCAACGGCAGCCCGTCCTCGGAGAGGCCGGCGATCCGCCCATCCTCGGTGTGGAGAATCGGGAAGGGCTCGCCCCAATAGCGCTGGCGGCTGAAGAGCCAGTCCCGCAGCTTGTAATTGATCGCCTTTTTGCCCTGCTCGCGCTCGGCAAGCCAGGCCGTGATCTTCTCTTTGAATTCCGGCGTGGGCAGGCCGTTGAACGGACCGCTGTTGATCGCCCGGCCATTGCCGGTGAAGCACAACTCGCCCCGCCGCACCCGCTGGGCGTCCTGCGAATCCGGCGGCTCCACTACCTGAAGGATGGGCAAGCCGAACTTCTTGGCGAATTCGTAGTCGCGGTCGTCGTGGGCCGGCACGGCCATGATGGCCCCCGTGCCGTAGCTGATCAGGACATAGTCGCTGATCCAGATCGGGATCTTCTCGTGGTTGACGGGATTGACGGCGTAGGCCCCGGTGAAGACGCCCGTCTTCTCCTTGGCCAGATCCGTCCGGTCGAGATCGCTCTTGCGGGCCGCGGCCTCGCGATACTCTTGGACCGCGGCCCTCTGGGCCGGCGTCGTGATGACATCCACGAGCGGATGCTCCGGGGCGATGACCATGTAGGTCGCTCCGAAAAGCGTGTCGGGCCGGGTGGTGAAGACCCACAGGTCCTGGTCGGCCCGTCGATCGGAAACAGACCTCCGCCCCGACGCTCTTGCCGATCCAGTCCGCTTGCAGCTTCTTGATCGACTCGGGCCAATCCACGTGATCCAGGTCCTCGAGCAGACGATCCGCGTATTTCGTGATCCGCAGCATCCACTGCCGCATCGGCCGGCGACCACGGGATAGCCGCCCCGCTCGCTGACGCCCCCTACCACTTCCTCGTTGGCCAGCACCGTGCCCAGGGCCGGACACCAGTTCACCGCCACGTCCGCCTGGTACGCCAGCCGGTGGTCGTCCACGAACTGCCGTCGCTCCTGGTCGTTCAAGCCCTCGGGGATCGGCAGTTGTTCGATCGGCCTGGCCTTCTGCTGGCGCTCGTCAAAGTAGCTATTGAAGAGCTTCAGGAAGATCCACTGCGTCCATTTATAGTACTCGGGATCGGTGGTGGCGACTTCACGGTCCCAATCGTAGCTGAAGCCGAGCGATTTGGTCTGGCGCTGCATGTTGGCAATGTTCTTGGCGGTCGTCAAGGCAGGGTCGGTGCCCGTCTGGATCGCGTGCTGCTCGGCCGGCAAGCCGAAAGCATCCCAGCCGAAAGGATGCAGCACGTTGAAGCCTTTCATCCGCTTGTAACGGGCCACGATATCGCTGGCCGTATAACCCTCCGGGTGCCCCACGTGCAGTCCCTGGCCGCTCGGGTAGGGAAACATGTCGAGCACGTAATACTTGGGCTTGGACGCATCGCAATCCTCGCGCGGAACGTCTTGCGTTCCTCCCAGAAATCCTGCCACTTACGCTCGATCTGCCTGAAGTTGTATGTGCCTTTCTGTACGTCCATCGCTCTCATGCACCTCGTTCGAATAAAGTGGCATGGGCGTCTCGCCCATGCGTATCACGGGCAACCCCGTGACGGCAGACTGATGGCCCGCGACTGGGACCCCAAACGCGATTCATCGCGTTTGGGAACCCTCATGGGCAGAGGCCCATACCGGGAGGCGTACTATACACCATCTACTGCTGGGAGGATAGGGAAAGTTCACGAGAGGGGCACAGAGAAAGGGAGGGGGTCGCCGAGGCCGGGAAAATGAAAGGTGGCATCGTCAAGCCTGGCTTGGCGATGCCACCCGTTGCTGATCCCGGAAGCTAAGACAATCGCGCGCTTAGTTCAGCCAAGAGGCGGCGAAATCCGCCAAGACAGAGTAATCCACCCGGCCGGCCGTCGTCAGATCGGCCACCGAGGTGCTCGCCAGAATCGAGAAGAGCTTGTCGCTGGTGTCATAGACATTCAGACGGATCGAGCTGACCACACGAACCAGGGCCTGGGTTGAATTCACGAGCGGAACAAGCCATTTGTACTGGCCGGTGTTGCCCACGTTCGGCGGGTAGACGCCCGTCCAGGAGTAGCCGCCATCGAGCGAAAATTCGACCAGGACGGTCTCGGGAACGCCTGTGCTTTGCCACGTAACCGTCGTGACCTTGCCGGCGGTCAGGGACTCCAGACCATTAGGCGAGAGCACTTTGATCGTGGCCGCGGCCGGCGTGATCACGGGGCGCAGATCGTTGAAATCCTGCGTGCCAAAACGGTTCGGGGCGCCGAACGTGCTGAAGTGCTTGTTGCTGTCGTAGTCGGGGCACACCGGCGTGATGGCCGCACTCGGATCGTCTTTGAGGACGAAGACCTCGTCGTTGCCCACTTTGGCGTTCGGGGCCACGCCTTCGCCCGCCGGCCCAAAGACGACCGCGCCGGCGGCATTGCGGATGCGCAACTGGAAGTTCTTGTTCGTCACCGAGAACGACTTGGCCGAGATGTACTTGCCGCTGGCCGTGGTGTCGGCCTGCACGTTGATCCACCAGTCGCCGGCGGCCGGGTTATAACTGGCGCGGTCCGGCACGCTCCCCGACACGGTGATGATCGTACCCGCCCGCAGGTCCGACCAGAGCGGATCGGCCGTTATGGTGAGGGTCTTGTCGAGCTTGGCATTGACATAGGTGTCGAGCTGCCAACTGCGCATATCCAGATGGTCTTTGATGACCGCCATCTCGAACCAGTCGCCGCCATTGCCCGGAACGCGACCAAAGTAGATGTCCGAAGCACGCCCCCCCTTGTCATCCATCGAGGAATCCCCGCCGCCCAGAAACGAAGTGGGATCGACGGCGTTGTACTCATTCAAGATGACATCCGCCGCCCGCAGTATCCCGCCCGCCAGCAACAACATGACGAAGACTCCCAACACCCTTGTTCGAACCATAACCACCCCTTTCCTTCCCCTTAGACCGGCAAAACCATCGCTTGCCTATTCGTTCCCGGCACAAACCACTGAGGCTATGCCCACCAAGTCCTATTATACCACAATGTCACGGCCCTGCGGCCGAATTATTTCGTCGCCGCCGTCACCGACGCCACGGGCAAATCGGGGCCCTCCTCCCACATCCCGTCCGGCCGGACCTGGAGCACCTCGGTGTCCCGATAGAAGTCCAGTGTGGCGATGGCGTACTCGACCAGCATGCTCGTGGCAACGTTGCCGCGTCGCGCAGATCATGCTGACCGTCAAGCACACGCCGACTGCTGGCCTGCCCATATTGCAGCAGGACAGAGACGGCCTTAAGCCGTTTCTCGGCCACCGTCAGCGACTCGGAGGCGATCTGGTATCGCTCCGCGGTTTCCAGGAGTTTCCGGTAGTCGTCCCGGACTTCCATCTGGACCGTATCGGTCAGATCGTCGTAGGTACGCTGCCGCTCCTGCAGAACAAGCAGGGCCTTGCGGTAATCATGCTGCTCGGGGACGCGATCGAGCGGCAGGTCCAGCATCGGCCCGATCCAGATTCTCCGGTTGCCTTCGGTATCGGTATTCACCTCGGCCTTCAGCCGCAGGTTGGCCTTGAGCTTGTCGGCCGCCACGTAGATCGCCCGCTGCGCGTCGAGGACCGCATCGGCGCGATTGGTCATGTCCAGCCGGTGACGCAGGGCGGCGTCGAGCGCTGCGTCGAGGGTCAGATGAGGAGCCGGAAGCCCGTGCTCCCGCAACGCATCCAGCAGGCCCACGTCGAGCTGGAACTGGGCGGTCAGCGGTAATTCCAGCAAGAGTTTAAGCTCATCCAGCGCCCGCTCGTATTTACGCTGCGCCACCACCATGTCGTCGCGGCAGCGGAGCACGTCCTGCTCCACCTGGCCCAGCTCAATTTTGGAGACCAGGCCGGCCTCCGCCAACTTCGTGACACGCTTCTGCAAAGCGATTCGTGCGTCGTAGTAGGTCCGGGTACTCCGCGTGGCGTCATACGCTTCGAGCGTCCGGAAGTACTCGGTGGCGACGTGGACCGCAAAGGTCTTGCGGAACCGATTGAAGGTGCGGATCTCGTAGACCACGTCGCGATCAGCTTGCGTGAGCTTGGCCAGCACGATCAGGGGATCGCTGCGACGCAGCAGCGGCTGGGTCAGCGCCACATTGAAGATCGAATTCAACCCCTGGTGGCCCCGCCCGTCCAGGATCTCCTCCCAGGCGGTCGCCACCCCCATGCTCAACTGCCCTCCGGTGGGCAGCAGCCGATTGAAACCGAGGTTCCCCTCCGACTGCACGATCTCGCTCTCCGGGTACTTGGCCGACAGGCCGTGGTGGTCCTGTTGGGCCTTGTCGATCTCCAGCTTGCTCAGGGGGCGTTTCGGGGAATGCTGGTAGTTGTAGCCATAGACCGAGGCTACGCCGCCAAAGAGTTGGTTCTCGAAGTGGTGCTCGACCAGCCGCAGATCCAGGGCCGCCTTGTATAGGCGATCCTTCTCGGTCTGGTACTTGCTGCTGTGGGCGGTGGCCAGAGCCAGTGCGTACGACAAGGTCACCACGCCGGAAGCCGGCACGACCTTCTCGACTTGGATATCATTCGGCCCGGGCGAGACATCGCCAACCCGGTAGTTGGCCTGAACTCCGAAGTTCGGGTCCCATTTGCGGTCGATAATGTCATAGACTCTCTTATCCGCATCGTCTTTATAGCTCTTGGGGGAGCACCCGGCCAGAAGACAGAGGGCAGAGGACAGAAGACAGAGAACGGAGGACGGAAGACCGCGCCGTCTTCCGTCCTCGGTCCTCCGTCGTCGATTCTGTGCTGGGTCCGCCTTTTTCATAGTCCCCGAACTCCCACGACCTCGCCCGGTACGAGCCGCAGACCCGCCGGAATATCGACCAGCACAGGGCGGCCCCATTGCGGCAGATTCGGGTCTGCGCCACAGCCGCTGCGGCATCAACTCGATCGTCGGGCCGACCGAGGCCACCTTGGATTGGGCGATCTGCGGCGGCACGTGGGTCTTGACCAATTCCACCGGCATCTGATCCTGCAGCAGGCTAAGCTGCTGCTCCCCTACATACGCAACGACTTCGGTCGGCTCCCCTTCCGCCACGGCCAGAATGGGATCCCCGGCCCGCACGACCTCGCCGGGCCGCCGCAGGATCTCTTCGCCCGGCCGCTGCATCAAAGCGTCATTCCTTTGGGCGTGGATCGGAATGAGGATGCCGTCGATGGGCGCCTTCAACTCCACCGCCCGGCGCGTCTTCCAGGCGGCCAGTTGTTCCAGCAAGCCCTTCATGATCTGTTCCTGGACCGCGATCTGCTTGCGAATGGCTTCGAGGGCCGCATCCTTCGATTGCTCGGGCACTTCGTGCGTATTGAATTCATCGCGTCTCTGTTCGGTCTGCGCGAGAACGGTCTTCGCCTCTTCCAGACGTTGCTCGTTCTCCTGGACGCGTTTGGCCGCGCTTTCGTAGCGGACTTTGATCTTCTCCAGCTCGAAGGGCACGATCGCCTCTTCTTCCAACAACTTCTGGTTGATCTTCACCTGCACGGCGAGTTCATCGAGGTTGACGCGTTCCGCCGCGAGGCTCGCCTGGATATCGAGGATGCGTAGGCGGGCGCCATCGACGTCCATCTCGAAGCGGCGCCAGTTGTCCTTTTGGTTCATCTGCATATTGGCGACGTCCGCCCGCAGCTTTTCCTGCGTGGGAACCAACTGGGCCGAGAAACGCTCGGCCTCGGCGGCCGCAGCGGCCAACTGGGACCGCAATTTCGCCTCGTCCGCCTGCTCGTTGTCCGTGACGGTGTCCACGACCACCAGGGTCTGCCCCTTCTGGACAGGGCGCGTAGAGTGGGGCGCGAATCTCCACGATCCGGCCGGTGCAATTGGCCGCGATCTGCCGCACTTGCCCCCGCGATCCCCACCGCCTCGAAGCTCGGCACGCTCATAAAACATCCAAGTCAAGCAAGACCTGAAAACTGAACGAAGTAGAGGGCAGCA
>CAVVRJ010000003.1:0-34916 GCA_963750205.1 uncultured Planctomycetota bacterium
CAAAGGTAGTGTTCTCCATCTGCCAGTGTTATTATTGGAATATGACGCCGTTTGGAGAGGGAAAGCTTCATTCTAATGCACTGTCCTCTCATAGCCCAGCTCTGTGAGTTTAGGCTTTCTTAGCCTCTTTTCTGGCACGAGTATTAGAGATCCCAAAATAATTATGTAACAAATACTACTAAGTAATAGTGCAGGGATGTTTTTTTGCAAATCAATTCACATTAATCAGCATGACCGTTCCCGTGCTTTGGTTAGTTTTCTTTTTCGGCATCGAATATATCGTGAGCCAGTGTTAGAGTTTCAACATATTGTCTCAAATTAGTTCATCATCGATCTAGTCATGAAAGCCTATGTTCTCTAGGTTTATCTTCAGAAGGTAAGCTGCCTTTGCTGCGAAGAAAGATCCCCATTGTAGGGTGTCGATGAACCGAATTGGCGGTAGGCGGAATATGGGCGGTGCTAGTGAAGCGGTTACAAAAGTGAGCGTGAAGATCGATAATTCGTCCGGAGTTAACGCAACGGAAACCGCCAGTAAGGGACTAACCCAGAGAAAGTGGTGAGTACTTCCGCCGTATGCTTGCGCAGCCCAGAAGAAAAGCTAAGAGTGAAACTGTCGCGAGGTGTAGCAGTAATGGTCTCCTCCAATACGAGTAGGAAATGAATAGCTGAACCGCTACTACGACTAATGCGGTTTTCACGTATGCGTTAGTGATATTCCATCCTAGGAAATCCAGCAACCAAGACTGGTGCTCAGGGATTTTAGCAATCGTAATCAACGTTCCGGCGCCAGTAGCGTACACAAGAATCAGTCCAAGAGCAAGCGGAGACAGAAAACCCACGAATAAGTACATGCACCTCCGGGTCCTCTTAGACTGTATCGCGATGGAAAGAAAGGAAGTGCAAGAATGGGGAAGATTCGCAGTAGTGAGGCGATTGCAGCGAATACTCCACAGCGATACCATTTGTTGGCCATTCCATAATATAGTGAAAAGACGAAAATCATACCAGGGATAACGTCCATGCCACCATAGACGTTTATCCAGTAAATGTTGAACGGATTGGCGTACCATAAGAGAAATGCAACTCTGCTTTTCTGTTCCAATCGCGTAAGCTGTCTGACGAGTTTGGATACGATGATCCCTGTTGCCAAGTCAGACAAGAATGGGGGATCTTCACTAGAATTGACAGTAGAACTGCCGGAGCAGAATTTGGGTAGAGGCTGACAGTCTCCATGGATGGATGTGCAATCGGCAGCATCGTCCATACCCAATAGAATGGAACAAGGACCAGTCCGAGGAGACCATATACGCCTGTTATCGAAATTGGAGGAAAATGTCCTTGACTGACGTAGCCTAGGGCAAGTGATGCCACTCCTGCCCAATTGAAAATATCGCCTGCTGGTGGCGGTATTGGCGGAATCAGCACCATCAATGTGACTTTGAAGATCCCGACAACAGCAGCTATGACTCGCCATTTCGCTAATATCCTGGCTAGAACCTCAGAGCTCTTCACGGTTGCTGACCCTCAGAGACGACGCCTGAACCAGGAACGTCCAACATCCAACGCGTAGAAGAGGACGACTGCAAAGAAGCTTGAAGATATAAGGGGCATTAGTAGAGTGTAAGAATAGCTTTCGACCAGCAGAAAATCCAAATTCACTCCAGTCAATGGAAACAACAGTAGACTGTAACTGCTAGGTGTGATAAACTCGCTGGAAAGGAAGAACCATTGAACAAACGCCAAAGCGTAAAAGATCACGCAAAGCCAGATCCTGGATCGATTGACCAAAGCTATGTCAAGCGCCATTAAGGGCATTGCCCAGATTAGATACTGCGGATAAGGATACGGACTCGAAACAGTGTAGTAGACGAGCAAGGTCGGAAGCAGCAGAGCGATCAGATCTTTACTCTTCTTGGCAAAGAGTCCAGTAAGCAGTAGAAGAAAACCAAGACGAAAGCGGCGCTATTGACGGCGCTTGGACCAGCGATGAACGGTAGAGGCTGGGTAATCGGCGTGTAGTTAGTGAGAAAGTAAAAATCGGAAGTGTAAGTCCACGATAGGTAGCTGGCAAGACCGAGCAAGCCAAAGCAGAGAATCGTGAGCCTAGACCTCCGGGATATGCCATGTGAATAGGTGTACAACAGTATTGGGGGTAACAGCAGGATTGGATAAGACTTGAACCAAATAGCGATTCCAAGAACGGCGCCACCTATGACTGCACAGCGTGAGAGAAGTAAGGCTAGTGCCACCGTAACTAGGAAAGTAGCTGCAACGTCCGGTACTCCCAGTAGCTCAATACTGAAAAGACAGAACGGGTTCGCAAACCACAGTAAACTCGCCAGCCTTCCTTCAACCGCCGAAGCCATTCTCTTTGCAACGTAATACAGAATAATCGCTGTAGCCAAATCAAGTACAAAGACGGGCAACCTGAACAACAAGGAGGTCAGGAGCATGTTGACGTCAGTAGTTGGCGGCGACGAGACCAACCAAACTGCAAGTTGAGTCGAATTAGTCACTGAATAATTATACAATGGCGGGTAAAGCATTATCCACGGACCAAGAGGATTATGCCTGGTTCCAGGGAATCGCACAATATCCCTTAGATCGAAACTTGCAGGTTCGATTGCAGCGAGGACTACCTTCACTGCTGATATGAGTATTATCAGTCCAAGGAATCCGTTTCTGGAGTGAACAAGCATGGAAATGCGGCGACGCAAGAGGTGTCTCGATTGCGGTGGTTCAGGCAAACGAGCATTTAAGCCGATTGGAAGCGTCTTCGAAGATAGCGTGTCACGTACGAATTAGGGCGACCTTTGTCCACTAATCTCTAAATGTCGAACTCGATCTTTGTTGGATGATGCTTGGGTGTGATTGAAACGGGCCTCGGGAGTCTGAATTTGGCTAATTCGAGATATCGCTTCATCACTGTGACCTTGTCAATCACTTTGATTCGGGTGGTCCTTGTTACGTTGCTGTATTATCGGCTGGTGGCGGATGGCTCTGAGATACTGTTCTCCAAAATAGTGCTCTCTCTAAGTGGTTGTATCTGTTCTCGGGATGGGATTCCTCGTGGTACTATGCCATCGCTGAATCTTGGTACCTCCACACGCTGTCTCCTCTGTGGGCTTTTTACCCGGCTCTAATCAGAGTAGTCGCTTACCTCGGTTTTGGTATCCCCTTTGCAGCCTTCTGCATCACACAATTTTCGAGCCTGATTAGCATAATTCTGTTCCAGATGACCGCTGAAAGATACTGTATGAAGTGCGAAAGTGCGTCAGCCACGTGGCTGTACTTCGCTCTTCCTCCCGTGTTTGTGTTTTCCGCAGTTAGCTATTCTGAATCCGTGTTCCTGTTGTTTTCTTTATTGGCGTGGTATGAACATCTGGCTGGACGAGAAAGGATTGCAGGAATTGCTGCGGCAGCAAGCAGTTTGGTGCTACGATATGGTTTCTTAGTTGGATTACCGCTGGCTTTCGATTATGTGAAAAGGCGTCGGTACAGTCAGCTGTTATACGCGGCTTTTCTCCTCCTGATTTTCCTGGGATGGATGTTTTACTCCTTCGTGATGACTGGCGATTTCGCAGTGATAAGCTCGCTTCACACGTACTGGCCAAACCAACCCCTCATTACGCTCGAGTCTGGGGGTGTTGAATTGCTACACGGGAACTTTCAGGTGAATCGCCGAGGAGGCAATGGGCGTGCTGCTCGGGTTTATGCGTGCACATTTTCTTCGAGCCATTATAGGATTGGTGTCCATCGTACTAGTTGCTGTTTTGAGTTACAAAGTGTTGGCTATAGATCTCGTGCGTTGGGAGTCTATGCGATACGGTCGCTTCTCGTAATCTCTGTTCTTGGGTTACCTTAAGAAGGAAGGCGTGCGACTCCTGGAGCAGGCCGCCAGTTTGGCGCCGGCCTCGGCGGAGGCACGGCTGAACTGGGCCTCCGCTCTTTACCAGACGGGAGAGCCCGAGCGGGCCGAAAAGACATACCGGGAATGGCTCGCGCAGCATCCGAACGACGGGCGTGCTCTCAACGATCTGGCCTGGGTTCTGCAGGAGCATTATCATCGCTACGACGCCGCCCTGGAGTTGGCGAACAAGGGTTTGAGGTTCGCTCCGGAGGATCTGAATCTCCTGGATACGAGGGGCACCATCCTGACCAACCTGCCGGACCGTCTGGCCGATGCGCGGAGCGATTTTGCCAAGCTGGCGGAATTGTTGCCGGCCAAGACGCCGGGAAAGGCAAAGACCCTTCTGCGGCTGGGCCGCCTGTGTTCCCAACTGAACGATCTCCCGCAAGCCAAACAGCATTTGCAGACCGCCTTGGACCTCGACCGCGAACTCCACGTGTTCACGGCGGTGGAACGCTCGGAAATCTCGCAAATCATGCAGCAAAGCGGGACGTAAATCGGCACCGGCATGGTGCTACGAAGGATCCCGCCCAATTCCCGTATTTCGCCTCGGAAAATCAGTAAAAGACTGCTTTCCCTCGACGGCCGTCGGAAGTAAGGCTTCAAGGAAACTACTGTTGTTGAAGCCAATCCGATAAGGCAATCCATGTGAAGGGAAGGATTATGATCGGAAACGAGGAAGAACGGGAATACCGTGTGGGCGCGGGCGTACCCGAGGGGCGTGCCGCCGGCGGGCGGCGGATCTCCTGGGGGGCGATCTTCGCCGGGGCTTTCGTGACCATGGCGGTCTTCTTGACGCTCCAGATGCTGGGCGCGGGGATCGGAGCGTCGTCGATCGATCTGACCGGCAACCGGGTCACCAGCCCCCGATCTCTGGGGATCGGGGCGGCGATCTGGTGGTTCATCATGGGGCTGATCGCGCTGTTCATCGGCGGCTGGGTCGCGGGGCGGCTGGGCTGGCGCGCGAACAAAGCGGATCGGGCTCTGCATGGGCTGACGGTGTGGTCGGTCTTCTACGTGGTTGTGTTCTTGCTGGCGGCGACGGCGCTGAGTGCCTTGGTCGGCGGCGGCATCTCGTTGCTGGGCAGTGGCGTCTCGGCCGCCGGGCAGGCGGCCGGCACGCCGCAAGGACAGCAGACGATCCAGCAGACGCTGCAAAGCCAAGGCGTCAATCCCCAGATCCTCCAGCAGGAGTTGGCCAAGATCCTGGGCGGCAACGCGGCGGGGAATCAGCAGGGCAACCCCGGCGTGGCCACCGCGGTGAACAACTACTTCAAGAGCGCCGGACGCCGCAAGACCAGCAGCAGGCAGTGCAGGCGATTACGCAGGCCACCGGCATGAGTGATGCCCAAGCCAACCAGTTGCTTACGAATCTGGAACGCGCCGAGCAGCAGGCCAGAGCAACGGGCGAAGAAGCGGCGAACATCACCGGCGCCACGTTCATCGGGCTGGCGATTTCGATGATTGTCGGTGCGATCGTGGCGATGCTCGGCAGCTTGGCGGCGACTGCCCCGTCGGTGTATGTGCCTCCGCATGAGCGCATCAAGCCGGGCGAGCGTGCCTACGCTGCGACGCGCTAAGAAAAGACCGCAAAGAAACAGAAAAATCGAGGGTGTCAGGCGCTCTTCTCGGAGAGCGTCTGGCACCCTTTTGCTTGCGCGGCAGGCAAGAACGCGCTTTCTTTGGGCCTCCCTTTTGAAACTGCGGACGGCGCTTGACAACCGCCATTAAATCACTTAATTTAATGATTTCCATAGGGTTACAGACGAGGAGTTCTAAGCAGTGCCGGAAAAAGTGGTAACACGGTTTGCGCCGTCGCCGACGGGGTATCTGCACGTCGGCGGGGCTCGGACTGCGCTGTTCAATTGGCTGTGGGCCCGCCGCTCGGGCGGCACGTTCGTGCTGCGGATCGAGGATACCGACCTCAAAAGGAATACGCCGACGGCGGCGCAGCAGGTGATGCAAGATCTCCGCTGGCTGGGCATCGAATGGGATGAAGGGCCGGAGGTAGGCGGGCCGAACGGGCCGTATTTTCAGTCGCAGCGCCTCGATTTCTACAACCGTTACGTGCGGCAGTTGCTTGACGCCCGCCAGGCGTACTATTGCTTCGAGACGTCCGAGGAGTTGGACGCCATGCGAGCGCAGGCCGAGGCGCAGAAGAAGGGCTTCATCTATCCCCGGCCGCCGCAATTTCCGACGGAGCAGGATGTCGAGCAGGCACGGGCCCAGGGCAAGCCGGTCACGGTCCGCTTTGCCTTGCCGATGGATAAGCCGCTGGTGGTCGAAGACGTGATTCGCGGTCGGGTCTCGTTCCACCCGGCGGAATTGGGGGGCGATTTCATCATCATCAAGAGCGACGGCTTCCCCACGTACAACTTCGCCTGCGTCGTGGACGATTACCACATGCACATCACCCACGTGATCCGCGGCCAGGAGCACCTGATGAACACGCCCGGCCAGAAGGCGCTGTGGGAGGCGCTCTTCCCGGGCGCCCGACGCCGCAGTATGCCCACATGTCCGTCACGGTCAGCGACACCGGCGGCAAGCTCTCCAAACGCGAGCGGCCGCAGACCCTCCGCACGGCGCTCGAAAAGATGCCGGAGGTCGATCTCGACAAGCTCGCCGCGGTGGGCGGGATCACGGCCGAGGTGTTGCGGTCGTTCCTCCGGGGCGAGACGACGCCCGACATCCCCGCGATCGAGGCGATGGCCGAGCATCTCGGGGTGCGTCTGCCGGAGATCAACATCGTCGATTTTTTCCGCAGCGGGTATCTGCCGGAGACGCTGGTGAACTTCCTGGCGCTGCTCGGCTGGAACCCCGGCGACCAACGGGAGATCATGACGGTCGAGGAGCTGATCCATTCCTTCGACCCAACGCGCCTGACGAAAAGCAACAGTCTCTTCGATCGCAAGAAGCTCCTGGCGTTCAATACGGAGCACCTGCGGATCGAGCCGCCCGCGAAGGTCTTGCAGTACTGCAAGACCTATCTCCAAGCGGTCGGCTCGCCGGTGCTCAAGGCGGATGACGCGACGTTTGCGCGGATCATCAAGCTGTGCGAAGGGGCGCGAACTTTCGAGGATATCGAGCGTAAAAGTGTATTCGTGTTCGTGGAGGACGACCAGATCGAATTCGAGGAAAAAGCGGTTCACAAGGTCCTGTTCAAGGACCACGGCCTGGAGATCTTAGGCGAGGTGCGCGGGAAGCTCGCGGCGCTGGACCCGCTCACGGAGCAGGGCATCGAAGAGATGCTCCGCGGGCTGGCCGAGCAGCGGCAGGTCGGCTTGGGCAAGGTGGCCCAGCCCCTGCGAGTCGCCTTGTGCGGCACGACGATCAGCCTGCCGATCTTCGACTCCGTGAGCCTGCTCGGCAAAGAGCGGACCCTCCGCCGAATCGATCTGACGCTCCAAAGGTTTGAGGCGGCAGGACAAGGGCAGGCACGATAGCGATGCCACTATTAGTGACGGGGTCCATCGGAATCAATACCGTCCGGACGCCCCACGGTTCCAGCGAGAACTGTATCGGGGGTTCGGCGATCTATTTCACCATGGCGGCCAGCTTCTTCGCGCCCGTGCGGTTCATCGGGGTCGTGGGGGCCGACTGCCCCTTCGATATTCCGAAGGTCTTCACCGGGCGGGACGTGGACCTGCGGGGCCTGGAGGTCCGGGCCAAGAGCAAGACCTTCCGCTGGACCGGCACCTACAAAGAGACGATGGACGACCGGGTGACGGACGCCATTGAGTTGAACGTCCTGGCCGAGCAGCCGCCGGCTGTGCCCAAAGCCTTCGCCGACAGCCGGTTCGTGTTTCTCGCCAACACGGCCCCGCGGCTCCAGATCCAGTTGCTCAGCCAGGTCCGGGCGCCGGTCTTCGTGGCCGCCGATACGATGGATTTCTGGATCACGGACCACCTGGCGGACCTGACGGAGCTGTTGAAGAAAATCCACTGTCTGATCATCAACGCGGACGAGGCCAAGCTGCTGGCGCGGCAATTCAACCTGGTCCGGGCGGCCGAGCAGATTCTGACGATGGGACCGGCCATCGTGATCGTGAAGAAAGGCGAGTCCGGCTCGTTGATGTGCCTGAAAGACGGGAGCAAGTTCGTGCTGCCCGCCTATCCGGCGACCGAGGTCCGCGACCCGACCGGGGCGGGCGACAGCTTCGCGGGCGGGCTGATGGGCTATCTGGCCCAGGTCAACCGGACGGATTTCGACGCGCTGAAAACCGCCGTCGCATACGGCACGGTCGTCGCGTCGTTCACCATCGCGGATTTCTCCCTCCGCGGCCTGACCAGCGTCACCCGTAAGGACATCGACACGCGACTGGAGAACCTGCGGAAGTTCACGTGCTTTTAGACCGAGCGCAAGTGAGATAAATCATGCGTTGTTTCATCGCGATTGAAATACCGGAAGAGATTCACGCTGAGCTGGCGAACCTGCAGAAGGAGCTGGCGGGGCAAGTGGACGTGCACAAAGGCGACGTCAAGTGGGTGGAGCCCGAGAGCATGCACCTGACGCTCAAGTTCCTGGGCGAGGTCCCGGATAACCAGATCATGGAGATCTGCAATATCACCAAGGAAGTGGCCAGCCGGTACGCCCCGTTCGACTTCGCCGTCCGGGAAGCGGGCTCGTTCGGGGGCCGCAGCGCCCGCGTCCTGTGGGTGGGCGCGGGACTGGGCAGTCACGAGCTGCTGGAATTGCAGCAGGACCTCGAAGATGAGCTGGCGGGTGCCGGCTGGCCCGAAGAGGGCCGGCAGTTCTCGGGCCACCTGACGCTGTGCCGGATCCGCAACAGCAAGGCCGGCGAAAAGCTGGGAGGGTTGATCGGACGGTACAAGGACTACGATCTGGGCCTGGTTCGCGCCGACTCGATCGTCGTCTTCGAGAGTCAATTGACTGGGCAAGGACCCATCTATACCCCATTGGGAACGTATAAACTACAAGCAAGGTAATGGAAGGGCGAGATCGAAGTTGGAGGTAACTTATCATGGCAAAAGCCAAAAAGACGACTACCGGTACTCCTACCACCACCGAGCCGACCGCCAGTGACGCCAAGCACGGGGCCGGCGACGGCAAGCAGGCAGCGCTGCAGCGCGTGATCGCGCAGATCGAGAAGCAGTACGGCCAGGGCTCCATCATGCAGATGGACGAGAACTCCTATGCCAAGATCGAAGGCATCGGCACCGGGGCGCTGTCCCTCGATATTGCCCTGGGCGGCTGCGGCATCCCGCGGGCGGGTCACCGAGCTGTTCGGGCCGGAGTCGTCCGGCAAGACGACGCTGGCGCTGCACGTCATTGCCAGCGCCCAGAAGGCCGGCGGCGTGGCGGCGTTCATCGACGCTGAGACGCGCTGGACACCACCTGGGCGAAGAAGCTGGGCGTGGACGTCAGCAGCCTGCTGGTCAGCCAGCCCGACACGGGCGAGCAGGCCCTCGACATCGCCGAGATGCTGATTTCGAGCAATTCCGTCGATGTGATCGTCGTGGACTCGGTCGCGGCCCTCACGCCCAAGGCGGAGCTCGAAGGCGACATCGGCGACACGCACGTCGGACTCCAGGCTCGGCTGATGAGCCAGGCCATGCGGAAGCTGACCGGCATCATCTGTAAGAGCAAGACGGCCCTGGTCTTCATCAACCAGATCCGCATGAAGATCGGCGTCATGTTCGGCAACCCCGAGACGACGCCGGGCGGCAAGGCCCTGAAGTTCTATTGCTCGGTCCGCGTCGATCTGCGGCGGCTGAGCACCCTGACGGACACCACCGGCGCCATCGGCTCGCGGGTCCGGGCCCGCGTGGTCAAGAACAAGATCGCGCCGCCCTTCCGCGAGACCGAGTTCGACATCATGTTCGATAGCGGGATCAGCTACGAGGGCGACCTGATCGACCTGGCGCTGGCCGGCAACATCATCGACCGTAGCGGCGCCTGGATCAACTACGGCAAGGTGCGTCTGGGCCAGGGCCGCGAGAATGCGAAGAAGTACCTGATCGATTATCCCGAGGTCCGCAACGAGCTGAAGGATAAGATCCTGTCCACCAAGGGACTGCTCTCGAGCTCGACGCCGAAGTCGAAGGCCGAGGAACCGGTCGAGGCGGAAGCCTGAGCGACCGATAGAATTGCGGATTGATGATTGCAGATTGCGGATTGAAGCGGCGGTGCTAATCCGCAATCCGCAATCGAAAATCCGAAATAGGCAAGGGTGTGTTGAGAATGCTGAGTTCCAAAGAAATTCGTCGTGGGTTCATCGAGTTCTTCCAGGCCCGGGAGCACACGTTCGTGCCGAGCTCGCCGGTCGTGCCGCAGGGCGACGAAACGCTGCTGTTCGCCAACGCCGGCATGAATCAGTTCAAGGACATCTTCCTGGGGCTCAAGCCCGCCGAGTGGCGTCGGGCGGCCAACAGCCAGAAATGCCTGCGCGTCAGCGGCAAGCACAACGACCTGGAAGAAGTCGGCCGGGACACCTACCACCACACTTTTTTCGAAATGCTCGGCAACTGGTCGTTCAACGATTACTTCAAGGCCGAGGCGATCGCGTGGGCGTGGGAGCTGCTGACGAAGGTCTGGGGCATCAACCCCGACCAGCTCTGGGCGACGGTCTTCGTGGGCGACGCGAAAGACGGATTGCCCCCAGACACCGAGGCCGCGGAGCTGTGGCCGAAGATGACGTCCCTGCCGGCCAGTCGCGTCCTGGCCTTCGGCCGGAAAGAGAACTTCTGGGAAATGGGCGAGACCGGCCCCTGCGGCCCCTGCAGCGAGATTCACATCAATCTCGGGCCCGACCGCTGCGACAAAAAAGGGCAGCCGGGCCATAAGTGCCGGGTCAACGGCGACTGCGCCCGGTTCATCGAGCTGTGGAACCTTGTGTTCATCCAGTTCAACCGCCAGCCTTCGGGCCAGCTCGTGAAGTTATCGGCCCGGTACGTCGATACCGGCGCCGGACTCGAGCGCGTTGTCTCCGTTCTCCAGAACAAGCGCAGCAACTACGACACCGACTTGTTCATGCCGATCATCGAGGCCACGGGCGCGATGTCGGGCGCAAATACACCTCGCAGCTTGGCGATAAGACCGACAACGCCTTTCGGGTCATCGCGGACCACATTCGCGCCCTGGCGTTTGCGATCACCGACGGCGCGACCCCGTCCAACGAGGGCCGGGGTTACGTCCTGCGCCGGATTCTACGGCGGGCCGCGCGCTTCGGCCGCGAGCTTGACCTGCACGAGCCGTTCCTCTATAAGCTGGTCCCGGTGGTCGTGGATTGTCTCGGCGAGGCCTTCCCCGAAATCCGGGAGCGAGCCGAGTACGTCGCGACGGTCGTTCAGTCCGAAGAGGTCAGTTTCGGTCGGACGCTCGACCGTGGCTTGGAGCTTTTCAATGCCGCCGCTAATCGTGCTGCGCAAACCCCCGCCAAGACCATCAGCGGCGACGACGCCTTCCAGCTCTACGACACCTTCGGCTTCCCTATCGACCTGACGCAGCTCATGGCCCACGAAAGAGGACTGCGAGTGGATATCGACCGTTTTCACGAGTTGATGAATGAGCAAAGAGCGCACCGCGCGGGCGGCGCAGAAAACGGATTCGCTCCTGGCCGGTCTGGCGGACGCGGAGCTGCCGGCCACCGGGGACCTGCACAAGTACCACATGGACACCTGCGACGCCACGATCGTCGGCTGGATCGATGCCGCCGGCTTCCAGAGGCAAGGCGAGATTCCACGGGAGGTCGCGCTGGGCCTCGTGCTGGACAAAACGTGTTTCTATGCCGAGTCGGGCGGTCAGGTCGGGGACCACGGCCTGATCACCTCGAACGACGGCGAATTCGTCGTTGAATCGACAATAAAGGCCGGAAATTGCGTAATCCATCGGGGCAAGCGGACCGAAGGCTCCCTGGTCGTCGGCCAGACCGTCACGGCCGTCGTCAGCGTGGATCGCAGCGCGACGAGGAAGAACCACACCGCCACGCACCTTCTCCAGTGGGCGCTCCAGCAGGTGCTCGGCAAGTCGGCGGCGCAGCAGGGCAGCTACGTCGGCCCCGATTACCTGCGCTTCGATTTCACCTATCCGAAGGCCCCGACCGAAGAGGAGATCAAAGAGGTCGAGCGCTGGTCCGGGAGAAGATCGCGGCGGATCGACCCGTCACGTGGACCGTGCTGCCCCGGCGGGAAGCGGAGAAGCTCGGTGCCATGGCGCTCTTCGGCGAGAAATACGGCAGCGAGGTCCGGGTCGTCTGCCTGGGTGCACCCGACCAGAACCACATCAATGAAGCGTTCAGCCGGGAATTCTGCGGCGGCACGCACGTGGATCGCCTGGGCGTCATCGGCGGGTTCAAGATTCTCAAAGAAGAGAGCGTCTCGGCGGGCGTCCGGCGCATCACGGCCCTGACCGGCCCGGGCCTGACCGACTATTTGGAAAAGGGCCGCGATGTCGTTGACCAACTGGCGGCCCTGCTCCAAGTCCCCGCGGACAAGCTGCCCGAGCGCATCGCGCAGATCGTGGAAGACAACAAGCGACTGGTCAAGCAGCTCAAAACCGCCTCGAAGACCGGTGGCCCCGACACGATGGACGAGGCCCGCCAGCTTCTGGAAGCGAGCGCGAAGATCGGCGAAGCGGCGGTCGTCGTCGGCCGGCTCTCGACGACCTCGGTCGAGCGGGCCCGCGAAGCCATCGACATGCTCAAGAAGAAGGCGAAATCCGCCGCGGTCGTCCTGGCCTATGAGGAAGAGGGCAAAGTGATGCTCCTGGCCGGCGTGACGGACGACCTCATCAAGAAGGTCAAGGCCGGCGACATCGTCAAGACCATCGCCCCCATCGTCGATGGCGGCGGCGGCGGCAAGCCCCAGATGGCTCAGGCCGGCGGCAAGAACCCCGCCAAAATCGACGAAGCTCTCGCCAAGGCCAAGGAGATGATCGCCGCGGCACTCGCGACGTAGAATCGCGCGGTCCGCCAGCGGAAGGGGAGAGACTGTGCCGAGATTCGAGTGTCCGAACTGTGGTCAGAAGATCCGGGTGCCGGACGACCAGGCCGGCCGGGTCGGACGCTGCCCCCGCTGCAAATCGAGAGTCATCGTTCCGCCCGCGCCGGAGCCCCGAAAAGGCCAGCCCTCAGCGACCTTCTCGACTTGTCCGCACCGGCTCCAGCAACTCCCTCGCCAAACCACGCCGAGGAAGTCGCGAGCTCGGGGGCCGATCTCGACCAGCCGGCCTCTCCGGCGGTCGATCCTCTGGCCGAAGTGATTGAGGAATCGCGCTTTCCCTGGTTCCTCGACGCCCTGGCCTATCCGGTAAGCAGTTCCGGCGCGGTGAACATCGCGGTGTTTGTGATCACCCCCTGGTTCGTAGCCTTCCTGGTCCGTCTACTGACCCGGTTCCTCCAATCGGTCGTTCCTCTGGGCATCGGCTATCTGACGACCTTTTTGACCGTTCCCGTCTATATCGTCTTTGTGGGCTATGTGTGCACCTACGTCGCGCACTGTGTGACCGATAGTTCGAGAGGCCACCGACGTGCCTCAGACCTCCAGATAGAGGGTGCATTGAGCCTCGGCGACCTTCTGTCCCAAACCATTCTCCTGGTGGCCTGTGTCGCGATCGCCTGCTGGCCCGTGGCCGTGTACTACGTTCTGACCGAGCGGACCGATACGTGGTACTGGCTGCTGGGGGCCTGCGGCGTCTTCTTTCTGCCCATGTCGTTTCTGGCCGGGGTGATCTTCGGTTCATTCGATGCGTTGAATCCTCTGCTGCTCGTCCAGTCGATATGGCGAACCTTCCTACCCTACTGCGGATTAGTCCTGTTCTTCCTGGCCATAACCGGCCTTGCCGCCGCGGTCATACCCCGCCTGCCCATCTGGCATTTTCTCCGATCAGCCACGCAAATCTATCTGCTCCTGGTCCTGGCCAACAGCGTCGGCCGATTCTACTGGCATCACCGCGAGAGACTCGACTGGGGCGTGTGATAATTACATCGACCGGCGGAATCGCTACAAGGATTGCCTGCGTCGGGCGTCTATTCTCGTAGGCAAGCTGTGAGGATCGACGATGCGCGTCCAATGCCCCCATTGCGGTGCGAAACTCAAGGTCTCCGAGAGGCAGACCGGCAAGGAGGGTGTGTGCCCGCGGTGCCACAAGAGGTTCCAGAGTCCCACCGGCCGCGCCGCCGGAATTGGAGCTGGTCAAAGACGACGCGCCCCCCAGTGCCCCGGTCCCTTCGCAACTCATGGACGAACTGACCGTCCATCCGCAGTCTCAGCCGCCCGGCAAGGATAGCGACACGGCCGAGGACCGGCGCGCCTGGAGGCTGCTCGACATGCTTGGTTCCCATCCGGCGGACAAGCACACGGGAGAGCGCCGGCTGCCCTGGCCGGTGGACATCCTGCTCTATCCCTTCAGTTTGTCGGGCCTCATCACTCTGGCGATCAGCGCGTTCTCCCCTCTCTTCCTCGGGCTCTATCCATTAGACGGCTATGGGTCTGCGGGACTGGGGGATCACGTGCGTGCTCAGTCTGTACGTGGCTTGGTACCTGGCCGAATGCGTCTACGACAGCGCCAAAGGGGGCACACGGGCACCGGAGATCATTGATACGGGTTGGTTAGACGACTGGTGGTCCCGCGTCTCGTACCTGCTCGTGGTGTACATCCTTTTTGCCCTGCCGCCGCTCATCTACCACTTTGCCGTGGGCCGGACGGACGCCATCTTCTGGGCGTTGCTGGCTTGGGCGGTTCTCTTTTTCCCGATGGGACTGCTCGCCATGGTCATCCACGATTCGACCTGTGCCCTCAATCCCCTATCCCTGCTCAAGTCGATCTTGCAGGTCTTCGGTCCCTACCTGGGTCTATTGTTGGGCATCGGGGCCTTGGCAGGCTTGTTGTGGTATGCGACCGATCTGCTGAGCCAGGGGTTGGGTCCGGCCGGAGTCTGGCTCGTGGCTGCTTTGATGTACGGCTACGCTGCCTTTGTCCTGGCCCACGTCCTCGGGCGGTTCTACTGGCGCTACCGCGACCGCCTGGATTGGGGGATATAAAACCGACAGGAGAGCAGTCTTTCGTACACCCGGCAATCCGGAACCGCCTTTTGCGGGGTGCCATGTCTACGCCTCGTAGACATGTTCGATCGGATTGGCAAGACATGCTTACGGGGCGTAAGCATGGCACCTGTCTATTACCAAACCGGCTCGCCAAGACTCATTGGCCGAGCGGGGACGGGTCTCCCAAACGCGATTCATCGCGTTTGGGAACCCACGCTCGCCCTACGCGGAGTTGCACGCTGCGGGCGTGAGCGTCGAGGCCCTCGGTTTCGGCGAGCCGGAGGATGTCATCGGCCGCGGCGGCGAGTTGCTCGGCGGTGTACTCGATCAGGCTGATCGATTTGATGAAATCGTTGCTGGTCAAGGCGCTCGAGAACCGGGCCCGGCTGCCGGTGGGCAGCGTGTGGCTGGGTCCGGCCCAATAATCCCCGACGGCGACCGGCGTGTACGGGCCGATGAAGACCGCGCCGGCGTTGGTGATCTTCTCCGCTATTTGGCGGCTTTGCGTCCCGCACTGGACTTCCAGGTGCTCGGTGGCGAACTCGTTGGCCAGTCGAACGGCCTCGTCCATGCTGCCCACCACGATGATGCGGCTGAACCGCTGGAGCGATTGGGCCGCCGCCGCGGCACGCGGCAGCGCTTCGAGTTGTTGACTCAGTTGTTCGACGATCGCTTGGGCCAGCGCCGGCGCATCGGTGAGCACAACGGCGCTGCTGTCGGTGCCATGCTCGGCCTGGCTGAGCATGTCCGCCGCCACCCAAGCGGGGTTCGCCTGGTCGTTGGCGAGGACGAGCACTTCACTGGGCCCGGCGATCGAGTCGATGCCCACGTAGTCGCCCGCAACGTTCTTCTTGGCCGCTTGCACCCATTGGTTGCCCGGCCCCACGATCTTGTCCACTTTGGCGATGGTCTGAGTCCCAAAGGCCAGGGCCCCGACGGCCTGGACGCCGCCAATGCGATAAACCTCGGCGACTTTCAGCTCATGGCAGACGGCGAGGATCACCGGATGGATCGTTCCGATTGCGGATTGCGGATTGCGGATTGCGGATTGGAATCGCTGGCCGCCGTCCGCCGCCCCGGTCCGGTATCGCGGCGGCGAAACGACCGCGATCTCCTGGACCCCCGCCACCTGGGCCGGGACGACGGTCATGATCACGGTAGAAGGCAGCGGGGCGGCCGCGCCCGGCACGCACACGCCGGCCCGTCGGATCGGGACATATCGGATGCCGGTGCCGTCGCAGTTCCCAGTTGACCGTTGATAGTTGACCGTTCGTGACGGAGAACCGACAACGGACAACGGAGAACTCCCCTTTGCCCTATGAAGATCTTCTCCTGGTAAGCTTTGACGTTGGCGATGGCCTTGCGGAGCGAGGTCAGAAGGTCCCGGTCGAGAGATTCGTGTGCTTGGGCCAGCACGTCGGCCGCAACGCGGAACTGGGAAGGCTCCAGGTCGACGCCATCGAATTTCCGGGTGTACTCGGCGACGGCCGCATCGCCCCGCTGGGCGACCTCGCGCAGAATGTTGACCACCGTTCGATTCTGCTCACTCTCGGGGCCGGCCAGTCGGGCCGCCTGCAACATTTCGGAGCGGAACTTCTGAAATCCGGCCGCGAAGCCGGGATCGGAGGAGGAAAGGATCAGGTTTTGCAGAGATGAATTCATGTCGTGGACCCGAAGTAGAGAGGAAGAAGAAAACGGCCGACCGCACTCACGCTTTTGCCTTTTTGGAGGGTCTAACAGAATGAACGTCCATATGTCATTGCGAGGAGCGCAGCGACGAAGCAATCTCAGTCTCCCGCGTGGGTTGGAGATTGCTTCGCTGCGCTCGCAATGACATACCAGCCGCCTTCCGCTATTCGCTTCTCATTCTGTCAGACACTCTTACTTTTTACTTTTGCCTTTTCGCCTATCTTCCGAAATTGCCATAGCTGTAAACGACGACCGCTCTCTGGAGCAGGAGATACTTCTTGCCTTTGAACTCGGTGACGAGCCCGGCCACACTGAATCGGATCGGATCGGTGGCCTGCGTCTGCTTCTGTAGCGCCTCTTCCAGGGCGGCCGACGGCAGCAATTCGTACCGGATGTTGCTGACGTTCCAGCCGAGAGCGTAAGGGACGAAAACCAGGCCGGTGGAGAAGCCGTTTGCGGTCGGCGG
Organism: uncultured Planctomycetota bacterium; assembly: GCA_963750205.1. Classification (GTDB taxonomy): domain Bacteria; phylum Planctomycetota; class Phycisphaerae; order Sedimentisphaerales; family Anaerobacaceae; genus PLanc-01. Next base: position 17,070 of record CAVVRJ010000003.1, read on the forward strand.
TTGGTTCTCCGTCGGCGGCGGACAACCGGGACCGGACAGCCGGCTGCTCTCGATGCGGCCCACACAGTCCACCAGCATGCGTTCCGGGACTTCCTGGGTCTGTTTTGGCGCCGGCACGCTTTTGCGTGGGCCGGGCAGAGGACGCTGCTTCTGCAACTGTTCCAGGATCTCCGGTGGCACGTTCAAGGTCGGCTCAGGCACTGCGGGAGGGGGCGTCTTCGCCGCCACCCTGGTCTTCTGTTCTCCCTCTTTTGCTCGCTCTTGAAGGCGCTCAGGGGCAGGTAATACATCGGGAAGAAGGTAATTCCTCCCCTGGTAGCTCGTGACCCGGGCCAGGAGCCGGTAGCGTGGCGCGGCGCGGTCGTTCACGTCGGCGATGAGCCGGCCCAGCGTAGCCGAAGGCAACAGCACAAAGCGCGTCCCGGCGGGCCGCTGGTACTCCGGCATTTTGACTTCGGCGGCCAACTCGAAGAGCCAGGTGTCGTTGGCATCTATGTGCAGAAGTCGGCCGTCCACGCGGTCGAGGACCGCCGTCTCCGGCAGAGGCTTGCGCGGCCGGCGGGCACACAGCCGGTGCGGCGAGCAGCAAAACACAAAGGAGAACAAGGCGGGCACTCTCCGGGTGGCAGCCTCAAGGCTGAGCTTGGGGATGGCGAGCTCGAGCGGAGCAGATTCCTGGACCGGGCAACCATCCCCAAGGCGACCTGAGGCTGCCACCCGGAATCAGAACGGCGAAAGTGACTGTGCGTCGACGGCTGCTCCCACGATCCCTCTCAGCTCTCATGGTGCAACGCCTTTCTGAGCAAGTCCGCCACCTGCTCCGCCGTCTCGGCCCAGGCCACGTGCTTGGTGCACTTCGGATCGTCCTGCGCCATCAGATCGACTAACGGCCGCCAGAACTCGCCCGCCAGCGACGATGGGCTTGGCCTGGTCGAGAAAGCCCTTGTTCTTCAACTCCCAGACCGTCGCCAGCTCCAGCAGCGTCCCGGTGCCGCCCGGCAGGACGACGTAGCCCCGGCCGAGCTCCACCAGCGTCTGGAGCCGCTCTTCGAGCGAGCCGGCGACGATCTCCCGCGTGACGTACTCGTTCGCCACGCTCTTCTTGAACGCGGAACAGGTCACGCCTATCACGGTGCCGCCAGCCTGGGCGGCGCCTGCGCCGCCGCGAGCATCGTGCCGCTATAACCGCCATTGGCGATCGCAAACCTCGCCTGGGCCAGCGCCCGGCCCACCTGCTCCGCCAGGACATAGATCGGCTCGCCCGGCTTGGCTCGTCCCGTCCCGAACACACTGACGACGATCTCATCCATGCCTATCATCCTCGCGGAGGCTTCCTGTGTGGCATGGGCTTCCAGCCCATGCAGCATCGGCAGGATGCCGATGCCACAAGTCTCGCGGGCCGGACGCCCGCGACACTTAGGAAGCCTTGCTCCGCGTGTAGTTCAGCAATCCCGCCGATAACAGGATGTCCCGGTCGCGGGTGGACAGCTCCAGCTTGCCTACGAAGGCGAACGAGTGGTCGCGCTTGCCAATCTTGACCTCGTCGCTGCCGCGGATAGCGCCGAGGAGGTCCTCGATCGCCAATTCATCGCCCGCCTGGAGCCTATCGTAGTCGGACGGGTCCGCGAACCGGATCGGCACGATACAGAAATTGATCAGGTTCGCGCGGTGGATGCGCTCGATGCTCCGGGCGATCACGGCCCGCACGCCCAAATACATCGGGCACAAGGCCGCGTGCTCGCGCGAGGAGCCTTGGCCGTAGCTTTCGCCCGCCACGATGATGCCGGCGCTGCCCTGGCCCTTGAGCTTCAGCGCCCGCTCGGCGAAGCTGGGCTGGCCCGGCTCGTTGAAGCAGTTGAACACCACTTTCGCGTATTCCGGGACATTCGAGCGAAGCTTCAAGAACGTGCCGGCGGGCATGATGTGATCGGTCGTGATCTTGTCGCCGCATTTGAGCAGAACCTGCCCAACCAACGTGGCCGGCAGGGCGGTCGGGGCCTCGGGCACGACGATCGTGCTACCGCGCAGAACTTGAGCCGTTCTTGCTTCGCCCTCGGGCAACGGCGGCTGGATCATGCTGTCGTCAATCCGAAACTCCCGCGGCAGGGGGATCTTGGGATAGGCGATCCCCATCTTCTCGGACAGGTCGCGCGGATCGGTGACAACGCCCGTCAGGACGGAAGCGACCGCCGTCTCGGGACTGACCAGATAGACCTGGTCGCCTTTGGTGCCGGTCCGGCCGGCGAAGTTGCGGTTGAAAGTCCGCAGGCTCACTGTGCCGTCGGCGGGGGAGAAACCCTGCCCGATGCAGGGGCCGCAGGCAGATTCCAGGATGCGTGCCCCGGCGGCAATCAGATCCGACAAGGCCCCGTTGGCCGCCAGCATGTTCAGCACTTCCCGGCTGCCCGGGGCGACGGCAAACTCGACCATCGGGTCGATCCGACGGCCTTTGAGGACCCGCGCCATCATCATCAGGTCCGCGAAGCTCGAATTGGTGCAACTGCCCACCGCAATCTGCCCCACCTTCTTGCCGGCTATTTCGCGAATCGGTTTGACGCAATCCGGCGAGGAGGGACAAGCCGCCATCGGCTCCAGCGCGGATAGGTCGATCTCCATCAAGCGGTCGTAGACCGCGCCTTTGTCTGCGGCCAGCGGCCGATAATCCTGCTCCCGCTTCTGGGCCGCAAGGAACCTCTTCGTCTGCTCGTCGCTGGCGAAGATACTCGCCGTCACGCCCAGCTCCGCCCCCATATTCGTGATCGTCGCCCGCTGCGGCACCGTCAAGCTCTTGGCCCCGGAGCCGAAATACTCGACCGCCCAACCGACGTTGCCCTTGGTCGTCAGCTCGCCGAGCAGTCGCAAGATGATGTCCTTGGCGGCCACCCAGTCCCCGAGCTTGCCGGTCAGCTTCACGCCCAGCACTTTGGGGCACTGGAGATAAAATGGCCCGCCGCCCATCGCGACGGCCACGTCCAACCCGCCGGCGCCGATAGCCAGCATGCCGATGCCGCCCCCGGTGGGCGTGTGCGAGTCGCTGCCCAGCAGGGTGGCCCCGGGCTTGCCGAAGCGTTCGAGATGGACTTGGTGGCAGATGCCGTTGCCCGGCCGGGAATGGTAGACGCCGCTCTGGGCCGCCACCGTTTGCAGGTACAGGTGGTCGTTATGATTCTCCGGCCCGAAGCCGGCCATGTTGTGATCGACGTAGCTGACGGACAGCTCGGTCTTGACCCGCGCGACGCCCATCGACTCAAACAGCAAAAACGCGGTCGTGCCCGTCGCATCCTGGGTGAGGGTCTGGTCGATCCGAATGCCAATCTCCTCTCCCGCTGCCAGTCGGCCCTCGACCAAATGCTCTTGCAGTATCTTGTAGATTAGTGTGCTACCCAAATCCGTCACTCCTAAGTGGCACGGGCATGTTGCTCGTGATTTTCATTCATGGGCGAGACGCCCATGCTACGTTGCTCTGAAACCGCCAATCTACCAGAAACCGCCTCGAAATACAAACGTCGGGTTGCCCGTCGGCCGTCTCGTATGCGATTACGTTCTGCGGGGCCCCTGCGATCCTTTCTCTCATCCCTTCGACTGCGCTCAGGGCAGGCTCTGAGCGATAGCGAAGGATCTGGGCCAAGCACAGTAATACGCGCCCATTTCATTCGCCGCCCTGATGCTTCGCTGCGCTCAGCATGACAAAGGTGGGTCGATCCCCCACGGAATTAGTCGCACACACCGTCTCGCGAGTGCGGCGGGCATAAGGTGGCGGATTCAGCTTCTTCGTGGTGCGGGCGTCCTCGCCCGCTGATGGGGAGGACGGTTGGGATCTTGAGAGTCGTGCGAGGACGCACGACTTGAGGGCGGGCGGGTACGCCCGCACCACGAAGACTACATCCGCTGGCACCCATCGCATGCTTTGGGATTCACCGTTGTTGGGCCGGATGCTTCACTTCGTTCAGCATGACGACGGGGGAATCTGGTACAATGGAATCTTGTGGAAGGTTCTGCAATGACATTGACGGATGCAAAAGAACGACCGTCGCTTGGCCTCTTGGAAGAGCGCTTCGTCGAGGGTGTGGGCTTTCCAAATCGGCCGGGCGGGGGCTTCCGGCCGGATGCCACATGTTGGGCCATTCTGGCACTGACGGCGGCCGGGGGCCCCAACGAGATCGTCACCAAGTCCCGGCGGCTGCTGGCGAACGCCCAAGGCGCAGATGGGCGGGTGTGTGTCTCACCCCAGCATCCGGACGCCTGCTGGCCCACACCGCTGGCGGTTCTTGCTTGGCACGGGGCGCCGGAGTCTGACGAGCCGCGGCGCAAGGCCCTCCGCTTTCTGCTTGAATTCGACCAACTCGGGGTCCTGGATGGCCCCCAGGTAGGAGAAGGCCATGACGTCACGATCCGGGGCTGGCCCTGGATCATCAAGACGCACGCCTGGGTAGAGCCGACGGCCTATGCCCTCCTCGCTTTGCGGGCTTGCGGCAGCGGATCGCACCCCCGGGCGCAGGAAGCCGTGCGCCTGCTGCTCGACCGCCAACTGGCCGACGGCGGCTGGAACGTCGGCACGACCGTCACTTTTGGCAAGCAGATGTGGCCAACGCCGGAAGCGACCGGATTAGCCCTGCAAGCCTTGGCGGGACTCGTGCCGCAGTCGGCTGTTCAAAACAGCATCATGTACTTGCGGTCCCAACTGCCATCCCTGAATGCCCCGATGTCCCTCGGATGGGCGATTCTGGGATTGCATGCTTGGCAAGAGCCCTTGGAGCAGTCGCAGGGGCGGATCTCTCAGTCTCTGGCAGAGCAGGAACAGTTGGGCCCGTATGATACCTTCTCCCTGAGCCTGCTGCTATTGGCGGCGCGTTGTCCGGAGGGTTTGGTTCGCTACCTGGAGGACCGATGACCGACTCGCACTCGAGAAGACAATTAGCGGGCAAGATCTCGCGGCGGCAGCTGCTGGTGGATGGTTTGGCCGCCCTGGGGATCGGCACAGCGGCGGCCGTGACGCGCCAGTACCTCCACGATCGAGCCCGCAAGGCGCGAGTCTTCATTGCCAAGGCCGGCTCCTATGAGGCGGATTTGGTCGCGCCTATTATGGCGGGACTGCGCAGCTTGGGTATCGGCGCCAAAGAGGTCCGCGGCAAGCGCATTTTGCTCAAACCGAATTTTGTCGAGACTCGGCGCGGCACGATTCACATTTGCACCCGGCCGGAGGTGGTCTTTGCGGCGATCGAGGCCTTTCGCAAGCTCGACGCGGCGGCCGTCCTGATCGGCGAAGGTCCCGGGCACTGCCGGGATACGGACCGGGTCGTAGACGAGGCGGATATGGCCGAGCCGCTCATCGAGAACAAGGCGCCCTTCGTCGATCTCAACAATGACGACCTGATCGTGCGGCCCAACGCCGGCGGCAAAAGCAGTCTGGCGACGTTGACTTTGCCCGCCACCGTGAGCCAGGTCGATTGGATCGTCTCGATGCCCAAGATGAAAACGCATCACTGGGTCGGCGTCACGCTGTCCATGAAGAACCTCTTCGGTCTGATGCCAGGCGTCGTTTACGGCTGGCCCAAGAACGTCTTTCACTGGGCCGGGATCGAGTCGGCGATTCTCGACATCAATACGACCGTCAAGCCCCACCTGGCCATTGTGGATGGCATTGTCGGCATGGAAGGCGACGGCCCGATCATGGGTACGCCGAAAGCTGTCGGCGTCCTCGTGATGGGCCGGAATCTGCCCGCCGTCGATGCGACCGCTGCCCGAATCATGGGGATCGACCCGTTCAAGATCGCCTACCTCAGGTCCGCCCACGGCCGGCTCGGCACCATCGCGGCCCAGGACATCCTCCAGCGCGGCGAGACCATCGCGGCCGTGCGGACCGATTTTCAGCTTATCGACAACATCCCCGCCCACCAGGGCCTGCGCCTCCCGGGATCGCCAATCTCCTGATTGGCCTTCTTCCGGGTGCCTGAGAGTGGCCCGGCGTGGATAGCGAGGCGGGTTCCTCAAATCCGAGATTCGTGCTTGAAAAGCGGTCCCGTTCGGTCACGAGCGGGACCGCTGCGTGCTGCCAAGATCAGGCGGCCCCACGCCTCCGCGCGTGAGGCCGCCGGTGCATCAAAACAGGGACAGGGTCTGGCGATTACCTATGTGGCCTGACCGGTCCGTTCGTGCCGATGCCCGAAGCCGGATCGTGGACCAGGATGGAGTCCTTGCGGCTCAGGATGTTCACAGTCGGTGGCACGGGCACTTGGCCTTTGACCTCGCCGCGATCGGTGTACTGCGACAGCGTGTAGATGTTGTCGTCCTCGAGCGAGCAGTAGGCCCTCTTTTCGAAGGTCACGTGCGTATCGAGGTACATCACGTTCTGGCCATCCAACTGATGCTGCTGGCAGTTGCCGTTCTTGGCGGTATCGGTCGTGCCGGTAAAGCCTGCGCTGGTCAGGTCCGGAACGAAGGTGGTGAAATCGGTGGCCGAGCCGGCAGGGCTATCCAGGAACGGGTTACGATCGGCGGCCACGGCGAAGCCCGGCTCGCTGGAGACCGTCAAGGCGTACAGCCCGAACGGGAAGTGATACGAGTAGCTGCAATGCTTGTAGGAATCGGTGGCCGGCCCGAAATCCCAGGCATCGATCAGCTCGAAGCCCGTCTGCGGCTGCGTGGTCAGGTCGGACAGCTTGAACTCGTTGGTGCCGGAATCGCCCTTGCAGAGGAAGGATTTCGGCGTCACTTCGGTGTACTTGACCAGCAGGTAGAAGCACGAGCTGATCGTGGCGGCGCCGCCGGTGCCCTGGGCATCGGTCCCGAAGGCCGTTTGGCGGTTGGGGGCCATCCAGTTGGCAACTTGGCCCCAGGTGGAGGTGCGGCCGCCGGCGCGGGGCAACTCATCCTGGTAGTCGTTCGAGTACAGCAGCATGGCCTTGCCGATACCCGAGAGGTTGGTGCCGCAAGTCAGCCGGAAGGCCAACTGGCGGACTCTTGAGAGTGCGGGCATCAGAATGCCCATCAACAGAGCGATGATCGCAATCACGACCAACAGCTCAACCAGTGTGAACCCTTTCGTTTTCATAGTCGTCCCCTTTCATGGTGGTGAGATCAGCGGGACCGACCAAGCCGGCAAGGGATGCAGAAATGTCAATAGATGAATGCAGCACGAAAACAGTATCCGCGCCGGTGCAATCGGTTCGGGGAAACACCCCCGTTCCACCAGGCTCAAGGCTTATTGACCCGCCAATCTCGGAAGTTGGTATGAGTGCGCAAGCGGTCGGTTCATAAGCCGAGCCTGACCGATACTTGCATGGAGTTGCGGGTGAAACCTGAGACGGTGAGCGAGGGGGACCGAGCGGGGTCGAAGGGAGACGCTGTCTGCGGGCAAGCGGATCGGACGCTAAGACAGGAAAGATAGATAATAGCTCAAAGTTATGACACGACCGAAAACCGCCAACCGACGCGAGCCGCCTGATCTGTGACTGTTGATGGACGAATCACAAATCAGTCATCAGCAGTCCCGCTTTCAACTCCTCCAGGTTCTCCTTGCTCAAAGATCGGTCGCATTGTCAAAGAACACGCTTCAGATGCTTCTTCGCACCCGCATAGTGCGGAGCAGGAAAGGCGGCCCCGAGTAAGCCCCCGGGGCCGCCTCGATCACACAACTTCAACATGCCGAAGTCAGACGCAAGACTCCGGTTCGAATGCTAACTGCGGGTCGCCCGGCGTGGTGCTGCTGCTGGCCCAAGTCTGCGGGTCGTTAACCAGCACGGAGTCCTTGCGGCTCAGGATGTTCACGGTCGGCGGCACGGGCGGCGTGCCCTTGGCCTCGCCGCGATCGGTGTACTGCGACAGCGTGTAGATGTTGTCGTCCTCGATCGAGCAGTACGACCTCTTCTCAAAGGTCACGTGCGTATCGAGGTACATCACGTTCTGGCCATCCAACTGATGCTGGACGCAGTTGCCGTTCTTGGCGGTATCGGTCGTGCCGGTGAAGCCCGCGCTGGTCAGGTCCGGGGTTGAAAGGGTGAAATCGGCGGCCGAGCCGGCAGGGCTGTCCAGCCACGGGTTACGATCGGCGGCCACGGCAAAGCCCGGCTCGCTCGAGACCGTCAAGGCATACAGCCCGAACGGGAAGTGATACGAATAGCTGCAACTCTTGGAGGTTACATCCGGCGTTCCGAAATCCCAGGCATCGATCAACTCGAAGCCCGAGGCCGGCTGCGTGGCCAGGTCGGACAGCTTGAACTCCGTGGTGCCGGAATCGCCCTTGCAGATGAAGGATTTCGGCGTCACTTCGGTGTACTTGACCAGCAGGTAGAAGCACGAGCTGATCGTGGCGGCGCCGCCGGTGCCCTGGGCATCGGTCCCGAAGGCCGTTTGGCGGTTGGGGGCCATCCAGTTGGCAACCTGGCCCCAGGTGGAGGTGCGGCCGCCGGCGCGGGGCAGCTCATCCTGGTAGTCGTTCGAGTACAGCAGCATGGCCTTGCCGATACCCGAGAGGTTGGTGCCGCAGGTCATTCTGAACGCCAACTGCCGCACGCGGGCCAGGGCTGGCATCAGAATGCCCATCAACAGAGCGATGATCGCAATCACGACCAGCAGCTCGACCAGGGTAAAACCTTTTCTTCTCATTTCTTTCTCCTTTCACTCAGTTGGGGATTCGCAGACCGGCCGTTCTCCAGTTCCGCCACATTGGCTACTTTAACGGATGAATGCCTATTGCCGCCTGACCGGCAAATGCTCATATGCGAATCTCCGGACTTCACGACTGTCTTTACACGGACAGCGGCCGGTTCGATTACACAAAAGCTTTGCGTTTTTGCCCGAGTTTCAACTCAACTGGCAGCAGACCTCAGATGCTCCTCACGTAGGTCTTGTGTGTGTCCCTACAACTCCGAGGCAGGCGGATCTGGATATGAAGTGCTTGAAGTATTTTATGATGACAATGCCAAATATAATATAGGACTTCTGCAAATCCACCTGTCATCACTCCCGATCCTAACACTTGCCGGAGAGGCTGTCAAACAATTTTCGTCGTGTTCGGTCATTTCCTTGAATTTTTTTTCGCATGCTTTAATATCCGTCTTTCTGGGGGACGCGCCTACATGGAGAAGGCCATGGCCGACAGGAATGACATCGAGAGCATCAGACGACAACTGAGAGAGCACCATCAGGAGCACTTGGTGACCTTCTGGCCCGAGCTGGATGCCCGCCGGAGACAGGAGTTGCTGGACCAAATCCGGGAACTGGAGCTGGCGAAGATCGACGGCTGGTTCGAGCACGTGATTAAAGGCGCCGCGGAGCCGCCGGTGGCCCACAAGAACGTCGAGCCGGCAAAGTCCTATAGTGCCGAGCCGCACAATTCTGCTGAACGACGCAAGTACAGAAAGGCAATAGAATTAGGTGAAAAGCTCATTTCGCAGGGGAAGGTAGCGGGCTTGGTCGTGGCGGGTGGGCAGGGGACGCGGCTGGGCTTTGATGGACCCAAGGGCAACTTCCCCATCAGTCCGATCAAGCAAAAGACGCTTTTCCGCATTTTCGCCGAGACGATCCAGGCCGTCACGCGGCGGTACGGGGCGACATGTGCATGGTACGTGATGACCAGCCCGATGAACTACCCACAAACGGTTGAGATCTTCAAGGCCGATAACTACTACGGGTTGGAGGCGGAGGATGTCTTCGTCTTTCAGCAGGGGACATTACCGAACTTCGCCTTCGAGGGCCGCATCCTCCTGGAGGACAAGGCCCGCATCGCCCGCTCGCCGGACGGGCACGGCGGCTGCATCAGGGCCCTGGCTCGCAGCGGCGCCCTGGCGGACATGCAGCGTCGCGGCATCGAGTACATCAGCTATTGGCAGGTGGACAATCCCCTCGTTCGGCTGTTCGATCCGTTGTTCATCGGGCTCCACGCGCTGGACGGGGCCGAGATGTCGTCGCGGGCTGTCATCAAGAACTCCCCCAAGGAGAAGGTCGGCAACTTCTGCCTGGTGGACGGCAAAGTGACGGTCATCGAGTACAGCGACTTGCCGGACGAATTGGCCGAGAAACGCCGGCCCGATGGCTCTCTGGTCTTCGAGCTGGGCAGCATCGCAATCCACATCATCAACACCAGCTTCGTCAAGAAGCTGAACACCGAAGATTTCTCCCTGCCGCTTCACAAAGCGGTGAAGAAAATCCCCCACATCGATCCTGCAGGGCAACCGCGTCGAGCCGAAGCAGCCCAACGGCATCAAGCTCGAATCCTTCATCTTCGAGCCCTGCCCATGGCGGAGAAGTCCATCATCCTCGACATCGTGCGGAGCGAGCAGTTCGCGCCGGTCAAGAACGCCACGGGCGAGGATAGCGTCGAGACCACCCGCCGGATGATGGTCGAGCGTGCCGCCGCCTGGCTGGAGTCGGCGGGGGTCAAGGTCCCCCGCAAGCCGGACGGCTCCGTCGACGCCATCATCGAAATCGCCCCGAGCTTCGCCCTGGACAAGTCGGACGTGGCGGCCCAACGCGACCAAATCCCGCCGATCCAGCCGGGAGATCAGGTGTACCTGGCATAGGGCTCATCTTCTGTCATCCTGAGCGCAGCGAAGGATCTGGGCCGCGATGAGACAAGACGGAGGGACAGCAGACATGGTTGGGAGCTGACATAATGCGTCTACATCCTGACGAACAAGTCCGGCACTCTGTACACCGGAATCACCGGAAACCTCAAGAAACGTGTCTGGCAGCACAAGACCAAGGAGGTGAGAGGTTTCACAGAGAAGTACAACATCAATCGCCTGATCTACTATGAGACGTTCAGCGATGTGTGGTCGGCTATCGCCAGGGAAAAACAGATCAAGGGCTGGGTGCGTCGTCGAAAAGTCGAACTCATCGCGTCGATGAACCCCGACTGGCGCGATCTGAGCGACGGCTGGTATGACACGGACCCGGATCACGCACCGTGGTTGTCATTCTGAGCGCAGCGACGGACCTGGGCCGCGAACGAGAGGAACCTCCCATTCGGTGGCCAAGTCCTTCGCTACGCTCAGGATGACAAGCGGCGGGCCGCTCGTCTAATGTCGGGACGCGTTGTCGCGGACTGGCGCTACTTCGCCGAGAACTTGTGCACGGTAGTGCTGGCGAACTTCCGGCCCGGCTCCAGGACCGTCGAGGGGAAGCTCGGCTTGTTGGGCGAATCCGGATAGTGCTGCGTCTCCAGGCAGAAGCCCGTGTGCTGGGCGTAGACCTTGCCGCCTTTGCCGATGACCGAGCCATCCAGGAAGTTGCCCGTGTAGAGCTGGATCCCCGGCTCCGTCGTGAGAGATCTCCATGATTCGACCGGACGTGGGTTCGCTGACCCGGGCGGCGAATTTCATGGCATTGATGGGTCCGCTCAGGACGAAGTTGTGGTCGTAGCCGTAGCGGAGCTGGCGGATGCGGGCGCCGATGGTCCGGGGTGACAGGAAATCGAGCGGCGTGTCCACCACGCTGGCGGTGATCCCGACGGGGATCAGGCCCTTGTCCACGACGGTGAACCGGGTGGCGTTGAGCGTCAGCTCGTGAGCCGAGGATATTGCCGACACCCTGTCCGGCCAGGTTCCAATAGGTGTGGTTCGTAAGGTTGAGCACCGTCTTTTTATCGGTCTCGGCCTCGTAGTCGATGCGGAGCTCGTCGTCGTTGGTCAGAGTATAGGTGACGGTGCAGCGCAGGTTGCCGGGGTAGCCCTCCTCGCCGTCTTTGCTCAGGTAGGTCAGCTTGGCCCAGGCCCGATCCTCGCTGGCCGTCACTTCCACCGGCTTCCAGACCACCTTGTCGAAACCCTTGAGGCCGCCGTGCAGATGGTTGGGGCCGTTATTGGCGGCCAGCTTGTACTCGATGCCGTCGAGGACGAACCGGGCGTTGCCGATGCGGTTGGCGTACCGGCCGACCGTCGCGCCGAAATAGACCTTCTGCGCGATATAGCCCTCCAGGCTCTCGAAACCCAGGGTGACGTCGTCGAGCTTGCCGTGGCGGTCCGGCACCTCCAAGGAGACGAGGATGGCCCCGAAATTCGTGATTCGCGCCCGCAAACCCTTGGCGCTGGTCAGGGTATAGAGGAAGACTTCTTCGCCTTCCGGCGTCCGTCCAAACGACTCGGTATGGAAATTCATGCGTCGATTCTCCTTCGCGGTTTGTAAGCCAAAGGACGCAATATACCGGCTTTGCCCGCGCCTGTCAAAAGCCTCTCCGGCTCATCTTTGTCCGACAATCGGCAATTTGCGTAGCGCCACGGCTTTCCTGGCCCCCTGCCTGCGCGGGGGTGATACACACGACCAACACACCGTTTATTCTGTTGGACCCTGTCGAAGGGCCCGCTCCAGCAACTCCGGCACTGCCCTCTTTCATCTCCTCGTCCGTCTTGACACCTGGGGAGGGGGCGGTTACCCTCACCTTGACTGCATGTCGTGTGAAGAGAAACCCGCACCCGCGTCCGTAACTGGGAGGCAAGAGAAATGAAAGCGGCCCTCCGACTCGTGACTATCATCTGCATCGCCTCGTTCTGGGCTCACTATACCCAGGCACAGCCAACGTCACAGACGACCGGCTATCATCAATGGTGGCGGGACCGGCCGTTGGGGCGGCCGTTCCGCGATCCGACGGCCAAGAAGCTGCCGCGCGTGTCCGTCAAGGGCAACAAGTTCGTCGATCCCAACGGCAAGACGATCTTGTTCCGCGGGCTCTCCATTTCCGATCCCGACAAGGTCGAGCACCAGGGCCACTGGAACAAGCAGCATTTCGAGAAGGTCAAGGAGATGGGCACGATGCTCGTCCGCATCCCGGTCCATCCGGTGGCCTGGCGCGAGCGTACGCCCGCCGAGTACCTCAAGCTGCTGGACCAGGCGGTGCAATGGTGCACCGAGCTCGGCATGTACGTCATCATCGACTGGCACACCATCGGCAATCTCAAGATGGAGCTGTTCCAGGACCCCATGTACAACACGACGCAGAAAGAGACGTTCGAATTCTGGCGGACCATCGCCCAGCACTTCAGCGGCCACAACACCGTCGCGTTCTATGAGCTGTTCAACGAGCCGACGATCTACAGCGGCCGGCTCGGCCGGATGACCTGGAGCGAATGGAAGAAGCTCAATGAGGACATGATCGGCTTGATTCGCGCCTACGACAGGGAGACGATCCCCCTGGTGGCCGGCCTCGACTGGGCCTACGACCTGACGCCGCTGCAGATCGAGCCCATCGAGGCGGAGGGCATCGGCTACGTGACGCATCCCTACGCCAACAAGCGGCCGAAGCCCTGGGAGCCCAAATGGGAGGAGGATTTCGGCTTCGCCGCCGGCCGCTACCCGATCGTGGCGACCGAATTCGGCCTGTCGATGCCCAAGGGCACGACCGTCAAGGACGGCGACTACGGCAAAGCGATCGTCACGTACCTCGAAGGCAAAGGGATCAGTTGGCTGGGTTGGGTCTTCGATCCGGAGTGGGGCCCGAGCCTGCTCCAATCCTGGGACACCTACGAGCTGACCGGCGGCGGCGAGTTCTTCCAGCAGGCCCTGCACGGCAAGATCGGGAACTGACTCCGTCCCGGCAGACGTTGCAGACAATTGGGCGATCCCGTCAATCCGCTGAGCCAAGCTGCTGAGATTGCAGACAAGGGCCGGGAGACTCCCTTGTCCCCGGCCCCTATCGTTCTGCCAAGTAGGGAATGCCTTCTACGGCTTCACGGGCGGATTCTCTTTCTCGTAGTAGGTTATGAAGACCTTCAAATCCTCGATGTCCACCTTGCCGTCGCCGTTGAAATCGGCGATGGGTGTCACCTGGACCTGCCATAGGTCGAAGTCGCTGCTGAAAACGTCTGTGTGCGCGAGAAGTAGAGCGTTGAGTCTTTGTCCGAAAAGGACAAGTTCCACTCGGCCGATCCCGGGTTATTGCTATACACGGCGGTTCCTGAATTGACAGGTGCGAAAAACTCCGCCGGCCCCCAAGGATCTGTGGTTGTTCTGCGTTTGCAGACGTATACATGAGCCTTTTGAAATCCGCGCGAGAAGTAGAGCGACAGACCATCGGGGGAGATGAACGGCGTATACTCATAATGATTGGTGTTCACGTTCGGCCCGAGGTTTACCGGTTCACCCCAAGGATCGATTTTGCTCGGCCGGGTGGTCACAAAGACATCGGTGTTGCCCGGATTGCTGCTCACTCCCGGTCTACTCGAGATGAAGTAGAGCGACAAGCCATCCGCGGAGATGCAAGGGCAGTCTTCCCCATACACACTGTTCACCGGCGCCGCGAGCTTCAGCGGTTGGCCCCAGGGACCGTCTTTGCTGGCCCGCGTCGATACCCACAGATCAGCAGAGACATTATTCATAATGCCATCGCTGAAATACAGTTCCAGACCATCCGCAGAAAGCGATGGTGAGGTCTCCGGTCCCGCCGTATTCACAGGAGCAGGGAGTTTGATGGGCACGGACCAGGGATCTGTGGCGCTTGATCGTCTTAAAACCCATATGTTGTGGCTGGATTCTCCGTTGGTGTCTGGCCGGTCAGACACGAAGTACAGTTCCAGGCCATCGCGGGATATCTGTGGTTGGGAGTCTTCTCCGATGTCTCTGTTGACGTTGGGCATTTTGCTCGGCGTGCCGTAAACGTAGTCCGCTTGGGCAACCGGCACGCAACTCCAGAGAACCATTGAGATGCGACAGAGTGCCCCTAACATGCTTGAACCACTTGTCTTGCTCATCCGTCACCTTCCTTTCGTTATGCTGTTCCTGCCTCATCGAAGGGATTTGGGGGCCGTTGCCGGCCCATCTGCGTGCAGACCACCTGCACGCCAACCTTACAGTTCAGACTCCCATGGCACCGTTCCGTTGGTCTCGTTAGAATCTGCTGGGGCGGGCGTGAGGTCAGCGTCATTCCTCAACCTCGCCCCTCTGTATCTCCGAGGTACCTGTGAATGCCCGGCGTAGCTCCTCCAGCCTGCCCAACGTCGCGGCCACACCCTGGCGGTCTCCCCGATGCCTCCTGTTCTTTGCAGAGTGCTGTGAGTTGCTCGATACGCATCCACAGCCAATGCTTGACGTACCCGGTCTGCGGGTGGTCTTCACCGTGGGTCCGGCGACTGGCCTCCACCAACTGAAGGAGCAGCGTCTCGTGCTCTGCGTACCGCTCCTGCGCGATAGAGCCCGGCGAGTCGGAGTCCGAAGAGCACCGTGCCTGTGTGGCCCTGGCCGCCAAGTTGTGTTACGAGATCGAACGATCGGGTCAGCAGCGGTGCGGCCTCCTCCGGCCGTCCTTGCTTGAGATAGGTCGCACCAAGA
The DNA here is from genome assembly GCA_963750205.1 of uncultured Planctomycetota bacterium. Taxonomy (GTDB): domain Bacteria; phylum Planctomycetota; class Phycisphaerae; order Sedimentisphaerales; family Anaerobacaceae; genus PLanc-01. Next base: position 32,328 of record CAVVRJ010000003.1, read on the forward strand.
TTGCTCATTGCCCATAGGGTAATCAAATGCCCCTCCCCCATGGCTTCCGGCCGATCTCCACGACCCGCACGGCCAGTTCCGTCGCCCGGTCCCAGTGCCCCAAGCCCTCCTCAGCCCAGGCCAGCAAGTTGGCGAGAGACAGAGTGGTCTCCTGCTGTTCCCCCAGCACGGCGGCTGATCTCATAACCCTGGCCGGCCAGGGTTGCGCATCCGCATACCGCATGACCGTGACGTATCCGGCCGAAAGAACAGTCACAATCCGCAGCCTTATCGGGTCTTCCTCATTCAGCACACGCCGACCGATGTCGAGTGCTTTGGCGGCCAGCGTCATCCCCTCTTCAAAACGGGCCCCGCACATGTAGTGCCAGCCCAGATTGGCCATCGACTCCAACGTCTCCGGATGTTCCTCGCCGAGGATGCGCTGGCGGAGATCGAACGCCCTGACAAGAAAAGGTCCTCCCTCCTCGTACCGGCCCCAATTCGAGTAGAGCGTACCAAGCTGGTTCAACGAGGCCAGCGTGGCGGGATGTACTTCTCCGAGCTGTGCGCGGCGGATCTCCAATGCGCGCGTTCCAAGTGGGGACTTGAGCGGCCTCGTTGTCTCCCATTTTCGGTACGTCAGCCCCAGGGTTTGCGAACCTGCGCCTCCGCCAGAGGGCTATTCGGGAACTTCTCGTCCAGATCCCGTGGCGCCTTCGAGGATGTAACGTACGGTCACTTCCCGGTTCTTGGCCCTCTCCGGGTACACGCAGGCCAGCAAATCCTTCGTCAGGAAGTCGGTCACGGCCTGCGCCTGAGCCCGGGCCACGGCCTCCCCCGGCCCGGGCCCGTTCGGCCCGCAGTATAGCGCCAAACTAACGCCAAGACCCGGCTATGATGGTGGCCGTCACGAAAGCCGCAAGCGTCACCATCGCCCGATGCCGTTGCAGGAACTTCTTCGTGCGATACCACGCCGACGGCGGGCCGGCCGGCACGGGCTCGTGGTCCAGATACCGTTGGACGTCCGCCCAGAACGGCGTGGAGTCGTAGCGGCGGTGTACGGTCCTTCTCCAGGGCCTTCATCACGATCCAGTCCAGGTCGCCGCGAACGACCTGGCTGAGCGTTCGGCGGGACTGTCTTGCGGTGCACCGAGATCGTCGTGAGCGTCTGGCCCAGGGTGCTGACTCCGTGCGACGGGCTTGGCGGATCGTCCTCGCGAATCATCCGCGGATCTCGTCGATAGCCCGCCTTTCGCAGCTGTTCTCGATTGAACGGGTTGTGCCGGTCAACAGCTCGTACAAGCAGCACGCCCAGCGAGTAGATGTCGCTCCGCGTGTCCACGTCCAGGCCGCTCAACTCGGCCTGCTCCGGGCTCATGTAGAGCGGGGTGCCGATCATCTGGCCGAAGCCGGTGAAGAGCGTCTTTTCGGTCAGCTGCTGGTTGATGGCCTTGGCCACGCCGAAGTCGATGATCTTGGGAACCGGCACGCCGTCGTGGAGCGTGACCAGCACGTTGGAGGGTTTCAAATCGCGATGGATGATCCCCTTCTGATGGGCGTGCTGGACGGCGTGGCAGACCTGGACGAACAACTCCAGCCGCTCTTGCGTGGTGAGACTGTTCCTGGTCGCAGTAATCGGTGATGGGAACGCCGTGGACCAACTCCATCACGAAATAGGGCCGGCCGGCTCGGTGGCCCCGGCCTCCAGGACCTGGGCGATGTTGGGGTGGTCCATCAGGGCCAGGGCCTGCCGCTCGGCCTCGAAGCGGGCGATCACCTGCGCGGGTGTCCATGCCCGGCTTGATGATCTTCAGGGCCACCTTGCGGCGGACGGGCTCCTGCTGCTCGGCCATGAAGACCACCCCCATGCCGCCCTCGCCGATCTCCTCCAGGAGCTTGTAGCGGCCGATGACGGTGCCCGGGCCTCTGTCAAACCGGACTCATCGGGTGCAACGCTCTCTCCGAAAGGCGGAGCTTCCAGGAAATCACCGGCCGCCTCGTGGGCTTGGAGCAGGGATTCGAACTCCGTGCGAAGCTCCGGACTGGCCCCGCAGACCTGGGCCAGATACGCCCGGCGTTCTTCCGGGGTCCTTTTGTCCAGAGCCTCCAGGAATACCGACTTGATGTCTATGCGTTCACCCTTCATAGCCTTGACCCAATCTATCTGGCCCTCTATCACCCAATGCGAAATCCACGAACAAAAGTGAGAAACACGAAAAGCAAAGAATTGAGAATAATCTGGGTTTCGCGGCATCGGGCCCGGAGTACCCCCTTTAGGCAGAAGGGGCCAGGAGATCATCTCAAGACCGCACACCGCCATGTCATTGCGAGCGCCGCGAAGCGATCTCCTACACCCATGATGAGGCTGAGATTGCTTCGTCGCTGCGCTCCTCGCAATGACATTGTCGTTTTGAGACGGTCTCTAATCCGACCCGCGTGAACGCGGGACTCCAAAGCGAAGCTAAACCGAACTGTCCCCTTCCGCGATCATTCGGGTCCGGTCCCAGGCCCGGGCGTAGGCCCAGTGACTGGTGGCGGTGCGCCGGGTCATGCCCTGAATCTGGGCGACCTGTTCGAGGCTGAGCCCGGCGAAATACCGCAGTTTCACGA
>CAVVRJ010000004.1:0-13667 GCA_963750205.1 uncultured Planctomycetota bacterium
CAGAGCCCCTGGAGGTTATTTTTGCTCGTTGGTAGCGGGCACAGGCCGTTCCAGGCTCGCGATGACAGGATGGGCGGGGCGGCCTCTGAAAGCCACCCCGTTCTCTTCCGTCTCCGGCACGATGGGCTACCCATCTCTCAGGTATCTCAAGTGCACGGGCAGCACCTTGTGCCGGTTCTCCGGCGGGCCTTGGAAGGACCGTAGCCGGCGGTCGTAGGGAGCACAGGCAACGTCAAACGGTGCGTACAGGAACGTCGCCGGCGGCCCGGCGGCTTGGTCGGCGCACCGCTTTAGCCGGTCGAGATAGTAATCGTGCGTCCAGCCGGCCTTGGGGGCTTGCTCCACCAGGAGACGGGCCACTTCCATCGTCAAAGCATCGTCCTTTCGCCAGCGGCAGAGCGTCATGAGGTCGCCGCAGCGGACGAAGTCCTTCCAGATCGGCACATACCCCTGGCTCACCTTGGTCTTCAGCAGTCTGTACTGCACGCTGCGCAGGTCCGCCAGAACTCCGGTGTAGACAGGGTTTCTCCGCCGCTGCTCGGGCTCCGGGTCCTCCTCGTAGTAGAACACCTCATAGGACATAATCGATTCCACGAGTTGATCGATAATCGCCTCCCTCTCGGGCTCGCGCTGGTAGGCGATCTCATGCAGCAGTCGGGCCGCGTAGATGCAGGGGTATACGATGTCGGACAGGCAGCCGCCCAGTTCCCAGAACCGGTTCCGCAGGGCGATCCCCGTCGTGACAAGTCTGTTCACCTCCAGGACGTCAATATTGAGCTTGGCCTGGAGTTCCTGCTGCAAGCGGCCTTTCACCTGCTCGTAGTGCGGCCATCCGGCGACACATTCATCCAGGGTAACCTTGATTTTGGCGTCGCCGAGGAGCCGCACCTGGGGCTTGGGCACGTTCGGGTCGATGCCGAGCAGGGACAAGCCGCAGACATCCGGCAGCGGCAGATGCTCGAAGTCGCTGAGGTAGGGCTCCGCCAGAGTTCGTCGGCCGAATGCCTCCTCCGCCGGGGTCTTCGGACGCCAATCCGGTGTCTTTTGGCTGGAATCGTAATCGTGCACCTCATAGCCGGCGGGTATCTCCGGCTCAAACAGACTCTCCTCCAGCGGGACACCCCATTCGAACCGATCCCAAATCGTCGTCACGCGCACCGGGGAATCCTTAAGGACCATGCTGACCTCCATCCACACCGGTAACTGTGTCGGAATGTCGATCCAGAACCGGGCGGCGAAATCGCCCGAGAAATTCGCTTCGAGAGCCTTCTTCTGCTTCTCTTCCTCTACCAGAAAACTCGGATCGCGTAGCTCGACACCCCGCACGGCCTTGCCCTCGATGACATCGGTGCCAAGCTCCATGTACTTTCCTGCCAGTATTTTCGCTATGGTTCGCCGGGGATCCTGGGTGTGGAATTCCCGAATGTCCTCTTCACTGACAGGGCAGCGAAAACACACTTTGTGCCGCCCTGCCTCGCTGAAGAACAGATGCTGTCTCTGCCGCAACGAAGTGTACTGCCGCCGGATGGGTTTGCCATTCTCATAGACCTCACTGAAGGAGCCGTACGTCTCGGAGCGATACTCCCTGATTTCCATTTCGGTGGCGAACTCGAAACCGTCGGGCCTGGGGCCGGTCGTCGTGATCTCGCGGGAGCGATAAACAAAGGTGTCGAAATCCTTCACCTTCCTCAGCACGGCGGCCCAGACGAGAGCGGAGGTCCCGGTCCAGAGAAACGTCTTGGCCCGCGCGGTGGCAATGACCATCGCCGCCGCAACCGCCAGTTTGGCCAGCGAGTTCCTCCAGCGCCATCTTTCGGAAGCGCGGGTGCGTTCGGCCGGACTCAGAAGCCGGCGAAGGCGTGCCAGCTCGGCCCCGGACACTCCGCCGGGGTCAATGCCATCCGCCCGCAGTAGTCTATCTCTCATGATGTCACGGCGATCCATAGTCGCTCTCCAGTTCTTTGCGAAGCACCTGTTTGGCGTGGTAAATCCGGGACTTGACCGTACCGGGAGGAAGGCCCAGAATCGCGGCGATCTCCTGGTGCGAAAGCTCCTCCAGGAAACACAACGTCAGAATCTCCCGCTGCGCGGGACGAAGCGTCTCCAGGGCCCGGTGGATACGAGCCGCATCTTCCTCGCGGAACACCGGCTCGGGATCATCGGTCAACGATTCCAGATGCTCCTCGGTCAACTCGACGAAGGGGTCCTTGGCCTTCGCTCGGCCGTATACCTCGTTCCGTGCGATGGTATACAGCCAGGCCACGAAGGCCCCTTGATCTCTCAGGGTGCCAATCCCACCGACGACTTTGGCCCAAATCTCCTGGAGCGTGTCGTCCGTATGATCATTCTGGCCGTCCAGCCGCCGAACGTAGTAGCGGAGTCTCGGCTGAAACTGCCGGAACAGTTCCTCGAATGCCGCCGGGTCGCCGTGCTGGCACCGACAGACCAAAACCTGGAGCGGGTCCTCTGCCTTCATCCGCTGCCCTTTACACCGACAAGATCTTGCCTTCTCTGGATAAGGATGATCTTTGCGCGGGCAGGTTCAAGAAAATTCCGGAGTTTTGCCGGAGCAGTTGTTAGTCCGATGTTGTCACCCAGCAGCAAAGGACCTCGGCTATGCTCCGACCTTGGGCGACGCAGCCCCGCGGCATGAGCGGCTTCCCGGCATCTGCACCCTCCGGGGCCACGGCATCGACGGACATCTTGGAAGGGCCGATCAGGCCGGCCACCGCTTCCGGCATATCTTGCTGCGCCCACCTCCGTTTGCGGCAGCCGGCCCTCTCAGGCATGCTGCTCTCCCAGCAGGAAAGGAGGTCGTTCGGTTGCGGTTACGCGGCTCGTTTCGGCCAACGTCCGTCGGCAGGCGGCTGCTCCGCCCTACGCCTTACGCAGCCGAAACGAGCGTCGCAACCGCGAGACGATCTTCGGCTCACTCCCCTTTCTCCTCTTCGACCCATTCCTCCTCTTCTTCTTCCTCGGATCCTTCGGATTCTTCCGACTCTTCTTCCGACCATTCTTCCTCTTCGCCGAGATAGCCTCCACTTTTTTGGATATCTCGAACAAGCCTCTCGTCGAAGCCCGGCAGCTCGTCGATCTCATCCCAACTGCTGAAAGGCCGTTCTTCCACGAGGGTCTGGGCCTGTTCTTCGCCGATCTTAGGCAGAGTGGCCAGTTCTTCCTTGCTTGCCGTATTGATATTGATCTTCTTCTGCGCCATAACCATATCTCCATAATTCCGCGGCATCCGAGCGGATGCGGCACAAAAGTCCCGATAAAGGCCGCCGACCTCCGCACCGGCCGACAGCGTTGGGAGTTCCGCCTTTAGGCGGGTCCACCGGTCCGCGTCTTCCTCTCTTCTTGCGCGGTTCAAGAGGCGGAGCTGGCTGCGCCGGAAGACTCTTGAACCCGCCTGAAGGCGGAACTCCGAACAAGTTTCATACGATGCCCGGTTTGCCTTTTGGGTGAGCAGATCGCTCAAACTGGCACTCGTCGCAAATGCCTGTAATGTTGACGATTCGGGATTTACTCTTTACGATTTGGCCGTGCGCCGGGCGCACCAGTCGGTGCTGGAAGGCGAATAGGAAATTGTAAATAGCAAGTCCCTCACAGGGGAAAGGGGTGCCGGATGAACACGCAACAGGAGAATCGCGAGCTTTCCACTTCTCGTCGTGAGTTTCTAAGACAGTCGTCCGGCGTCTTGGCCGGGGCGGCGTTGGCGAGCGCCATCAACGTCCGGGCCCACGCCGGCGAGAGCAACACGATCAAAATCGCCCTCGTCGGCTGCGGCGGACGCGGCACCGGAGCGGCGGAAAACGCGCTCTCCACCGAGGGGCCGACGCAACTGGTCGCCATGGCCGATGCCTTCAACGACCGGCTCCAGGCGAGCCTCAAGAACCTGAGCGGCAAGTTCTCCAAGCAGGTGGACGTGCCCAAGGACCGGCAGTTTGTCGGGATCGAAGGCTACAAGAAGGCCATCGATCTTGTCGCGCCGGGCGGGGTCGCCCTGCTGGCCACGCCGCCGGCGTTTCGGCCGATCCACGTGGAATACGCCGTGGCCAAGGGCTGCAACGTGTTCATGGAGAAGGCGTTCGCCGTGGATGCCCCGGGCGTGCGCCGCATTCTCAAGGCCGGGCAGGACGCCCAGAAGAAGAACCTCAAAGTCGCCGGCGGCCTGATGAGCCGGCACTCCATCCCGCTCGGGGAGGCCGTCGACCAGTTGCACAAGGGCCTGATCGGCAATCTCATCACCTGCTGGGCCTATCGCGAGCACGCCCCCGTAGGCTTCTCCAACAAGCGCCAGGGCGAGAACGAGCTGGCCCACCAGATCCGCAATTTCCACTGCTTCACCTGGCTCAACGGCAGCTTCCTCCTGGACTGGCTGATCCACAATCTCGACGTCTGCTGCTGGTGCAAGGATGCCTGGCCGGTCTCGCGCAGGGTCAAGGCGGCCGGCAGACCCGCACGAACCCCGACCAGCTCTTCGACCATTACGCCGTCGAGTACCACTTCCCGGACGGCACGCGTCTGTTCGCCCAGGGCCGGCACATCGACAATTGCTGGGGCTTCTTCGGCGACGTCATCCACGGAGCCAAGGGCTCGGCCGTGCTGGGCGAGGGCGTCACCAACCCGCGCATCTTCAAAGGCTATGCCCAGACGCCTGAGGACGTGATCTGGCAATACAAGGGACCGCCCTGCAACCAGTACCAGGTCGAGCACGATCTGCTGTTCGCGGCGATCCGCCAGAACAAACCCTACAACGAGGCCGAGCGCTCCGCCTACGCCGCGATGACGGGCATCCTGGGCCGCATGGCCGCCGAGTCGGGCCAATTGATCACGTGGAACGAGGCCATGGCCTCGAACCTGGAACTCGCCCCCGGCTTGGACAATTTCACGATGAACTCCAATCCGCCGGTGATGCCGGACAGCAAGGGCAACTACCCGATCGCCACGCCCGGCGTGACGAAGGTGCTGTAGAAGCCTTTTCGAGAACCGTCATTCGTACTTGGACTGTGCGCTCTGGCGTGCCGTGCCTCACGCTTACGCGCAAGCAGGTTCTTCCCGTCGGACGAAGCACGTCTAACGCTGGCGTAGATCATGCGCACCCATGCTTGCGAGCATTTGGCAAAGGATGCCAGAGAATGAGCATCAGCGAGGAAATGCGGCAGCGGCTCCTGGGGTTTCAGCGAAATGAGATCACCGAGCACCATATCTACAGCCGGTTGGCCAAGACGATCAAGTCGCCGGAGAACCGGCAGGTCCTGGAGAACATCGCCGCCGACGAGCTGCGGCACTACCAGCAGTGGCGGGCGTACACGCAGCAGGAGGTCGCCCCGGATCGCTGGGCCATCGCCAAGTACTTCTGGATCAGCCGCATCTTCGGGTTCACGTTCGGCGTCAAGCTGATGGAGACGGCGGAGGGCAAGATTCAGGGGGACTATGGGCAATTGCAGGCAGCGATCCCCGAGGCCCGGACCATCATGCAGGAGGAGGAGCGGCATGAGAAGGCCCTGCTCGAAATGCTGGACGAAGAGAGGCTCCGCTACACCGGCGCGATGATCCTGGGACTCAACGACGCTCTGGTGGAATTGACCGGCGCGCTGGCGGGTCTGACCTTGGCCCTGGGCAACGCCAAGCTGATCGCCCTGACCGGCACCGTCACGGGGATCGCGGCGGCGTTGTCCATGGCGGCCTCCTCCTATCTCGCCACCAAATCCGACGACAAGAGCCAAGAACCCGCTCACGGCCTCGCTCTATACCGGCGTGTCTTACGTCATCACGGTGCTGATTCTGATCCTGCCCTATCTGCTCCTGTCCAACTACTTCGTGAGCCTCGCCCTCACCCTGGTGGCGGCCCTCGCGATCATCGCTCTGTTCAACTACTACATCGCCGTCGCCAAAGGCGAGCCGTTCCGAGGCCGCTTCCTGGAGATGACGGGCCTGAGCCTCAGCGTGGCCGCCTTCAGCTTCCTGGTGGGCCTGCTCATGCGCACGTTGTTCGGCGTCGATGTGTGACAGCCGATGCAGTCTTCGTGGTGCGGGCGTCCCCGCCCGCCCTCAAGGTGTGTGTCTTCGCCCGACTCTCAAGGCCGCGTCATCCTCCCCTTCCGCGGGCGAGGACGCCCGCACTACGAAGAGGCTGAGTCCGCCCCCTGATGCCGGCCGCCCCTCCAAGAACGCTCACGCATAGTAGCGTTTGCCTTGCACTATCATCCTCGCTACAATGTCACACATGGTGTTGGAGTGTCCGGAGCATGGGAGATTCTGATGGGTCGAAGGGTTCTGACATATTGCATCGTGTTCATTTCGACAGGCTGCTGTCTGTCGTGCCACACGGCACAGCTTACTACTGCCGAGCAAGAAAAGGCTTGGCTGGCGAAAGGCTATCGGTACAACGAGAATGGCTGGATCTTCCTGCACACCGAGGGGGCGCCTTTTGAGCGGGGATTTCAACGCGGCTACCTGACGGCCAACGAGATCGATGAGTTTCTGCGTACGTTGGCCTACGTCGAAGAGTTCCAGACGGGTCACGACCTCAATTTCTTCGTGCAGAATTCCTCCCGGCTGTTCAGGAACAACGTCCCGCCGGAGTACGTCGCGGAGATGCGCGGCATCGTCGCCGGCATGGCGCGGGCCGGCAAGAAGGTGACGTACGAGCAAGTGCTCTTCATGAATGGGTTCATCGACGTCCTGTGGTACTGGTGGCCGCAGGAGAAGAAGCAGCAAGAGGATCACCCGGGCTGCAGCGCGTTCATCGCGACCGGCGACGCGACCGCCGATGGCAAGATCGTCATGGCCCACAATTCCTGGGTCAGCTATGCCCTGGGTAAATCGGCCAACATCATCATCGATATCGTCCCGGACCGAGGCCATCGCCTTCTGATGCAGTCCTGGGGGCCGTGCATTTACAGCGCCACGGATTTCTTCATTACCGACGCGGGCCTCATCGGGACCGAGACAACGATCGGCGACTTCGACGCATTTCGACCGCCGGGGGACGCCCGTGTTCGCCCGGGCCCGACAGGCGATGCAGTACGCCGAGAACATCGACGAGTGGGCGGACATCCTGATCCGCAAGAATAGCGGGGCCTACGCCAACTCGTGGCTCCTGGGCGATATCAAGACGGGCGAGATCGCTTGCCTGGAGCTGGGCTTGAAGTACCATAATCTCGAAAAGAAGACGAACGGGTATTTCGCCGGCTCGAACGTCGCCGCCGATAAGAGGATCCTGCGTCTGGAAACCGCCGGGAGTTGGGACGATGTACGAGATAGCGCCGTGGCCCGCCGGGTCCGGTGGGACCAGTTGCTGAAAGAGCACTACGGGCGGATCGACGTGTCCCTCGCCAAACAGATGCTGGGCGACCACTACGACGTCTATCTCCAGAAGGAGCAGCCGGGGTGCCGAACGATCTGCGGCCACGGCGAGTTGGACGATGCCCGCATTCCCGGACCTCGGCCGCCTACCGCCCTTCCGGGGCGTTTGACGGCAAGGTCGTCGATGCCCAGATGGCGAGAAGTTGGCATCTGTGGGCCAAATGGGGCGGCTCTTGCGACCGCCGCTTCCAGGCTGCCGATTTCCTGGAAAAGCATCCTCAATATGAATGGCTCAAGGGCTATCTGCCGGATTTCCCGGCCCAGCCTTGGACCGTGTTCCCACGAGAACGCCCATAGACGATTGCGGGAGTGAATTCCATGCCACGATCCATGACGCGACGCGTGTTCTTGAAGTCAGTGGGCCTGGCCGCAACAGCTTGCCTGCTGCCGGGCCGCGCCAGGCGGCACAGGAGAAACCACGCAATATTGTCATCATTTATGCGGATGACCTGGGGTACGGCGACGTCGCGTGTTACGGGGGAAAAGTGCCGACACCCAACGTGGACCGGCTGGCCCGCGCGGGCGTCCGGTTCACCAATGCCCATTCGGCCGCCGCAACGTGCACACCGTCACGCTATGCCCTGCTGACGGGCGAGTATGCCTGGCGCCGCAAAGGGACCGGGGTCCTGCCCGGCAATGCCCGGCTGATCATCGAGCCGGGGCGCACGACGCTGGCTTCGTTGATGGGGCGGGCCGGGTACGCGACTGGCGCGGTCGGCAAGTGGCACGTCGGGTTGGGAGCCGCCGACATCGACTGGAATGGCGAGATTCGGCCCGGACCGCTCGAGATCGGCTTCGATTACGGCTTCCTGATCCCGGCCACGGGCGACCGCGTGCCGTGCGTGTTCGTGGAGAACCATCGCGTCGTCGGCCTGGACCCCAAAGACCCCATTCAGGTCAGCTACGACCAGCCCGTGGGGGATGAGCCCACCGGCAAAGACCACCCGGAACTGCTCAAAATGCACCCCGAGCCATGGGCACGACCAAACGATTGTCCACGGCATCAGCCGGATCGGGTACATGAGCGGCGGCAAGGCGGCCCGCTGGGTGGATGAGGATATCGCCGACACCATCACCGGCAAAGCCGTGGCGTTCATCGAAAAGCACAAGACGGAACCCTTTTTCCTGTATTTCGCCACACATGACATCCATGTCCCCCGCGTGCCCCACCCGCGGTTTGCCGGCAAAAGCGGCTTAGGCCCGCGCGGTGACGTGATCCTGGAATTCGACTGGTCCGTCGGCGCGATCCTCGAAACGCTGGACCGCCTCGACCTCGCCCGGGACACGCTCGTGATTTTCTCCAGTGACAACGGGCCGGTGGTCGATGATGGATATAAGGATCAGGCAGTCGAGTTATTGGATGGGCATAAGCCCGCGGGACCGCTGCGCGGCGGCAAATATAGTGCCTTCGACGGCGGGACACGGGTGCCGTTCGTGGTCCGCTGGCCGGGACGGGTCCAGCCGGGCGTCTCGGAGGCCCTGGCCTGCCAGATCGATTTTATGGCCTCTCTGGCCGCATTGACGGGCCAGAAACTCGATTTCAACGATGCACCGGACAGCTTTGACGTGCTCGGGGCCCTGCTCGGCCGGACGCCGACGGGCCGAGATCATTTGGTGGAGCACGCGAACGCCTTGTCCCTGATCCAAGGAGATTGGAAGTACATCGAGCCGAACAAAGGGGCCCGGGTGAACGTCAGTACCAATACGGAAATGGGCAACGATCCCCAGCCCCAATTGTACCACCTCAAGGACGACCTAGGCGAAAAGAATAATGTCGCGGCACAATATCCGGAGCGTGTGAAGGAGATGGCGGCCTTGCTCCAGAGGATCCGGCAGCAAGGACGAAGCCGTGCGCCGTCATAGAAACCGGGTTTCCGCTTGACAGAGCCGGGCGGTTGGGGCAATTTAAGATCGGTTTCTGTGCTACCGTGTGTGTGACCTGTGTTTTACAGTGAGGTTTTGGAGGTCCATTATGAGATGTCGCTTCTGTGTTTCCACGGCAACATGCCTCGTGCTCACGCTGCTGTTCACGTCCTCCGCGTGGGCGTACTTCCAACCGTCGGTCAACCTCGGCTACACCAGTTTCATGGACGGCGCCCCGCCGGCCGGCCCGGGCTTCTATGTCGCCGAGTACCTCTCCTACTACACCGCCAATAAGCTGGCGAACAACCCCGGCATCCCCAATCCCAGCGTCGACGTCTGGGCGAACCTGAATCAGTTCCTGTACCAGTCGGACACGGCGGTGCTCTTCGGCGGCAAGTGGGGCCTCGATGTCATTGTGCCGTTCGCCTGGATCAATACCACTCCGGACGTCCAATTCCCCGGTGACAGCGGTGGGTTGGGCGACCTCCTGGTCGGGCCCTACCTGCAATGGGACCCCATCATGGGCGAGAACGGCCCGATCTTCATGCACCGCATCGAGCTCCAGACCATCTGGCCGACCGGCTTGTACTCCAACCAGCGGATTCTGAACCCCGGCAGCAACCACTTCTCCTTCGATCCGTACTGGGCCGGCACGTTCTTCTTCACGCCCCAGTGGACCGCCTCCTTGCGCTTGCACTACCTGTGGAATGCCGATAACGACGATCCCTTTGTGGGCTTCGGCGCCGACAAGGTCGAGCCGGGCCAAGCGGTTCACGCCAATTTCGCGACCGATTATGAGGTCCTGCCGAAGCAGTTGCGTGTCGGTGTCAACGGCTACTATCTGCAGGAAATCACGGATCGAAACTGGACGTCGGCGGCGCGTCCCTCGCGCAAGGCCGGGAACAGGTCCTCGCCGTAGGCCCCGGCCTGCTGTTCAGCTTCTCGCAGAACACGCACGTGTTCTTCAACGCGTATTTCGAGACGCTCGTCCACAATCGCCCCCAGGGCGACCTCTTCGTCCTTCGTCTCGTGCATCACTTCTAATCGACTCTACTCCCAGGCCCGGAGCATGAGCTCTGCCCCTCCCGCTCGGAGAGACAGGCCTCATGCCTCCGGGGCTTCCTCGCCTCCCTCGCGAAGCCATAGACCGGCTCACGGGATTAAGGCTTGGCTATAGACTCGGACATCGTCGAGCAGACCCGACCAGAAGCTGCCTGGTTCGAGGCCTTTTCCTGCTCCGAAATAGAAATCGGCGGTGGATGACTTCAAAGCGTTGAGCTTGCGTTTGTCGGCGGCGACTTCTTTGCCATCGACGTAGAGACGCCGCCCCGAGCCATCCCAGACGAGGCGGAGGCCGTGCCAGGCGCCGTCCGTGACAACCGCACTGGAAACAAGCGGCTGTGTGACGCGGCCGCCGTCCGTCAGCCGCGTCATCACGGCGCCGGTCGCGGCGTCCGTGCCGAGCCAGACTTCGCCCGTACCCGTCTTGTCGGACTGGGACAGGATCGTCTGGCCGGGCCGGCCGCCTCGGACCCAGAGCAATACCGTGAATGCGCCGGCGCCCGGATCCAGAATGTTGCTCGTGCTGAGGTAATCGTCCACGCCATCCAACTCCATCGCGCCACCGATTTCTCCTCCGGCGGGTTGCCAGAGCGGGACACCGTGCACCACCCCGTCAATATGGCCCAGGCTGTCGTGGGCTACGGTCCCTTCGGTCTCGTCGAGCTTCCAATAGCCAACCAGGCCCGGATACGTCATCCAGAATCGTGCCAAGCCGCCAAGGTCCAGCCAATTGATGACGCCGTCGCCATTGGGCACCGGGGCGACATCGAGCGACGGGTCGCTCTGCCGCCACAGCAGGGCCAGGCGCGCGAAATCCGTGAAGTTGACGATCCCGTCGTGATTGAAGTCCAGCGAGAACCGCACACCGAGCAGGTACGGAGCGATGGTCTGGGCCATTACCCCGGCCCCCGCGGCGTTGGGATGAATTCCATCGGGGAACAGACTCCCATCCGCCAGGGCCGTGTAGAGGTCGATCACGGGCACGTTCTTCTCCTGCGCGATCTGATCGATCAGCGGCAGAATCTCATCGTGAATGATGTCCGGCTGAATGCTGTAATTCACGTAGAAAGCGGGGACAGGCTTGCAGATCCACACCTGGGGCGCGCTGGGCAACCCGCGAAAGACATCGATCATGGTCTCATAATCCGAGACGAAATCCCCTTTGTATTGCCAGTTCTGCGGCTTGGAGTCGTTGGTCCCCAGCATGATGACCACGACATCGGGGTGGCACGTTGGGCACGCCGTAAGCGGTCTGATGCACATAGGGCAAATCGCCCTTGCTCAGGAGCGTCGCCCCGCTGACGCCGAAGTTCTGCACCTTCCACGCCGGATCGTACTGCTGCAGGATCCGCTGCAACTGCGCCGGATAGCGGTCCTGCGCCGGGTTGGCGATCCCGGAGCCGTAGGTGATACTGTCCCCCACGCAAGCGACGAGCTTCGCGGCGCCGCATACCCCCCCCCCAGAAGACCCACACCACAGCAGTAATGCGGTAGTTCTCATATCTACACCCCTCTCAATAAGACGCCCCCACGCGGGGCACAAAGGTTGGAGTCTACGCTCCACGCTTACGTCAAGGTCCGCCCGGGAGGTCGGCCCACCGCCGAGGCCGTGCAACACCACGAGGGAGCCGTCACCGGCTCTGAGGACAGCTCCGCCTGCTCTCGGCTTCTGCCGCTCCTCCTTCGGGCGGGTTTTCCATCGGCGGTGCACCCACCAGTACTGCGTCGGGTCCTCGCGCACGAAGTCCTCAATGGCTTTCGTATACGCGGCACTGACCCACGTGAGCGGGTCCTCTTGGTTGGCCCACTCGTGCGGGAAGATGATCCGGCTTAGAACGTAGTTGAAGTAGAACCGATTGCCGACACGCCGGGTGCAGCCCACGATGATGGGCAGATTGTACGTGATCGCCAGCAGGCCAATGCTCTTGTAGGTGCTGGCCTTGCGGCCGAAGAAGTCGACAAAGATGCCCTTGCGGCCGGCGTCCTGATCGGCGATGAAACCGATCGTGCTGCCCCGTTTGACGATCTCGGGCATCATCTCGGCGGCGCCTTTTTGTCGATCAGCTTCAGTCCGTGCCGCTGCCGCACGCGGTACAGGAAGCGGTTGAGATACTTGTTGTCCAACGGCCGGGCGATGCCCACGATATCAAAATCGAAGAGACCCGCCATGTACCCGATGAGCTCGAAATTGCCGTAGTGGGCCGTCACCATGATCGTGCCCTTGCCCTCCTTGATCAGCCATTTCGGGTACTCGGCCTTCTCAAAAATGTGCGTATTGGCGCCGTTGTGCTTCTGGACTACCTGGGGCGTGACCAGGACATCGACCGTCAGCATGACGAGCTGCTCGAAGCTTCTTCGCCCGGTCTGGTGAATCCACTCCTCCGATTTTTCCGGGAAACTGGCCCGCAGGTTATCCAACGCCCGCTGTCGGCCGCGCTGGTAGTACTTCCACAGAAGATCGCCCAGGAAGCAGGCAATCTGCAGGCTCGTTTCGACCCGGGAGGAGGTAGAGAAAAATCATGAAGACACGAACGGCCGCGTACAGCAACCAATCGAGAATCGGATGTGGCTTTTTCTTCTTCTTGGATCTCTGGGGCTCAATCATAGACCATGATTTTAGGGCGCGCGTGCCGTTGTCAAGGTCGCCGGGCACCATCAGGGATTCCCCGATAGCGAATTAAGGAATTTCCTTATCTTATCCATCCTCACAGATGGTCTATACTATGGGTTAAGTGAGGCTGTGAACTCGTGGACCGGAGGTTGGAGGTTAGCTGGGTATGAATATCGAGCAGCTTGCCACCCGGGAGGAGGAGTGGCTTAGCAAACAGCGCAGCTTCGTGAGAGACAGGGAGACTCTTTACGAGCAAACAGGTGTCTACGCCGCGTGGCGCAACATCTTCGGGCAATACGTGGCCCTCGCCAGAGAAGGCGATCTGGAGGCTCTCAAGCGAGCATTGTACTTCGCTTGGGCCGATCGCTCGATCGCGCAACTCATCACGGGGCTCAAGGACCTCGACGAAGGGATGATCCGAGAGACCCTTGAGATCGCCGACAAACTGGCAGAGGAGGGTCCGCTGGACGCGGAGTTGGAATGGATGCTCCCTTACTACTACGTCGTGGAACGCTCGTATTTGGACCGCTTCGAGGATTTGGACGCCCTCAAGAAAGCGAGCCGTGAGCATCCGTTTCTGTATCGCCAGCGTTGTCTGGACGTCTCCTTCGACCATCGCGGCCAGATGGGCGACTATTGGAGGGCGGAACAGGCCCACCTGCGGCACTGGCCGTAGAGCGAGGCGCACCTGCACCGGCACGTGTAGGATGGGTTTTAGCCCATGCGGACGATCCAGTCGCTGAAAGAGCAGCATGGGCTA
>CAVVRJ010000005.1:0-22587 GCA_963750205.1 uncultured Planctomycetota bacterium
CGCCAGAAGTACGGCTCTGGGAGCCGAGGCCGCCCTCGTGCGAACCATTGGCGCCCGGATTCAAAAGATCGATCCTCGCCTGGCGGTCCTCTCGGTAGCGTCTCTGGCGGACCGACACCGCCATCATCCCACCGTCTTGTTCACGGGAGTCGTTGCCCGACTGGCGGTGATGTTCGGGACCATGGCCCTATTCCTGGCCGGCCTGGGCCTTTACGCCGTCAAGAGCCATATGGTCGCTTCGCGGACCCCGGAGATCGGCATCCGCATGGCGTTGGGCGCCACGCGGCGGGACATTCTGACCCTGGTACTGTGTCAGGGCGCAACCTCGACGTTCGTAGGGCTGTTGGTCGGCATGCTGCTGACGCTCGTCATAACGCGGGTGATTCGCAGCGCGGTCCAGGGCATCAGTCCCATTGATCTCGGTGAGTATCGTTGTTACCGTGGTTGTGCTCACAGCGACTTCACTGCTGGCCACGTACTATCCCCGCACGCCGGGCGGCCAGAGTCGATCCGATGGTGGCCCTGCGGTATGAGTAGGATTGGAATGATGGAATACTGGAATAATGGGTTCCCGAACTGGAGCTCTTACAATATTCCGTCATTTCATTATTCCACCATTCCAAGACAGCTTCGGAGAGAGACATGAATCATAACGGTGACACAGGACCGGCCGCGGTGGAATGCCGGCAGTTGACCAAGGTCTTCCGAAGACTGCTGGCGGGGCGTGACAAGGCGGTCTACGCCCTGCGCGAGGTCTCCCTGACCGTGTACAAGGGCCAGATCGTCGGCCTGATCGGCCCTAACGGGGCGGGGAAGTCGACGCTCCTGAACCTGATCGCAGGGTTGATTCTCCCCGACGAGGGCTCCGTCACGGTAAGCGGACACGCCGCCCGGTCCATCGCGGCCCGCCGCGGCCTGGGGTACATGCCGGAGCACCCGGCGTTCCCCGGTCTTTATTCGGGCCGGGCCATTCTCCGCTACCACGGCGCGCTGCTGGGATTCTCCGCGGCGGCCATCCGGCGCCAGCTCGACAAATCAATCGAGCAACTGCAATTGCAGGAGTTCATCGACCGGCCTGCCTCCGACTTCTCCCAGGGCATGAAACAACGGCTGGCTTTGGCCATCGCGTTGATGAACGATCCGCATTTGCTGCTGGTGGATCAGCCCAGCAACGGTCTCGACCCGATTTGGGATCATCCAGTTGCGTGACTTGCTCAAGCAATTGCGCGATACCGGGGCGGCTATCGTCATCAGCTCGCACCGGCTGGGCGAGTTGGAGAAACTGACCTCCGATTACCTCTTCATGCACCGCGGCCGGATCATCAGCCTCGGAGACGAAATCTGTAGCGGCCAAGCCGGACGGCTGCACGTGGAGCTGGTTTCCAACGGCGCTCAGGTCGCGCAAAGGCTGTTTCGAACCCTTCACGTACTCGACGCGTCCAACACGGAGCTAACCGTCGCCGTCAACGACCCCGACGATGTTCCCGACGTGGTAAGTCATCTGGTCCAGGACGGAGCGCGGATCCGGAGCGTGCTCCTGCAGCGGGAGGACATCGAGCAGGTCTTTCTGCGGCTATGCAAGGAAGGAACGTAACCATGAGAGCCTACGAGCTAATGAAAGAGACGTTCTTCCGGCGCACCTACATTTGGAT
Source organism: uncultured Planctomycetota bacterium (assembly GCA_963750205.1). Lineage (GTDB taxonomy): Bacteria > Planctomycetota > Phycisphaerae > Sedimentisphaerales > Anaerobacaceae > PLanc-01. The sequence continues at coordinate 1,653 of CAVVRJ010000005.1, forward strand.
GGTGCACGTGATCTGGCTGGTCCTATACGGCGTGTTCTACTGGCTGTTCGTGCCGGAAATGCCGGAGATGGGCCGGCTTCTGTTCATTTGGGCCGGCTTCTTCCTGGCGCTGGCCCTTAGCGCCGGCATCTTCGGCGACGATATCGCCTCGGGGCGGATCTGCGTCCTGGTGACGAAGCCCTTCTGGGTAGGCGAGTTGTACCTCTACCGCCTGTTGGGTCTGTCGCTCCAGGGGGCGGTGCATCTGCTCCTGGCCGGCGGCGTCATCCTGGTCGTCCACGCCGTCATGCGCAAGGGTCACGTCGGCCATCTCGGCGTATGGCTGCTGGCATCGTGGCTGCTGTTCAATACCTGTGCGGCCTTGTCAACCTCGCTGTCTGTCGTGATCACCCGGGCGTTCAACTCTTTGCTCTTGCTCGTCGTGATGGTAATGGGCTACTTCATCATGAGTCTGCTGATGACGTACCTGCACGAGGACCCGGCGTCCCTGGTGCTGACAAGCTTTGTGCGCTATCCGTGGCCGCCGTTCGAGCTGCTCTATAAGTTCGCCGCCGGCGAATGGGGGCAGTTTGCCCTGACGGTTGGGAGATACAGCGTGACGAAGAGCGTCGCCTGTGTCGTTCACGCGCTGATGTTGACGCTGGCCTACAGCGTCATTGGCATTGTCCTGCTCCGGGTGCGACAGTTCTCGCGGGTGCGCGATTGAGAAAAGACAGAATCCAGGCACGTTCCTTGGCGATAGCCGGCGCCCTGCTGCTGGAGGGTTGGGCCCTGTACGTGGTCGGGGCCGCGCCGGGCGCGGCGGCCGGCCCTGATCGTCCAGGACGAGCCCGCCGCCCACGCCTTGTATGCCGCCATGATCCGAGCGCTCCACGAGGCGAGCAGCCTTTCTTACACGAGCCACTGCAGCAGCCCGGACGACCGGGACTCCACCTACAGGATTTGGCTGAAGAAGCCCAGTGCCCTACACGTGGAGCAGACCAATAGTTCCAGCCAGAAGAGCACCACGCTCCTCGACGACGGCGCTCATCTATGGATTCACTGGACCGGAGAGCGGCTGACCCTCCTGACGGACACCGAGAAGAGCCACGCCGAGGCACGCTCGAACGTCTACCTGAAGGAGGCATCCCAGGCCGGCAAGGATTCCATCTGCGACCGGATCGCCCTGCTCGGGACGGCCTGGCTGGGACTGATTCTCGATCCGAGCATCTTCCACAGGTATCCGGACCCGCGGGAGGCCTGCATCGACGGCATCCGGAGCCGAGGCGTCAATCGGGTGCGGGACGAAGAGTGTGACGTGATCGAGGTCAGCTTCATGCAAGCCCGGCAGACCCGGTACCTCTGGCTCTCCCGTCAGGACCACCTGCCGCGCAAGCTCAAGGAGATCGTTCGGCACGCCGCGACCCGCGTCACGGTCGAAGAGTGGTCGGACGTGAAGATCAACGCCGAGATTCCGCCCAAGGTCCTCACCTGGTCCCCGCCCCAGGACTGGCAGCAATGGGACCCGCCCAAGCTGGGGGATTCGCTGCTGCGGCCCGGACAGAAGGCCCCGGATTTCGTCTTACGATCGGCGCGGGGAGGCAAGATCAGGCTCCCGGATTATCGCGGCCAAGTCGTCTGGCTCTACCTCTGGGACACGGGACGCCCCAATGCCGTGAGGAAATCCGCGGTCTCCAAGAGCTGCACCAGACTTACAAGGGCCAAGGCCTTGCGATTCTCGGCTTCAACTGCACCGATGACAGGCGGATCGCCCGCGCCTTTCTGCAAGCCCACGGCGTGACGTTCCCCAGCGTTCTCGACGCTTCCGAAGCCGCCACCCGGCTGATGCACAAGGGCTTGCGGAACGGGGCGGACGTCGTGCCCCTCAGCTACATCCTCGATCCGCAAGGCCGAGTGGTGGACGGCTGGTTCGGACAGGATCAAGACCCGGACCGTGTCCTCGCCGCCCTCAAAGCCGCCGGCTTGAGACTGGCGCAGTAGCATGGGCATGGGACCCCCAACGCGAAATGATGCGTCTGGGGACCCTCTCACCCGTGAAGACCTGGTTGGGACCGCCCCGCGACTCATGGTCGGGACGCCCATGCCACAAATCACACGCAGCCGCGCTACTTCGTCGGCGCGGCCGGCTTCTGGCGTTGAAGGTCACCTGTTCGCTGGGCTTCGACGCGCGGCTGCCGTCCGCGCCAACCGCGTAGAGCTTCGCCTTGAACGCGTCATTGTCGATCTTCGTGAAGACGTGCTGCAGCTTCTGCGTCGTCCCATCGGGTTTGGTAAGCTCGGTCTTGTTGATGAGATCGCTGCCCTCCTGCTGCCACACCATCTTCCAGGTGCGGCCCAGAGTATCGGCGCCGAACTCCACGATCTCCTGGCGGCTCGTCACATACGCGATCATGCCGAGGTACTTGAACTCACCGATCTTCATGTCCACGGAGGCGCCGTGCTTATCGAGAATCGGCTTGTACTCCAACTCGTAGGTCTTGTTATTCTCGGTGCCGGTCCATTTGCCGATCAGCCACTCGTAGCCGCCCGAAGAGACGATGTCTCCCAATTTCTCGTAGTCCGTGGCGCGGCCCGAGGCCTCGGCCGGGGCACTCGCCGGGGCCGCCTTGGGGTCCCCAACGCGAGAAGATGCATTGGGGAGCCCCTGGGCCTGTTGCCGCTTGTAGGTGAGTTTGCTCACCGGCTCGGCGTTGCGGCTGCCGTTGCTGTCGGTGGCGTAGAGCGCAATCGTGATCGTATCCGCGTCCCCCTTGGTAATGAGCATCTCGCCCTTACGCGTCTGACCATCGGGTCCCAAGTGCTCGATCTTGCGCACGAGACCATCACTGTCCGCGGACCATGTCCCTTTCCACGTGCCGCCTCGGTTATCGACGCCCTGGTCTATCGCTTCCTGCCCTGTCGGCGACAAGGTAATCAAACCCTGGTACTTGATATCCTTCGTCTGCAGACTATTGAACAGGGCGTACTTGTCGAGCACCCAGTCGATGTTAAACTCCACCTTCTGGCCATCGTCCGCCGTGGCGACCCACTTGCCGACGAACCACTCATACCCGCCCGCGGCTACCAGATCGCCGAGTTTGTCCTGGGCCACGCTCGGCACCACCCACATGCTCAACACGACCAGAACCGCTGAGAGCACACTTCGCCCATTCATGAATTCCTCCTTTTTTTCAACCCAACACTCGTTCGAAGACAGCAGGTTCGTAGTGACCCCGCCGCTGTCCCGCGGGCCCACCACCAACCCGTCCCCTACTATAGCGGCCGCCGCTTCGTTTGTCTCTGGGGACTTCGCCTTTTTTTCTGTCACAGGCGTCGGGGCCCATTTGCTCCTGGCCCAGGTTCGTCATTATAATACTGACGCCGCGACACTGAGGTGTTTTCGGCTCGTGAGACGAACCAAAACATGCTGATGGGACCAACGAAGATTGGAGAATCCGATGAACCGCAGGACATTCCTAAAGACCGTGCCCGCCCTGGCCATGCTGACCCCCGCCGCCGCCTCCCTCGCTCAGAACAAAGCCCCCTCGGCCAACTCGGCCCAGGAGCTGCAGCCGATCAACCTCCCGAAGCCGCAGGCGGACGGCGGTAAGTCCGTCCTGGCGGCCTTGCAGGAGCGGAGAACGAATCGCAGTATCCGTCCCGACAAGCTGCCCCCGCAGATGCTGTCGAATCTCCTCTGGGCGGCTTTCGGCGTCAATCGCGAGAAGGGAAATTTCGGAAAGCCCGGCCGGACCGCTGCTTCGGCCAGCAACTCGCAGGAAATCGACCTGTATGTCGCCCTGCCCGACGGTGTCTACCTGTACGAGGCAGCCGCCCACCGTTTGACGCCCGTCGTTGCCGGGGACTTCCGCACGCGTTCCGGCCGGGCGCCGCCGCCACGGCCCCGGTCAACGTCTTCTACGTGGTCGATCTGGCCCGCTATGTCCTGGAAGGCAATCCGGATCGCAGCATCAACAATCCGGAGATTCAGAAGTCCTACTACTACTGTGCCGTCGGTCTGATCGCCCAGAACGTCTACCTGTTCGCCGCCTCGCAGGGCTTGGCCGCCTGGTTCCACAACTGCGACAAAACCAACACCCCCAAAGAGCTCAAGCTCCGCCCGGATCAGCGAGTCCTCTTCGCCCAGACTGTGGGTTATCCAGCATAATCTGCAGGACGCTGGCTGGCGGTGACTTGCCTTGATACGAAGAGGGGCTTCGGACCGCCGGTTCTGGATCTCTATGCCTCAAGAAAGAAGGAGTCCATGTCACATCTTCGCTGTAACTGCCCGTAAAAGCAGGGGTTAGGTTTTGTGCAGGGGACTGAGAATCCGTGTGTCGCTGGTTGATCTTCCGATCCGCGTGGCCTGTCTGCGGTCACGCCAGCAAGATCCGTATAGACGGCGATTCTCAGCAGCCCGATGTAGACGCGACTCCGTGGGCCACGTTGCGGTGCGATGATAATCGGCCCCCTACGCTACGTAGAGGGCCGATCATCCGCAAGTCAGAACGAGGGCGTTGCTTTGGGGAGCGTCATGCTCCGTTGCGTTTCAGCCGCCAGCCAGCGACGCTCAGGCCCAAAGCACCGAGCAGCACCGCACCCGGGACGGGGACGGGAGTGACTCCGCCATTGATTTGGAATGCACCCAGAACGTCGTCGGAACCAACGGACCAAGTGGTCCCCCCATCGAGGCTCTGGGCGTGCAGCCCAAGGACCTGTGGCGACGACCAGTTCCATGCATCCCAGGTGCCGCTTGGGGCATCGGCAACCAGCCAGTATTCGGTTCCGGGCGTCAACAGTGGGTGCAAGACCGACGTACCCACAAGAAGGGGATTGTTGTCACCAAAGTTACCCATGTTCGTAAATGAAAACGATTCCAGGGTCGTTCCCGGCTGCCCCATGTTGTCGGTCATCAGCGACACATTCATCTGATTGGTCCCTGAAACCCATGCCGCCGCCACTTCAATGCTCGTCAGAGGATAGGGCTGTGAACCTGTGAACGAGAACTGGTCGCCCTGCGTCCACGTGGGGCTGACGTAACCGATTGTCCACCCAGTTGTGCTGTCATGCGAATTGCCGGGGCCAAAAGTGGTGAAAACTACGTCTGCCGGGGCCGGCGCGGCCAAAGCGAGCAGTGCCGTGACGACCAATAATCGCGATAATCTCTTCATACGCTCACTCCTTTTTTCCCCCCAACTTCCTTATGTCCGTTGACAACAAGATCTGCTACCTTTGTCGCAGCGCGGCTGATAGAAGACGAAAACCGCTGTTGCTTCTATTCACTCACTGTCTCTCATGCCGCGGTTTCCAACCCGCATCTTGCAGATATCGTGAGCAACAACCGTCTGCCAAGACAAGTCATGCGGCGATCCGGATCCGGAACGGAGGTCCGCGGGCGGCCAGCGCCGCTGGTGTGAATTGTGCTTTGCGCCAGAGAAATGCGACGGTCCCCCCGTGGTATTGGAGGAGACCGTTTTCAACCGTGTCCCGCGGCTGGATAAAACAGTACAGGGCTATCCATTTGACTCAACCAGCCCCAACTGGTAGTGTAGGTGGGTATGGAAGTGTACCCACAAACGTTGATGGACTTTGAGAATCAGTTTGCGACGGAAGAAGCGTGCCGGCTCTATCTGGAGCAGTTGCGATGGCCGGACGGATTTCAGTGTCCTCGATGTGGGGGTACAGAGGCATGGCGGATGAGCCGTGGGCTGTGGCTTTGCCAAGGATGTCGGCGACAGACGTCGGTGACGGCGGGAACAGTCTTTGAGCGTAGTCGCCTTCCTCTGACGTTGTGGTTTCGCGCGATGTGGCATGTGACGAACCAAAAGAACGGGGCCAGTGCCCTGACGGTCCAGAGGCTGTTGGGATTGGGAAGCTACCAGACGGCGTGGGCTTGGCTGCACAAGTTGCGTCGGGCGATGGTTCGTCCTGGGCGGGATTGCTTGGAAGGGATCGTCGAGGCGGATGAGAGTTATCTGGGGGGCGAAAAGCCGGGCAAACGAGGTCGGGGTGCCCGAGGGAAAGCGTTGGTGTTGCTGGCGGTCCAGCTTCAACCGGACGATAAGATCGGACGGATCCGTTTGGCTCAGGTGAGCGATGCCTCAGGGCCCTCGTTGGTGGGGGCCCTGAAAACGATGGTGACACCGGGCAGCGAAGTCAGAACCGATGGGTGGAGTGGGTACAATGACTTGGCCTCGAAAGGATATCGGCACACCGTGGTTCGTGGCTCGGGCGAGATCGGACAGGATCTCTTGCCGGCCGGCCACCGCGTAGCCAGCCTTCTGAAACGATGGTTGTTGGGAACCCATCAAGGAGCGGTTCGTCACGAGCACCTTGCTTACTACCTGGATGAGTTCACTTTTCGGTTCAATTGCCGAACGTCGGCATCGCGGGGCAAGCTCTTCTACCGGCTGGCTCAACAGGCCGTCCATGTCGAACCGGCCCCCTATGCCAGGCTGATCGGACCCCATTTGTAGTGGGTGGTTGAGTCAAATGGATAGCCCAGAAACAGTAAACTGGGGTGGAGCGCAGGTCCTCCGGTGTGATGGCAAAGCTGTGACCGATTTGGCCGGGACCATCGATATACTGGTGATGCAGGAGACCACCGAAGGACAGCTTCCTCACCAACGGGGCCGATCGGTACAGACCCACACTGAACAGGGCATACAGGCACAGACTGAGACTGCCCCGTTCCTCCGTCAAGATTTGCACACCTTTGATCTCGCCCGCCTGCCCTTCATCGTCACCGGAACCACATGCCAGGCAGGCCGGCAGGGAATCGAGGTCCACGCCGCTCGCGCAACCGCATGGATAGGAGAAGTCCCTACACTGGGGAGTGGCTGGCCCGCAGACCGACGGTGGCTGCCGATAGCCGTACTCCGGGCCCGAGAGGGGCATCATACCGGCATGAAGACGCACACCAAAGGCCAACACCCCAATGACCGCAAACCGAATCTCTCCCCTCTCGATGATCACCCGTCACTCCTTTGAGGAAACGATGCCCGCACCGGCACTGCCACCGTCTCCGCTGCCTCCCTTCAGGCAGACAACCACCTTCAGCCGGACGTGTCCGCCTCGCGACAGATAGACAGTCCTTTTTCCGTGCACGCTGCTATGCTTCTATCTGTCCACATCCCCGCAAGAGCACTGCCGGAATACCCGGTGAACGCGAAACCTCCGACGCTGCTCCAGACCAATCGGCGGATAGCAGACAGCGGATAGGATGCTCCTGAGTAAGATCCCCAGTCAAGACAAAAAAGAGAATTCGGCACAAAATGCGTAGTTGTACTTATGCCCGGCAGATTTGTTGCTTATTGCGTGAAATTTATGGAAATCGCATGACTTATCGAGGGGATTGTGTTACAAACAGTTACGCGTTTGCTCGTAGGGCGGATGCGAAAGCGCTGCGACTTGTATAATATCTGAACCCGAATACCCCTGCAAGGAGGTTGGTTTGGCAAAAAACCACTACAGCCACGGCAAGCACATGAGGGAACTCGCCAAGAAGCAAAAGCAACAGGAAAAAGAGGAACGCAAGAAGGCCAGGCAGACTCCGCAACCCGAGGAGAATGCGGATACGCCCCAAGAGTAGTACAAGAGGAAGCTGGGGGGTATAGTCCGGAGATCGTGGTGGTCCGTTGGCGCCATGAGGGGATCTCTTTAAATCCGCATCATGTGCCCTACGGGAACAGCGGCTTTAATCGCCCGCCCGCCCGCGCATGATCGGTCGCTTCGTTCATTTTGCCAGGTAGATAACGATTCCTGCCAGCGTGCAAATCGCGGCCCCGCAGACGCTCAGGGCGATGCCGACGACCCAGGCGTAGCGTTTGTTGACCTTGGTGACCACGTATTTGAGGTAGCGGTCGCTGGCGGCGAAGGTCTTGCTCATCTGCACGATGCCTTGGGTGTTGCTGACGGTGTTGTGGTTGAGCCGGTCCAGCGTGTCCCGGAATTTGACGAAGCTGCTGGCAAGCTGGACATCGGCGTCCGCCGCCGCTTCCAGTTGATGATTGATGAGGGTGAGCGTGTCCGTCTGCCGGGCCGTCTCGGCCGGGATCTTATTCACTGTCTCGATGAATTGCTGGTCCTTGGCCGCCGTGGTGCGAAGCTGATCGAGAAGCTGGGTCGTCAGGCTCTTTTGGTTCTCGACCGCCGACGGAAGGCTTTCCAGCAATTGCGGCAGTTGCTTGACTCGGCCCATAAGTTCTTGATGCTGCGTGAGTTGCTGACTCAGGTGGTCGTTGATCTGTTCGAGCTGGTCGATCAGCTTGTTGAAGCCTTCCTGGAGCTTCTCTACCGGCTCCCGTCGATCCAGGCTGGCGACCGAATTGACGACTACCGGCGCGTGGCGGGTCCGGGCGGAACTGGTGCCTTCGAAGTCCTCCTGCGGCTCCAGCGCCATCGTCAACAGTCCGTCGTTGTCCAGCACCGGTTCACAATGTCCGGCGTGCTCATACCGGCGGGAACGCAGCCAATTGCTCGTTCCGGTCAGAATCTCCCGTAGCGTCATTGCGAGTTAATCCTTTCTGGCAAACGCCTGATTGGCGCCCGGACCTCTCTTGTCCGGTATCATTACCATCGACCCACAGGCAATTTTCCCTTGAGCCAAATCCGATAACCAGTCGCCCGCATGCACGGAACGCGGATTTCAATGCTATTATAGGGCGTGTCGGGGAGGTTTACGAGTTGCTATTTATGATTTTATGATGGCGGCTCCAGCCCGGATGGGCCAAAATCGTAAGTGACGAATCATAAATCATAGCTCCAAAGGGGAGTACGAACGTGAAGCTTGTGACGTATCGACGTGACGCCTCCGTCTCGTGCGGCATCCTAACCGACCGCGGCATCGTGGACATCCCGTCCTCATGGAAGAACCCGAACCCGCCCCGAAGTGTCGGCGAGGTCCTGGAGCGAGGTCTCGCATCCTCAGACCAACTCCGGCACGTCGCCGGACCGGCAGCGAATACGATCCCCCTGGATTCCGTCGAGATCCTGGCGCCAATCTCCCGGCCGGGCAAGATCCTGGCCCTGGCGGGCAACTACAGCGCGCACATCAAAGAAGCAGCCCTCAAACGCGGCTTCAACCTCGGCCTCTCGGACTCCCCCCGGCAAACAACTGTGCCCCGCCCCTTCCTGAAGCCGGCAACCTGTGTTCTAAACCCTGGCGAGACCATTCCCTGGCCCGTCTACAGCAAAGAAATCGACTACGAGTTGGAGCTGGCGATTGTGATCGGCAAGGCAGCCAAGTGCGTCGCCATCGACCAGGCTCTCCAGTACGTCGGAGGCTACACGATTGCCAATGACGTCTCCGCCCGCAGCGTGACGTTCTCGGCAAACCGCCAGAAGCGGCCCTGGGACGAGTTTTACGATTGGCTCAGCGGCAAGTGGGCGGACGGCTTCTGCCCGATGGGCCCCTACCTCGTCACGGCGGATGAGATCGCCGACGTGCAGAACCTCAAGATGGTCCTGAAGGTCAACGGCGAAATCCGCCAGAATGCCAACACGTCCCAGATGATCTACGCCGTGGCGGACATCGTCTCGTTCCTCAGTCACATCATGACCCTGGAGCCGGGCGACGTCATCTGCACGGGTACGCCCTCCGGCGTGGGTGTCGCGACGGGCAATTTCCTCAAGGCCGGCGACCAGATCGAGTGTACAATAGAGGGCCTCGGGGTTCTGACCAACACCCTCGGCCCACGTCCGGAGCAGTTCTACGAGCCGCTCGTAGTGACGCCGTAAGGCGTTTTCCGTGGCATGGGCATCTTGCCCATGCGTGGCACGGGCGCGAACGCCCGTGGATTCCGAATCACGGGCAAGATGCCCGTGCCACTCGATGAGGGGTGAGATATGTCAAGCCAACTGGACCGTCGAGACTTCCTGAAAAGGTCGCTGGCGGGCTCCGCCGCCGGGGCCGTGGCATTGAGTCTCGAAGAGCAAACGCTCCTGGCGCAATTGCAGAAGAAGCCACCGTCCCGCGTCGCGGGCATCCTGCCCGCGATTCGAGGGCGGGACGCCCTCGACACGAACGGCTCGACCGGCAGTCTGCCCACAGGGAAGATCGGCAAGCTAACCGTCACGCGCCTGATCGTGGGCGGCAACCTGACCAGCGGCAACGCCCACAGCCGGGACCTCGTCTATGTGTCGTCGCTGCTACGTCAATACTTCACCGATGAGAAGGTCTTCGAGACCTGGGGACTGTGTGAGGAGTGCGGCATCAACACCGCCATCCTGCGGCTGGACGACCACGTCATCGGGCTGCTGACGCGCTATTGGAACGAGCGCGGCGGCAAGCTCCAGTGGATCGTGCAAATCAAGCCGAGCACGCGCGACCTCAAAGCCTTCAAGACGGACATTCAGCGGGCCGTGGACAACGGCGCCGTCGGCGCCTACATCCAGGGCAATGTCAGCGACAAGCTCGTGCAGGACGGCCAGGTGGACCTGCTGGCCCAGGTGCTCCAGTGCATCAAGGACGCCGGCGTCGTTGCCGGCATCGGGGCCCACGCTCTGGAAGTGCCGGTCGCCTGCGAGAAGGCCGGCCTGAAGCCTGATTTCTACCTCAAGACCCTGCACAGTCCCAACTACTGGTCGTTCAACCCACGCGGCGAGAAATGGGAGCCCTTCCACGTCGGCGGCCAGAAGGACACCGAAAACGTCTGGTGCACGCAGCCGCAGGAGACGGTCGACTTCATGCGGAACGTCACCATCCCGTGGATCGCGTTCAAAGTCCTCGCCGCCGGGGCCATCCCGCCGCAGGCCGCCTTCCAGTACGCCTACGAGAACGGCGCCGACTTCATCTGCGCCGGCATGTTCGACTTCCAAGTCCGCGAAGACACGATCATCGCCCGCCAGATCCTCAGTGCCAACCCCAAGCGTCAACGTCCCTGGCGGCGCAGCGCCTCCAGCTCGATCTCTACGCTTATGGTATCCGCCCGTGCGGCAGCCCGGAAGTGCATCACGTAGCACGGGCAGGCGGATATCGGTGGGCCCCAGAAAACACTGTTGCGGTAACCAACAAATGGTATAATGGATTTGGCAGTTTCAAGAGGCACGAACATGAAACGCATGCGTATCTATTTCGACACTTCGGTCCTGGGCGGGTGTTTCGATAGAGAGTTCCAGGATGCGAGCCGACAATTGGTCCAGGCCGCCTACGCCGAACAGATACTGCCCTTGCTCTCGGAAATCCTCTTGCGGGAGTTGACGGAAGCCCCCGCGAATGTCCGGCAACTACTGACGCGCCTCATGCAGGGCGATGTCGAACGGTTGGCGGTCAATGACGATGCGGTGGGGCTGCACGAAGCCTATCTCAACACCGGCATCGTCCCTCCTCGGTACGCCGATGACGCTCTCCATGTGGCGCTCGCGACCGTGGCCCGCGCGGATGTCCTCGTGTCGTGGAACTTCAAGCATTTGGTGAATCCCGTCCGCGTCCGAGCTTTTAATGGCGTCAATATTGCCCAGGGCTACGGTCCCATTATCATTATGACCCCTTCCGACATCGTCGGATTATTGGAGCAGCCCGATGAAACCGCGTAAGACCTTTGATTGCGTTGAGATGAAGCGGAAGATCCAAGAGAAGATCCACGAGGAGACGAAAGACCTGAGCCGGGAAGAGTTGATCGACTACTTTCACCGCCACGCGCAGACGGGGCCCTTTGCCAAATTGTGGAAGAACCCAGGCAAGAGAGTCCGTTCTGCGACGGCGACAAAGCCAACGAAAGCTTGACCGGGGAGTTCCGCGGATATCATACTTATTACGGCCTGGAATTGAGTATGCTGTCCCCAGATTCCTTCACCCCTGAACCGCCTCTTCTCTTCTGGGAGAGAGACTTAGGCTGCGGAGGATGGGGGGACACCGGCATCCCCAGCCGGATGCTGCCGGAATTCCCCCTGGAAGTGAGAACCCATGCAGGATGGGCCTTGGCCCATGCGGACCGTCAGACAGCTCCCATCCTTGCCCTCTTACGCGCCAATTGCTCCCGTGAAGCGCTCATTTGTAATTTGCGGGCCGACCCCGCGAAGCCCCTGGCTCAAGGCGTTGAAGCCGTTGTAGGTGTACCGGGTGGTGTTGCCCTTGGCGTCCTGGACCTGCTTGAGCGTGCCGTTGGTGCTGTAGGCCAGAAATACGGCTTGACTGTCTGGTTATCTGTGAACGAATAGTTAAGACTTGACCCTGTTCTTCCCCTGTCATAATTAGAGGCTGTCCCCGTTATTCCCAAGTCCGCCGGGGGGTGAGCGGCCAGACGGCCGGCAATCTGCTCGGGCGACCAGCGCTGGCGCAGGCGGTCGTCCACCTACGCCATCAGGCGGGGATCGCCGGTCTTGGGCCGCCGCAGGTGGGCCCGCCGGCGGACGTGGGCCCACGTCTGGGCGGACTCGGCAAAGTACCGTCCCTCCGGGGTGGCATTGCGTTGGCACTCCCGCCCGATGGTACTACGATGGCAGCCCAAGCAGCGGGCGATTTCGGCATCGGGGTAGCCTTGAAAACGCATTCGGTAGATGACATTCCGTTCCTCCATGCTAAGATGACGGTACGACATCGCGGGCTCTCCTTAGCCGTGAAGTCCTTGACCAACTTCAAGCTACCGGATTCGGCCCGCGATGTCGCCTCTATATTCTTGTTGCACTTACCATGTTAATGCGCCACCGTCCCTGCACGGGTGCCCATGGTCGTTTGGAGTTCCGCGTTCACCCGGGTCTCCAACAGTCCGGGTAGCCTTTGCAGTCCTACGCCGACGCAGGACCATCTCCTCACAACCTGGGACCGCATCCCCCTTCGCCGCTGAACCGAAAGAGGCGGCTCAGGGGGGAATTTCGCTACTCCCCGGTCTGCCGGGTCTGGAAGACCTCGAACCCACACCCCTTGCAGTGGCTTTCCGGAGGCTTTCATGGCCCGAACCCCTCTGAAGACGGGCCACAGGCGGAGCCGGAGATCTTCCATCGCTTCGCGCTGCAGTTGGGGTCCCGTTCCGCTTGTGTTCGGCGCTTCCAAGATGTCCGAACACGGAGAACCCGGCGTCCACCAAGACCGGAGGTACTGGCAGCGGCTCCCTCGAAGGGACAAAGCCCTGGCCCCTTCCCCTGAACCGCCTCTTGTCTTCGGCCTCCCTTGATTTCTGGGGCCCGATGCTCGGTAACGCCGCTTAAACATTTCAGATTAGGAGATGGGGGTCCCGGGGACAGAAATCGTCGCAGAATCCCCAGAATTCCCTTGACAGCCTGTGGGCCGCGCGTATGATAACTAATGAACTATTTGGATGGCGTGACGGTGGCAGAGCGAGCTGTAGACCAAGCGGGTGTGGAGTTCGAGGTGTCAGGTGAACAGGGCCAATTAGCCTCGGATGTCCGGCGACGGGCGCGGACCGACAGACCCAGCAGGAGCCCATTGCTGGGATCGAGTGTGCGGAACAAAGCCAATTAGGTGAGGAGGTTTCAAGTGGGAAGTGGCAAGTTTCAAGCAAACAAAGCCAACCGGCGACTCCTGCGAGACTTCCGACTTCAAATCTCCCACTTCCAACCGCCCAAGAAACGGCTTACAGCGTCACTACGAACGCACCGCCAGGCCCAGTGTGCGAAACAAAGCCAATTCGCCCGCTTGGACCGAGACGGGTGTCCGGAAATGGGCGCTGGCCGGGCGAGATCATCGCGGGAGCAGTCGCGTGACCCGTCGCGCCAAACAAAGCCAATTTCGGGGCTGCCGGCGAAGATTGGGGGCCTTGGGCCGCAGGGAGGCGGACGGGGCAAAGCTTCCGTGCAAAACAAAGCCAATTTACGGAGGCAGCTATCGGGCGGGGACGCCCGAACTACGAAGAGGAGGTTTCCAAGTCCGCGTGGGTTTGTTATCCTCATCCCACGTGCCGCGTCGCCGGCACTTGTAGGAGCCAGTATGAAGATGCATCGGTCGCACCATTTGAGAAGGGCCCTGTCTGCCATCTTGTTGGCGGTCCTGTCGTGTGCCGTGGGACGTGCAGCGGCTACGCGGACGGTCGAAACGGAGTATCTGGCCAAAGCACAACAAGGGGCTGAGCAGTGCCGCAAGGGCGACGTCGTCCTGTCCTTCAAGGACAGCAAGGGTCAACCGTTGGCGAATGCGGCGGTGGAGATTCACCAGACGAGCCAGGAGTTCCTCTTTGGCTGCATCGCGTTCGAGCTGGTCCGGGGCCGGAACCTCCCCAACGCGGACCTGTGGAAGCAGCGGTTCAGCGAATTGTTCAACTATGCCGTGTTCCCTTTCTACTGGGCGAGCTACGAGCGGCAGCCGGGGACGACGCCACGGGAGGAGACTCTCGCGGCCGTGAAGTGGTGCACCGAAAGCAGCATCACGACGAAGGGCCACCCGCTGGTCTGGACCGATCAGGCCGGCCGGCCGAAATGGCTCCAGGAGCTGTCGGCGGAGGAATCCGAGAAGCGCGTGCTCCAGCGGGTGACGCGGGAAGTAAGCGGGTTCGCCGGTGCGATCGATATTTGGGACGTCGTCAACGAGCCGACCCACTGCCCGTCGTGGAAAGCCATCGCGACCAAGGCCTCGGGGCGAGGGTCGCAAGAGGACGTGATCGGCTACATCGATAAGGCCTTCCGGACGGCCCACCAAGCCAATCCCAAGGCCCACCTGATTCTCAACGAGTACAACGTCATGTCTCGCCAGCCGGACCGCGAGCGATTCTATCAGCTTGTGGCGGAGCTCAAGCAACGCGGCACGCCCATTTCGGGACTGGGCATTCAAGCCCATGAGCCGCGGGAGGAATGGTTCTCGCCGGAGAAGGTCCGGATCACACTTGACCGGCTGGGCGAGCTCGGCTATCCGCTGCACATCACGGAGTTCATCCCGCAGTCCGGCGGCAAGCCCATCACAGGCGGCTGGCGTGAAGGCACGTGGACCGAGGAGGCCCAGGCTGAATTCGCCGAGCAGTTCTACCGGCTCTGCTTCGGGCACCCGGCGGTCATGTCGATCAACTGGTGGGGCCTCTCCGACCGGCGAATCTGGCTGCCCGGTGGCGGCTTGCTGACGAAGGACTTCGAGCCCAAACCTGTCTACACCCGGCTGAAGGACTTGATCCGCCGGCAGTGGCAGACCAATCTCACGCGCCAAGACCGATGCGAAAGGTCAAGTCACGTTCCGGGGCTTCTACGGGTCATATAACGTCACCATTACGGCGGAGAATCGTCCGCCGCACCAATACCAGATCGCCTTGAAGAAAGGCGGCCAGAGTCAATGGGAATTCAGCCGATCGTAGGGGCGAATGATTATTCGCCCGTACCAGAGGAACAAGGAGAGCATCATGTCCAAGCGTGTCGTCAGCATTCTGATCGTAGTTGCGGGACTCGTCGCGCCGGCGCTGGCCGCCGCACCCGTCATCAAGTCGGCCCGGCCGAACACGGCGTCGGTGGGGCTGTACGAGAAGTTCGAGCTGGCCCTCGATCTGGAGGCGACCTTCACCAATCCGTTCGATCCGGACCAGGTCGATCTGTGGGCCGAGTTCACCTCCCCGGCCGGCAAGACGTGGAGGATCTGGGGCTTCTATAACCCATCGCAGCAGTCGAGTCTTTGGATGGTCCGCTTTGCCCCGACGGAGAAAGGGACTTGGCAGTATGTCGTGAAAGTCAAGGATAAGGATGGGACTGCCCAAGGCCAATCGGGCAGCTTCATAACGGTCGATTCGTCTCATCACGGCTTCGTCCGGATCGCACCGAACCAGCGTTACCTGATGTACAGCGACGGCACTTCCTTCTACGGCGTCGGGCCTGTGGTATAACGACAGCTTCGAGCGAACCGGGGCTCGATCACCGAAGCAAACCTCGATGAGCTCAAGCGCCGCGGCGGCAACTTCATCAATTTCTTCCACACGCCGCTGGAGACGATGGAGACAGGGCTGGGCAAGTACGACGCCAATCGCTGCGCCCGCTTGGACCAGATCTTCGAGTGGTGCGAGAGTCGCGACATCCACATCGGTTGGGACATCTGGTTCCATTCCTTCATCTCCCAGGCGGTCTGGGGCGGCGGCAACGCCCGCTATCGCGAGAATCCCTATCATCTGGTCACCGACGCCACGGGCTTCTTCGGCAGCGACGAGGCGTGGAAATACGAGGAGAAGCTGCATCGCTACATGATCGCCCGCTGGGGCTACAGCCGGGCGCTGTTCCTGTGGTTCATCATCGACGAGATCAACGGCACCGAGGGCTGGGAAAAGGGCGACAAGGCCGTGGCCGAGCAGTGGTGCCACAAGATGGACACGTTCTTCAACGAGCACGACCCCTACGGCCGCCCGACGACCGGCACGCAGAGCGGCGGCATCGGCCAATGGTGGCCGGGCGGGTACAAGACCTTCGATATCGCCGCCCGGGAGATCTACGAGGCCCAGGGACACCCGATGCCCAAGACCGGCAAAGTCGATCCCAGCGACGAGAGTCCGCTGCGGTACAGTTATCGCAACTACGCCACGCAGGTCCAAAACCTGTGGAAAGGCTTCGAGAAGCCTGCCATCGTCGGCGAGTGCGGCTGGGACCACACCTATTACGAGCCCGGCACGCCCGGCTACTTGGCCATGTACCACAATGCCTTGTGGGTCAGCTTCGCGAACGGCCTCTGTTGCACGCCCTTCTGGTGGGAATGGTCGCAGCGGCTCAACGACAGCGTGGTCACCAACCAGATGCGCAATTTCCGCCAGTTCGTCGCCGACATCGACTTGGCGCACCTCGACCTGCAGCCGGCGACCGTCGAAGCGACGGGTTGTGACGCCTGGGCCCTGAAGAGCGATAAGCTCATTCTCGGTTGGGCCGTAAACGCCAAAACAAGCGTGGCGAAGGATTCCTTCACCATTTCGGGGCTCAAGGACGGCGAGTATGAAGTTCGCCTGTACCACACGTGGCGCGGCCGATATCTGGATTCCGAGACGGTCCGGTGCCAGGACGGCAAGCTCACCGTGACGATCCCGGAGCTGACAACGACCGGCGGCCATGCCTCGAACATCGGCAACGACGTCGCCTTCAAGATCGCGCCGCGTTCGTAGACAGGGCAATTGCATGTGACCGATGATCCAAAGTGGCATGGGCTTGGGGTCCCCAACGCAGAAGTCCGCGTTGGGGGTCCCCTTCCAGCCCATGCAGCGTCGGCAGGATGCCGATGCCACCGGCTGAACCCGGCGAGCCGCGTAGCCACATGCAATTGCCCTGCGTTCGTAGATCAGCACCATTGCAGTTGGGCCCCGCACTTCGTATCATAATGATAGGACACTCAGAACGCGGGCCCCAGGCTGTGCAGGGGACCCAAACACGGTGCACTGCGTTTGGGAACCCAGCCGGATGGGAGGTCTGACCAGAGTGGATGCGTGGATTATTGGTGGTTGGAAGGCTCATGATCTCCGTTGAGGTATGCGCATGGCAATGCCTGTCAGGCAATGGTTTATGATCGCGATTCTCCTTCTGCCGGCCTTGGGACAGAGCGTCGAGGCAAAGGAGAAGGGGCCGGAGGGCGCCAAGGAGCAGCCTGCCGTGCAATCGGTTTCCCAGACGAAGGACGCGAACGATCCCAACGAGTCGTGGTGGCGCAAGTGGGATGTCGCGGCTAAGGATCCCAACAACCCTCACGAGCTACTGACGGCCAAGTGGAACACCATTCTCAAGGTCCTCCAAGCCCAGAACATGGACCAAACCGCCAAGCAAAAGATCGTCGACCGAATTGTCAGTCCCCTGTTCGATTTCCCCCTGATGGGGCAATTGGCCTTGGGACGGACCCATTGGCCCAAACTCAATGCCGCACAACGGGAGAAGTTCATCCGGCTTTTTGTGGACCGGCTCAAGGCCGTGTATCTGGAAAAGACCGCGCTCTATACGGATGAAACGTTCACGTTGAGGCCCGCGACGGCGAAAAACGATATCATCCACATCCACATGACGCTGCTCTCCGACAACAAAGAGATCGACATCCTGTACAAGCTCCACAAGCTGGACGCGTCGAAGAAGGACAAGGCCCTGGGGCGGTGGAGAATCTACGACGTGGAAATCGAGGGTGTGAGCATTCTGGCTGACTATCGGTCGCAATTTGATAATTTTCTTCGCCGCCGCACGGTGGAGGAACTTCTTGCTCAGATGGAGAAGCGCCGAGTCGATGACGCATCCGCTCATCGACCGGCTCGGGCAAGAGCCGCTGTCCGGGCCCTCCGACGGATCAGTGAAACATCCCATCGGCGCCGCAGTCCGCCGGGGTTCCTTCCAGACGAAGTAGCTCATCCCGGAGAAAGCTCATGAGAATGTTTGCTCATCCTGATGGCGTCCTCGCCGGGGCGGGGTCGCCCTCCTCCCAGAGCCAAACGCCCGTCTCCGGCGGTCGCGCCGGCGGACGCGAACTCCTCCAACGACGCCATCCTCAACGAAATGGAGGAGGAACTCGCCCAGAAGCGGGCACCCGTGGCGGACCCGCTGGAGCCCGTGAACCGGTTCATGTTCGGCGTGAACGACGTGGCGTATTTCTGGGTCCTCAAGCCGGTTTTCAAGGGCTATACCACGGTCGTGCCCCAGCCCGTGCGCACCGGCATCAGCAACTTCTTTCACAACCTGGCCACGCCGGCACGCCTGGTGAACTGCATTCTGCAGGGCAAGAACTCTGCCGCTGACACCGAACTGAGTCGATTCGCGATCAACACCACGATGGGCGTGCTCGGCATCGGCGATCCGGCCCGCGATCGGTGGAAGCTGCAGCCGGCCGAGAAGGACCTGGGACAGACGTTGGCGGTCTACGGCCTCGGGCGACGGATTCTATCTATTGTGGCCGCTCTTTGGGCCGTCGACCTTGCGGGATTCCGTGGGCATGGTCGGCGACGAGTTCTTGAACCCCATTCGCTACATCCCGCCGGAGGAGGTCTCGATCGGCACATCCGGGGTCAGCACAGTGAATAGCGGCTCGTTTCACCTCGGGGAGTATGAGACCCTCAAGTCGGCGTCCGTGGACCCGTACATCGCGATGCGGGAAGCCTACGTTCAATACCGCCAGAAGCAGATCAGGGGTGAAGACTCGGCCGACCGACCCGAACGGCGTCAAACGAGAGACGCTACCAGGCATACAGGGCGCCGACGGTGAGACTCATCTGATGGTCCTTGTTGACAAGGGGACTATCGGTGATCGCGCTGGCCAGCCATTCGTACTGGGCATCGCTGAACAGACTCCAGTGCTTCGTGACGTTGTGCCGGATGACCAGCCGCAGGAAGGGGTCGAACGCCTGTTGGCCTTCGTAGGCGGCGGACGGTCCGGCCGGGCTTCATCGGGCCTGACGCCGTAGTAATAGTCCACCAGATTGTCGCTCTTCCATCGCACGCCGCCCGAGGGAATCCAGTTGAACCCGAGCAGCGGAAACATGATCAGGTAGCGAAACTCCACCTCCTGCCCCCGGTACCGGCCCAGCAGATCGGTGACAATGGATAACCCGAGCAGGCCGACGGGCGTTGCCGCTTCGATATTGACCCCGCCGTCGACCGACCAATCCCGGCTCTGCATGCCGTTGAGAAACGGGCTGTCGCTCCCACTATAGCCCTCGAACGCGGCTGCACCATGGGCCCAATCATCAGACCGTTGTACGAGATGATCCGATACGCCACGATGGCACTGCGCACAGAGAGATGCTCGCCTTCGTAGGCGACGACCGGCGCCGGGTACACTCTGGGAGAGACCCCTCCATAGGGCTCCGTCTGGACCATGCCCCCCCCGCCCAGATGGAGTCTGGAAGCGTCCTCCTCCACCTCCTTGCGGAAGTACTGGGGTCCCCAACGCGAACTTCTGCGTTGGGGAGCCCCTTGCCTTCCTGGCTGTCCTTGCTCTCCTGGCTTTCTTCCTTCTCCTGAGCACGGCAACAGGGAATCCCGGATGAGGACGAGCTCCACCAGCCCGTCAGCAGCAGACAGACCACGGTGACGCAAGGGTACGTCCCTATGTGCATCGAATTCCCTTCACACGCTCACAACCACGGTTCCCCGGCGGGACGGGCCATCCCAACCATTCGCGAGCGGATAATAACACGGGCACGGGCAAACGCGCCAAATGGAATCGTCGGCCTCCTTGATGATTGTCCCATCCGCCGGAGTAAGGTCGTGACCCGCTTCTCAACGGCCCAGACCGACGATGCTCTCTTGGGCGGCCTCCAGCCAGGCTTCGAGGATGAAATCCTTCTTCCGGGACTCCCACTGGTCGCGCGGCAGGGCATCCAGCATCTCAGGGGTATATCCTGGAACATCTTGTCCCAAGGCCGGCGTGCCGCCTTCGCGTTCTTCGGTGGCATAGAGTTTGTCGAGGACAACGCCGACCTTCTCGGCCCAGGTGCCGATCTTGGTCTCGGGCATGGCACGAATTGACTCCTGGGTCCAACGCGGGAAATGGATCTGCTGGTCCAGCCACTGGACGACGGGCCGGGTGAGGAAGTAGGGCCGATGGCCGGCGCCGGCCGCAGCGAAGCCCGTCTCGAAGACGCCCGTCGCGTCCCCGTGAAGCGAGGCGACCCGCTGCCGAAGCTCCTGGAAGAACGCCGCCCCGTACTTGGACATCGAGACAACGTTATCATCCGGGCCATTGAAGATCAGCGTGGGACCACGAGCGGCGTGCAAGGCGTAGATCACCGCCGGACGATCTCCGAGGAACTCCAGCGACCGGTACGGCAGGGCCTGGCACATCTGCTTGCTCGAGGAATCCCAGTAGCCGCCGGGGCCATCGAGATTGCCGCCGCCGACCAGGACACAGGCATGCAGCCGTGGCTCGACCGCCCCGGCCAGGGCCAGCACGAACGAACCCATCGAATACCCCCCTGCCGCGATCCGGCCCTCGCCCACCTCCGCCCGCTGGCTGAGATAGGACACGGCCTGACGCACATCGGCAATCATCAGGCCGGCTAGGTGACGAGCGAGCAGCGCGTCGCCCTTGAGGCTGTCGTGCGCGCGGGTGCCGGACCGGTGGAGGCGGTTGCGTTCCCCTTCCCCG
>CAVVRJ010000006.1:0-41635 GCA_963750205.1 uncultured Planctomycetota bacterium
ACCCTCCTCTGCGACACGAAAGGCGTGCCCGAAGTCCGGGAAGGGCAGGACATTCGGGTCCAGGCGGGCCACCCGCTCGAAGGACTGCGTGGCATCGTTGAAGGCCACGAGGCCCTTCTCGTACACTTCGCCGAGGCTTTTCATTCGCCCATAGCGGGCGATCATCCGCTCCCGGCCTTCATTGTCACGAACGCTCAGCAGGCCGTCGAGCCAGACCATGCCGGGCTCTTTCATCGGGCAGATCGGGCGGCTGAAACCGTTCTTATCCACGAAGTACTCCAGATTGACACCGACCGCCGGGTCCAGGCCGCCGCGGCCGGGCAGGTCGGAAGCGCGCCGGCAGTGCCGAAGTGGCCGAGCGGATACGATGGCTTGCCGGTGTCGCCCCAGAGCCAGAACAGCCGGCCATGATAAATGCAGGTGTCCACGGAGTCCTGGCCCATAACCTGCCCGTTGAGGACCGGATTCTGCAGCGGCACCGGCCGGCCGGTCAGGATGCTGTCGTGATAGATGCCTTCGCCCGTGACGCGGTACAGCCGTTCGGCGATGTTGAGCCGGTCGATCCGGACGACAGACTGCTGTCCCGCCATCGTCTTGAGCCGGACCCCGCGATAGCCGAGGCCATCCTTCGGTACCTCATAGCCGTGGCTCTCGACAAAGAAGAAGACCTCCCGGTCCATCAGGCCCGGCTCGCAGAAGGCGACGATGCCGTTGCTGTCGGTAAAGAGCCGGAGGCTGTTGGTGGTCCGCAGCTCGACCAGCGGCACGCCCCGGCCGGTTTGCCGGTCGACGACCTGGATCGTGAAATACTCGCCGGCGGCGCACGAGCCGCTGACCCTGAGGCCCAAGACGACCGCCGTACACAGAGTGGTCAGATAGAATCCTCGTATCATGTTCATGGGGCAGTATCGTATCCACTCCACGCCGTCGATTCCAGTGGCAGCGAGGAATAGGGTGCATGTCCGAATGGCACTGCCGTAGGCAACTCCTTTCTGGGTATGGGGTTAGGTTTTGCCGAGTTCCGCTTGTAGTTGGGCCCGCGGCCGTTTCATGCGGGGATAGCGATCGCGGTGGCGTTTGAGGACACGCGGTTCGATGCGGCCCGGCCGGTCCGCCACTTCGTTAGCCGCGATGTGGGCCAGCATCATCGTGTACAACGTGTGAGCCTCCCGGCAGGCACCTGTCGCCAGCAGCCTCCAGGACGCCAAGAGGCTCTGGCAGGCCTGGGTAAACCCTAAGTGCCGCGGCTGTTTCTTGTGCACGGCCGCCGCGGTGGCGATCACCTTGCGGATCAGATTGTACGCCAACAGGGTCACCCACAATTCGCGGCGGACCATCTCCGGCGTTTTGCAGCGGACATGGTCCAAGTGCAGCGTCTGTTTGATCTGGCGAATATCCAGTTCCGCGTGCCAGCGAAAACCGTACAAATCAGCGATGTCGTGTCGAGAATACTTCTCCGGGTCCGTCAGCGTAGTGACGACCGTGAGGGTTTGGACCCGGCCGCCGAGGACGGTCACGTCGAATTGCACCTCGCGGAGCGTGAGGGTCTCGGGCCTCTGGGCGTACGGCTCGGGCGTCATCCCGGTCGGTCGCTGGGGACGGGTCCAGGTAATCAGGTGATCCCCCGGTCCCAGCCGCCGCCCCCGGCGAAAGTCGCTGTGGCGGCAATGGTGCAGACGGGCGCACACGTGGACCCCCCGCTGGGACAACAACGCCAGCATCAGGAAGGAACAGAAGTACCGGTCGAAGACCACCACGTCGTTCGGTTCGAAGGTCGCCCGCAACTGCCGCAGCAACGCGGTTTCGCCCGTCGGTTTGCCTTCCTAAGGCCCGACCGCCAGGTCGCCCACGGCCGCGGTGGCCAGCGAGAGCACCACGCAGGCTCGGGCCAGCGGGAAGCCCACGCCGGGACGCTGCACGTGCGGTTGGGGGAACGCCGCTTGATTGTCCGGCGTCTCGGGCATCGTGAAGGTGAACCCGTCCACCAGCTTGGCGTGCCGCCCCTTCCACAACCAGGCGGCGGCGACCCGGTCCTCCAGTTGGCCGGACACCTCGCGGGCCAGCCGCTGCAGTGCCGTCAGCTTCAACTTCGCCCGGGCGCGGCAGTAATCCCCCGTGTCGCCGGACGGCGGACGTTGCCCGGCCTGCAGCAGGTACGTCGCAATGTCGGCCACGGCGGAGGGGCAGGCGATTCCTTTGCCGTCACGCAACGTCTGGGCGAGGAATGCCCACAGGACCATCTGGGTGGAGAAAATATCCTCCTGCCCGAACAGCGCCTCTTCCTCCCGAAAGACCCGCTGGATCGTTTCGGCGTCCACCACCGAGGCGAAAGGCAAACCGGGATCGTGGAGAAACGAATCGGCAAGGACGGCAAAGTCAGTCTTGCCGCCGGATCGTGGGGTTGGTAGGCTCGTCATGACAAAGCCCTCCTTGGTTCGGATGGGAAAACCCGCCAAGCAGGGCCATCAACACTATCGGCCAAGGAAGGCCAAAAACATGATACCGCTCCGATGATTCGGAGCAAGACCTTCGTGTTAAAGAGAGATTGACATGATTCCCTTCATGTCCCCGGAGAGCGTGCGTGCCCGTAAGACCCCAAACTCACGGCAGTGCCATTCGGGGCAGGTACTTTTTCGGGGCGACATTCTCCTTTACGACGGTGTTGGGACGTGTAGAATGGGTGCTATGCCGAGACCGGAGAAGATAGCTTGGAGCCGCTATCAGGAGTACCTGACACCTTTAGTTCACCCAAAAAAGGAGCGGAAAGAATGTCGAGCTTTTCCAACAAAGCGTTCACTTTGTTCCTGCGTGTCGTTCGTGCAGGCCAGCCCTTTCCCTCCGAGGAGCAGGTGCGCAAGGAGGTCGCGCAGCAAGATCTCCGGCCGGCGTCCTACGCGCCACCGCGTCGACTCGGGCGCAAGGCCACCTTCGCTGTGACAGACCGCCACGGCTGGACCACCTACGTTGTGACGCCCAAGAGCCGGCCCGTGCGTACGCGCGTCCTTTACCTCCACGGTGGGGGGTACATCAGCGAGATTAGCCCCTTCCACTGGTCCTTTATCGCCGGTCTCGCCAAGACGTCCGCCGCCGAAGTCACCGTGCCCATCTACCCGCTTGCGCCTCACGGCACGGCCACGAACACGGTGGCCACTGCCACCGCCCTCGCCGCCGAGCTCCTTTCTGAAAGCGCTTCGCCGTTGGCCCTCATGGGCGACTCAGCAGGCGGCGGTCTCACCCTCGCTGTGGCGGAACAACTCCGCGACCGCGGCGTCCAGCCCACGCGGATCGTTCTCATCTCGCCGTGGCTCGATGCCACCGTGAGCGATCCCCGCATGCCCACCATTGCTCGGCACGATCCTTTGTTGGCTATCCCGTGGCTCGCCGAAGCCGGACGAATCTATGCCGACACCCTGCCGGTGACCGACCCGCGCGTAAGTCCGCTGAACGGAGATCTCCACGGCCTCGCACCGATGACGATGTTCTCCGGTACGGCCGACCTCCTGAACGTCGATGCTCACCGCCTCGTTGAGAAGGCAGAGGGACTCGGCGTCACGATCAACTTCCATGAAACCCCTGGGGCTCTGCACGTCTACCCCTTGTTGCCCACGCGCGAAGGCAAAGCCGCCCGCAGGGCCATTGCAGCATTGCTCACCCCTTGACCTGGGGAATTCTGGGTGTCAGAGCTACGCATTTCGCAAATTCATCCGCCAGGGTACATTAGCCGAGACAGGAGGGGAGGCCCGCCTGGGTTGGGGGGGGGGCAGAACGGCTCGGCGTGGGGCCTCCGGGGGATAAGACATGAACAAGCTGTGCATCTTTCTGGGTGTGACCGTCCTGGGGTGGATTGGCTGGTGGATCGGAGACCAGGTGGGACTCATGACCGGCTTTCTGCTCAGCAGCGTGGGCAGTGTGGCCGGAGTCTACGTGGGCTGGCGCCTCAACCGTGATTACCTAAGCTGATAGCAATCCACCATTCTCTCACCAAGCCACAGAGGATCGAAGAGTTACATCTCGCGCAAAGACGCCAAGATCGCAAAGGACAAGAGTATCCCAGCGCGGCGTCGCTCCCCTCGGCCGCAACCCAAAGAGATGCTCTCACAAAGACACAGAGACACAAAGAAAACCGGTACGGAAATAGGCCCCAGATTGCCGCGCTTCGCTCGCAATGACATGCTTCGTGGCTTCGTGGCTTTGTGAGAGAACCAAGTATTTGTGGATTAGGGATTTGCCGTCGATCTGAGATTTGCGCAGGAGAACAAGACTCTCACGGGTAGTGATACGAATAAAGACAGGAAAACGGATAGGTCGGATTCGTGGGATTAGTGGTTGAGAATATCCTTGGTTGCGGCCGGGGACCATGCTGGGTCAGATAGAGTATAATCCACTCGCGCGGAGACGCAGAGGCGCAGAGAGAAGCAAGATCTGGTCTATCTTAGACCCTGCGTCCCGGCATCCCTGCACCGCAAAAGCGTCACAACTTGTTCTCTTGACGAGCTTTCCGATGGTTCGCGCCGCAAGTCTCGTAATCCAAATGAATTAGAGAATCCACAGATGACCCAGCCCGGCCTCGGGCTGCGCCCTCGGCCGGAACCAAGAGTTCCTCGCGCCAAGCACGCCAAGAGCGCGAAGAAAAGGAAGAACAAGACAAGACTCGCTTTGCCCTTGGTGGTCTTTGCGCCTTTGCGAGAGACGTAATCCTTTTGGTCTTCACGACTTGCGTCATGCTGCCTGAATTATCTGGAAAGGGCTTTCAGTTGTTGCGGGTTGGTAGAACAGATTGCGGAAGGAAACGGTGAGGGTCACTCGTCTTTTTCTGTTGCACTCTGTCTCTTCTCGATAATCTGTGCTAATCGGGAGATTGCCGCGCTGCGCTCGCAATGACATGATCTGTGGACCAGTGGTTTCGGTTGCGGCCCCAGGCCGCGTCAGACCACGGTGGATTCCAGGTCGTTCAACTCTGCCTGAAAGGGAAACACCTTGTAGCGACCCAAAGACAACAAGAACTCCACACGCGCCACATCGGAAAATGCAACAGAATCAGTGGATGGCGACCGGGCGGGGGCAGGTGTCTACGAAGGCTAAGGACTTCTCGATCAGGATTTCGCCGGTCATTTCGCCCAGGCTGGTGCGGGTGATGTAGTCGTAGCGCTCGAAGCTGTTCCAGTCCACCTTCGTCAGGATGTAGCCGAAGGCGTCGTTGGTCAGGCCGAAGAGCAGATTGTGCTGCCGTGCATCTTGCGTTTGAGATAGAAGCCGATGTTCGGCAGGGCCTCGCCGGGGATCGTCAGGATTTGGGCGTTGCCGAGATTCACGACGTTGATTTGCGTGGCGACGGTGCCCTTGTCGCTCAACTGGAAACCCAGGGGCGAGAGCTTGACCACGGTGCGGAGCATCTCGTTCTCGACGGGAAACTCGACGGTAGTGCTGGCGCAAAGAGGGCGGGATCGTCCTGGACGGGGGCATCGGCGACGATGCGCAGCGCCTCATCGGCGAGCAGCCGGCCGATGCGGAGGCACTCGTCCCACGTCCGCAGGTCCTTGCCGTTGGGGCCGCGGCAATCCGCCGTCACCATGCCGCCTTGGGCGCTGTTCATGAAAACGCCTGTGCCCGCCTTTTGCTCCTGGATGCGGTCATAGAGCGGCCCAACGAAATCCGGGCACAGGATTCCCTGGCCCGGCCCGATAATCTCCGGATGACAGGCGTAGTTGATAAGCGTGGCCAGCAGCCGCCGGCGGGGCCGAGGATCTGAATGACGTGGCAGCGCGGATCGTACAGCTTTTCGGCATAGTAATTATAGGCGATCTTGCCTTGGGCCTTGCCGGTGGCGATCTTCAGTTTGGCCGGCTGGAGATGGTCCGCCGCCTCGTTGATGGCCTCCGCCAGCCTGGCACAGACGCTGTCGAGGTAGGCGAGGTCGGCGTCGGTCTTGCCGGTGCGGCCCGGGAAGCCGTAGCAATCCGGGGCACTGTGGCAGTGCGTAGCGCCAATCAGGATGTTCTGCGGCGGGATGCCTGGGACGCGAGCGCGGACCTTATTGCCGAGCACGGCGGGAAAGCCGAGGAAGTCCGTGCTGCAAATGGCAATACGCGTGTTGTAGTTCTCCAGGACCAGGGCCCGGACGGTCAATGGGCCGATCTTGCGCGTCACTGGCTGCGAAGCCCCGACGCCGCCGGAAACCGGCAGCAGCTTCTCCGGCGTCACGTCCCGCACGGCGACCGCCGCGCGGAAGGCCCCGAGGCAGGGAAGCTCGAAGCACGAAATCGGAAATCCGCAACAGGCACAAATAACCAAAATCCAAAACTCAAAACGGCTCCGCTTGGCGAGCGGCCCGTGTTCGTAGTGACGCCGTGAGGCGTTTCTTTCAAGATATGCCCTCACGGGCACACTACAAACGGGCGCAGCGGTGCTCGGCGCCGAGGGGTTCAAGTTGGGGGGCCGGATTTCGGTTATTTGCGATTCGTACTTTCTTCTCATGGTCTTCCCTCTCATGGTGTGCTCAACCGCGTCGGTATTGATTCGGCGTCATCCCCATGGCGTTATGGAAATGGCGGATGAAATGGCTGTGGTCGTAGAAGCCGTTGCGGAGCGCGACCTGGGTGATCGTATGGTCGGTGTGCAGCAGATCGTAGCAGGCCCGGTGGACCCGGTAGCCCGTGAGGAACTTCATCGGAGAGATCTGGAACACCTGCTTGAATTTCCGCTCGAACTGGTTGACGGACAAGTACATGAGGGCGGCCAACTCCTCGACCTGGATCGGGCTGCCGTAGTGCTGGTTGATGTGCTCGATAACGGCGGCAAACTGCTGATGCGGGCGCCAGTGCTCCCCCGCACGGCGAAAGTCCCGGGTGACGCCGGCGATGCCGAGGGCGGAATTGTTCCGGGACACCAGCGGCACTTTGGTGGTGATGTGCCAATCAATGCTGCCGTCGCTGTTGGAGACCAGCTCCACGCGGTCGATCAGCGGCTCGCGGGTTCGCATCACACGCTGGTCGTCGCGGAGGAAGATCTCCACCAGGCGCGCGGGGAAGAAAGCGAAGTCGTCCTTGCCAATGAGGTCTTCCTCCTTATCCAAACCCAATTTTTCCAAAAAGGCCCGGTTGCCCATGAGAAACCGGCCGCGGCGGTCTTTGGCGAAGAAACAGACGTCCGCCAACGAGTCAAACAGCCGAAACAAATCGGCACTGGCCCGCAGCCGCTGCAACAACCGAAGTTGGAAGCTGGCGTCGTGCATACAATGGTGAAATTATACACAAAGAAGGTGGACTTGTGCAAGGAGTTTGCGTCGATATTGACTATCGTATCATTGTGAAGTACCGCCAATGGCACTGGGCACGGCTTGGATCGCGCGGGACGTGCGGTGGAATGGGCAAACCGAATCGAAGAGGTGGGACCATGCACCAGGACAAAGGATTCACCCTGATCGAGTTACTGGTCGTCATTGCCATCATTGCCATCTTGATGGCCATTCTCATGCCTACTTTGCACCGGGCCCGCGAGCAGGGGCAACGGGCCGCCTGCCTGAGCAATGTCAAACAGCTCACGATGGCCTGGATCATGTACGCCGATGAGAACGACAACAAGATCGTCAACGGCAGCACAGGCGGGCCCGGTCAAAACAACGTTCCGTCCAATGAAAACGGCTGGGTCCATTGGGTGGGCTATTCGGATCAGACGACGGACGATATGCAGATCCAGGCGATCTGGGATGGCGCCCTATACCCGTACATCAAGACGGAGAAGCTGTACAAATGCCCCAGCGGCCTGCGCGGCGAGATGCGCACGTACTCCATTACCGATGCCATGAACGGCTGGCCCACCGCACCGGCACTCATCGTCAAGAACAGGATGCGCATTGACCGGCCGGGCGAGAGACTCGTCTTCGTGGACGAGGGCTGGGCTACGCTCGCCAGTTGGAGCATCCCCTACGACAAGGAATCGTGGTGGGGCTCCACGCCCGGTGTGTCCGGCATTCTCAACAACCGCAATAACGACTGCCCGCCCGTGCGGCATGGGAACGGGACGGACTTTTCCTTGGCCGACGGGCACGGCGAATACTGGAAGTGGACCGACCAGCGTACCATCGACTACGGCCTGATGCTCGCCGGCACGAACCCGCTGCAACCCGGCAATCCGGACCTGCATCGCGTCCAGAAGGCCGTCTGGGGCAAGCTGGGCTACACGCCGAGTCCCGAGACCAACTGACAGAACGATCAACGTGTGTGGCAAGTTGTGCAACCCATGTTTTCTTCTTTGAGGAGGAACAGCAATGAGAACGAACACCGTGTTGTTGGCATTACTGGTCTGCTCCGTGCTCGTGTCGGCGGGCGGTGTGGCCAATGCCGATATTCGCAACGGGCTGGTGGGCTACTACCCCCTGAATGAAGGGACGGGTACCATCGCCCACGACATGTCGGGCAACGGGCACGACGGGACTCTTTACAATGGCGTCACCTGGATCTCGCCCGGCTACCTGGGCGGCGGCGTTAACGACAATGGGACGGCGGACAGCCGGATCCTCATAGGCACCTGGGACCCGGCGGCGGGAACCGGGCAGCTTTCTCTGACCATGTGGATCCGGTGGTCCGGGAGTACCGCCACCTACCAGGGCCTGCTCGGCAAGAGAAACATCTGGCCCGGCACGACGGAGTTCCAGTTCCAGGTCCGGCCGGAAAACAGCGGTACGTTCCGCCTGGAAACCGGGACCTATGCGGTCGTTTCCCCCAATAACACGATGAATCCACTCATCCACGTCTGGGCGCACGTAGCCGCCACCTTCGACGGGACCACCGCCAAGCTTTATCTCAACGGGAAACAGGTATCATCCGGCGCGTTTGCCTTTACCGCGGCCGGCACTGGGTCCCTGATGGGCATTGGCAGTGTCACAGGGGGTGGGGCCGGTTACGATGGGGATGGCCAGACCTTCTCGGGCGATATGGACGAAGTCGGCATCTTCAACCGGGCCCTGTCAGCGGATGAGATCACGGCCGCCATGGCCGGCCTCGGTGGCAACGCGGCCTCCAATCCCCGCCCGGCGGATAAGGCCACCGACATGCCGCGCGACACGGCTTTGGCTTGGGACCCGGTGAAGACGGCGGCGACGCGCGACGTCTACTTCGGGACGGCCTACGCCGATGTCAACAGTGCCAGTCGGGCCAACCCGGGGAAAGCCCTGGTCAGCCGGGGCCAGACGGCCACGACCTTCGCTCCGGGCAGCCTCGCCTACGGCCAGACCTACTACTGGCGGATCGATGAGGTGAATGGGACGCCCGACGCCACCATATTCAAAGGCAGCATCTGGAGTTTCACGGCGGAGCCGTATGCTTATCCGATCAAGAACCTGACGGTCACGGCGTCCAGTCAGCAACTCGCCTGGCCCGCGACCAAGACCATCGATGGTTCCGGACTCAATGCGAATGACCAGCACTCCAACAACATGGATGATATGTGGATGAGCATAGGCGTGCCGGCCTGGATTCAGTACGCCTTCGACCAAGCCTACAAGCTGGACAAGCTGTGGGTCTGGAACGCCAACTCCCAGCTCGAACCCTACATGGGTTTTGGGGCCAAGGATGTGAAGATCGAGTACTCGATGGACGGCAACGTCTGGACCCAGCTTCCGGGGGTCCCGGTATTTGCCCAAGGCTCGGGTATGCCCACTTACACGGCCAATACCATCGTCAATTTCGCAGGAGTTAGCGCGAAATACGTCAAGCTGACGATCAACAGCACCTGGGGCAGTCCCATGTCAACCAGTCTGAGCGAGGTGCGGTTCTTCTCCGTGCCCGTGCAGGCCCGCCTGCCCCAACCAGCGGACGGCGCGACGGATGTCGGCGTGACCGCGAACCTGACCTGGCGGCCCGGGCGCGAGGCCGGCTCGCACAAGGTATTCTTCGGCACCGATCCCAACGCCGTGGCCAAGGGAACCGCGGCCGCCCAGACCGTCACCGACCACAGCTTCACGCCGGCTTCTCTCTTGTACGGCACGAAATACTACTGGCGGGTCGATGAAGTCAACACGGTCACCTATCCGGGCGCTGTCTGGAGCTTCACGACCACGGCGTTTGGCGTCGTCGATGATTTTGAGAGCTATAACGACGATAAGAATCGCATCTATGACACGTGGATTGACGGCTTGGGCGATGGCAAGAGCGGCTCCCAGGTGGGCTACAATGCGGCGCCGTTTGCCGAGCAGACAATTGTGCATGGCGGCCATCAGTCGATGCCGCTGGCCTATGACAACAGCAAGACGCCGTTCTACAGCGAAACCACCCGCGATCTGGGCACGGCACAGGACTGGACGGCTAACGGCGCCACGCATATGGACCTGTGGTTCTGCGGCAACCCGGCGCCGACCGTACCGGTCAACTTGACCAATGGCGTTTTGACCCTGACCGGCGACGGTACGGACATCTGGAACAACGCCGATGACTTCGCCCTGGTCTATAAGACCCTCACCGGCGACGGCTCCATCGTCGCCCGGGTGGTCAGCGTCGGCACCGGCACGAACACCTGGGCGAAAGGCGGTGTGATGATCCGCGCCGATCTGACGCCCGGCGCGACCGATGCCTATACGGTCATTAGCGCCGGTGCCGGCAACGGCGCCAGCTTCCAGTACCGTCTGACGCCCAACGGCGGCTGCGTCAATCTTGATGCCACGACCGTCATACCGGTCCCGTACTGGGTCAAGCTGACGCGTTCGGGCAGCACGTTCACCGGCTATCTGTCCGCCGACGGCAAGACGTGGACGCAGCAGGGGACACCCCAGACCATTACCATGACCAATCCTGTCGTGGTCGGCATCTGCGTGTGTGCCCACCAGGCGGGTGAGTATCGCACGATGCAGTTCGACAGTATCACCACGACGGGCAGCGTCAGCGGTAACTGGCAGGGCGCCCAGATCAGTAGCTCCCTCCACAACGCGCCGGCGGGCCTGTATCTGGCGGTGACGGACAATGCGGGTAAGACCAAGCTGGAGGTCAATGCCGACGCGGCGGCCACGAACGCGATCAATTGGACGCAATGGACGATTCCGCTGAGCGATCTGACGGCGGCCGGCCTCAAGACGACCAAGATCCAGAAGATTACGATCGGGGTCGGCAATAAGATCAGTCCGACGGCGGGCGGCACCGGTACCGTCCTTATCGACGACATCGGGCTGGGGCACCCGATCAATTAGTCTGGCAGCTTGCCCGGCAGCGGCACGATAGTGACAGGATGGGTGGCAGCGTCAAGCGGAGTCTTCGGAGCTTGGCGATGGCGGGCTTCCCGTGCGAAGAACCATCGCCAAGGCCTTCGGCCTTGACGCTGCCACCCTTCGCATCTTGGGGCTTTTCGTTGATTTTGGTGGGTGGATAGTAGTGTCTTTGCCTTGGGCCAGTCACAGGCTACAATGGGTCCCCAAACGCGCCGTATCGCGTTTGGGAACCCGTTGCCGCCGTTGAGTCCCACAAGGGTTCATCATATTAAGCAGGATGGAGTCGATTATGGTCGATCGAGTGAGAGCGACGCGAAGGCAGTTCCTCAAAGCGGCGGCAGGGACGGTTGCCATGCCGTATGTGGTTGCGGGCACCGCCCTGGGGGCCGGGGGCGGAGTTGCTCCCAGCGAGCGCGTGAACATGGGCTTCATCGGCCTGGGCGGCCAAGGGAGCGGCCATCTCCTGGGAGGGGCGTGGACCTACGTGCCCGGCGGGTATGTCGCGCGCGAGGACGTGCAAGTGATGGCCGTCTGCGACGTGCGCCGCGAACGCCGCACGGCCGCCTGGCAGCGGTGCAATCAAATCTACGCCCAGCGGCTCGGCCGGCCGAGCTACGACGGTGTGAAGGCGTACAATGATTTCCGGGAGGTCCTCGGTCGTCCCGATATCGACGCCGTGCTGATTGCGGTGCCCTATCATTGGGCGGCGCCCCTGGCGATCCGGGCGATGCGGGCCGGCAAGGACGTTTATTGCGAGAAGCCGATCGCCATCACCGTGGAACAAAGTCAAGTCCTGATAGAGACGGCCCGTCGCTATGGGCGGGTTTACCAGGCGGGGATGCAACAGCGCTCCGAATACGGCGGCAAGTTCCGGCAGGCTTGCGAGCTGATCCGCAACGGGCGGATCGGGCAGCTCAAAGAGGTCTATGCCTACCGCGAGCCGGGGGCCTTCGTGCCCAGCCCGTGGACCTCGGACCACTCCGTGCCCGTGCCGGAGGGATTCGATTGGGACATGTGGCTCGGACCACTGCCGTGGCGGCCGTACGGTGGGGAGGCAGGTCACACGCTGACGGGTCTGTTCGTGGGCGACGTGAACTGGAGCCCCCATCATTACGACATCATTCAGTGGACGGTCAATCCGGACGTCAAAGCGCCCATCGAGGTGAAGTACGTCAAGGGCGCGATTGACTACCATTACACCAACGGCGTGGTGGTTCATTCCGCCGCTTACCCCGGCGAGCCGGTCGGTCCCGACGGCGGCGCCTGCTTTGTGGGCACAACGGGCCGCATTGCCGTGGACCGCGACAACATCGTGTCTTATCCGGCCAGTGTGCTCCGGGAGCCGCTGCGGCCTGACGACCAGCGCGTGTACCATGCCGACAGCCATTCCGGGAACTTCCTGGAGTGCGTGCGCAGTCGCAAGGCGACCATCTGTAATCCGGAAACCGCCGCTTACACCATGAACGCGATCCTGATCGGCGGTATCTCGCTGGCCCTGAAACGCGATCTGCGCCGGGATCCGGTGAAGCTGCAATTCGCGGGAGATGACACGGCGAATCGCTTGCTTTCGTACTCCCCGCGTCCGCCGTGGATCCTCTGAGAACATCGTCGAACGATATGGACCCTGCTTGTAAATCTTGTGATCCGGGTGGCAGCGGCAAGCGGAGTCCTCGGAGCTTGCCGATGGTCGTGTTGGACCTCTAAAGACCATCGGCAAGCCGGCGCTTGCCGCTGCCACCCGGAAGGACAGCGAAGAGCTCAATCGCAAAGGGTGGCTCATGAAGAAGGACTTTCTCAACCAGATGCTGTTTGTCGGACTCGTCATGTTGATGGCTGGCGCGGCTGGGGCTGCTACGGAACAGGACTTGATCGCTGTGCTGCAATCCAATGCCGGTGCCGTCGAGAAGTGCGCTGCGTGTCAGCAGTTGCGGATTAGCGGCACGGTGCAATCCGTGCCGGCACTGGCCGCCGTGCTCGGAGACGAACGGGTGGGCCAGGCGGCGCGTTATGCCCTGGAAGGCATGCCGTATGCCGAAGCGAGCGCGGCGCCTCGCGAGGCGCTGGGCAAGACCTCTGGGGTGATCAAAGCGGGGCTGATCGATTCGGTCGGCCGGCGGCGCGATACGGCCGCGACGCCGCTGCTGGTTCCGCTGCTCTCGGATGCGGATACGACGGTCGCCGTGGCTGCGGCTTCGGCCCTGGGCTGGATCGCCGATAAGGCTGCCACCGCGGCGTTGAGCGCGGCCCAAAACAGCCGGACTCCCGAGGTCAAGAACGCTGTGCTGGCGTCGCTTCTGCGCTGCGCGGAAGGGTGTCTGAGTCAAGGGAACGCGTCAGAGGCGGTGGCGCTCTACCGCAAAGTGTTGGAGGCTGCGCCGGCAGGGGGAATTCGCAACGCCGCGTGGAGGGGAGTGGCCTTGTCGGACAATGAGCACCGGACAGAGTTTGTCCTATCGGCACTTACGGGCAGCGATAAGCAACTGCGCCTCATGGCCATTAAGGTCGTGCGGGAAGTGAAGGACGATCAGACTCTCAAGGCCTGTCTGGGACAATGGAAATCGCTGAGCGCGGACGCACAGGTGCTTCTGATCAATGCCCTGGCGGATCGCGGCGATCGCTCTTTCCTGGCGGGTATCTTGGAGGCGTGCCAGTCATCGGAGAAGGCGGTTCGCGTAGCCGCTATCGGCGCCGTCGGCGTCCTGGGTGACGCGACAAACGTGGCGTTGTTGGCGGAGCGGGCGGCGCGGACCTCGGGCGAGGAGCAGGCGGCGGCCCGCGCGGGTCTGCGAGCGTTGCATGGCAAGGATGTCCACGCCGAGATGATCGGAGCCGTGAAAGGCGGAGATGCGGCCACTCAGGTCGAGTTGATCCTGGCGCTGGCGGACCGCCGTGCAACGGAAGCGACGCCCGTACTGCTGCAGACGGCGGCCAGCCAGGAAGCATCGGTTCGGACGGCGTCGTACCGGGCGCTGGGGGAATTGGCCGGGGCCGGTGAGGCCGAGGCGCTGGTGGCGCTGCTGACCAAGGCGGCGGGCACCGAGCAGCCGCAGTTGGAGAACGCGATTCTGCGCGTGGCCCGGCGGGCAAACGCCACGGCTCAGATCTCGAAGGCGGTCCTGGCGAAACTCGATTCGGCCGGGGA
Source organism: uncultured Planctomycetota bacterium (assembly GCA_963750205.1). GTDB lineage: Bacteria > Planctomycetota > Phycisphaerae > Sedimentisphaerales > Anaerobacaceae > PLanc-01. Next base: position 14,337 of record CAVVRJ010000006.1, read on the forward strand.
CGCGCAGCTCAAGGGTACGATGATCGGGATCCTGGGGCAGCTTGGCGACGCCTCGGCGCTGGCGACCCTGCGCCGGGCGCTGAGCGACGCGGATACGGAGGTTCGGTACGCGGCGATTGCAGGGCTGGGCCACTGGCCGGATGCTACGCCGCTGCCCGACTTGTTGCGGATTGCCTCTGACAAGGGCAGTGGCGGCGCCCAGGTTCGGGCCCTGCGAGCGTACCTCGACGTGCTGGGGACGGTGGCTTCGATGGGGCCTCAGGAGAAGGTTCGGAACTACAAGACGGCCCTGGGTCTGGCTCCGGACGCGGCGACGAAGAAGAGGATCCTGGCGGCCCTCGCGAATGTCAAGACCGTCGAGGCCATGCAGTTGGCGGCGTCCTGCGTGCCGGATGAGCAAGTCAAAGAAGAGGCGGCTTTGGCGACCGTCACGGTTGCCAAAGAGGTCTCGGCCGGTAATGCGAACCCCGTGAAGGCGGCACTGGCACAGGTCGTGGCGGCCAAGGTCACGAGCACGACGAAGGAGCAGGCCCAGAAGCTGCTGGAGGAAATCGAGGCGACGCGGAGTTACCTGACGAATTGGGAAGTCACCGGGCCGTATAGCGAAAAAGGGAAGAACTACTCGCAGTTGTTCGATATGCCTTTCGGGCCGGAGGTGCCGAATGCTCAGGTCCAGTGGCATAAGATTCCGGTGTCCACGCTGGGGGCCCATCCTGCCTATTGCGACCTGCTGAAGGAGTTCAATGGGGGCGAGCAGTGCGTCGCGTACCTGCGGACGCAGATCGAGTCGAATGAGGCCAAGTCGGTGACATTGGAGATCTTCAGTGACGATGGCGTCAAGGCGTGGCTGAACGACAAGGTGATCCATGCGAACAATGTGGCTCGGGCGATCAGCCCGACGCCGGACCGGGTGACCGTGACGCTGCAAAAGGGCGTCAATCGGTTGATGCTCAAGATCACGCAGAACAGCATGCCGTGGGGTGCGATCGTCCGCGTGCGGGAGGCCAAGGCCGTCGCATCCCTGGATGCTCCGCCCAAGATCGGCGAGCGGTTCAAGCTGCACGTCATCAACGCGGATTCGCGTTTCGAAGCGGCGACGGTTTTCGACGTGAATAAGGATGGCAAGCTGGACATCTTCTGCGGGGGGTTCTGGTATGAGGCCCCGGACTGGAAGAAGCATTTCGTTCGCGACGTCAAGGAGGAAGGCAACTACTTCTATGATTTCGCCAACCTGCCCATGGACGTGGACGGCGACGGCTGGGTGGACGTGGTCAACGCCGCCTGGCACAACAAGATGGTCTTCTGGGAGAAGAACCCGGGCCCCAAAGGCGGCCCGTGGGAGGTCTTCACGATTGACACGCCGGGCAACATCGAAACCGCCATCGCGGCCGATATCAACGGCGACGGGCAGCTTGACATTCTTCCCAACATCATGAGCCAGGTGGCTTGGTACGAATACCACCGGGACGCCTCGGCCCCCGGCGGGGCGCGGTGGGAGAAGCACCAACTGCCCAAGGAAGCGGCGGGGCACGGAATCGGCGCGGGGGATATCAACAACGATGGTCGCTGCGATATCGTGGCCCCGAAAGGCTGGCTCGAACAGACGGCGACCGGTGGTTGGGTGTGGCACCCGGAGTTCGACCTGGGGACAACCAGCATTCCGATTCTGGTGCATGATGTCGATGGCGACGGGCTCCCGGACATCATCTGGGGGCTTGGCCATGATTACGGCATCTACTGGATGAAGCAGAAGGTCGTGAACGGCCAGCGGACGTGGGAGAAGCACCTGATCGACAAGTCCTGGTCGCAGCCGCATTTCATGGTCATGGCCGATATCGACAATGACGGCCAAAAGGAGTTGATCACCGGCAAACGCTACTACGCTCACAACGGCCACGATCCGGGTGAAGATGACGGCGAGTGCATCTACTACTACAAGTTCGACAAGGCGACACAGCAATGGACGCGGTTCCTCGTCTCCGAAGGCGGGCGCGTTGGGTTTGGGATCAACACCGTCGTAGTGGACATCGACGGCGATGGCGACCTCGACATCGTGGCCCCCGGCAAGAGCGGGCTGTATCTGCTGGAAAACCTCACGAAGAATTCCAAGTAACCGAGTTTGTGTCATGCTGAACGGAGCGTAGCGAAGTGAAGGGCCCCCAAACGCGATCTATCGCGTTTGGGAACCCAAGCATCTGGCCGGCAAAGAAGAACGTCCCGGGCATTGCGCTTTGTCTTGGATTGCGCCCAGATCCTTCGCTTCGCTCAGGATGACAGACAGCGGTGTGTCTTTAGGAGTTGCACATATGGCGAAACCGAAAATCGCGATGATCGGAGCGGGAAGCCTGATCTTCTGCAAGACGCTGACGATGGACATCCTTGCCACTAAGGCCTTGCAGGGCAGCGAAATCTGCCTGATGGACCTGACCAAGCCCAAGCTGGACAAGATGGAGGCCTTCGTCAAGGGGATGGTCAAGGAGAACAAGCTGCCGGCAAAGGTGACGGCGACGCTTGATCGGCGTAAGGCCCTCGACGGCGCCCAGTACGTGATCAACATGATTCAGGTGGGCGGCGTTGAGGCCTTCCGCATGGACTACGAGATTCCGCTGCGGTACGGCGTCGATCAGTGCATCGCGGATTCCCTCGGTCCGGGCGGGATCTTTCGCGCCCTGCGCACGATCCCGGTTCTGGCGGAAATGTCCGCGGATATGAATGAACTGTGCCCCGGGGCGATTCTGCTGAACTACGCCAACCCGATGGGGGCCAACTGCTCCGCTCTGGGACGGGTCGCAAAAGTACAATTCATTGGGCTCTGTCACGGCGTGCAGACGACGCTCGATCTGATCAGCCGGTACGTGGAGGTGCCCAAGGACCAGGTCGATTTCGTGTGTGCGGGCATCAATCACATGGCGTGGTTCCTCGCCCTCCGGGACAAACGCGATGGCCGCGACCTGTACCCGATCCTGCGTCAGAACATCGAGAAACCCGAGTACTACGTCAACGAGAAGGTCCGCGGCGAGGTCATGCGTCACTTCGGCTACTTCATGACCGAGAGCACCGGGCATTTGTCGGAGTATGTGCCGTGGTTCCGCAGTAGCCAGAGGGCCCTGGACCTGTACTGCGACCAGCCGGCATTCGGCGGGGCCTCCGGGGCGTACTACAACTACTGCAACATGCTTGCGGAGAAATACAAGACGGTGGACTACCTGGCGACGGAGTCGAAGAAGATCCAGCGTCGCAGTGTCGAATACTGCTCGTACATTCTCGAAGCCGCCGAGACCGGGAACGTTTTCCGGCTCAACGGGAACGTTCGCAACGACGGCTATATCACGAACCTGCCGCAGGGCTGCTGTGTGGAAGTGCCGATCTTCGTCGATGCCCGCGGGCTGCACCCGGTGCGGATCGGCGAGCTGCCCCCGCAATGTGCGGCCCTGAACCAGAGCAACGTTACCGTCCAGCAACTGGCCGTCGAGGCGGCCTTGACCGGCAATCCGGAGCTGGCGATGCAGGCCATCGCTCTGGACCCGTTGACTTCGGCGGTCTGCACGCTGAAAGAGGCGCGGGACATGACGCGCGAGATGCTGGAGGCCGAGAAGCAGTGGCTGCCGGAATTCGAAGACAAGAGACTTCCGGCCAAGCCCCTGATCGAGATCGCCGCGAATACGGTGGCCGTCGATGTCCCACTCGATCCGGCTCTGGCTATCGCCAATCGGTTCCAGGAACTGGCAAAGTAGGTCGGCTGCCTAAAAGCGTCTAACAAAGCGAACGTCCTACGTCACGGCGCGTCGCGAAGCCGCTGCGCGGCGAGTAGGCAGAAGAAACGGTCCCTGTGATGGGTGCCATGCCTACGCCTCGTAGGCATGTCTCTGTCGTACGTCCAGCATGTCTACGCAAGGCCGTAGACATGGCACCCAGCGATGTCCTCCTGAACGGAGCGCAGCGGAGTGAAGGATCCGGCCTGCGAGAGAGAGGTTTGGTGCATCCCGCGGCCAGATCCTTCGCTTTGCTCAGGATGACAAGTCGCACGGTGTCGGTCGATCAGATTCCCTGGTTTGGGCAAACGGAAAAGCTTGACATCTGTATTGGCGCATGGCACAATAAGGGAAAACCTTAAGAGTGCCTGAGTAACTACCTGATTTTACATGCGCCAGTCAGTATTTCTACGGTTAGTAGCGGCCGGAGCACTGTGCCTGCTGTGTTCCAACTGTCGCAGTTCCGAGCGAAGGTCGGCTGTCGCGGCGGAACGCGTCCCGGGGACTGCGCTCCAGCAGCCGGCGGAATCGCTCTCTTTGCTTCACGGCGACGCCGCGGACCCGGCGCTGTTGAATCGGTCGCTCGATGGGGCTTTCGAAGCAACGACGACCGAACATTTCGTGGTCCTTCATAAGCCTGATGCCACCTATGTGGAAGAGGCCTGTCGGATGCTGGAGTACGCGTACCAGCATTTCTACCAGGTCTTCGCCCAGGCCGGCTTCGATCTGTCGCGTCCATCCGAGCGGCTGACCTGGATCTGCTTCCCGCAAAAGAGCGGCTTCAGCAAATACGCTCTGCGCGTGGAAGGCATGGATCTATCCTGGCTGGATGGCTATTACTCTACGCTGACCAATCGCGTGGCTATCGTCCAGCCGGACCCGAGGATACACCAGCCGGAGGAAGTCACGCCCTCGCCGGCGCGCGATGTTCACGTGGCTGTCGCGGCCCACCGGTCGCCGCAGGAAGGTGTTCTCGCCATGCCGGCTGGGGGACCGCGGTTCGATGTCACGCGACTGACCCACGAGGCTGCACACCAACTATCGTTCAACAGCGGCATTCAAAGGCGGGGCGTCATGTACCCGCTGTGGGTCTCCGAGGGGTTGGCCACGAATTTCGAATTTGACGGTTCTCTCACCGACGGTCTCGAACACTGCAACACGGCACGGTGCAAGGGCCTCGTGGAAGCGTACCGGGCGGGGGAGTTGGTCCCGCTGCGGCAGTTTGTCGTGCAGACCACGGTGCCCCCGGATGCGCACGTGGGCCGGCGGTACTATGCTCAGGCGTGGGGATTCTTCCAGTTCCTGCTGCTGGAGCGGCCCGAGAACCTGCGGACGTATTTGCATCGGATGGCGGAGGAGCGCACGGAACGGCGTGACGCGAGCACGATGCTGACCGAGGTCACGCAGGCCTTCGGCGCCCGGAAACGCTGGAATTGTCCTGGAACGCATTCCTCGCACGCCAAGCTCAGCAGCTATCGGCCGGCCGCTCGACGCTTCGATGATCTGCTCTCCGTGTTCCCGAACCACGGGCTCTGCTTGATCGAACAATCGCACATCAACGATCGACAATCAAACATCCCACTCCAGCGCGTGGTTTCAATCTCTCCTTCTGGATAGGTATTCCCCGCTCGCGTAATTCGCCTCTCCCCTATAGCTCCCACCCTCGGCTTCGGCTTTTCTAACTACAAGTGAGGGGTCTTGTGTTTCTGGTTCTGGCGGTACGCGAACAGCCTGGGTTGGGATCGACGGCCGCTGGGGTCGTTGACCCAGACTGCGCGAGTCTTTTCTCGGGAGGATTGAAGATGAGTGATAAAAGAGTTTTCTTGCGGGGGCTCTTCGTCGCTGGTCTGGTGGCTGCCTTATGTGCTTACGGACTGGCGGCGGGGCAGGCGGCCAACCGGAACCGGGGCGTCGCCACGGATCAGAACCAGCCGGGGAACGCGAATCGGTCGGCCACCACGGACCAGAATGAGCCGGGAAATGGGAATCGGTCGGCTACCGCCCAACCGGGAGCGCGAACGCCAGCAGGCCAGATGGCTCCGTCCGCCCAAGGGATGACGCTACGGACCAGCCAATGGATCGGAAAGCAGGTCAAAGGCGCCCAGAGCGAGAACCTGGGGGTGGTCCATGACATCGTTCTCACGCCGGACTATCAGCAGGTCTCGTACGTGGCGCTTTCCTACGGCGGCGTTTCCGGCCCCGGCAGCAAGCTCTACGCGGTTCCCTGGCAGGCGTTGCACGTCGGAGCCAACGGCGATGTGACCACGTCCATCACCAAGGACCAACTCAGTCAGTCGCCCGGCTTCACCAGCAGCTACTGGCCCAGCCAGGCCGACACAAGCTTGCTCAGCGCGAGCGCGGGCAGCACCAGCTCCGCGACGGCCGGAGGCCAGGCGGCTGCCGGCGGATCTCAGGCCGGGCCGTCGTCTTCCCCGGCCGCTGGACAGACAGCGATGGGGGGCCAGGACGTCCAGATGCGGAGAGTGACTCATCTGACGGGCACCGAGGTGAAGAACACTCAGAACCAGGATTTGGGCGATATCGAGGACTTCGTTGTGGATACGTCGAGCGGTCACATCACCTTCGACGTCATCTCGGTGGGCGGGGCGGCGGGCAGCGAGAAGTATGCGGCCGTGCCCTCGAACGCTGTACAGATTCAGCCGCAAACGCATACGGCGATTCTGAACACGACGAAGCAGACGCTGGACTCTGTCGCCTTCTCCCCCAGCCAGTTCCCCAATCTGAGCAGTCCGGACTACATGGCGCAGGTCAGCAAGCTCTTCCCCGCCGCACCGTCCGGGGGCGCTCTTGGGTATGTTCCGTCGCAGACGCCTCAAACCCAATTGATCGCGAATCAGAGATCCTGGAACGCGGAAGGCCCGCACGGCAAGGCCTTCAACCCCGGCACGGTCAAGACGATCACCGGAACCGTGGAGACTGTAGGCAGCTTCAAGCCGGAGAGCGCGCCGGCGGGAGTCTCCCCCGGATTGCGCCTGCGGGTCAAGACCTCCGATGGCAAAACCGTGACCGTCTATGCCGGGCCGACCTCGTATGCGGAGCAGAACAACTTCTTCGTCATGCCTGGCGATCAGATCAGCATTACCGGCTCCCAGACGACCATCCGCTCCCGCAGCGTGGTTCTGGCCTCCGAGTTGAAGAAGGGCAGCAAGACTCTGGAATTGCGGGATAAGACTGGAAAACCGTTGTGGACGATGGGTCAGTCTTCGTCTGCCCCATCGGGCACTGGAACACGTTAGCAATAACCACGAGAGGATGGAGTGATGATCGGATCGAGGCCGCGGTCCTCCGCCCAATGCCGGGGGCTGCGGCCTCAACTATTGGACCCGATTCGGTAGAACAAGCCGTCGCCAAGCCTTGACGTTGCCACCCCGCTATGTGATTCTCACGTATAATTGGCATGGTTGCCTGGCCGCGATACCCACCCCCCCAAAGGGGATTCTCGTCTCACCTTCTGCTGCAGGGCCGCACCCAAGAAATTGAAAAGCCGCGGTTGCGTGCTGCGCTAAGTTGTTGTATCATCGGCACTTCGAAAACTTGCTCCAGCAGCGCAGCGGCGCGGGGCCGACGAGGACGGCACGCGACGACGCTGGGGGCGATCGCCCGGGTTCGCAATGGGTAGGGTGAAGGTGGGAATCTGGGCAAGGGGGCCGTCGCCGCTCGTAGCGACGCCGCAAGGCGTATTCCTTCGATGCGGTGGTCTCGTTGGAAGCCTGATAGGCCCACGAGGTTCCCATACGCGATTCATGCGCTGGGAGGTCTCTCGAAACAGGCAGTTGCCCATCTTGTGCCGGAAGAAGGACAGAAAGGTTACTGGATGGATAAATACGTTTGCGTGCACGGACATTTTTATCAACCACCCAGAGAAAATCCGTGGCTGGAATACGTCGAATTGCAGGATTCGGCGTATCCCTACCACGATTGGAACGCCCGCATCACGGAAGAATGCTACCGGCAGAATGCCGCCTCACGCATTTTGGGTCCGGATAAGAAGATCATCGAGATCGTCAACAACTACGAGAGCATCAGCTTCGATTTCGGCCCGACGCTCATGTATTGGCTGGAGTCGCACGCCCCGGACGTCTACCAGAAGGTCTTGGACGCGGACCGGCGGAGCCGTGAGAAGTTCTCCGGGCATGGCTGCGCGATTGCCCAAGCCTACAATCACATGGTTCTGCCCCTGGCGAACGCCCACGACAAGGAGACGCAAGTTATCTGGGGGATCGAAGATTTTCGTCGGCGCTTCGAGCGGGAGCCGGAAGGGATGTGGCTGCCGGAAACGGCGGTGGATCTGGCCACTCTGGAGGTGCTCGTCGCCCACGGGATCAAGTTCACGATCCTTGCCCCGCGCCAGGCTAAGCGCGTCCGGAAGCTGACGGGCCAACGCCGGTGGCGGGACGTGAACGAAGGCGACATGGATACCAGCGTCCCGTACCTCTGCAATCTGCCCTCCGGTAAGCAAATCACCCTGTTCTTCTACAACGGCCCGGTCTCGCATGGCATCGCCTATGGCGGACTGCTCCATAGTGGCGAGAACTTTGCCATGCGGCTGGTCGGCGCCTTCCCAAACGATGGCGAGCAATCGCATCTCGTTAGTGTAGCCACCGATGGCGAATCCTTCGGCCACCATCACCACCACGGCGACATGGCGCTAGCCTATTGTATCCACCACATCACTGCGAACAACCTCGCCAAGATCACCATTTATGGCGAGTACTTGGAAAAGTTCCCGGTCGAGCATGAGGTCGAGATCTGGGAGAGCAGCTCCTGGAGCTGCGTGCACGGCGTCGAGCGGTGGCGGAGCAACTGCGGCTGTGCGGCCGACCAGTCCCGCTCGGGCCAGCAGCAGTGGCGGGCCCCTTTGCGCGAGGCGTTCGACTGGCTGCGCGATCGGATCGCCACCGTCTATCAGGATCGCATGGCGGCGTACAACGCCGATCCCTGGAAGGTGCGGAACGAGTACGTCAGCATCATCAACGATCGGTCGCCGGAGAACGTGGACGCCTTCATCACCCGCGCGGCCGGGCGGGAGTTGGAGCACCACGACAAGGTCACGTTTCTCAAGCTCCTGGAGATGCAGCGTAACGGCATGCTTATGTACACCAGTTGCGGCTGGTTCTTCGACAATATCTCCGGCATCGAGACCGTGCAGGTCATGATGTACGCCTCGCGGGCGATGCAATTGTGCCACGAGATTCAGAATTGGAACCTTGAGCTCGAATTCAAGAACATGCTCGTGAACGCCCCGACCAACCGCCGGCCCTACGCGAACGGCAAAGAGGTGTACGAGGCGTTTGTCGAGCCGGCCCGCGTCGATCTGCATCGCGTCGGGGCACACTTCGCGCTCAGCTCCGTGTTTGAGGAATCGTCCGAAGAATCCATCGACATCTATTGCTACTCCGCCCACATCGAGGACTTCGAGCACGCGGAGGCGGGGGTGCAGGTCCTGACCACCAGCCGTTCCAAGATTCGCTCGAACATCACTTTGGAGGAGTACGCCGTGGATTCGGCCGTGCTCTATCTCGGCGATCACCATCTCTTTGCGGCGGTGCAGGGACGCATGCCCGACGATCAATTCAAACGCATCCGCCAGGATCTCGTGAAAGCTTTCCGCCGGGGCGACAGCAACGAGGTCATGCGGCAGATGAACGTGGCCTTCGACGGGAAGAACTACTCCCTGACGCACCTGTTCAAGGATCAGCAGCGGGAGATCCTCAACTGGCTCCTCGAAGGCACGTGGAAAGAGATCGAAAGCTCCTTCCGGCACATCTACGAGCACAACTATGCCATCATGCAGATGATCCGGAATATGAACATGCCGTTGCCCAAGGCACTGTCCGAACCGGCCGAGTTCATCTTGAATGAAGACATCTGCTCGGCGATTCAGGAAGATGACATCGACCTGAACCGGTTGCGCGATCTGGCCGACGAGGTGGAACGCTTGTCGTTGAACCTTGACAAAGAGAGGCTCAGTTTCGAGGGCAGCCGCAAGATCAATAGCCTGTCCAGCCTGTGGGAGGATGCGCCGGAGGACTTTCATCTGCTCTGGTCGATCGAGAAAGGCGTGGAAATCCTGCGTCTGCTCACGCCCGAGATGGACTTGCAGCACGCGCAGAACGTCTTCTTCACGATTGCCAAGCATCAATACCCCGACATAAAAAAGAAAGCCGCGGCCGGCGACGAGCAGGCGGCAGAGTGGGTCGAGCATTTCGGCCACTTGGCGCAGCGGCTGGGATTGGCCATACCGTGAAATTGGAATAATGGAATGATGGAGTGATGGAATAATGGGATGAGGCAATGCTGGAGAGATTGGAATGATGGGGAAGGGGCTCGAGCCCGCCAACATTCCAATATTCCATCTTTCCATTATTCCAGTCTTCTTATGCTCAGACGACGATCCAGCGGCATTCTGATGCACGTCACGTCCTTGCCTGCGCGGCACGGCGTGGGGGACTTCGGTCCCGAGGCGTACCGGTTCGCGGATTTTCTCAAGGCGGCGGGCCAGAACTACTGGCAGCTTCTGCCTCTGAATCATACGACCGCCAAGACGCATTTCTCCCCCTACAATTGTCTGTCCGCCTTCGCCGGCAACCCGCTGCTGATCAGCCCGGACCTTCTGTATCGGGACAGCCTCCTGACCAAGCGCGAGATTTCGGACGTGCCGGCTTTTCCCCACGAGAGGGTGGACTATGATAAGGCGTCATCCCACAAGGAAAAGCTGCTCGACGCCGCCTTTGCCCGATTCCCAAATGTCGCCCGGCCGGCAGACTACGATCAGTTTGTGGAAGAGCACCGGGCGTGGCTCGAACCCTATGCCTGTTTCGTGGCCCTGCGACGCCATTTCAAGGGGCAAGTGTGGTCCGATTGGCCGGCTTACATAAGAGATTTCGGATTTCGGATTGTGGATTGCGGATTAGAGTCGTCGCCTGTTGCAAATCCGCACTCCGCAATCATCAATCCGCAATTGGTTGAGCGGGAGCGGTTCTGTCAATATGTTTTCTACCGGCAATATCTGCGTCTGAAGCGCTATTGCAACGATCTCGGCCTTCAGGTGGCGGGGGACGTGCCCATCTACGTAGCGTATGACAGCGCCGACGTCTGGTCCCACTCGGATCTGTTCAAGCTGACCGGTTCCAAGAAGCCTCGGTTCGTCGCGGGGGTGCCGCCGGACTATTTCAGCGCGACGGGGCAGCTTTGGGGCAATCCCGTCTACGACTGGCAGCGCCTGGAAGAGACGGGCTTCGAATGGTGGATGCAGCGGATGAAACATAATCTGCTGCTGTTCGACTTCGTCCGCATCGACCATTTCCGGGGTTTTGTCGCGTACTGGGAGGTGCCCGCCAGTCATCCGAACGCCATCCGGGGCAAGTGGGTGAACGCCCCGTACGACAAGTTCTTCCGCGAGCTGCTCCGGCGGATTCCGTTCCCGGCCATTTTCGTGGAGGACCTCGGGTACATCACCGCCGACGTGCGGGAGGTGGTGGCCAGGTACAACTTCCCGCGCATGAGCGTGCTGCATTTTGCCTTTAGCGGCGACCCCGCCGCCAATCCGCATATGCCGCACAACCACGCTGAGAATTCCATCGTCTACACCGGCACGCACGACAACAACACCACGCGCGGCTGGTTCGAGAAGGAAATGAAGGGAGAGCACCGCAAGCGTCTGTTCGACTACCTTGGCTGCCGCTTCCGAGCCTCCGACATCTCCTGGGAGTTGATGCGGGTGGCGATGCGCTCCGTGGCGAAGATCGCCATCGTGCCCATGCAGGACGTGCTGGGCCTGGGGGCCGAGGGACGCATGAACCTGCCGGCACGGCAGGAGGGCAACTGGCGCTGGCGGATGCGCCCCGGCCAGACGGATGCTCGTCTGGCTGCCAGACTGCGCAAGCTGACCGGGACCTACGCCCGGGCATGACCTCATAGCATGGACATCTTGCCCATGAGTATCACGGGGGCGAGCGCCCGTGAAGGCAGGGCTAAGCCCGCGGCGCCGCCGCGCTTCGGGAATGGCTCTGCGAGTCATGGGCAGGCCGCCCTGGGCAGATTCTCGTGCTGATTCCGTTGCATCGCCCGATGTGGTGTGTTGGCATCTTGGCATCAGGCGAAGGAGAGTCGGATGTTGGGAGCGCCCAAGACATTAGGTCATGACGACGTGGAGACGGCAATGATCCATACGCGCGTCTCAATTCGTGGGCCTTCGCACGTTCGCAGCCCAGCGGATAGGCTCTGAGAAGGAGGTTCTTATGCTGATCCGCGTGACATGCCGGAGTAAACGGCGGGACCCGCAGCAAGTCGTTGAAGGAGCACGTCTTATCACGCCTTCGGCAAGAAATCCGAAGGCGTCTTATACGGGCAGGAACGAGGGACTCCGCATCTGATGCGAGTCAATCTAATCATTGTTGGGCCACTCGGAGGACAAGGGAATAGGAGGACAAGAGGATGCCGGCACGAAGTACATTGCTTCAGAGGGTGTTGTTCCACGTTCAGCGGCAGTTGACCGCGAATGCTGTGGTTCAAGAATCCGCATTCCTCCAGGATCGGGCGTTGAACGGCGCGAATCGGGAAGTCGATGTCGTGATTCGATCAAGAGTCGGAGAACATGATCTGGTCGTCTCTGTGGAGTGCCTCGACCAGAAACGTGCTGCCTCTGTTGAGTGGGTCGAGCAAATGGCGGAAAAGCACAAATCGTTGCCAACGTCGAAACTCGTTCTCGTCTCAGCAAGGGGCTTCTCGAAAAATGCGCGCCGGAAGGCCGACTCGCTTGGAATTGACGCCTACTCCTTGGAAGAGGCTGGAGAGAAAGACTGGAAGGGGCTTATCGGCAACGGTGCGAGGCCGTCTTTCGATCTATTCGCATTTCGGATTCTTCGGTGTGGACTCGTGTTCGTTGAGGAAATACGCACGAATACGCAGCCAGTCCCTATGTTCGCATTTTCAACGATGACGGAACCTGCATAGGCACTCTCAATGATGTGGTACGGACGAACACAGACGGGTCGGACCGATTCATCGAGAAAGCCATACAGTACGCGCGAGAAGGAGGCGAGTCCTTTTTGCGCGGAATTGCGGATGCATGCCGCCCATTTTCGCCAAAGACTCCTCCGCGAAGCGCTACCAAGTGGAGGCGATTCGCGTGTACCTTGAAGCGCGGATCATCCCCTCCGTGGAACTAACCGCTGCTCGCTACAGGGACACACCTGTTGCCTATGCGCGCGGTCAATCGCCTGCTGGTGAATTCACGATCACGTTGATTCAACCAGAGCATGGCTCTCCCAAAGGGGCGATGTCGGTCAAGAATCCAGACACAGGTAAGGCTCACACCGTCAACATACGATTCACGGCGGACCAGAAGAAACTGGCCTTTGTTGCCGACCCGGTCCACGGTGGACTTGAGGACGACGCGGCCCAACAACAGGGTGGTGGGTATTCGCCGCCTGCTGCGCGGTCGTCGAAACCCACACCCTGAGCGTTGGGTGGACAAGCCGTGCCTCAGAAGAGCGCCGATGAACGCTGACAAGAGAGGATTGGCAAGAGCAAGACCATCTCTTTCTATCGGCGTTTATCTGGGTCCATCCGCGGTTTCAGAGATTCTTGCCTTCACCGGGAGGATGCGTTCCCGTCATTCCGATCTTGGATCTTGGGTCTGCTTCGGATTTCGGGCTTTGCGCTTCGCACTTTCCGGCGGCGTTGGGGTCGCGGATTCCGGCGCCGGTTGTCTCTTGAAGACCACGATCCCCAGCGGGGGCAGAGTCACGGACAGCGTGTATTCGAACTTGCCGTAGAAGGATTCCGGGGACGCTTCGACGCCGCCCATGTTGCCCTGGCCGCTGCCGCCGTAGTCCTGGGCGTCGCTGTTGAGGATCTCCTGCCAGAAGCCGCCTTGCGGAACGCCCGACGCGGTAGTTGTGCCGGGGCACCGGCGTGAAGTTGCACGCGACGGCCAGGATGGCGTCGCCGGACTTGTTGCGGCGCAGATAGCTCAGGACGCTGTTGTCCGCGTCGTGGAAGTCGATCCATTCGAAGCCCTTGGGCGTCGAAATCCAGCTCAAACAGGGCGGGTTCGGCCCGGTAGAGGTGATTGAGCTGCTGCACCCATTTCTGCAAGATGCTGATGCTGCGGATGCTCCAGGACGTGCCATTCCAGGCTGTGGTCGTGCTTCCATTCGGGCCACTGGCCGAACTCGCCGCCCATGAACAGCAGCTTTTTGCCCGGGTGGGTGTACATGTAGCCGAAGAGCAGCCGCAAGTTGGCGAACTTCTGCCACGGGTCGCCCGGCATCCGGCCGTAGAGCGAGCCCTTGCCGTGCACGACCTCATCGTGCGACAGCGGCAGAATGAAGTTCTCGGAGAACGCGTACAGGATGGAAAAGGAGAGCTTGCCCTGGTGGTACTTGCGATAGATGGGGTCCTGGTTGAAGTATTCGAGCGTGTCGTGCATCCAGCCCATGTTCCACTTCATGCCGAAGCCCAGGCCGCCGACGTCGACGGGCTTGGTCACCATGGGCCAGGCCGTCGATTCCTCCGCGATCATCTGGACGTGCGGGAAGTCCCGGTAGACCATCTCGTTGAGGCGGCGCAGGAACGCGATGGCCTCGAGGTTCTCCCGGCCGCCTTTCTCGTTCGGGATCCATTCGCCCTCCCGGCGGGAGTAGTCGAGATAGAGCATCGAGGCGACGCCATCGACGCGCAGGGCGTCCGCATGGTACTTGTCGAGCCAGAAGAAGGCGGAGCTGATCAGGTACTCGCGGACCTCGTGCCGGCCGTAATTGAAGATGGCGCTGCGCCAGTCCGGATGGAACCCGAGACGCGGGTCGGCGTGCTCGTAGAGGTGCGTGCCGTCGAAGTAACCCAGGCCGTACTCGTCCGTCGGAAAATGCGAAGGCACCCAGTCCAGGATCACGCCGATGCCGTTCTGGTGCAGGTGGTCGATGAGGAACATCAGGTCCTGGGGGCTGCCGTACCGGCGGCTGGGAGCGAAGTAGCCCAGCGTCTGATAACCCCACGAGGCGTAGAGCGGGTGCTCCATGACCGGCATCAGCTCCACGTGCGTGAAGCCCATCTCCTTGACGTATTGGACCAGCATCGGCGCGATCTCGTTGTAGCTGAGCAGGCGATTGGGGTTGCTGGGGTCGCGCCGCCAGGAGCCGAGGTGGACTTCATAGATACTGAACGGGGCGTTGAGCGAGTTGTGCTCAGGCTGTTTCTGCCGCCAGGCCTCGTCGCCCCATTGATAGTCGATGTCCCAGACCACCGAGGCGGTGTTCGGCGGCATCTCCCAGAAGAACGCCACCGGGTCGCCCTTATTGACGGCGTAGCCGTTGTGATTCGAGACGATGTGGTACTTGTACACAGTCCCCTGGCCGATCTTGGGGATAAAACCCTCCCAGATGCCGGAGCCGTCCCACCGGGCGGCCAGCGGATGCGTTTGCGGGTTCCACTCGTTGAAGTCCCCGACGACGGAGACTCGGGCGGCATTGGGGGCCCACACGGCGAAATGCGTCCCTTGGACGCTGCCGCTGGTGACCACGTGGGCGCCGAGCTTCTCGTAGAGACGAAAGTGATTGCCTTCCTTGAACAGATAGATGTCGTGGTCCGTCAGCAAACTGAAATTCGTCTGCACCGCGGTCTGATCCGCCATGAAATACCCCTTCGGATTTATGATTCGTCATTCCGGATGGGACGCCTTGGCTCCCAGCCAAAAGCACAAATCGTAAATCATAAACCACAGATCACTTTCAGAATCTGCTCGATGCCGCGCACTGGGATCATCAGCCGATCCGGGCCGATGGTTCAACTCATAGCCCGAGCTCGTAGACAGCCTTTTCGAGAATGAATATCTCCAATAGGGTGGCAAAGTCCGCCGGGTCCGTCGGGACGACGGGGTGTCCGGGCTCCCAAACGCGATAGATCGCGTTTGGGGACCCTCTGCCACGGTCTGGCGATACGACTGCAAGAAGGTGCCACTGACGTAGAAGTACCACAGGTCCGCCCAAGTGCCTCAGATAGTCGAGGTCCAAACTCTGTTTTTCGGCCCGCCGCAGAAGACTCTCCTGCGCGGCATAGTGGAACGACCGGACCATCGCCGCGACATCCCGCAGGGCCGACTGCTTGAGCCGCCGCTCCGTGATCGAGCGGGACGGCTCACCTTCGAAGGCAATGATAACGAAATCTTTGCCGGTGTAAAGGACCTGCCCCAGATGATAGTCGCCGTGCGTGCGAATTTTCAGTGTCTGGATCTTCTTATCGATAAGGTGGTGGAGGCGGCCCAGCAGGGCCATCAGATCGAGGAACGCGGGGCCGATAAAATCGCGTGCGGCCGGCGGGCGCCGGCACCGCCAGCCGATCGGCGATTCTCAATTCACGGATGCTCTTGCCTTTGCCGCCGAACCAGCGGGTCCGCCTCCATCTTCTTGCGCAGGTCGCTCTGCCACGTCGCGAAAGGGTCCACCCAGGCCCGCACCGTGTAAAGGTAGCCGCCGAGTTCTGTGACCCGGAACGAGCCGGACCCATTCGTCATTGATGTCGTAGGTCATAGGCCGAGCCCTCCACTCGTCCTGCTCGCTGCGCCGGTAGAGCAACTCGACCTCAATCTGGTCGTGCCCATCGGCGAACGCGTGGGCAATCACGTGGACCGTCTCGCCGACCGCCCGTTTGATGGGGAAGCGGCCGCAATCCACCTGGGGTCCGACATAGTCGATCACAACACGTTTTCGCCCGTCGTGATGCATAGTTGCCAGATGCGTATTACCGATACGGCGCGGCGTGCCAAAGGTTTTGCCGGCCCCGGCGAGGGCGATTTCTTTCCTGCCCGTCCGATAACGCGATCGCCGGTAAAGTCGGGAGCGATGTGGAGCCGATAAACCACCAAGCAGAGTGGGATCGGCTCTCCCCAACGCGCTTGGCGGCGGGGAGGAGCCCGAATTCGGTTGAGCCGCAGGTTCGTCCAGGGCACAGGCTCCAGGCACCCTGAAAAATGCGAAAAGCGTTTTCCATCGCCGAGCTGGTCATCGTTGCCGCCGTCATCGGAATCTTGGCGGCGCTGGTCATACCCTCTCTGCACAATCACGGTCTCGCGGCCAAGGAAGCGGCCGCCCGCGAGGATTTGCAGCTTCTGCGCGGGGCGATCGAGCTTTACGCTGCCCGCCATGTGGGGGTTCCCCCGGGGTATCCGGGCAACAACCTCGGCAACGAGCCGACCGCCGAACAGTTTCAGAATCAGATGATCGTCGAGGACCGTTGTCTGCTCCAAGTCCCCGAGAACCCGTTCAACAACGTCAACAGTGTGCGCATCGTCGGCAACGAGGAGACGTTTCCCACGGAAGCTACGGGTCATGACGGCTGGATCTACCAGCCGGCCACGAAGACCATCCACGTCGATTGGCCCGGGAGCGACGTACACGGCGTCCGCTATTTCGACTACTGAAGCGGAGACGCTTCTCGGCCGCGATCTTTTGCCTTTTCGCATTCATCCGCTTGTCCGCATTCCGAATCTCCGCTATACTCCTCTTTTTACCCCGATCATTCGGAATGATGGAACATGAGTAAAGGTAGGGCATTGGAGGCCCCCCGCGGGGCGCTTCGCGTGCAGGATCCCTCTGGCGGATGCTGGTGCCGAGCGCGACGGCACTCTTGACCGGTGGATGCATCATGATTCTCGTCTTGGCGGCCTCCCGGCTGGTCGCCCGGAGTGTGGGATCGTCACTCTACACGTGGACCTCGATCATCGGCGTGGTGCTGACCGGCATTTCGCTCGGCCATTATCTGGGCGGGCGGATTGCGGATCGGTATCATGCCCGGCGGGCGCTCGCCATATTATTCGGGCTTTCCTCCGCGGCCTGCGTCGGCATGGTGGTGACGAACAACGCGGTGGGTGAATTGGATGTGGCTGTGGCGGCTGAACTGGCCCAGCCACGTGCTGCTCCATGTCCTGCTCGTCTTGTTCGTGCCCTCGACCCTCTTGGGCGGCGTTTACCCCGTTGTGGTCAAGATGGCTTTGGATCAGGGTTTGGCCGCGGGGCGCACCATCGGCAGCATCTATGCGTGGGGGATGATCGGCGGTGTTGCCGGGGCCTTGGGGGCCGGGTTCTTCCTGATCCCGGCGTTCGGCAATCTGGCCCTCGTCTGGTTCCTCGGTACGGCCCTGCTGCTGATGGCGGTCCTCTATTGGATCAGTTGCTGGGTGATGTACTTGTGGGGCATGGTGTTCATCGCCCTGGCCACGATGGGGATGGCCAACGAGCCGTGGGCGCAGGACGCAGGCGTCAAGGCTCTTCTGAGGGAAAGGCCCGATCCGAACCTCGTCTACGAAGCCGAGACGCCCTACGGGGAGGTGGCCGTCAGGCGAATGGCCCAGCGGCCGGACTTGCGGGCTTTCGTGCAAGATGGGTTCACCCGCAGTGAGATGGCGATCGGTGATGCGGCCCACCTTTCGGATTTCCATCTGAAGGTGTATGCCGGATTGACGCACGGCGTGGCCGGGGACAAAAAGAGCCTGTCGATGCTGGTCCTGGGGGCCGGGGGGTATGCCTTCCCTCGACACCTCCAAGCCGCTTGGCCGAGTAGTCGACTCACCGTCGTCGAAGTCGATCCGGGGGTGACCACGGACCGCTGTGGCCGCATTTGGACTCGATGCGGGGACGACCATCCAGACCATCCACGCGGACCCCAGGAGTTACGTGGACCGGCTCCGGAAAGAGCGGCCGCCGGGCCAAGCGGCCCACGCTACGATTTCATCTACGAAAATGCTCTCCCTGATCTACGCCGTGCCGGCGCAGTTGCTGACGAAGGAATTCAATGACGAGGTGGCCGGGGTACTGGCCGACGGCGGCGTCTACCTGATGCATCTCTCGGATTCCTACCAGACCGGTCGGCTGCTTGGTACGGTCGTCAACACGATCCGGGAGACCTTCCCGCACGTCTACGTGATCGCAAGTCGAGCGGGGTTGTCCTCTCCCCGGGGAACGTTCGTCATAGCGGCGACGACACGCGAGCTCGACCCGCAGGCGATCCTCGCAGAGCACGTGCAAACATCTCGATTTCTCGCGTCTTGGATGATACGCAGATCAATGACCTGAAAGAACGCTGTGGCAGCGTGATTCTCACTGACGACTATGCCCCGGTGGAGAGCCTGCTCGCGCCGGTGGTGCGGCACGGCGCCACGGAGATCCTGGCACGCAAGTGCTTCGACCGGGCGAAAGAGCTTCAGAACAGCAATTGCTACGAGCAGAGCATCCAGTGGTATCGTCAGGCCATGGACTCTCGACCCATCCATGACCGTCGAGGCTTGCCGGCAGATCGGCCTCATGTACATGGCCTGGAACAAACCGGACAAAGCGATCGAGGCCTTTCGCGCCGCCCTCCGGGCCGAGCGACGAAGCCGGAAACGGGCGAGCGGAGCTGGGATCGATTCACATGAAGCTCGGACTCCTGCTGGGACGCACGGACAAGCCGACAGAGGGGAAGGAACAACTGGCCCAGGCGGTCGAAGCATTCCGAATGGAGTTGGACGAATATCCCACGTCTGTTGTTTTGTGGGAGCAGCTTGGCGAGACTTCAGCCGCTCGGGGCGATTTCAAAGGGGCTTCGGAGGCCTTTGACAAGGCGGTGACCCTCGAGCCGCGCAACCCTTCCCATTACGACAGACTGGCCCGGGCCCTGGAGTTTCAACACCGCTATGACGAGGCGATCGCGGTGGTACGAAAGCACGTCCAACTCTTGCAGGAGCAAGGCCGGCGGGACTTGGTCGCGCAATTGAACCAGTACATGGACGTACTGGCGTACAAGAAGGTCAAGCAGGCCAAGTAGGTGGCTCAAGGAGCCGGCCTGTCGGTCGCCTTCTCAAAGATCAGCGGTCTGGTCTCCCCGTAGGTGGGGTCCGTCGAGAGGTTGACGGACGTGTTGTCTGGATGTGTGGGCGGTGTACCGCGTGAAGGTTGTCCACTGGGCCTGCCACGTTTGGCCCGTGGGATCGACGGGACCGAAAAAGACGTCCGTGCTTGATCCCTCGATGATGTTACCGGCCATCTCCACGCGCACGTGGTCCATCACAATTCGCACGGTGAGTTCTCGCGTGTCCGGGGCGTAGTGGACCGTCCACGAGCCGGGCGTAAAAACCGCCTGAGCGCCGCTTTTCGTCGGCATCGTGGTCGTCTGCCCCGGCGCGACGCGGACACGGCCCAGACTGATGATGGCCGAGGAGATGCGACCCTCAGCCTCGATCTGGAACTCCCAGCCGTGCTGTTGCGCGATCCATCGACCGGCCAGAGAATGAGGAAACTCGCCGTCGCCCTCGACGATCACTTGTACAGGGTCGGCCCGATCCTTCAGCGGTTGGCGGCACCCGCCGATCAGGATCGCGCAGAAGCCCAGAGCCAACGCCCATTTGTGTTTCATGTTGTGCTGTGAACTCTGATTGTGGTTGTTTGTCCGATCTTGATGGGCTCGGTGGGCACGTCCACCAGAGTCAACGCCGCACCGGCCTGGCCGGCCCATCCTAAGACCAACACCAGAGAGAATACCTCGTTCATCCATGTCTCCTTCCGTTCATTAGCGCACAGGCTCTCCCTGAGCATGTACCGCTACTGTCTCCGAGCCGCTCTGGGCAATCGGTGTCGGCCAGAATCTGACGCTAATGAATCCTGTTAAGGTTGCAGGTTCGCGCCGCAATCGGCGGGCACGCCGGGGCCTGCCGGGGCCTCTTTGACCAGCCAGCTCTCCACCAGGCGGTTGAGGTCCGTGGGACCGACGCGATAGAAGCCGGTCGTGGCGTTGCCGCCCCGGTCATGAGCAAAGTCCGCGCAAATGCCGTTCGCGACGGAGGCAATGCCGGGACCGAACGGTGGCTCCAGAACCATCCAGGCCGCTTGGAGGACCTTCAGGTCGTTGTAGCCGACATAGTAGAAACCGGTTGCGGCGTCGCCTTCTTTGAGACCGTCGGCGTCACCGTGGCACTGCCGGGGATAAGTCCAGCAGATGGGCTTGCCCACCGCCACCCACTCGTTGTACTCCGCGCTGCTCGAGGCCGGCAGTCCGCTGCTGGCGATCGATATGCTTGGTCGCACTTGGGCAGATCGACTACCGCCGCGACATCGGGATTTGTGAGCACGATGCCACCGCGAGCGTTGTTGAGCTTGATGGTCAGGTTCGCCGCGTCGCTGAGAGTCAGCGTGAACAAGGTGCCCTGGTTGAGCGGGGCGTTCAGCGAGCTGTCGTCCGTAGGATAATACAGGGCGCCCATCTCGATGGTAATGCCGCTGGTGCCCAAGCCCCCGAGAGCACCGGGGTCATCACGGATCGGCCACGGGCGTGTAGTCATTGACGTCCCACTTGGCCACCTCCCCGGTCGTGGGGTCAACGGTGATGTGGCGGGCGAAGTTGCCCGGGAAGATGCCATAGCCGGGGTTGGCCTTCGTGCTCTCGCCCCGCATGAAACCGGAGATCCCCTGGATCACGCCCTTGTCCACCGTGATGTCCAAGGCGAAGGCCCTGACCTTCTCGCCGTCCGTCGCATATTTGATGGTCGCGGTCTTGCCGTTGGGCACGACGGTAATGTGCACTTTCGCCCAAGTCTGGGTGGTAAGTAGAAGCACCGCCACGACTAAGCTGAGCTTCTTCATAACTTGCCTTCCTTCCTTTTTCTCTTCTTGGCCGAGCGGGATGCTCCGCTTGATCCTGGTCTCTGATAAGCTTTCTGCTGCTGCCAAACGCCGTCGGCTTCCACGCGTCGTCCGCACGGGGAAATCGCGGAAAGAACGGCCCGACTTGCAGGATAAGTCGGTCAAAAAAGACACTCTCTTCTCCTCCTTTCCCGCCCCAAGGCGGCCATGCGTGCCTCCGCGATGCAGGCACCGGTTCACGAATGCAAAATCTGCATTATCAGAATACCAGAAACCTGCAAGGAAATCAAGTCCAATGCCATGCCCAGGGCAATTCCACCCGGATTTCCCAGGTTCATCCGTGTACGCAGGATAGAGGTATGGTATCCTTTTGCCATGCGTAATTTCCTTAAAGGACGCCTTTTATTCGTCAGAATCTGCCTGCTGGCGAGCGTCTGTTCTTCTGGTGCTCGCCGGGATTGTGACGATCTACTTCGTTGGCCACCCCGCCGAGACGAGTCCCGCAAGCAGCAAGGCCATCAAGGAATTGGCGGGCTTCTGGAAGAAGCAGGTCCGTGTTCGCCGTCGTGGGTGTCGGCGGGTTTGTCGCGGCTGAACCTGGTTAACTACCGCCGGCTGGGGGCGATCAGCCATTGGCTCTATGGGGTCATTCTCGTCATGCTGGTCTACCTGGACATCAGCGGGCAATCATGGAGTCTGCCGTTCGCCCCGGAGAGCAACGGCGCCTATTGCTGGATCAAGCTGGGAATAGGCTCGTTGGCCATCCAGCCCTCCGAGTTGTGCAAGCTGGTCTATATCCTGGCCTTGGCATGGTATCTGCGCTACCGCAGCAATTACCGCAGTTTCCGGTCCCTCATCGGTCCTTTCGTGCTGACCTTGCTGCCGATCGTGTTGATCCTGATCGAGCCGGACTTGGGGACCGTGATGCTGATGATGCCGATTCTGTTCACGATGTTGTTCGTGGCCGGGGCAAGGGTCAAGCATCTGGTGCTCATCATTCTGCTGGCGGTTCTCGTCAGTCCGTTGTTGTGGCTCAAAATGCAACCCTACCAGCGGCTGCGGGTCAGCGCTGTGCTGCTGCAAAACGCGTTGGATTCGGGACAAGGTGGAGCAGGTCCCTGCGCTCGGCAAGATTCTCGTGGGCGGCCCGTTCAATCCGCGGCACTGGCGACGTGACTCGGGATTTCATATCACCCGCTCGAAATATGCGATCGCGTCGGGCGGATGGGCCGGCCAGGGGTTCGGGCAAGGCCCGTTCATCAAGTACAACTTCCTGCTGCCGTATCGGCACAACGACTTTATCTTCCCCGTCGATAGCTCATCAGGGCGGCTTCCTGGGGTGTCTCGCCTTTTTGGGACTTTACGTGATCTTCGTCCTTTGCGGACTGGAGATTGCGGCGGACAACATCGATCCCTTCGCCCGGCTGTTGGCCGTCGGGATCGTCGCGATGATCGTGGTCGAGGTGCTCGTGAACGTGGGCATGACAGTGGGCCTGATGCCAATCACCGGCTTGACGCTGCCGTTCGTCAGTTATGGGGGGTCGAGCCTGCTGGTCAACATGATGGCGGTCGGCCTGCTCAACAACGTCGGCCGCTGCCGCCCGTTTACCGTTGCTCCGAAAAAATAGGTAAACGGTAGAAATATGGTATAATGGGGGGAACAGGTAGATACGGATCGTGTCTAAATGCTTGTGCATCCATAACTCCTGTGGCGATAATATCTAAAGCGTACAGGGGTGTCGCCCGAAATACCACTGTGGGTGGTTCTTTCGGCAGGTTAAAGGAGAACGGAATGGTTATGAACAGGTCGATCGCGACGGTTCTGGCGATGGTCCTGTCTGCTGCGCCGGCGTGGGCGCAATTGCAAAGTCCCCAGCAGACCCCCCCTGGACGTCCCCGGCACGCGCTGCCGTACCCCCGTCGTTTGCTTCGGCCGCCGCCCGGTTCTGGGAGATCGGCTACGAAATCGCGCACGCGGAGAATATTACCGGACCTGAAGCCGACCAGGCGATTATTCTTTTGACCGCCGCCAAAAGCCTGAACAGCCAGATCGTCGGCGTCGAGCCTCTGTTGCTGAAACTCGCCGGCACGCCAGGCGGACAAGGACTACTCCGACGAGCCGGTGGTTTTCTGGCTGCAGGAGTACGTCAGCGACTCCGCCGACCGCGTCGATCGTGGCGGACGCGGTCCGCAGCCTTTTGAGCCGCGTGAATTCCCCGGACCAGCGCAAGGCCCTGCTCGAGAAGCTGGCTCTGAAGATCAAGAACAAGAACGCCGCCATCGATTCGGACTTGGCGACGTCGCTCGGTCTGCTTGTGCTGGAGCAGGGGGATACGGAGCAGGCGAAATGGTACTTGGTTCAGGCCTACAACAACAACAAATTCAACCGGACGGCTTTTGCCGAGCTGGCCAAGCTGGCCCCCAACGAGATCGGGCCGGCGGCCAACCTGGAGCACCTGCGCCTGATGGTGCGGGAGAACCCCCTCGATCTCGATGCGGCTATGTCCTTCGCCGGGTATGCCGGGCAACTGCAGCTCTACGACGTATCCGCTCAAGCCTACTCGTATTGCGCCGAGCTGTTTCGGTATCTTTACCCGTCGGAGCCGCTGCCGCAGAAGATCTATCTGCCCTTGGCCCTCAGTTGCTATAACGCGACTGCCCCGCAGGGGCCGACGCTCTGCCTGACGATCGCCGAGGGCATTCGCGCCGAGAATCGCTTCGACATCATCCTGGAAGCGATGGCCGGCCGGGCCGCCATTAAGCTGGGACAACCACTGAAGGCCCGCCAGATGTTCCAGCGGGCGGAGCGCCGGGCGGAGGAACTGATTGCCGCAGGAGCCGGAGCCGTCTCCGACCCCTGGGCCGGCGGGTGGAGAGCCGGTTCGGCCGCCCAATGCCAAGCAGTTCGCCTGGTTCTACTCGTTTGCCGATCCCAATGCCGCCAAGGCATTGGACTGGGCCAATAAAGCCTATTCCGCCGAGCCGAACTCGCCCTCGACGAAGGCCCTATTGGCCTATGCGTTGAGCATCAACAATCGGCTGGACTTGACCAAGGAGTTGTTTGCGTCTTCCGAACAGGGCCAGATTGCGGATTTGGTGCGCGCCCGCGTGCAACTGGCGGGCGGCAACCGGCCGGAGGCGATCCAGACGCTCAGAGCCGCCATTACCAAGGACGCCGGCTCGTTGACGGCGGAAAAGGCGAGAGAGCTTCTTCGGGAGCTGGGTAGCACGTACAGTCCCCCGGTTGATCCGGTGTCCCTGGCCGGTTTTCTCACCACGCGGTTCGGCAAGGCCGTTGTCCCCGCGTTTCTGCCGCCGGACAAGATGGTAGACGTTCAGTTTACCGTCCGTGGCCCCGATTTCTCCTACGGCCGAGAGCTGGAGGGCGTCGTCACGCTCGTCAACAAGTCTTCCGAGCCCTTGGTCATCACGGAGAACAGTCTCTTTCAGGGGAACATCCGCATCAGTGCACGCGTGACGGGGGACCTCAAGCAGGAGATTCCCAATCTGGTGTCCGAGACAATTCGCACGAACCTGACTCGTGCCGCCGGGCAAAAGCCTGGCTCATTCGTTTCGATTGTCCACCGGAGAGCTGCGCGACATCCTCCTGACTTATGCCCAAGCCGCTCTCCAGGTTCAGTTCACCCTGTATCTGGACCCGGTCGCGACGGACAAAGGCGGGATCAGCAACCGGTTGGTGGATGTGAAGCCCGTTACGGCGTCGGTCACGCGTCCCCGGGTCGAGGTGACGCCCGATTTCGCGCAAAGCCGGATCAACGTCATCACCTCGGGACAGGAGTCGCAAAAGGCGCAGACGGCGTTGCTCTTTACCGGTTTGTTGAAGGAGCAGAGCGCCATGGCGGAGAAGGGCAACCTCTACGCCTGGCAGTACGCGGACTGGCTGACCAGCCAACTGCGGACGTCGCTGATGAGCCCCTCCGGGCTGCTGTTGGGCGGGGGGGACAGCGAGTGGGCGGTGAAAGTCAACACGATGGCCGACATGCTCTCCCTGCCTCTCGACCAGGAATTGGCCGCGGTGGTGCTGAAGAACCTCAATCATTCCCAATGGCCGGTGCGGCTGATGGCCGTATACCTTTTGGGCAAGGGCTCGGCGAGCACCGTCGGCAACGTGTTGGATTGGGTGGTCAAGAACGAGAAGGACGAGTTGGTCCGCAGCATGGCCATGTCCCTGCAAGCGGCCTCGACTCCGCCCCCGCCGGCGCTAACCGGCCCCAACACGTCTCTGGGCCGGTCCTCTTCCCTGTGGCACTCCCCGTGTCTTCTCCCGTCGGTTCGACCCGGAGACGACGTCCGCCCGCGAATCTGACCTCCGAATGGAACTGGAACCCTCCTAATGCGTAGGAGTACCTGACTTGGCCGTCGGAGTGCTTCGGGATGAATTTCCGAGTTTTCGGTTGTATTTCCGGGGCCAAGTGGTATCATTTCGTGCTTTCCAGCGTGATTAGTGGTCGTTTTTTGAAAGGGTTAGGAGATGCCGGCCGAAGTCAATCGGGAGAAGTGCACGGGTTGTGAGACCTGCGTGGGCGAGTGCCCGAGCAGTGCGATCAGCATGGTCGATGAGAAAGCGAAAGTGAATCCGGACAGTTGCGTGGATTGCGGCGTCTGCATCGACGCCTGCCCGGTCGCGGCGATAAGCCTGTAGGGATTGATGATTTATGATTTATGATTTTCGATTTATGATCGGGCTTGCGCAGTGCGAGGCCGCAAATCGTAAATCGACAAATCATAAATCATAGATTCCGGGTGGCCCCATCGTCTAGGCAGGCCTAGGACACCGGGTTTTCAACCCGGCAACAGGGGTTCAAATCCCCTTGGGGCTATTGTTCTTTGAATTCTGATTTGCGATTCATGGTCTGCCGTCGTGTACTCGAACGGACCTGTAAGTGCCAATCGTGAATCGCTCTCCTTTCGTCACCTCGAAGCCACTATGGCCCAATGATCGACGTTCCTGGGGGTCCCTGAAATACGTGCTCGATTCCCATCGTTAACCCGCGTAATGGTCAAAGAGAGCCTCGAAGAACGCTTTCAGCGTTCTGCAAAAGAGGAGCCAAAGCCAACCCCGTAGCCAGCACGGGGTTATCCGTTCCTTCCTATGCCCGTTGTTCTTCGTCGGCAGTGACCGGTTTGCCGTGCTCATGATCTGTGCTCCTCAAAGAGCCGCTCGCCCTGGTAGACAGACGTTCACGCCGCGACACGCCGTGAACGAAAAAAATGGTTGACGCTGCCAAAAATGCTGTTTGTCTTGTCAACCGGCGTTCACGAACCGTTCATGAACAGATTTTCCTGGAGTCTCCCTTGACCTTGGCCGATGGATTTCGTATATACAGTGTATGGACCATGTATTGATACTGATCCGATAACTTGCGAGACGGGAGTTTGATATGAGGAGTTCAGCGACAATTCAGGTACGAGTAGACGAGCCGACGAAGACGCAGGCCATGAACGTGTTCAACGCACTTGGCATGTCGCTTTCGGAGGGTGTCTGCCTGTTCCTTCGACAGGTGGTTTTGCAGAGAGGCATCCCGTTCGAGATCAAGATTCCGAACGCGTTAACGCGGGAAACGCTTGAGAAAGCCGAGCGCGGGGAGGATGTCGAGGAGTTCGAACCGTGGAAGACCTTTTTGAGGACCTGGGCATTGATACTTCGCAGGACAGGGCAGTTCAAGGAGGATGTCAAGAAGCTCCAACGCCAAAGCAAAGACATGTCGGTGCTCAGCACCGTTATTGAAACGCTCGCCGCAGGGAGCAACTCCCGCCTGAATACCGAGACACAAACTGGTCGGCGACCGGCGGGTACTGTCGTGAATGTCACTTGGCGGGCGATTGGCTCCTCATCTACAAGAGCAGCGAGGAAATCCTGACACTCGAACGAACCGGCTCCCACTCCGAATTG
>CAVVRJ010000007.1:0-24127 GCA_963750205.1 uncultured Planctomycetota bacterium
GGAGATCGTGGTCCGGGCGATCAGCCAATTGGAGCCGCGGCAACGGGCGGTCCTGACCATGCGGTGCTACGACCAAATGTCGTATCCGCAAATCAGCGAGGCGATGGGCTGCTCGCAGCTGGGGGCGCGGGCCCTGTTCTACCGCGCCAAGAAGACGCTGACGGGCCTGCTGCGAGGCACGGCATCGACAAAGGGGCCTGGCGGTGGCCCTGCTGGTCTTCGGCAAATTCAGCGCCACCAGCGAAGCGGCGGCGGCGCAGGTGTCGATCTCAGCCTCGACATTGCACGTCGGGTCCTGGGGGGCCTTGGCGGCGTGGCGACGCAGCCGGGCGCGACGCGTCCTGCTGGGAGCGACCTTGCGGCAGGGGGCAGCCTTGTGGCTGCGCGGACCGGGCCTCTGGACGGCCAATCGCCCGGCGGCAGCCCGGTGCCAAGTCCGCCGGCCTGGCGGCGTTCCCAGGACGCGTCGTGCTGGTACTATTACCCCCCGGGCACGACGGATACCGTGATGATCCGGACCAGAGATCAGACCGTTGCCTACAGCCAATGGCTGCAGAAGGAGCAAGCCAACTACTATCGCCAGGGCAATTCCGTCAGCATTCGGAATCACCGGCAGTTCACGCCCGATCTTTCGGTCTGGCGGCTGCCCACGGACCCGCCCGCCCTGGGGCGTTTCCTGCGAACTCAGGATGGGCGTGACCTGGGCCTCGAGCCCGTGGCCCTCGGGCCGCGGGGGCTGCTGGTGGCCGTGGAGCGGGCCCGAACGGGCCGGCGCCGGCAGGTAACTTTGAACTACGATGTATCGATGGAGGACTATTTCCGGCATGACTGGGCCCTGGAGGCGACGGTCGTGGACCAGCGGGACGACCAGCACCGCACGGGATGGACATACTTCACCATCAGCGGGCACTGGGCGCACAGCCGGTCTCGGGCTAAGGGCGGCTGCCCCTGGCGGCGGCTGCGGCGGGGGAGCACGGCCCGTCGCTGCGGTTGACGGTGGGAGAGGACTTGCGGCTTCTGGATTCGGGAGCCGGGGCGGAGATTCACAATCGCTCCGGCGCGATCCGGCCCGCTATCCCGGCGGCAGTCTCTTCCAGGGCCTGGGCCGGCCGTGGAGCGGGCTGCACACCATCGACACGATCCGCCGGGATGCGGCCCTGGCCGGGATTGCTTTCACCACCCGGCCTCTTCCCGACGGCCAACGCGTGGAGATCGTGCTCCACGGCCCCAGGTCGAAGTGAGCTTATTGCGTGCATCTATATCAGGACTGGATCGAGAGCATCGTCTTCAGCAAAGAAGATGTGACAATAGGAGAATGGACATTCAACTATCCGAAGCCCGACGAGGCGGACCGTTCGGAGTTCCGCCTTCAGGCCGGAAAGACCAGTCCGACCCGCGTAAACGCGGAACTCCAAACCGGTCAGCGCAGCCGCGGGCAAACATCCGGGCCCAACGGCCTGTGGTTGATGCGCCTGGCACAGGGAAATCTGGTACAATAGGAATGATGACTCAAGGAGATCAGCCATGAAAAGCGAATGCGTTGCCTTATTGCTCGTATTCGCCCTGTGCGGCGGGGCCCGGGCCGCGACGATCTATGTGGATGCAACGCCCCAGCAGACCCGCGCCAATTTCGCTCCCAATCGCAGCGACCCGAAGGCGGACGGCTCCGCCCAGCACCCGTTCGACAGCATCCAGAAGGCGATCGACGCGGCGACCAACGGGGACACCATCGTCGTGGCTCCCGGGGCATTATCTCTCCCGAATAGCACTTGGGGCTATGCCGAACTCAAGTTCAAGGGCAAGAGCGTTCGCTTGGTCAGCTCGGCGCCCACGGATTTCAGCGTGGCCGATCAGACCGTTCTTTGCGGCGTGGTCATCTTCAATGGCACGGAAGACCCCAATTGCCTCCTGCAGGGATTCAAGATTCAGAACTACGACTATGGCGGCATCCTCGGCAACAGGACCCAGGCCACCATCAGCCACTGCATCATCAGCGGCAACGGACCCTGCGGCGCCACCGTCCTCAAGGACGTGCAGGGACGGGTCGGCAACTGCCTGATCGTGGACAACACGACGTTCTTCGGCTGCGGCGTGCAGCCGGTCGTGTCCGGCTGCCCCTAACTCGTCAACTGCACCATCGCCAACAACCTGTCGGGCGTGGATATCACCAATGCCGATCTTCCTGCGGGTCGTACCGTCACGCTACGGAACTGCATCATCTATGGCAATCAGGGTCCCGTGCAACTGCTCGCGAACTCGCCCGTGCCGGCCCAGGTGGAATATTGCCTGCTGATGCCGAACTCGACCACCACCGGTAACGTCGAGGGACCGCATTGGCCGAGTCCATACCCCGTACGCGATCCCTGTTTTGTGCAACCGGGCCACTGGACGAACGGTCCATTCCACAAGCAGGGACAACAGCGAGAGCCTCAAGGGGCGGTTCCGGCGGAACGAAAGGCTCTGGTCGAAGGGGACTATCACCTCCGGAGCGAGGGCTGGCGGTGGAGCCCCCAGCCGATCCACGGATCGAACTGGTACTACGATAGGGTGACCAGTCCCGGCGTCAGTGCGGGCGACCCGATGGACAGCCTGGGCGAGGAACTGGAGCGACGCCCGATGATCCCAAGGGACAATGGGGATTCAATCATGCCATCGAGGTGGGCGCCTACGGCGGCACGGCCCAGGCGAGCTTGGCCCCCACAAAGGGGAAGTCGCCCCCCGTCGGGGCCGTGGACCTGCGGGATTACTGGCCTCTGACCGCCGGTAACTCAATGGTATGTGCACGACCCCCAGGGGGCGGCTCGAAGTGTCTGGCTGGTGGGCGGAGGGGGGAGCACCCGGACGGGGTACTCCACGGAGTACTGCATCTGGTCACCTTCAATGCTCTCGGCTGGGCGCCGGTGGTCTATTGCTACTACGTCAATCATACCTTGTACATGACCCAGGACTCGCCTATGCGAATCCGCTGCTATGGCAGGCCCCCCAGCCCACCCAGGCCCAATATCCTCAGTTTCCGTCACAGGCGCCACGATCCAGGCTCCCTACGATCCATTCGCGAAAGCGACCGTCGAGAATCGATCCGTTTACATCATGCGCGGTACGCTGGCGGAGGTGTTGGCGGGCACGAGCATGACCCCGCGCAGTTCCTGGCCGGCGCGTGGCCGGATGTGATTGCCCTGCGGGAGAAGAGGACGGATGACACGCTCGGCGACCCCATCGCGATTTTTGCCGCGGGTTCGGGCCGCTGCTGCTCGCCGGCCAACCGATAGACGGGGCCGTCATTAGGTCCGAAGCGTTTGGCAACGTGCCAAGTGCTGGCAACGGCACGGCACTGGCACAGGCACTGCAAGAGCAACGCGTGGATGACTTCGTGTAGGACATCGAGGGAGAAACTATACAGCGTATAGGAGAGACATGGAGAATTCGGCTTAGGGGCATGACGCTGATCGAGTTGCTCGTGGTGATCAGCGTCATGACCCTATTGGTGGGGGTGTTGTTGCCTGCGCTGGGCCAAGCCCGGCGTGCCGCCCGCTGCCTGGTCGGAGGTTGCCGGCAGCGGCAGGTGGTTTTGGCGGTCGGCCTCTACGCGGCCGATCACGCGGGCCGCTATCCGGAGTCCGTGGCGACCGCCGCGATGCTGGGCCACACCTGGCGCTGGGAGGAGCCGCGCATGCTGAAGGCCTGCGAGCCGCGGGCCGCCGGGTATCGGTGCTCCATGGCCGGCTACCTGCGGAGCTACCTCCCCAAGGCCGAGATCCTGTCGTGCCCCAGCAATCCCCGGCCCTATTCGTACCTGGAGCAGGCGTGGCGGGCCGGCGACCAGTGGGACAATCCCGACACCGAGCTTTACGGACGACAGCGTCGCGGGCAGCTACTGCTGCTACTGGAATTACGTGGGTTATCTCACCGAGCAGAAGCGTCCTTTTCTACGGCCCGCAGACCGACTCCGACCCACGGAGTTGCAGTCGCCTGCTGATCAGCGACTATTTCGGCTTCAACCACTGGCGCAGCCCCGACGCCTTCGGAAGCTGCGAGCACCTGCCCCACGCCGAGGTCACGGCCGAAACCCATGAGGCCCCGGCCTACTGGTTCACTCGTCCTGCGGGGCTGCCGGACCGGGCCGGCATGCACCTGAAGCTCCAAGCCGGTTTCGTCGATGGGCACGTGGAGGCCTATCGACCGGCAGAGACCGCGATCCTCGAAGTGGCCGACGCCTTGGATGGCACCACGCCCGCGCTCAGCGGCTTCGGCCTGGGTGCAGGGCAGTTCTTCATCCCGCCACAGGCCGTGCCTTCACCGCCGTGATGCCTGTGGATTGTCTCAGAACTGCAATGTCATTGCGAGGCAGTGCAGCGATGAAGCAATCCCCTGTGTCTGCGGGTCGAGATGCTTCGTCGCCGCGCTGTCTAAGTACTGAAGGCTTGGGTCCCATGCCTGCGACTTTGCGTAGACATGCTGGACCTGGGAGGAAGACAGCCTACGAGGCGCCAGCATGGCCCCCAACGCGGGCGGGACGCCCGCGACACGAAGATTGCTTCGCGCTTCCGCTCGCAATGACATTGCCGTTTTGAGGCCGTTTGTCAGTGTTCCGATTCGCCGGGATTCTCGGGGATGCCGGGGTCGTCCAGCATTTGCACGGCCGTGGCGGGGCCGAGGTTGGCCCAGTCCTGCAGCACCCACACGACTTTCTTCGCCGGCGTCACTTCGATGAGCTGCGGGCCCTTGCCGTTGCCGCCGCGTGAGCAGATGACCGTATTGCCGTTGGCCAGCCGGGTGCAGGTCTGGGTGTTGATGAGCGTGATCTCGGGCGGCAGGTCGGACGGCTTGAATTCCCAGACCGTCTCTTTCTTGGGATTGACTTCGCGGGTCAGCTTGTCCTTTTCGTCGGTGATCAGCGTGTTGCCGTTCTTCAGACGGATCGCGGCCCAGGGCGTCGGGATCTCGTAGCTCCAGATCTCCTTGAAGTCCTTGTCATACTCGACGACCTTCTCCATCTGCAGGAAGGGAACGAGGTAGGTGCCCTGCGCGGTGATCCGCACACGCCGGAATTGCGGGTGGACCAGCTTGCGGTCGGTCAGGCTCTTGGCGGGCATGTCGTGCTGGACCTCGACCGCCTTGGTCTTCTTGTTGAGGATCATCAGCTTGGGCGGCAGGCCGTTCTGCATGAGCAGCACGCGGTCCAGGCCGATCGGCTGGCAGGTGTGGACTTCCGTCCCCTCGGGGGCATCGTAGCGCCAGACGACCTCTTTTTTCGGTGTCACCTCGGCGACGTACTGCATGCGCGAGAAGAGAATGTGACCGTTGGTCATCAGCCAGATGTCATCGTACTCATTGCCCCGGCCGGTGGAAAAGGTCCAGATGATCTTGCCTTGGTTGATGAGGAACATCTTGTTGTAGCCTTCGCCGATGTAGAGCATCGGGTGCTGGGCGAGGCCGTGGCCCGGCAGGTTGGCCGGGATGGTTCCCTCCCACTTGCGTGCGGGGACCTCCTGCTCGGCGGGGCCGAAGGCCGGCACATCAGCGGCGGTGAATTGATCCAGGATGGCCAGCAGCGGCGCTTGGGCCGGCGTGCTTTGGCCGAAGGCCGTGGCACTGACAGAAGCAACCGTTATGAGACCGGTCACGAGGATGGCACAACGGGACAGGTTCGGACAGCACATGAATGATCCTCCTCAAAGACGTTGACTTATCGGCGTTGGTTGAGCCCGGCGACTTGGTCCTCCAGCTTCGCCGTAATAAGGACACAAAATCGTCCGAGTACGCCACGCTCCGCCCAATCCATGCGGAATCAGGAATATCCATATGAGCTTTCGCGGCAGGTGTCAAGCTCCAATACGACCCATAATAGGCTCCGCCGGACGTTTGGGGGGGCCGGCGCGGACGAGTGGGACAGACCCGGATCATTGAAGTTCTCTGTCGGAACGGACGATGTACATGGAGTTGGACTCGTCTTGAATATGGAGTAGGGTCCTCCATCGCGTCAGATCGCGATGGGGAGCCCGTTGCAGGGGTGAAGCAATAGCATGTTCCTGTCCCGCTTACCGAACCAATCGCGTTCTGTCATCTTCATTATCGTGGCGGTTGTCTCGCTGGCGGGCGGGCTGTGGCTCCACGGAGTGTCCCTGGCCGCCGCGTATCTCGCGGTCCTGCCGGCGTTCGCAGGCTATGTGCTGCTCGTGCGGCCGAGCCTGGTGCGGCACGTGCGGTACTATCACGTCCTTTATGTCCTGCTGCTGACGGCCATGGTCGTGGGCTATCTGACGGTTCTGGCCCAAGCGATCCCGCAACTGCGGGTGCTCTGGATCGAAGTGCCGGTGGCGGTGTGGTTCCTGCTGACGATGCACGTGGTCGTGTGGCTCCTCGATCGTCTTGTCCACGTGGCCTTGTCCCAAGCATTTGGATGGATCGGCCTGGCGCCGAACCCGGCGTCCCCAAGGCGAGTGCACACTCATCACGGCCGCTCTTCGCCTCCTTTGTCTTCTGGGCGGTGGGCGGGGCCGTACATCCTCGCTCTGTTCGCCGTTCACTGGGTCAAATTCGCCGACCGTAGTGACCCCATGGCCGGAGTGCTCGATGGCTTTCGAGCCGCGCGTGTTTCCGTGCGGCCGATGGGGTTTCTCTCGACGGCTGGTTCCTGCCGGCGGCCAAGTCGCCGTCGGAGACGACCGTGATCGTCGCTCCCGGCCGAGGGATGCCGAAGGGGTGTTCCCTCAACTACGCCCAAATGCTCTGCTTGGGCCGGTGCAACGTGTTGTTGTTCGACCTGCGGGGCGAAGGCGGCAGCGCGGGCCACTCCCGCAGTTTCGGCGTGCGCGAGGCCCGGGACGTTCTCGGGGCCGTGCAGTACCTGGAGCAGGAGCATGCCGAGGCCAGCCATAGTATTTATGCCCTGGGCATCTCGCAGGGCGCTTCTGCTGTCCTCCGTGCGGCGGCGACGGACGTGCGGGTCCGTGCGGTGGTAGTGGACAGCACGCTCACAATTTCGCAGGATTTGCTGCCGGTCCGGGTGCTCCAGCGGGTTGCCGCCGGCCCTGCAGACATACTTGAAGACGATGACCTGTGTGTTCGCGTCGGCCGAGCTTGGGTGCAATCTTTTTCACCAAACCGATCTCGCGACCGTCACGCCTAAGCTTAGTCCGCGTCCGCTCTTGGTCATTCACGGCTCCGCCGACGTGGTAGCGGACCCCAGGAGGCCACCCGACTCTACGAGGCGGCCGGGCAGCCCAAATGTTTGGACATGGTCCGCGGGCGCAGGCCACGGACAAGCTCTGCTGCTGGAAGGCCCCGCCTACATCATTCGCATTCTGCAACTATTCGCTTTGGCCCGAGACATGGACTCCAACTCGTAGCCGGATCGTCTGAGATCGCCCGCCAGATCAGGATCGGGGCGACCTCCAGCTCCGACGTGAACTCGGGCTACCGACCCTCGCCTATTCATTGTCCGAGTGGCATCGCCAAAGCCTTTGGCTTCGACGATGGTCCCGCGCACAGGAAAGCCGCCATCGTCAAGGGCCGAGCCCTTGGCGATGCCACCCGGCCTGAAGTGGTATAGACGTCTCGCCCATGAGTCGCCGGATGGCGTAGGGACAGGCGACAACCGAAGGTGGCGGCAGTTCGGAGTTCCGCCTTCAGGCGGGTCAAGACCGCGGAAACGCGGAACTCCAAACAGACGAAGCGCGCCGCGTGACCGTTCAACGACGCCACACGTCCACGGTCTACCTGGAGGCCACGAGGCGATCGATTGCCGCGTTCTGCTCGCAAGGATATGTTTCGCCGATTTGCGCAGACTTTCAGGGTCCCACCTGGGAAATCTTGGTAATCTGCGGACAATCCTTTTGCCCGGAGAAGGTGTGCATGGCACACGCTACACGTGACTCTCTGTGGCCTTCCCGCCACAATGGGATTGCCAATTCTGGACTCAGTTTTTCAGAACCAGCTTCAAGCCCCAATCCTCGGGCGTGGGCTGCTTGGGCACGGCGAGGCGGCCCCAGCGGTCGGCGTTGAGCGTGCCGGTTGGTGCCGACCGGGACCCATTTACCCTCGCGGGGATTGAACCAATCCGCGCGGTAGGTTCTCTTCGGCAAGGCACCGCGGAGGGAGCCGTTGGGACAGTCCTTCTCATAGTAGACCAGGAATAGATCCTTGGCTTCCGTGCGGGCACAATAGGCCCAGCCGGTGTACTTCGTCAGCTCGTGGGTCTGATGGGGAGTGACCAACTCGGCATCGGGCACGAGCGACTTGGTAGCGGCTGCCCTCGGAGAGGGCAAAGGTGGCCAGATGCCGCATCATGTTCGAGGAGTTCCACTGGAAGGCCTCCCACATGGCGGGGTCGGAGCCCTTTTCGATATCGGCGCCCCAAATGCCCTCCGCGCCGTAGATGTGGCCGGCGAAGCCGCCGGAGAGGAAACTGCCGTACATGGAGGAGCGGACGTACAGGTCATCCAGGGCCGTGCCGCCCTGGGCCCCGAAGGCGTAGGTGTAGTCCCGCCGGTCCTGGTAGCCGGAGTAGTAGGGCTCGCCGTTGAGGGCGGGACGGGCCGGCTGCGTGTGGAAGATTTCCGTGAGATACCAGTAATAGACGTGCTCCCGCCAGTTGCCGATTTGTTGCAGCGTCAGCCAGCGGTTGTCGGGGAACTGGCCGAAGTTGACCTGGCTGGAGAGCGAGGAATTGCAGGTGGCCAAGGTCCCAAAGGGCGGCGGGCCGTAATGCTCGATCACCAGATTGGCCGCCGTGTTGAGGTCCTTCTCGGTCATGGCCATCCCCACCCAATCGTAGTGGATCGGGCTGTAGATGCAGATGTTGGCCTGGTAGCGGCTCCAGACGTACTCGATATAGCGGGCATAGGACTGGGGCCAGCCGTAGTACTTGCCCCAGGCGGCCGTGGCGTCCCGCCGCATGGCCTCGATCAGCGGGACGAAGCCTTGGCGGTTCAGGTAGTCGATCTTGCGATCCAGGTAGCGGAAGTAATCCGGATTGATCCGGTCGTAATCCGGGATGATATTCTCATAGCCAGGCACCTTGCCGGGAAAGAGGAACGCGCGGCCGCCTTCGTTGTCCATATCCTTGGCCCGCCATTTCTCCCGGGGCAGGCCGCCGCGGAGGTCCGCCTGATTGACCCAGGCGGACCGCAGGCCCAGATTCTGGTCCTTATCCAGCCAGATCTCCCAGGGTTTGCCGTCGTCGGCCCAGTGCGGGAAACGCTGCCAGGATCAGGGCGACAGTTGAAGCCCTGGTTCTTGCGATAGCGCAGGTAATCCTTGAAGCCCGCTTGCGGCCCCAGCGGTCGCGGCGTGTCATCGTCGTTCCACCGGAACCGATTCGTGCCGGCGGCGTACCAGGTGTCTCCCAGCAGGAAGCAGGGGGTCCCATCGGCATAGTTCAAAGCATGGCCGTTCTGCGAAGGCACCACCATGCCCCGGCGGAGCGGGTTCTCGTTCTTCTGGGCATCCGTCCAGGCGACGGCTTGGAACGATCCTTCCT
This sequence comes from uncultured Planctomycetota bacterium, assembly GCA_963750205.1. GTDB lineage: Bacteria > Planctomycetota > Phycisphaerae > Sedimentisphaerales > Anaerobacaceae > PLanc-01. Next base: position 9,482 of record CAVVRJ010000007.1, read on the forward strand.
TGCCGTTCAAACCCGGATCATCCTGGTTGGAATGACTCGTCCAATGCCAGGTCCCCGGCTTCGTGGCCAGGACCCGGACTTTGAAGGTGTTGCCGCCATCCCAGAAGCCGTAGCAGCGTTGGTTGAATTCCGGCCCCTGCAGGTCCACCCAGACCTCCACGGCCGTGTACGGATTGTCATAGGCCTTCTGGGCGGTCAAGGTGACCTCGACCTTCTCCCACATGTGAACAGGGCTGGCCTTCTCTTGGGCCGAACTGACGGAGAGACAACAGAGGCTCAAAAACAGGGCGAAAGCAGTCTTCATCATAAGATCACCTTTGTCCAATGATCTGCTCAAAGACTATGGACTTCACCTGAAGTTGTTCGGGTGGCAGCCTCAAGCGCAGCTTGGGGATGGCCTACCCTATGAACGGGGACCTGCCTGGAATTGTGGTCCAACCATCCCCAAGGCCGGAGGCCTTGAGGCTGCCACCCGTAATCGTCACAGCTCCTCATAGCCTTCATGTGGATCATTACTCTTATCACGGTTTCACAGGAGCAATGGCCGGTGCGATTTCCCAAGCGAGGACGGTTCGGGCCGGCAGTTCAACCTCCGGCTGATCGGTTGCCTGCATCTTGTGCACGTTCGTCGTCCCGTCCGGTGCCATCGTGGTCACGGTCCATGACTTGGCCGAGAGAGCGTAGTCCTTGGGATCAAGTGCAAGACGAGAAGTGAACGGGCTATCCGAGACGTTGGCGAACAGCAGCACGACCTTGTTCTCTTGGGGAAGCTGCCACGCCCCCGTCATCACGGCGTCGGTAGTGATCGGCCATGCGCCGTGCCACTGCCAGTCGGCGGTGACCGTTGGGATCTGTCCCGCCAATCGTCGGCGGACGGGCCATCTGGCCCCGGTAGAAATACTCTTTCAGCCGCCACCGAAGCCCAATGCAGTCGCGGAGGAACTGGCCGGAATCGGGGCGGTCGATGACCTCCGGGCCGAACCAGCCGATCTGCTCGCCGAAGACGAGTTGCTGTCCGGCCTTCATGCGATTGGCCAGGTCCTGACTGGGGCCGCCGCGATACGCCCGTCCGAACATCTGGATAGCCCCGCCATAGACGGCCGGGAACGCCGGCACCTGTTCTCGTCTTGCCAGTGCCAGGTCAGATAGCCATCGAGCCACTGGATGTATGGCTCGGCGTTGCACTCGGTGGTGAGCATGCAGCTCGGCGGGCTTGGCGGTGCGGATGGCGCTCCAGCATTGCCCAGTAGCCTTCGGTCCACCAATGGCCGCCGCCCAGAGGGATGGCCGTGCGAGGCGATCGAAGCACAAACGCGGCGCGGCGGCGGCGATCTGGTCGATGTACACGCCGTTGACGCCGCACTCGTTGAACAGCCGCAGCACGGTGTCGCGGACCTGGTTTTGCCACAGGGCGGTCGACGGGACACATGACGGCCAGCTTGACGTTGTTGCCGTCGGTCTCTTTGCTGCCGTAGCTCTCGATATAGGGCTTGCCGGCTTCGTCCTTCGTGGCCGCCGGCAGGGCCACGCGGGTGAATTCGAAGTCCTCGGGCCCCTTGTCGTGCGTGTCCCACAGCCGGCCGTTGATGTAGGGCATGACGTAGACGCCCGCCGCCTTGAGTTCGCGCGACCCCCTCGGCGAATCCCTCCTTGGCCGGGAAGTAATGGGGATAGTCGTTGTCGAAGGGAATCTGGTGCCAGTTGTACCAGTGAAAGCCGACCGGCACGCCGAGCGTCTTGTGCGAAAGCCTTCACCTTGGGCACGCACTCGCGAGGCGGAGCCGCCTGTCATCGCCCAGGCGGGCAATTCCCGCATCCACTGCGGCGTGTCGGCGCGGCCCTCGGGTCCCAGCGTCGGATACCATTCGCACTTCGGCCGACCCAGGCGCGGTAGATCATGGGCCGCGTCGAACCAGTCGCCGCGCAGCAGTTGCCAACGTGCCTGGCCGGACAGCTCGAAACCGGTGCCCGCCTTGCCCATGTTGGGGACAGGATGATCGAAGCACAAAACGACCGCATGTTTGGCCGGCTGGCCTTCGGCAGAGATGTCCTTGGTCGAGCCAAAAGGATCGTGCATGCCGACGTAGAGCCCGGTCCCGGCCTTGTTGTAGGCGGCCACGTACTGCATGCACGTCCAGCCGCTGGGATAGGTCCCGCCTTTTTTGTCCGCCTTGCTCCACAGATTGGCCAGCTCAATGCCCGCCGTCACCGGCACGAACACTCTGCCGCCCTCGCCCAGATCTTTGACCGCGATTTGTGGGAACACGACATGCCAGAGACCGCACTGCGGGTTGTCGTTGGTGATTTGCAGGTCCCACGTCACGGCATTTTCGCTTTTTTGCGGGGCCAGGGTGGCTGTCAACGCGAATCCCCTTGAGACGCTCGTTGGTCGGCTCAGCGAAAACAAGCTTGTATTGTCCCGTGGCATCATCGTGAGATACATCCGCCTGCCGCCAGCCGGTATCGGCGGTAATCGTCAGGATCTCTTTGGTCTTCACGTCCCGCAGCGTCGCGGAGAACAGCGGCAGGGGATCAATGGCGAGCAATTCTTGGCGGACAGCCGTGTCCGTGAGGCTGAGCACCCGCAAACCCGGCGGTGCTTTCTCCAGGACCAGGCGCAGATCGCCTGCCTCGACCACCGTGCGTCCCGTCGGCTGGGCGAGTACGGCACTCGTGAGGAAGAGCCACCATCCGAGGCAGGCCAGGGACAGAGCCGAAAGCCGCAGAGAGATGTTCTTTTGTCCTTGCATACTGCTACACGCCGAAAGCTTTCTGCATTTGCTGGTGGACCTGGGTCAGACGCTGGAGGCCGCCGCCGTCGACCTCGGCGGTGGCCCAGCCGGCAAAGCCGATCTCGTCGAGGGCCTTGCGCACGTCGGCCCACGGCAGATCGTCGTTGGCGCTCAGGATGTCGCCCCAGCCGTTCTTGGCCCGGCTGTAGCCCTTGGCGTCCATCTTCACACACCGGCGGCCGAAGGCCCGAATCCACTCGCCCGGCTGGCCGTACTTCCAGTGGTTGCCGAGGTCGTAATACATCCCCACCCACGGGCTGCTCAGGCTATCCACGAACTGGATGAACCGCTCCGGCGTCTGCTCCGGCGGCTTGTCGTGATCGTACCACATCTGGTTCCAGACATTCTCGACTAAGATCATTTGGCCGAGAGAGGCGGCCACGGGGATGAGCTTCTTGATCTCCTGCCGGCAGCGCTCCTCAATGATCTGCGCCGGCCCATCGGAGCCGCGGCCCACGACGACCAGGACGCCGCTACCGCCGGCGGCGTGCGAGACCCGCAGGCAGTGCTCGATGTTCGTCCGGCTGAGCTGGCGTTCCTCTTCCTTCTCGCTCGTGAGCCGGTGGTCCCAGTGGGCATGGTTGATCGCGTTGTGGACGAAGACGCCGGAGTCCCGCACGGCGTCACGGGCCTGCTCGGGCGTATAGCCGCCGGCCTCGTCGAAGTCCACGCCGTCGAAGCCCGCTTGACCGGCCAGGCGCAGGCGGTCCGCGACGGACAGCTTCTTGCCGTCCGCCTCTTTCGCAATCATGCTCAACTTGCAGGCCAGCAGGATGCGCTTGCCCGGCGGCGGACTGACGATGCGTGTGTTGTCCGCCTGGGCGGCCGAGGCGGTGCCCGTGCGGCCCACGACGGCGACCGCCGAAGCAGCGCCGGCGGCCAGGAAAGTGCGGCGGTCGAAAGAAGAAGTCCCGATGGGTGTGAGTGCGGTAGACATGGGTTCTCACCTCTCATGATTCACAGGTATCGGTCTGATTGTACACGAGCGTCCAAGGCCGGCCAGTATACGTCCCGGGGAAGACGATCGCAAGTCCTGTGCACGGGGGCCAACGGTAGGACCCGTTTTCTGTTGATGAGGACAGGCCAATCTGGTACGACCATCGCAAAGGCTTTATCGGAGATCAGCTCATGACACGACAATCCAACGAACGCACGAAGCTCTCGCGGTTCCTGATGGTTGCTCTTGCCTGTGGTCTTGCCGGCACCGCTGCGGGCCAGGATTTTGTCCCGTTTGCTATCCCGGCCCGGATCAGCGCGGGACAGCCCGTGTGGGTGACGGATTTCCAGCCCATCGAGACCCGCTCCGAGCGGTTGACGGCGGCCGAGCACTTCCGCCGCGGCGGGCGGGACGTCCGGCTCTGGGGCGTCAACCTGTGTTTCGGGGCCGATTTCCCGACCCACGAGGACGCCCCCTATGTCGCGGAGCGTCTGGCGGCGGCGGGCGTCAACACCGTGCGGTGCCACCACATGGACACCTCGCGCTGGCCGCACGGCATCTGGAATGCCAAGGACGGCAAAACCATCGAGCCGCAGGCCCTCGATCGGCTGGACTACTTCATCAATGAGCTGGCCAAACGCGGCATCTTCGTCAATCTCAATCTGCACGTCGGCCGGGCGCATAGCCAGTATCTGGGTCTGCCCGCGGGCGAATACCGAGTTCGACAAGATCGTCGGCATCTTCACGCCGGCCTTGATCGAGCGCCCAGAAGCAGTACGCGAAGGATCTGCTGACCCACGTCAACCCGTATCGGGGCGGCGTGCGCTACGCCGACGATCCGGCCGTGGCGTTCGTCGAGATCACCAACGAGGACAGCTTCTTCATGTGGGACGGCGAAGCAGAGGCTGCGAACTTTGCCCCCTTACTACGCCGGTCTCCTCCGAGACCAGTTCAATGCTTGGCTGCACAAACGCTACGGCTCGGATGATTCGCTGCGGGCCGCCTGGTCGAAGGGCACACAGCCCCTGGGCGAGAACCTGCTTCAGAACAGCGCCTTCGCCAGTGGAACACGAATCAAAGCCTGCCGGAGCACTGGAGCATCGAGCAGCATGAAGGCTGCAAGGCATCTGTGTCCCGGGATCGCACGAACAGCCGAAAGGGGCCGTCCAAGTGAAATCGCCAACGCCGACACCACCGAATGGCATTTGCAGTTGACGCAAGGAGGCTTTGCCCTGACGCGAGGGGCAGTACTACACCGTATCCTTCCAGGCATCCAGCGTCCAGCCGCGGTCGATCACTTGCGATGTGGGCCAGGCCACGCATCCTGGGCCAATCTGGGCCTGTCCCGGCGTGTGAACCTCGAGCCCCGAATCGAAGAAGTTCAGCCTCGGGTTCGTCGCCACGGCGCAGCGACAAGGACGCGAGAATCAGCTTCGCGTTCAGCGGCAACTCCACCACGTTCAGCTCGCCCAGGTCGAGCTTCGGCCCGGCGGCCAGATGGGTCTGGTCGCCGGCGAATCTGCCCGCGCCGGCAACGTCAGCGCTCTTTCAGGAGAACGAGAGCACGCCGCGCATTCTGGACCGCATGGTGTTCCTCGGCGAGACGGAGAAGGGGTATTTCGACGGCATGCGATCCTACATCAAGAAGAGATCTGGGCTGCGGCGCCTTGGTCACGGGAACCATCGTCTTCGGGCCGCTGGGCCTGTATGCCCAGAGCGACATGGACTACATCGACAGCCACTCCTATTGGCAGCACCCCAGCTTCCCCGGCCGGCCGTGGGACTCGGCCAACTGGCTCATCGAGCAAAAGCCCATGACGGACCATCCGGACGAAGCGACGCTCTTTCCAGATCGCGGCCGAGCGGCTGGCCGGCAAGCCCTTCACACTGAGCGAGTACAACCATCCCGGCTCCCCTGGATGCCCAGGCCGAATGCGTGCCGATCATTGCTTCGTTTGCCGCCGCACAGGATTGGGATGCGCATCTGGCTGTTCGACTACGCCAGCGGATCGAACGACTGGAACCGCCAGACGATGAGCGGCTTCTTCGACATCGACACGAATCCGGCCAAGTGGGGCTTCATGCGGGCCGGCGCCGCCGATCTTCGATGGTGAGCGGGGGACGGTTGACAAAAGGATCCGAGTCCGACCCGCGTCGCGAACCGCAGCGTGCTGGCAGCCGCCAAGATGCAGGCCAAATACGGCGAGCAACATGCTGCACATGCTGACGGACAGCAGGAGGTATCGCACACGACGCTCTGCTCCGCACCCGGATTCTGGGATGGCGGATCAACGATTCCGGCTTCACGCTGCAATCTCGGCCTTATCGAACGCGCAATTGCCAGCTGCAATGGTCGGTGGATGCGGCGGGGCGGGGCTTCTACCAGGCGGCCGGTCCGGCCGGGCAGACGCAGGTCTACACGGGCCATGCTCAGCGGTTCGAGGAAGCGACGAAGGGCGGCATTCGCGTCACGTCTCCTGATTTTGCTGCTTTGACGATCACGCCGCTGGGCACGGGGGCGACAATCCTCATTACGGCCTGCGGCCGGTGCGAGAATGCCGACATGCAGTTCTCGGCGGACCGGCGAACCGTGGGACGCAACTGGGGCCACGCGCCGGTGCGAATCGAGGCGGTCCGGGGCAGCCTCCTGGTGCCGGAGGGCCAGTGGACCTGCCACGCCCTGGCGCCCGATGGCACGCCGAAACAACAAGTGCCCATTTCCTACGAGAACGGCCGGGGGCACGCTCACTCTCTCACCCGAATACGGCACGATGTGGTATTTGCTCCAAAGGTAGCGGGTACCAGGGTTTTTCTGATTTTCCGTAAATACGCGACCATCCGGAGACGTCTCAAATAAGGGGCTGCCCGGAATGGTCCCTGCGACACGGAAGGTTCGCAGAACCCAGGGTACGCCCGTGCTCGCCGTTGACGTGTCCCGCGCGGGCGTTCCAGGAAATCGATGGTGTAGTTAGATTGGCCGGCCCAGCTATGGGAAGCAACCGTTTCAAGCCGTTTGACCGTCTCGTCATGGTCTCCTATCGTCTGCCCTTTCAACTTTTTCGGAACAAGGTAGTCCGCAATGCCGGTGGCCTGGTCTCGGCCATCCTGGCGCTAGCCGGAGAGGACCGACGCGACCCGCCCTTTGACCGCAAGATCGTCTGGATCGACTGGACTACTCCAAGGGGCTTCTGCATCGGCTGCTGGGCTTCGAGCACTTCCTGGAGAAGTACCCCCGCTGGCACAAGAAGATCGTCTTTAACATGGTCGTCATCCCGTCCCGTGAGTCGGTGGGACGCTACCAGGACATGAAGAAAGAGATTGAGGCGGCGGTGGGGCGGATCAACGGGAAATACGGCTCGCTCATGTGGCGGCCGGTCGTCTATCAGTACCAAACCCTGAACTTTGCGGAGATGGTGGCTCTGTACGATGTCAGTCTCGTCGGCTAATCACGCCGATCCGCGATGGGATGAACTTGGTGGCCAAAGAGTATCTGGCCTGCCAGCGGACCCGGCCTGGAAGCAGCAGGTGCTGCCCGTCCTCCAACGGTACGCGGATCGCTGTACTGGAGCTTTTGTCGAAGAGAAGAATCTGTCGTTGGTCTGGCACTATCGCGGGGCCGATCTGGGCATCGCGCTGCTGCGGTCTCAGGAACTCAAGGAGGAACTGCGGGAACTGGCCTCACGCGATGGCAAACTTCAAGTCATGGAAGGCCACAAGGTCATCGAGATCAAGAAGGCCGGCTACGACAAGGGTTCCGTGGTCCAGAAACTGCTGGGCAGAACCACCTATGATTTCATGCTCGCGGTCGGCGACGACAAGACGGATGAAGCGCTCTTTCGCGTCCTGCCGCCACAGGCCCAGACGATCAAGATCGGGATCGCGCCGTCGCTGGCCAAGTACAATCTCGCGAACCAGCAGGGAGTGGTGAGACTGATAGGCCACTTGCTGAGCGGCACCCCGTAGTCCGCCCCCGATTCGTACTGCTTAACGCTTAATTCGGGGTCTGACCCCGACCCCGACTCTCTTGCTGAGCGGCACCCCGTAGTCCGCTGCGTTGCCTCTCCGGATAAGCGTCATGGCGCAGATGAGCGTTGACGCAGGAGTCTGTTGCCGTTACTGTCGCTTTTCAAAGGGTGTGAGGTCTGCACGGACCTCGCAGGCGCGTGGGGTGGTCGGGCCGCCATCTGCCAATCAGTTCGGCGTTGTAATGGTTAGGAGGCGACTTATGCCTGCGCCTGACGCCCGAGTGGGAGACAAACAGAGCACGCGGCCGAGATTCAAGGTGGGACATTGGGGGAGGTTCCCATGAATGAACATTGGGTGACGGGCGGGCTCATGGCCATCATGGTGCTGGTCTTGACGCTGCCGTTTTTCTCCCACAGAGTGGAGAAGCAGCTTGAGTTGTTTCTCTTCGTTACCGGTGTTCTCTCGGTGACCATCGCCAGACAGTGGAGTTGGCACCTTGTGCACCAAGCCCTGGTCGATCCGATAAGGATCACACTGGCGGTTCTGATGGCGGGCCTGCTCTTTCGGCTGATCCGGCCGAGGATCGGCGGGTGGACAAACCGCCTCGCCAAGCGGATCGGGTTCGCCCCCTTGTTCTTTGCCGTCGTGGTCGCGATTGGGCCTACTCTCCAGCTTCATCACGGCCATCATCGCAGCCCTGATCCTGGCGGAGGTCATCAGTGCCTTGCGGCTTCCGAGGAGGGTCGAACTGCGTCTGGTCATTATCGCCTGTTTCGCCATAGGTCTCGGGGCTGTCCTGACGCCCTTGGGCGAGCCACTTTCCACGATTGCGGTGGCGAAGCTCTCCGGCGAACCCTATCACGCGGGCTTCTTCTTCCTCCTGCGGCTGACAGGTGCATGGGTGATTCCCCTGGTCCTTGGGCTTGGGCTGTTGGCGGTCCTGCTGCCGAACAAGCACGAGGTGAGAGAGGCGGCACTCACGGAAGACAGGCCGGAACAAGTCCGAGACATCCTGATCCGGGCGCTGAAGGTCTACGTGTTCATCCTGGCCCTGGTGTTCCTGGGCACCGCGTTCACACCTATCGTGGACAAATATCTGACTCGCATCCCGGCTCTTGGACTCTACTGGATTAACCTCGTTTCGGCGGTCCTCGACAATGCCACGGTGACGGCAGCGGAGGTCACACCGCTCATGTCCCAGCACACCATTCGGACAATCCTGCTGGGCCTGCTGATCGCGGGCGGTATGCTGATTCCCGGCAACATCCCCAACATCATTTGTGCCAACAAGCTGGCGATCAAAAGCAGCGAATGGGCTCGCGTCGGTGTCCCGTTGGGGATGGCGCTGATGATCGGGTGTTTTCTTGTTCTGTTGGCGGCTTCTCTCGGGACATCCTGAGGCAGAATACCGTTGACACGGAAACTCGCTCCCACTACAGTGGTTCTTCAAAGGGTGCGAGGTCCACACGGATCTCGTAGGCATGTTGGGGTGGTCGGGCCGCCATCTGCTAATCAATCTGAAGTAAGATTGTTAGGAGATGGCGGATGCGCTGCACCAACAGTCAAATCGGAGATCGGCAAAGCACGGCGTTAGGAATCCTGGCGCGGCTTTGGTGGATGTTCTTCGGCAACCTCTCTCTCGTGTTCTCCGCGATCTTCATCTTTCAGAAGGGGGGCGGCTTCTTTCAATGGGCCGATGGGTTCTTCTGGATGGCCTTGGCCAGTCTGGTGCTGGTCCGATACGTGGACATCAGGTTTCTCGATGGGTGCACGGCCACAGGGGGATACGCGTCCGTTAAGGATTGGATCCGGTACGCGGCCTTACTGACAGCCTGCTCGGCCGCGGTGTGGATGCGTGCGCACGTGGCAGGCTACCTCTTTGCCGTGAGAGCCGTTCCTCGCTGAGCCTTGGCGTCTCCCGAGAGACGTGACAGGGGCGCGGGGATCATCGAACCGGCACGGTCGCACAGGGCCATGGTGAAACTGCCTTGGCGGGTGTCGTTGTGAAAGGAACATCCAATGGCGACGGAGAAGCGACTGATCGTTATATCGGACCTGCACCTGGGCGGCGCGCCAACCACCAGTTACCGGCATCCCTTGGCCGACAGTCTCCAGGTCTTTCGTAGTGGGTCCGAGTTGGCCGCCTTCATCGACTGGTTGGGCCAAACACACGCCGGGGAATCCAACGTGGACCTTGAGCTGGTGCTCAATGGGGACAGCATTGATTTCTCGGCCGAGGAGCCTTTTAGTCCCTTTACGAATGATGCGGCCCTGGCCGTCGCCAAGATTGAAGCCGTGTTGGATCGCGTGCCCGAAGTGTGCCTGGCCTTGGACATGTTCCTGGATTCGCGCCGTCTTGTTGTTGTCACCGGCGACCGTGACGTTGAACTGTGTCATCCCGAGGTGCGTTCCGCCTTCCTCCACGCTCTGGGGGCCAAGCAGGATTCGATACGCTTCCTTACGGACGGCGAGGCTTACAGGACAGGCCGGCTGTGGGTGGAACATGGGAACCGGTACGACCCGTGGAACGATATCGACCCGCAAGCTCTGGCAACGTCCCTGATAGCACGCTCCCGCCAGGAAGGGGTTCCGGCAGGTATGGATTGTCACGCCTGCGCCGGCGCGAACCTTGCGGCCCGCGTGATCTACCCCTTGAAGGAACGGCTTGGATTTGTGAAGCTTCTCAAACCGGAGGACCTGCTCGTGGCCCTGATCCTGAAGGTCCTATGGCCCGAAGCGGGCGCATTCCTCGCGCGATTCGCCCGGAGACCCCCAGTGGCGGATAGGGAAGGACCCCAAGACCAGGGACGGTCATGGGCCGGCGAAGACGCCCTGTCTCTTTGCGCATGGGGGGTATCGAACGAAGAGATGGCCCTCCTCACCGACGAGGTGAGCCAATTGTCCTCTCTCGGCGACCCGACTGTGTCGGCGCCGCCGGGCTTGGTGGGAAGGGACGCACTGCAGGAAAATTACCCACAGTTGACAGACAGCAATCTGAGAAAGCTCCTGATCCTTCTGAATAGAAAGACGGGGGGCAAGCGCTCCGCCGAGACACACCGAGACCGATACCAGAGGGCCGCGCAGAGGCTTCTGGACCGGCAGGACACCGACTTGGTAGTCTTCGGTCACACCCATCAAGCACTGAGTGCGAGCCTTCCGAGCGGCACGTACATGAACACGGGCACGTGGGCTCACAGGCTTACTATCCCGGCGGAATGTCTGGCCGGCACGGACGAGGCGCTGAAGAAATTCAGGACGTATGTTCATGATCTATTGACCGGCGACTGCGATCGCTGGGCTTGGGCCGACTTTACGTACGCTGACATCCGATTGGCAGCCGACGGCAAGGTAGAGTCCGCCTCTCTTTGTGAGTTCCAGGATGGGCCGGGGCAGCGTCCATCCTTTTGCCTGACGTTAGCATAAGTCCTCCAGCCCCACGTTTGTTTGTCGAGCAACATCCGGGCTCTCGATACCACGCGTAAGCTGGAATCCGCCGTTCTCGACTATCGGCATGAGGTATCTGCTTTGGTACGCCACCGGCAAGGAGGAGCATCGGCAGCGCCGTAGTGAATACCTACAGACGGCCAAAAAGACGGCGCAAGAGTTGGCGTCCTATGTCAACGTTCCGAAAGAGCATGATCTTGGGGCGACTTCTCCGTCCGGACCCCAATCCTGCATGAGGATGAACTCGGCACCCTGGCGCGGACGTTCAACAACATGGCCGGCGATATCGCCGACCGGGAGAAGGACCGATTGCAGTTCGTGGCGATAAGGCATCAAGGAAGAAGTGGCACGCCTGCGCAACATCATTCGCGACCTCACGGACGATGTGCAGGTCGTGAACGGTCGTTTTTCCGTTCGGAAGACCACCGTAGACCTGAGCGCGTTGGTCCGGCGAGTTTCGAAGCGAGCCAAGCCTTCGCCACGCATGAGATCACCGTGCAGACGGACGAGGGCGGCACGATCCACGCGGATGCGGATCGGATCGAGCGCGTGCTTACCAACTTGGTCTCCCATGCGGTCAAATACAGTCCGCCGAAGACGCGCGTAGCTGTGTGTGTCGAGAGAGAGGATTCGCAGGCGGTGCTGACCGTCTCTGACCAGGGACCGGGTATTGCCAAAGAAGACTTGGCGGTGCTCTTCCAGCCCTTCGGACGAGGCCGATCCGCTCCTAGTCTCGCCGAAGGCACCGGCATGGGGCTCTACGTGGTCAAGCAGATCGTCGAAGCGCACAACGGCCGCATCGAAGTGCATAGTGAGCCGGGCCACGGCGCCACGTTCCAGATTCGATTGCCACTGGCTCTCGTAGCACAGGCGGGGCATGACTCTGGAACCCGTGAGTAAGGGAACAATGGGTGGCTCGGAGTACCCACGATCCTCATTGTTCCAAGATTCCACTATTCCATCATTCCAGACGGCCATGCGTCCCGCCCGTGCTATGTTGTCGCCTTGCGGGCTCGCACGATCTCGACGGGGACCCACATGGACTCGATCCGTGCCTCCTCGACGAGGAAACCCGCCGCTTCCAAGGCCCGCCGGGCATGGATCGGCCGGCAGTCCATAAGGTTGGGAAAATGCCGGTGGGTCCACTCGAAGGCACGCAGGACGAGACCTTGCTTGGCTTCCTTTGACACGGCGGCTACCACGATCCGGCCGCCCGGCCGCAGGACCCGTTGACATTCAGCCAACACCCGCGGAATCTCCGGCGTGTCGAACAGCTCCAGCGTGAAGCACAGGAAGATGCCATCGAACGAATCGTCGGCATAGGGTAGGTTCTCCGCGTCGCCGCAAACGAGGGTCACGCGATCGGCCAGGCCCTCGCGCTCCAGAAGCTCCCGCGTTTGGTCCCGCATGTTCTCCGAGAGGTCGATGCCGGATACTTGGCCTGTCGGGCCAACCGCCTTGGCAAGCTCCGCGAGGACGTGGCCGGTTCCGAAGCCGATTTCGAGCAGGTGCTCCCCCGGTGCCGGGGCCAGCATCTTGATCGCGATCTCTCGTATCGGCTGCTCGGAGTGCTCCGCCAGAAGGTCATACACCCGGGCGATCTTGTTGTAGAACGCCTTCACCTCGTCCTTGGTTTGCAGGACGCGCAGGATGTCCGAATCCTCATGGTCATGTCCATCATCAGTATGCGATCATCCTCCTCCCTCCTCTGGCCGGTCCTTGGACGCGACGCAAGTAGGCACTGGCGATGTCGTGCCGCCGGATCATGCCGAGGACCACTCGCTGCTTTCAGATCATCTACGACGGGCAGGGCCAACAGATCGTTTTCCACGAACAATTCCTGGGCATGGTCCAGCGTGTCGTCCGGAGTCAGCGGCCGGACATCCGTCCGCATCAGGTCCTCGGCCAGGATCAAGGGCTGCAGCGCCGGCTCGGTGGAGGCCAGATGGACCTCCTCCAGATCGACGACCCCGAGCAGCCGGTTCCGGTCATCCACGACGGGCAAGATCGCATGCACCGCGGCCTCCAGCCGGTCGAGCACCGTGTCGAGCGGATCGCCCGAATGGAGCACGACCGGGGGCCGCTGGGGGGAGAGAAACTCGCTGACGCGGACCCCGGCCAGGACTTCCCGAACATAAGCTCCCTGGTGGGCGGGCGAGCGCGACCGGCTTTCCACCTGGGACGAGTAGATCGATTGCTCGTCCGAGAGGATGAAGGACAGCGTGCAAACCCAGAGGGAAGGCAGCAGCAGACTGTAACCGCCGGTCATCTCGCTGACGATGATGAGCGTGGAGAACGGCGTCTTGGCGGCGGCGGCAAAGAAACCGGCCATGCCCACGATGACGAAACTGGCCGGATGCGGGACCAGCCCACGGCCAAAGATGGTGGAGCATCAGCCCGAGCGCCCCGCCGCCGCAGCCGCCAATCACCATCGAGGGGCCGAACACGCCGCCGGAGCCGCCGCTGCCGATGGTCAGGCTGGTGGTGAGAATCTTGCCCAGCGCGATGGTCAGCAGCAGGGCCGCACTGGCGCCGGTGTCTTGGGTCATGGCCTGTTGCAGGGCGGAATACCCGAAGGCGAGGACCGCCAGCACATTCTGCTGCCGGCCCAGCAGGAAGTACAACGACAGACCCACCAGTCCGGTCAGGAACAGCGCCGAGGGCCGGCCGGAAATGGCGGGGGAGGGGCAGACGACTGAATAGCCGCTTGCAGCCATAGAAAGAGCGGGTGTAGAGCAGGGCCAGCAAGGCCATGAACACCGCCAGGAGCAGGTACGGCCCCAGTTCCAAGGGATTGTTGAACGCCAGATTGGGTATGGTAAAGAGCGGCTCCCAGCCCGTGTATGCGCCGAAGATGCAGTAGGAGACGACGCTGGCAATCCCGGCCGGAATGATGACCTCGGACTCGAATTCGGGGAGCGGTACAGCACTTCGGCGGCGAACATGGTCCCGGCCAGCGGGGCGCGGAAGATCGCCGCAATTCCGGCCCCCATGCCGGCCGCCATGAGCATGCGGCGATCCGCGGGACGCAACCGCAGCAGGTTGGCCAGCAGGGAGCCGAAGCCGGCCCCGATCTGGGCGATGGGGCCTTCGCGGCCGCCGGAGCCGCCGGTCCCGAGGGTGATGGCGCTGGCGACGATCTTGACCAGCGGGACGCGCGGGCGGATCTGGCCCTGGCGGTAATGATAGGCGGCAATCACGGCGTCGGTGCCGTGCCCTTCCGCCTCCGGGGCCAGCGTGAAGACCAGCAGACCGCTGACGATGCCGCCCAGCGTCGGGATCAGCAGCAGCAGCCACGGATGGAACGGATGCTTCACGACGGTAAGCCAGGCGAAGGAAGGCTCACCGCCCGGATGGGGCTGCGGGTAGTAGCCGGCCCAGACCCCCAGGGCATAATGCTCCACCACGCGCGTGGCGATATAAAAGCGATGCCGCCCAGCCCCGCGACAATGCCCACCAGGGCCGCAAATCCCAAGAGCCGGGCCTGGCCCCGGATGCGATGGCTGC
>CAVVRJ010000008.1:0-11853 GCA_963750205.1 uncultured Planctomycetota bacterium
TGGTGTATGCATACCTTGACAACGACTACGTATTGCTAAGTCGATTAGCTTGATCACACCCATGTCTGACCCAGATTATACCCTATCTCGCACGCGCCATGGAGGACGTGCTGAAAGAAAGCATGCTGGAGACCAAGTTTGTCCACATAGAGACGCTACCCCCGACACGTATGCTGCCCCGTTCGCTTCCGGCGGGGTCAACGTGGTAATTGAGTCCGGGACGGCTTTACGGAGGTCGCGGACGCCGGCAATCGAGAGGGGCGACGTTGAAGCGACACTGTTCGTCGCTGGAAAAAGAGAAGCGAGATACCGGGCCGAATACATCCCGAAGCCCTGGGTGGAGGATTTCGCCAGCTTCGCCAGCCGCGGCCCCAGAGGCATTCATCGTCGCCCGGTCGTTAATGGGACATGTACCAGTGAGAGTGAAGCGAATCAGCAGGTTCTGGATGATGCCTGTGCCCGGATCGCGCGAGGCGATGGTGGAACGTGGAGGGCGGAAGCTGGGTCCGGTTCTCCGCAGGTCACGACGACCGATGTTCTCCAGGGCGGCTTCATTGTCGACCGCTTCGCCCAGGCTTCGAGGGCTCGGCGGGCAAGATCTGGCGGCAGGCGATGCTCATCGATGTCTCCGTTGCGAAGCTCGTAAGCTGTTCGGCCAGAAGACATACGAATTTCGCCAGACGCGAATGAGCTGGGCCCGCATGGCATTCTCCGTCATCGGCGTGATTGTGCTGATCGGCGTGATTTACTTCTTCCTCAACATGGCCACGTGGGGTATTATGAGTGGTCGTTGAGGATCGCAGGGATTGTCCTGGCCATCGTGGCGGTGATCTCGATCCTCATGGTGGTGAAGTGAGTTTGAAGTTTCGAGTTTGAGGTTCTAAGGGCGTCCCGCTTCAAACATCAAACATTCCAACTTCGAAACTCGCTATGGGCGTAACCAAGGGCGAACAGTATTTCATCGACCGGATTCGGCAGGGCGACGGGCAGGTTTGGTCGGATTTCGTCAGTCGTTATCAAGGCCGGCTGCTGCGTTTTGCGCGGGCCAAGCTGCCCCAGCGTGCCGACGCCGAGGATGTGGTCCAGGAGGCGTTCGTCGCGTTCCTGCGGAGCATCGCCAAGTACCGGGGCGAGTGTGACCTTGAGACCTACCTCTTTGCCCTCCTGCGTCGCAAGATCATCGACAGCTATCGCAGTGCCGGGGCCCGGCGGGTCTGCCTGATCCAGGACGCCTGCGAGGGTCATGCCGAGGAAGAGGCCTCCGACCTCCTCGACGTCGTCCCAAGCCCGGCCCAGACGGCGAGCTGGTATGCCCGGGCGGATGAGCAGTACGACCGGCAGAAGGCGGTCCTGGCCGGGGCCCTACGGAATTGATCGACGGCATGAAGAAAGCCTTGAAGCTCCGCGACCTGCAGATCATCGAGCTGCTCTTCTATGGTCAGCTTCCCAACAAGAAAGTTGCCGGCACGATGGGCCTCGACGAGAAGGCCGTGGCCCTGATCAAGCACCGCAATCTCAAGCAGATTCGCGAGTCGGTGGCCGAGCAGCAGTTGCCGGCCGACCCCACCTCGGAAGAGTTCGAGAATCTGCTGACCGACCTGTGGGAGACGTACCGCTTCAGTTGCCCCAAGCGCAACACGATCGGGGCGTACATGCTCGGCACGCTCGACCCCGACTGGCACCAGTTCGTCGAGTTCCATCTGAATACCCTCGGCTGCCGGTTCTGCCGGGCCAATCTCGACGACCTCCAAAACCAGAGCCGCGAGACCCAGCAGGAAGCCTTCCAGGCCCGCATCATGGAATCCACCGTCGGCTTCTTCCACAAACCGCAGTAGTCATTGATTTATGAAGATAGTTGAGCAAGCAGAAGCGAAGGCCCCGCTGGGCGATTGCACGGCGGGCGTTGCGCAAGGGCCCGTGATCGTTACCGTGAAGGGGAAGCCTGTTGCCGCCCTGGTTGCAATCGAGAACGCCGCTCTCGAAACCGTGTCGTTGAGCACCAACGCTGCTTTTCTCTCCCTCATCGAACGCTCTCGCGCACGACACCGCGCCGAGGGCGGGCTCTCCGGCGAGGAGATGCGACGGCATTTGGGCTTGAGCAAGCGGTAGGGGATGGTCGTTATCGCGAGAACTTGTTGAGCCGTTTCAGGAAGGGTAGCGTCAACAGTGCGGCAAAGAACGGAAATGCCGCAACGATCAAGAAGAACGTATGATGCGGAAGCTCTTTGTAGTAACCTGCCATCCAACCTGCGGTGTCAGCTGCCGATTCCCGTCGCGCTGAACCAAAAACCTATCATCAGCCCTCGCATTCTGCGTGGAGCCACCTTGGTGACAAAGGACAACCCCATCGGCGAAACGAGGATTTCGGCGATGGTAACCAGGAAGTAGGACAGGATCGCCAGGGGCGTGGCGCTGTTATCGTCCTGATCATGGCAGGCCAGTGCGGCCAGAACCATGACGACTACAGACACCCCCATCACGGACATTCCAGTGAAGATCTTCGCGGCGCTCGACGGCTCTTTTCCTCTGTCCCGCAGCTTGCCGAACGCCGCCAAGAATAGTGGCGTCAGGAGCAGAATAAAAAACGGGTTGAAGACTTGATACGTCTCGGGTTTCAGAACATCGGATTTCTGGGTGGAACGCTCCGCAAACCAAGTATAAGAGGAGCCATTCTGGTAGAACGCGACCCAGAAGAAGATCACGATGACAAAAAGTGTGGCCAGCGACAGTATTCGCTGCCCGTCTTCGGATGAACACGACGTGCTATCCTCTTTCTTGGCGGAAGCTGCGGCATTCGAGGCGCCAGCATGTACAGGGACCAAGTGCTTCCGCCCGACCTGAAAAATGATCAATGACAACACCATTCCAATTCCTGCCGCAGCGAAGGAGGCATTGTAGCTAAGCTGTTTGTCAATATATGTAGAGGCCAACGGGGCTAGTGTCGCTCCGACATTCACACCCATGTAGAAGATGTTAAAGGCGGCGTCCTTGAGTTTGCTCCCCTCTTCATATAGGCCGCTGACAAGGACCGATATGTTCGCTTTGAAAAGACCCGTTCCCATGGCCACGAGCCCCAAACCGGCATAGAAGAAGGGAATTCGGTCCTTTGATGAAAACGCCAAGGCAGCAAAGCCAAACGCCATCAAGATCGCTCCAATTCGGATCGTGTTCCGTTGGCCCAAGACACGGTCTCCAAGGAAACCGCCCAGGATCGGGATGATGTAGACAGCGCCTAGGAAGACTCCGTAGTTCGTTCCGATGAACTTCTCATCCCACCCAAATTCTCTGCCCATGTACAAGGTAAGGATGGCCATCAGGGTGTAGAAGCCGAAGCACTCCCACATCTCGGTGAAGAACAGAACCATGAGTCCCCGGGGATGATTTTTCAGCATGGGCGTCCTTGTCGATTCACTGCTTCTGACTGACGAGTTCCTGCTTCACGGCCTCCGACCGGGGCAGTCGCACCGGCGTTCCGCCTGAAAGCCCGATTCTAAAGGGTGGAGGGCGAATAGTAAATGGCCGAAGAGGGAAGTTGTGGCCCATGCTGCCCTAGGGGCGGGAGGAGAGTATGCATCCGTATCATGGCGCTCCTCTATCACCGTGACCCTCAGGTTCGCATAGCGACCATTCGCGCCCTGGCTGCCGGTCAGGACTCCGGCCTGATCGAAGATCTTCTCCGCGCATACAGCGTGGAGGTGTTCACGCCCGTCTGGAACGTAGAGAAATGGGGCGCTCGCGGCCATGCCACCAAGGTGGCGTCATTAGGAACACTTCCCACGACGGGGCCGATGCGGTATGCTGGCCACATGTGTGTCGGTCGAGAAGACGGCCGGTGTCGACAGAACATGGTGCAACGTCGCGAGATTGAAGGGAGATCAATATGAGGAAGATGCTCTTGGTGTCCGTGGGTGCGGTTCTTGGGCTGAGCGTCGTGAGCTGGGCGGCCAAAGCGCCCGTTGATGCTCAGGTGACTATCCAGAAACTGGGAGAGCCGGCGGGGAGGCCGGCGGATTGGCCGATTCTCAAGCGGTATGACGAGCAGCATCTGGGCCGGATTGCCCTGCCGCTCGGGGGGATCGGAACGGGCACCGTCTCGCTCGGCGGCCGGGGCGACCTGCGGGACTGGGAGATCATGAACCGGCCCGCCAAAGGGTTCACGCCCAAAGGACCGTTCGGGCCGTTCTTCGCGATCTTCGTGAAAGACTCGAAAGGGAAGACCCAGGCCCGAGGGCTGGAGGGGCCTATCGACCCGTCTCTCTATGAGGACGCCAGTGGTAGCTCCGCCACCAACCACGGCCTGCCCCGCTTTCGGCGGTGCACCTTCATGGCCGCTTATCCGCTCGGGCAGGTCGTGCTCTCCGACTTGGACATGCCGGTGGACGTGACGTTGCAGGCGTTCAATCCGCTCGTGCCGTGCGATCCGGAGATTAGCGGGATTCCCGTCGCCATTTTGCGGTATGTCGTCCGCAACAAGACCAATCTGCCTCTCGAGGTGTCGGTCTGTGGCACTGTGCCCAATTTCATCGGCAACGACGGCTCCGGCCAGGCCAAGGACTACAAAGGCGACCTCTTCGCCGGCGGCAAGGCCAATCACAATGAGTACCGCCAGGGCAAGACGGTCAACGGCATTTTCATGGCGTCGGAAGGCGTCGCCCAGAGAGCACCGCAGTGGGGCACCATCGCGCTGACGACCACGGCGACAACCGGCATTACCCATCGCATGGCGTGGCTTCCCGGCGGCTGGGGCAGTTCCGGGCTGGATTTCTGGGATGATTTCAGCACGGACGGCAAACTCGATGAGCGGGAAGCCGGGAAGAAGGACGACATGCCGATGGCCTCGCTGGCCGTGACGATTCAGGTGCCCGCCGAAACGCAGTCGTGCCGGTGACGTTCCTCATTACGTGGCATTTCCCGAACCGGATCACCTGGACGACCCAAGAACAACGACCAGGACCGGATCGGCAACTACTACGCGACGGTGTACAAGGATGCTTGGGACGTAGCCGAGCGGGTCGCGCCGCAACTCGACGATCTGGAGAAGAAGACCGTCGGCTTCGTCGCCGCGTTCTGCGGGAGCACCTTGCCCGACCCGGTGAAGGAGGCCGCCCTTTTCAACCTCAGCACGCTACGGACCCAGACCTGTTTTCGCACGGAGGATGGGCGGTTCTACGGCTTCGAAGGCTGCGGCAACCACGGCGGCTGCTGTCACGGCTCGTGCACGCACGTATGGAACTACGAGCAGGCGACGGCGTTTCTCTTTGGCGGCCTGGCCAAGATGATGCGCGAGGTGGAATTCGCGCAAGCCACGGACGATCAAGGACTTATGAGCTTTCGCGTGAATCTGCCGCTCGATCGGTCGCATGAGTTCCACAAGGCGGCCGCGGATGGGCAGATGGGCTGCATCATGAAGATGTATCGCGATTGGCAGCTTTCCGGCGATGACGAGATGCTCAAGACGCTGTGGCCGAAGGTCAAGAAGGCAGTCGAGTTCTGCTGGATTCCGGGCGGCTGGGACGCGGACAAAGACGGCGTCATGGAGGGCTGCCAGCATAATACGATGGACGTCGAGTATTACGGCCCGAACCCGCAGATGACCATCTGGTACCTCGGGGCGTTGCGGGCCGCCGAGGAGATGGCCCGGCGGGTCGGAGATAACGAGTTTGCCGCAACATGCAAAGACCTGTTCGGGCGGGGCAGCAAATGGGTCGATGGGAACCTCTTCAACGGGGAGTACTATGAGCATCAGATCCGCCCGCCGAAGGATGAATCCCAGATCGCCGCCAGCCTGCTGGTCGGGATGGGAGCCAAAGACCCGACCCACCCGGATTATCAGCTTGGGGCCGGCTGCTTGGTGGACCAGCTTGTGGGCCAGTACATGGCTGATATTTGCGGGCTGGGCTATCTCGTGGACCAGACTCATGTGCGCACAACTCTCGGCAGCATAATGAAATACAACTACCGGGATAACCTCTATGGGCACTTCAACTGCATGCGCAGCTTCGCCCTCGGCGACGAGGCGGTGCTGCTGATGGCTGACTACCCCAAGGACCGGCCGAAGAACCCGTTCCCCTACTTCAGCGAGGTGATGACCGGCTTCGAGTACACGGCCGCCGTCGGCATGCTGTACGAGGGTCAGACGGACCAGGGTCTGCGGTGCATCAAGAACATCCGCGACCGGTACGACGGGCAGAAGCGCAGCCCCTTCGACGAAGCCGAGTGCGGCCATCACTATGCGCGGGCGATGGCCAGTTGGGCCGCCGTACTGGCCCTGACGGCGTTCCACTACTCGGCCGTGGACAAGACCATGACCTTTGTCGCGAAGGACGGTCGGTACTTCTGGTCCAACGGCTATGCCTGGGGAAGCTGCTCTGTTCGCAGGAGCGTGCGGGGCCTGAACGTCGAGCTATCGGTGCTGCACGGGCAACTGGCCCTGTCACGGTTCTCTCTACAGGATTTCGGCAGCGTCAGCTTCAAGGAGACTCTGGCCATTCCCACTGGCTCGCGGGCACAGTTCACGGTGGCCCGCGCCCAGCCGGCGGAGCATAAGAGGTAGGGTGTGCATTGCACACCAGAATCCAAGCAATGGAAGGGACGATGGTGTGCGGTGCACACCCTACCAGACTTGCGGGCACATTACAGGCCGGTCAGGGATGGGCGCCGTGGAGGAAGCCATTGACACCAGTGAAGATGATCTGGGCGGCAATCGCGGTCAGGATCAGGCCCGTCAGCTTCGTCATCATGTGTAGGCCCTTTTGTCCCAGCAGGCGGGAGATGGGCATGGCGAGAAACAGGAAAAGAGAGATCATCACGACCGCCAGAAGAATCGCCGAACCGGCGACGATCTTCTCACGAGTGCTACTGATGTCCATACCGAGGACAAGCAGTGTGCCAATGGTCCCAGGGCCGACGATCAGAGGGATCGCCAGCGGGACAACGGCGAAGTCCTCATCGCCGTCCACGGCCATCTCCGACAGCCGGCCGGAGACCATTTGGATGGACGTGAGGAACAGGAGCGTCCCGGCGCCGACCTGAAACGCCGGGACCGTGATGCCAAGGACCCGGAAGATCAGGTTGCCGAAGAAGTACACGACGAAGCAGATGACCAGAATGGCCAAGCTCGTGCGCGGGCACAGCGCCGGCGGAGCCGGCTGTCCAGGTCACACGACAGGGCCAGGAACATCGAGACCGAAAAGAACGGTGACAAAATGAAGAACACCTTGGTGAAGATGTCCAGAAACAGGTCCATTTTCGCTCCTCTTCGGCGCCTTGCACACAAACGCAGCACGTCAGCAATCCCGCGCCTGAGATTGCCGCGCTTCGCTCGCAATGACATCGAGCGAGTGTTCCCGTCACGGCCCGAGGTCCCGGCCCTTGACGCCGTGCACGGTCAGATTCGCATCGGGCAACCCATCCCGGGCCGGCCGAATCTTCCCGGCCTCCAGAAAAGCCGTCCGGCCGTCGGCCAACAGGAAGCAGCGTGTTCCCCGCGTGTCCCACCAGCCTTGGTCGTTCTCGACGGGTGCGTGGTTGCTCGTCCACTCGCCCAGGAGGATCTTCTCGGAGGGACTGGCGACGTTGCCGACCCGCTGTACCACGGACGGCTGCGGGTTGCTGTAGGTGTCCGTCGCGGCACTCAGGGCATCGATCTGCTCCGGGCTGTGGTAGAAGGTCATGGAGTAGGAGTAGCTCGTGGATTCATACTTGACCGGGTCGGTCCGGTCCGCCGGACACAGAAGGACCGAGGGGTTGTTCACGTCGATCCTGGTGCTCAAGTAAGGCTGGACCCAGTGTCGCCAGCCCCGGCCCATCCACAACCAATACGGCGGCTGCGTCGAGACGGGGTCTTGGGCACAGGGGTACGCCCCCTCCTGGTCGTGTGTGTACATGTCCAGCGCCAGGCCCACCTGCTTGAGGTTGTGCGAGCACACCGTCCGACGGGCCAGAGAGCGGGCCTTTCCCAGGGCCGGCGAGAGGAGGGAGAGCAGCAGGGAAATGATCGCGATCACCACCAGCAATTCGATCAGTGTGAAAGCGTTGCGTAGGGTGTGCCGTGCACACCTTTCCCTTCGAGCCGGTCCGTGTGAGATTTGTCCTGCCAAAGGGCGGATCGTCCAATCCCTGAAGAAGGTGTGCATGGCACACTCTACGAGTTCAGTCGCACAGTTAGAGAATCGCAACATCCCGGTACCAACCCGTCCGCAGGTTTCACTCCACCGTCACGCTCTTGGCCAAATTGCGGGGCTTGTCCACGTCGTGGCCGCGCAGCACGGCGGCATGATAAGCCAGCAGTTGCAGCGGGATGACGGTGAGCATCGGCTGGAAGAGTTCCGGGGCCTCCGGGATCGTGATGAGATGGTCCGCGTGCCGCTCGATCTCCGTGTCGCCTTCGGTGGCCACGACGATGACTTTGCCGCCACGGGCTTTGACTTCTTCGATATTGCCCATGATCTTGTCGTATTGGGGTCCGGCTGTCGCGATGAAGACGGCGGGCATGCCGTCCACAATCAGGGCGATCGGGCCGTGTTTCATCTCGGCCGCGGGGAGGCCCTCGGCGTGGATGTAGCTGATCTCCTTGAGCTTCAGGGCGCCTTCCAGGGCCACCGGGTAATTGAACCCCCGGCCCAGGAAGAGCCAATTTTCCCGGTCGGCGTTGGCCGCGGCGATCTCCCGAACATGGCTCGACTGGTCCAGGATCGTGCTGATCTTCTCGGGGATCTGCGCCAGTTCGTTGATATACCAGGCGGTATCGTCGCTGCTGAGGTGGCGGCGCCGGCCCAGCTCCAGGGCCAGCATGCTCAGGACCGCCACCTGGGCGGTGAAAGCCTTGGTGCTCGCCACACCGATTTCCGGGCCGACGTGTAGGTAGATGCCCGCATCGGTGGCCCGCGCGATCGAAGAGCCGACCACGTTGACGATCCCCAGGACCGTCGCGCCGCGTTCCTTGGCCTGCTCGACCGCCGCGAGGGTATCGGCCGTCTCGCCGGACTGGCTGATGGCGACCACGATGGTGTCGTCCCCGATGATCGGGTTGCGGTAGCGAAATTCGCTGGCGTATTCCGTCTCCGCCGGGATGCGGGCCAGGTGTTCCAGGAGGAATTCCCCTACCAGCCCGGCGTGAAACGCGGTGCCGCAGGCGGTGAAGATGATGTGCTTGGCCTGCGTCAGGTTGCGCAGATGGTCGCCGATACCGCCCAGCATGATCTTGCCGCATTGCTTGTTGATCCGCCCGCCCATGCAGGTACTGAGCGATTCCGGCTGCTCGAAGATCTCCTTGAGCATGTGGTGCTCGAAGCCGCCCAGCTCGATCTGGTCGAGCGAGAACTCGATCTGCTTGAGGTCCTTGGCCACGACCACGTTGTCGATCGTCTTGGTATAGAACCCTTGCGCTCCGATCATGACCATTTCGTTGTCGGCCAGGTAAATCGCCTGGGTCGTGTGCTCGACGATGGCCGCGGCGTCGGAGGCCAGGATATACTCGCCGTTGCCGACGCCGAAGATCAGCGGGCTGCCCCGCTTGGCGCCGATGATCGTGTCCGGGCAATCGGAGCACAGGATCGCCAGCCCGAAAGTGCCGTGGAGCCGCTGCAAAGCCTGTTGCACGGCCCACTCGAACCGGGTCTGCCCGGTAGAGCGGTCCGCCTGAGCGCCGTCGTGGTAGAGATAGCCGATCAGGTTCGAGACCACCTCCGTGTCGGTATCGCTGACGAACGCCACGCCTTCGCTTTGCAGCCAGGTCTTCAGCGTGCTGTAGTTCTCGATGATGCCGTTATGAACGACGGCGATCTTGCCGGTGTAATCCATGTGCGGGTGGGCGTTGATCGTGTTCGGCACGCCATGCGTCGCCCAGCGGGTATGGCCGATGCCCAGAGTGTCCACGCCGCGCGGAGCGTCCAGGATCTGTTCCAGGGCAGCGATACGACCGCTGGTCTTCTTGACGCTGATACCGCCGTCGCGGAGCAGCGCGATGCCGGCCGAATCGTAACCCCTGTATTCCAGCCGCTTTAGGCTTTCCACGAGGATCGGTTGGGCCGGCTTTTTCCCCAAATAAGCAACAATGCCGCACATAGGAACCCTTATCGACCATTTTCAATTTACTATTTAGGCTTTCTGACTTATAATCCCCGTAAGATAGCGTTAGCGAGTCACAGGCTGAAGACCAGATGGTAAATAGTAAAGCGCCAGTAGTAAATGATAAACGAGTGATTGCAGTAATTGACTATAACGTAGGCAACGTCCAAAGCGTTTGCAACGCCTTTCACCATATTGGTTGTGAGGTCGAGTTAAGCCGGGACCCGGCGCAGATCCGGCAGGCTTCCGGTCTCGTCCTGCCGGGCGTGGCGGCGTTCGGGTACGCGATGGCAGCGCTCGGCTCCGCCGCCGGACCGGTCCAGGAGGCCGCGGCCGCCGGCAAACCGATTCTGGGCATCTGTGTCGGCCACCAGTTGCTCTTCGAGGAGAGCTGCGAATACGGGCCGCACCAGGGCTTGGGGCTGGTCCAAGGCCAAGTGGTGCCGCTGCCGCCCCATCAGACGGTGCCACATATGGGTTGGAACCTCGTGGAGTTGCCCGGGGACATGGACCTCTTCGCGGATCTGGGACCGGCGAAACATTTTTACTTCGCGCACTCCTTCCACGTCCAGGTCCGGGACCCGCAGGCGAAGATTGCCTATACGGATTACGGCTTTCCGTTAACCGCCTCGATCCAGAAGGCCCACATTTACGGCGTCCAGTTCCATCCGGAAAAGAGCGGCCCGCAGGGATTGCAGGTGCTGCGGAACTTCCAGAAGATATGTAGGAGATAGTGGTAGGGTGTGCACCGCACACAACACTCGGCCGGCGCAAGGAAGATGGTGTGCAGTGCACACCCTACCAGGTTCTCGGATATGTTAACCAAACGCATCATCCCGTGTCTCGACGTCAAAGACAATCGCGTTGTCAAGGGTGTCAACTTTCTGAATCTCCGCGACGCCGGCGATCCGGTCGAGCTGGGGGCCCGCTACAGCGACACCGGGGCCGATGAGTTGGTCTTCCTGGATATCACCGCGACCATTCGCTCGCGCAAGACCATGGTGGACATGGTCAAGCGCGTGGCCGAGAACGTCTTTATCCCCTTCACGGTAGGGGGCGGCATTCGCACGATCGAACAGATCGACGAACTGCTGCGCAGCGGCGCGGAGAAGACGTCCGTCAACACCGCCGCGGTGCAGCATCCGAACCTGCTGGCGGAGGCGGCCCAGAGATTCGGCAATCAATGCGTCGTCCTCGCCATTGACGCCCGGCGCTGGAAGACAGAGGACAGAGGACAGAGGACAGAGGACGGAAAACGAAAGACAGCGTCATCCTCCGGCGTCCGTCCTCCGTCCTTCCGACATCCGTCCTCCGAGATGGCGGGTCTGCGTCAAGGCCGGCTCGGAGCCGACGGATATCGACGTGGTCGAGTGGGCCAAGCAAGGGGAGGAACTGGGCGCCGGCGAGATCCTCCTGACCAGTATGGACGCCGATGGCACCCTGGCCGGCTATGACAACGAGCTGAACCGAGCGGTTTCCGACGCCGTCAATATCCCCGTCATCGCCTCCGGCGGCGCCGGCACGCTTGATCATCTCTACGACGCTGTAGTCATCGGCGGCGCGGACGCCGTGCTCATGGCCTCGATCACCCACTTCGGCAATTACACCATCCGCCAGATGAAAGAATACCTCCGCGACCGCGGCCTGCCCATGAACCTCTGAGAGGAATCACGGGTCCGGGGAATCGGGGGTCAGGCATTCCCTTTCACATGCTCGGTGTGGAAGAAGGAACAGGCACGGGTAGGCAAGGCGGCACAAGCTGGGACCTGCGGTAACCGGGAGATT
>CAVVRJ010000009.1:0-8661 GCA_963750205.1 uncultured Planctomycetota bacterium
GCTTCCTCCGCCCTCGCGGCGAGTTTTGCCGCGATCGTCGCATTGACCTGAAGGCATCGGCGTTTATCAGCGTTCATCTGCGGTTCCCTGGGAACGCCACTCTCCCGAGCGGCATAGGATAGCCAATCGGAGATTGGCGGTCCCAGGTTTGTCCTTGCCTTTCCGGGCGATCCAAGGGTAGAATAGCGACCGCGGCAGGGGGGGGAACCGGGGGCACGTCTTAAACGGTAATCGATTCGCGGGGTCGGGCATTAGGATAAGCCTTAACTGAAGGAATCCGTCTGATGATGACGCTTCGATCGTTCCAGAAAGGTCTCGGCGGCGTGCCGATGGCCACCGTCTGGTCGCTCACAGAGTTGGGGCAGGCTCTCGGACGTCAGGAACTGTATACCCGGCAGTCGCCGCAGAAGCTCAAAGCCCTGCGGGAACACGCGCTGATCGAAAGTGCGGTCTCCAGTAACCGTATTGAGGGCGTGGAGGTCGATGCCAAGCGCGTCGGCACGCTGGTGTTCGGTAAAGCGGCCTTGCGCGACCGGGATGAGGAAGAGGTCCGTGGCTACCGCGATGCTCTGAACCTGATCCACACGAAGGACGCCAAACTCTCGGTATCGGAGAAAACCATTCGTGCGTTGCATCGGCTCGCGCGGGCTGGCGTGTGGGACGCCGGCCAGTACAAGCAGAAGGATACAGATATCATCGAGAGATTCGCGGATGGTCGCGAGCGTGTGCGGTTTCGTCCCACGCGCGCCAGACAGACACCGGCCGCGATGGCTCAGCTCGTAGAGTTGTGGACCGACTGCCTGCGGGAAAAGTGGGTCCCGCCGCTGGTGGCGGTGGCTGCCTTCAACCTGGATTTCCTGTGCATCCACCCGTTCCGGGACGGCAACGGCCGGGTGTCACGACTGCTCTTGCTCCTGCAAGGCTACCACGCGGGGGCGGAAGTGGGGCGATACATCAGCTTGGAACGGTTAATCGAGCAGAACAAAGAGCGGTACTACGAGACGCTGGAGCATAGCTCGACGGGCTGGCACGAGGGCAAACACGATCCCTGGCCGTTTATAAACTACGTCCTGTGGATTCTACGGGAGGCCTACCAGGAGTTTGAACGTCGGGTGGGGCAGACGGCCGAGCCGCGAGGCGCCAAAGCGGCTATGGTGCGAGAGGCAGTAGCCAGGCACAAGGGCGAGTTCCGCCTCAGCGACATCGAACGGGCCTGCCCGGGGGTGGGTCGGGAATGGATCCGGAAATTGTTGGCGGACATGAAAGAGGCGGGCGAGGTGACTTGCCGGGGCCGGGGACCGGGGGCACGCTGGCGCCAGTTCGGCAGTAAGCGTAGTACGCTCAAATAAGGGTATTAGTAAGGGTAGTGTCAAATCGAAGGTTAAGCCGCGCCGCGGGGAATCGGGGCCAGGCACGCACTTTCACATTCTCGGTGTGGAAGAAGAAAAGGGCCCAGACAGGCGAGACGACACAAGTTGGGGGGCTCGGGTGACCAGGAGAGTGCTTCCCCTGCCTTCGCGGCGAGTTTTGCCTCGGTCGTCGCATGGACATGAGAACACTGACGCTCCTCGGCTTTGGTCCGCGATTCCGGGTTATGGTCTCGGGTCTGCCGCCCCTGGGAACGCCGCTCTCCCGAGCGGCATAAGAAAGAGTGCCAATCGGAGATTGGCGATCCCGGGGGAGACAGCCTACGGCCCCCGACAAAGACGTTTCGGGGGTGACATTCCTTCCGTTCTCCGTGGCCTCCGCGTGCTCGGTGGTGAATACGCCGTCCTCCGCCTTCCGTGATCCGTCTTCCAGACTTGGCGGTCTTGGCGTCTTGCGCAGACGGCATCTTCTGCTTTTCAAGTCCCTGCGTTTACATGCCTACGCGGCGTAGGTATGGCACCCGGCCGAAACCCGGGCTATTCTCAACCGCGAATCACACCGATCACACGAACCCCGACAGAAAGAACTGGTTCTCTCATGAAGCCACGAAGTTCTGGGGCCTATTTCCGTACCGGTTTTCTTTGTGCCTCTGTGTCTTTGTGAGAGCATCTCTTTTGGTTGCGGCCGAGCGCGGCGAGGCCGCACTGGGCTCGCACTTATCTGATCGGCGTTCATCCGCGTTGATCGGCGGTTTCGTTGTCTCCGTGACCTCTGTGGCAAATATCGATCCCCGGGCAAGGTTTTTGAGCGGCGGTTTCTTAGTCCCGCCGGGATAAGGGGTTAGGAGACGGAAAAATATTGCCGTATTTGTTATATTGTTGTTGAAATGGTGGCACGAACTATGGTATAACTTCCATAGGTGTCGCCCCGTGGGGGCGGCGAATCATACGTCATGGATCATAGTCGATAAATTAGGAGGGGATCATCATGGCGACCACAGCACAGGTTCGAGCCAATCGTGTCAATGCCCGCAAGTCCACGGGTCCGCGTACGGCCGCGGGTAAGGAAAGGGCCTCCCAGAATGCCGTCAAGCATGGGCTTTTGGCCCAGGAGGCGGTCATTGCGGGGGAGGACCCGGAGGAATTCGAATTCTACCGGGAGGGGATGCTGGCGGACCTGGCCCCGGCCGGGCCGGTGGAGGCGATGCTGGCGGAGCGGGTCGTCGGGCTCTCCTGGCGGCTGCGGCGGGCCGAACGGCTCCAGAATGCGGCGTTCGCGGCGCTGGATGACGGGACGCCCACGCCGCTGTTGGATGCTCGGCTCGAAGAGTGGAAGCGGCTCAAGGGGAGCCAGGCGGATCGGAGCGTTGGCGGCGTGGTCGAGGACGAATTCGCTTGGGGCCGGGTGGTCGTGGAGGACTTCACCCGGGCGCGGGTGCTCGATCGGCTGCTGCTGTATGAACGGCGGATCGAGAGCAGCCTGTACCGAACGATGGCCGAGCTGCGCAAGAAGCAGGAAGCACGCCAGGCACGCGCGGCGGCGGTCACGGCGGAAGAAGCCTCATGTTCGGAGCCACGCCTGCAGGCGGGTCAAGAGTCCGTGACACCGGCGCGATTGGCTTCGTTTGACGCAAATGCGGTGGTGGGCGGCCCAATGCGGGAGATCGGGTTCGGGAGTCCAGATCCGTCTGCCGGTGTCGCTCGTGACGCAGGCAGCGTATCCGTGGGTGGGAAACATGGGCAAGATGCCCATGCCACTTATGGGCGGGACGCCCATGTTACGGAAACGCCTGACGGCGTCACTACAAACGCGGGAACGCCTGACGACGTCACTACGAACCGAGTAGCCCACCATTCCAATATTCCATCATTCCACCATTCCAACTCCGCTGCGGAAATGCCGGTGGAGGAACAAGCGGGTGAAACAAACCCAATTTGGGGCGACGCCGATGATGGTCAGGGGGCGGGTGGTGCCAGGGCAGCGGATGGCCTGGCGCACGGCGAAATTGGTGAAACGAAGCCAATTTCACCGGCGTCGTCGTGAGGTATTGCGTTGAAGGACGCCTGTTGGGCTCGTATAATCCGGCTTTCTGTGCGTCGTGCCGGCTGGCACGACGGTTCGTGGCGGGCGCGAAGGCTCGCTCCATTTTGTGCTGGAAGGGTTGGTTATGGCGAAGAATGAAAAGGTCGTGCTGGCGTACAGCGGGGGGTTGGATACGAGTGTGATTCTGCCGTGGTTGAAAGAGACCTACGGATATGATGTCGTGGCGTTCGCGGCGGAGCTGGGGCAGGGCGACGAGCTGGAAGGGATCAAGAAGAAGGCCCTGGCCAGCGGGGCCGTCAAGTGCGTCGTCAAGGACCTGCGGCGGGAGTTCGTCGAGGAGTACCTCTGGCGGCTGCTCAAGGCCGGAGCGGTGTATGAGAATGGGTATCTGCTCGGCACGAGCATCGCCCGGCCGCTGATTGCCAAGTATCAGGTCGATGTCGCTCATGCGGAACATGCGACCGGGGTGGCGCACGGGGCGACCGGCAAGGGCAATGACCAGGTGCGGTTCGAAGTGACCTATATGGCGCTCGATCCGAGCCTGAAGATCATTGCCCCGTGGAAGGACCCGAAGTTCACGCTGACCTCACGCGAGGCGGCGGTGGACTATGCCCACAAGCATCATATCCCCATCGAGCAGAGCAAGAAGAAGATCTACTCGCGGGACCGCAACCTGTGGCACATCAGCCACGAAGGGGCGGACCTGGAAGATCCGGCCAACGAGCCGAAGGACGACCTGTTCGTGATCTCCAATCCGGTCGCGAAGACGCCGAACAGGCCGGAGTATGTGAGGATCGGCTTCCACGAGGGGATGCCGGTGAAGCTGGACGGCAGGGCGATCAATCCGGTCAAGCTGGTCGAGACGCTCAACGCGGTCGGCGGCGTGCATGCCGTAGGCCAGGTGGATATCGTGGAGAATCGGCTGGTCGGCATGAAATCACGCGGCGTGTACGAGACGCCGGGCGGGACGATCCTGATGACGGCCCACAGTGCCCTGGAGACCCTGACGCTGGAACGCGAGACCATGCACTACAAGCAGCAGGTGGCGCTGAAGTACGCGGAGCTGGTGTACTACGGTCTCTGGTTCAGCCCGCTGCGCGAGGCTCTCGATGCCTTCATCGACGCGACGCAGCGGAATGTTACCGGCGAGGTCCGGCTCAAGCTCTTCAAGGGCCGCTGCACGCCGGCCGGGGTCAAGAGCCCCAACAGCCTGTACCAGATGAACCTGGCCAGCTTCAAGATGGGCGCCGAGTACGACCAGACGGATGCCAAGGGCTTTATCCGCTTGTTCGGGCTGCCGACGCGAGTGGCCGGCATGGTCAGCCGAAACAGGCAGTAGGATTGATGAAGGGTCATTAGTTTGTCGCCACAAGAATGGATTCTGTGTGTTTGGACCTTTGCCATGGGCTGCTGCATCGGCAGCTTTCTCAACGTGGTGATCTACCGGCTGCCGCGTGAGAAGTCGCTCGTGCATCCGGGGTCTTCCTGTCCTCACTGCGGCCAGGCGATTCGGTTCTACGACAATATCCCGCTGGTGTCGTGGATCGTGCTGCGGGCGAAGTGCCGGCACTGCAAGGGACCGATTTCGCCGCGCTATATCATCGTGGAGTTGTTGACCGGCTTGACCTTTGTGGGCGTCTATCTTGTCTATTTTCACACGAACGTGACGCCGACGCATCCATGTTGAGGGTGCCTGGCTTATCTATGCTCTCCATATTATCCTGCTCTCCGCTTTTATCGCGGCCTCCGGGATCGATCTGGAACTGTGGATCATTCCGCTGTCGATCTGCTGGTTCGTCACGGCGGCGGGGGTGATCGGCTCGGCCGTCGCCGGGTATATCATCAGTCCGCAGTCGCTGCGAGCCTATATGCTCTTGCCGGTCGCGTCGCCGGGAACGGGGGCGCTGGCAGCTGGGGGCCGCTGTGGGATTGGGCATAGGCTGGCTGTTGCTTCGGCTCGGTATCCTCAAGAGGAGCTACGAGACGGCCGGTCACGGAGGAGCCGGACCAGCCGGCGACGGAAAAAGCGGATGGCGCGGTGCGCATGCCCGTCGGGCCCGGGCCCTTCGACGAGCCCCAATACAATCACCGGCTCGAAGCTCTGAGAGAAGTTGTTTTTCTACTGCCGATCGTCATCTGCGCCGTCGCGGCACGCAAGCTCCTGGGGCCTTCGGGACCGGCGGGGCGGTGGTGGAGCGGCTGGTTCGCCCAGCCGGCGGTGGCCGGTCTGCTGGGCAGCGTGTTCGGTTACTTCGTGGGTTGTGCCACCGTGTGGACGACCCGCATCCTGGGGACGCTGGCCTTCGGCAAAGAGGCGATGGGGCTGGGGGACGTGCACCTGATGGGGGCGGCCGGGGCCGTGATAGGTCCGATCATGGTGGTAATTGCCTTTTTTATCGCGCCGTTCTTCGGCCTGGGTTGGGCACTTTTCCAAATGTTTTTCAAAAAAATTCGCCAGATTCCCTATGGTCCCTTCTTGTCATGTGCCGTGTTGACCGTTATGATCTTCCACGATTGGATCCTTAACCGCATCTCCTTAATGTTTTGAGGGGATCGCGGCAGGGCAGGGTTTGCGTTTGCAGGGAGGTACCGCATGCGAATCGTCAACAGGAAGCTCATCGTTCCCCTCGTCACCGTCGTCGCCTTGTCTCTGATGTCCGGCTGCACGGACTACAAGAAGAAGTACGACTATCTCAACGTCGAGCATCAGAATCTCAAGGGCCGGTATGAGAATCTGGAGACCGAGAAACAGGAGCTGGCCAACCGCGTGGCGCAGGACCAGCAGACGATCGACGAGTTGCAGCGGCAGATCGAGGAGGCCCACAAGACGCCCGCCCAGGCGACCGGCTTCGAGGGCATGGAACGTAGCTTTCGATGCCGCCGCCGGCACGATCACCGTGACGCTGGAGAACAAGATCCTGTTCGATTCGGGCAAGGCGACGCTCAAGAGCGCCACCAGCAAGGAACTCGATCAGATTCTGTCTGTGATCAAGCAGAAGTACGCGAGCAAGGACGTCGATGTGGTGGGCCACACGGACACGGATCCGATCGTGAAGACCAAGGACCAGTGGAAGGACAACCTGGAGTTGTCGGCGCAGCGTGCCCTGTCCGTGACTCGGTATCTCATCGACCACGGCATTCCCGACAAGCAGGTTCGCGCGGATGCCTGCGGGGCGGCCCGACCGGTTGCCTCCAACGCCTCCGCGGACGGCAAGGCCAAGAACCGCCGCGTAGAGATTGTGGTCAATCTGCGGCAGCGGTCCACTTCTCCGGCGGCTCCGGCGGCCGAGCCGAAGGCGAAGCCGGCCGTCGTCCAAGAAGGCGTCTACTTCGACAAAGAAGTAGCGACAAACGACCACGCCTCTGTCGGCGGGGCGGTCGCGAGCGCAAATTCGTGGTGGCCCGCGTCAAATCGGATGTTTTGAACAATACCCAGACGGGCGCTATCGGAGCCCGTCTTCATTTGGGCGTAGGCGGGTTCGTGCTCGGTGCGAGGTCCGTCGCCCTCCCGGTCTGCACGCCGGTTTTGTCGATGGCGACGGAGATGGCACCGGTGCCTCCCCGCCGATGCCAGCCCGCATGAAGTGAACCTGCGCGCCCACGTCGGCCCGGGGAGCCGGCCTTGGCCGTGCGTCTGATCGTCCAGCGCAAGACGCCGGAGGCGGCCGAAGCCACGCGCGCGACGCTGCGCCGTGCCGCCATCCAAAAGGGCCAACAACTGGACCCGCGCAGCCTGATCGCGGCGGAGCTCATGATCCTGGCAACCTCCTTGCCCAGGAACGGATACAGCGCCAAGGCGATCCTGGCGGTCTACCGGCTGCGCTGGCAGATCGAACTCGCCTTCAAACGGCTGAAATCCCTGCTGCACATCGATCGCATGCCCACGCACACCGAGCGTGCCTCACGATCGTGGCTCTATGCGCACCTCATCCTGGCTCTGCTCTGCGACGATTTGAGCCAGGAAGTCCTGGAACTCTCCCCTGAGGACCTGCTCGACGCCGGCTACCTGCCCTCACTTGGCCCTGACCCAACAGTAGTACCACCCGGGGCCATTTGGCAGTAGAAGCCTCCTTTCGACGCTGCGGGAGCAGCCGGAACCGGGTGCTGATTGGTTGAATTGCCCATTACAGTGAGGAACGCCGGGGGCTGGATGGTCGCTTGGCCGCGCCAAACGGCGGGCCGCTTCCGCTGGAACTGCTCAGAACAGTTATTTTGGGCAATGCGGCGCGCCTGAGGGGACTCGATGCGGGCTGGCCGGCGCGAACCGGAAAACGGCACGTCCTGTTCTTAGCTAGCTTTCCTTCAAATGGCGGCTGGTGACACGACTGTTGAGAGCGAGCCATTCAGCGTGTCGCCCAGGCAGTCAAAGGCTGGCCTGACATCACGAACGAAGACCGCCAAGAAGGCGCTTGCTTCGCCGATGCCGTCGAGCACATCCGCTGGCGTCTGTGGCACGGGCAGGTC
Organism: uncultured Planctomycetota bacterium; assembly: GCA_963750205.1. Classification (GTDB taxonomy): domain Bacteria; phylum Planctomycetota; class Phycisphaerae; order Sedimentisphaerales; family Anaerobacaceae; genus PLanc-01. Next base: position 7,876 of record CAVVRJ010000009.1, read on the forward strand.
GAGCGGGCGCTCGATCTCATCAGCGGTATGTGGCAGCGCTCGACGCGATCGCTGCCATAGCCTCGCCTGCGGGTGCGACTGCGGGCAAGGTGGGCACACTCTTGCGTGGTTTGGAGACGTATACATGGCCATGCAGGCGGAACTGATCATCGACTAAGCGGCGTCGCGTCACGACGCGGAGCCAATATCAACGGCGCCAACAGAAAGCACCGTGCAATGGCTGCTGCATCGCCGAATGGGCGCGAAGCAACAGATGCGCTGGTCGCCGCGAGAAGCGCATCTGATGTTGAAGGTTCGAACCGCTGTCGCGAACAGCACTTCGAGCAAGACTATTCCGTCGCTGAGCGCTGGGCACGACGCCCGTTTCGCCAATTCGCCTGACCGTCCCACCTTTCGGTCACCTTTCGGACGGTCTCCCTGGTCTGCTGCCGGCCCTCGATACTCCTCGTGGTCACAACACGTAAATGCCTTCCCCGTGTACGCCGGGACCGCTCGACAATTCATGACACAGCAAGATTAGGCCAATTCTCTCAGCAGAGAGCGTTTCGCAGGTCAGTCGTGGCCCAGCCTTCTGTAAAACGGTCGCGGATCGGCGCAAGCACGTCAAGTGCCTCGGCGCGACGTCCGCGGTCCCCGGTTAGGCCAGCCGCCAGGCTGGTCGCCGATCGTCAGCTCCAGGACAAAGTCCCATCGCGGCGCGCGCAGTCGAGGGCGTGACGGAAGCAATCCTCGGCAACCCGCTCGGCATCTGACGACCTGCCGAGCGCATACAGCTCACCTTTGATT
>CAVVRJ010000010.1:0-267820 GCA_963750205.1 uncultured Planctomycetota bacterium
TGGTTGCTTTGCGCTTGGCTTCGTAGGGCTTCCTGCCAAAATCCGACCGCCAACTACGGAATTCACTGAGCGCCGTGTCTTCCTGCCCATCGTATCAGTACGGATAATCGCTCCGGTCCGAGCCTGTCGAGAACCGCTGATACGATGGAGGGCGTCATGAAGACACCGCGACGTTCCATGCCCCACCTGACCCCCTCTCTCCATTCCGTTCTCCCCCGGATGGTCTTTCTCTGGGCCGCGGTTGTTGCCCTGTTGGCCGAGGGACTTGCCGCGGACCCGCGCGGCACACCAGCGTCGGGAACGTATCTCCAAACGACGCCCCTGCGCTACCGGTTATCCCCGCGAACCTACCTGTTGCACGTTCCGGCCAACTATGACGAGCAGAAAGCCTGGCCGCTGGTGGTGGCGCTGCACGGCGCCTTCAGCACGGCCGGCAGTTTCGAGACGGAGTCCGGATTCAGCGACTTGGCCGATCGAGCCGGTTTCGTCGTGGCCTACCCCAACGGGATCGGCGTGCTCGGACATCTGCAGCACTGGAATGCGGGGCATTGTTGCGGACTCGCGGAAAAGGATCACGTGGATGACGTGGGGTTCCTCCGCTACGTGATCGACGACGTCGCACGCAAGGTGCGCATCGACCCGCAGCGGATCTATGTCGCGGGCCATTCGAACGGGGCGATGCTGGCGTACCAGTTTGCCGCCGAGAACAGCGAGAAGGTTGCGGCCGTCTGCGTCGTCTCCGGCTCGATCGGGAACGCCAAGGCAAGGGGGCGGAGACGTACCGACGGGCCGCCGCAGACGCCGGTGCCTCTGCTGGCGATCCACGGCCGCCAGGACCAGAGCGTCCCCTTTGCGGGCGGGCCGGCGCTTCCCAGCGGCGGACGGTGCTATGTGTCGGTGTTCGACTCCGTCGGACTCTGGGCCCGCTATTGCGGCTGCCACCCCACGCCCCAAATCAGTGGCGATCCGCACGGGGGCCCGTCCCTCCTGACTTGGCGCGATGCCAGGGGGACACCTGGGCCTCTCTTTACATCCTGGATCACTGGGAACACGCGTGGCCGGGAGCATGCAACTGCCGACAGTTGCCGCCAGAACATCCGCTCCGGACGTTCGACGCCGCAGAGGTCATCTGGGATTTCTTCTCCCAGTATCCGCAGGATCGCCCCCCCAGGAGTGAGGCATTTCCTTGTTGTGCTCCTGCGTGCGCTCCTCGTAGAGGCGAGCGTCCTCGCTCGGCCCTCTGGTCGTGCGTCTTCGCACGACATCTCTAACGATCATGGCGCCAAAGAATAGGCGACAGGGACGCTCGCTCCACGAAGAGGCTTGCATCTATCAGGAATGCCGGTCGCGCTCCCTGAGTCGCCCCGGGAAAATATCCCTTGCAGAGACAGGGTGACCGGTTATACTTGCCGGCTGAAGAACGGACGTGCAGCAGGTTGGCGGTTCCATGGTTCCCAGACATGACACGATCGTCATTGGCGGGGGGGTGGCAGGATTGGCCTGTGCGCTCCTGCACCCGCCACGGCGAGCGGGTCGTGGTGGTGGAACAATCTGCGCACCTGTCGCCCGCGCTGTGGGGCTTTGTCCGGCAGGGCGCCTATGTCGATTCCGGCTTTCACTATGTCGGCTCGATGGGCCCCGAGGGATTGACGCGACACTCTGCTGGAGGAATTGGGCTTGGCCGGGACCTTGGACGGGACCATTCGGATCCCGGACACGGTCGATCATGTTCGTTTTCTCAAACCGGCGTTCGATTTTCGCTTTCCGCAAGGTTGGGAGGCGCTCGAAGGGGACTTGTGCCGTGCCTTTCCCGCGGAGGGCGGGAAGGTGCGGACGTTTCTGGCCCAGGTGCGGTCGCTGTGGGAGCAGAGCCGGACGCTGTTCCTGCGACCGCGGCCGGCCCAATCGCGATTCATCGCGATGGGGAGCCCCACCAAACGCCACACGTCGCGATTGGAGCCCCCGAGCCTTGGCATGTTCTTCCTCAGTGCCGGACGCAGTCTCCAGGAGGCGCTCGACGAGTGCACCAGTAATCCCGTGCTCCAGGGTCTTCTGAGTGCCCATGGGATTCTCTACGGCGCCGCCCCCCAGGAGACTTCCTTGCTGTTCCACAGCCAGGTCGTGGGCTCGTACTATGAATCGTCCTGCCTGATCCGGGGGGGCGGCCGGACGTGGGTGGAGGCCTTCGAGAAGGCGCTGGGGGAAGCGGGCGTGGAATTGCTCTGCGGCCAGAAGGTCTCCCGGATTTGTCTGGACGAGCAGCGTCGGTTCACCGCCGTGGAATTGGAAACCGGTGTGCGGCTGCCGGCGGTCCGCTGCCTCAGCACGATCCATCCCAAGCTCCTGCTGGAGATGACGCCGCCGAACGCGTTTTCCCCGGCGTATCGCCGGCGCATTCGCGAGCTCGAAGAGACACCGTCGGCGGTCGTTCTGTACGGGCGTTGCCCTTCGGTGGGCTTCTCGGGCAATCTGATCGTCGCCGGCCAGCCGCAGGAGACTTGTGACTGGATGCACCTGCCGATCGAAGAGCGTCCTCTCTTTATCAGTTCTCCCGTGGACAAGGCCGGCGTGTCGGTGATCTGTCCGGCGCGCCTGGCGGAGGTGCCGGACTCGATCAGGGCGGCCGCTGGAGAACAGCGGTCCGCCCAGTACCAGGACTGGAAGACGAGATTGGCGGACCGGCTGATGAAGCGTCTGTCGAGCTGTGCCCATGATTTGCTCGACGGCTTTGAACTGCTGGATGTGGCGACGCCTCTGACGTTCCGGGACCGGCTCGGCAGTCCGGAAGGAGGCCTGTATGGAGTCAAGCACCGGCTGGTGGACATGCCCTTGCTGCCCCGGACCTCGGTCCCGGGACTCTATCTGTCCGGCCAAGCGGTGGTCGCGCCGGGCGTCCTGGGGGTCTTGTGCGAGCTTTTCTCACGGAGAGTTGCATCATCGCATGAGTCTCGGATTGACACCAGAGTATCGAGGGCCGCGTCGCGTGGTCGTCACGGGCTGCGGGGCGGTTACCCCGTTTGGCAGCGGTGTGCCGGTCATGTGGCAGGCCTTGCTGGAGGGGCGGACGGCCGTGCGCCGTTGTCCCGCCCTGGCCCAGGTGCAGGGCTTACGCACGACGGTGGCCGCGGAAGTGCCGGAAGTGGACGGCCAGTGGATCGACCGCAAGAAACGCCGGTACATGTCCAAGATGTCCATCTACGCGACGATCGCCGCCCGCGAGGCGATCCAGAGGGCAGCTCTGGCACCCGAGCAGGTGTGGGACGTTCGCACCGGCGTGTGCCTCGGCTCGACCACGGGCAGCACCTTTGAAATCGAGTACCTGTTCGGCGAGGTGCTCAAGGACCGGGATATCACCGGCGTCAAATCGACGCACTTCTTCAAAATCATGAACAGCTCCTGTGCGGCGAATGTCGCCCAGGCTTTGGGCATTCGCGGCCGGCTGCTGGCCCCTTCGGCGGCCTGCGCCACCGGGACGATCGCCGTCGGCCTGGGGGCCGAGAGCATCGCGCTGGGCAAGCAGGACGTGATGATCTGCGGCGGGGCGGACGAGCTGCACGCTTTGACGGTGGGCGTGTTCGACACGCTGGAAGCATCGTCCCGCGCCTATAACGATCGGCCGGAGCTGACACCGCGGCCTTTCGACCGCGACCGCGATGGGATTGTCTGCGGCGAGGGGGCCGGCGTGGTCATCCTGGAGAGTCTGGAGCATGCCCAGGTGCGGAACGCCCCGATCCTGGGGGAGATCCGAGGCTTCGCGGTGAACAGCACGCCGGAGGACATCGCCAACCCGGGCCCCGAATCCATGCGGCAGTGTATGCGGACCGCCGTGGAGGAATCCGGACTCGCCAAAGAGGAAATCGGCTACCTCAACGCCCACGCCACGGGCACCGTGCGCGGCGACAGCGCCGAGTGCGAGGCGGTGGAGAGCGTGTTCGGCCGCGACCTTCCGGTCAGCAGCTTGAAAGGCCATATGGGGCATACGATGGCCGCTTGTGGCACGCTGGAGCTGATCGCCACGCTCCTGATGCTGCGCGAAGGGGTGCTGCTGCCCACGCGCAATCTGCACGAGCCGGACGAGACGTGCGGGCGTCTGAACCTCTTGCGGCAGACGCAGCGCCGGCAGGTGGAGGCGGCGCTCTCGAACAATTTCGCCCTGGGGGGCGTCAACTCGGCCCTGGTTATCAGGAGATGGATTAGTGACCGATAGCGAAATCATTGAACTGGTGAATCGTAGTCTCGCCCGCGAGTTCGAATTGGACCCTGCGGCGATGACGCCGGAGGCGCATCTGGTGGAGGGTCTGGGCTTCGACAGTCTCGACTTCGTGGACGTGGTGGTGGTGTTGCAGCAGGCCTTCGGCGTCACGCTCCGGGAGGAGCCGCGCGTGCGCGAGGTGCGGACCCTCGGCGATCTGCATCGCCTCGTCATCGAGAAGAAACGCGAGCTGGAAGGGCGCCGTCAACGCGGTGAGACCCTGCGGGCGGCGGCGAGTCGCCAGACGGTTGGAGCGCGTAGCACATGGGGACATACGGCACAGAAGCGGTTCAGGCCCGGGACACGACCGACGGGATTGGCTTGGTGCATGATCGTCGCGATGAACGTCTGGGTCTTGACCCTCATGCTGGTAGGGACGTTGATCGCGACTGGCGCTCTCTCCCTTGCTGCTGGTCCTCTGGCTCGTGGCGACCCGGTGGCCGGTGGCGAAGATCGCGCGGCATTTCATCTGGATGTATGGGCGTAGCTGGCTCTGGATCGTGTCTCCGTTTGTCCGCTTGCGGGTCGTGGGGACCGAGCGGACGCCGCGGGCGGGGCCGTGCATTTACGTGGCGAATCACCTGTCCTTTTTCGATATCTTCTTTCTTTCGGCCCTGCCGGTGTTCGATGTCGGTGATCTGCCTGCGCTCCTGGCCTTTCAAGCTGGCGTGGTACGCGCCCTTCATGCGCTTTGCCCAGTACGTAGACGTGGAACGGCTGCCGTGGGACGAGATCGTGGGACGGATCGGCCGGATCGTAAGCGAGGGCCGCTCCATTCTGTTGTTTCCCCAGGGCCATCGCAGCCGGGATGGCCGGCTGGGCCGCTTCTATTCGGGGGCCTTCAAACTGGCGGTGCGGCTCCGCGTCCCCATCGTGCCGATTTGCATCAGCGGGACCAACCGGATGTTGCCCCCCGGGCGTTGCTGGATGGTGCCGGCGGACGTGCAGTTGGAGTGCCTGGAGCCAGTCGATCCGGCGGCCTTTCCCGGCGACCTCGGGCATATCGAGCTGCGCAAACACGTTAAAAAACTGATGGGAGAATGCCTTGCGCGGAGCCGGTCCTGATAACGCTGGGGAAACATCTCCCGGGACCGCCAATCTGGGTCCCCAAACGCCATCCATCGCGTTTGGGAGCCCTATCCCGATTGGCTGTTGGAACAAGTCCGCGCCTTCCATTGTCACGGACGGCAGGTGGAAAGGAGCCAATCAGGAGATTGGCGGTCCCAGGGTGCCGTTCGAGTCCCCGGAGACGATCTCGGCGTGCACGAACCAGCTCTTGGTTCAGCACGTTCACTATTGCTATGAGCATTCCCGTTTTTATCGCCAGCGCTTTGATCGGGCCGGCGTTAAGACCGGAGAACATTCGCTGCGTGGCAGATTTGTGCCGCCTGCCCGTGACGACCAAGGCGGACTTGGCGGAGCACGGCAGCGAGCTGTTGTGCGTGCCCGAGGAGCAGGTGGTGGACGTCTGCCAGACTTCCGGCACGACCGGGACCCCCGTGGCGCTGCTCCAGACGGAACGGGACCTGCAGCGCCTGGGATACAACGAGCAATCGTGCTTCCTGGCGGCGGGATTGACGGCCCGGGATCGCGTGGTCGTGGCCTGTGCCTTGGACCGCTGTTTCATGGCGGGGTTGGCCTACTTCGAAGGGCTCCGCCGCCTCGGCGCCACGGCGATCCGCGCCGGCGCCGGCAACCCTGCCGTCCTGAGCGAAGCGATCCTGCTGCATAAGCCCTCTGCGATCATCGGCGTCCCCTCGACACTGCTGGAAGCGAGTCGTGTGCTGCAAAGGCGCGGCGTGGACGTGCCGGGGCTGGGGGTCGGGAAGCTGCTGTGCATTGGCGAGCCGGTGCGCGAGGTGGACCTGTCGCTGTCGGCGCTGGGTCGGCGCCTGCACGACGTATGGGGAGCCCAGGTGCTGAGCACATATGCCAGCACCGAGATGGCCACGTCCTTCACGGAATGTGTCGAGGGTCGCCGGGGCGGGCATGTCCTGCCGGATTTGATTGCGGTAGAGATTCTTGACGAGGCCGGCCGGCCGGTGCCGCCGGGCACGCCGGGAGAAGTAGTGGCGACGCCCCTCCAAGTGACGGGCATGCCTCTGCTGCGGCTGAGCACGGGCGATATTGCCACGCTGCTGACGGACCCGTGCCCTTGCGGCCGCCAAACGTGCCGGATGGGGCCGGTCCTGGGCCGCAAGGCGCAGATGCTGAAGGTGCGCGGCACAACGCTCTACCCCACGGACATCTTTGCCGCCTTGCAGAGCTTGGCGGGAGTTCGCAATTATTGTTTGGAAGTGTACCAGGATCACGAACTGTCGGACCGCGTCCGCGTTATTGTCGGGTTAGAGGACGGAGCACACCTGCGCGAGAGCGAGATTTCCGACCGGATTCGTGGGCGGGTCCGGGTGAAGCTGGACGTCGTTCTCGCTCCGGCCGACGAAATCCGCAAGCGCACGGTGGTTGAAGGCCGCCGCAAGCCCGTGCTCCTGTTCGATTATCGTTCACAAGGAGAAACAATCTCCGCATGACGCGGCCCCAAGTCATTCTCAACGGCAACGATCTAACCATCGATGACATCGTGGCGATCGGCATCGGCGACAAGGCGGTGGCCCTGGAGCCTGCGGCCCTGGAACGCTGCCGGCGCAGCCGGGCGTTTCTCGAACAGGAAGTGGCGGCGCGGCGGATCATCTACGGCGTGAACACCTCCTTCGGCCCCATGTGCAACAAGATCATCGCCGATGACGATCTCGGCGATTTGCAGGTGAACCTGATCCGCAGCCATGCGGCCGGGCTGGGCGATCCCCTGAAATACTACATCGCGCAGGCCGTCCTGGCCGTGCGGCTCAACACCCTCGTCAAAGGCTACAGCGGGGTCCGCGTGGAACTGCTGGAGATGATCCGGGACATGATCAATGCGGGCATTGCCCCCTACATCCCGGAATGCGGCAGTGTCGGCGCCTCGGGGACCTGGTCCACTTGGCCCATGCCGCGCTGGCGCTCATCGGAGAGGGAGCCGCCTACTACAAAGGACAACTGACCACCGCCCGCGCGGCCCTGGCGGCGGAACACCTTCAGCCCTTCCGCCTTAGCTTCAAGGAGGGCATTGCTCTCATCAATGGCACCAGTGCCATGACGGCTCTGGCGGCCTTTGCTCTATTCGGGGCGCGCAAGCTCCTGACCCTGAGCTGCGCGACGGCGGCCTTCGCGCTGGAAATCTTCGGCGGCATCGACGATGCCTTCGACGAGGACCTGCACCGGGTCAAACCGCATCCGGGCCAGCAGCAGGTTGCCGCGACGATCCGCCGGCTCTACCAGGGCTCACGGAATGTCATGCGCCGCCAGGACATTCACGACCGCGTCCGCCAGGGTGTGCCGACGGCATCTCGTTCGAGACGGATGTCAACGTTCAGGACGTCTATTCGATCCGCTGTACGCCGCAGATCCTGGCCCCGGTGCAGGAGGCGATCGAACAAGTGCCCAGGACGATCGAGATCGAGGCCAACTCCGTCAATGACAATCCTGTGGTGATCCCGGAGAAGGAGAAGGTCATTCACGGGGGCAACTTCCACGGCCAGAGCGTGGCCTTTGCGATGGATTCGCTGTGCATGGCGGTGGCTGAGATGAGCACCCTCTCCGAGCGGCGCATCAACAAGCTGCTGGACAAGCACCTCAACGAAGGCCTGCCGGAACTGCTGATCGCCGGCCCGGCGGGGCTGGCCATGGGATTCATGGGGGCGCAGTACGTCGCCACCTCGACCACGGCCGAGAATCGGCATCTGGCGAACCCCGTGGGGACTCTCTCGATCTCCTGCAACGCGTCCAACCAGGACGTGGTGAGCATGGGCACGGTCGCTGCACGCAAGGCGGTCAAGTCGGTGAGCAACGCCAAGCACGTCCTGACCGTGGAGGTGCTCGCGGACTTGCAGGCGTTATCGTTCCGCAATGCGGCCGGTCTCGGCCAGGGCTGCCGCCGCATCTACAAGCGGCTCGCGGAACACTTCAAAGTCTACGACAATCGGACAGTTTTTCACGATGAGCTCGTGCGGTTCCGCAAGCTGCTCTTCTCCAGTCAGCTTCTCGACGATCTCAGCGTGTATCTTGAGGATTGACATCATGGGCCTGCCCGCCGATGCGGAAACTTACATGCTTCACCGCCCGCCCCTGCGGCTGATTCAGTCGCTGTTACGCGTGGAAGACGGTTACGCGGAGGCCCAGGGGACCCTGAACGCGGGGGATGTCGGCGTGGGGCCCGATGGGAAGCTGGAGCCGGCGGTGCTCTTGGAAATGGTGGCCCAGACGTATGCCGCCGCCCAGGGATACGACCAGCAAAAGGCCGGCAAACCGGCCGAGCTCGGCTACCTGGTAGGGGTTAGCGACTTCCGAGTCGAGCGTCGTCCGGCCGCGGGACAGCCGCTCCTGGTCAGGATCAAATCGTCCTGCTCGTTCGGGAGTTTCTACCTGATTGATGGACAGATCCTTTGCGAAGGTCATGTCGTGGCCGGGGGAACGCTCAAAGTGTGGGTGCAGTCGGAAGAAAAGCATAAGTAGGATGGGCTTTAGCCCATGCGGAGACTTGGGCGGCCGGACAAGAGCAGCATGGGCTGAAGCCCATCCTGCGGGGTCCGGGTGGCAGCCTCAAGGCCGTAGGCCTTGGGATGGTCGTTGGCATGCATGCGTTAGTGTGGAGTAACGATTGAAGTTCTTCGGCTGGACAGGAACGAGCCTGTTGGAGCACGCGGCCCAGCGGGTCTATGAGGTGGGCATGCGCCGGTGGTGCATGGTCACGATCGGCTTGGCAGGGCTGGCGCTGATTGGCGGGCTGCTCTCGCGCCGGATACCGATGCAGGAAGACGTGGTCGTCATGCTGCCGGACAACGATCCAGCGTTCCTAGCCGGCTATCGGCTGCTGGAAGCGTCACCCTTTACGCGGAGCGTCCTGATCGATCTGGAGGCCGAGGAGAGCGATGAGCTTCCCCTCTTGACCGAGACCGCGGAACGTCTGAGCGAACGGCTGGGACCGTCCCCGACGCCGAATTCCGCGTTGGCGAACTCCCCGCCGCTGATTTCCAAAGTGCTGGGCAGCCTATCCATGAAGATGGGGACCGATTTGCTGGATTGGCTCTGCGCCCATGCGCCGCAACTTTTCACGGAAGAAGATGCGACGGCCCTGGCGGCCAAGATCGCGCCGGAGCAGGTGACCAAGACCTTGCAGGGCAGTTTCAACGCCCTCATCGGCCCCGAGGGGACGTGGGTGCGGCAATGGCTGGGCCGCGATCCGCTCGAATTCCGCAACCAGGTGTTTCGCAAGCTGGGCGGTGTCGCCATGCTCCCTGATGCCCGGATTGAAGGAGGGTTTCTTACCGACCCGACGGGCAAGCATATTCTCCTGGTGGCGGAGACACCGGTGCCCATGGGCGACTCCCGCACCGGCGAACAGATGTTGCAGTATGTGAATGAGGCGATCGCGGCGACGGTCGCGGCCCCGATCCACGCCCATCTCGTGTGCGCCCATCGCTACACCGTGGCCAACGCCACGACGATCAAGAAGGACTTGGTGGTGGTCTTTGTCGTCTCCACCATCGCCCTGATCGTGGTTTTCCTGCTGTTGCTGCGTCGCTGGCGGGCCGTGTTCGTCTTCATTGTGCCGAGCCTGGCGGTGCTGGTGGCGGTGCCCCTGACGGCGTTTGTCTGCCGCGGCATGTCGGCCATCACGGTAGGGTTTGGCGCCGTGCTCATGGGGATGGCTGTCGATTACGGCTTGCAGGTCTTCTTTGCCTTGCGCCACAAAGAACACACTCCGGCCCAGAATATGGCCCAGTTGGCCGTGCCCGTGACGATCTCCTGGCTGACCACCGTCGGGGTGTTCGTGGTTCTGCTTGGGTCCGGCATCCCGATCCAGCGTCAACTGGCCGTCTTCTCCATCATTGGCTTGGCCGCCGCGTTGATTATGGCCTTCCTGTGGCTGCCGCATTGGGTGATAAAAGGCGAGCACACGGTTTGGATTACGCTCCCCTCCATGAATCGACGCCGGCAACGGTGGGTCGTGGGCATCTGGGGCGTCCTGACGCTGGCTCTTTTGCCCGTGTGCTGTTATGTCCAATTCGACGGGGACCTGCGCAAGGTGAGTGTGACGCCGGCGGATGTGTGGGCCGATGAAATGTGCGTGCGGGATGTCTGGGCCGATCCGCGGGGTCACGGCCTGTTGGTCGTCCGGGCGGAAGACATGGAATCCGTGCTGCAGACCAATGAGCAGGTCTATGCCCAATTGTCCCGCTTGTGGGGCCCGGGCCAATTGGTCAGCCTGGCGCCCTTGCTGCCGAGCCGGAGCACCCAGTTGGCCAACCTGGCGCGCTGGCGGCAGTTCTGGCAAGAGCCGGGACGATTGGAACAGTTGCAGGAGACCTTGAAGACGCAGGGTCGCAAGCTACATTTCGCCGAAGGTACGTTCGATCCCTTCCTGCACGGGTTGAGCCAGGAGCACGAGCCGTTCGATGTTGCCGAGTTGCGGCAGACGGCCGGACCGCTTCTGGAGCCGCTGTTCCTGCTGCCCTCCCACGGCTTGGGCGTGATCAATCTCATTCCGGATAGCGAGCAGATGATCGAGACTCTCTTTGCCTCGGACCTGCGTCTGCCACCCAGCGTCCAGACCGTCTCACAGAGGCGGTTTGCGTCTATTCTTCGGCAGTCGCTGGAAAGGGATTTCTGGCGTTTTCTTCTGGGTGCCCTGGCGTTCGTCGTAGTGATCTTGGCCGTGGTCCTGCGGCGTCCCGTGGCAGGTCGTCCTGACGCTACTTCCGGTCGTGGCCGGCCTGGAAGTCATGCTGGCGGGCATGGTGCTGCTGGGCCTGAAGATCAACATGTTCAACGTGGCCGCCCTGGCGCTGATCATTGGCCTTTGCATTGAGTACGGGGTTTTTTCGGTATGCCGCTTGGGCCAGCAGGACCGCTTGCAGGACCTGGCCGTAGCCTCGTGCGCCTTGACGACCATCGGCGGTTTTGGCGCCCTGGCCGTGGCCCATCACCCGGCTTTGTTCTCGCTGGGCATCACGGTGATCCTGGGCCTGACTCCCGCCATGATTTGTGCCCTGCTCGTGGTGCCCGCCTTGCAGTACCGGGATTCGAGAGGCTGAGGTGGCCATGCGTACGTTACGAGAAGAGATCATGAAACGGGCCGATGGGCCGGCGTAAAGCGTAGGGTGCGACATGCCCAGCGTAACCGGGGAAAAGGGTGTGCATGGCACACCCTACGAGCTGACATTCCGCTTCGGCGCCGATTTCCTCGGCTTTCAGGGTCATTTCCCGGGCCATCCGATCCTGCCGGCCTTTGTGCAGCTTTTGTTGGGAGAATGTGCGGTCCGCAGGCGAAGCGATCGTCCTTGGATCTTGCGCCGGGTCGAGCGGGCCAAGTTCCTCCGGCCGATCCAGCCGAATGAGCCGGTGACGGTCTGCTGGCAGGAGCAACCGCAGGAGGGGGGCTTGCGCTGCAGCTTCACGCTACGCGTGGGCAGCGACAAAGCGGCAGTCTTTGCCCTGGAGTTGGCTCCGGAGGAGACCGGTCATGCGTAAGTCGTACTTTCCTGAGGTCGCGGGTGCGCCGGCTCCTTTGTCCCTGACCGTGACACGCCGGGTCAGGTTCGAGGAAGTGGACTCCATGGGCATCGTCTGGCATGGCTGCTATCCGAGCTACTTCGAGGACGGCCGCGTGGCTTTAGGCCACCGGTACGGGATCAGCTACAGCGATTTCATCCGCGCAAACCCCCGCGCCGGTGCGGCAGATGCAGATCGACTATTATCGCCCCTTGCGGTTCGAAGAGGACATGGAGATCAAGACGCTTCTCCACTGGTCGGACGCCGCCCGCATCAACCTGGAGTATGAAATCCACAATACCCAGGGTCAGCTTGTCTGTACCGCCTGCACGGTGCAATTGATGCTGGACCGGAATTTCGACGTCCTGCTCGCGCCGCCGCCGTTCTTTGCCGAGTTTCTGAACAAGTGGAAACAGGGGGAGCTGACTTGAACGCGGTGCACGTGGTGGACATGGGGGCCGTTACGGCGCTGGGGCAGGGAGTGGATGCTCTCTGGGACGGCCTGCGGGCCGGCCGAACCGGGCTCTCCGCCGTGCGACGGTTTGCCACGGATGGCTACCTCGCGCAAACGGCCGGCTGCATCCCGGCATTGGACGCTCTGCGACCGGCTTCGCGCTTGGACGCCCTGGTCCAGATGCTCTTCGACGGGACCGGCGCGATCCCCGCCGACACGATGCTCATCACCGCGACCACGAAGGCCGGCATCGATCAACTGGAGGCATCGGTGCGGAATGAGCCCACGCCCTTGGATCGGATTCTGGGCAGCCAGGTGGCCGATTTCGTGGCCGACCGGGTGGGCCTGAAAGGAGCCCGGCAGAACATCGGTGCGGCATGTGCCTCGTCTACTATCGCGCTGGCACTGGGTGCTTCGCGCATCGAGCAGGGCGGGTGCGAATCGGTCCTGGTCTGTGGGCTGGACCTGCTCTCGGAATTCGTCTTCTCGGGCTTCTCCGCTTTGCACGCCCTGTCCCCGAGCACGTGTCGCCCCTTCGATGCGGAGCGGGACGGGCTGCTTCTCGGGGAGGGGGCGGCGTACCTGCTGCTGATGAGCGAGCGTCGCTGTCGGCAGGCGAGACGTCCCAGTCTCGGCCGCGTCGCCGGCTGGGGTATCGCGTCGGATGCCCATCACATCACGGCCCCGTCGCGAACGGGCGAAGGTCTGATCCTGGCCATCCGCCAGGCACTGGACCACGCCCACGTGACGCCCGCGGCGGTCGCGGCGGTGAACGCCCACGGCACCGGATCGGTCTATAACGATGCGATGGAGCTGGTCGCCCTCGGCGCGCTCTTTGACCCCTTGCCACCATTCCATTCGATCAAAGGAGCGACCGGGCACACCATGGGCGCTTGCGGGGCCATCGAAGCGATTGTGGGACTTCGCAGTCTGACGGATCAATGCCTGCCGCCGACGGTGGGCCTGCGCGGGGCGGAACCCGCCGGTTTGGGACGCGTGTCGGCCCAGGGGCAACTGCTTTCGGGTGACTACCTGCTGACCATGAACTCCGGCTTTGGCGGCATCAACGCCTGCCTCGTTCTGGGGTCCCCAAACCCCGGGACCGCCAATCTGGGTCCCCAAACGCGACTCGTCGCGTTTGGGAGCCCTATCCCGATTGGCTCTTCGGGGCCTGCGGCCCGGGAAGCGGAAGGCTCGGAGCTGTTCCAACAGCCAATCAGGAGATTGGCGACGCCGGGACCCCGAGCCCCGGCAAAGGGACCGGCCATGAGATTCACCATCGGCGGCATCGGATGGGTAACACCCTTCGGCGTCGGCAGCGGGCGGCCCGGCCGTGTCGAGGGCGTCCCGCCCTCGAATCGCGGGCAGGATGCCCGCGACACGTGCAGCGAAACCCTCCGCCTGGGGAGCGGACGGCTGCCGGCCCTCAAGAGCGGGCAGTTCCTGGAGACGCCGCACCCGCGCTTCGGCCGGTTCGACTCCTACGCCAAGGCCGGCTTCGCGGCGGTCGCTCTGGCCCTGGGCAGCGCGGGATTAGATCGTTGGACTCAGAAGCGTAACGTCGGACTGGTCGTAGGCACGCGTCTCGGCTGCCTCGGAGCGGACCTCGCCTACTTCCAGACAGCGGCCTGCGACGGCGGGACACTGGCCAGCCCCAACCTGTTCGCCTATACGCTTCCCAGCACGATGCTGGGCGAGGCCTCTATCCAATTCGGCTTGACAGGTCCCGGTTTCGTCGTCGATGATTCGGCGGGCCATCTGGCCGGCGTTCATGCGGCCTTGGACCTGCTGAGCTGGGGTCTGTGTGAGACGGTGGTGGCCGGCTGGTGCGATGTGAGCTCCGAGGTTTCGAGCGTCGCCGGTCCGGAGTCATGCGGGGCCGTGTTCTTCGTCTTGACCCGTGGCTCGGAGGCGGCGCCGTGGCGGTGGGACGGACGCGGGTTGACGAACGGCACGCAGCCGGTTGCCGATCTGGCGGCGCTGGCCCAGAGAGTTCTGGAGAGGCAGGGGAGTCCCGAGCGATGAAGATGAAGCTGATCTATCCGACCTGGCCCAAACTGGAGCGTCAGACCACGTTCCACCTGCCGCCCCATGGGCCGGTGGTCTTCGCGGCGACGGTGCCGCCGGACGTGGAGATCGTCTTCGAGGACGACAACGTTCAGCCTGTGACCTTTGATGAGGACGTGGACTTGGTGGCCATCTCCGCGATGCTGACGTGCCAATTGCCCCGGGCCTTCGAGATCGCGGATACATTCCGGCGGCGGGGACGGCCCGTCATCTTCGGCGGAATCTCCACCATGCTGCACAGCGAGGAAGTCGCCCGGCACGCCGATGCGATCTTCTTGGGGGAGGCGGAGGGACGGTTCGGCCGGGTAATCGATGATTTCCGCGACGGGCAGCTCCAACCCGTATATGACTTCATGGACGATCCGCCGCCGACGGAATGGATCGGCCCGGCCCGCCGGGACCTGCTGCACCGCGACCTGTACAACTATCGCGGGGTCCAGATGGTGGACCTCGTACACGCCTCGCGCGGCTGCCGCTTCAATTGCTTTCCCTGCTGCAGCGCCTTTTTGGGCGGCAAGCAGTTTCGGCCCCGCCCGATCGCGCAGGTCGTCGCAGAACTCGAACAGATCGAAAACAACCGGCTCTTCATCGTGGACAATTCTCTGGCCCAGGACCGCGACTGGCTGGTGGCCCTGTTCACCGCGCTGGCGCCGTTGAAGAAGAAATGGGTCTCGCACCCGATTCTCTACGATCCCGAGATCGTTCGGCTGGCGGCCGAGGCCGGCTGCTGGTATGTATACCAAGCTGTGTTCGACACCTCCGACGTGATCCGGGACCGGATTCGCATGCTCCAGGACCACGGTATCGGTGTGGAAGGCACGGTCCTGCTCGGCACGGACGAACAGGACGCGGACGCCATCAAGCGCCTCGTCGATTTTCTGTGCGAGGTTCGGCTTGACGTCGCGGAGTTCACGATCGTGACGCCGTTTCCGCACACGCCGCTCCGCGCAACTGGAGCGCGAAGGGCGGATTCTGAGCAACAATTGGGCCGATTACACGGCGGATAAGGTGGTGTTTCGACCGAAGAAAATGTCGGTGGACGAGCTGCAGGCCCTGTACGAGTATGCGTGGGAGACCTTCTACGCCGACTCGGGCTACCAGCTTCGCATGGGGCGGTTGCTCCAGCGGGTCATAGAGCGCGAGATGGCCGATGGGACCTTCCGCCGTTACGACCCGCGCGCGAAAAGACGGTTTCAAGGCAAGGAATCGGGAAACAAGTGAGCCGCGTTCTTCTGATCTCTTCGAATATTTGCGAGGTTCCCTACGCGGTTTACCCGTTGGGCATGGCGACGGTGGCCAGCGCCCTGACGGCGTCGGGTCATCAGGTCGCGCAGTTCGACTGGCTGGTGGCCCAGCGCGAGACCGGCCGGTTGGAACATGCCATCGCCGCATTTAGTCCGGACGTGGTGGCCGTGTCCATCCGCAATGTCGATCGCATCGATTCTCTGGCCGAGTCGCAAGACGCCTGGGAGTTGAAGGAGGCTCGGGAGGTGGTCGCCTTGGTCCGGCAGTTCACGCGAGCCCCCATTGTGGTCGGGGGGCCCGCCGTCTCGGTGATGCCCGAGGAGGTCTGTCGGTACGTGGGGGCGGACCTGGCCGTGCCGGGCGAAGGTGAACAGGCTCTGGCCGAGGCGGTAGCGGCCTTCGCGCGGGGTAAGCCCCTGCCGCCGGTCTGGCCCCTCGCGCAGGAGCGGCTGCGCCCGGAGCGTCAGTGCTCGCCCAGTTTCGACCCGGCACTCGTCGCCTACTATTGGGATAAGAGCGGCATCATCGGTCTCCAAAGTAAACGCGGATGCCCCTACCACTGCTGCTACTGCACCTATCCTGCCGTGGAGGGCGCGGATTTCCGTTCGCGCCGCGTGGAGGCCGTGGTGGCCGATCTGGAGCGGCTCAAGCGCGATTTCCGCGTGGACACCGTCTTCTTTGTCGATTCGGTCTTCAATGATCCGCAGGGTCAGTATCTGGAATTGGTCGAGGCGATGGCGGCCCGCAACCTCGGCGTACGCTGGGCTTCCTATATGTCGCCCCGAGGGCTGACGCGCGAAGCCCTGGAGCTCTGCCGGCGGGCTGGTCTTTATGCCGTCGAGCTGGGCACCGACGCCACGACCGACACCACTTTGGAGGCCATGGGCAAACCGTTTCGCTGGGCCGACGTCCGGCAGACGAACGAGAGGCTCGTCCAGACTCAGATCGCCTGTGCTCATTTCGTCCTCTTCGGCGGACCCGCGGAAACGCCGGCCACGGTCCAGGAGGGCCTTGCCAACATCACCCGTCTCGAACACTGTGTGGTCTTTGGTTTCTCCGGGGTCCGCGTCTATCCGGGCACGCCGCTGCAAAAACAGGCGATCGCCGAACACCTCTTGCGGGAGACGGATTCCCTGTTCGAGCCCGTCTATTACGTTTCTCCGGCGGTGGACAAGGCGTGGATGGAGCAGCAGGTGGTCCAGTCGTGGTCGGGGCAGCGCGATCGGATCTTCCCGCCGCATGCGGGGCAACAGGCCGCGTCCGTGCTGCGTGCCTTTGGCTGGAAGGGTCTGCTTTGGGATCGCCTGATTCGTTTTCCCGCGAGTGCGGCCTGAGGGAGAACACCGCGCATGGATACGCAACGAATTCTACTGATTCACCCGCTCGGCTACGATGCCCGGGTGGCGGCCCGGGACATCTCCCGGATGGCCAACCTGATGCCCCCGCTGGGCTTGGCCAGCCTCGCGGCCTACGTGGAGCAGGCGGGCTTTCGCGCGGACATCATCGACTGCTTCGCCCGTCCGGATGCGGGGCGGCTCATCGAGGACTACGTGCGCCGCTATCAGCCCCGGTTCGTCGGCGCGACCTGCACGACGGCCGGGTTTCTGGATGCGGCCCGGATCTTTCGCCGCGTCAAGGAGCTCAGCCCCGCCACCCAGTGTATCGCCGGAGGGCCGCACGTCTCGGCCCTGCGCGAGCGGATCGTCCAGGACTTTCCCGAGGTGGACTACGTGGTCGTCGGCGAGGGCGAGAGGCCGCTGCGCCGCCTGATGGAGGCGGATGGCCGGCCCGCGGGTATTGTCGGCTTGGTGTATCGGGATAACGGCCACGTGGTGTTCTCCGGCTTTCCGCAGGACCTGCTGGACCTCGACACGCTCCCTCTGCCGGCGTACCACCGGATCGAGGGCTTTCCCCGGCGCTACCAGTTACCGATCTTCAACTATCCCAAGACGCCGAACACAAGCTGCATTTCGAGCCGGGGCTGTCCCTACCAGTGCAGCTACTGCGACCGTTCCGTCTTTCGCCGGACCTTCCGGTGTAATTCCGCTGACTATCTTTACCGTCACGTGCAATTCCTGCGCACGCAATTTGGGATTCGGCACATCAACTTCTACGACGATCAGTTCACCTTTCAGCGGGACCGCGTGGTCGCGTTTTGCCGGCGGATGATCGACGAGCCCTTGGGCCTGACGTTCAACTGCGCCGTGCGGGCCGAGCACGTGGACCCCGAATTGCTGGCCCTGATGAAAGAGGCCGGCTGCTGGATGATCAGCCTGGGGATCGAGTCGGGCGATCCGGACTTGCTGGCCCAGCACCGCCAGAACGTGGACCTGGAGCGGATGAGCCGGACGATTCGCGACATCCATAAGACACGCATCCGCGTCAAGGGGCTCTTCATGATCGGCCTGCCGGGAGAGACCGAGCAGAGCTTCCGCCGGACCATGAACTACATCTTCTCTCACCCTATCGACGACGTGAACGTCGCCAAGTTCACGCCCTTCCCGGGTTCTCCCCTCTACGAGAAGATCCACGCGCTGGGCCGTTTCGAGGAGAACTGGGAGAAGATGGACTGCATGACCACGGTCTTCGTGCCCCACGGCCTGACGGCCGAGAAACTCGAGAGTCTGTTCCTGGAGTTCTACAAACGCTACTACCTGCGGCCCCGGACCCTGTGGAACTTCGTGAGCATGGTATGGAAGTCGCCGGACAGTTGGCGACGCTTCCTGGCGCATGCCGGCAGTTTCTGGACCTTTGCCCGCGCCAACCGTCGCATCATGGAACGAGAGAGAGGGTGAGGCTGCCGTGGAGCCGATTGTCATTGTCATTCCCGTCTACAATCAGCCCGACCGGCTGCGCGAGGTCGTCGGCCAGTGCCTCCGGATTCATCCGCGCGTGGCGCGGGCATCCGGCCCGCGAATCGAGGGCGGGACGCCCGCGACCCATCCGCAAGTCCTCGTGGTGGACGATGGCAGCACGCCGTGTGTCGCTCCTCTGCTGGAGGGTCTGCCCGTCGAGGTGCTCCGTCACGAGGTCAATCGAGGTAAAGGTGCGGCGCTCCGAACCGCCGCCCGCCGCCTCCGCGAGTTGGGGGCGACGCACCTGATCACGATGGACGCCGACGGTCAGCACGATCCGGAGGACCTCCGTACCATGCTCCAGGCGGTCCACGAGCATCCGCAGGCGCTGATCGTCGGGGTTCGCGACTTTGCGGGTGAGGCGGTGCCCGCCAGTTCCCGCTTCGGCCGGGCGTTCGGCAATTTCTGGGTGTGCGTGCAGACGGGCACGCGGGTCCATGACATCCAGAGCGGTTTTCGTGCCTATCCCGTGGCGGTGCTCGAGTCCCTGCCGTGCCTGGCCCGGCGTTACGCGTTCGAGGTGGAGATTGTCGTGCGCGCCTTGTGGGCCGGCGTGCCGATGCACGAAACGAGCGTACGCGTGCACTACTCGCAGGCTGACTGCCGCGGCTCTCACTTCGATAAATTGTGGGACAATCTGCGACTGACCGCGCTGAACACCCATCTGACCGTACGCTCCTTCGTCCCCTGGCCCCATCGGCAGATTGCTGACGCACCCACGCAGACCTCCGTCACGGTCTGGCATCCCCTTCGTTCCATCCGCAGATTACTGGTGGAACGGGCGACGCCGCAGGAGTTGATGTGCGCCGTCGCTCTCGGCGTATTCCTGGGGGCCGTTCCTCTGATCGCCTGTCACACGCTGGCGATCCTGATCGCCGCCGCGGCACTGCGGCTGAACCGCGTCGCGGCCGTAGCCGCCAGCCAGCTCTGTATGCCGCCCGTCGTGCCGGCGCTGTGCATCGAAATGGGGCACTTCCTGCGTTTCGGACATTTCCTGACGCTCCAAGGCGTTCACGATCTCGGCAGCGCCTCCTTTCTCGATTTGGGGTACATGGGTCTGGTGGGCCTGTGGGATTGGTGCCTCGGGTCCCTGCTCGTGGGCACCGTCCTGGCACTGCTGTTCGGCTCGGCGACCTACGCGGTGGCACGCGCCTTGCAAAGGGTCCGCCATGCCTTCTGAATCTTCGGCGTCCGTCGCCAACGCCCGGTGGGATTCGCGCAGCGTGGGCAAACGCTGGCAGTTCGCTTTCTTTGCCCTTCTGCTCCGGGCGGGCGGCCGCCGGCTGGCGTATCTCTTCATGTACGTGGTGGTCGCCTGGTACGTGCTGCTCCGGCCGTTCGTGCGCCGCCGGTGCCGGTACTACTTGGACCGGCGTTTTCCCAAGGCGACCCATCCCCTCGTGCGGCTGGGGCACGACTACCGCCGGATCGAGGCCCTGGGCGAATCGCTGATCGATCGGGCCGCCTTCGGCCTGCTGGGCCCCCAAGCCCTGCAAATGGATTTCTGGCAAGGTTCCCATCTGCAGGAGCTGATCGATGAAGGCCGGGGCCTGATCATTCTCAACAGTCACGTCGGCGGCTGGCAGGTGGCGATGTCCGCCTTCCGTTTTCTGCGGGTACCCGTGAGCATCGTCATTCACCAGGAGGCCGCCGACATCGACCCGCGCTGGTTCCGCTGCGCCGGCGCCGAGGCGCCGTTCTCGATCATCGACCCGGCCCAGCCTCTGGGCGGCGTCCTGCAGATGATCGCGGCCCTCCAAGAGAACCAGGTCGTGGGCATGATGGCTGATCGCGTCTTCGGCGCTGACCCGAACACATTGCCGGCCGATTTCCTCGGCGCCCCCGTACATTTTCCGGTCAGTCCCTACCGTCTGGCCGCCATGCAAGGCACGCCCATCGCCGTCGTCTACAGTTACAAAACCGGTTTTTCTACCTACCGCGTCGAGTTATCGCGCATCATCCGCGTCCCCATCGGCTTGGGCCGGTCCAACGCCGCGTACACTCCTTACCTCCGCCAGTTCGTCGAGACGCTGGAAACCTTTGCCGCCGCACACCCCTGGGAATTCTTCAACTTTCACGACATGTGGCAAAGCTGACGCGATCGGAGGTCATGCCGATCCTCTCGAGTCGGCATTCCTGCCGGCGCAGCTCTCCTTCCGCGATCCTGTGGGCGGGAATCCACGCGCATGTCCGACAACACACTTTCTGGATATGTGACAAAATAATTGCAGGATTCCACTTGACGGGAGGATGGCCCAACGATAGCGTGACGCCTGTGCTTTGCCGGTCGTGTTGGAGGCACCGGTTGCAGGAGACAAACTCGGGACGTTTTGTGGAGGTGAGAGAACTGTCATAGAGACCAGCAGAGAACAGCAAGAACGGAGAATTGTTCCGACGGTGGGTCAGGTCGTTCCCAATAGAAGGGCTGTCGCTTGACTGTGCCGGCAGCAGCGGACGTTGCGGTTGGAGTGTGCGCCGGTCTGGTCCGGTCGCATCCGTTTTAGGCCAGATCAAATAACGTGACTCTTACCAGAGCGATTCTGCGCGAGTCGATGTTGGGGCATGATTGGAGTTTCGTTGCGCCGCGATCAAGCGGTCGCGGTGGGGTCCTTTAGGAGTGCGAGAAAATGATGCGACGACGGGATGAGTGGATGGTCAAAACCGGACTTCTTGGAATCATGATCGGCGCCATCGTTGTGGGCGCCACCGGCAAGGCCAGCGCAGATGAGTTCTGGTTCCGGGTCCAGGTCAGTTACCTCAGCGGGTTCAACGATCTGGTGGATCAGTACAAGGACAACATCGACGCCGACGTTTCGTGGTCGGTGCCGGTGGGGATCTCGCTGTTTCCTCACTACCAGTGGGACAATGGCCTACAGCTCGGCGTCGGAATCGGACCCGCCATGATCATCATGGGCGACGCCACCCATTGGGAAGTGCCGCTGAGCCTGACCGTCGGTTATACGCTATTTCCCGACAAGGCGATCTCCCCTTATATCCGCGTTGGTCCCTCGTATCACGTGGCGGGCGGTGACTTCTACGACAGCAGCGATATCGGGGTCGTGGCGGCAGTGGGTGTGGAATTCCTCCAGAACGAGCACTTCCGCTTCGGCGTGGAAGGCGCGTACGACAGCGCCACCACGAATATCAAGACGAGGAACGGCCCCTTCGGCGGATTCGAGGGCACCCGGGGCATCAAGACCGCCGAATTCTCCGTCGGCCTGTTCTTTCAATTCGGATGACAGCGTCTGTGGGCGTGGGTAGTACCGGCGGTGCGGTTCCGCTCCGACGCGTACGAGTCGCCCGAGACGAGGGAAGTGCTGACGCGGTGCTCTTTCGCGTTGGCACTTCCTTTATCCTTTTGCGTGGGAAAGAAGAACCGATGATGCATACTACTAACAGAGTTTCTTTCAGGAGATGAGACGATGAGTGCCACGACACGCGTCAAATGTTGCATGGTGGGGATGACCCGGGCGACGGGTCTGCTGGTCTTGGTGTCGGTGCTTGCCGGCGGCTGCAATACCGGCGGCAGCAACATGACCAAGGTGGAGAGGATCAGCGGACCGGAACAGGGCAAGGTCCTGGTGACCTTTGTCCGTCCCAACCTCCTCGGTGCGGCGATCTCCTTCGGAATCTGGGATACAGAGAACTTCGTGGGGATATTGGGCGCCGGGACCTGCATCCAGTATCAAACGACGCCGGGGGAGCATTATTTCCTGGCCCGGGCGGAGAACTGGTCCTGTGTGAAGGCGAATTTGGCCGCGGGAAAGCAGTATGTGCTCAAGGCGAATCCTTTCTTCGGTGTCTGGAAGGCCAGAGTGGAGCTCCATCCTGTGACGCAAGCCGATTACGAAAAGAAGGCCGACGATGTGCAGAAATGGCTCACGAAACTGACACCGATGGCGCCTAATCCGCAGCACGTCGACGCCTATGTGCAGTCCCGCCGCGCGCAGGTCGTGGAAGCCCGGACGATGTTCGAATCGGGCAAGGGCAAATCGGAAGTCCTCGCCGCCGAGGATTGTCTGCCGCCGCAGTAGTCGCAGCCAGGCAACCTTGGCAAGGCAGATCTGGGGCAACCCGCTATCCTGCTATCCCTCCAGTCTCCGACGGTCGGGTGACCCCTCCGGCAGGGGCCACTGGTCCATGGTATCCTGCCGCCTGCCACAGGCGGCGGATCACCGCGATCAGGACGGAGCCGGCCCCGACGAAGACCGCTCCGCAGAGCAGGGCGTAGCCCATCCGGCCGTATAGGTAATTGCCGACCGTGAAGAGGGCGGACCAGATGGTCGCACACCCACAGAACCAGCCGAGCAGGGCCATGGGGAGATTCTCGCCGGTGGTTGCCTCCGCGGCGGATACGTGCTCCTTCTCACGGAACTTTCGCCAGCCAGGGCCAAAGGGCCGAACCTTCTCATAGAACGCCAACAGCTTCTGGGGGTCCGTCTTGGGGCCGACCAGGGCCACGGTCACCCAGCAGACCGTGGTGAAGATCACGGTGTAGATCAGCTTCAGGTGAGAGGAGAGGTGGATGTCGTAGCCCCTGGCCATGACCAGAAAGGCCGCCGAGATCCCAAAGGAGCTGATCATGGCCGCCACCTCGCACCAGGCCGTGATCCGCCACCAGAACCACCGCAGGATGTAGAGCAGGCCGGTGCCGGCCCCGATCTGGAGCATCAGGTCAAAGCTGTCCTTGGCCGAGGTCAGCAGATACATCGTCCCCGCGGCACAGAGGAATAGACCCACCGTGGCGATCCGGCCGGCCCAGACGTAGTGGTGCTCGGTTTGTCCCGGTCGTAGGAACCGCCGGTAGAAGTCGTGCACCAGGTACGAGGCCCCCCAGTTGAGGTGGGTCAGGATGGTGGAGGAGTTGGCAGCAATCAGGCCGCCGACCATCAGTCCCATCCAGCCCACGGGCAAGACCATGCGGATCATGGCCGGGTAGGCGATGTCGTGGCCGAGCCACCTGGGATCGAGGTTGGGGAACGCGGCCTTGATGTCGTTGAGCGTGGGAAATACGAGCAGGGAGCACAGGCCGACCAGGATCCACGGCCAGGGCCGCAGGACGTAGTGGGCCACGTTGAAGAAGAGCACGCCGCCGAGCGAGTCCCGCTCCGACTTGGAAGAGAGCATCCGCTGGGCGATGTAGCTGCCGCCGCCGGGCTCGGCCCCGGGGTACCACATGGCCCACCACTGGACCGCGATCGGCATGATGAAGATCGCCACGGCCAGGTCCTTCAGCTCGGTGTTGGCGAAGCTGAAGGAGGGCAAGAAGTTCAGGTAGCTGAAGCCCTCGATCGACTTATCCACGGGGCCGTGCAGGGCCCCGACTTTGCTCACCAGGACCTGCAGCCCGCCGACGTGCTTGACCGCGAAATAGGCCGCCGCGATCACCGCGGACATCTTGATGAAGAACTGGATCATGTCGATGACCAGGACCCCCCAGAGTCCCGAGTGGGCGGCGAAGGCCACGTTCAGCAGGCCGACAAAGATCAGGGTCTGCCAGTCGTGCAGACCGAAGAGGACGTTGGCGATCTTCACGGCGGCCATGTTGACCGACGCCATGATGATGCAATTGAAGAACAGGCCGAGGTACACCGCGCGGAAGCCCCGGACCACGGAGGCGGCCGTGCCGGAGTAGCGGAGCTCGTAGAACTCCAGGTCCGTCATCACGCCGGAGCGGCGCCACAGGCGGGCGAAGAAGAAGACCGTGGACACGCCCGTAAGCGTAAAGGCCCACCAGCACCAGTTGCCCGCCACGCCCTGACGCCGGACGATGTCGGTGACGAGGTTCGGGGTGTCGCTGCTGAAGGTGGTGGCCACCATCGATAAGCCGGCCAGCCACCACGGCACGGACCGGCTGGAGGCAAAATAGGCGGCCGTGTCCTTGCCCGAACGCCGGCCGAAGAAGAACCCGGGGATGAAGCAGATGAGCACCGACGCCAGCACGATGCCCCAGTCCAGTGCCGTCAGTTGCATGAGCGGTCTCCTAAGCTGTCGATTCGCGTTCGTTGCCCACGGGACGAACGCCCGGTTTCGGACAGGTCCAAACGGCATGAAGATACGGCCGATGCCGGACCAGGTCAAGATTCATAGGCGGGTTCGGACACCTGCAAAGCCTTCCTGGCTATCTTCCTGCCTTGGCGCCTTGCTATCATGGTGGGGAGACGATCGACAACAGGGTCTCCTCCAACCGTTATCAATCGAAACTGTGCACAATGTGCGCTTCGAGGTGCTACAAGTGAAGGGCCTGGTGATGTATGATTTGGGGTGATGACCAACCTGGAAATGACAACGGCGAAATGGGCACGGAGGGCCGCGTCCCTCTGTCACTGGTGGACGGGACCGATCTTCGATAAGGAGATGCGTGTTTCCAGCCGCCGCCGGCGGAACTACGTGCTGCGCTTCGTCTACATCGGCTTGTTCACCTTCCTGGTGGCGGTCATGTGGCTCGCGCACGTCGCCCCGAGTGCGGTCCCTGGTTCTCCCTCCACTTACCAGGCTTCGCGCACGGCTTACGTAGGCCAGGTGATCATCACGGCGGTCCTGTGGTTTCAGTTCCTCACGTCCCAGGTGATTGCCCTTGTCATGCTCAGCACGTCGATCAGCGACGAAATCACGAAGCGGACGCTCGGCGCCCTGCTGACCACGCCGATCCACAGCTTCCAGATCGTGGTGGGCAAGCTCACGAGCAAGCTGCTGCAAATCGTGCTGCTGTTGGCGATCTCGCTGCCGCTGCTGGCGGTGGTGCGCGTCTTCGGTGGCGTCCCCTGGGACTATCTGCTGTGCGGCTTAGGCGTGACGATGACGATGGTGATCTTCGTAGGGTCCTTGAGTCTGTTCTTCTCGATCTTCACCCACCGGGCCTACACGGCGATCATTGCCACCATCGGGACGCTCGGCGGTCTGTTCTGGCTTATGCCGATGTTCGCGGAGATCCTGTGTTCCACGCGCACGGCCTCCGCGCACGCCGGACTCGTGTTCATGCATCTCAACCCCTATGGGGTGATGATGTTCGCGACCATCTCCTTATACACGCCCGGCGTGCCCTTGCGGGTCTCCTGGCCGCTGCACTGCGCTATCATGCTCGGAGCCTCGCTGCTATTGCTCCTGCTGGCCGTGGTCTTCGTGCGCCGGGCCGCTCTGCGGCAGGCGATGGGCCAAACGACGGCAGGCCGAAGACGTAAGGCAGAGAACCGAGGGCGGGGTCGTGCTTTGTCCTTGATCCTCGGTCGTCGGTCCTCGGTGATCCGCCGGGTGGCGGGACCCCCCGTGCTCTGGAAGGAGTGGAGAATCCCGCTGCTCGGGAGGCGCAGACCAGTGCTGATGGTTGCGGCCGCCCTGTGCCTGGTTTTGCTGGTCCTGACCTATTGGGTATGTGTGGAAGATTACCGGCTCCGGGACCCGGGGACTCACCTCACGTGCATCGTCGCTTCCTTGGGGATCGGCCTGCTCTTCACGATGGTTCTGCCGGCCACATGCATCACGACGGAAAGAGAGTCTCAAACCTGGGCTGCTGCTGACGACGCCCCTTGGCCGATGGGAGATTCTCTGGGGCAAGTTCCTGGGTACCGTGCGGCGGTGCGTGCCGGCGTGGCTGTTGCTGTTCGGTCACCTCCTGGTGTTCGTGACTTTGGGGATCATCCATCCGGTCGCGCTGGTCCAGTTCGGGATGCTCGCCGCATGGGTGATTTTCTTCCTGACCGGCACCGGCCTGTACTTCAGCACGCGCCTGCGCCATACGACTGCGGCGGTGATCGCCAACATGGCCTTGGCTGCGGGCCTCTGGGCGTTCGTCCCCCTGGGTCTGGCCATCCTCCTTGGTCTGGCCAAGGCTGGCGATCGCGTCCTGAGGGTCTATGTGGACCTGAATCCGTTCTTCCAAGCCGGCGTCATCACGCGTGCCGTGGTCATGAAGAGCGCCGGCTCCCACCAGGGGCTGGGCGCCTACCCTTGGTGGCACGGCGGTATGAGCAATCCGCCTCAGGCAACCGGCTGGATTGCCCTGACCTTCGCGGCGTACGCGTTACTGGCGCTGGCCTTCCTGGCGCTGGCGGCCGCGCGGCTGCGGCGTAATCCCTTCTAAGAGCGTCACCGGGTCAGCGGTCTGGCATCGGAGAACTGTACCCTACCTGCTACGGAGGAACACTTCCAATGAGCGGCGGGGATGTCTGCTGATAACCAGCAAGGCAGGGCAAGAAGTGGCCCAGCAGACACACGCAGGGTCTCACATACCGTCGCTCGTGGTCGGGGGAGCTGCGAAATCCAACGTAAAACAAGGCTGTGCAAGGACTTGCAGGCAAAAAATGGGCGATACAGGATTCGGACCTGTGACCTCACGGGTGTGATCCGTGCGCTATTAGCCAGCTGAGCTAATCGCCCGAGAAACCCCCATTAAACCCGCCCGCCGGACTTCTGTCAAGCACCAATTGCAGCATTGCGGCCTATGAATCCTCAGGCGGAAACTCTGCTGGTTACGTAGATCACCTGCTCGGCAAAGAGGTTGGGGCCGAAGCGGACGGGGCTGGGGCTGGTTTTGACTAAGGGGATTCTTTTTTCGATCGTGACGCCGAGCTTGGTGCAGAATTCTTCGAAATCGCGCAGCGAGAGGCAATGGATGTTCGGAGAGTTGTGCCAGCGGAAGGGGAGCTGACGCGTCACGGGGGCACGGCCGGTCAGGAGCAGTTGCAGCCGGCAGCGCCAGTGGGCGAAGTTCGGGAAGCTGACGATCACCTTGCGGCCCACCCGCAAGAGCTCCTGGAAGACCCGCTCCGGGTCCTTGATCGTCTGCACGGTTTGCGACAGGATCACGTAGTCGAAGCTCTTGTCGAGGTAGCCGCTCAGGCCGCGCTCGATATCGCGCTGGATGATCGCGATGCCGCGGCCGACGCAGCCCAGCACGAGATCCTGGTTCACCTCGATGCCCTTGCCCTCGATCTTCCGCCCGGCCGTCAGCTTGGCCAGCAGGTCGCCGTCGCCGCAGCCGACGTCGAGGACCCGACTGCCCGGCGCGATCAACCCTTCGATCAGCTCGTAATCGACGCGGGCCCGCTGGGCCTGCTCGAAGCGGGAGAAGGAGCGCTTTTCCCCCTGGGCGGCGGGCGTGCGTACGGTCCGAAGGTCCGGCCGGTGGGTGACCTTCAGGAAGCTCGAAATGAAGCCGCCCAGGAGTGCCATCCTCCAGCAGGAAGGCATCGTGGCCGTAGGTCGAGGCGATGTTGCAGTAGCTCACGTCCCGGCCGTTGGCGACGAGGGCATCGACCATCGCTTCGGACTGCTGGGGCGTGAAGAGCCAGTCGCTGCTGAAGCTGACCACGAGGAAGCGGGCCTGCACGTGGGCGAACGCGTCTTTCAGCGAGCCGTAATCCCGCGGCAGGTCGAAGTAGTCGGATGCCTTGGTGATGTACAGATAGCTGTTGGCGTCGAACCGCTCGACGAACGCTCTGGCCCTGGTGGTCCAGGTAGGTCTCGACGGCGAACTCCGAATTGAAGTCGTAGCTGTACTTGTCCGCGCCGCGGAGCTCGCGCCCGAACTTCTGCCGCATACCCTGCTCGGACAGGTACGTGATGTGCCCGATCATGCGGGCGATGGCCAGGCCCTGCCCGGGGCCCTCGCCGTTGTGGTATTGGCCGTCGGCGAAATGCGCGTCGGAAAGGATGGCGCTGCGGCCCACGGCATCAAAGGCGATGGATTGGGCGCCGAGGTGCGTGGTCGTGGCGATCGGGATGGCGGCATCCATCATCTCAGGATAGGCAATCGACCATTGCAGGACTTGCATGCCGCCGATCGAGCCGCCGATTAC
Organism: uncultured Planctomycetota bacterium; assembly: GCA_963750205.1. GTDB lineage: Bacteria > Planctomycetota > Phycisphaerae > Sedimentisphaerales > Anaerobacaceae > PLanc-01. The sequence goes on from CAVVRJ010000010.1 coordinate 28,261, forward strand.
GGCCAACAGGTGCTTGACCCCGAGCTTGTCGAGCAGCAGTTTCTGGACCCGGACCATGTCGGCGATGGTGATGATGGGGAAATCGAGGCCATAGGGCCGGCCGGTCTCGGGATTCACGGAGCACGGCCCGGTCGTGCCCGAGCAGCCGCCCAGGAAATTGGAGCAGATCACGAAGTACTTGTTCGTGTCGATGCCTTTACCCGGCCCGACCATGCCCTCCCACCAGCCCGGCTTCTTGTCCTCGGGGTGGTTGTACCCCGCGACGTGGGCGTTGCCGCTGAGGGCGTGGCAGATGAGGATCGCGTTGTCCCCGGCCTCGTTCAATTGTCCGTAGGTCTCATAGGCGACGTCGATCGGGCCGAGCCGTCTTGCCGCACTCCAACGGCAGCGGCTCGATCCGATTCGACCACCCGAATCGGTCCTCGTCTCGACAAATCCTACTGAATCCGTATCATTTTGTGTCATGTCTGCGAAAGTATAGCTCCACGTCGTTTCCTGTAAAGCCCTCTTTTGCTTGCGCCGGCGCTGCGTCCGGCTGAAGAATCAGGCTCAAACGCGCCTTTTTCCATCAACATCGGCCCTGCGAGAATCGCCTTCTTATTCTATCACGGGCTGTGGGGCAATCGGTTTTTGAAGGCCGATGGGCCCGGGGAGGTACAGTTTGAGCGGGAGGATGAAACAACGGCAGAGGCGGTCGGGTAGGGACCGCACGGGCGCGACAGAGTGGCCGAGCCTCTATCGAGAGTTCTATCCGGAGGTCCGGTCCGACTTGGTCGAACAGGGGGTGCAAGAGGCGGACGCGGATGACCTTGCGGAGGAAGTGCTCGCGTGTGGCACGCAGAGTCTCCCGAGGATTGGCTTGCGTATGTCGCGGCGGCCTCGACACTCATTCTGTTAAAGGCTCTCAGGATAGCCACAGCAGTGGAACCACGCGCCGTTCTTCGCCTGATTGCCGAACACTCTGGGAACGTGTTCCTACAGGTGAGATTGCAGCCTGCGGCAAACATCGTTATCCTGAGACCCTCGTTCGGGACGCGGCAGGCCTGCAAGCCGGCCGCGATGGAATAGGCTCGATGGCCCTGGGATTCAGTGACGCCTGGAAAGGACTTTCTATGACGTTGTGGTCGAAGCCTCTGGCGCTGATGGCCCTGCTCCTGTTTGTCCTCGTGTCCCCCGCCCTGGCCCAAGCGCCGGGCCCCGGCGCCGCGCACCTGCTGACCTTGTCCACGATCGACATGGTCATCATCGTGCTCTACTTCGTGGTCGTGCTGGTCATCGGGTTCTACCTCAAGAAGCACACGAGCACGGGCGAGGACTTCTTCATGGCCGGCCGCAAGATGACCGCGTGGATCGCCGGCCTGAGCTTCATCTCCGCCAATCTCAGCTCGCTCGAGACCATGGGCTGGTCGGCGATGGCGTATCAGTACGGGATGCTGGGCGCGCACGCCTATTTCATCAGCGGCGCGCTGCCGATCTTGTTCCTGGCGGTCGTGATGATGCCGTTCTATTACATCTGCCGGACGCACTCCGTGCCCGGGTATCTGAAGCTGCGCTACGGCGAGTCGAGCCGGTCGATGGCGGGCATCACCTTCGCGGTGATGACGCTCTTGGTCAGCGGGTCGAGCATGTTCGCGATGGCGAAGATTCTCAACCTGCTGCTCGGCTGGGATATGAACCACAGCATCTGGATTTCGTCGTTGACGGTCGCCATTTACGTGACGCTCGGCGGGCTGATCTCGGCCGTCTTCAACGAGGTGGTGCAGTTCTTCCTGATCTGGCTGGGGACGCTTCTGGTTCCCATCCTGGGCCTGATCCAGTGCGGCGGGTGGCACAAGATGATGGCCTTGATGCAGGAGCACGTCAAGACCATCCACCCGTCGGTCCCCAACGCCGACTTCACCTGTCTGTGGCATAACCTCGGCTCGTTCACCGCCAACCCGATGGGCATCGACTGGTTCGGGATGATCTTCGGACAGGGGCTGGCCATCGGCTTCGCCTACTGGTGCACGGATTTCCTGCAGGTCCAGCGCGTGATTGTGGCCAAGGACCTGCGCGCCGCGCAGAACGGCACGATCATCGGGGCTTTGCTCAAGATGTGCGTGCCGCTGATTGTCACGATCCCGGGCCTGCTGGGCCTGGCCGTGCTGCTCAATCCCGATGGAACACCGATGGTCTTGGTGCCCGAGAGCGACCCGCGGGCGATGATTACCAACCACACGTTCAACGACGTGCTGCCGCTGCTGATGGGCAGGTATCTCGGGCCCGGCCTGCTGGGCCTGGGCGTGACGGCGATGATTGCCGGGTTTATGTCGGGCATGGCCGGCAACGTCAGCGCCTTCGCCACCGTCTGGACCTACGACGTGTATCGCCCCCTGCTGGTCAAGAACGCCAGCGACCGGCACTATCTGGCCATGGGCCGGTGGTGCTCGATCCTCGGCGTGCTCCTGTCCATCGCCACGGCCTATTCGCTGTTTCTCTTCTCGAACATCCTCGAGTACCTGCAGGTGCTGATCTTCTTCTTCATCGTGCCGCTGTTCGGGGTGGTGCTTACGGGGATGCTGTGGAAGCGGGCGACGCCGGCGGGCGGTTTCTGGGGATTCTTCCTCGCGATTGTGTTTTCCATGGCGATGTGGGCGTTCGTCCACACCTTCCCCGACGGCTACCGGCCGCAGCCGACCGTGACGCTGCAGCGGCAGGAAGCCCGCGGCAAGCCCTCGAAAGACGTGGTCGTCGGCGCGATCGAAACGGCGACCGTCGAAGGGCATGAGAGAATTGTCAAGGTCGTGGTGCAAAGTGGGACCATCGCCACGGTCAACGTGCCGCTCCCACCGGAGTCGGTGCAGGCCAGGACGGAACCGGGCGGCTCGGAGAGAATGGTGGTTCAGCAGGAAGTAACGTTGCCGGCCACTGTCCCTCTCGGGGGCCAGGAGGCGGAGCTGCGGGTGCTCGCGCCGGAGGTGTCGCGGGCCGGGACGCAGAAATCGGAGCAATTCGGCGCCGACAAGGTGGCCGTCGTGCTGAAACCCGGCGTCATCGTGGCGGCCAGCAACGTGGTGCATTACTTCGCTCCCGCCGAGTTCAATCCGGCCCACGCCAAGTACATCGCCCGCTCCGAAAAGGCCAAGCCGATGGCGGTGAACGTTTACAGCGCGTTCTGGACGCTGCTGGCTTCCTTGGTGGTGACGATCGGCGTGAGCTTGTTCACCAAGCCCAAGCCCGAAGCCGAGCTCAAGAACCTGGTCTACGGCTCGACCCAGCTCCCCGACGAAGGGCCGTGCCCGTGGTACCGCAGCCCCAAGCTCTGGGCCGGGATCGTGCTGGCCGCCCTGATTGCCCTCAACGTCATCTTCTGGTAAGAGGTGGACTTCGGCAAAATGCACATTGGGCCTACTTTGGGAAGGAAAAATCATGAAGCGATTTTTCCTTCCCAATTTCGTAACTCGTTGACGTCGCGTAGCATGGGCGTCCCGCCCATGAGGGGACCCCAAACGCGGTGTTTCGCGCTTGGGGTCCCGGTCCGAGGGCCATCTTGGCCCTGTCGTCACGGGCGGGACGCCCGTGGGACTCACGGGCAGGATGCCCGTGCTACTGGACCGGATGGCCGAAGCCGATGTCGTCGAGGTAGATCATGCCGTGCCACCGCCGTGGGCTTGTTCCGGTCACCCACGCCGATATACAGCTTCTTGACGCCGGCCAGGTTCACGCCCTGGAGGTCTGCTGAGCGGGATCAGCCACTGGCTGCCAGTCGATGGCCTGCACGGCCGCCGGATCGGGGTGCGTCACGGCTTTCACGTGCCCGGCACTGTCTTCGACCGCCACGTACAAGGGCGCGGCATCGTTGCTCGGCCTGTGCGACTCCGATAGCCGCGACCTGCCACGGCACCGGTGACCGTACCTGTGAACGAGACATCGGAGAACTCGGCGATGGTGGTCAGGCTGGCGTTGTGGCTGGTCACCGCCAAGCCGATGTAGACATCGCCCGTCATCCTGATCGGCACCGGATTGGTGGAGTTACTGGCGATATCCGTGCTGTCCGGTTGACAGATGGTCCAGTTCTTGCCGTCCTGCGACCAGTAGCCGGTGTAATTGCCACCCTTGCGCTCCACCTTCACCCAGACGGGGAAGGTGACGGCGCCGGGATTGCTATGGGCGGACGTAGCGGTAGCGCCGAAGCTCGTGCGATTCTGGAAGGCCCGTCGGCCGTCCGGCGTCGGGGTCATGAACGCGTACATGGCAGCCGGATCCAGACTGCCACGGATCATCACGCCCGCCTTCGCCCACGGGTCCGTATTGGCGAGGCTGTTAACCTTCGCCACGATGGAACCATCGCCCGTGAGCTTCTGGTAGGCGAAGCGGAACTGATCGGAGTTGTTCCAGATGTCCGTGCCGCTGCCGCTCATCTGCATGCTGCCGTCGGCACGCTGCAAGAAGCCAAGCGGATTGCCCCGGAACCACAGCGTCAGGGTATCGGCCCCGTTGGCCGTCCAGTTCTGGACCGGCGCGAAGGTCCGCGTGGCCTCGCTGTAGAACGGCGTCTTGATATTATTGTACTCCATCGGCATGGACTGCTTGCCGCCGTGGATGACCGTCTGCTCGGCAAACGGCGATTGCAGGTACCCGACCTGGGAGCCGGTCTTATTGGTCTCGCCGTCGATCCAGGTCTGGTAGATCCGTTGGCCCTCTTCATCGGTGTAGCTCTCGAAATCGTCCACCACGGCGAATTCCTGCGTCGTGAAGCTCCAGACGTCGCCCGGATAGGTGACGGCGTTGACCTCATCGACCCTCCAGTAGTACTTCGTGCCGTAGTTCAGCGCGCCCGGATCGAAGGTATCGGCAGTGACCGTCTTGGCGGTCGCCGTGCCGTTGGCCACAGCGTTCGGGTCGGTGCCGAAGAAAACCTTGTGGGAGCCTGCCCCGCGGCCGGGGAGCCAATTCAGGGTGATATCGACCTGGACACCCGTGGCGTTGTTGGCCGGCTGCGGCGCTGCGGCCTGTACCGGAATGTAGAAGAACCGCACCTCGCTCAGACCGGTCTGCGGCACCGTGCCGCCCCAGTTCTTCTCGATCGTCAGCTTGACGTACTGGGCCGAGATCCCGCCGAAGCTGACGGTGGTGTTATGGACGTAGCCAGGTTGGCCCGGAGCTCGGGCAAACTCCGGCACGTTGTCCAGTTGGGTCCATTTGCTGCCGTCGGTGGAGTACTCGATCTTGACCGTCCTGGCCCCGAAGCCGAGGGCGGGCTCGATGGCTTGGTTCGAGTTCCACACCCACAGCTCGCGCACGCTGTAGACCTTATCGAACTGGTACTGAATCCAGTTGGGCTGTGCTCCCGTGCTGAGCCACATGTCCGTCCCATTCGTCGAGTGCCCGTCGTTCTGGTCGAGTCCGGAGCCGTCGATCGTCTTCTCCGGTCCCATGCTGGGCTGCGCACTGGAAGCGGTGGCGCTGAGGTTCTTGATCGGATACGCCGCGGTCGTGAAGTCCAGCACCGCTCCTTTATAGATGGTGGGAGCCGGGCCGCTGCCCACGAAATCCACCCGCCAATAGTAGGTCTGCCCATAGCTCAGGGGACTCTGGGGTTTGTACGTGGTCGCGGTCTGAGCTTGGCTGACCAGCACGCCTTGGGGATGGGCGCGGTCGGCCGTATTGACGTCCGCCCAAGACGTTCCGAGGTAGACATCGTAGCCGGCCGCGCAGGGGACCGCCGTCCAAGTCAGGCTCACGTCACAGGGGATCTCGCCCGCGTGCGCCAACGGGGTCCGGACGAACTCTGTCCCCGTCATCGCCTTCATCAAGACACTCAAGTCTTTCTCATCCACGACGCCATCGCCCCAAGGGATACGGGCCGATATCGCACACGGAGTTGCTCTTGCCCCAGTTGGCCATCAAGCAGGGCCAGGTCTTTCTCATCGACCTTGCCGTCGCCGTTGAAGTCCAGGATGGGGAGGATCGGCGACCTGCCATGTCGTAGTGTTGCCGGAGGCGGGACGCCGGACGAAGTACAGGGCGGAGCCATCGGGAGCAAGGCATGGCCACACTCCCAGTGATCGGCCCGTTGATTTTGGGTCCCAGATTGACCGCCGGCTCCCAAGGGGCAGAGCGGCTGGCCCGCCTCGTCATCCAGAGGTCACAGTCGCCATACCCTCCGGGCCGGTTGCTCTCTAGAAGAAAAGCAACAGCCCATCCGGGGAAAGGCACGGGGCCGCCTCATCGGCGGGGCTATTCACCGCCGGGCCGAGATTGACCGGGTCGCCCCAGGGGTCTTGGGTGGTCGCACGCTTGCTGACGTAGAGATCGTCACCGCCATATCCGCCCGGGCGATTGGACGCGAAGTAGAGTTCCAAGCCATCCGACGACACCGAAAGGTTACCGTCGTCATATACGCTGTTCACCTTCGGGCCCAGATTAGTCGCGGGGCCCCAGGGGCTGTTTCGGGTCGCACGTCGGGTCACATAGAGATCGTAGCCGCCGTACCCTCCGGGCCGGTTGGAGCTGAAATAGAGCTCCAGACCGTCGGCGGTGATGGACGCCGAGGCGTCATTGCCTGCACTGTTGACAGTGGGCCCGAGATTCTCGGGAGGCCCCCAGTCGTCCTCGGGCGAGGCCCGTTTGCAGACCCAGAGATCGTAGCCGCCCTGTCCCCCGGCACGGATCGATTCGATGTACATCTCCAGGCCATCCGCAGAGAAACAGTCGATGACATCGTTCGCTGGGTCGAGGAAAGGAAAAGCGGATCTGGATGTTCACCGGCTCGCCGAAGGTGAAATCCGCCCGCGCCGGCGGCGCGTCCAGACCGGCGAGGAAACCCAGGCCCACCAAGGACGTGACCACCATCGGAATCTCAAACAGTTTCATCTCAGACCTTCCTTTCTGCCCGAAGGCAATAGACATCATGGGAATCGTATGGACAGGTCTTTCTGCAGAAAAGACGAGTTCACAGTCGAAGGGCAGGTTGATGACATGCCGAAGGCCAGATGCTACGCCGAACCATGAATCGAAGGGCGACCGGCCACTAATGACGGCGGACCACCGCTTCATGTCGGCCTCGGCGTTGGCCTGATCGTGCAAACAGTCGTAGCACCGGGCCCGGCTGAAGTAGGCGTAGGCGTCCTGCGGGTCGGCCTCGATGCTGCGGGTGTGGAAGGCCAGCAATTCCCGCAAGTGCTGCTCCACCGTTCGGGCAGGGCCCAGCGCTTCGATGGTTGAGACTGCGGTCGAGGTCCGCCGTCCAAATCTCGAAGTACGGCGCGCCCAGCTCAAAGACGAGCTTCGTTCCGTCCGGGGACCAGGAGCCCACCGTGATCGGGCCAGCCAGCGTCGTGGTAGGTTCACTTCTGGCCCAGGCGATAGATCCACAATCCCGTTCTGTTCTCCAGACCGCCGCTGCCCCCCAGGCATAGTTCGTTGCTCGCGGGAGACCAAGCCGACGCGCCCCAGCCGTCCGAGGGCACGGGCAGGGGCCACTCGGCAACCAAGCTCTGCGAAGCCAAGTCCTTGACCTTCAGGGAGGTGCCCTTCCATGTACGCCACGCGTCGATTGTCCGGCGACACGGACGGGTTGGACCCCGGACACGGCATGATCCGCTTGGGCTCAGCGTTCTGGCCCACGATGGAGATCGAATAAAGCGTGGCTGTCCGCACCGGCGAGCGATAGTAGACGCAGGTGGAGTCCTTGCCCCAGGAGGGCCAGACCCCGCCGGCCAGCCGGCGCGGCTCGGTCCCGTCGGATTTCATGAGCCAGACCTCTTGACCTGCCGGGGCAGGAGGCTGCTTCTTGGGGTCGGCGGCCACGAATTCCGGCACGCGCAGGAACTGACGGTCCCGGACGAAGGCGATGTACTTGTCCGTCCGGCGACCACCGCGGGTACTTGCCGGGGACGATCAGCAGATCCGTCTCCTTCGTGGCGGAGTCGTAGAGCGCCACGCCGCTATTGCCAATGACGCCCATGCTGAAGGCCAGCTTCTTGCCATCCGGCGACCATTCGGCGCTGAACCCATCCGTGGTCAGGCGGTGGCCCTGGGCCGAGAGTTCGCGATAGGTTTCCTCCGCCTCTGCCAGCGGCAGGAAGGCTCCTCCCCGGGATCGCCAATCTCCTGATTGGCCTTCTGAAGAGTGCCGATCGGGAGATCGGCGTTCCCAGGCGGCGTTCCCGGCCGTTGGGGACCCCGTCCCGCCTTCGGACGCGGGTGCTCGCCCGCGACAGGGCTGCCCCCACTGGCTCGCGGTCCGCCGGATGCCAAGATCGGCCGGCCGCCAAGGTGTCGAAGACATATTTCGCGGCCCAGGACCGAAACTCGTTCCGCGCTATGGGCGAGGACCGAACGATCTCCTGAAACAGGCCGGCCGCCGGATCATACTGGCCCAGGGCCGTCAAAGCCGCGAACCGGTAGTACTGGAAGATAGGTCGATCCGGCCAGCGTTTCAGCGCTTCTTGGGCATCGAGGAGGAGACGGTCATAGCTGCCCATGCGCAGCAGGGTCTCGCCGCGTTGGGTGGCCAGATCGAGGTACTGCGCTCCTCCTGCCCCGGCAGCGACAGCGCTCGGTCATACTCCGCCAGCGCCTCCCGATAGCGGCCCAACTCCCGCAGGGCCGTAGCGCGCAGGCAGTGGCCGAGCGGGTCAGGGTCGCGCAGGACTTGCATCGCAAACGCCTCTTCACTCATCGGTCCGTATTTCCGGGAGGCATAGTACGTGAAGGCCCGCAAGCGGCGGGCTTCGTAGTGCTTGGGGTCCAGCTCCAAAGCCTGGTCGAGCGCGGCAAGCTGTTCCTTGATGGTAGGAGCCGTCATGGCCCGCAGGAAGTAGGCTTCCGCGGTCCTCGGCAACAGCGCCTCGGCCTGTTGCCGGTGGTCCTCGATCTCCTTGAGCTTGGCGGCATTCAGCGCCTCCACTTTCCCAGAGGATGCGTGCCCAGAGGGAATGGGCTGCTCCGGCGATCTCCGGACGTTCCTCGAGCAGATTCTTGAGGATGGTCGTGGCCTCGTCCGGACGGCGGTTGTCCACGAGAATGGCCGCCCGGAGAAGCTGTGCTTGGGGCCCGACGTGCGGGCTCTGGAGGAGGGGCTGGAGCGTGCGCAGGGCGGCTTCGCGCTGGGCCTTGGCGTATTGGTCGCGGGCCCGGTCCAAAAGAGCCTCGTGCTGCAAGCGCTGGGCTTCGGCCAGTTGGAGCCGGTCGCGATTCCACCAGGAGAATAGGACGACTCCAGCACAAACCACAACCACCATCAGGAGCGCGGCCAGGACATGAGAGCGGCGTCGGCGAACGAATTTGCCGAGGCGGTACAGGGTGCTCGGGCCGCGCGCGAGGACAGGTTCATGCTCCAAATGCCGGCGGATGTCCTCCGCCAAGCCACTGGCGGTCTCGTACCGCCGGGCGCGGTCCTTCTCCAGGGACTTCATCACGATCCAATCCAGATCGCCGCGGACCTCTCGTAGCATGGGCGTCTGGGCCTCCTGGGACCGCCAATCTCCTGATTGGCTTTTTGCCGAAGGCCATCGGGAGATTGGCGGTCCCGGCGTAGCCGTTCGGATTCGGGTGGAGGGCTTGACCGGCTCCTGCTCCCGGATGACCCGCTGCATCTCGATGTAGCCGGCCTTGCGGAGTTCCTCTTCGCTGAAAGGCGTCGTCCCGGTCAGCAGTTCATAGAGCAGCACACCCAGGGAGTAGATGTCCGAGCGGGTATCGATGTCCAGATCGCTCAATTCCGCCTGCTCCGGACTCATGTAGGCGGGCGTGCCGATGATGTGGGCATAGCGGGTAAAGAGCGTCTTTTCCGTCAGTTTCTGGTTCGTGGCCTTGGCAATGCCGAAGTCGATCACTTTGGGCACGGGCTTGCCGTCATGGAGCGTTACCATCACATTGGAAGGCTTGATATCCCGGTGGATGATGCCCTTCTGATGGGCGTGCTGCACGGCCTGGCAGACCTGGAGAAACAAAGCCAATCGGTCCTTGGTGCTCAGGCTGTTCTTATCGCAGTATTCGGTGATCGAGACACCTGAACCAGCTCCATGACGAAGTAGGGCCGGCCGGTCTCGGTGGCTCCGGCATCGAGGACCTTGGCAATGCTCGGGTGGTCCATCAGGGCCAGGGCCTGCCGTTCCGCCTCGAAGCGGGCGATCACCTGGCGGGTATCCATGCCCAGCTTGATGATCTTGAGGGCCACCTTGCGGCGGATGGGCTCGGTCTGCTCGGCCATGTAGACCACGGCCATGCCGCCTTCGCCGATCTTCTCCAGGAGCTTGTACCGCCCGATCACTGTACCGGGGCTTTCTGTCACAACGGGCTCGTCCAAGCGGACGTCAGGGTCGAGCGCCGGGGCATCCAGGAAGCTGCTCGCCTCGTGGTACTGCAACAGGGCCTCGACGCCGGCCAGTAGTTGGCGATCGCTCCCGCAGGCTTCCAGGATGTAGGCCCGCCGGGCGCCGGGGGTCTCGAGCTGGATCGCCGCTTTGAAAATCGCCTCTTCGGGCTTGGATTTGTCTGTTGCCATCGGACTCCTCACAGAGACGCCTTCGTAATAAAACGCGTAATCCGCGCTTGCGCGGGACGGAGAATTTTGTGGAATCTGAAAAAAAACGTCCTGCGTCCGGCGGTGACGCGGCTCGTTACGTCCGTTCGGAGTACCGCGTTGGGTCCCCAAACGCATAATTCCGCGTTTGGGAGCCCTTTACGCAGGTCCAAATCTTCTTAGCCGCTTCAACACGAGGCAAGAGGATAAGAGGAGTCTTACCCGCCTGAAGGCGGTACTGGGCTCCCAAACGCGATCTATCGCGTTTGGGGACCCGCTCCGAACAAACGAGCATCGCGACCGCAACCGCTTTACGATCCGCGTTTAGAGGTCCCCGATCTCCCGGAGCAGCCAGGCGCGGGCATAGGCCCAGTGCAGCTTGGCCGTGGTAGCGGAAATGCCCAGGACTTCGGCGGTCTGCTCCACGGTGAGCCCGGCGAAGTAGCGCAGCTTGACCACCTCGGCCTTGACGGGATCCTCGGCGGTGAGCTTGGTCAGGGCCTCGTCCAGAGCGATCAGGTCATGAGTGGAGCCGGCTTCCTGACTCTCGGCCAGGAGCTCCTCCAGGTCCACGCGCTGCCGGCAGCCACCGCGTTTTTCGCTGTGTCTGCGACGGGCACGGTCGATCAGGATGCGGCGCATCGCCTCGGCCGCCGCCCGGAAGAAATGGGCGTGACCGGTCCAGTTCTGGTCCCGTTCCCCGACGAGGCGGAGATAGGCCTCATGCACGAGGGCGGTGGCCTGGAGGGTCTGCCCCGGGGGCTCGTGAGACAACTTCCGGGCGGCCAGAAGGCGGAGTTCCTCATACACCAGGGGCAGGAGTTCGTCCGTACTCTTGGCGTCCCCCCGTTCGATGGCTTTCAAGATGCGTGTGACATCGCTCATGCGCAGACCCAGCCTCGTCCAGCGGTTGCGTGGCTCGTTTCGTCCGTTTGGAGTACCGCGTTGGGTCCCCAAACGCATAATTCCGCGTTTGGGAGCCCTTTACGCGGGTCCGAATCTTCTTAGCCGCCGAGAGACAAAAGAAGCGGATAAGAAGAGTTCTACCCGCCTGAAGGCGGTACTCCGAACAAACGAGTTTCGCAACCGCAACCGATAGACGACCCTTACCGCGCCCGGTCGGCGGCTTTTTTGAAGCCCTGGGCGGCACGGCGGATGATGGACTCGTCCATGCAGTAGGTCAGACGGAAGTAGCCGGGCAGGCCGAAACCTCGGCCCGGGACGGCGAGAATCAGCTCGTCCGCCAGCAACTGGCAGAATTGCACGTCGTCCACCTTGCCGGGAACCTTCGGGAAGAAGTAGAAGGCGCCTTTCGGGCATCACGAACTCAATCCCGGCGTCCCGGAGGATGGCGGCCATGGCGTCGCGGCGGCTCTTGTAGATCCCCGCATCGACGGTCGCGCCGAGGGCCGCCTCCACTAAACGCTGGCCGATCACCGGGGCGTTGACGTAGCCGAGAATTCGGTTGCACAGGATCAGGCCGGCGACGAACAGGTCATTCTGCGGCAGGGCGGGACTGACGGCGATGTAGCCGATGCGCTCGCCGGCCAAGGATAGGCTCTTGGAGAAGGAGCCGACCACTATGCCGAACGGGTACAAGGGTAGGATCGGCGGGACTTCGACGCCGTCATACGCGAGGAAGCGGTAGGGCTCATCGGAAATCAAATAGATAGGCTTGTCCCGCCCGGCGGCGGCGCGAGTCAGGAGGGCGGCAAGACCTTTCAATTCATCCCGATTGTACACCATTCCCGTAGGATTATTCGGGCTATCGATCAGTACGGCACGGGTCTTGTCAGTGATCGCGGCCTCGATGGCCTTCAGATCGAGCGAAAAGGCCGGCTGCTTGGAGGGGACCGGGACCAGCTTGCCGCCGTAGTTGCCCACGTAAAATCCGTACTCGACGAAGTACGGGGACGGGCAGATGACCTCGTCACCGGGTTCGAGGACCGTGCGGAAGATGACGTTCGAGCCCCCGGCGGCCCCGCAAGTGACAATCACCTGCCCGGCCGCGAGCGGGACCTGCTGCTCCTGGGCCAGGTACTCCGCCAGGCGCTGGCGCGTACTGGTCAGGCCGGCGTTGGGCATGTACCCCAGGGACAGGGGCTGGTCCACCGTGTCGGCCAGATGCCGCAGCGTGCGGCCGACCTCCGGCACGGGCGGCAGGTCGGGATTGCCCAGCGTGAAATCGCACACGTTGTCGGCCCCGTGCTTCTGTTTGAGCTCGATTCCCGCCTCGAACATCCGCCGAATCCAGGAGGCATTTTGGAGGATGTGACTGATATTCGGGCTGATCACCTGCATGGCACGGCCTTTCATTGATTGCTGCGACCACCCAACACGTCTCTCGAGACACAATTATAGGGAACACGGCCCGGCTTCGTCAAACACACAAAAAATGGAGAAGCGTCCGTTTTCTCTTGCATGGGCCGGTGGCATTTGATAGACTGTAGGTGCCATTTTGGCCAGGGAGGCTTGTAGATACGAAAGAGCGGAGTGTGAACCCCAAAACTACAGGAAGGAGAATCCTATGAAGACGGTGAGCTTTCTGTCTGAGATCGTGGCGTCTTTGTTCTGAGTACGGCGGCCTGGGGACAGCAAGCGTTGTCGAGCACGGAGGTCCAGCAAATCGTCCAGAAGGTCACGAGCCAGCCGCGCCAAGACCTGGATCTCGGTCGGGACCATCACGGCGACGCACCAGGAGTATGGGGCCCCGAAGACGACCGACGAGACCACCATCCGCAATGAAATCGCATAAGGCGGTCCAGCAATACCAGAATAGCGCCACGAAGGTGGAAAAGACGGCGGAGCTGCAGACAGATGAAGCTCGACGCCATTCCCTTCAACGTCCGGTACAAGCTGTCGAACGAGTACGCGATGAGCTCGACCGTGACGGTGAAGTACGACAACGGGCAATTCTACTGGGAGATCCAGGTGAATTCCCGGCAGGATTCGGTTCAGCCGAGCGCTACCCTCGCGGGCAATAACATGACCGAGCAATTCAACCTGGCCTGGAACCAGCGGCGCGTTTTCACCTGGGACGGGCAGGAGTACACGGCGTACAGCGCCTCCGGGAACCAGGCGATGGTCGATGCGGCGGGCAAGCTGCCGCACGTGATCACCGGGCCGCTGACGGCCGGCCTGATTCCGTGGGGCTTCGGGCGGTTCTCGGTGGAGGCTCTCGCCGCCGCACAGATCGCGGCGCAGCGGAACGCCGACGGCACCATCGACATGACCATCGTGCGGGACGATGGCAGCTCGGCGCATCTGACGCTCAATCCGGCCCAGGGCTACGCCGTGACCAAGGCCACGCGCACGAGCGCCGGCGGGGCGACCGTGACTTATACTTGCTCGGGCTATCGACAAGTCGCGGGCAACTGGGTCCCGTCCTCCGTCACCATCGAGCGGCAAAGCAGCAGCTTCAATGACAGGCTGCCGACTTCCGAGCAGTGGACCTTCACCTCGGTCAGCGCCACGGCTCCCACGCCGGATGCCTTCCGGGTGTCCCTGGCGCCCAATGCCCTCGTGGAATACTCTTCGCCCGTCGCGACTGCCTCGGCGGTGTACATCCAATCCAATACGATGGACACGCGCAGTCTGCTGGTGCAGCGGCTCGCGTATGCGGCCGGCCGAGGGCTCGCGGCCCCAGAACTGCGCCACCGCCGCCGTGCAGGAAGTCGCCTCGGAGTTCGGCAAGTCCATTTCGGGGGATGCTTTGGCCGGTCTCGTGGGGCCGGACGGCCGGACGAGCATGTACGACATGAAGCGGCTGGCCGAGAGCCAGGGCCTCTTCTGCCAGGCCGTCAAAGCGCGATCTGGCGACCGTGCGGACCCTCCCGGGCGTCAAGGCCATCCTGCACGTTCCCGGGCAAGAACCACTTTGTCGTGCTCAGCGAAATGGACGCGCCACAACGTCTGGCTCGTCGATTTGTCGAGTAAGAAGTTCTGTTATCGCCAGAGCGTCGATTCCTTGCCGGCGAGCTGGTCGAACGCCTCACTCCTGCTGCTCTCCGACCGGCCCATTCCCGGCCAATCCGGCTTGCTTTCCGACGCTGCCCTCGCCACCCTGGCCGGCGGCTCCGGCTACGCCTGCAATGACCTTCTCCAGGAGGCCGGGGCGTTCCCCTGTGACGGCAGTTGGATTACTACAACTTCGGTTGCGGCGGGGCGTACATGCGTCTACGCCGAACGCTGGGGTTGCGGGCCGGCGGACAGCGGCACCTGCACCGAGCAGCCCATGATCAGTTGGGCACAGAGCCCCTGCGTTCCCGATCTTCACGGGGGCTGCACGATCACCGGCGACTGGGCTTGGGGCTACATGTTCGCCTGCCAGTAACTCCGGTCGGGGATCGTCGACAGAGAGCGTCCGGCACTGCGCATAACCTCTGGCCCCTCTTGTCACGCCCGCGGAGACAAAGGGCCAGGAAGCCGAGGCGCGAATAGACAGTCGTTGTTGGAAGACCGGCACAAGGCGGCGGTCTTTTTGCCTGTGTCCCGTTTCGTTGGTGGCTCGGCGCGGTGCAGCTTAACGGGACGTCTTGGCGCAATCGGTCCTCGCCAGCCAGTATTCGCTGAACAAGGCCAGATCGCCCAAGTCGATGCGGCCGTCGCCGTTGAGGTCAAAGGCAGAATCAGGGCTGCCCGGATCTGCTTTGCTGTCCCAGTGGGCGGCGAACAAGGCCAAGTCCTGGAAATCGACGACGGTGTCGCTGTTGAAATCCCGCGAGGGGACGTGCGTGAAGGAAAGCGTCTGCATTGGTACGGTATCGTTGACGGACCAGTCATACAGCCCCATGTGACAAGTCCCGACTTGTTCGGCGCAATAGTCGAAAACGAACCAGTCGCCCGGCAGGACGGGCAGGTTAGGGCTGGTTTGGAAATCCAGGCCAATGTACCAGGAGTCGAGGTGGGGGGTCACCCGGGCCGTCTCTCCTGCCGCGGGCAGACAGGAATCCTTATAATTGCGGGGCAAGTTGACATACCCTCTGCCGCTCAGGGTGGCGTAGTTGGCATCTTCTTGCGAAAGCAGCAAACCGCCCCACCAGTATTTGCCTTGATCTGAGCTGACGACGAGCACGAGTCTCGTGCCGACCATGATGTCAATGTAAGTGGTGGGATGGTTCGGATCGACCGCCGGGAGAGGAGTCACCCCATCGCAGCGGTAAACCGTGGTCCACACCTTTGCCCCTGCCGCAGGGACTAAGGCGGCGATGGCGGCCAGCACAACAAGCTTTCTCATAAGCGTCTTATCCGCAAAATCGCGCTGCTCTCCGGCCCTCGTCCACCGGACGGACGACCGGTCCTCTTCGTCCCTGCCGATCCTCTTATGCTACCTTCCGATCCTCGGAAAGTCAAGTTGCCTCCTCATGTCGGGTGCATGACCGTTGTTGCACGGCTCCCGTGGTGTTCGGAGTTCCGCCTTTTAGGCGGGTCAAACAGTCCGGATAGCCTTGGAAACGTCGCGTCTGCACGGAGTCGGCTCGCGCCGGAGGACTTTCAAACCCGCCTAAAGGCGGAACTCCAAACGGCGCAACAACGAACATGCACCCCCAATCATCCCGCATCCCGGAGACACGGAGGACCCAGAGACCAAGAGGGCAAGAAGATCAGAAGATCGGACAGTCCCAGGTCTTGCCTTCTTTTCTTCGTTCTTCTCGGTGTTCTCTTTGCCTCGGTGGTGAATCCTGCTTTCTTGCGGATTGACTTCGGATACGTTTTGTCTTATAGTGGGGAATATGAGGCATCGCGCGTTTACGCTGGTGGAACTGCTCGTGGTCATCGCGATTATCGCGCTGCTGGCGGCGCTCTCGTTCGTGGCGTTTGGGGGCTCGCGCCGGCAGGCACAAAGGATCGCTTGTCAGGCCAACATTCACGAGTTGCTGCTGAGTCCTTGCCACCTATGATAGCGAGCACCAATCGCTCCCCTGCGGCTTTGACTTCAGGAACGGCGCCAAGCCACCCGGTGGCTATGTCGGCGACATGGAAGTTGATCCGCCGGGCTGGTGGTGGTTCCATTCGGCAGGCGCCGTGCGCAACAAGTTCCGCGAAGGAATGAAGCTGCTGCAATGCCCCTCGAAGAGGCTGGATGATCCCCAGCTCGACAGTGACCTTCTCTGCGGCAATTACGGCGTCAACCGGGCTCTGTGCAAAACCGCCGCGGCGACCTTTTTCGTCAGACCTTTGTATAAGAAGGACTTCGCCGGGACACCCTTATCTCTCGGCAGCCTGCACCAGCCCGGCTCGACCCTGCTGCTCGTCGACAGCGGCTACAGCCTGATCTGCTGGTGGAACGCGACGGCGGACCCGCCTGTCATCCTCGATCCCAATTGCATCGAGGACACTGCCTACGTCCCGGGCCTGGAGATCAACAAGAGCAAAGTCCTGTGGCCGGGACAGACCGCGGACGCCATCGGCGGCCGACATGAGAATAGGACTGTGAACGTGGGCTTTGCCGACGGCCACGCCGACCTCAGACCCGCCCGCGACCTGTTGGTGGAAAAGAGGAAAGACGGGACATATACGAATACCCGGCTTTGGCTGGGTCAGTAGCTCTCCCTCCCGGTGCCGAGGCCCTGCTCCCCAATGACCTTGTTCATCTCGCCTGCAGTCGGATACTGAACTGTCGTGGTCTCCAGGGGATGCCATTCGCTTTCGGCGGGCAACCTACGGAATGTCCGCACTTCCTGGGGCCGCTTCGTGGTAGGGTCGATCAGGAGAGTCCACTTTCGCAGCGCGAGCAGCCCGGAAGGACTCTGCTCTGAGTAGCTCAACTCGTAGGTTTCGGTGCCTTGGCTGGCATCGCTGTCTGCTCGAGTCCACCGTGCGTCCGGAGGAATCTTGTCCGGGCTGAAACCTAAACCGGTAGTCATAGTCTGCCGCGCGTACGCATAGTCACGATCTGTCAATTCCACGATATAGGCGGCCCCTCCCACCGTTTGCCCCACGTATTCCTTCCTCGCCCCCAAGTCATACAATATGGTTTCCCGTTCTGTTACTGCGAGGACGATGTTTAGGGGACGAGAGATCCAGAGATCCAGGGTCGGTTGGCCCGTAACCGGATCAACTGTTGAAATGTGGGCGTTCTCCGCTTCTCTAAAGGCTTGGCACACTTGTGCAAGCGTAGTCCCGGAGGTCGTGCTGGTTGTCCCGTGGAAGAGGACCGCCAGCAGGATCACCGCCGCGGCGGCGACGGCCGTCTTGAGGAGGAAACGCACTCGCCGATCGCAGGCCGTGTGCTGGAGGACCGCCTTGACTTTGGCGGGCGCCGGAACTCGCGCGGGCAGAGGACGAATGACCTGGACCTCGATCGGATAATCCGCATACGGATTGGGACGCGGTCCGATGACGTTCTCCCCTGCGGGAGCCTGCGCCTCGACTTGCCGCGCAGGCTCGGCCGCATCCAGGGTGCTGTAGGTCGTCGTCACGCCGGAATCTGCGCGTGCGGCGATGCCATAGAGCGTATCATCCAGCCTCTGAATTCTCGTCAAACAGGACCGGCAGCCCTGCACGTGTGCTTCCGGGGCCCGCTCCGAGCCGGCAGCCGTCCGGCCGTAGGGGACCGCGTAATCGAAGAGTCGAGCCGTCGAAATATCGGCGGCACAGACAGGGGCTTTCCCTCTCTCATCCGTCGGGCAGCTCGTCAAGAGCACCTGTCTGCTGCGGTATACGTGCGGCCGGCATTTCGGACAGGTGCACAAATGATTCAGAATCTCGCTATCGATGTCATCGAGAGCACCTCGGACAAACGCCGCAATATGAGCGCGGGCCCGACGGCACGGGGAAAACGGCGTATGAGCCCCTCGTTCGTAGAGTTGCTCAAGCCTCTCCAACTGCTCGGGATCGAGGCCGAGGCGGCGGAGAGCCTCCAGGTCCTTGGCGCACTCGGGGCAATGGTCGAGGTGGACGGTGATCGGCGTCGGGATTCGAATCTGCACCGAGGGCATCAGCAGGCCCGGCAGGAAGGGCTTGACCCGCGAGCAAGTGACCTGCTCATTCAGGCAACCGAAGTGCAGACTCAAAGTGTCGATGATATCGCGCTTCATCTCACATCGACCCGCGTTCGGGTTCCCAAAAGCACAATCCCGCACTTGGGATCCCATACCATTTGTCTCGCCGCCGGCCCCGGTGACGGCCTTCTGTAAATGCTGAACTTGTCTATGGCCTGCGAAAAGCTGCCGCATACGGCGAAGCAGGGCTTGGGGACCCCAGACGCGATTCGGCGCGTTTGGAGACCCGTCCGGCACACCCGGACCCCACCCCGTCACCCAGTCATCATACCATCGAGCGGCTCCCGAATGCAACATATTCTGTTCGGAAAGACTCATCCGACTCCCTCCTTTTCCGGTTCAAATCACGCTTTTTTTGAACATACTCGCTCTACCGTTTCTGCCTCGTGCACCGCTTCGCGCAACAACAAGCCTGCCGTTGAGACTGAGAATGAGAACATGCAGGAACGAAAACCCGGGACTAACCGTGGACTTGCCGCGCACCAAAGCACTCCGCCACGGCGCCACCCACGCTCATCCTTGCTTGCCGTCCCTAAGAGCCTCGGTACCCGCAAGGCAACGCACCCACGTCACACCTGCACGAGCGACCATCCTGTCTCTCGCGGTGGGTACGGAAAACCAAGGACTCTCTTTTCTCAGCTCACCTTGCCCCTCAAAGTTGACTCGCTGCCATTGATGCACATGGGGCAATCGTACTATAAGAGCGTGAGCGTCAACCCGTCAAGGGAAATCTTGTCTTCTTGTGAAGATTTTTTGAACGGCCCGGAGCCGGATGTGTCCCCCGGTTTGTGCCGATACAGTCACGGTGTCCGTGACTTGATCTTGACCTGCCGGGACAGGTTTGGTAAGATGGACCCATAACTTAAGCGGCGGATATGGAGGGGTCCCGAACGCGGGTCATTGTGTCCGGGGACCCAGTTTTTGGAAGGTCACATCATGAAGAGAGTGGGGGTTTTCGCAGCCGTAATCGTATGGACGCTGGCGGTCAATGTGTCTTTGGGGGGCTCGCGGGACGCGTTGTGGAGCCAGGTGCAGGACGCGCTCGACCAGGGATTGCCCCAGACGGCGATCAAGCTGCTGGACCAGATCGTTCCCGGGGCGCTGGCAGATCAGGCTTGGGCGGAGGCCACCAAGGCCATCTGCATGAAAATCGTTGAGAACGGCGTCATCCAGGGCGATCCGGCGGCGGAGATTGCCGATCTCCAGGGCCAGATCGCCACGGCCGCGGACCCGATGAAGCCGGTGATGGAGGCGATTCTCGGGCATTGGTATTGGCAGTATTTTCAAAATAATAGTTGGCTGTTCATGCAGCGGACCCAGATGGCCCAGGCGCCGGGGGCGGACATCACAACCTGGGACCTGGCGACCATCCTGGCGGAGATCGACAAGCACTTCACGGCCGCTCTGGGGGGAGAGACGCAAGATTTTGCGTCTCTACGGGCCACGCCGATCGGCGTGTGGGACTTCTTGATTCAGAAAGGGACCGTGCCGGACACGTACCGGCCCACGCTTTACGACTTCCTGGCCTTCGACGCTTTATCCTTTTATACGGCCGGCGAACAGGCGGGGGCCTTGCCGCAGGATACCTTCGAAATCATGGCGGATACGCCGATTTTCGCGCCGGTAGCCGACTTCCTTGCCTGGCAGCCGCAGACCTCGGATACGGGATCGGCCCAGCTCAAGGCCATCCGTATCTATCAGGCCCTGCTCGCCTTCCACCAGAACGACGCCGACAAGACCGCGTTCATCGACGCGGATTTGCAGCGGCTGGAGTTCGGGAACAACCAGGCCGTCGGACCCGACAAGGCCAGCCTGTATGAGGCGGCCCTGGAGCGGTTCGTCAATCAGTGGAAAGGCAACGAAATTGCCGCCCGGGCCTTGTATGACTGGGCCAACGTCGAGTACGGCCTGGGGAATTACCTCAAGGCCCACGATCTGGCCGGTCAAGGCTGGAACCAGTACGCCGCCACCGTCGGCGGTATCGAGTGTTACAACCTGATCCAGCAGATCGAGGCCAAATCCGCCACAATTGCCACCGAGCGAGTATGGAATGACCCCTTGCCGAGTATCCAAGTCACCTACCGCAATGTGACGAGGGTCTACTTCAAGGCGGTGTCGGCCAAGTTCGAGGACTACCCGCGCATGGCGTACGAGAGTCCGAGCCTTGAGACACTCAGCCTCATAGTGGGCACCAAGCCTGTGCTCCAGTGGAGTGCGGACCTGCCGGCGACGACGGATTACACGCCGCGAACGGAAACGCTCGCAGCCCCGAAAGGGCTCGCCAAAGGCTTCTACTTTCTGATCGCCAGTCACGATCCTTCTTTCACATCCGAGGATAATCAGGTGAGCGTGGTGTGCGTGTGGGTCAGCGATCTGGCGCTTGTGGTACGCGCCATCAGCCAAGAGCGAACCATTGAAGGTTTCGTGCTCGACGCCAGGACCGGCGCACCCATCCCAGGCGCCGCTGTCACACGAGCGAGATACAATTATGGCACCTTGAAGTACGAGGTAAACGAGCAAACGACCACCAGCAGCGACGGGCTCTTTCGTTTTGGCCCGGTGACCGATGGATACGTCAGTTTCCTGGTGCTCGCCGAGATGGGCGGTGACCGACTGGCCAGCGCCGGGCACGGCATGTACGCCGCTTACAGCTATGTGAAGCCGCCACCCCAAACGGTCTTCTTCACGGATCGGTCGCTCTACCGGCCCGGGCAAACGATCCAGTACAAAGGCGTCTGCATCCTCGTGGACCCGACGGCCGACAACTACCAGACCCTAGCACGCCAACAACTGGCCGTCGTGTTCCGGGATACAAACGGCCAGGAGATCGCCCGGCAGCAACTTGTGACCAATGACTATGGCTCGTTCAGCGGCAGTTTCACCGCCCCGAGCGACCGTTTGGCGGGGCAGATGAGCCTGAGCGTGGAGAATGGGCCCGGTGGCTCGACGAGCTTCAACGTCGAAGAATACAAGCGCCCCACGTTCCGGGTCCAGCTCGATCCGCCCACCCAAGCACCCGTGCTCGATGCGAACGTCGTCGTGCCGGGCAAGGCCATCGCGTACACCGGTGCCTCTATCGGCAGTGCCCAGGTCGAATGGCGCGTCGTGCGGCAGGTGCGCTTCCCTATCTGGAATTGGTGGTGGCGCTGGAGTTACCCATCCACGGGCTCCCAAGCCATTGCCCACGGCTCGACCGTCACGGCGGCCGACGGCTCGTTCTCGCTCCAATTCACGGCCCAGCCGGACTTGTCGATCGCGGAGTCCGACGCGCCCGTGTTCGAGTTCGTCGTCTACGCGGACGTGACGGACATGACGGGCGAGACGCGGTCCGACCAGCGCACGGTTCGCGCGGGGTATACAGCCCTGGAGGCCAACATCCTGTCCGACGCCTGGCAGACACCCGACAAGCCCGTGCAGTTGACGATTCAAACCCAATCGCTGGATGGCGACGGCGCGCCGGCCTCCGGCACGCTCCGTGTTCAAAGTCTCCAGCAGCCCGCGCAAGTGGGTCGCGGCGACCTGACGTCGAGTGTCTCGTCGACCACGGTCACGCGCGCCGGGACCTCGTCGAGCGGTTCTACCACGAACTCACCGCAGCCTGCCGCCTCCGATCCGAACACTTGGCAGCCGGCCGCGTTGGTCAGCGAACAGGCGTTCAAGACGGACGCCTCGGGCCAGGTCACGATCTCCGTGCCTTTGCAGGCCGGCATCTACCGCGCGACCTTGACGACGCAGGATCAGTTCGGCCACGCCGTCACGGCACAGCAGACGATCCAGGTCGTAGACCCGGCAGCCAATCGCTTCGGCGTGCGCGTGGCCAACTACCTCGCGGCGCCGCAATGGTCGGTCGAGCCGGGTGGAACCTTCACGGCCCTCTGGGGGACCGGTTACGACTCCGGCCGGGCCTATGTCGAGGTCGAGTGCCGGGGCCAAGTCCTCAAGGCTTGGTGGACGGACCCCAACCGGACCCAGGAGATCATCCAGCAGCCTGTCGCCGAAAACATGCGGGGCGGCTTTACGCTCCGCGTCACGTACGTCCGCGAGAATCGGGCCTATGTGACCGAGCGGATCGTGGATGTGCCCTGGACCAATAAGCAACTGACAATCACGTGGCAGCATTTCCGGTCGCTCCTACTGCCGGGGCAAAGCGATGTCTGGACCGCGATCATCACCGGGCCGGACGCGAACAAGGCCGTCGCCGAGATGGTGGCAGGTCTGTACGATGCCTCGCTCGACCAATTCCTGCCCCACGATTGGATCCATAGCTTCAGCGGCTTCCGGCAGGAGACCAGCCGCTTGAGCAGCACGTTCGAGAATGGCTCGGTCTACTTCTCCGCCGTCCTCTCCGGCTGGACCACAGATTACAAAGCCGTGACGTTCACGTATCGTTATCTCCCAGACGATGTTCTGTACCTCTATGGTGCGATTCCGTTTGCCGGTGGCGTTGTCAGTCGTGCGACAAGGGGAACGGGAGACACGACCGGCGGCACAACGACCGCACCGGCCGCCGCCGTGCCCTCGGCAGACAATACGGCGCAGACAGAGACGACGACCAGCACTCAATTGAGCGTGGATCTTAGCCAAGTCTCGGCCCGCGAGAATCTTGACGAGACCGCCTTCTTCTTCCCGCACCTGGTATCCGGGGCGGATGGCGTGGTCCAGATGCAGTTCACGATGCCGCAGGCCCTGACCGAGTGGCGGTTCCTGGGGTTCGCCCATGACCAGCAGCTTCGCAGCGGCTACTTGACCGACACGACCGTCACGGCCAAAGACCTGATGGTCGAGCCAAACCCGCCGCGGTTCGTCCGCGAGGGCGACACGATCGAGATCACGGTCAAGGTCTCCAACCAGTCCGCGGCCCGCCAGACGGGCAAGGTGAGCCTGACGCTGTCCGACGCCCGGACGCTGGACTCCCGGGACAAGGCCCTGGGCAACGTGACGCCGGAGCAGACGTTCGACGTGCCCAGCAAGGAGTCCTGCGTGTACTCGTGGCGGCTAACGATCCCCGATGACTGTGATTTCCTCACGTACAAGGCTGTCGGGGCGACGAATACGCTCAGCGACGGCGAGGAAGGCTACCTGCCCGTGCTCAGCCGGCGGATTCTGGTGGAGGAGTCGCTGCCTTTACCGATTCGCGGCCCGGCCACCAAGGACTTCCAGTTCACCAGCCTGCTCAATTCGGGCCAATCGACGACCCTCCGCAGCCAGAGCCTCACCGTACAGATGGTGTCGCAGCCGGCGTGGTACGCCGTGATGGCCCTGCCCTACCTGATGGAATACCCCTACGAGTGCAGCGAACAGGTCTTCAACCGGCTCTACGCCAACACGCTGGCCGCCTACATCGCCAATTCCGATCCGAAGATCCGCAACATCTTCGACCAGTGGAAGGCGACGCCCGTCCTGGATAGTCCGCTGGAGCAGAACGCGGACCTCAAGAGCATCGCCCTGGAGGAGACGCCCTGGGTCCAACAGGCGGTCTCGGAATCTGAGGCCCGCCACAACGTCGGCATCCTTTTCGATCAGAACCGGCTCACCAGCGAGACCTCCCGGGCCTTGTTCGAGCTTCAGCAGATGCAGCTCGACAGCGGCCTATGGCCCTGGCTGCCCGGCTGCACCGGCAACGAGTACATCACGCTCTACATCGCGACCGGCTTCGGCCGCCTGCGGCACCTCGGCGTCCGCGATATCGACGTCACTTGCGCGGTCAAGGCCCTCGGCGCCCTGGACAAGTGGATGAATGACGCTTACGGCCAAGCTGTCGCTAACGGTCATCCGAACGACAACAACCTCAGCGCGACTATCGCCTTCTACTTGTATGGCCGGAGCTTCTTCCTGTCGGATCAGCCGGTGGCTGCCCAGTACCAGGAGGCGTTGAACTACTGGCTGGGCCAGGCCCGGCAATATTGGCTCTCGTTGCCGCAACAATCCCAAGGTCACGTGGCTCTGGCCCTCAAACGCTTCGGCGGCGACCCGCAGACCCCGGCGGCGATCATGAAGTCCATCAAAGAGTTCAGTATCACCAGCGACGAGATGGGCATGTACTGGGCCGATACTCAGCACGGCTGGTGGTGGTATCAGGCGCCGATCGAAACGCAGGCCCTGATGATTGAGGCGTTCGACGAGGTTATGGGCGATACCCAGGCCGTGGCGGATTGCCAAACCTGGCTGCTCAAGCAGAAACAGACCCAGGATTGGACGACCACCAAGGCGACCGCCGACGCCGTCTATTCCTTGCTGCTACGCGGAGCGGACCTGCTGGCCTCGGACGCCCTGGTCCAGGTGGCCCTGGGCGGCCAATGGATCGTGCCGCAGGATGTGGAGGCCGGCACCGGGTTCTACGAAGAGCGCTTCGTGCGCGGCGAGATCACCCCTAGCATGGGCCAGATCACCGTCAAGAAGACCGACAACGGCGTCAGTTGGGGGGCCGTACACTGGCAATATCTGGACGACATGAGCAAGGTCGCGCCCTACGAGGGCACGCCGCTGCAGCTCACGAAGACCCTGTACGTCAAACAGACGACGGATAAGGGTCAGGTTCTCTTCCCTGTTCAGGGCCCGCTCAGCGTGGGCGATGAGCTGGTTGTGCGGATCGAGGTGAAGGTGGATCGCGACATGGAGTACGTGCACATGAAGGACCAGCGGGGCAGCGGCACGGAGCCGGTCGATGTCCTGAGCCGCTATCAGTACCAGGGCGGCTTGGGCTACTACCAGAGCACCCTGGACACGGCCACGCATTTCTTCATCGACTATCTGCCCGCAGGCACCTACATCTTCGAATACAGCACCCGCGTTCAGGATAAAGGCCAATACCAGACGGGCATCGCCAGCATCGAGTGCATGTACGCTCCGGAGTTCAACAGCCATTCTCAAAGCTTCACGTTAGACGTCCGGTAGACGATTCTTGGGTGGCAGCGTCAAGGGCGCAGCCTCGGGCGATGGCGTCCTTCCCATGCGTGGGACCATCGCCAAGGCCTCTGGCCTTGACGCTGCCACCCGGATAGTTCTGCGGCGTCTGCCTGTGAAAACGATTGCGGAAGCGAGAGGCGACTGCTATTCTACAGGAATGATTCGGACTGAAGGGGTCCGGGTCGGCCCCGGTCTGTGATGTCCTTCGGAGTCAAGAACCTGTGCGAAAGCCCGTGCGAAATCTCTTGATGGGGTCCGGGTCGGCGGTGATTGTCGCTATCGGTGTGGCGATTCTCTGCCTTCGGCCCACCGGGCCTGATCCGCAGGAGGTGCTGAAGGGCCTGGCTGGGGCCACACCACCAAATCGTGTGACCATTCAATACCCACTGGACGAGACCCTCTTTCCTCTCGACATCAGCGCACCGTGCTTTCGGTGGAAGGATGACAATCCCCAGGCGGACTTGTGGCTGGTCACGATCGAGTTCGCCGACGGCCGGCCGCGCATCAATAGCTTTGCCCAACAGCCCGAATGGCGGCCGGAACCGGCAGTTTGGGAGGAGATCAAACGCCGGTCGGTTGCGAAGCCGGCCCTCGTGACTGTTGCCGGAGTCCATCAGGGAGCGTTGTCGCAGGTCCTGTCCACTGGGCATGTGGCCATCCAGACCTCTTCGGACAAGGTGGAAGCGCCGCTGTTTTACCGGGAAGTGAACCTGCCTTTTGTGGAAGCGGTTAAGGACCCGACCACGATTCGGTGGCGGTTCGGACCGATCTCGTCCACGCAGACCCCGCCGATTGTGCTGGAGCACTTGCCCGTGTGCGGCAATTGCCATTCGTTCTCCGCCGACGGGAGCGTGCTGGGGATGGACATCGACTATGCGAACGATAAGGGCTCCTACGCCCTTGTAGGAATCCGCCGCGCGATGACCTTGGACCGGAGCACGATCATCACTTGGAGCGACTATAAGAGGCAGGAGGGAGACGACACGTTCGGACTGCTTTCCCAGGTCTCTCCGGACGGCCGCTTCGTGGTCAGCACCGTCAAAGACCGGTCGGTCTTTGTCCCCAAGCCCGACCTGGATTTCTCGCAGTTGTTCTTCCCCATCAAGGGGATTCTGTGTATCTACGACCGCCAAGCGGGCACCTTCCAGGCCCTGCCGGGGGCCGACAATCCGAGCCTGGTCCAGAGCAATCCCACCTGGAGCCCGGACGGAAAGTACATTGTCTTTGCCGCGACCGAGGCGTACCATCTCAAAGCCGCCGGCGCAGGGAAAGGTGCTTCTAAGTGCCGAAGACTGCCGCGAATTCCTGGAGGGAGGGAAGCCCTTCAAGTTCAATCTCTACCGCATTCCTTTCAACGGGGGACAGGGCGGCAAGCCCGAGCCGATCACCGGGGCCTCGTTCAACGGCAAGAGCAATTTCTTTCCCCGCTACGCGCCGGATGGCAAGTGGATCGTCTTCTGCAAGGCGGAGAATTACATGCTGCTCCAGCCGGATAGCGAGCTGTACATTATCCCCGCCGAAGGCGGCGAATCGCGCCGATTGCGGGCGAACACGAAGCGGATGAACTCCTGGCACAGCTTCTCGCCCAACGGCAAATGGCTGGTCTTCTCCGGCAAGCCGGACGGTCCCTACACGCGGCTGTACCTGACGCACATCGACGAGCAGGGCGAGAGCACGCCGCCGGTGGTTCTGGACCGTCTGACCGCCCCGGACCGAGCGGCCAACATTCCGGAGTTCGTCAACATCGCCCCTGGCGCCATTCGGCGCATCCGCGAGCACTTCATCGACGATGTCTCCTATGCCCGGGCCGCCTGGGAATACTACAGATCGGGCGACTATGACGGCGCGGAACGCCAGGCGCGCAAGGCGTTGGAGCTGAACCCGAAGAACGGAGACGCACTGAAGTACGTGGGGCTGGCTCTGTTTGGACGGGAGCAGTCCGATGAGGCCCTCGTGTACTTGTCCCAGGCCGCCACGATCAAACCGATCGATGCCGAGGTGCAAATCGACTTGGGGGCCATCCTGGTCGCCAAGAACAAGTTGGAGGAGGGCATCGCTCATCTGCGTCGAGCCCTGGAGATCAACGCCAATTCGGCCGAGGCCTGGTTCAATCTCGGCGTGGCGGAGTTTCGCCGGGGCGACAAGCAGGAGGCGATGAAATGCTGGTTGGAAGCCGTGGACCTCAAGCCCGATGACTACGCCAGCCAACACAATCTCGCTTTAACGCTGGACGAGCAGGGGGATAAGGATAAAGCGATCGAGCACTATCGCCAAGCGGCACGGCTCAAGCCGGAAGAGGGCCTGCCCCTGGCCGAGCTGGGGACGGCTCTCTATGCCAAAGGGTCGGTTCAGGAGGGTTTGACGTGCCTGTCCAACGCGGCGAACCTCAGCCCGAACGA
The DNA here is from genome assembly GCA_963750205.1 of uncultured Planctomycetota bacterium. Classification (GTDB taxonomy): domain Bacteria; phylum Planctomycetota; class Phycisphaerae; order Sedimentisphaerales; family Anaerobacaceae; genus PLanc-01. Next base: position 56,079 of record CAVVRJ010000010.1, read on the forward strand.
TACAGGCGTCCGCTACCGGCTGGCCATTACTCTGCTTCGGCTTAAACAGTACGACCAGGCCATCGCCCATTTTCAGCGCATCCTGCGGCTCGACCCGCGTCACGCGGACGCCCTGGTAGGTTTGGCCGCCAGTTACGACGGGATCGGTCAGCGGGACAAAGCCCTGAACTGCCTGGAGGAGCGCTCGAGATCGCCCGGTCCGGCGGCAACCAGCGGCTGGCTGAGCAAATCGCCAAGCAGATCGCGCTCCTCAAGCAGCGCGCCCCATGATCCGAACCGTTCTCTTTACGAACGGCAGCGTGTTGGGGTATCATCACCACGTTGGAAAGGACCTGTGTGCAACCACTAACTACTTCTATTGGGGCCGCGTTTGTCACGATAGTTCTGATCGTTGGAATCATCCGGGGCCAGGAGCGACCGACCGAGGGCACGCCGCCACCAACTGGGTCCCAGGTGACCGGGCCCGAGGCCGACTCGTTGGAGACCACCCCGCCGGAACCTGGAAGGAATGACTCGGGCGCCGGTGGCGGGGAGGGCTTCGGCATGGCCGGACGGGGGATGGGGGGACTGGGGATGGAAGGACTGGGCATCAGTGGCGTGGGATACGGGGCCACTTGGTATCCTTCGCGTCCGGTTTCCGGACCGAGTTCCCAGGGAGACTTCGGGCTGGTGCGGCAGAACTTCTCCGGGGGTGTACCCGTGTGGCGCGACGGGGACGACTCTCTCACGCTCTGGGGGGGCGTCCGGGACTCCCAGTTCTCCACGGGCGCAGTGCTGCCCGACTCCCACCGGCCGTTTCCCAACGAGCTGTGGAACGTGCGGATGGGACCGAGCTACCTGCATAAGTCCGACGACGGCCGGTCTTACGGTGTGGCCCTGAGCTTCGGGTCGGCCAGCGACAAGCCGTTTCACAGCATCGACGAGATGACTTTCGGTTTCTTGGGCTTCCTGCAAATCCCGGCCCGGAACGAGCGCAATTCGTGGCGTTTCTTTCTGATGTACTCTCCGGCCGGCAACCTGGATTTCCCCATTCCGGGCGTGGCCTATCTCTGGAACCCCTCCGACACCTTTCACGCGTCGATCGGCTTGCCGCCGGCGTTGCTATGGCGACCGCAGGAAGACCTGACCATCACCGTCTCTTACCTGCCGCTCACCACCGTGAACGCGCGCGCCACCTACCGGCTGGTAGACAACCTGTTCGTCTTCGCCGGTTTCGAATCGCTGCAAGAGGCCTACTTCCTGGCGGACCGGGAGGACAGAAAAGACCGCTTTATGGGGTTTGAAAAGCGACTGGTCGGGGGGGTCCGGTGGGATGTCTGGCGGCACGCCGCCCTGGAAGCAAGCGCCGGCTATGCCTTTGACCGCTACTACGGCGTGGGCCAGAACTGGATCCGGGATCTGCACGATCAGGTAGACATTGCCCCGGGGCCTTTTGTCGCGGCCAATGTCCGTATCCGGTTCTGACCTCTCTCTCACTCGGGGCGAGTGGATTTGAAGCACGCATCACAAAAGCTGCGAAGTGCGTCATCGCCGACACATGCGACATGAATACCCGGATGGAGGAGGAGATGGCGCAGCCTCGGCCTATGTGGCTGATGGTAGCAGTGATGGTTAGCAGGGCGTTGATCCTTGCGGAAGCGCGTGCTTCTGGTATAATCCTCTTGCTCGTAGTTGAATAGCACGATGGTTGGACTCAGTGAGTTCTCGCTCACAAAGCGCATCTGGCCTGACCCGCAGGGGCCAGGGATACAGGCATGGATGGCCGCATGACGTATGGGCTGAACCTACTGGTTCAGACGAAGGACGAGGTCTGCGGAGAGAATGTCTCTCTGGATGAGAGGCTGCCTCCGGGAGGAGTGCCTTGCCTAGAATGACCGCTGCGGTCTCCGCAACTGCCTCCGGCTGGCTCCAGTACTTGTCGGGGGGTAGCGCGGCGGCTCCAGGGCGGGCCGGCACGCCGAGTATCACGTCCAGCAAGCTATTAGACGTGAACGAGAAGTACGTCGAGATCTACGGCGATACCTCTGTCTTGCAGTGTTGCAGTCGGGGACGCCGGAGGTCTGGGGGCGGGGAAGATTACCGCGTTTCGGCCGGCAGTTGGCAGAACAGGCGCTGAATGAACCTCGAAAGGCCCCTTCACAATATACACTCGGGCTGGTCGCCTCTTGCCGCGGTTGCCCTCACCACGTTCGCGGCCATCGCCGTAAGTATCTATTCTCTCTTGTCCGGCTGGGTCATCATCTTCCAGAATCTCCTGTATGTACCCATCGTCATCGCGTGCACGTATTATCCGCGGCGAGGACTTCTTTTCTCCGTCGTCCTTGCACTTCTCTATTTCTTTCTTGTGATTGCTTTCACAGGGAGTTGGGCGGCTGCGCTGCAGGCGGCGCTCAGAGTCGGCATGTTTATCAGTGTCGCGGGCCTGATCACGTTCTTGTCCGCCCAGCGCCGGCAGGTGGAGGAGCAGTTGCGGCACCACCGCGCGAATCTGGAGAGACTGGTGGAGGAGCGCACCGCCGAGCTGAAGCGAACGGCGGACGAAGCCCGGCGGCACCAGGACGAGTTGCTGCGCGTCACGCGTCTCACCACGTTGGGCGAGATGGCCGCGGGGATTGCCCATGAGCTGAACCAGCCCCTGGCGGCCATCGTCAGCTACGGGGACTGGTGTCTGCGTCTGCTGGAAGCCGCGCCGCCGGATGTGCCGACCCTCCGCGCGAACCTCGAGGCGATCGCCTGCCAGGGAGTGCGCCGGGGATATCATGCGCCGGATGAGAGCCCTGGCCAAGCGGCGGCCCCTCTGCCTTATGGCCGTGGACGTCAACCAGGCCGCCCGGGACGTAGTCCTTCTGCTGCGTTCGGAAATGGTGAGCCAGGCAGTGCAGTGGCAGTTGGAGCTCCAAGAGCCGCTCCCGGCGGTGTGGGCCGACAGAATCCAGATCGAGCAGGTGCTTCTCAATCTGATGCGTAATGCCATCGAGGCGATGGAGTCCATCCAGGAGCAACCGCGTCTGCTCACGCTGCGCACGAAAGTCGTGGCCGAGAACATGCTGCAAGTGGAGGTGAGCGACACGGGCGTCGGCCTGGCGACGAATGATATCGATCGTGTGTTTGAGCCTTTCTTTACCACCAAAGCGGAGGGATTGGGAATGGGCCTGGCGATCTGTCGCTCGATCATTCAGATGTACCAGGGATGTATTTGGGCCGAGTCCGGCCCGGGACGAGGGTGCACGTTTCTGTTCACCTTACCGACAGGTTCGGAACAGCCGCAGATGCCGCGGGGCAGGGCCGAAGAGGTTGCCGGAGAGTCGTGACCAAGCTGGGGACAATCGCATTATCTGTGTCGGGCTGCTGGAAAGAGGTGTTGCCAATGTCCGAAGTCGAGTCCACGGTGTTCATTGTTGACGATGAGGAGCCGCTGCGCAAGGGTCTGGAGGGACTGATGAAGTCCCTTTCACTCAACGTAAGGACTTTTGCCTCGGGCGAGGAATTCCTGACCTCGTACGAACCAAGCTGGTGTGGGTGCGTACTGCTCGATCTGCTGATGCCGGTGGTGGGCGGAGTGCGCGTCCAGGCCGAGTTGAAGAGACGCGGCAGCATTCTCTCCATGATCTTCATCACGGGCCACGGCGACATACCCACCGCGGTGGAGGCGATGCAGAACGGCGCCTTGGATTTTCTGGAAAAGCCGGTCTGCGCCCCCATCCTCATCGAGAAAGTCCAACGGGCCCTGGAACGAAGCGAACTATGGCGGCGCCGCAAGGCCAAACTGGCAGACATCGAAGACCGGCTGGCGCTCTTGACGCAGCGGGAGAAGGAAATCCTGACCCTCATCCAGAGCGGCGTCCGCGCCAAACAGATCTCTCACGATTTCCAACTGAGCCGCAAGACCGTCGATGGGCATCTGACCAGTATCCGGGAAAAGCTGGGGGTGGTGACTACGATCCAGATGGTCAACCTTCTCCATGAACGCGACGCGTTGCGGACCTCGTGCCCGTAGGCACTGGGGACGGAGCGCGAGTCTGCCGCCGCTGGACACCGGAGTTGTCCACGGGTAGACGACGGTCCAGACCATCTTGTTGCCAGCATCTACCTGGAGAAACTCTGGGGTGGAGGAGGAAAACCCCTGTCGGCGGGAGCGAAACCCCTTGGATGCACACGTGCGAACCCCCTCTCCATTCTTTCTCAGGAGACTCGATGAACAATAGTAGAGAACGGCCGGCTCCGGGCCGGTGTGCCAAGGGCCTCTGTGAGTTCCTCGTTCGTGGAGAGGAGTTCGGGATGAGTGAGTTGCCACCGACAGTATTCATTGTGGATGATGACGCGGCCGTGCAGGAGTCCCTCAAGGCCCTGATGGAGTCCGTGCAATTGCACACCGAGACCTATACGTCCACGAAGGACTTTTGGCAGAACTATGACCGCGCCCGTCTGGGCTGTCTGATCCTGGACCTCCGCCTGCCGGGAGTCAGTGGCCTGGGACTCTACCGGCAGCTCCGCGAAGAAGGCAGCGACATTCCCGTGATCTTCCTGACGGGATATGCGGATATCGCCACGGCTGTCGGGGCGATGCGCGACGGGGCTTTCGATTTTGTGGAGAAGCCTTTTCGCAGCCAGTACTTGATCACGCAAGTGCAGACCGCCATCACCGCGCACCAGGAGAGTCGGGAACGGAGTGCCCAGAGGCGCGCGATTGCGCTGCGTTGGGAGGCTCTCTCGGCCCGGGAACTCGAAGTGGTCGAGCGGTTCGTGAATGGCCTGACCAGCAGGGCCATCGCGCTGGATCTGGGGGTCTCGCTCAAGACCGTGCACTTTCACCGCGTCAACATCCTGCGCAAGCTCGGGGTCAAGACGGTCATCGGTCTCATCTACCTCGTGATCTCGAACGAGTACCTGACAGAGCATTACTCCAGCCCCGCCCTCATGGCCTCTCTCGCGGCCGTCTGAGCCCCCTCCGCCCCACGGGCGGAATATCCCGGCGTGGCCGGGAACCTGATCCCTGCGTCCGAGGCCCCAGCACGATGCCCTAGATCCGCGCGGCGGACGCCATCCCCTGGAAGTATTCCAGGTCCCACCAGATCAACGCCTGTCCCAGCGGGGAAATCCCTTTCGCCAGACAGCAAAGCCTCGCTTCGGTCGCACGGTACGCGCCGATGTACTGCACCACCAAGAGGCCAAGACGGGGACGCGATCCCATCGAGGTTTCTGCGAGTGCGATCGCCCTTCGGCGATGTCATTGGTGCCCGCAAGAAGCGAGGCTGCCATCCGTTCGTTAACTGAGAAGCGCCGGCGGACAGCGGCTCTCCCTTGCTGCGGTGATTTAGTCAAATGATCGTGAGAATTAGGAAGGAGTCAATCATGGCTGCAACCGCCACACAAAGCCACACGGAGAAACAGGCGATGCTGGAAAAGGAAGGCAAATACCTGACCTTCGCTCTCGCCCGCGAGGAGTACGGCCTGGAGATTCTCAAGGTCCGGGAGATCATCGGCTATATGGAGATCACGGCCGTGCCGCAAACGCCGCACCATGTCAAAGGCGTCATCAACCTCCGCGGCCAGGTCATTCCGGTCGTGGACCTGCGGGCCAAGTTTGGCATGGAGACGACGGAGGTTACGGACCAGACCTGCATCATCGTCGTCGAAATCGCCCAATTCGGTCGCAAAGCCAACACAGGCATCATCGTGGATCACGTCCAGGAGGTGCTGGACATCGCTGGCACGGACATCGAGGAAGCCCCGCAGTTCGACGCCTCCGTCGATACCGATTTCATTTTCGGCATGGCCAAGATCGGTGAGTCGGTCAAAATCCTGCTCGACATTGACCGCGTTCTGACCGGCACGAATCTGAGCTTCTCCGGCCCAGGAGCCGATGGGGCGGACCTGAGCGACAAGACCGGTAAAACGGACGTCGCGGGAGCGGAGTAGATCATGACCAGACTGTCTGTATTTCTACTGGTGAGCGCCACCCTGCTCTGGGGGACAGGGCACCGGGTCGAGGCGGCGGAAGACCCGGAGACGCGGATCGGAGCTCTCGAAGAGCAGGTCGAGGCCCTCTCCCAAGAGCTGGCGGAGCTCAAGGCGCAGCAGAACGTGCCGCCCGCCCCCGGGCCGGCTCCCGCAGCAAAGCCCGAAGAGACCACCCCGGCGGCGGACCAAGGTCCGGCCGCAAAGGAGTCGGCGTTGGGCGAATGGCCGGATTGGGTCAAGCGAATCATCTTCTTCGGCGACTTCCGCTATCGGTACGAGTACATCGACGACCAAAGCAAGACCTCGGAACGCAATCGCAACCGCATCCGGGCCCGCGTTGGCCTCAGTGCCAAGGTCAATGACGAATGGAACGTGGGCTTTCGTCTCGCCACCGGCGAGGGCACCCAAGGAGGCGATCCGGTCTCCACGAATCAGACCTTGGGCGGCTCCTGGAGCCGCCGGCCGATCTGGCTCGACCTGGCGTTCCTGGATTACCATCCGCACTGGGCCCCCGGGCTGGATCTCCAGGCCGGCAAGATCGAATTCCCGTTCTACCGACCCTTCCGGAATGAGTTGATCTGGGATGTAGATCTAACGCCGGAAGGCGGGGCCCTCTTCTACAGCGCCGGTGACGGAAAAGACGACGGTCAATCTGGTGGGCGGCGGATTCTGGGCGGTGGAACGAGCGACGGACGTGGACACCTCGTTCTGGGGCCTTCAGGGCTACGTACGCCGGCAGATCAAGGGGCCTGCTTACCTCCTGGGCGGTGTCAGCGGGTACTGGTATCCGCACCTCCGCGGCCAGCAGGCCCTGTCCCTGCAATGGGAATCGCCCACCGCCAACTTCTTTGGGAATTCCAACGCCGGCGGCGTCTACACCAGCAACTACGATCTATTCGAAGCGTTCGCCGAGTGCGGCACCGAGATCGGGAAGCTGCCGGTAGCGCTCTACGGTGACTATGTCGTCAATACGGTCGCGTCCCCGCACAAAGGTACCGGCTGGCTGATCGGTGGCTGCCTCAACCGCGTCAAAGATCAGGGCTCCTGGCAGTTCGACTACGACTACCGCAACCTCCAGGCCGATGCCGCGGTCGGACAGTTCGAGTCATCCGACTTCGTGGGTGGCGGCACGGGCGGCCGCGGCCATCGCTTCGGACTGAGCTATGTCCTTGTCAAGAACGTGGTGCCGTGCCTGACGTATTACCTCGCCTCGTACGAGGGCCGGAATAACAACGCCGACTACCGCCGGCTGGAAGTCGACCTGCAAGTCAAGTTCTGAGGGTATGCCGTCACTCCTCGTCGAGTGGGCCTGAAGCGAACCATTAAAGAGAAAGGGACCAGTCATGTTTAAGCGTATGAAGCTCAGTGTCAAGCTGATCTCGGGATTCATGGTCGTCGCGGTGATTGCCGCGGTCATCGGCACGGTTGGGTTTGTCAGCTTACGCGGTGCCAAGCAGCACATCCTGGAAGTGGGGACCGAGCGTCTGCCCAGCATCGAGCAGTTGCTGCTGATCTCCGACAATCTGCAGAGACTGAAAGTGGCCCAGCGTACTTTACTGAATACCGATAACACGGCCGCCGATCGCGCCCGGCAGTACGAGAACATCGCCAAGGCACGCGAAGCGTACAACCAAGCCATCACGGCCTACGAGGCCGTGGCGCACAGCGAGCAGGAACAACAACTCTGGACGCAGTTCAAGGAGCACCTGGAGGAATGGAAGAAGGAGAACAACACCTTCTTCGATCTGTGCCAACAGCTTGACAAGACGGACATTCCCAATCCCAGCGGTTTGGGAATGCTGATCGAGAAGTTCACGTGCGATCACTACGCCCTGAAGGACAAAGTGGCGGCCCTGATCCAGAAACAGCAGGCATTCGAAGGCGGCGAAGACCCCACGGCGTGCAATTTCGGTAAGTGGGTGGCCCAATTCAAGACCGAGAATAAGGTGGTGGATGCCACCCTGCGGGAGATGCTGGACGCACACCGGCAGTACCACAGCCTGGTCAAGCAAGCCAAGGATCTGGCCAAGGCCGGCAATACGGCGGAGGCGACCAAGGTATACGAACAGATGCAGGGTACGTTGGCGACCGCGTTCAAGAATTTCGACAAGATTCGCGAGGAAATCGCCAAGGCCGCCGGCCTTTACCAGCAGGCCACCACCCAGGGCTTCGGCGGGTGTGCCAACAAGCAGGCGGAGGTGGAAGGCCTTCTGAACAAGATCGTCGCGCTCAACAAGGAGGCTACGACTCAAGCGGTGGATAACGCGACGAGTGCCTCAGCGCGAAGCGGCGTGGTGATGTTGACGGCACTCGTGATCGGAGTCGTAATGGCGGCCTTCCTGGGGGTGTTCCTGGCGCTCGGAATTACGCGGCCGATCAACCGCATTATCGCCGGGCTGACCGAAGGCGCCGAACAGGTCGCGTCGGCTTCGGGCCAGGTGTCTGGGGCCTCCCAGTCGTTGGCCGAAGGCGCCACGGAGCAGGCGGCGGGCCTGGAAGAGACCTCCTCCAGCCTGGAGGAGATGTCCTCGATGACCAAACAGAACGCCGACAACGCCCAGCAGGCCAATACCCTGGCCCTGGAGGCCAAGCAGGCCGCGGGCACGGGCAGTGAGTCCATGGGCCGGATGAATGCCGCCATTCTGGAGATTCAGAAGAGTTCCGATGAAACCGCCAAGATCATCAAGGTCATCGACGAGATCGCCTTCCAGACCAACCTCCTGGCTTTGAACGCCGCCGTCGAGGCGGCCCGCGCGGGCGAGGCCGGCAAGGGCTTCGCCGTGGTGGCCGAAGAGGTGCGGAATCTGGCCATGCGGTCGGCGGAAGCGGCCAAGAACACCGCCCGCATGATCGAAGAGTCGGTCAAGAACTCCCAAAATGGGGTGGATATTGCGACCGAGGTCTCGAAAGTGTTGGAAGAGATCGTCCAGAGCGTGGGCAAGACCACCGACCTGGTCAGTGAGATCGCCGCGGCCAGCCAGGAGCAGGCGAAGGGCATCGATCAGGTCAATACGGCCGTGGCCCAGATGGACAAAGTCACGCAGCAGAATGCGGCCAACGCCGAGGAATCGGCCAGCGCTTCGGAAGAGCTCAGCGCCCAGGCCGAAAGCATGAAGGAAATCGTCGGTCAACTGGTCACTTTGGTCGGAGGAGCAGGCACACAGACCACGACGTCGGCAGGACCGAAGAAGGCCGAGCACCACCTGCACGTGAACCTGGAGCACCACGCTCCAACGTTCGAGAAGACCGCGGTCAACGCGCATGCCTTCGGCAAGTCGGATGAGACATTCCACAAGATCGCTGCTCGCTCGCATGCCAGACATACTGCCCCAGCGAAACCGTCGGGCCAAGTGATTCCACTCGAAGACCACGAGCACGATCTGGAGAACTTCAACACCTGAGTACTCTGCCCCTTCCTTGTGCCGTCGCGTGCGAGGGTCGCGGAAGCATCCTCGCGCAGGATGGACAGGGCATGGAGTGACCGTGGTACCTGATAGGTGGGAAACAACACGGAAATTCATTGTGATAAAAGAGGTCCGGCATGTTCAAGAAAATGAAGTTGGCAACGAAAATCGTGTTCGGCTTTGGTTTGGTGATCATGTTTCTGCTCGCGGTGGGGGTGACGGGCTATTTGAGCCTGCATCGCACCGTGAGTCAGATGGGGGATATCGCGCGGGAGATGGAGATCGCCAAAGGGGCGAACAACGCGCTGGCCGCCGCCCAGGACGCCCAGGCGAAATCGCTGCGCTTCGTTATCTATCGGGACAACGCGTACATGGACAAGTCCCAGGAAGCGGCCGCGACGGTGGCCACGGCCATCGAGGACGCCAAGAAGCTCATGAAATCCGAAGAGAACCGGCGCAAGGCCGACGCCGTGGCCGAGAAGGCGAAGGCTTATACCGCCGCCAACAACGAGTACCGGAACCTGGAGCAGACCAAGATGACGGCCGGCAAGGTGCGCGTCGAGGCTTCGGCCAAGGTGCAGGACGCACTCCAGCGACTGCTCGCCCGGCGGCAGCAGTTCCTGCAGGAGCGGTCCCGGGATTCGGACAAAGGCAAAGTGACGGAATACGACGCCATCCAGAAGACGCTGCTGGTCGAGCAGGGCAAAGATGCCTTCAACGAGGCTCGGGTCACGGCACAGAAGTACCAGTTGGCCATCACGCCGGAAGAACGGGATACCCTGGAAAAGGAGTGGATGGCCGGGATCCAAGCCACCCAGAAGGCCCTGGAGCAATGCCGCGCCGGCATGAACGATGCAGAGTCGAAGCAGCACGTGGACGAGGCCCTGCAGGCCTTGACCACGTATGAGACCCAGGTCAGCGTATTCCGCAAGGTGGCCCTGGACCAGTCGGACGTACAGTCGAAGAAGCAACGGCCCGCCGCCGAGGGCCTCATGGCCGAAGCCGGGTCGTTGTGCAACGGCGTTTACGCGTTCATCGACAAGACCAAGAAGGACGCGGATGCCCAGGTCGCCGTGGCAACCCTCATGATTAACACGGTCAGTATTAGCGCGGTGATCATCGGCGTGTTGGCGGCGATCTTCATCACCCGCAGCATCACCAAGCCGATCAACCGGATCATCGCCGGACTGACGGAAGGCGCGGAACAGGTTGCCTCCGCCTCCGGGCAGGTCTCGGCGGCTTCGCAGTCGCTGGCCGAAGGCGCCACCGAGCAGGCGGCGGGTCTGGAAGAGACCTCCTCCAGCCTGGAAGAGATGTCCTCCATGACCAAGCAGAACGCCGACAATGCCCAGCAGGCCAATACCCTGGCCGCCGAGGCCCAGCAGGCGGCTGCCACCGGTAGTGAGTCCATGAGCCGCATGAATGCCGCCATCGTTGAGATCCAAAAGAGCTCCGATGAGACGGCCAAGATCATCAAAGTCATTGACGAGATCGCCTTCCAGACCAACCTCCTGGCCCTGAACGCAGCGGTGGAAGCCGCCCGGGCGGGGGAAGCCGGCAAGGGCTTTGCCGTCGTGGCGGAAGAAGTGCGGAACCTCGCCATGCGGTCGGCGGAAGCCGCCAAAAACACCGCCCGCATGATCGAGGAATCCGTCAAGAACTCGAAAAATGGGGTGGATATCGCCACGGAGGTCTCCAAGGTACTCGAAGAGATCGTCCAGAGTGTGGGTAAGACGACCAACTTGGTCGGCGAGATTGCCGCGGCCAGTCAGGAGCAGGCCAAAGGGATCGATCAGGTCAATACCGCTGTAGCCCAGATGGACAAAGTCACTCAGCAGAATGCTGCCAACGCCGAGGAATCGGCCAGCGCTTCGGAAGAGCTCAGTGCGCAGGCCGACAGCATGAAAGAAGTCGTCAGCCAATTGGTCGCTCTGGTAGGTGGTGCGGCCGCGAAGGCGATCGGGTCGGGGGGCCCGAAGAAGGCCGAGCGTCACGTCCACGAGAACCTGGAGCCCGAGGCTCTCAAGGTCAAGAAGACCACCTCGAATCCACACGCCTTCGGGAAGTCGGACGAGACGTTCCACAAGATCGCGCATCCAGCGCCCAAAAAGGCTCTCGCGAGCAAAGTGATTCCGCTCGACAGCAATGACCTGGAGAGCTTCAACAACTGAGTAGTTCCGTGAAACGGGGGCGGGTCATGTCAGGCCCCAGACCCGCCCCCTACGTTGAATGCGGTGCGGTCCCCCATAGCGGGACCTGCCGAGAGAGGGAAAGACCAGGAGGGAGATCATAAACCACGCCAAAGACGTCGCTTACGACGGTGAGTGAGAATCGGGGCGAGTGGATTTGAACCACCGACCTCTTGGTCCCAAACCGGCTTCTCGTGACCAAGAGAGCCCGGCGGACCGCGCGGAGGCGGGCGCGGGATGTTCGATCTGGCTCAGATCCGACAGATGATGATGGACCGGATCAAAGGGCAATTGCATGTGACCGGTGATCCAAAGTGGCATGGGCTTCCAGCCCATGTAGCATCGGCAGGATGCCGATGCCACGGGCTGAGCCCAGCGAGCCGCATGGCCACATGCAATTGCCCTGAGACTGAGGTCGCTGGGCTTGCAGATCCACCGGCAGGGCGTCATACTGGTGCTCGAAAAGGCCAGCGGCGCAATCGGTCATCGTCGAATAGGAAATGTCGCCTAATTAACGAATCGGATGCGCACTTGACACGGAGGAACGACGTTCAGAAGTGAGCCGAGCAGATCCAACGAGAGGATGGCGTCTTATGGGAAGAGCGATCGCAAGTGGTTGCGCGGCCGTCTTGTGGGCCGGCACCTGCGGAAGGCGCGGGAGTCATGGTCACCGGTACAGTGGTCGATTATCAGGCCCGACCGGTGGCCGGAGCGGAAGTCGCCATCGCGGAGAATGGAGGGGAGTGGAGAACGCAGCTTCCAGATGCCAGGTTGTGTGCACCCGTCGTGCGGACCGATGAGCAGGGCTCGTTCGCGGTCCAAACGAATATCGAGTTCTTGCAGGATGCGTTCGTCGTCGCCAGGAAACCCGGATCGGCCCTTACGTGGGACATGGCCCCCTATGACGCGAGCAGCAAAGCCAGCGTTCGATTCCGTCTCGTTATGGAGAAGCCCGGAGCTATCTCGGGCCAAGTGGTGGACAGTCATCACGAACATAGGCGACGAGTTCTCTGTGCGTCCGGATGGAACATTTGAATGTAATTGCGGCGACGAGGACCCCAAAGGATGGTTCGTGACGGCCTGTCAAGAAGCTCATGAGTGGGTCGGGGTGGCGGAAGTGGCGCGGGCCGACCAATCCGTGCAGATCAAGCTCCACCGAGGCGTAACGGTGAAGGGAATCACCACAAATCCCAACGGGGATGGCATACCCGCAGTGCGCGTGGCCGTGATGGCGCACCTGCACGGGACCGTATCCAATGTGACCACGGAAACCTTGTGCGATGCCGCCGGCCGGCATTCAGGTCGGCCAGATGGAACGCGCCGATCTCGACCAATGGCTGAAAGACCAGAAGATGCCTTTCCAGGTGCAGACGCTCAATGGAGATTTTGAGCAGCAACGCTCCGCCTGGGGCGTCAAAGCCCTGCCGTGGCTGGTACTGACGGACAAGGACCACGTCGTCCGGGCCGAAGGGTTTGCCATTGATGAATTGGAGGCAAAGCTCAAGGATTTCGCAGGGGGGAACTGATCGGAGAAATGCGTGTTTGGATGTGACCGCAACGTCGATGGCGGCCCATCAGACTCCTGGTCATCGTATCCCTGCTCCCGCAGAGGCTTCCTTCCACCGAGTAATACGGATTCGGATCAATTCGTGCGCTCCGCTTGTCATCCTGAGCGCAGCGAAGGATCTGGCCTGCGAGCGAGAGAACCATCCCATTCGATGGCCAGATCCTTCTTCCATGGCGGCAGCGGCTTGCCTTTCAGCGCTGGGGGCCCCTGGGCATAGAGAGTTGGACCGTGCACGTGGAGAGACAACGATCCGCAGATCGGTGGCCCCGCCCTCGGTTTGCACCCTGGCAGAAATTGGCCCCGGCCAAACAGACCACACCATCAAGCTGATCGGCCCCGGACAGACGCCCTGGATCGTGAATTTGCCCTCGGCATCCGTCTGCGTGTGGACGCCCGGCTGGCCTTCGCCAGAGCCGTCGATTACGGCTCCCGCCAGGGGTTTGTCGCTGGGATCAACCACCACCCCGGTGATCGAGAGCTTGGCCAAGGGGAGCTTCAGCGGGCCGGCATCGTAGCGATGATCCTTGCTGTCCTCCGGATTGACTTGGACGCTCCGCCGGCCGTAGCCGTCGGCCATCGCCTCAATTGTGTATTGGCGGTCCGCCGGGAGGGCCTTGACTTCGAACGTGCCGTCCGCACCGATGGCCCTCAACTCGCTCAGGTTCAACTGCTCAAACGAATGGGGTGTACGGTGCAGCATGACGCGGATGCCGCCCCCCGCCAGCGGCCGGCCCTCTTCGCTCAGCACGGTGCCGGTGACGGTCAGGCCGGGCTGGAGCGTGAGGTCAAGGTCCCCCTCTGCCTTGTCCTTCTCGATTTCGGTGCTGCCCGCCAAATTGTGTGCCACGTCCCGCGCCACCAGGACTGGCGGGCGAGGCATCGCTATCGAGGGCCTGGGGTCCGCGGGTATTTCGAATCGGCCGGAGGCATCGGTCCGGATCTCCTCCCGCTGAATTCTCGTCGTCGGCACGACCTGGACCTCAATGCCAGCCAGCGGATGGCCCGCCTCGTCCCGGACGATCCCGGTGATCCTGGGGGTCCCGGGGATGATGGGGATTCTCCTGAGGATCCCGCCCACGCCGGGGGTCTTCGGCCCAGAACCCAGCACATATTCGATCCGCTTGGTTTGGCCGTCCGCAAGGTCGAATTGCTCCAGCGGCTGGAGCATTAGAGGACCGTATCCTGACTTGTTAGCTCCCGAGAAGGTGTATTGGCCTGGCGTGACCCGTACTTGCGCCAGGCCGCTGGTGTCCGTCTGCGGCTGAAAGGAACGCCCCCCGTTGACAGGAGCAAGCAGCGCGGCGGCTTGTGCCACGGGCTTTCCGTCGCCGTCCTTGACGAGCACCTCAATGATCGCACCTTTGGTGAGCTCAAGTGTGACGTCGCCTTTCGTCTGGCCGGCTTCCAAACTCATCGGTACGGGCTCGGCCACCCATTCCGGCATTGCGCTGCGCGGGATGAACAACTGGACCGAGTAAGTACCAGGGCACAGACCTCGTATACGAAAGACACCGTCAGCGCCGGGCGGCTCGCTCAGCCCCGGGATCATGCCCCGAGACGTGGGCACCGCCATCACTGTCGTGCCGGCGACGGGTTTGCCGCCCACCTTCTCCACGGCTATTCCCTGGATGATCGCCTCGGGAGGCAGGATAATCTTGATCCCGCTCTGACCGGGAGAGAACTGACCCTTGCCTCCTCGACTGGCAGGGTCGAACGTGCGGACAACGGCCCGGCCCGCCTTCTTGGCCTGGAACTCGAAGGTGGTCCCGACGGGCATGTTCTCGAACACGAAATGACCGCGATCGTCGGTCTTCACGGGCAGGGGCCACGCAGATACGGAGAGGCTGACCTCGGCCTCGGGGATGGGCTCGCCCTTTTCATCCACTACGTCGCCGCTGAGTTCCTTTCCCTGACCCAGCGTGATGTCAATGCTCCGATCGCTCTGCAGCGGCCAAAAGGTCCAATTCAGGGCCAGCCCTTCCTTGCGGACCAGAATGAAGCCGGCCGGGGACAATTCCGCTGCTCTTGGCGACTGCGAACGTGAAGGTACCGTCGGCCCCGGTGGTCTTCTCGCTGAGCAGTTCAGTCTTGAGGGAGCCAGCGGATTCGTCGTAGTCCGACCCGTATAGTGTAGCCTTGGCCCCGGCAACCGGCGCCCCTTGGGCATCAGTAACCCTGCCGGTGAAGGTGATCTGAGGCGCAGTCGCGTCTTGGTTTATCTCGCTCGTCCGTTGTCCGGCGGCTGCTGGTTGGTCGTTCTGCTGCCGACTGTCCGGCCTTTTGTGGGCCGTACAGGTCGGCGGGACGGGCTTGGGCAAAGGCGAAGCCGAGGGCCACGCACACGACCAGAACCGTCACGCCGGCAGCCCACTTGGTTCCCGTGTGCGGATTTCCACAGGCGTCATTCAGGATGCGCCGGACCCGGAAGGCCACGCCCCTTTTGCTGCGGACTACGGCCGGTACAAAGGCCATGCGGTTCTGGGCCCTGAAACCGAGGAGGGATTCGGCGTAATCCGCCGCAGGCTGCCCACTGGCCATCACCCAATCATCACAGGCTTGCTCCGTCAGAGACACCAGATGTCTCTTCGACAACCACAAGAGAGGGTTCCACGGCAGGGCGCACACGACCAACTCGGCGAGCAGGCCCGTCACGTGATCGCCGCGCTTCCAGTGCGCCAGCTCGTGCGCGATCACGCCCGCCCAATCGGTCCCGCCGCCGGGACCGCTCACCCCGTCGGGCACTAACAGGGCCGGTTGCCGACCCCAGCACCAGATCACGGGACTGCGAACCCGCGCGTCCTTTCGTATTTGTAGGTCCTGGTGGACCCCCAGCCTCGCTTGGGCAAGACGCAGCGCTTCTACCACCGGACCGCCACTTACGGGCTGGGCATGGCGGGCCAGACGAATGCCGGCGCCGAACGCGAAGAGCAGCCGCCCGAAGAGAGCACAGGCTGCGGCCGCCCAACTCCACAGGGCGACCGTACGCCAGGCCACATGGGCCGCGCCGGAACCTGCCTCGTCCGATGGCGCCGCGGGCGATGGTGCGCGCAGTGTCGGCGGAGCTTCCGTGGCAGTGGTTGCCGCGAACGTACCCGTCTCGATCGGCGCGGGATTTGACGGCCTCGCCAGTTCCGGCACAACCGCCGGCCGCGTCCACAGGCCCAGATGGAAGTGCCGGACCATGCCGCTCAAGGCCGGCACGAGGACGGCCCCCAGCATGGCCAAGAGGAGCACCTGATGGGCTCGTGCCGGCCGCCGCCGGAGCAGGAAACCGCCCGCCAAGCCCAGGACGGCAAATAGAGTGCTTTGCCACAGACAGCCCCAGAGGGACACGTTGGAAACAAGTGATAGTCCGGATCATTCCTGCCTCTCCTTTCGCTTGCTGTCGATCAAAGTACGCAGCTTCATGAGTTCTTCGTCATTCAGCTCGCCTTCGTCCACCAGGTGCTGAAACATCAAGAAGGCGCTGCCCTCGTACATGCGCCTGGATAAGCCCCTGGACCGACTTGACGCCCGCCTGTTCCCGCGTGCGCGTCGGCTGGTAGATGTTCTTCTTGCCGTCCATATGGTGCCGCAGCCAGCCCGCCTGTTCCAGCCTTTGCATCGCCGTCAGCACGGTGGTGTAGGCCATTTCCTTTTTGCGGCTGAGTTGTTTCCAGACTTGGCGGACGCTGGCTTGCCCCAGTTGCCACACCGCCTCCATGACGGCCCGCTGCAGTTCGCCCAATTGGTCAAGGGGTTGTTCGCTCATGCCCTGAGCCTCTCTTTCTCAAAAGATCGCGTTTTCCGAGTACCTCATATAGACGTACTTCATAACGTAGTACATGTCAACAAGAAAATCTCTGCTCTGCAAAAAAATCTTTTGGAGGGTGGCTCTTGGCCCAGGGCCAGGGAAGATAGCGTTGGCGATCATTGCCGGATCGATGATAATGTACACGGCCCGATCGGTGCCAACAGGGAAAGGTCCAGTCTGTGGGAAGGAGTAGAAACGTGTTGAGAAGAATGGTCAAGATCGGTGTGGTGGTTGGTCTTCTGGCTCTGACGGTCGGCGGGTTGTCTGTCGCGCAGCAAGGCGGTGGCAGGCCGTGGGGCGGGGGGCGCAGGAATTTCGATCCGGACCAAACCGAGCAGATGATGATGATCTGGATCAAAATGCAACTGGGCGTGATGGACGACGCAGAATGGAAAGTCATCGAGCCGCGGCTCCAGAAGGTGGTGGAACTGACCCAGCAGATGCTGATGGGCCGGGTCCGGGGCATGCTCGACGTGACCGGGTTCGGTCGTGGCGGTCTGGGCGGAGGCAATGATGACGGGAATGCTCTCCTGGCGCGCGGGTCCGGTCCGCACGGTGAGATGACCGCGTTGGACAAGGCCATGGCCCAACTGGGCGCGACTGCGCGAATCCGTCTGCTGCGCCGGACGAGATCACCAAGGCGTTGGCCGCCGTGCGCGAGGCGTGGCTGAAGGTGTTGCAGGACCGGGCCGCGGCCCAAGCGGACCTCAGGAAGATCCTCACGCCGCGCCAGGAAGCCGTGTTGGTGCAAATGGTACAGCTTGACTAAAAGAGGCGGCCCTCTTCTCCCATCTACAGTGTCACCGCCGCGCGTCTGGAGCTTGAATTCTCGGGGGGAGGAGCAATATATATATTGGTGTGGCGTGAGGCCAGTAATGTCGCCGGACGAGGCCGCACTGGAAATGTCAGCTTATCATGTTGGCGCGGCGATCCGGATCTCTGCGGTGGCGATAGAAGCCGGGGTCAGCGCAGAAGAGACCATGAATCGTACCTCAGAACCAGCACGGTGGAACCATGGAGGACCCGCTTGTGGAAGAAACCAATAAGGCTCCGGAGCACATGAGCAGGTATCAACGAATCGGCCTGCGCGTCGCCATTTCGGCGAGCGTGGGAGTCCTCGTAGCTGCAATCGCCACGGTCGTCGCATGGCGGAATATCGGCGGCATGTGGGAGGTTCGACCGGAACAGTGGGCGACCCGCCAAGCCATCTGCGAGATCGAGGAGTTGGTCCACGCGTATCATGCGGGCACGAAAGCACTGCCGAAATCGCTGGAAGAGGTCCGGGGGGCCCTTTCGTTGCAGGCCAGTTTTCAGTGGGACGAGAAAGGCAGGCCGCTCGACGGCTGGGGACGTCCGTTCCTCTATTCGACGGACGGCGCCAAGTTCGTGATTATCTCGTTGGGCCGGGACGGCAAGCCGGGCGGCCTCGGTTTGGATTGTGACCTGTCCAATACGAACACATGGCCTGCCGAATACCTTCAGTCAGTGCTATCTGAACGATCTGATCTGCATACCGTTCTGGGTGCCCATCATGCTGTACGGCCTGCGCCGGCTTCGCCTGCGTGCGAACGACGCTCCTCCTCAATCCTATGAAATCCTGATCCCCCTGATTGTCTGGTCATTTGTGTTTGAGTATTGGCTGCCGTACACCGCTCTGTTTCGGGGGCGAGCCATTTCCGACCACGTGGATATTCTGTGCTATACGCTGGGCGGTCTGGGGGCCGCTCTCTTCTGGAGAAGATGGTATCGGAAGAGCAGGGCAGAAACGATAAGCCACGCTGGCAACACGGCTTATGATCGTAGGGAATAATCGGGGCGAGTGGATTTGAACCACCGACCTCTTGGTCCCAAACCAAGCGCTCCAGCCAAGCTGAGCTACGCCCCGTGCGAGTAGAAGCAACTCGCATCCTATTATATGGACGCGGAAGTCGCATTGCAACAGGCAAGGATCGTCAAACGGTCGCGTTTGCATCCCGGATCGAAGTCCGGGACGACCAGGTTGCCAAGCGCGTTTGTTCGGAGTACCGCCTTTAGGCGGGTCCAACTCTTCCTATCCGCTTCTTTCCTCTCTGTGTGGCTAAGAGGATTCGGATCCGCGTAAACGCGGCACTCCAAACAGATGAAACGACCCGCGCAACCTTTGGACGACCGACGATCCACGATCCGTGCAAGATGCGTAAAAAGGGTTGCATAACCTGCGGGTTTACGGTAAAATACAGACCTTAGGGAATTGTGTTCGGGGGATTCACGGGATCCAACGTGAATCGCGTGTAGGAACCTGCGCCGCGACGGCTCGCGTTTTGGGGTTTTTGGAGAAGGTGGATATGGCTGGTATGTTCTACTCGCTCAAAGAAGCGGCCAAGAAACTCGGCAAAACCGAAGACCAAGTCAAGCAACTGGTCAAGGAGAACAAGCTCCGCGAGTTCCGCGATGGCTCCAACCTGCTCTTCAAGATCGAGGAGGTCAATGCCCTGTTGGCGGAAGGCGTCGCGGCGAGTGCCGAGGACCTGGCGCTGGAGGAGCCGTCGGCGGAGAAACCGGGCGAAGCCCTGGGGGACACCGCTGTGGCGGCCCTGGGTGAGTCCGTCGAAGACGATATCTTCAAGCTGGACGACGAAGAGACGCCGGCTGCGGAAGCCGCCGGGAAGAGCGAGGAAGCTGCCGATCTGGACTTGATCCCCGAGTTGGAAGAGCCCCAGGCCGCGGAAACGGAGGCGAAGACCCCCGAGGCAAAATCGAAGGAGCCCGAGGCGGCGGAGATCGAATTGGACGAGCCGCAGGTTACCGACAAGGCGGCCGCGGAGGAGGACCTCCTGCTGGCGGAGGAATTGGCGCAACCCACAGACGAGGGCTCCCAGCAGCCCCCCGCGGACGAGGCGGAAGGTTCGAGCGAGGAGATTTCGCTCGCGGAGTCCGGCGTCCTCGCAGAGGGCAGCGATATCACCGATATGGACACGGCCGTGACCGGGGAAGGTGTCAACGTCCTCGGTGAGACCGATACCGACTACAAGGCGACGGAGGATTCGATGGCCGAGACCGCCGGCCCGGCGGCCTCGACCGGCTCCAGTGCCGAACCCTCCCTCGAAGAGATCGAAGACGACGTGAACTTGGACAGCTTTGGCAGTGGCTCCGGCCTGCTGGACCTCTCGCTCCAGGCGGACGACACTTCGCTGGGCGGCATCCTCGACGAAATCTACACCGCCGAAGGCGGTGAGGGCGAGGCCACACCTGCGGAGGGCGAGGCGGTGCCGACGGAAGCCGCGGCGGGGGAAGCCGCTGCTTTCGATGACATCACGGCGGAAGCCGACCACGGCCCAGCCGAAGAGGAAATGGCGGTGCCTGAGCCGGTCGCCGTCATGCCGGCGGTGATGGGCCCTGCTTTCGTCGAAGCCGCTCCCGATGCCCAGAGCAACCTCCTGGGGGTGCTGCTGTTTCTGCCCCTGCTGGCCTTGCTCTACACGAGTATCGTCTCCGTCTCGGGCCTGCTGGGCTTCAAACCCTCGATCCTGACCCCTGTTCGGGGGCTGATCTGGTACATCGTGGGCGGCGGTACCGTGCTGGCCGTCGCCGTCTTCGGCATCTCCTTCACCGTCGGCCGGGAAAAGGCGCCGAAAGCGGCCAAGCCCGCCAAAGCCGAGAAGGCCAAGAAGGAAAAGGCCGCCAAGGTCGAGAAGCCGGCCAAAGAGGCAGCCGCCAAGCCCGCCAAAGACAAGAAGGGCTTCAGCCTGTTCGGCAAAAAGAAGGAAAAGGGCGCCAAGTAGCACCCCCGATCGCGCCTACTCGCGACGAACCGTTGCCGTGCGGCGCTACCTGTCATGAGCAGGTAGTCTCTGCCAGAGTGAACTGAGATCGGGCATAGATTGCTGCGCCCGAGAAACCTGACCGTTCGGGTGTCATGTCTACGCGTCCGTAGATGGACCTTTAAACGGATCGCACGTGCTGACGGGCTCCCCCAGACACAATCTCTCGAGTTCGGGAAGGGCTTCCACACCCGAACTCGACGCCAGCATAAGCAACTCTCCCATAGCTCATCTCTTTCGTTTGCCCGCCGCGCTGCTGCTGGCCATGCTATTTACGCATGAGCGGTTGCGAGGATCACGGGGAAGCCTGTGGGCAGATCAAGTGGCAATTTCGCGGCGTATCTGCTATTGTGCTGGCTGACAAAAGCCCTCTGGGGCTGCTCCAAACACAATCACGAATGGAGATGTGAATGGCTCGGGTAAGTCTTAGAGATCAGTTTCGCGAGCGGGCGAAGCTCGTCGTGCTGGCGGAACTGACGGGGGGGCCGGGGTTCAGTTTCGATCCGATCGAGAAATTCCTCCAAGCCCGGCAGGAGAAGGCGGGCGCGATCCCGGCACAGTTCGACCTTGCCGCCATCACGCTGCCGCAAAGCCCCGGCGGCGTGGCGAACCTCGAGCCGGCGAGTGTGATCAGCCGGATGCAGGCCAAAGGCCTGCTGGCCGGGCTGGACGTCGTGCCGCACGTCACCTGCAAGGACATGAATAGTGACGCGATTGCCAGCCTGCTCATGAGCTTCAAGAGCAGCGGCGTCGAGAGCCTCCTGGCGCTCACGGGCGATAAGCCCGTAAAGGCTGCCGGCGTCTTCGAGCTGGAGTCACTGGGCCTGCTGCGGCAGATCCGACGGCTCAATCGCGACGCCTATATCCAGGCGAACCCGCGCACGTTGGGCGAGATCCACCAGTTCTTTCCCGGCGCGGCCGTGTCCCCGTTCAAGTACACGGAAGCATCGCAGATGCAGCAGTACTACAAGATGGAAAAGAAGATCGCCTGCGGCGCGGAGTTCCTTATTACGCAGGTCGGCTGGGACTGGCGCAAGTCGCTGGAACTGTTTACGTACTTGAAGGAGGCCGGCTTGACGACGCCGGTGCTCGGCAACGTGTACCTGCTCAGCACGCTGACGCCTGCCCCGCGTCTGATGCACGACGGCAAGCTGCCCGGCTGCTTCGTCAGTGATGCGCTGTTGGCCCAGGTCCAGTCGGAGAAGATTGACGACCACCTGGAGCGCGCGGCTCAACAAGTTGCGCTGTACCGAGCCCTGGGGGCCGCCGGCGTGGACATCGGCGGCGTCCCGGATTTCGATATGTTCCTCCGCATCCTGCACCGGGCCGCCGAGATCGGCAGTGCCTGGGAACAATTCAAAGACAACCTCTCCTGGCCGCCTCGATCAGAGGACAGAAGACCGAGGACGGAGGACGGAAGGCCAACGGCTGCAAATCCGCAATCCGCAATCCGCAATGTTGTCACCCCGGACGGCGATCCGGGGCCGCAATCGCCACATGGGTTTTACCTCTACACTGAGTCTGGTGAGAGAGTCCCGCTTGCGACGTCGCGTCCCACCTTCGGGAAACGATTCTTCGACTTCTCGCATCGGGCCTTTCTGGACCCGCAGCATACAGGCTTCCACGCGTTGAAAAAGACGATGGCGGCCCTCGGGGCCAGCCAAGGCAAGGGCACGGTTTACCGGCTCTTCAACAGCAGCGAAAAAGCCTTCAAGTACGTGTTGTTCGAATGCGAGGAGTGCGGCGATTGCTTCCTGCCGGAGAACTTCGGGCTGTGTACGATGGGGGGGTGTGAGAAAGGCATGGACAACGCCCCCTGCGGCGATGCCACGGCGGACGGCCGATGCGGCAATAACCTCGAACGCGTCTGTATCGGCGAGCGCATCTACCAGGCGGCCGCGTCGGAAGACGCCCCTATGTCCTTGCGAGGAGCGCAGCGACGAAGCAATCTCAACCCGCAGGATGGGAGATTGCTTCGCTCCGCTCGCAATGACATGTACGGCCGGGGACGGCAGAGGCTGCGCACGACCATCAACCCGCCGCGCAACCCGGCGCTGGCGCACAGTTCCTCCATCATCAACTACCTGTTCGGGAAGGACCACACCATGAAGGCCCCGTTCATCGCGATCGGCGAGTCGATTCACGCTTCCATTCCCAAGACTGGCAAGATCATGCGCGAGCTCCAGGAACTGGGACCGAATGCCTATTCTGCGCCCAGCCCCCAGCTTGAGTACATCAAGGCCCTGATCGAGTCCCAGGCCGAGGAAGGCGCCGCCTACATCGCTGTCAATCTCGACGCTTTCGGCGAGGACAACCCGCAACAGGCGGTCGAGATGATGGTTCAGTACACCCGCCTCGTGCGTCAATGGAGTCGCGGCGTGCCCATCTGCCTCGACAGCAGCAGCGACAACGTGCTGATCGCCGGCCTGAAAGAGTGGTACGCAAGGCCGGAGGACGGACGACAGAAGACAGAGGACAGAAGCACAGGGGCCGCGCCATCGTCTGTCCTCCGTCCTCCGTCCTCCGACATCCGTCCTCCTCTTCTCAACTCGGTCAAAGTCTACACGATGGATCGCATGCTGCCTCTGAAGAAGGACTATGACTTTTCCTTCATCGGCCTGCTCGTCAGCGAGGAGCGGCCGACGGGTCCGGGCGGTTCGCACTCGGTCGAGGAGCTCTACAGCTTGGCCCAGCAGATTTTCGAGCGGGCGGTGGGCCAGCACGGCTTTCGGCCGGACCAGATCTTCTTCGACTCCACGGTCTTTCCCTTGGCCATCGACATGCCGATGGAACCTGGTGTCCCGGGCTACACCTACCGCACCTTCGAGACGATCAAGCGGATCAAGAGCGACCCGCGGATGAAGGGCGTCCATTGCTCCTTGGGCATCAGCAACTGCGTGCGGGACCTGCCGGCCCGCCGGATCGGCGTGTGCCGGGCCTACATGGCCAAAGCGATGGAATACGGCCTCGATGCCGGCATCGTCAATACCGCCCACCAGTACGGCTCCGCCGAGGCCGCTCCCGAACTGCTGGAACTGGTCGACGCCTACGCCCAGCTCGATGGCTCGATGGAGAAGATGACCAAAGCCATGGAGTTGATGGGCCAGTTCTGTCGCGACAATCGAAAGTCGTGAGCATCGCGCATTGACTGTTGCGGTGCACTGAGCCATCCCCAAGGCCTCCGGCCTTGAGGCTGCCACGCGAACGGCGGCACATCTGAGCTACTTGCGGGTGGCAGCCTCAAGGGCTCTGCCCTTGGGGATGGTCGTACGCCGGCCTGAAGATGATGCGATTTGAGACTGTTATATGGAGGGACATAATGCTGGACGGGGAGCGATACAGCAAACGCTGTCACCGCTGGAACTTCGCAGGACACGCGCACGAACTGACCTTCAACTGCTACCTGAACCGTCCCTTTCTTCCGAGAACGGACGTGTGGATACCTCGTCGATTCGATCAAGGCCGCCAGAAAGAAACATGAATTCGATCTGTGGGCCTACGTCTTCATGCCGAACCACGTCCATTTGGTAATCCATTCCAGGCGAAGCCTACTCCATCTCCGATATTCTGCTGGCGATCAAGCAGCCTGTGTCACGCCGAGCGATCGAGTACCTCAAGGAGCATAATCCCGCCGGATTGCGACTTCTGGCGACGGGCCAGCAGACCCGCCCATATCACTTTTGGCAAAAGGGCGGCGGATACGACAGGAACGTCACGAGTACCGATGCCTTGATCGAAACGATTCACTACATCCATAATAATCCGGTGCGAAAAGGACTGGTTGCAACCCCCGGCGACTGGCACTATTCGAGCGCAGCGGATTCGGGAGGTTCCAAGTCCGGGCCTCTGCCCATTGACATTGACGCTTTCCCCGCCCATTGAGCCATCCCCATGAACCGGGGCCAGCGCACCGTCAACGTCCAACCATCCCCAAGGCTTTGGGGATGGTCCACCAGCCATGGTGCGTTCGCGTCCCCCCATTTCCTGAGCATCCTTGAGGGCCCTACCCGCTGGCACACGAGTGGACTTGTATTCGTGAACTCGCGTAACACATTATGTGGCAATAGGATACGGCAAGCGGCCTTCTACCTATCTACGTCGAGAACACGAAATTCCAGTGGTCCTGATCGAAACATCCGGGCCGCGGGGGACCTCGAAGCCTTCGGTTACCATCCCATAATCGATGCCTGGCACCTTGACAATCCCCATCGGGCCACTGTACGATCATGGGTATCGCAGGCGGGGGATTGCTCCTCTGGAAGCCCCGGACCAAAGGACGGGTCGAGGGGCGGCAGCACAAATTATGGCATCACGTAATCACGGAAGGGGAACAGGGCCTCTGTACGGCGCATCTTTTCCTGGTGTTGTCAGGATGAAATTGGCGTTCTTTCGTTCGTTTTTCGCAAGAAGAAGGGTGTCAATCTCGAGTGAAGGCCGGCGCTTGAACCTGTCCTGAGTACGGGCAGCAATAGGCCGGCTGAATGCGGAAGCGTGCGTGAGTAAGGAGCCGAAGGATGACGAAACGTAAAGGCTTTACGCTCATTGAGTTACTGGTGGTCATCGCGATCATCGCGATCCTGATGGCGATCCTTATGCCGGCCCTCCAGCGGGTCAAGAAGCAAGCCCGCCGGGCTGCTTGCATGGCTAACCTGCACCAGTGGGCCCTGTACTGGAAGATGTACTGTGACGACAACAACGGCTACTGGCTCAGTGGGTTGCTCAATGGCAGCACGGCCAACGGCGGCAGCGGCGGCTGGTGGTTTAAGCCGATGCTGAGCATGTTCAGCATCACCGAGAAGTTACGCTGCTGCCCGCAGGCGACCAAAGACCTCGGCAGCCAGAACACGCATGCGGGGATTGGCTACTGGGCCAATACGGCGTGGACATCGGGCACCCCGCCTAATACTTGGGTCGGCAGTTATGCTCCGAACGGTTGGATGTGTAACGTGCCCGCCGGGCTAACCAGCATTTGGAGCCGCAGTCCCGCCTCGGACCATTGGCGGACGCCCAACGTGCGGGACGCCGCGCGGATCCCGATGTTCATGGACGCTTGGTGGGTGGACTTCTGGCCGCGCGACAGCGATGCGCCGCCGCAGGCCGATGCCGGCCCGAGCGACACTCCGAACAACGATGAGATGAACCGCGTGTGCGTGGACCGGCACAACGCCACAATGGGTATGCAGTTCTGTGACGGGTCGGTGCGCACGGTCGGTCTGAAGGAACTGTGGACCCTCAAGTGGAGCAAGAGCTTCAACGTCAACAACCGCTATACCGTCGCGGGCGGGGCGACCGCCGACATGTGGCCCGAGTGGATGAAGAGTTTCAAAGACTACTAAGCAGCCCCGCGCTGGGCGGCTGCGCCGCGGATAGGGGCACAGTGGTCTGTGCGATCAAACGAGTTCCCAATCGAGCGAGTCTCGGCTGGGAACTCTTCTTTTGCGCGGGTCGAGCGAGCTATGGCTCGGCTTTAGCGTTGAGGAGTGCCGCCAAAAGGAGGTGCCGCAGGCGCTCCAGACTGAGAGCGTCGAGGTAATCGTCGGAGAAGTCGAGCTTGAACCGGCCGCGGAAGTCCTTGATGCGCTGCTTGAGATCTTCCCGGCCCAACTCGGCCAGCGAGGCCGCCATCTGCTCAGGTTCCCAAACCTGATCTCTGGCGTTGGAGGGCTCTTCAAACTTTCCTGGTACGTACACGGTAGTGACCTTCGAAACGGCGTTCTGTTGCGGCGGCCCCCCTGAGGCGGGGGCCGTGCGGCGATCATCCCAGTTCTGTATCGGGCCGCCGGCCTCGACGCTTGCGGGAAAAACCCTCCGTGGCGGCGCAACCATCGAAATCGCCTTATTATTGGCCCGGAAATCTTTTGTGGCAAGAGCGCAGGTCTGATAATTTGACGCCATGAAGACAGATCAGCTTGATTACGAGCTACCGGCCGAGTTGATTGCCCAGGACCCGGCGGCGGTGCGCAGTGACTCCCGGCTGCTGGTGCTGGACCGGTCCACGGGCGCGCTGACGGACAGTCGGTTCCGCTGCCTGGGCGAATTCCTGCGGGCCGGCGACTGCCTGGTCTTGAACGACACCAAGGTGCTGCCGGCGCGGTTCTTCGCCCGCCGTCGCACCGGCGGCAATCCTTCGCAAAGCTCAGGAGGGGCGCTGGAAGGGCTATTCCTGCGCGAGGTTCCGGCAACCGGCGCATCGCATGTCATTGCGAGCGAAGCGAAGGGGCCCCCAAACGCAGAAGTTCGCGTTTGGGAACCCAAGCAATCTCAATCGCCCGGTTCGAGATTGCTTCCCTTGTCTCCCCAAGGGGAGAATTGTTGCGCTGCCCCTGAGGAGCTGACAGCTTCGGGTGCCATGTCTACGGCTTTGCGTAGACAGGCGGGACCTGTGCGAAATGCATGCCTACGCGGCGTAGGCATGGCACCTACCACCGGGGTGGTTTCTTCCACCGACCCGCCGCGCGGCGGCTCCGCGACGCGCGGTGACATAGCCGAACAAAGTGCGCGCGCCTGGGAAGTCATGCTCAAAGGCGCCCGCAAGGTGACGCTGGGTGAGTCCATCGTTGTCGAGAACCGGGAGCAACGGGGGTTTTGCCTGGCCAAGCTCATGGAGAAGCGTTCGGATGGCGTGTGCCTTCTGGAGGTCCAGACGCAGACGGACGCCGAGGGCGTGCTGAATGAAGTGGGCTTTCCGCCGCTGCCACCCTACATCCACCGGGACCACGACTTGGCCCGGGCGGAAAGTGACCTGCGGCGGTATCAGACCGTCTACGCTCGCTGCCCGGGCGCCGTGGCGGCGCCCACGGCGGGCCTGCACTTCACCGATGAGCTGATGGCCCAGTTGAAAGCCGCCGGGATTGAGTTTGCCTGCGTAACGCTGCACGTCGGCGCCGGCACGTTCAAGCCGATTGCCACGGAGCAGGTCGAGGAGCACGAGATCCACCACGAGTGGTATCGTCTCGACGCGGCCAATGCCGAGATCATCAATGCAGCCAAGGGAAAGGGCGGTCGGATCGTCGCCGTCGGGACTACGGTGACCCGGGTCCTGGAGACGGTCGCCAATGTAGGATGGGCTTCAGCCCATGCGGACAGTCCTAAATCACAGCATGGGCTAAAGCCCATCCTACGTGCTTGCGAGGGCACGACGAACCTGTTCATCACGCCCGGATATCAGTTCAAGATCGTCGATGCGATGATCACGAACTTTCACCTGCCCCGCTCGACGCTGCTGGCTCTGGTCGGCGCCTTCGCGGACCTGGAGAGGATGTTGGCCGCCTACCGCCACGCCATCGCGCAGCGCTACCGCTTCTACTCCTACGGCGACGCGATGCTGATCGCCTGAGCACGTCGAAGAGGCGTGAATCGGTTGCGGTTGCGACGCTCGTTTCGTCAAGCGGTTGCGTGGAGCGTCGCTGCATGACGCCGGACGCCCGACGCAACCGATACGAGCCGCGCAACCGCAACCGAGCGACGGGCCTTTACCCCGCGTACATCTGGTCGAAGTACATTTGGGCATTGATGACCGCCGCCCGCATCATGTCCTCGGCCGCGGCGGTATCACGCTGGGCGAGAACCTTGAGCAGGTCGCGGGTCTTGAGCTCCTTGGCCGCTTTCTCGCAGGCTTCCCAGCTCAGGACGCTCCGGATGACGCGATTGATCGCCTGCTCGGTGTTGTCGTACGCACGAGCCTGCATGTCGTGACCTTTCCAGCGGTCGTAGCCGGCCTTCTGAATCAGCCCCGCGATGGCGATGTTCATGCCGTTGATGCGGGCGCCGTGGTCGATGTCGTACTTGCCGGGGCCGCCGTAGATGATGCCGTCATTGTAGCCCTGGCTGTTGAGGTGCATGTGCACCGTCATATCGTTGTCGAGCTCCTCGACGGTGTCGTAGACGTGGTCGAGGCCGATCATCTCGGAGTGGCCGAACTCTTTGTTGACGCCCTTGTTCTTGAGCGAGACGCCGAACTCCTCCGCGACCTTGCGCCAGAACACGATGGCGCTGGCGACGGTCGGGATCAGCATGGCGGGGTGTCCCTCGTTCGGCTTGGGCTCGAAGCCGATGTGGAGCCGGCCGCCCTTCTTGGCCTCGTACTGGCACAGGCCGGCGACGCTCTCTTTAAGGTTCTGGTACATCTGCTTGATGCCGACGGTGGCGACGTCGTAGCCGAAGGAGCCGTTCCAGATAACAAAAGCCGGGTCCACGTCCGGGTGCCAAGCCTTGCGGAGTTTGCCATAAGCCAGATCGACCGTGTGTGTCCCGAGCTCTTCCGCGGCCTTGCGCTCGTTCTTGTCGAGGGACGCGATCCCGCCGTAGCCGAAGTGCGTGTGGGCGCCGGGCGTGATCATGGCCAGGTAGAGCTTGTTGTCCACCAGGGCATCCGCCACCTCCGCCGCGTTATTGTCATCGACCTCGGCGTCATAGTGCAGCTCGATGCCGAGCAGGACATTGCGCGGCAGCCTGGGCCTGATCCGATCGGCAACGAGTTGAATCATCTGGGGCGTGCCGAACCGGCTGCCGGCCCAATCCGGCCGAATATCCGCCGGCACAAACCCGCCCTTACCCGCGTTGAACGTCCACCGGCATATGCTATGTAGAGATTTCGCCATCGCCTGCACTCCTTATTTTTCTGCTCCGATCTGTTGCCCTCTTTCTGTCTTCTGCGACCGGCTGGCTCCGACCAGCTTGGCATGGACAATACTAAACCACGACTCGCTCGGAGTAAACAGCAAAAACCGCTTGAAGACCGTCTTGCGGTTTGGTAGTCTCCAAGCCGAGATGAAGATACGTAGTAGACTCGCGCATTGAATTCGTTCCAGGTGGAAGGGGAATTCTACTTGAGACTGCCAGACTTCGAGAACGCCGTGATCAATTCTGAAAAGCTGCGCGATTATCTGCTTTCGCCACTGCATCCTGTGGGACGGTTCAAGGCCGTATGGCAAGAAATACGAGATTCGTGGTACAATAAGAGGGCCTGCTGGAAAGGCAAAGAATGTTGTCAGCGTTTGGATTGTACTCGCGGGCGAAGAGACGCCTCGCTTCGTCACTGCATATCCGGGAGGTAGTCGATGAAATTCAAGACACTTGACACGGTTGTGCTCGACAGAGATATGCCGGAATTCGAACTCAAGAAGGGCGATCTCGGGGCCGTCGTGCAAATCTACCAACCTGACGGGCTTGAGGTCGAGTTTGTAACAGCCTCCGGAAGAACGGAAGCTTTGGTCACATTGAACCAGAAGGATGTTCGCCGCGTCGGCGACAGCGACCTGATCGCAGTTCGGTCTCTCCGCAAATCGGCGTAGGCGTTGTAGGATGGGCTTCAGCCCATGCTGCCATCGGGTGTCCGCCATAAATCACCCGCATGGGCTAAAGCCCATCCTACGGATTTGACCGCTCAAAGCTGCTTGTTCAGCACGGCCTCCCAATTCTCATAGGCGTTCTGGTAAGCTTTCTTCAATTGCTTATTGGGTGCGACGGTCCGGACCGGCTTCAGACCAACGAAGGCGTCTTCCGGGCCTTTATATAGGCCCGCGCCGATGCCGGCGCCGCGGGCGGCGCCCTGAGAGCCGTCGGTGTTGTAGAGCTCGACCGTCGCGCCGGTGATCGTCGCGAAAGCTTCCGCGAACAGCGGGCTTAGGAACATGTTGGCATTGCCCGCTTTGACGGTCTTGAGCTTCGTGCCCATGCCCCGCATGATCTCCAGGCCGTAGTTCAACGCGAAGACGATGCCTTCCTGCGCGGCCCGGAGGAAGTGGGCCTTCTTGTGGATATTGAAGTTCCAGCCGTGGACGGAGGCGCCGATGTTGCGGTTCTCCAGCGTCCGCTCGGCCCCGTTGCCGTAGGGCAGAATCACCAGGCCCTCCGAGCCGACGGGGGCTTCGGCGGCGAGATCGTTCATCTGCGGGTAATCCAGACCGTCGCCGCCGAAATTGTGCTTGAGCCAACTATTGAGAATGCCGGTGCCGTTGAGGCACAGCAGGACGCCGTAGCGCGGCTTCTTGTCGGTGTGGTTCACGTGCACGAAGATGTTGACGCGGGACTTCGGGTCGTAGTTCTTCTTGTCGGTGACGCCGTAGACGACGCCGGAGGTGCCGGCCGTCACGGCGATCTCGCCGGGCTGGAGCACGCTCAGAGACAGGGCGTTATTCGGCTGGTCGCCGCCCCGGTAGCTGACCGGAGTGCCCGCCCTCAGGCCAAGCTCCGCCGCCCCGGCGCTGCTCAGCTCACCTTGGATCGAGAACGTGGGCACCGTCTCGGCGACGAGGTCCGGCGCGAGGCCGTAGTTGTCGAGGACGAAGTCGGCGAGCTGGTCCTTCTCGAAGTCCCACATGATCCCTTCGGACAGGCCCGAGGGCGTGGTCTTGATCTCGCCTGTCATCTTCATGGCGACGAAGTCGCCGGGCAGCATCATCTTGTCGATCTTGGCGTAGAGCTTCGGCTCGTTGTCCTTGACCCACTTGAGCTTGGAGGCGGTGAAGTTGCCGGGCAGATTGAGCAGCCGCTTGAGGCATTTCCTGGCCCCGATGTCCTTGGCTGCCTTCTGGCCGATGGGCACGGCCCGGCTGTCACACCAGATGATCGCGGGCCGCAGCACCTGCTTGTTCTTATCCACGACGACCAAGCCGTGCATCTGGTAGGAGATGCCGATGGCCTTGACGTCGCTCGGGTTGAACCGCGCCTTGCTCCGGATCTTCTCCGTGGCGAGCTTGACATGCTGCCACCAGGTGCGGGGTTCCTGCTCGGCCCAGCCCGGTTGTTTGGCGATGATCTCCAACTCCCGCTCCGGCGAGGTCGCCGCCGCGAGGACCTTACCTGTCCCCGCGTCCATGAGCGTGGCCTTGATGGACGAGCTTCCCACGTCATATCCCAATAGCAATGCCATCTTCTTCACCCCTTCACAGGTTCAATTTGTTGTCTTCGTAGAGGCAACCCTCTGTGGTTGCCCTTGGTCGTTGCCCTTGTTCCAGGGCAGGCACGGGGGCCTGCCCCTACGGTTCTTTCACTTGCACCAAGCCGGCGTCGATGTATTGGCCGCCGGTGGTTTGGTGGCAATGGAGGGCGATCAGGTTCTCGCCTGACTTCAGGGCCGCGCGGGCGTCCGGATTGAGCACCAGCGGCTCGTACTGTGTCGTGAAACCAGTCGCCGAGGCGGCCAACACGCCGTTGAGGTAGACCTCGACGTCTTCATCGTGGTGGACCGACAGTTGCAGATTGCCGAGGCTCGTGCCCTCCAGAGTGAAGGTCCGGCGGAGCCAGATGTCGGCCGTGTTCCATTCGGTGCCGATGATGGCGCCAGGCGTGCCTTGGGTGCCGAAGCCGCTGTTGCCCTGCTTCCAACTGCTCGCATCGAAGTCCGGCTGGAACCACCGGCGGCTCGGCCGGGTCGTGGTGTAGCTCCAGGTGGCGGCTTTCTCCTTCGCCGTCGGCACCACGGTCACGAAGACCGGCGCCTTGGGCATCGGGGCCCAGTTGGCGGCTTTGGTCTTGTCTTGGCCGGCGTACTTCTGCCAGGTGGCCTTGTCATAGAGCATTTGGATGAACACGCCGCCGATCACCGGCCGGCCGGTGAAGCCGACCTTCTTGCCGCTCTTGGTCTGATACCAGTCGGTCAGCGGCGAGCGGTCCGGCGTTTCGTTCAGGAACAGGTACACCGGGTCCACGAGCGCCTCGAAGTCCGCGCGGTTCTGCGTCAGCGTGGCGGTCCAGAGGGTCCAGTCGAGCTTCGTGTACGTCTGGCGATTGTCGAGCGGCAGGCCGTAGTTGTTTTGGGTCTTCCTGTAGAAGTCCATCTCCTTGCGGACCACCTCGGCGGGGAACAGGTTCAGGCCGAGGATGCGGTCCCAGACCAGGTTGTATTTCTGGCTCCAGGTGCCGGGCTTGTCGAAGGCCAGGCGGAAATGGTCGCCGTCGGCGGCCTCCTTCACCCAGCGGGCGGCGAAGTCCTGCGCGAGCTTCGAGTACTCGTCGGCCTTGGCCTTGTCGCCGCGCATGTCGCACAGCTTGGCGAACGCCCCCAGGCCGCAGATCGCCTTGACGCTGAGGTTGACGTTGTGGGCCAGGTGGCCGGCGAAGTCGTCGGTGCAAAGCTGGTTCTCGGGATCGAAGCCCTTGGCCTTGAGGTACTCGGCCCATTGCTCCAGCCGGGCCAGTACAGGCCCGCGAAGTTGGCGTTGCCTTCCATCTGGGCGACGGCCGCCATGAGCAGCAGCAGGTTGCCGCTCTCCTCGACGGGCATCTGGTTCTTCTTCGGTCCGCTCGCCGCCGCCATAGACCTGGCCGTTGGCGTGCGGGTAGGTGCCCGAGGTCGTGCGGGGCGAAGGGGAACTTCCAGCGGTCGCTGGCCGCGTAGTTCATGAAGGGCACCAGGAACGACTTTCGTCAGCGACGGGCCCGAAGAGCAGGAATTGCGGGGCCATCGGGTAGAACACGTCCGAGGTGCTGATGCAGCCGTTGGAATGGTTCTCTTTGCAGAACTGCAGCGGCTGGCCGTTGTCGTCGGCGACGAACTTGCCCGCCGCGAAGCACTGGCGATAGGCCAGGGCACAGAGCTTGGCGTATTTCTCGCCGCCGGCCTTGGTCAGGTCGGCCATCAGCTCCTCGTCGAAGGCGGCGCAGCGTTTTTGCAGCGACGCGTAGTCGCTCGCGGCGGCCTTGAGCAGATCGGCGGCCTCCCAGCCGGTGCGCCGCCAGTACGGCCGGAGGTTCTTCTGCATGTACTGAATCGAGTAGAGATCGTCATAGGCCAGCATCAGCCAGCGGGAGACCGGTTTGGGGCTGACATCGCCGAAGTCGAGGACGACAGCCGCCGCAACGGCATCTGCTCGGCCGCGGCTGGTCGCGGCTGCCGCCGAGCTTGGTGGTCAGGCCGTCCTTGCCGAATCCGCGGCAAAGCCCCGCGACTGCCGCTCCAGGACGGCGAGCCGTGTATCGCTGTCGCCGGCCTTCGGCGTGGCCACGTAGAGGTAGCCCCAGTCGATGCGCATATCGTCGCCGCGCTTGGCGAGAACGGGCTGGTCTTTGGAGCCGATCTTCGACGGCGATGAGGTCGCCGACCGTCTCCGTGGTCCAGGTCACTTGCTGCTGATTGGGAACGTTGACGGTCAGTTCGCCCGAGGCGTCGAAGTAGAGCTGACACGTCGTGCTTCTTGCCGTCGGTCGCGCGGGCATCGAACGTCAGATACGTCACCGGCCGCGACAGGATGTCGATGTCCTCGGGCAGGGCGGCCGTCATGAACGTCAGCGTCAGGGCCACGCCCGCGCCCTCGAAGGTGTAGATCGTGCGGGTGGGCAGGACGGTCAGACTCGTCTGCGGCAGGGCCGGCACGGTGCCCGGGCTGGCGCCCATGATGCGATAGGGCTTGCCGTCGATGCGGACCATGCTGGTCAGCCGATGGGGCTTGCCCGTCCAGTGGACGGTGTCCTCGTCGGTGAGCTTATCCGCCGGGGACCAGATGCTGAAGTAGGGGTCGCACGCGACCAGCGGCGTGGCGGGCGGAATCAGCTTGTCCGCTGGCCTGCCGCGGCTGCGGCGGCGTGTAGAGGGTCTTGTTTGCCGCGGCGACGGCCGGGACATCCATCTTCACCATCGCGCGGTCGTAGGTCATCAGGCCGTTGACCTCGACCTCGACGTCGGTCGTCTGCGTATAGACGGCGGCGCTGAAGGCCCTGGTCGCCCGTCATCGGATGGAGCTTGCGGATCAGGCCCAGGTAGGCATCGGTCAGCTCATCGCGGGCGGTGAAGCTGCGGTAGCCCCAGTTCTTGTCCTTCTGCCAGGTGTGGTCGGGGATGGGCAGGCCCAGGCCGCCGAACTCGCCGAGCACGACGGCCCGTTTCTCTTCGAGACGCGGCACCGCCGGGCCGGGATAGCTGTGCATGTCCATCACGTCGCCGACGCGGCGATCCGTCCAGCCGCTGGCGTTGTCCACGAGCCGCGTCGGGTCGAGCTTCTTGATCATGTCCACGACGCGCGGCGTGTCGAACTGGCCCCAGCCCTCGTTGAACGGCACCCACATCACGATGGAGGGGTGGTTGCGGAAGCGCCTCGATGATGCGGGTCAGCTCGGTGTCGTACTGCTTGGCGGATTCCTCGGTCCGCTTGAGGTCGGGGTCTTTGCCGCCGATGCCCTTGTCGCCGCTGGGCATGTCCTGCCAGACCAGCAGGCCCAGCTTGTCGCACCAGTAGTACCAGCGGTCCGGCTCGACCTTGACGTGCTTGCGGGCCATGTTCATGCCGAGCTTCTTGAGCACCTCGATGTCATACTTGAGGGCCTCGTCGGTCGGGGCGGTATACAGCCCGTCCGGCCACCACCCCTGATCCAGCGGCCCATACTGGAACAGCGGCTTATTATTCAGGCACAGCCGCAGAATGCCATTCTCATCCTTGCCCAGCGAGATCTTCCGCATGGCGAAGTAGGTGCGGAGGTCGGCTGGTTCGATTCATCGTGTTTATCCGTCCGGCTGTCTCCTGTCAGCGACCTCGCCACCCCATGTCGAGATCGTAGAGGAACGGCGAATCCGGAGACCAGAATTTCGGGTTTTCTATGTCGAATCTCAAGCTTCTTGCCAATTGGGCCACTGTCGGTTCCGGGCGGTTTTCCACGAAAGAGCCACTTGCACTCGGCATCGACCAGCGCAGCGTGATACGCGTGTACTCCATTTGGATCGCGAGACGTCGCCGCCAATCAAGACTCTCAGCCTCGAGGACTCCCGTATCGATATCCGGCGTCATCTCGATGGATTTGATATAGACTGCGATTGACCGGCTCCAATCCAGACGGTCTGCCAAATGCCGGTGACGGCGGTGTACAGATGCCGCCGGGCTTGAGGACCTGCTTGCCGCGCGGCTGGGTGCCGGTGTTGGTCGGGTCCCAGACCGACACGACAATCTCCTGCTCGCCGCTTTGTTTCAACGCGTCAGTAATGTCCAGCGTGAACGGATCGTAGCCGCCTTTGTGGTTGCCGACTTCCTTGCCGTTGATCCAGACGGTGGCGTCCCAGTCCACGGCCCCGAAGTGCAGCAGCATCCGTTTCTTGTCGGCCGACCAATTCCATTTCTCAGGCACGGTGAACGTGCGACGATACCAGAGCCGATTGTCCGGCCCCACCGGCTTCATCACGCCGGAAAGGGCCGACTCGATCGGAAAGGGCACCAGAATCTGGCCGTCGAAGCTGTCGGATTTGACAGCGCTCGTGGCGAGGGCATCTTGCCCTTGCGTGTCGCGGGCATCTTGCCCGCGATTCGAGGGCGAGACGCCCTCGTCACCGGAGCAAGGGCGGGACGCCCTCGCCAGTGTGGACCGGGCGCGTCCTTCGGCTTGATCGCGTAGTCCCACAAACCGTTGAGATTGAGCCAATTCTCCCGCACCATCTGCGGCCTGGGATATTCCGAATGCACCTTCTCCGGCGACACGTCCTTGGCCCATTGGGTCATCAGGGGCCCTTCCGCCGGCTTCCAGCGCCGCGTGCCGCGGGTAGGAGCAGTGCGATCGAGAGAATCAGACCGGCTTGAAAACGCTGATGGACCATGACGAAACCTCCCACGAAAAGAGACGCTCGGTACATTCGTCGCTCGTAGGGTGGGTTCTCAACCCACGCGTGGCCCGACCGACGCGCGCTGGACGCGTGGGTTAAGAACCCACCCTACAACGGTCACAGAGTACCTCCCGGGTCTGGAGAAGTAAAGAGTGCCCGCCGTCGCTTTGACGAACGGCGGGCCCGCGGGTACTATTGGGGCAAACGCGATCTGAGCTCGGGAGGCAAAATGCTCCGAATCATCTTCTTCGCCGTGCCGATGGGCGCTCGGTTGACATTGATCCGACCCGGGCGGGCCAAGGCTCCACCATCTATGGATGTTTGCCGCTATGTCTGGCAATCCTCGCTGGGAGCCGGCCGTGCCGGGCCTGTTTCTCCATCGTCGTCGGCAAGAACGCCTCGACCGACGGCTGCGTGATCGTCGCCCACAATGAGGATGACGAGGCCCCGGAGGTCGTCAATCATCACAAGGTGCCGCGACACAGTTACCCGCCGGGCAGCACGGTGAAGCTCCGCAACGGCGGCTCGCTGGAGCAGGTCGAGCAGACCTGGGCCTACATCTGGTCGGAGATGCCGGGCCAGTCGTTCTCCGACAGCTACGTCAACGAGTGGGGCGTGACGGTCGCCTCGGACAACTGCCCCTCGCGCGAAGATAAGCCGGAGCTGACCGACGGCGGCATCGGCTACATGCTCCGCCGCTTGGTGGCCGAGCGGGCCAAGACCGCCCGCGAAGGGGTGCTGCTGGCCGGCGGTCTCGTGGAGCGCTTCGGCTACGTCGATTCCGGCCGGACCTACATCATCGCCGACCCCAACGAGGGCTGGCTCCTCTGCGTCGTCAACGGCAAGCACTGGCTGGCCCGGCGGGTGCCGGACGGCGAGGTCGCCATGGTGGCCAATACCTACACGATCCACAAAGTCACCCTGGAGGACAAGACCAACGTCCTGGCCTCGGCGGACATCATCGATTATGCGAGGTCCCGCGGCTGGTACAATCCCTGACGGAGGGGCCGTTCAATTTCGCCAAAGCCTATGCCAATCCGAAGGCCGCCACCAGCCCCAACAACACCGGCCGGCAGTGGAGCGGCCTGACCTGCGTCACCCACGCGCAACTCGAACCCGGCCCGAATCTGCCTTTTTCGGTCGTGCCGACACATAAGCTGAGCATTCTGGACGCCATGCAAATCCTGCGGCACGACAAAGAAAGCCGAGTCCGGCCCGGCCCCCGCGGATTCCGGCTTCGTCTGTGCCCTGTGCAACGGCGGCGACGCAGACCAGCTTCGTGACCCAGGTGCGCAAAGGGATGCCGCTCGACATCGGGCTCGTGTACTGGGTCTGCCTGGCCTCGCCGCGAACCTCGTTCTATCTCCCGTTCCACTTCGGCATCAGCGATTTCCCGCCCGGTTTTCGCGCGGAATCCGAGAGGCCGACCCGCGTACTCTATGAGCAAAAGGTGCACGCGTCCCTGGCGGCCAATCGCAAGGAGGCGTTCTGGATGTTCTCGAGCTTCCGCGACGAGGTCGAGCGGCGGGGCCCGGCTCTCGTCGCAGCCGTCCAGGCCGAAGCGCACCGCCTGGAGCAGGAAGCGGTCGCCCGGCAGAAGCCAGATCGAAGAGGCCGCATGCCGGGTCTATCCAACCGAAAGGCCAGGCGCCTTGCGCTCTCTGGAGGACTACTCGTCGGCGACGGGCACGTCCTACATGGACGCCATGGACAAGTTGTTATCGCAAAAGAAGTGAGTTGAACCGTGAGTGTTTTGTCATCCTGAGCCGAAGGCGAAGGATCTGGGCCGCGAATTCGAGCAATCTCTCATTCGCTGGCCAGATCCTTCACTCCGCTTCGCTGCGTTCAGGATGACATAACACGTGGGAGAATTGATCGTGATGCCCTGGGGAAAGGTGATTCCGTTGCCGCTTATGATTGCATTGCCGATTCTTCTTGATCTGGCCGGGACGCCGAACGTCCGGGCCGAGACCGAGGCCGAACTCCGCCAGCGGGCCAACCGGCTGGCCCACGAGGTCCTGCTCCTCGATACGCACCTCGACACGCCCTTCGAGCTCCAAAAGAGGATGCAGGACATCTCCGGGCGGATCGAAGGGGGCCACTTCGACTATGTCCGGGCCCGGCAAGGCGGTCTGACGCCCTCTTCATGGCGGTCTACGTCGCGCCGGAATACGAGGAGAAGGGCGGCGCGAAGGCCTACGCCGAGGGAACCATCGACATGATCGAGGGTTTCGCCCGGAAATGGCCGGACAAGTTCGCCCTGGTCCATTCGATCGACGGGCTCCGCGCCCAGTTCGGCAGCGGCCGAATCTCGATCCTCCTGGGCATCGAGAACGGCTCGGCCCTCGAAGACAACCTCGACAACGTCCAGCATTTCTACGACCGCGGCGTGCGGTACATCACCCTGGCGCATTCGAAGAACAACCACATCTGCGACTCCTCCTTCGACGATGGCCCGAAATGGCACGGCCTGAGCCCCTTCGGCAAGGACCTGGTCGCCCGGATGAACCGCGTCGGCATGATGATCGACGTCTCGCACGTCTCCGACGACACGTTCTACCAGGTCCTGGACCTCTCCCAGGCCCCGGTCGTCGCGACCCATTCCGCGTGTCGCTGCTTCACCCCCGGCTGGCACCGGAACATGAGCGACGACATGATCCGCCGGCTCGCCCAGAAAGGCGGCGTCATCCAGGTCAACTTCGGCTCGATGTTCGTCAACTCCGGCCACCAACGCCCAATTCGAGAAACTCCGGCAGGAAATCCTCCACCACATCGCGGCCAACCACCTCCAGGGCGAGGAGCGGAGCCGCTACGTCGAACAGCGGTACAAGCAGAGCCCGCTTCCCAAGGCGACCGTCGGCGACGTGGCCAACCACATCGACCACATCGCCAAGCTGGTCGGCGTCGAGCACGTCGGCCTCGGCTCCGATTTCGATGGCGTCACAGAGGTGCCCGAGGGTCTGGAGGACGTCTCGGCCTACCCGAACCTGATCTACGAGCTGCTCCAAGCGCGGCTACCAGGACGAAGACATCCGCAAAATCGCCGGCGAGAATTTCCTCCACGTCTGGGCCGCCGTCGAGAAAGCCGCCGCCGGCCTGACGGCTACCAGACCAAACCACATCATTGCCGATCGCGAAACGCAAAATGGCGAAAGCGGAGGACAAGCGAGAGTTGGTCTGCCTCGTCATGCCTACTTTTCTGTAGGCATGTCTTTGTTTCGTTTGGCAGGCATGCCTACGCTTTGCCGTCGTCATGGCTCCTTCCTCTCTCTTGTCTTGAGTGGCAACGTCCGCCATAATGCCAGCAATTACTCGGAGGACACGATGATGCATCTACGAACGATCACGTCGATCACGCGGCTGTTATGGATGGTCGCACTGCTCGCACCGGTGGGCGTGGCGAGCGAACCGGCGGGCTCGAAGCCGCCCGACCCGCTGTCGGCCGGACCTTTTCCCGTCGGCGTGACAACCACGGTGTTCGTCGATTCCAGCCGGACGGACGACCTCACCAAACAGCCGCGTACCCTCGTCACGGAGATCTGGTACCCCGCCACGGACGACGCCCGGCAGATGCCCAAGAACAAGTACTCCGACTTCATCCCCGGCGGCGTGACCCCCGAAATCGACGACCTCATCCAAAAGATGTACAAGCATACCGCCGCCGAGATCGACAAGCTCTACTGGAACGAATCCCACCGTGACGCCCGCGTCCGCCCGGGTCGGTTCCCGCTGGTGGTCTTTTCGCACGGCAACGGCGGCTCGCGCCACCAAAACACTTTCTGGTGCGACTACTTAGCCAGCCACGGCTACATCATCGTCTCGCCCGACCACACGGGCAACGCCCGCTGGACGATCCTCGACGGCAAGGTCATCCGGGAACAGGCGGGCCAGCGCATCAACTCCGCCAAAGACCGGCCGCTCGACGTGAGCTTCCTGCTCGACCAGATGATCCGCTGGGACAAAGGCGGCGACTCGCGTTTCGCCGGCCGGATCGACACGGACCACGCCGCCATCACCGGCATGTCCTTCGGCTCCTTCACCGCCCACTGGGCCTCGGATCGCGACCCGCGTTTCAAGGCGGTCGTCGCGATGTCCGGCGCCCCGCCCCTGCACTCCAACTTGACGGTGCCCTCGCTGCGGATGCTGGGCACGGAGGACCGCACGCTCGGCGTCCTGGGCAACGGCCTGATCCGCGCCAACCACGCCGCCCACACCGGCCCCTCGTTCCTCCTGGAATTGAAGAATGGCGGCCACTACTCCTTCACGGACGTCTTCAAATTCAACAAGGACTTCGGCGACGGCATCGGCCGTGGCACGGCGCCGGGACACGAACGAGCCCTTCGAGTTCACCTCGATGGAGCTGACCTACCAGATCATCAACTCCTACAGCGTGGCCTTCCTCGGCTACTTCCTCAAGGGCCAGAAAGAGTACTGGACTTTCCTAAACGAGAACCACTGGCCCGACGCCCTGATCTGGGAAGCAAAAACCCTCCCGGAGAAGCCTTGACCGACCCCAGCCGAATCAACAATAGCCGAAAGAAGACGAAAAAAGGGAAGAGCCCTGCGGATTCGTCCCTCTGGTCGGCAACCGTTTCTCTTGACCGCCGATTTCAACCTCTTGAATCTGTGTTAATCTGTGAAATCTGTGGCTTCAGTCTCTCCCCTATGACCTCGTTTAGCCGCAGGAATACACAGATTTCGGCCAGAGTAGCTTAGTGCTGGGCATAGCGAGACCGAAAGAGAAGTCCCAGTCCCGTGGACCGTCGGTCATTGCATACGTCCGGCCCGTGAAAGGTGACCAAGCTCCGAAACAACTAGGGAATACATTAACCGTTCTCTCTCGTCCGGAATCTGTTTCAGTGGTTGTGAAATCTGTGGCTGAACTCAAACGTAACGGTTCTCCTGTTTTCCTTACCCCTTGTGACAGCAAGACTTACGATTCTTAAGGTTGTTGGTGTTTCTGTTGACATCGTGCCCCGTAGAGTTTATTATATATCAAACCAGGCGTGTCGTTACGCCGGGGTTTGAGACCGTGACCTGTATTTAGGAGGGACGGATATGGGCGAGAAAAACCCGCCAAAGAGCAATCACCAACCATCGACGGCAGGGAAGACACCCGGGACACACGGCGGTTGTGCCAACTGCGTGTACGCCTCCTGCTCGTCGCATATGGCGTTCAGCGGTTTCGCGATGGGGTGGGGCGTTCGGCCCATGTGCTCGAATCACCCGGACACCCCGGGCCGGCTGCGGCCGGTGCTGCCGGGCGGCGTGTGCCGCAACTACCGCCCCCGACCGCCCGCCCCGGCCCAGCCGGAAGGGGACGATCCGCCGGATCACTCTGGCTCATGGCCAGTCCGTCTTCGTGGACGCCGCCGATTACGAATGGCTCAGCAAGTACAAGTGGACCATGATCAACGGCTACGCCGCCCGGCACGAGAAAGGCCGAACGATCTACATGCACCACGAGGTCGTGCATGCGCCGAAGGCGCGGTGGTGGATCACAAGGACGGTAATAAGCAGAACAACTGCTCGAGCAACCTGCGGGGTTGCAACCAGCGGGAGAACCTGCAGAACCGGCCGAAGCGGTTCGGCTCTGTCTCTCGGTTCAAGGGCGTCTTCTATGACCAGCGCACCGGCAAGTGGTATGCTCAGATCTCCATCGCGAACGTTCCCTTCTGGCTCGGCACCTTCACCGATGAGGTCGAGGCCGCCCGCGCCTATGACCGCGTGGCCATCGAGTGTTTCGGTGAATTCGCCTATCTGAATTTCCCGGAAGACTGGCCCCTGGAGAAAAGGCAGGAAGCCTACGCCAAAAAAGAAATGGTCAAGGCGCTGCGAAAAAAGAGAGCCCAGCGCGCGAAGAACGCCGAGGCCAACACCCGGCAAGGAAAAAGTAAAAAGGGAAAAGGCAAAAGGACCAAGCAGGAACAGAAGGACAAAAGTAAGAAGGGGAGAGGCAGGACGAGACGCAAATAGGCGTCGCAGAGCGGCGGAGAACCTTGAACCGGT
This sequence comes from uncultured Planctomycetota bacterium, assembly GCA_963750205.1. Classification (GTDB taxonomy): domain Bacteria; phylum Planctomycetota; class Phycisphaerae; order Sedimentisphaerales; family Anaerobacaceae; genus PLanc-01. Next base: position 98,325 of record CAVVRJ010000010.1, read on the forward strand.
AGAGTAGAGGACTGAGCGGCGGCTCCGTCGCTCGGTCCTTACTCTACCGTCTTTCGCGGTTGCCCTTTGGCCCCGAGGATCTGGCCTTCGATGGGCATACGCCGGCAGCTTGACCTCAGGGCTCTCTCCACGGCCGCCGTCAGCCGTCCGCGCCAGTAACTGGCAATACAAACCTCCGCCCGGCACGAATCAGCCGAGTGCCCCTCAAGCGGTACTCAGGGGCTCGCCCCGTAGAAGCTCGGAGCAGGCACCCACACTTTGGCCTCGTGGAGTGTGGGCCATACCTCGTGTTGGATGGCTCCATCCCGCAGCACGGTTCCCAACGACCGGACGAGATCGCGACAGGCTGCCTTCGTTGGCTTCGACACCTCGACCGTGATAACCAGGTCCTCTTCGTCCTTGCCCCACTGTCGCTGGGTCGTGCATCCGGCCATCAGCAGACTGAAGCGCGACGATCGTATCGCTTTCATCATAAAGCCTAAGAAAGTGAAAGCGTTTACCCCCGAGAAAGGAGTTCAAATCAACATTGCCGCCGACGATCTCCGCCGCCATCTCGAGAGATTCAAGAATACAAGCAAGGGTACTCTGAGGACCAAGGCCAAAAGGAAGAAACCAAAGAAGGACCGCTTCTGCCGTGCATTCTCGCCAACACCACGAAAACCAGGCACAGCAAAGCCTCGGACGTTTCCCTCCACGTCACCGTCTCCACATCTCCGCGACGCCCGCCAGAGCACGGGCCCCAGCGGACGGCGCGACCGCACAGAATTACCAAGATAAGCACTTGTCATCAAGGGGGAAATCTGGGGAGGCCTTACTTATTGCGTAGGCGAACGAGGGAAACGCGTGGGTTAAGAACCCACCCTACGGAATGGTCATGCCGGCATCAGGAGGCCCAGGAGGGGGCGGGCTTTTTGCCCGTGTGGGCGCAAATGTCTGTTCCCGGCGGTCTAACCGGCCAGATCGACCTCATCTTCATTCAAGTCGTCTTCATGTCTGGGGGCCGCACCGTGGGGGGAATTCTGGTGAGATTCTGGAAATTCTGGGGGAAATTCTGGGGACGCCTTACTTTTTGGGATGAATTCTGGATGAATTGATGAATTCTGGGGACGCCTTACTTATTTCGCTGGCGAATTGAGTATGCTCTATTTCTCCGGGCGAAACGCCGCGAGGTCTTCCAGCTTCCGCACCCGGCGACGGAAATCCTCGTCGGTGCTGAAGCGGGCGTTCAGATACGCCCGCAGAACCTCTTCGGCCAGCTTGACCCCGATGACCGGTCCCTTCAAGGGAAAACCCGCGTGATCGCTGCCGATCACAAGCTTCAAGGGCGGCCCGGGCGTCGCCTCCGACGCGGGCGCCGATGGTACGATCATTCCTGTTGCCGCCGGCCAGATCTGCAAGAGCGGCGTCGTCTTCCGTTAGGTCATCTTCATCCTTGGAGGCCGCGCCGTGGGTCCGTACGATGTGCTTGACCATTGTCCCAAGATCGGGGGAGGCAAACACACACTCATGGCAGACCCAACCGTCCGCCTGGTGCACGGGCAGAGGCCGCCGGCCATGGATGAGCCGGCGAAACAGGGACAGCTCCTTGCGGCTCAAGAACACGTAGCCGACGAGTAGTTCGCTCGGCGAATGCTGTGGCGCTTTCATATCCCTACCACCCCTCGTAGTCACGAAGTCACAAAGCGGGGAAGACTCCCGCGCGAAGCCCGCCTTCGTGCCTTAGTGGCTTTGTCTGAGCATCCCTTTCGGTTGGGGCCGCCGGGCGTGCTGGGGCCATCCATGTCCCCAGGCCGGGCTACCCCGGCTAATACTTGATACGAATCATCTGGTAATTGGTTCCCCGAACGGGCGGAAATCTGGGCCGGCTCGTCCCGGGGGACGACAAAGGGACGAACCCTACCAGAAAACTGGCGTATAGAACCTAAGCAAATACAGGATGAAGAAAGGCAGGATGGCAATGAATCGCAAGACAGCACGTCGCGACAAAGGATGCGGCAATCTGGAGCTTCATACGGAGCACCTGTGCTACATCGTAGCCCAGGGCTTTGCTTTGACGGACGAACCGTCCTATCAGGCCCTGGTGACGAATCCCCGGTTTCAATGCAGCCACTGCGGCCGCAAGGCCGGCAGTGAGAAACACCTGTGCGTTCCGGGCCGGGTCTGAGGGCAGGAATATCGGGGTCCTGCCCGCCCGCCCGGGGCAGGAGAAAAGGAAATCGTCACAAGGATGGTCTGGGGGGAATCCCGGGGGACAGATTCCGCGGATCACACCGGCACGTTGCCTCTTGCGGGTGCGATCCCGCTGTCTCCCGGGAGACCAGGGATGGGTCAGGCTTTGAAATAGATCCGGTGACGATGCAGGAAGTACAGGAACAGCCATTTCAGCAGCAGGACGGAGAAAACGGCGAAAACGGGCTTGAGTGGGCCGGCGAATTGGACCAGACCGCCGAAGAGTAGTCCCGCCGTGTAGCCGAAATCGATAAAGCGTTGCCCGAACCAGATCGTGATCGAGTTCAGGCCGGTCACGATCACGACGAACGCCCACTTGCGATAGCCCTTCACGTCGATGAGCCAGTAGAACAAAGCCAAGAGCAGCAGGCTCCAGCCTCCGGCGTACACGACAAAGGAACTGGTCCAGATGTTGCGGCTGAGGAAGAAGACTCGGCCCCAGGTGTAGCCGACGACGAGGCACACTAAGCCGGCGGCGACGAGACCCGCGAGCTTACGTCGGGTCGAATGGGTCGTGCGCAGCCAATGGCCTGTCAGGACGCCCAGCAGAGTGGTCGCGAAGGCGGTGCAGGTCGAGAGGACTCCCTGGCGGTCATAGAGGCCCAGGCCCAACTTGCCGGGAAGTAGAAGTTGGTCCACGTAGGTGGTTAGACATCCCTCCGGAGTCCACACCCCCGGTCCACAACCGGGCACCGGCACAAACAGCAAAGCCCCCCAAAAGAGCAGCAGAATGGATGCCCCGGTGAGGGCCTGCGTGCGCCAACTCGTGTGGAGCACCAGCAGGGCCGCGAAAAAATAACAGACGCCGATCCGGCCCAGAACCGTGGACCAGCGTGTCTGGGCCCAATCGAAGCGCAGCACGCCGTAGTCGATGAGGCCCAGGACGATCAGCACGAGAGTCCGCTTGATGATATGCAGGTAGAGAGCCCGGCGGTCCGCCCCCTGCTCCACGCGCCGGCCGATCGTGAAGGGCAGGAGCACCCCCACCAAAAAGAGAAACAGCGGGAAGATCAGATCGAGGAAGTGGAATCCCTCCCAGCCGGCGTGTTCCATTTGCCGGGCGAGGAACTCCGCGGCAGGGGTCTTGTGAACTTTTGCGAGGCTCTGGAAGACCTCGCCGCCGCCCATGATCCAGAGCATGGCGAACCCGCGCAGGGCGTCGATAGACGCAAGGCGCTGACTGCCAGGATTCAGAGGGCCGTGTTCAACCATGAGTATTCCTTGACTGAACCGTACCTGCGTCGTTGTACGGGGCTGTCGGCAGCGCGTCAATGTCTTTGGAGAGCCAAAGGGACGAGCGACGGACGCCAAGCCACCCTACCTGTCGTGCCTGGGCCGTGGGGCATAACTACCGGTATGCCATTGGCGTGTGGATAGGCCGGTTCTGGGGCACCGGCCGCTTGGAATACGTGGGGGCCCAGGCGGCCGAACCGCTCTTGTGCCGACTCTTCTGCCTTCCGCAACTGCGTGCCGCGGGCGATCCGCCGGCCCCGGGAACGATTCCGGTCTCTCGGCCGCTCTCCTTGCCCAAGGAATGGACGGAGGATCTGCGGATTATTGTCCCGAGCCGAGGAAGTATTCGTAGCCACGAACGGCTCGGCGATTGTTCATGCCCAGTCTGAACGCCTGCCTGATATGGATTCGGAAAAGTCCGTGCACGTCGGACTTTGTGGCATCGGCATCCTGCCGATGCTGCATGGGCTGGAAGCCCGTGCCACGGTCGGGCGAGCGCGGCAAAATAAACCGAATCCGTATGAGGGTCGGCTAAGCGCCATGCTCATACTGCGGAACTCCCGTCTTGTGAACACTCCTGCGACGAGAAGGTAGGTAATAGTATGTGCGGGCGCAGGTTAGTCGACCGGGCTGTTGAGATCAAGGAGGTAGATCGATGAACAATCAAGACGCAAACAAAACGGAAGGCGCGGTGACCCAGGACCTTCTCCGTGCTCCCAACGTCGAGGCGTTCATCCTGACGGATGACGGCATATTCCCGAATAATCGTCGCTTGCCGCTGCTCGTCTACAAGAAAGCGCTGAACTCGGACGCCCCCGATTTGGTCACCCAGGTCCAGGCGATCTTCGCCGAGAACGGCTGGGGCGGGGCCTGGGTGGACGGTATCTTCGATTACCACCATTACCACAGCACTTCCCACGAAGTCCTGGCGATCTGCGGCGGGCGGGCGGACGTTCGCTTCGGGGGCGAGCACGGCATTACGCTGACCCTGGCCGCGGGGGATGTGGTGGCCATCCCTGCGGGCGTCGCACACAAGAACCTCGGCGCCGGCCACGATTTCGTGGTCGTCGGCGCCTATCCGCAGGGGCAGGAAGATTACGACCTGTGCGACGGCAGTCGCGAGGAGCGGCCCGAGGCCGATAGATACATTGTGAGCACCCCGGCGCCGGAATCCGACCCACTCTACGGCCCCGACGGCCCCCTCACGGAACACTGGCAGGTGTGATCGCGTCGAGTGCGGCCCGGGGTAAGTCTCGTCAAGCGGCGGCGGTTGCGCGGCTCGTATCGGTTGCGTCGAGCGTGGGGCGGCGCTGACCCCGGTTGACGCCACTGGTCGACGAAACGAGCCGCGCAATCGCATTACGTTCAACGGGCCGGTCATCCGTCCTCTTTCTGCCGGGCTACGCTACAGCGGCGGATTCCGGGACCGACGCGAGGGCCGGCGGGGTGCGGAGCAGGCGCAGGAGCACCGGCCAGAACGCCAGGACCAGCACGGGCAGCAGGAGGGCGACCAGGCCGAAGACGCGGATGGGGACGGCCCAGGAGGCGGTCACGATCTTCATGCACACGGCACCGACCATGAACTGATAGAAGACGAGGAACGAGGAAGCGGAGCCAATGTCGTGCCGGACCTGCTCCAGGATCAAATGGTTGCTGAGCGGTCGGCTCATCCCGCCGCAGAAGGTCACGACACACATCGCCGTGGCGAACGTCGCGGGGCGCCAGCCGCCCCAGGCGAGGATGCCGGCGCCGCCCGCGGCACAACCGACGAGGCACACGGTGAGCAGGGTCACGTCGGGCAGCAGCTTCGTCACGCGGGTGCAAACGAACGCGCCGCACATGCCCATCAGGGCGTTGAGGGCGAAGAGAAGACTGAAGGTCCGGTTCGGAAGGCCGTAGATCTGGATGTAGAGGATCGGAGCGAAGGCGATAAAGCCATAGAAAGGCCCGGCAATCAAGCCCATCGCCATGACGGACAGCATATAACGGGGGTTGTGGGCCAGGTGCACGTAGCGGCCCATCAGCTTCAGCAGATGGCCCCCGATCCGCTCGGCGGCCGTTTCCCGGTAGAGTCGCCACGAGGCCAGCAGCAGCAACACGCCCAGCGTCCCCTGGACCATGAAGATGGCCCGCCAGCTCCAGAGGCGCAGCAGGATCGTGCCGAGCATGGGGGCGATCATGGGGGCCAAGCCGAGGATAATGCCGATCCAGGCGAGGATGTGCTTGCGGCGCGGGCCCTCGAACCGGTCGCGGCAGATTGCCATGCACATCGACGAGGGACCCGAGGCCCCGATCCCTTGCAGAATGCGAAAGACGATCAACGCCGTCACGCCGTTCGCCAGGGAGCAGGCCACGGAGGCCGCTGTGAACAGGGCCAGCCCGGCCAGCAAGACGGGCCGCCGGCCGTGCTTGTCGGAGAGCGGGCCGCAGACCAGTAGGAAGGCGCTGAAGCTGGCAAACCAAAGCACCAGCGACAGCGCGACCCGGCTGTCCGGCACGCCCCACTGTTTGGCAATGATCGGCATCGCCGCTAAGTACATATCTGTCGCCAGCGCGGGCACCGCTGCAATCGCCGCCAGGAACACGATGTAAAGGGACCTGCTATCCCGCCCTGTTGTGTTGCTTCTCAATCTGGGCTACTTTCTCGATCGAAAGACTCTGGTGACCCCCCGGGGAATCAATCCTGGAGAGGGCACCCTTGCCTCCGCGACCAACTACAGCCGGGGACCATCCCCGACTCGGTGCGCGGGCGGAATCGTACCACAGGAGCAGAGTAGTTGGCAACGCTGGGGTTTGGCCGCAGATGAATCGGACGAAGCCGGCCGGCCCTCGCCTCCTGGGTGTGGTCAGAATGCGGTAGCAACGCCAAGGCGCTCTTCGTAGCACGGGCGTCCTCGCCCGTTGACCTTGCCAAGGGAGAGACGCCACAGAAATCGTGCCCAGCCCCGCCCAGGTCTTGCCTACAAGTGCACGCCCCCTCGAAGAAGTCCGGCTCGGGTATCCCGACAAAGGCAGTCTGGCCCAATGGGACAGTCTTCTGACGCCGGCCCAACGCGCGGGCGAACGCTGCCTCGTCGGCAACGGCCCCGCGCTCCGTCTGGTTCCGGGCTCGGATAGGCAGATCGAGTCGATCGTCCTGAAAGTCGAATCCCTGGAAAAGGCCAAGGCCGTTCTGGCCCAGAGCCATCTGCTGGGGCAGCAAACCGCCGAGCGCATCGAGCTCGACCCGGCCAAGACCTGCGGCCTCCGCATCGCTCTTCAGGAGAAATGAAGAGGCGACGTGCTTTTCCGGTCTCCGGTTCAGGGCTGGTACAGGTCCTTGAGGACCCGCGGATTTTCCGGCACACTGGGATTGAGGAGTACGGGTGGCTCCGTCTCCAGGGCCTCGGCCAGGTCCTGCGCCGAACCCCCGGCCTGGGGCTGCCAGAGCAGGTCGAACTGGAACTCCATGATCCCGTGTTCGTCGGCCACGAAGTTGGTGTACCAGAAGTTGTTGAAGAGCATGGCCTGCACGCGGTTCGTATCCTTCGGAGTCGTCTCGCGCAGGGCCAGTGTCGGCGCAGACCCCAACGTCATCAGCGGGGCATCCCGACTGACCCAGAGCCAGCGGCCCTCCGGCGTCACGTAGTCCGCCCAGCCATCGAAGGCGTAGTAGTCCCGGCACGTGCCGGGAAGCTGGTCGGTGAACGGCGTGAAGGGCTGGCCGCCGCTGCTCAGACGCGGCAGGACATCCCCGGCCGGCAGGGGAAAGGCAAGGTAGAAGATCTCCGGTGCCGCTGAGGACAGCCGATTGATCCGCAACGTAAACCGCGCGCGGGGCTGGCGCTTCCAGATCTCGACAACGCGAGTTCCCCACGCGAGCCGCGGGTGCCGCAGAGCCTGCGTGTAGACGAGCGTGTGCGGCGTTTCCTGCATGGTCGCCTTCTCGTCCGGGATCGCGGCGACTTCTTCGAGTGTTTTTTGACGCAAGCGTTCACGGGCGTCGCCGTGCTGACGCCGAATGTCGGCCAGTACGTGGCGCGGCGCGAAGCCATTGACCTTCACCGCCGTGAACGTGCCGCTGCCTTCGAGGAAGAGCGGCGACTTCATGCCGGGCCAGATGGCGGACACCGGCCAGCCCATCGCATCGGTCTTGACTTCCGGCGCGATGGCGCTGGCGACGCTCTCCGACTCGACTTTCTGCGTGCTCAAGCGGAGCCGCTGCACCGTGTTGCCGCCCAAGCCCTCCACCCAGAACTGGGCGATCTTATTGGGCACGTTGTCGGCGAACGTGGCGGAGATGTCCTCCCGGCTGAGGTCCTCGGATTTCCGCGGCCGGCCCCAGGGCTCGATCCCCGGCTCGAAGTACAACTTCATCCGCGCACCGGTTTGCGAGTCCTCGACTGATTGGAAGTTGTCCCGGAGACAGGTGGCGATCATCCGAACCCAGCCGCTGAATGGTGCCGGCGCGGGATTCGCGAGGAACAGGCCTTCTCCTTCCGGCAGGAGTTTCGTGCGAACCCGTTGCGACAGCAGCCACTCGGCCCGCGCCATCGGACGGTAGGCCAGCAGGCTCTTTTCCGTGAACTGGCCCTGGGTTTCGAGGCTGTAGGGTTTGGCGACGCTGAGGCTGGCGCCCCAGGTGTGCTCGTCGAACAGGCACAGGTCGCGGTACAGATCGTCCATCGTCTGGCGGGTACGCCCGTCCACCGGTCCCCATAGAGGCGACTGGGCGGCGGCTAAGAAACGCTTCGCCGCCCGGCTGGCCGCCACCTCGCGCGGGGCGGAAGCGGTGCCGTTGGCCCACCAGTCGGTCCACTCGCCGGTATACTCAGGCGCGGTGTCGCCCATCGCCTGCTCCATGCGCTGCATGGCGTCCGCCGCCGTGGTCAGCCGCAGTCGCGGTTCGAGTCCCAGCCGGTTCCAGGTGGCGACGAAATCCGCCAGCGGCGGGAAGGGCGGGTCGTTGTCGTACCGCCACTGATTGGTGATGGTCATGCCCAGGACCTCGTGCCGGTAGCCCGCCTTCTCCAGGCTCCGTAGTTGTTCGACGCATCGAGCGTGGGCCCGGCGGACCGAGTCCTCATCGCTACGGAAGATGTCCCCCGCTCGCGGCGGGCGATACCGCATGTCGGCGGCCGAAGGCACCGGCCCCCGGCGCCATTCGCCTGGCTCGAAGAAGCCGAAGCCCGACCCGTACGCCGTATTGAGCCACACGAAGATCCGCCGACCATCCGGCATCTTCCACCAGAACACGGACGGACGCGGGAACGGAGCGCCGCCGCTATCCTCATTGATCCCGGTGCACAGATAGCGCACGCCGCGGTCGAGCAACAACAGGCCGGCCGCCCGCGGCATCCCGTTGACGTCGTCCTGGATCGCGACCTTGGGCTGAACCTGCTGCCATAGCTCCTCCGGCAGCCAGTGCAGCATCGTCTGCCACTGAGCCGCGTTCAGGAAGGGCGTATTGTTGCACGCCAGCGCCGTGATCTCCAATTGCCCGGCCCGCACCGCCTGGAGGAACTGCTCCCGCCGGGCCGGCGTGGCCGCCTGCCACCAGTCATAGACCGGCATGGTCGCCTCGGCGGTCCAGAAGAACCGCTTCTCCGCCGGCCCCTTCAGGGAGTCGAGGATCGCATCCACCGCGATATCCAGGTAGCGCCGGTACAACTCCCGGCAGACCGTGGGACTATCCGTGAAGCCCACGTCGGTATGCGAGAAGTGGACGATATCAATCTCCTTGACGGCCAGCCCCGCCCCGGCCGCCGGTGCGGACCCCGCCCGAAGCGGCCCCGCCCACATGAGACTCAGGGCCAACAACAGAGCATACTTCCGAAGGGATAGATGGATCTGTCTCATAAGCCGAGCTTTCTCCTGTGACCTCGTGGACGATGTTCCGGCACGATACATGCCGCATGATACCAAGATCCCGCTGCCAATTCCAACAGCGTGGCGTCCGCGAGATTCCCCCCGCCCGTCGTCGTGGTCGTACCCTCCATTTTCTTGCGGTACCATCTTGACGACCGTGGGAGTCCCGGGGATCATATTCGACATAGTGGATAACACTAGCCGAGGCACCTGCGGGAAAGGATCGGGTCTATGAGCGAAGAACTGCCGGTCGAGGCACAGAACAGAATCGTGGTTTTCGGCGCGAAGCAGATTCGTCGCCTTTGGGTGGACGATCAGTGGTACTTCTCGGTGGTGGACATCGTCAGTGCCCTCACCGACAGTGCGAGCCCGCGAAAGTACTGGGATGCTATGAAGCGACGTGAGGAGGAAGCCACGGGGGTTCAGTTGTCTACATTTTGTAGACAACTGAAGCTAACCTCTGCTGACGGCAAGAGTTACACGACGGATTGCGTCAACACCGAAAGCGCCTTTCGGATCATCCAGTCGATCCCCAGCCCCAAGGCCGAACCCTTCAAGCGATGGCTGGCTCAGGTCGGCTATCAGCGTGTCCAGGAAATTGGCGGCAACTGGAGCACAAGTCCGGCAAACGCGTCGTCACGCGCCAGAATTACTTGGTGGACAAGCCCAAGCCCTCCCTGCCGGGCCCGCCGCAAGAGGAACGATAGACGTTCTCCGGGATGGGCGCATCTTCTCATCGGAAGATCGCGGATCGTCGATTCTGCTTTCCGTTTTTGCGCGGAGACGCCGGGACGCAGAGGGAACACAGAAGGCGATAGAACCGCAGAGATGAACGCCGATGGCCGCCGATTCCGGCTTATCGCTTGTCGCCTCTCTTTCCTCTCGCCTTTTCCCCTCCTTTCCTTCGTCCCGCGGGTTGACGCGCCTGATCGAGATGGTACGATAGAGATAGCAGGAGCATGACAGCCCCGGCGTTTTTGTGCAGGATAGAACCATGGAGAAGCTGGATCGCATCACCATCGACCCGAACGTCTGTCTCGGTCAACCGACGCTGCGCGGCATGCGTATCACCGTCAGTGTTGTCCTGAAGATGCTGGCGGCTGGCAAGTCTGTCCCGGATGTGCTCGCAGCCTATCCCGAGCTGGAAGCCGAAGATGTCTTGCAGGCCATCCGCTATGCCGCCTGGGTCGTCTCCGACCAGATCCCCGCTTTGTCGGCCTGACCCGTCATGGACACCCCTTTACGGTTCATCGCTGACATGAACATATCGCCTCTGACGGTCGCCACCCTGGCCGCCAATTCGGTAGATAGATTCTCTCTGTCACTTGGGTAGAAGCGGCGGCTCACGGTCCATGCGCGGCCGCCCACCAGGGCCGCGCACAGGGTGGGGTCATTCAGGACCTGCTGAGCCATTCTCGCACGAACGTCGTCCCACAGGATATGAGAAAAAAGTATGACGTCCCCGGAATTCCCCCCCGGAATTCCCCGGGGGATCGCCGCACGCAATCAGGTCGATGTCCCCGCCTCGTACAAAGGGCACTATCTCGGGGTGGGGTTTCGGGCCGATATCATCGTCGAGGAGTCGCTCCTGGTGGAGGTCAAGGCCTGCTCCGCGTTGGAGCCCATCCACCTGGCACAGACCCTGACCTACCAGAATCAACTCCACTTCAAACGCGGGCTGTTGATCAACTTCCATTGCCGCTTGCTCCGGGACGGCATCAAGAGGCTGTCGATTTGAACCACCGAGAACGAATGGAAGGCAGGAAGAGGATGTCTTACCGCCCGTGATCTCTTCCTTCTCATTCTCCGTGTCCTCCGTGATCTCCGTGGTTGACAAAAGGGTTTGGTTACGGCCGAAGGCCGCGCTGGGCCTTCTTTCGTTTCTGGCGGCTTATGATCCTGCATTTTTCGTCGTCCATGATGAAGAGTTTCGCCGGGCCTTTCCTTAGTCCCGGCGGGACAATGGTTTATGACACAACAAACTTTGTGCTGTTTGCAGGAATTTGTGTTGACACAGGGCCTTGGTGGTTATACCATAATCATCAATGAGCCATGATCGATTTCGGAGGGATTCTTATGGCTACCGCCGCACAGATCGCCGCGAATCGTTTGAACGCGCAGAAGTCCACCGGGCCGCGCACGGCGGAGGGCAAGGCCGTCGTGTCACAAAATGCCGTCACGCATGGCCTGTTGGCGCGGGAGGGAGTCCTGCGGGGGGAAGACGGGGAGGAATTTGAAATGCACCGGGAGAGGCTGATGAAGCAACTGAGCCCGGTCCAGCCGCTGGAGGAGATTCTGGCGACGCGGATTGTCGATCTCACCTGGCGGCTCAAGCGGGCCGTCCAGGACCAGAAGGAGGCGTTTGCGGCGTTGTACGACCGGCACACGGCGGCGGCGACGGAGCCCGGGAACGCCGCTCTACCGAGCGGCATAGGAAAGAAAGCCAATCAGGAGATTGGCGGTCCCAGGGGGGCGACGCTCGGGCGAATCCTCGTGGAGGACTTCAGCGGCCCGGCGGTCCTGGAGCGGCTGCTGCGGTACGAACGGCGGATCGAGAGCAGTCTGTACCGGAGCCTGACCGAGCTGCGGCGGGTGCACGACCAGTGTCAGAAGGCCGATCGGGAGGTCGTGCAGACGCTCGAACGATGGCAGGAAGAGGACGTCGAGGCCCGCAAGACGCGGGCGTTTGCCTGCTGGGGTCCGGCGGACTGCCCGGAAGGAGTTTCGAGTTTGAAGTGCGAAGTGCCAGGTGAAGTCGGGCGGGGACGCCCAACCCACGAAGAGCCGCCGGACGGCGGCAGTACGAACAGTCCGCCGGTCGAGTCGACCCAACATTCCAGTATTCCATCATTCCAGGATTCCAGTCACACGCCCGGAGCCGGCGCAGTGTTGAGAGCCAATCGTGCGAAACAAACCCAATCTAGTGCGATCCGAAGGAGGCCAGTTTGGGGGCACAGGGTTTAGGAACGATTCGGGGCCGAGCGGGCTCGAAAGACAAACCCAATGTGCGCAGGACAAGCGGGCCAAGGACAATACCCATGAATAGCTCGTGAGCAAACACGCCGCGGCCCCGTAGGGGCAGACCCCCCGCGTCTGCCCCCTTCCCGTTACGGGCAGACGCCCGTGTCTGCCCTCTTCCAGAGCAACCACAAGGGGTAAGGGATTGCCCCCTGCAAATGAAGGGCAGGCATGGGGGCCTGCCCCTACGGAGATGGCCAGGGCCGGCTCCGCGTGAGATGGCAGGGCCATTGCACGTGACCGCTGATCTGAGGTGTCGAGGGCGTCCCGCCCTCGAATCGCGGGCAGGATGCCCGCGACACGGGCGTAGCCCGAGGAACGGCGTGGTCACATGCAATTGCCCTGTGTGAGATGGTTCTGGTCATTGCCGGGGCAGGTCGAATCCGGTATACTGACAATCTATCGGTGTGCACGGCACACCCTACGTGCAACAACTGAGTAGGGGTGACAGCTATGGCAGAGCAAGTCGATCGTCGCAGCTTTCTCAAGACGTCAATGGCCGCTGCCGCAGGGGCGGTGTATGCCGCCAACGCGGGCCACGGGGCAATCGGACCGCAATCCGGAATCGCAGGCGGGCGTCAACGGCATGCCGATGGGCCGGATCAAGAACCTGAAGATCAGCCGCCTGGTCTCGGGCGGGAACCTGATCAGCGGGTGGTCCCATTCCCGCGACCTGATCTACGTGCACAGCCTGATGGACCACTACAACACGCCGGAGAAGGTCGTCGAGACGCTGGCCCTGCTCGAAGAAAACGGCGTCAATACGATCATCGCCGACCCGCGCAAGAAGCCCATGGACATCTTCAAGAAGCATTGGAGCCAGGGCGGCAAGATCCAGTGGATCGCCGAGGGACACCCGACGCCGGACGATCTCAAGACCAACGTCAAGGCCTCGGTCGATTGGGCGCTTCGGCTGTCTATCTGCAAGGCGTCATCGGCGACCAGTGGCTCAAGGAAGGCCACGTGGATAAGCTCGGCGAATGCATCGAGTACATTAAATCGCTGGGCGTGCCGGGCGGACTCGGGGCGCACCTGCTCGACGTGATCGTCAACGCCGAGGCTCGGGGCTTCGAGGCGGATTTCTACGTCAAGACGCTGCATCATTCGAACTACTGGTCGGCCCGCCGGCCCGGCCAGGGCACCGACGTCGTGGCCAACGGCGCGGATAATTTCTGGGAGCCGACACCGGAAAAGACCATCGAGTTCATGAAGACGGTGAAGAAGCCGTGGATTGCCTTCAAGACGCTGGCCGCCGGGGCGATTCCTCCCGCCAGCGGGTTCAAGTATGCCTTCCAGGGCGGCGCCGACTTCATCTGCGTCGGCATGTTCGACTTCCAGGTGCGGGAAGATGCCATCATCGCCAAGAAGACGCTGGACGAGTTGAAGACCCGGGAGCGGCCCTGGCTTGCGTGAAGCCATTCCTGCGCTTGGGGCCTTCGCCGAACGGAGTGCCATGTCTACGCTTGGCGTAGACATGCTCAAGCGCGAATGATGCAACAACCTCTCACAACGGCCAAGGCATGCCTACGCGGCGTAGGCATGGCACCCAAAGGCGGGCTGAAGTCATAGGACTCAACACAGAGGGACAAGGAGTTGAAGATGCGATTCTCCGCATGGCTTGGCATTTGCTGCGTATTGGCTTGGGTGCCTGCCGTCGGCCTGCGGGCTGATGTGGTGGACATGTCCTCGTGGTACACTTTTGCGCCGCGAAGCACGCCGGAGCCGGGCGAGATCGGGATGCAGGATTGGCTCTCCAAGCCGGCGGGCAAGGACGGGCGTATCACGCGCGAGCGGGACAAGCTCTACTATAATGGCAAGCCCATCAAGCTCTGGGGCACTCAACCTGTGCTACAGTGCCTGCGCGCCGGAGCGGGCGCTCGCCGACAAGCGGGCCGCGTTCTATCCCAAGTACGGGATCAACTCCGTGCGGCTGCACAAGTATGTCGATGGTCCGGGCTGGTCCGGGATTCAATCCAAGGATAGCTGCGTCGAGTTCGATCCGGCGAGCCTCGATCGCATGGACTACCAGGTGGCGAAGCTCAAAGAGGCCGGCATCTACGTGCTGCTCTCGGCCCATTTCGGCGCTCTGAAGCTCGGCCCTGCCGACAAGCAGTACGTCCCTTACATGGAGGAATTCGGCAAATTCAGCGGCGAGAACCGCATCACCACGCCGCATAGCGCGATCGACTACGCGCCCCAATTGCAGAACGTGCAGATCCTCCAGACGGTCAACCTGCTCAAGCACAAGAACCCCTATACGGGCCTGACTTATGCGCAAGGACCCGGTGGTCGCGTATATCGAGATCGTCAACGAGCAGAGCATCCTCTTCTACACGTCGACGGCCCCGCTCAAGGCCAGCCCCACGCTCCGGCAGCAAGTGGCCGCGAAGTTCTGCGACTGGCTGCGCAGCAAGTACGGGACCGCCGAGAAACTCCGTGCCGCCTGGGGCGACAAAGCCTTCGATGGCTTCGCGAAGTGACGGTTTCCCGGCAGCGGGCGAGAATCTCGACAAGAACAACATCCTGCCTATCGGCAATCCGTGGTACTGGGACCCGGCCCAACTGAATGGCTCGCAGGCCTTTCGCCGGCAGCGGCTCCTGGACACGCTGGTCTTCCTCTACGGTCTGCAATGCGAGTTCTACGACCGCTACGTGCAGGCGGTGCGCGAGGCCGGCTACGAGGGCGAGATCCTCGGCTCGAATTGGCAGGCGGGCCAGGCGCTCAGCCATTTCTACAACCTGCATTCGGACTGGCGCGTCGGGACCATCGACCGGCACAACTATTTCGGCGGCGGCAACGCCAGGGCCGGCGCGACGTTCAATAATGCGACGATGTTGCACACGGCCGGCTCCGGGACGCTGAGCGTCGGGTCTGCAGCAGGCGGCCGACCGCCCGTTCATGCTGTCCGAGTGGATTCACGTCTTCCCGAGCGAGTGGGGCGTGGAAGGCCCGGCGATCCTCGGCGCCTATGGCTATGGCCTGCAGGGTTGGGACGTCTCTTACATGTTCCAGAACCGAGATAACGGCGACTTCAGCGATCGGATCGGCCGCGACACCTGGGACGTGACGGCCCCGCAAGTGCTGGGCATCTTTCCCGCCGTGGCCCGACAAGTCCTGCGCGGCGACGTGAAGGAGTCGGAACTGCTCGCGCCGCTGTATGTGCACGTGCCGTCGCTGGCCGACGTGAAGCTCGGCTTTGCGGACCGCACCGTGCAGGAGTACGACGTCAAGAGCTTCGACACGGACAAAGTCCCGTCTCGTGCCCTGGCCGTCGCTCGCTGCGCGGTCGAATTCACAGATCGGTACCGCGATACCCCGGCGTTCGACCTCCGCCCTTTCCAGAAGGAGGGCTTCCTCACATCGTCCACCGGTCAGCTTCGTTGGAAGGAGGCCGCCGACGTGAAACTGGGCGGCTATTTCACGATCGACACTCCCGGCACCAAGGCGGTGGTGGGCTTTGCCGAAGGCCAAGTCTGCCGGCTCGGGGAAGTCACCATCGCGCCCGAGAGTCCCTTTGCGGCGATCTACGTCACGGCCCAGGAGCCGGACAAGAACATCAGTAGCTCCAGGAAGCTCCTCATTACTGCTATCGCCCGCGCCCGCAACACGGGCATGAAGTTCAATGATGCCGGCAACAGCCTCCTCGACCGCGGCAAGCCGCCCATCCTGATGGAGCCGGTGAAAGCAAGGATCACGATTGCGAGGACCGGCGTGCAGAAACTGTGGCTGCTCGACCATGACGGCCTGCGCACGCAAACCACGTTCCCTATGGAGAATGGCACGTATACAATTGACGGTGCTCGCGACCAGACGCCGTACTACCTCGTTGAGTTCTGATGGTCTTGGTAGGGTGGGGCTTGCCCCACCGAAACCCGCGCATGGAAGAATCGGTGGGGCAAGCCCCACCCTACGCGTCACAGCGGGCCACGTCAACCGGGTTCTCTGGAGCCCTACCCGAGAGGCTCCTGAGTTGACCTACGGATGTAGGCGATCCGTTTGGCGATGGGCGGGTGGGTGTAGAAGAGGGCTTCGACCAGGCGGCTGGGGTTGGGATCGGAGAGATTGCGGTCGGCGAGCTTTCCAGGGCCGAGGCCAGGCACTCCGGCTTCTCGACCTTGCCGAGGATGAACAAGTCGGCCTGTTTTTCGAGGTGCCGGGAGTAGGCCGTCTGCAAGCGGCTTGGAGATCAAGCCCGAAGACCGCGATCCAGAGCATCAGCAGGGGAACGGCGGCGATGTCGGCGGGGCCTTCGAAGCCCAGGGCCGCGGCGCTGGGGCCGAGGACGAGGTACAGGAGATAGAAGCCGAGCAGGAAGGACGCCGCGCCGGCGGCCAGCACCTTCCAGGTGTGGTGGAGAGCCACGTGGCCCAACTCATGGGCGAAGACCGCTTCGATTTCGTCGTCCGAGCACAGGGTCAGCAGCGTATCGCCGATCACAATTCTCCGGTTGTGCCCCATCCGACGACGGCAGCGTTGGCCTTGTTGGTCTCCTGGCTGAGCTTGATCTCGAAGACGCGTTGGACACGGACGCCGCAGCGGCCGGCCAAGGCGAGCAGCCGATCCGCCAAGTCGTGCTCCTTGAGCGGGACGGTCTTGTAGAACAGCGGCACAATCACGGCCGGCGCGATCTTGCTGATCAGGACCGACAGAACGAACCAGCCGACCGCGGCGACGAGCCACCACCAGTGTGGCAGATCACGAATGACGGCGTAGAGCAGATTCATCACGGCGATGACCAGAAATGCGGAGAGTGCCCATTCCTTCGCACTTCGCGCCAGCCATCCGGCCACCGTCTGATTCGATAAGCCGTACCGGCGCTCGAGCACGATGTCGCTGTAGAAATCCAGGCCCAGAAACAGCAGGTAGTAGCCGATCGGAGAAGACCAGCAGATAGCCGCTCAGTTGCAGATGGTAGTTGTCCGTGAGATGCCGGAAAGAGCCGTACAATCCGCTCGATGCCCCCGAGAACAGGAAAGCGAGAAGGAAGAGGAATCCCAGCGCCAGCTTCAGGAGACCGAGGGTCAGCTTGCTTTTGGAGTACTGTTTCGCCCGAGCGGGGGCTCTATCGACACTCGTACCCGTCTCACCAGCCACGGACATTACGATCTGGAAATGTTGCAAGAAGCGGCCGCCTTATCTTCTCTCGAACGTGAGGCAATCGGCCTCATCCTGCGCCGGCCCCACCACGATTCCCGAGGCCTTGCACTCGAGGCTCTGATTGTACCGGCACTCGCTCACCTTGCAAGCGCCGACGTCGGCCATCGACGCTTCGCCGCCTTTGATCCCGGCATCGCAGTACGTGTCGCACTGCGGGATGGTCGCCGCCGCCACCGACGGTGATGGCCAGGGCATGGCACATCTCGTCCCGGTTATAGCAGCACTCCGTGACCCGACACCGTTGGACTTTCGACATGATTCATGGCCGCCACCTCCAATACGAAGCTTGCCGTTCGTGATTCCTCAGCGTCGCACCGAACGAGTGTAGCACGCGGGAGCTTCGGGCCGGTTAGGGAACTGCCGTGGTTGGCCCTGGCCGATTGCTCAACTACGCGAAGTCGTGGCGGAGAATCTCCATCGTGCGCCGGCAGAGCTCTCGCCCCCGGTCGGACCAGAGGCCTTGGCCCCAATACCGATAGCAACTGGTTTGGCTCGTGAGGAGGTGGTAGAGCGCGTTGCGGTAGCGCGGGTCCGAGGGGGAAACGCCGCGGCGCAGGACCGTCTCGTGGAACAGGGCGCTGGCGGCTTCCATCGGCTGGAGGATGTCCTGGTAATTGCGGACCCAGGAGATGTTGTTCGTCCAGCTTCCGCCTTCGACGTGGAAGCGGGAGTCTTCCTTGGTCAATTGCTCGATAACGGCGGCCAGGGCGTTCGGCCCCGCTCCTTCCTGGAAGCGTTCCCAGATGCGATGCTGGAAGATCGGCTGAATCGCCGGGAAATCTTCCTCGCGGAGGCCGAGCGAATCGAGGTATTCGAGGTACTCCGTGACGTTCACGGGCGGCGTGGGCGTGCCGCTGCTTTCTCTCATGACGGACAGGTACTTGGGCGGGAACTCGTTCATCATGACCCCGCCGTTCTCGCCGTCGGAGATCTGGCTGACCAGCGACGGGATCGGCTTGCCGGCCAGAGCGATGCGGGCGAGCCCGCGGGCCTCGTAGTAGGGCTGCATCTGGCCGATGAGCTTCGTGTCGCTGCCCTGGGTCTTGATGATGGCCGTGATGGAGAGCGTCTCGCCGCGGGAGTTCCGGGCGATCAGGCGGTGCGGCTGGTGCCGGTATGTCAGGGGCCTTCCATCCTCCACGCGCTCCACCGTGTGTTCCTGCACGATCACCCACCGATAGCCGCAGTCCTTCAAGGTCCGGACGAACTCATAGAAGACGTCGGGGTGGTTGGGAAGAGCCATCTCGGCAGGGGAGAAGCCTTTGACGCGGCTCAAGGCTTCCAAGCCAAAGAGGCCCGCGAAGAAATGCTGCCAGGCCCGGACGTGCAGCCGGTAATCCTGCACGGGTGTCGAAGGCGCCACCGGATGGCCCCACGCACTGCCCAGCCACTCGACGCACCGGCGATACCTCGGATCGCACGTGATCGTCCGCAGGTTGTCGAAGACGTCGCTCAAGCCCATCTGGTGCAGGCCGTGGAGCAGGGTGCCGGAGTAATCGAGCATGACGCGGGGCCGGCAGCCCTCGTCCACAAGCTGCGGGATGAATTCGCCCATCCGCTTGTAGCACCAGTGAAACACCGAGGCGTTGTGGTTGTCGCCCACGTTCTGGTGGTCCATCATGTACTGGAGATTGCTGATGATCTCGGCGTGCTCCAGGTCCTGGTCGGGATTAGGGATCAGCGGCTGGTGCATATGCAGGGCGATCGCATAGGCGCTTTTGATATTGGGCCAATCGATCCCGCTGTCAGGCAGATAAATGGGCTGCCGATGGTTGACCGTCTCGGCAATAACGTCCTCAAAGCCACACAGGTTGGGCACACCATCCACATAGCTGGGCAAATCGGTCATCATTCACATCCAAAGAAGCACAAGTGGAGATGTGGAACTGACTATGGACGCTATGCGGTCTCCGCCATATGTCCATCCTGTCCATGACGTCCACCAAGTCCATTCCAGAAAGCTTCTGGCATCCATTCGGCATCGTTCTCACGACGGCTGGCCGGCGTGGACCCGCCTGAGATTGTCGCTGAGCAAGCGGACGTCGATGCGCAGCGAGGAGGTCAGTCCGCCCACCGCCGGCAAATAGCATCCCAGGGCATAATCGACCACCATACGCCGGGCACTGAAGCGCCAAGGCAAAGTGCACAGCGCGTGCTTCTGCCGGGCGATCCAGCCGCGCGGTATGCCATCCGCGTCGCGGTCGTAGAACAGAGGCACAACCTCATTCTCCAGGACGGAGTACAGGGCCTGCACATCCACCTGGTCCTGGTAGTCCAAGTTGGAATGCTCGCCGCCGCGACCGATGGCAAAGCCATTGTCGCCATCATACGCCTGGGCCCACCAGCCGTCCAGGGTGGAGATGTTCAGCCCGCCGTTGACGGCGACTTTCTGGCCGCTGGTGCCGGAGGCTTCCAGGGGCCGTCGGGGCGTGTTGAGCCAGCCATCGACCCCTTGGACCAGGTGGCGGGCCACGTTGATGTCGTAATTCTCGAGGAACACCACCTTGCCGACAAAACGCGGATCGCGGGTGAAGCGAAAGACGGTTTGGATCAGGTATTTGCCTTTCTCATCCTGCGGGTGGGCCTTGCCGGCAAAGATGAATTGCACCTTCCGCTGCGGGTCGTTGACCAGGCGATCCAGGCGGGCCGGATCGCGGAACAGCAGATCCAGCCGCTTGTAGGCGGCGAACCGGCGGGCGATCCCGATCGTCAGGGCATTCGGGTCGAGCCGGGCATGCTCCACATAGTCGTCTGGTCTTCCTGGCCGGTCCGGGCCTGTTCCTGACGCTGGATGCAGCGGTTCGCATACTCCACCAGATGGGCCCGCAACTCCTGGTTCTTCTGCCACAACTCGACTTCATCCACATTCCCAATGGCATCCCAGGTGCGCGGGTCGTCCATTCCCTCGCGCCAGTCCGGGCCCAGATACTTGGTGTACAGGTCCGCCATCGGCTCGGCCAGCCACGTGTCCACGTGGACGCCGTTGGTGATGTAGTTGATGGGGACTTGGTGTTGCGGCGTGCCGGGCCAGAGGGGATACCAGATCGCTTTCGTCAGGCGGGCGTGCAGGAAAGAGACCGCGTTGCGCGAGCGGGACATCTTGAATCCCAGGATCGTCATGGAGAAATGCTCGGAGTCGTTGTTCGGGTCCAGCCGGCCGAGGGCCAGCAGGTCCCTTTCCGAGAGACCCAATTGCCGCCGCAAAGGTCCGAGGGTCTGCTCGACCAGGGCCGGCTCGAAGACATCATGCCCCGCCGGCACCGCCGTATGGGTGGTGAAGACCGTCATGCCGGCGGTCTCTTCGCGGATGTTGTAGAAGGACTGGCCGTCCCGCTCCATGAGCGTTCGGGCCAATTCGAGGATGGCGAACGCGCTGTGGCCCTCGTTCAGATGGATCACGCCAGGGATGACGCCCAACTCGCGCAGGGCCTTCATGCCCCCGACGCCGAGGATCAGTTCCTGGAGAATCCGCGTGCGACGGTCCCCGCCATAAAGCCGGCTCGTCAGGGCTTTGTCCTCGTCGGAATTGCCATCCACATTCGTATCGAGCAGCAGCAGGAGATTGCGTCCAACGCGGACCTGCCAGATCCCCACCCAGATCTCGTAAGGTTCCGTGCGAACGGCGATTCGCACGGGTTGGCCGTACTTGTTGTTGACGAGTTCCAGGGGCAGGGTGGCCTCGTTCGAAGAAAAGTAGTGCTCATGCTGCCAGCCGTTGGCGTCGAGGGACTGTTCGAAGTACCCGTAGGCGTAGGCCAGACCGACGCCCACCATGGGAATGCCCAGATCGGATGCTGCTTTGAGGTGGTCGCCCGCCAGAACGCCCAAGCCGCCGGAATAGATCGGCAGGGATTCGTGCAGTCCGAACTCGGCGGAGAAATACGCGACGGGAAAGGCCCGCAAAGGTCCGGCGTGCCACGCCCCCCAGACCTCGCTGGCCTCCAGGTAGGTGTGCAGCTTGTGGAAGGCCTGGGTCAGCCGATTGCTCATGCGCGGATCGCGATACGTATCCTCGACCGCCTGGTCGGCGAGCCGCCGGAGAAACTCTACCGGATTGTGGTTCACCTCCCGCCACAACTGGGGCTGGATATCGCGGAACACGCGGATGAACTCCGGGTGCCACGCCCAATAGAGATTCTTGCTCAACTCGCGGAGTTTGTCGGCAATGGCCATAACTGAATCCGTCGATCGTCCGATCGGTTGCAGGGCTCGATTTCGTCGGACGTCTGACGGTTGCTCGTAATCGAGCAGATCAACCGTTCCACGAATTGACGATCCGGTTCTACCGCCCCATCTCCCGTTTCAACTCTTCCTCGGCCTCGCGCCAGTTCTTCTCATCCTGACCCTGCGGGCGTCCTTTTCGTTCCCAGATCTCGCGGGCCCGCTGAGCGATCTGCGCGTGCGTGGGGCCGGTCGCCGCCGTTGCATTTCCTCCGGCCGCAAGGCTTCTACTTTGCCGGCTCGGCCGCGTTTCGCACCCGTTTCCGTTGTCTTGCCAGTACCTTTCTTCGCCATAAATTTGCTCCGTTGCGAAAGTCGTCAATGGTGCATTCCCCCTGCTTTACGCAGGAGACTTCCCCCCGTTCATGCAAACCATTACGGTAGGGTATGAAGACTCATGAAAGCCCAACGGAAGGGGAAATCCTATTGGGATTTTCCTGACTCTCGCGGGAGGAAAGCCCTCCAGGCGCGCCGCCCGGGCCGAGGATGGGGGCTTCAAACTTGCTCGCTCCTCGCGTATGATGCCCCGCGTCGCCGGACCATCGCGTCTCTCGACTGAGTGAATCTCGGATGTGGAGAACGTCTCTATGAGAATAGCATTTGACTACGTGATCAAAGGAACACGGATAGCCCTGTTGCTTGTGATGCTGAGCCTGCCCTCCAATGGGGCACGGGCGATGCGGCCCCGGCCGGAGACCCCAACGTCGTGGCAAAGGCCTCGCTCGTTGTGCACGCGGCCCAGAAGTCGCCGTACCCCGTGCCGCGCTTCCTCACGGGCAAATTCTGCGAGCACCTGTACTTCAATGTCACCAACGGGATGGATGCCCAGATTCTCAAGAATCCCACGTTCTCCGATTACCCCTTCTCCACGGGGCAGACCTCGCCGGATGGTGTCGCGACATTTCACTACAGCAGGGAGGAGATCGCCCGCGCGATCCGTGGCGAGGCCGAGCGGTGGGGCTGGCCCAAGTCCGATATTGACGGTCTGGTCAAGTCTCGCAATGAGGCCGTGGCCTGCTGGTGGGCCAAGCTCGGCGACGTTCAGGCCAGCCCCGATACCGGTCCTTACGGCGGGCGGGCCCAACGCATTGCGACCCGTGCCTCGGGGCAGGGCTTGATGCAGTGGACGTGGCTGCCTCTGCACCGAATCCGGAAGTACAACGTGCAGCTTTGGGTCCGTTCGCCGGATCTGGGGACGCTGACCGTCGCCTTCTTCGGACCGGATGGGAAATATCCGCGCGAAACGCGTGATTCAACCTATCACGGCCGAATGGCAGGAATTCAGCGCGACGCTCGAAATCCCCGCCGAACTGCCGGCGGATATCGCCTACCGCTTCGCCATCATGGCCGACCGGCCGGGTCAGTTTGTGATCAGTCACGCGCTGTTGCTCCCAGCCGACCATGTCAATCGGGCCGATCCCGATGTGATTCGCTTCTTGAAAGACTCCCGGCTGCCGATTCTCCGCTGGCCGGGCGGCAATTTCGCCAGCACGTATCATTGGCGCGACGGCGTCGGCCCGCTCGAACAGCGCCCGACCTTGCCGAACTACGCCTGGGGACAGCAGGAGAACAACTTCTTCGGCACCGACGAGTTCATCGCGTTTTGCCGGGCCGTCGGCTGCGAGCCGATGATCTGCATCAATGCCGGCAGTGGCACGCCCGCCGAGGCCGCCCAGTGGATCGAGTACTGCAACGGCGCTGCCCAGACCCCGATGGGCAAGCTCCGGGCGGCCCACGGGAATCCGGAACCCTATAACGTGAAGCACTGGGAGATCGGCAACGAGCTCTGGGGCCAGTGGCAGGATCGTTGGACTACGCCGGAAGGATACGTGGATCGCTATCGGCAGTTTGTCAAACCGATGCTGGCGGCCGATCCCGCCATCCAGGTCTACGCCTGTGGTGCACCGGCCATGTGGGGCGATCAGTGGAACGACACGCTCATCGCCGGGACAGCCGATCTGCTGCACGCCACGACGGACCACCCGCTCATCGGCGGGCCAGGTCTCCGCCGACACCGATCCGTTGGATGTCTTCCGCGATTTCATGGCCGTGCCGGAGGTGCTGGAAGAGAAATGGGCCGCGTTGCGCGAGGATATGAAGAAGGGCGGGGTCGCCGAGCCGCGCTTGGCGGTCACGGAGCTGCAGATGTTCGCCAACGTCGGCCGGTCGTCATCCGCCGATGCCCCGAAGCGGCTGACGCACGAGACGCTCGTGAATCCCTCCACGCAGGCGGAAGCCCTGTACGATATCCTGATCTATCATGCGGCCGTCCGCCAAGCCCCGTTCGTGGAGATGGTGACTCACTCGGCGACGGTCAACCACGGCGGCGGATTGCGAAAGACCCACGAGCGCGTCTTCGCCAATCCGTGCTACTATGCCCAATCGATGTTCGCCGCCTTCGCCGAGGGCGTCCCGCTTAAGACGGAACTGACTTGTGCGACGCAGAAGGCGCCGATGGTT
Organism: uncultured Planctomycetota bacterium; assembly: GCA_963750205.1. GTDB lineage: Bacteria > Planctomycetota > Phycisphaerae > Sedimentisphaerales > Anaerobacaceae > PLanc-01. Next base: position 122,491 of record CAVVRJ010000010.1, read on the forward strand.
CTGCCCGATCTGCGTCACGTCACGAAAAGCTGGACCGGCAAGGTCCTCGACGTCCTGGCGGCCGAGTCATCCGATGGCACGCTGTTGCTCTCTATCGTGTACAAGGGCACGAAGCAACCGATTGACTTGAAGATCGAGTTGGAGGGCTTGACTCCGGCGGGGACAGCCCAGATTCAGACGCTCTCGGCCAACGTGCCCTGGGCCGCCAACACGCTCGAAGACGCCGACCGCCATTGTACCGGTCGCCAGCACTGAAGCAGTCTCAGCGGCCACGAGCTATCGCTTCGCTTGCAGCCCTACAGCTACACGCTCGTGCGAATTCCCAAGCGATAGCATCACGGCCTGGCGGGCCTGCCGTAGACCTCGACTTCAACGTAGTGGTTCAGATCGTTGCTGTTGTTGCCTCGGCTGTAGAGGCGGACATAGCGGCCGCGAACGCCTCCGGCATCGAAGAGCTCGCCGAAGTGAGTCTCCACGCAGTGCAGGTCCGTGCCGACGCCCAGCCCGGTGGAATTGTCCATATCGTTATTGAAGATGGTCTTCACGCCGGTGATGAAATCCGCGTCATCGGCGATCTGAACGATCACATCGAAATACACGCGGGCCTGCTTGTGATAGTGCCATACTCGGACGCCATAGATCTCATATTCCCCCTGCAAGTCAATCGTGACGTGCTGGAGGAACGGCGCCAGCTCGACGTAGCTGCCGTCGGCCCCCTCCTTGTCGCCGTCCGTGATCATTTCCAGTTCGCCGATCACCGGCTGCGGATCGCTGGCGGAGACAGGCTTGCCGAGCGCGGCGTTCCGTGTCCCGGCCGGGGCCAGGAAAACCGGTCCGGCCACCTTCTGGACCGGTTTGGTTCGCGGCACACGCAGGTCCTCCGGCGTGCCGATGAAGACGGGCTTTGGCAATTTCACCTCGACCGGCACCAGCTTCCCCGCATCTGTCGGTGTTCGAGTGGCAGGTCTTTCGTCCACGCCGTCTTTCAGCACCCGGACGAGGCGAAAGCCGTTGTTGCCATGGCTGGCATCGGGAAAGGTGCCCATGCGGCAGCCGGAGGCGAGCCAGCCCGGCGGATTGCGGAACGAGCCGCCGCGCGAGACCACGTCCGTCGGACGCCCCAGGTCCCAGCGGGGCCGCCCGTCGGTCGGCACACCCTCGTAATCCGGTCGAAAGAAATCGAGGCACCATTCCCAGACATTGCCGTGCATGTCGTAGAGCCCCCAGGCGTTGGGCTGCTTCTGCGCGACCGGATGGGTGCGGCCGCAGGCATTGTACTGGGACCATCCCATCTCGCTCAGTTCGCCCGCATAGAGGCCCGTCGTGCCGGCCCGGCAGGCATACTCCCACTCGGCCTCACTGGGCAGTCGGATCTCCTGACCGGTCTCGGCGGACAACCAATGACAGAAGGCCATCGCATCATACCAACTGATGAAGATCGCCGGGTGGTCGTCCGACTGGTCGCGGGTGGCGCGGCACCAATCCACCGCCTCTTCACTTTGCCAATCCGTGTCCGGGCCCCGCGTCCAGTTAACGCCCACTTTTTCACCGTCGGTGGGGTAGCCCGTTGTCTCGATGAAGGCGCGGAATTGCCCTACGGTAACCTCTGTGGTGCCCATTTCGAAATCGTAGCCGATTCGTACCTGGTGCGCGGGTTTCTCGATCCCGTCCGTGCCGCCCATCAGGAACTGGCCGGCGGGAACGCGGGCGAATTCGAAGCGTGTCCCGTGCGTCGTCAGGATCGTCCGCTTCGTCTGCGGGTCCGGCGTGCAGGAGCCCTGTCCCCGTAAGTCCGAATCTCGAATCTCAGATTTCATATCTCCGGCCGCTGCCGTAGACAGAGCGATTCGAAAGCCGATGTCGGGCCGAGAGAGGTGGCCGAGGTAGCGGGCGCGGTACGAGAGCGATAATTGTGGGATCGGACTGAACCAGGACCCGCCGCGCAGCACGTAGCGCCAAACAACCTGCGGCACGACAGGATCGTGCGTCTCGGCCCGGCCCTCCGGTGCGGCCGCGCGATAATTGGGACGCCAGACATCCAGACACCATTCCCAAGCGTTGCCTTGCATGTCATACAAACCCCAGGCGTTGGGCCGCTTCGTGCCGACGGGATGAGCACCATCAGAGGCGTTCCCTTCGTACCAGGCCGCGTCCTCCCAGCGACCGGGGGAGTCCTCCTGGCCGCCGGCGCGGGCGGCATACTCCCACTCGGCCTCGGTGGGCAGGCGGATATTCCGGCCCGTCTGCGCTGAGCCATCGGCAAAACGCCATCGCATCGTGCCAACTGACCACCACCACCGGCTGGTCGTCCCCGAGCTCGAAGCCGGGGCGACGCCAGTCGAGACCGCGCTCGTTGGGATGCAAGCCGGGCTGTGGGCACGTATTGGCCCAACCCAGCAGTTCGGCATCCGTCTTGTATCCGGTCGCTTCTACGAACGCGCGGAATTGCCGGACCGTCACCTCGGTCCGGCCCAGGTAGAAGTCGTGGCTGATCCGGACCTCATGAATCGGCTTCTCATCGGGATGCCGGTGGCCGACCCCATCGAGAAGCGGCCCGCTGGGATACGCACCAGCTCGAAGGACACGTTGCCCGCCTTGATGGTCATGACTGCCTCATCGGGTGAGTCTGTGCGTGGTGCCGAAGAGGCAGACTGCGGCAGACTTGCGATAAGGAGTACGGCTGCCACGATCAGGAATCTGCGCATTTTGTCCGTGTCTCATGGTTTGATCCTCCGCGTATTCTCAGTGGTTCTTTATCAAGTGCAACGGCCGGCCGTAGACTTCGACCTCGATATAGTGATTGAGGTCATCATGGGAGTTGCCGTTGCTGAACAGCCGCACATAGCGGCCCCGGGCGCCTTTGCCCTCCATGAGCTTGCCCTCGTAGGTTTCCACGTAGGACAGGTCTCTGCCGGCGCCGAGGCCGAGAGCATCGTCGGCGTCATTGTTGAAGATCGTCTGGACGGCCCTTTTGAAGGCGGGGTCGTCCGAGATCTGTACGACCACGTCGCGGTAGACCCGCGGCCAGCGGTGGAAATGCCACACGAGCACGGCGTCAATTTCGCACCGTTCCTGCAGGTCGATCGTCACGTATTGGGGACCTGGGCTCAATTCCACGAAGCTGCCATCCGTCGCCTCCTTGTCGCCGTCGGTGATCGCACTGAGGCTGCCGATAACCGGCTCCGGATCGCTCGACGAGACCGGCTTGCCGAGGGCCACATTCGTCGTGCCGACCGGCGCGAGGAACGGGGGACGCGGGCTGCCGCGCGGTTGTTCCAGGCGGGGCGTCCGCCCATCTTGCGGCGTGCCGCCGAACATCGGCTTGGGCAGCCGGATTTCCACCGGCGCCAGTTGAAAGCCGCTCGTTGCCGGTGGTGTGGCAATCGCCGCCGGCTCATCGCCCGGCGTGCCGATCCGTTGTCGCCGGCCATCCACTCTCGGTGCCGCGGCAGGCACGCCCAGATCGTACACACTCGCGGGTCCGGAGGGCGGATAGCCTACGATCCATTCTTCACGCGTCAGCACGTTGCCGGCACCGGATTGGTATTCGATGCTGGCGGCGACGATATGTCTCGTCTGGGGATCGGCCAAGACTGTCGCTTTGATCGAACCCGCGGCCCGACCCTCGGTGCCCCGACCCACCTCGGCCTTCTCGATCTCGAACGCTGTGACGGTCTTGCCGTCATACTGCGAAATCGATCCTTTCACGTCATCCTTGGCCCCAAACGCCGCAAACACGCTCAGGAAATTCTCCGTGGAATCCCCGCCTACGCCCGGGGCGGAAAGGTCGGAGATCATCAAGGCCTTGAGGCGCGGACTGTAGGTTAGCTTCTTTGGCTCGGTGCCATACTCCCAGCCCACCTTGCTGCCGTCATCCATGAGCGCATAGGCCTTCTCCGTCGGGAAGTTGCACCAGTGCCGCTCGGTGCGGACCACGCCGTCCTGATAGCGGCTGACAACCGCATACAGCCACGGCATCTCCTGGGTGGCCAGTATGACTTGGTGGAATGTCGTCGGACCGTCGGTCCACGAGGCTCCAGACCCCAAGGGCCGCCGCAATCAGGATGGTCGCCGCGATCGCCAGCCGGACATACGGAAGACGGAGGACGGATGACGGACGGCGGCGCTGTCTTCGGTCCTCGGTCCTCCGTCCTCTGTCTTCTGTCTGTGCGAAGGTCTGCAGCATCTGGCGGCGCAGCCGCTCCCGGTGCGCCGGGTCGGGCTGGTCGTCGATCTTCAGACCGTGGACCAGCTTTCGAAAATCGTGTTCGTTTTCGAACATGTGCTATTCTCCACCCAGGTCGCCCTGGAGGGCCTCTTGCAGCCGCCGGAGCGCCCGGTGCAGTGTCACGCGAATCGTCGCCGGCCGGGCCTCGACCACCCGGCCGATCTCGTCGTAATCCATATCCTCAAAGAACCGCAGCGTCAGAACGGTCTGCTGCTCGGGCTTGAGCTCTTGCAGGGCCGCGTACAGCGTCGGCCAGTCCAACCGAGACCACGGGGCCGAATTCTCCTCGTCCTCATGCCAGTGAACCGCCACGTTATTCATCAGCCGTTTCCGCCGCATGGTCTTGCGGATGTGGGCGTTGGCCAGGTTGGCCGCGATGGTGTAAACCCAACTTCGAAAATCCTGCTCGGTCTGGCCTTTGAAGTCCCGGATCGTGCGGGCGACTGTCAGGAACACCGACGAGGTCACGTCCTCGGCCGTCGTCCGGTTGAAAAGCCGGTGCACGCAAAACCGGAAGATCCGGTCATAATACAGCTCATACAATCTCCCCAGGGCCGCGGCCTGGGTCTTCGCCAGGACCACCAGATGTCAGGGGTTCCCAAACGCGATTCATCGCGTTGGGGGTCCCCGTAAGCCGTTTGCTCAACAGGTTTTGCCATAATCGCGACCATTGCACAGGTTCAATTGCGCACCCTGTGGTCATGTTACACACCCGGCCCCCAAAATCCTACACAAAGCCCGGGGAAAGCAGTGTTGTGCCGATTACGGGGGTGCAGGTCCGTTGTTGCGCCGTTTGGAGTTCCGCCTTTAGGCGGGTGTGAGAGTCTTCCGGTGCAGCCGGCTCCGTGCAGACGCGACGCATCCAAGGCTATCCGGACTGTTTGACCCGCCTAAAAGGCGGAACTCCGAACACCACGGGAGCGGTGCAACAACGGTCATGCACCCCGATTACGGTGCCTCTGGCGACGCGGATTCCTGCCGAAACAGCCCGCGGGTACAATACGGGGCGTTCCGGAAGGCTCGCCCGGGGTAAATTATTCAACGATCCGCTCAAAAGCTAAGGAGTCTGTTTGGGGTGGCAGCCTCAAGGCCGGAAGGCCTTGGGGATGGTTGGACATTGACGGTGCGCTGGCCCCGGTTCATGGGGTTGGCCATCCCCAAGTCCGGAGGACTGAGGCTGCCACCCGCTCTTACCACGGCCCGTCTTAGCCTTCGAGCGGATCATTGAAATTATTTGGCACTGGAGCAACAAATGAAGTTCACGATTTGGATGGGATGGGTGACAACGGCCTTGTGCCTGATTCCTGTGCTCGGACCGGTCGCCCAAGGAGGCTCACGCGGTGGCGCGAGTCTCGACAATGGCGTCCTGCGCCTGACGGTTACCGCCGATGGAGCATTGACGGTGGACAAGCGGCGGGGCGCGGAGCTTCGGCCGGTTCTGTCGAGCGGGAGGCCTTCTGTCTCGGCACTTGACGGCGGCGACAGGCCCGAAGTCTCGGTGGTACCACTGGCCGAGGTGTACGGACCGGGCCGGGCAATTCAAGCGATCTATCAAGCCAAAGGATTCGTGCTGCGCGTGCAGTACGGGCTTGCCGACGGGATGGACTTCTTCACGTGTACGGCGTGGGTACGGGCTTCGGACACGCCGCTTAGACGGGACCAGATCGTCGTGTTGGATACCCAGGTCGATTTGGGCGCCGGCCAGATACGATCGTTGACCCATGACGAGCGGTGGATCGCGGGTGTAAGCGTGCTGGGCGACAAACGGCGGACCAGTCAATTCTTCGCGGCGGTGTTCAATCCGGAGCAGAGCCGGGGAGTTGTGGCAGGGGCACTGACGGCGGAGGCTGAGTCGTGCGTTGACCTGGCGTGCAAAGAGGGGAAGGTCTCGCTGACTCTGCGGACGCAGTATGGCGGCCCGGGAGCCGGGGCGCTGATGCTGGCGCCAGGGCAGACCGCATCTTCGGGTCCGTTCGCCGTGTTTGTTCCTGAGAACATCTTTGATGGGCTGGAAACGTACGGCCGAACCGTGCAGCGAGTGAACGCGATCAAGTTGCGCGAGCCGATTCCTTGCGGATGGTGCAGTTGGGATGCCTTCGGCTGGATCATGCACGAGAAGGACATCTACGCGACTCTCGACCTGATCGAGAAGCAGCGCCTTGTCGATTACGGCTTCAATACGCTGCAGATCAATGACGGCTGGCAGTGCGGCTGGCGCTGCCAGCGGGGACTGGCGTCCCAATCCCAATCGCTTCCCGGGCGGGATTCGGCCCCTCGCCGACCGTGCCGCCCAGATGGGTCTGACCTTGGGGCTATGGCTGGGGCCGTTCTCCGACGAGGACCGCAAGTTCTCGGCCGGTCCCAGCGGGCAATTGAACGAGACGGCTCCCTCCTGGATGAAGGCGGCTCAGCCTGTGCTCGACAATCATCCGGAGTGGATGACCACGCAGGGCGGTCAGCCGACCGGAAACTACGATATTTCGCATCCGGAATTTCTCCGGCATCTGACGTCACTCATGGACACATTCACGAGCCAATGGGGCGTCGGCTATGTCAAGGCCGACTTCCTGGCTTGGGGTTACGGCGTCCAGCACGACAAGTCGCGGCCACACCACGACATTTACCGCAACGCCCTGCAAGCGATGCGCCAGGGCATGAAGCCCGGCACGTACTTCATGACCTGTATCAGCCACGAATGGAAGTCGCTCGGGATCGCCGACGCCCAGCGAATCGGCAACGACGTCAGCGGCGAATGGAAAGGCATCGAGCCGACGATTCGCTGCGCAGGGGCCGCTCTACTTCACGAACGGCACGTTCTGGTGGGCCGACCCCGATCAATTGCACGTGAGCGGCCCAGTGGGTCAAGCCGGCAAGCAGCACGGCCTGACGCTCGACCAAGCGCACGCCTGGGCAACATTCATCGCTTTGTACGGCAGCGTCACGCTCACAGGCGATCGGCTCGACCGGCTGGACCCCGATCGCCTGAAACTGCTCACGCAATGCCTGCCCAGCACCGGCAGAACCGCCCGGCCCGTGGACCTGTTCGATGTGCTCAGCGGCCGGGACCCGCAGCGTCACAGCAGTATCTGGCACTTGCCGGTGATCAAGCCGTTCGGACGCTGGGATGTCGTTGGTGTGTTCAATTGGACCAGCAATCCTGCCCGGCGCACGGTGAATTTGTCGCGTCTGGGTCTTGATCCCAATGACAAGTACCTAATCTGGGACTACTGGGCCAAGACACCCGTCCCTTACAGGGCGGGAGACAGGATACTCGAGCTGGACGTTCCATCGACGTCCTGCCGTCTGTTGGTGCTCCACAAAGACGACGGTCAACCTCGCTTTGTCAGCAGCGACCGGCATCTGACCGCCGGCCTGATCGACGTGGAAGAAGTGACCTGGGACGCCGCCGCCCAGCGACTATCCGGGCGGAGTTCCCACTTGGTCAAGGGGGCGCCGTTCGAATACGTTTTCCATCTCCCGCCGTCGCTCGGAATCGCTCACGCGCAGTTCGGAGCGGAGGAAGGCGAAGTGAAATCTCTGGGTGATGGGTTCTACGCTGTGCGGTTCACCGCCCCGGCCACGCAAGTCGATTGGCACTTGGTCCTGTCGGGGCCGTGACAACGACACGCGTCTACCTCTTGAGGTCGGCCTCATCGGTGGAAGGCTCGCGGGTAAACACACCATGTGAATAGGTGAATTTGTCCTCGTCGTTGGTGCTCTGTGCCTGGCGGACCAGGCTGTCCACACCACGTCGAGTTCCTCGTCCGTCAGGGATTGCAGGTCCAGGTCTTCTTCGCTGAGAAACTCGTCGCGAAACTCGGTCACGGCCATCCTCCCGGAACGACGAAGGGAAGCAATGTCTCCGCCCGTCGCACCATAAGCCGATGGGCCTCGCGTAGGCTCAGTCCCTGCATTTCCCGGGCAAGAGTGGGCCAGGCTGCCGCCCAAGGCCGTGCCGCTTCCATATACTTGGCCAAGCGCTCCTCATTGGCCCGCATCAACTGGCGGCGTTCGGCATCCAAGGCGGCCTCCAGGGCCTCACGTCCCTCGCCGACCACCTTCAGAGCGGGGCGCCTTCGGCCCAGCGCCACACCTGATCCGGGTATTGCTGTGCCAAAGCGATCAGGTCCCGGGCACTGCGCGAATAGAGGACCTGGCCCTCCGGGTCGGAGATCCGACGGGCGAGTTCGCCTATCACGGCATAATCCTTCTCCCGGTTGGTCTTTTTCGTCGCCGCCAGATCCATGGCCCCAAGAAACGGCGTCTCCTGTCCCTCGGCGTCACGCCAAATTCGCTGCAAGGACTCCAGATCAAGCCGGGGCGGTCGCGTGACAAAATCGGTCCGGACACGCATCTCCTGCCATTGGAACTCGAGATGCGTGCTCCACCCACCGGCCATCCAGCGCACGTCCAGAGGCGCACCGAACCGGTACCGAGCCCCATACTCTTCCAAAATCGTCAGCACGTGCTCCATGGTTGGTGAGTCTTCGCGCAGAATCCAGTCCCCGTCCTTGCTCATGATCGCGAGCCGATGGAGTACGACCGCTTGGCCGCCCGCGAGGATGGCTCGCGTCCGGCCAACGTTGAACCTGCGTGTCAGTTCCAAATAGATGTTCATAATTTCTCGTGTGTACTCTACAATCGGGCGTATTATACCCTCTGGCGAGTAGGGAATGTAGGATGGGCTTTAGCCCATGCGGTTTCTTTCCTTTCCGGCAGAGGATCCGCATGGGCTGAAGCCCATCCTACACCCGCATGAGGCGTTCGGCTATTTCGGTTCCGGGCCCTGGGTGACTTGGACGAAGTCTCCGGGGCGGAGGTATTTCTCGAACGCGGCCCGGACGTCGGCGGCGGTGAGCTTCACGTACTGGCGGGCGGCGCGGGTCGGCTCATCCAGCGGCAGGTCGAGATCGATGCGCTTGATGAAATCCCTGGGCGATCTTATCGACGCTCGACTCGGACAGGGGAATCTCGTCGCAAGGCCAGGGCCTTGGCCCGCTGCAGGTCGCGGTCGGCGACCGGCTCTGTCTGCATCCGCTGGAGGTTCTGCACAATGATCGGTGCGTGCCTTGGCGACATTGGACGGATCGCAGGCATATTCCACGCCGTAGAGCCCCCGCGTGCGCTTCACGTCGAACTCCGAAGAGACGCTGTAGACCAGGCCGGAGGTCTCACGCAGGTCGCTGAAAGAGGCGGGAGGCATAGAAGCCGCCGCCGAGGACGTGGTTGCCGAGTTGCAGGGCGTAGTAGTCCGGATTGGAACGCGTCAGAGTCCAGCGTCTGGGCCAGCGTGACGATGTCCTGCACGCGCCGGGCATCCGGCACGGCGACACACGGCGGGCTTGTTCGCGGGCACGGGCGGCAATAGGACCTCCGGCTTGGGCCCCGTTGCCTTCCAGTCGCCGAAGTACTTGCCGATCACGTGCGCGGCCGCTTCGGGCGTGATCGGGCCGATGACGACGATCGTGGTCAGGTCCGGCCGAAAGACCTTGCGGTAGTAATCGTTGACATCGGAGAGCGACAGAGACTTCACCGTCTCGGGCGTGGCCTGGCGCAGGGCAGGATCGTCCTTGGGGAACAGACTCTCTTTCAACGCCCGCCCCATGAGATAGCCGGGGCTCTGAAGCTGGCCCGCCACCGTGCCGGCCACCTGCTGCTGGACGATTTTGAACGCCTCTTCGGGCAGGGCGGGATGGAGCTCGTTGTCCGCCAGGAGCTGGACGCCCCGGTCGAAGTGCTCGGCCAGGACGTCCAGCGAGAAATCCGTGCCGGCGGATTCGTTGGCCCCGATCTCATCGAGGGCCGCCTGAAAGGCAAGCCGGTCCAGCGACTTCGTGCCGTAGGCGAACAACTGGTCCAGGACTTGGTCCACTCCCTCTTGTCCCTTGGGGGTCTCCAGGTTCGGCTCGTTGCGCATATGGCCGGACACGCTCACGGTTCTGCTGATATTCTCGGGCTGTACGATCAGCTTGAGGCCATTGGGCAGGGTGCTGACCGCGGGATGCAGGGTGGACTCTGGGACTTCCAGCCGGCGGAGGGCCTGGGCCGCCCAGTCCGGCAGCTCCACGGGCTTGGCGTGCTGGGGCGTGAACGATTCCACGCCGCTGGCGGGCTTGGAGGCGACCGGCTTTCCGGATGGCTCCGGCGTGAGGATCGCGACGATGGCGTGGTCCAGGTCCAGGTATCGCCGGGCCACTCGGTTTACCTCGTCCACGGTCACCCGCTGGATCGCCTGCACGTCGTCGTCGGGCGAGCGGCGGCCTTCCACCGCGACCGCCTGGGACCAAGCCATGGCCAGGCCGAATACGGAGTTCTTCTGCAGCTCCGCCTTGCGTCACCTCCTGGCGCTTGGCCGCCTGCACCAGGTCGGGCGGAAGACCCTTCTTCACGTCCTCGGCGAGGATCCTGGCGCATCTCGTCTAGCAACGGCTGCGGGTCGGCTCCTTGCGGGAAGGCGGCGACCGCATAGCCGAGCCCGGCCTTGGGCAGGGTACTCGAGACTGAAGCCGGCGATCAGGGCCTTGCCCTGCGGCACCAGGGCATAGAGATCGCCGCGCTGGCTGCTCAGGACGTCCGACAGCACCGACGCTGGCGGCGTAATCGTTGCTATCGTAGCCCGGCATCCGGAAGGCAGATCACGGCCATGCCGAAGGGCTGGTCCGTCTTGAGATTCAGGGTCTCGGGCTGCACCGGCTCCAGGCGAATCGCGGGCTTTTCCGGAGTCTTCTTGGCCGGGATCGGGCCGAACAACTCTCGGACGCGGTCCAGCGTCTCCGCCGGCCGCACGTCGCCCACGATCACCAGGATGGCGTTGTTCGGGACGTACCAGGTGTCGTGGAACTCCTTGAGCATGGCCCCGGTCGTCTTGTCGAACGACTCGACCGTTCCCAGGGGCGAGTACGCGTAGGGCGTCCCCTGGAACAGGGCGGCCAAAAGCTTCGTGTAGAAGATATAGTCCGGGCTGGACAGGTCCTGGGCCACTTCCTGCTCGATGGCGCCTTTCTCCTCCTGCCAGAGCTTCTCGTCGTCCAGCACGCCCCGCATGCGGATCATCTCGATGCGCAGGGCCACGTCCAGGTCCTCGGCCGGGACGGTGAAGAAGTACTGCGTTACCGTCTGCTGCGTATCGGCGTTGAACATGCCGCCCATGGCGGCCACGATGTCCGCCAACTGATCGGCGTTCAGACCCGGGCTGCCCCGGAACATCATGTGCTCCTGGGCGTGGGCGGTGCCCGGGAAGCCTGCCGGCACCTCCTCCGAACCCACCAGGTAATTGATGACGGTGGTGGCCACCGGGGCCAGCGCGTTGCGGACAATGATCACCCGCAGGCCGTTGTCCAGCGTGGTCTGCAGGGTATCCGGACTGGCGGCCACCCGTGTTGCCCGGACCTGCGGCCCCAAGACCAGCAGCAGCGCTGCCGCGACGATGATCTGTACCGGAAGCTTCCCCCGTGATCTCCATAATCCGCGTTGAACGTGATTTGCTTTCATCTCATGCACTCCGGTCGCAAGGAGGACAAAGTACGGCGTCAAGAAGGCATGCTGCCGAAGCAGCAGTCAACGCAGTTTACGCGGGGACTTGTCGGGTGGGCGTCGGGGAATTGCCTAATCTTTGTGCGTGGGCTTGTCCGTTGGCACAGCCTCGCCGGATGGAGCCCAAGGCGCTTGTTCGCGTCGGAGATTGCCTGGAGTTGATAGCTGCGGCCATTGCCGGCCGTCACGTTGCGGTCCGGCTGTCCGCGCGAACGCTCAGCCCCGGATCGTGCGGCGCCTCCGCGCGGGCCCAGGGTTCTGTCGAAACGCCGATGCTCACCATCGCAGCGGTCAATACGTGCCACCAGCGTAAATCTGCCATATTCCTCGATCTCCTGTCAGGAACCTGCCGTCAAATCCTTCATTGACAGATTCTACCACAACGGTTGAACTACGTGTCCAGTGGCAGCAGCAGGACTTCTTTACAGATGGAGTGACATTCATGAAATACCGGCGTTTGGGCAAGACCGGGTTACGCGTGTCCGTCATTGGCATGGGAACGTGGCAGTTCGGGGGCGAGTGGGGCAAGGTGTTCCGACCAGGCCGAGGTGGATGCGATCCTTGCGAAAGCCGCAGAACTGGGCATCAACCTGATCGACACCGCCGAATGCTACGGCGACCACCTGGCGGAGAGAGCTCGTCGGCCGGGCGATCCAGGGCCGAGCGCGAGAAATGGGTCATCGCCACCAAGTTCGGCCACCGGTTCAACGGGCCGTTTCAGCGGGATAATCTGTTCGAGCCGGCCCAGGTGCAAGAGCAATTGGAGCAGTCGCTCAAGGCCTTGCAGACGGACTACATCGATCTCTACCAGTTCCACAGCGGCACGGACCCGATGTTCGAGACGCCGGGACTGTGGGAGAAATTGCGCGAATGGGTCGCCAGGGGGACCATCCGCCATCTGGGCATCTCCGTCAGCAAGAAGAACGCCAGCCTCCGGCAGGTGGACCGCGCGCTCCGAGGTCGGCGCGGAGACGATTCAAACGGTCTACAATCGCATCGAACGCAACGCCGAGAAGGAAATCCTTCCCGCCTGTCTGCGGCAGAATCTGGGCGTCCTCGCGCGGGTGCCCTTGGCCAGCGGGTTCTTGAGCGGCAAATACACCACGGAGACCCAGTTTCCCAGCACGGATGTCCGGGGCGTGTGGCAGAGCGAGGAGGAAAGACGCTTTCTCGCCGAGCAGGCCGAGCAGGTCAAACGGGAAGTCCCCGAAGGCGTGCCGATGGCTCAGTGGGCCCTGGCCTGGTGCCTCCAGCATCCGGCGGTGTCGTGCGTCATCCCCGGCTGCAAGAATGTCGAGCAGGTCCAGTCCAATGCCCAAGCGGCCGATCTGCCGAGCGTGGCCACCGACCATCCCTTGGCGGTCGAGTAGAGAAAAAGCGGAGCCTGCCCGAGGTTCGAGCAGGCTCCGAGAGGCTCGGCGGTTGCGCCGCTCGCGAAGGAGGAATCATGACAACGGAAAACTACTTGCCCGCGAGCGCCTTGATCTCGGCCGCAGACAAGACCGTGTCATAGAGACGGATCTCGTCGAGCGCCCCGTTGAAGGCATTGCCGCCGTTCGGATCGTCGGACCCGAAGTGCACGGCCGCGTCCTTCTTTTGACTGAACGTGAAGGCGCCGCTGCCGGTCTGCGTGCCGTTGAGGTAGAACGTGGCGGTCGTCCCGTCGAACGTCACGGCGACATGGGCCCACGTACCGATCGGCAATTTGGCGCCGCCGCTGTCCGGGTAGACGCCGTAGCTGGCGAATCCAATCGTGCCGGCGTCGTGGTTGACCTCGACGTGCCACATCATTTGGGCCACGTCCCAGCCGTCGCGCTTGCCGATCAGGCCCTGCCACTGGTCGGAGGGACCATTCCACTTCGCCCACAAGGCCACGGTGAGCTTGCCGGTCGCCGCCGAGGGGTTGAACGTGCCGCACTCGACGTTTTGATGACCGCCGGTCCCGTTGAAAAGCAGACCTTGGCCGAAGTTGGCCGGCCCGGCCACGTACTTGGCGGGAAGACTCGCGTTGCCGCCGAACGTGCCGTTGAACCCATGGCCCGAGCTATCATCGAGGTTGCCCTCGAGCTTGTAGTAGGCGACCAGGCCCATCGGCTGGACGCCCACCTGGATATCGTCGATGATCAGCACACCCGTGGCTTTCGAGGGGCTGCCCTGCGGGTTGCCCAGGCCGATTGTCATCTGGGTGATGGCGGCCAGGTTCACGCCCGTGAACGTGCTGGTGACGATCGTGTACTCGGTCCAGGCCGCGGTGGTCAGGACCACCGGCACGGGACACGTTTTGGCCGCGCCGGCACTGTCCTTGAGCGTGATGTAGAAGCTGTCGGCGCCGTTGCCCGCGGCGTCGTAGACGTAGAACCGCAGCGCATTGTAGCCATTGAGCGTCCAGTCCTGGGGCTTGGCCCACGTGCGGGTGGCCTCGGACGTGTTGGCCTTCGTATTGTCGTAGGTGAACGGCATCGCTTGGAGGCCGCCATGCACGGTCTTCAACTCGGCAAAGGGGGCGGTGAGATAGCCGACCGTTGCGCCGTTGGTCGCGGGGTTGTTGAAGCCGTCGACCCAGGTCGTGAAGATTTCGTGGCCCGGATCGTCGGTGTAGCTCTCGAAGTCGTCCACGATGATGGCATTGGCCGTGGTGAAGCTCCAGACGGTGCCTTTCCACGGGCTGTCCGGACTGACGTCGTTGACGGCATCCACGCGCGCAGAAGTACTGCGTGTTGAACTGCAGACCGTTGGGATCGAAGCTGGTTCCTGTGACCTGCGCGAACGTCACGCTCGGATCGCCGGCGCCGTTGGCGCTGGTCACCGCCGCCTGCGACGTCCCCAGGTAAAGATCGTTCGTGGCCGCATGAGCGCCGGCGCTCCAACTGAGCTGCGTCTGGACGTCCACGTCTTTGGCGCCATCGGCGGGTTTGGGGTTCACGGTGATGCCGCCGCCGGACAGTCTCATGTTGTCGAGGTAGAACCACACCCAATCGGTGTAAGCGGGACTATTGGCGTTGACGATCACCCACTCCTGTACTTCTCCATGTTAAAACAGACCCGCGATACCTGTATCGGGCCTGTCTGCTTGCCCGAATAGACGCTGTGGCTTCTTGGTTTATTGCCTGTACACCCCCAATTTCCCATTTTGTCGTACCGGCGCTCTGCGTTGCTTTATGAGACGACCCCTGACCAGGGCTTGCCAAGGGAGTCTGCCAGTTGCCGGAAGCCCTCGTGGCTGCCGATCATCTGTACGCCCCGTAGGATTCTTGCCGGGCTGGTCGAATGATCGACGTCTTCCAGCAGGATGGACCGATAAACTGACCCCTCGTTGTTTGTCAGGACGGTTTCGCTTAATCCGTCGCCTGCGGGCTGCCCGACCGCCTGGATCTCGAGGTCCTTGTGCTTGAAGAAGAGGGGTGAGGCCGATTCCGGGACGTAAGCCAACTCACGACCTTGCGCAAAGGCCACGGCGTTCGCGCCGGCCCCACGGCCCTGCGCGACAGCGCGGACCACGGTCGCCACGCGGCTGCTGTCGCGCTGGGCGATATCGCCGCAAGCGAAGACGCCGGGGATGGACGTGTGTTGATGCTCATCGACCATGATCCCTCGCTCGATCTTCAGCCCCGCTGCCTCGAACACTCTGAGTCTCTTTGTAGCTCCGGCCGTCGTGACGATCAGATCGTAAGTTTGCTCGCTATGATCGTCCAAGGTTACGTTCAGTTGCCCCTCGCGTTTTGACACCGTCGCTGCGCACCGCCCCGTCACCACCTTCACCCCGGCTCTTTGCAGTCGGCCGGCCAGGACCTGCGCCGCGCCCGCCCCCAACTGCTGCGGCATCAGGCGGTCCATCTTCTCCAGGACGGTGACGTCCAAGCCGGCTTCGCGGGCGTAGATCGCCGATTCGACGCCGCTGATGCCGCCCCCGAGGATCAGGAGACAGCGCGTGCGGCCGAGACGCTCCCGGATGGCCAGGCTTTCGCGCACGCCCCACAGCGGGATGACATCCTCGGGGAACTGCCGGGCGAGAGGCAGAAGGGCCGGAGTCGCCCCCGTGGCGACGACCAGTGCCTCGAACCGTTCTTCTCGTCCGTCCACCGTGACCGTTTTCTCACGGGCATTCAGATGCGTCACCTCGGCATTGAGCCGCAGATCGATGCCACGCTCGCGATACCAGGGCTCGGGCCTCAGGTAGATATTGTCGAGTTCCACCTGCCCGAAGGCCAGGGCCACGACTTTGGGCCGGAAGTAGGGCAGAACGGACTCGGTAGAGAAGAGCACAACCGCAGCGCCAAGCTGGCTCGCCTGCCAAGCAGCTTCCACACCTGCATGTCCTGCGCCGATGACTCCGATCCGCATTGCTGATGTCCCCTACAAGCCCCAACACGGCCTCTTCGTAGGGTGAGCGTCCTCGCTCGCCCCAGTACCCCAGTGGCATGGGCATCCCGCCCATGGATACAGGACCAGGGGCAAGATACCCGTGCTACGAAGTCGTGCGAGGACGCACAACCTACGAAGAGACGCTTTTCGAGTCTGCCCGCCAGATTGGGGTGGGCGGCATGCTCTCGGTATTCCTTACGTCGCGTGGGCCAAGCGGTTCATCGGTTGATCCTTGTGACGCTGGGCAAGGCCCTATTCGACGCGGGCCCCCTCGATCTCCATCGCCCAAGCATGCTGACACGGAGGCGAACTGCGCACGTCGGACGGGATTGTCACGGACAGAGCCCTCCGGCGTCACCGTCCAGGTGACGGGGGTTTTCACTCCGAGCAGCTTCACCGCCTTGGCGGCCTTGAGGGGCGGGACTTGGATGCGCTCCGGTAAGGTGGATTGTCCCTCGGCGGCCAGGCAGATGGCGTAGAGCTTCTCGCCTTTTTGGGTCAGGCAGACTGCGCCGACCTTGTACGGCGGAATCGGCCGGGTGCCGTAGATTGCGGCGCCGTTGATCCGCATCCATTGGCCGATCTCTTTCATTCGTTCCAGGGCCGGCTCAGGCAACTCGCCGTCGGAATTCGGACCGACGTTGACCAGGAAGTTGCCGCCTTTGGCCACGATGTTGACCAGCAGTTGGATGAGCTGGCGGGTGGACTTGTACTTGTCGTCGGGCTTGTACGACCACTGCGTCGCCATCGTCATGCAGGTCTCCCAGATATAGGGTAGAGCTTTCTCGGGGACCTCCTGCTCCGGGGTGAGGTAGTTCTCGTACCGGCCCCCGACGGTCCGATCGACCACGAGCAGGCCCGGCTGATGGCTACGTGCCATCGCGGCCAGCCTGGGCATGTTGATATCCTGCTTGGGCGGGCGGACTTGACCGCCGTCGAGCCACAGGATATCGACCGGGCCATAGTTCGTCATCAGCTCCTGGACGATGTTGTACGTGAAATCGACAAACGTGGCCCACTTCTCGGGGTATTTGCTCGTGTCGTAATTGACATTGCGATCCTTGTGCGGCCAGTCGGGCGACCAATAGCCCGGATGGTGCCAGTCGGATTTGGAGTAGTACGCCCCAATGCCGAAGCCCTCCGCGCGAAACGCGCTGAAGACCTCCTTGACGACATCCGCCTTCGGATTGGTGTGAAAGGGACAGGAAGTGTCCGTTGTGCGGTAATCCGTCTGCTTCGTGTCGAACAGGCAGAAGCCGTCATGGTGCTTCGTGGTGAAGACGACGTACTTCATGCCGGCGTCCTTGGCGGCGGCCACCCACTGGGCCGGGTCGAACTTCTGCGGATTGAAGGTCTTGTTGAGGGCGACGTAGTCGCGGCTGAACCGCTCGAAGTCCTTGCCCCGCTCGGTCCAGGCCGGCAGGTCGTCCGGCCGGGCCCACTTGTCCGCCTCCACCAGCGGCCACGACTCAATGCAGCCCCACTGACTGTAGATGCCCCAATGCATCATGAAGCCGAGCTTCCAGTCCTGGAATTTGTCGAGCTTGTCCCACACGAGGGGGTCGGTCTCCTGGCTTGTAGTGACGCCCAGTAGAGACGCAAGATTTTGCGTCTCTACAGATGCCCTTGCGGGCCAACTACGGACGGGAGGATACGAGAGATAATTGGCCAGGATGTGGCCGAGGATTTGCTCGCCTTGCGGATTGGCGTGGATGGCGTTGCGCTTGAAGGACCCCAACTCCTTTCCCGAGTCCCGCACGTACTTGGCCCAAGCGGCGTCCATGTCAAGAAACGCGGCCCCGACCTCACCGGCCAACTTCTCCAGTCCCTTACGGTACTCGCCGTAATGGCTCGGATCGGAGATTCTCTGCCACTGGTCCTCCTTCAGGGGATCGGTCGAGCCGAAGGCCCCGGTCATGAGCAGAAGGTCGGGCGGTAGAGACGCAAAATTTTGCGTCTCTACGATCTGCCGGATCACGTCGCGGATTCATTCGATGTCATCCCGCTGGCTGATGCCGCCGATGATGACCAGGTCGGGTTTGAAGTCGAGCACGTACTTCTGCACCCGGCCGGGCTCCTTGTACCACCAGCAGCCGGTGGAGCCGCGCACGCAGGTGATCTTCTCGATCTGGCACTTCGGGTGCCGTCGCTCGACGATCAAGTTCCAGCACGACCGGCTGGTATCGTTGACGATGTTGTCGCCCAGCATGACCACGTGCAGCGTGCCGCCCTCCATCAATAGCTTCCTCGTCTTCGGCAGTCTCTCCCAGCGCTCGACGGGCGGGCTGTACTGCACCGGCGGGATTTGGGCGTAGGCATTTTGAATCTGCTCCAGCGTCCGCTCATTAGTGCGGATGATAATGCCGTCATCGGCGGCCGAAGCCACGGCGATCAACAAGAAACTCAGCATAGTGGGAAATGCGGGACGCACTTGCTTTCCTCCTATTCAGGTATCGGCAAAACTCTTACGAGGCACATCGTCAGCGTCATGATATGCTCTCCGAGGAAACCATGCAATCAGAAGGGGGGTGCGTATGAGTGGAGTCCGATTGTCTCTTGTTCCGATTATTGTCGCTTTGTTGGGTGCGCCGCCGGCTCGTGGGCAATCGCATTCCACGCTACGAATACATGAACCGGCCCGACATCGTGGAACTGGCCGCCAGAACTATCCCGCCGGAGTGGGCGACGGGCTGCGCATTGGGCCCTAAACGCGATGGTCTTCTACACCGGCACGCAATTCCCGCAGGAGTATCGCGGCGATGCCTTCGTCGCCTACCACGGCTCTTGGAATCGATCGAAGAAGGCAGGCTATTGTGTCACGCGAGTCCTATTCGACCGAGGTCACCCTTACGGCGAGTTGGTCTACGTGAGCTTTCTGACCAAGGATGAGAACGTGCTTGCTCGACCGGTGGATGTCGTGGTCGCTCCGGACGGCTCGCTCCTGATCAGCGACGACGAAGGCGGCCGCATCTACCGGCTGAGCTACCTGCGTTCGGAGTTCCGCCTTTAGGCGGATTGAAGAGTCTTCCGGCGCAGCCGGCTCCCTATCGCGTACGAACGGAACTTCAAGCGCCGGCCGGACTTGTTGACCCGCCTGAAGGCGGATTCCTGCCTTCACAGGAAGGGCACCCCTGCGCAGGCAGGGGCCGAACGGAAGGCTCTCCGGCCGCCGTTGCCGCCCTGACCCCTCACGTTGATTGTATCAGACGCTCGTCGTTTGGCCCTTGGCCGGGTCGCCGCAGCACTTCTTATACTTCTTGCCGCTGCCGCACGGGCAGGGATCGTTGCGGCCGACCTTCGGCGCATGTTCCACGATCGGAACGGGCGGCGTGATGGGCTCTTGGTCCGGAGCCTGGTACGCGCGCTCCGCCAGAGCCCTTTGCGTCTGCTCGAGCATGTACTTCCGCAAGGCCTTCTCATCCGTCGTATCCACCCCGGCGCTCATGGCTCCCATCGTGAAACGCTTGGCCGGACCCCAGTTGGCGGGGTTCTCGGCCTCCGCCACGACCTCGCTGGCCCAGCCATGCACCCTCTCGGCCAGAGCTTCCCCTTCGGACAAGATCCCTTCCGACGCCAGCCAGCGGAGAAAAGCCTCGACCACCACCGGGATGCGCTCGAAGAAGTCCCGCTCCGCGCTGATCTTGCGCGGGAACACGTCCAGCAGCAGGGTTCGCAGCGTCCGTTCCGTCAGTTCCTCCGGGGCCGCACCCTCGTAGGTATGAGCATACTCCAGCAACATGTGCGGGATGTAAACCAAGTCCTCGGCCGGAATCTCCGGCAAGGCCGCTGCCTGACCAGAGGTCGTGAATCTGTCGGCCAGCTCGTGCGCCGCTTTAAGGCCGCAGTTTCTTGCTCCTCCTCCGAGCCGGCGGAATTGCCCTTGGCGTACCACTCCTTGGCCGTCCGCCACGAAGCTTCGAGCCGCTTCCGCATCGGCCATTCCCACGCCTCTTCGTAGACAGTCGTGGACTGCCCTTGCAGGACCTTGAGGGCTTCCTCGTAATCCGCGCCGCCGGAGAGTCTGTCGGCTGTCTTGCTCAACCGCTGCAGCAGTGGGGCGGCATCGGCGTATTTCAGTCGGGCCAGCGTCCACGCGGCCGAGATGCCCCGATAGTCGTCGTATTTGCCCTGCTCGACTTGTTCGAGCAGCCGCAGGCACGCCTGAGCCGTTCGCTCACGGATACCCGCGTCGTCGGTCTCCGCGGCCAGCGCCGTCAGACTCCAGCATTGTGACCATGCGTCGGGACCATCATCGCTCTCGTCTTGGGGCATGTCTTCGAGGGTATCGAGAACCTTGGGCAGAATGATGGGTCCCATTGCTCCGGCCGCGGACAGCAGGCCTTCCTCGGCCAATTCGGCCTCCTCCAAGCCCGCCTCGATCAACCGATCGACCAGCCAACTGCCGATCTCACGACGCTGCTGGTCGTCCAGCCTCGGTGCGGCCAGCGCGAAGATCGCCGGTACGTACAAATCGACATACGTCGGCACGTCCACGGCCTGCCACGCTTTCTCATACTCCGCGAAGAGCTCTCTCGCTACGTTGGGATCGGACACGACGGTCTCGATGAAGACCTCCAAGGCGGGCCAGGGGAGGTCTCCTTCTGTGCGACGCAGGTCGTCCCAAGGGAGTTGTCGCGGTTGGTCAGTCATAAGACCCTCCCAAAATAGATGGGTGGCAGTGCGAAACTCGCAGACTACCACCCAGTGGATGCCAACAATGAATATACGCTACTTGCTACCGCTTCTGTTCTTGGCCGGTTGCAGGAGAGTCTTGGCCTGTTCCAGGAAGCTCTTGGCTCGCTTGGCCACGTCATCATTGGTCGTGGCCTGCGCGACTTTTTCGAGCGGGTCCACCAACCGGGCCGCTGCCTTCGCCGCATCGCGCCCCCGAGCAACTTCTCGGCCAGGGTCACCGCGGCCAAGCCGGCTTCCTGGCGGACGTTGGTGTCGTTCAGGTAGGGCAGGATCAGGCTCATGGTGTCGGGTGATTCGATGTTGCTCAGGGTGCCGAGTAGCAGCTTCTTCTCTTCGTCCCGCTGGAGCAGGCCCGCGGCCTGCTTGCACATGTCGAGCCGTTGCGCCACCGGCATCTCGCCGCGCACGGCCAGATTGAGATAGCTGCGCAGGAAAAGCGTCTTCTGCGTGGCATCGTTCGTGGCCTTCGCCAAGGTCAGCAGATCGGGGGCGGCATCCGCCGTCCGCCAACTGCCCAACGCCCGAATTGCGGCGGAACGGACTTCGGCGTTGCTGCTATCGACGGCGGCGCGAACGGCCTTCAGCGAGTCCGCTCCACCGAGGACGGCCAGAACGCGGAGCAGGGCGGCTTGCTGGGCGGGCTTGGCCTGCGGGAGCCGGCCGGCGAGCTTACCGGCTTGAGCCTGCGGGTCTTGGGCTCTCGTGCAAGCCGTTGTAATGGCCTGCTCGATGGCGGTCGAATCCTGTGGAGCAGCCGGCGCACCGAGCAAATCGAGCAGAGCCGGCAGTTGCTCGGCGCCGCCGAGATCGCCGATCAGCTTGATCGCGTCCGGGCGGACCTTCGCATCCGCCTCACGGGCGGCCTTCAGCAGGACGGGGATTCCGTCGGCCATCCGGCGCCGTCCCATCAGGTCGAGGGCCATACGCTGCTTGTCCACATTGCCGCCGGCGAACATCTCCGTCACGGCGGCGTCGGCCTCCCGGCACGGAATCGTGGCAAGGCTTGCCTGTGCCGCTTGGGCGATCTCGCGGTCGCTGTCCGCCAGGAGTCCTACAAGCACGGGTACGGCGGATGCGTCGCCCAGCTCCGTGATGGTCTGAAGGGCCGCCAAGCGGACGGGTTTCTCTGCACTCTTGGCGGCATCGAGCAGGGCCGGCACCGCGGCCTTGTCGCCGCGCCGGCCAAGCGCCTGGATCATGACAACCTGATTGTCGGCCGGTCGCCCTTTCATCTCCTCCAGAAGTGCCTTGGTGACTTCAGCACCGGGGATCTCCTGGGAGACCTGCACGGCGGCGGAGAACAGAATGTAATCGTTGCTGCGCAGGTTCTCCCGCAGCAGGCTCACACCCTCCGGGCCACGCGCGAGAATCGCGCCCCGCAACGCTCCGGCTCGAACTTGGTGGGGCAGAGTCGAGCTTCCGCAGTTGGTCGTAGATCGCCACGGCTTGCTGCTTTTGACCGGCGGCCGACAGGGTCTCCGCGCAGCGGAAGAGGCCCTCACAGACATCGAGCCGATTCTCGGCCGAAGCGTTGGGCAGGGCCTGCTGCAGAGCGTTTGCGGCGTCTGCCGTGCCGATCTTACCCAGAGCTCGCGCGGCAGCCCGGGCCACCAACGAATCGGAGTCGCTCAGCAGCTTGGCCAGTGCGTCGATCGCCCGGGCGTCGCGGCGCACCCCCACGCTGCCGATCACGCCGACGAGCGGTCCGCCCTTGAGCTTGCCGAGTGCGTCGTGCAGGGCCACATCCACCGCCGGGTCCGGATTGGGCTCCAGGGCATAGCGAGCGTTGTGCGAGAGTTCTTCGTTGCCGAGCAGGGCGGCCAAGGGGCCAATGGAGTCCTTGCCGCCGATGATGGCGAGTTGTCGGCAGGCGTCGATCTTGTCTTTCCGTGAGGCATCCGCGCTCTGGAGCACGGCGATCAGCTTGGCCTCGTCCCCCTTGGACGCGACGGTCTGCGCCAGCAGCGGCACGGCGTAAGCCAACCCCAGCGTGACGATCAGGACCAGACGTATTCTCGATTTCAACATGGCAATCTCCTCAGTGGTAGGGTGTGTACTGCACACCAACATTCTGACACGTGGAGAGAAGAATGGTGTGCGATGCACACCCTACCGACTTCTTCCTTTTCACTTTTGCCTTCAAATGATCCACGGCTCCCGCATGGCGCGTGAGCGGAAGCGGTTGGCCTCGGCGTCGTTGACGAACTCCTCTTTGACCGGATCGTACTTCAGGTCGCGCTTGAGCCACATGCAGATGTTGGCCGCGTGGACGGTGGTCATGGAGCGGTGCATCATGACCGGGATTGGCCACAGTCTGGCGACGCGACTTGATGCAGTCGAACAAGTTGCGGACGTGGCTCATCGGCCGTTGCGTGCGGGCGCAGTAGTTATCGACGAGCTTTTTGAAGTCGGCCATCCAAGCGGGATTCGACACCTCCGGCTTGGAGTAGCCGTCCGCGATGGCGACCCAGCCCTCCGTGCCTTCGTAGCGGACGCCGCAGGAACCGTGCCAGATCTTGTTGCCCATGTCGCGTTCGAGAACGAGTTTCACGCCGTTGGCAAACGTGGTCACCATGCCGTCGCCGCTCTCGTTGTTCACATACTTGTACTCGACCGGCGACGTCTCCCACAGCCCGAGCGCCACCTGGCACTGGGCGAACGTGTGGGCGCCCCATTCGCCGATGCAGCTCGTGTGGAAATCGTAGTGGCCGCGCCAACTGCCGCTGCAGTAGGCCGCGTTGTAAGGCCGCCAGGGGCACGGGCCCAGCCAGGCGTCCCAGTCCACCTCCTCCTTCGGAGGCTGGGGCTGGGTCGGCAGCCAGTCGTGCCGCATCTCGGCGGCGTCCCAGGGGGCGATGTGGGCCCGGACGGTGTGGACCTGGCCGAGATAGCCGAGCCGCAGCAGCTCGTTGGCAAAGGTGAAGTTGCCCTCGCTGAGCCGCTGAATGCCGGACTGGTAGATCCGTCGATAGCGTTGGGCGGTCGCGACGACGGCTTGGCCCTCCGCGATGGTCATGGCGGAGGGCTTCTCGGAGTAGATGTCCTTGCCCGCCCGCATCGCCAAGATCGCCGCCAGAGCGTGCCAGCGGTCGCCGGTGGTGCTCAGAACCGCGTCGATATCGGTACGCGTGGCCAGAAACTCGCGAATGTCGCTGTACAGCTTGCAGTCGCTGTTGCCATAGCGCGTGTCCACCAGGGCCTTGACCTTCTCGCGACGCTGTTTCTGCGGATCGCACGTCGCCACGAATTGCACGTCCCGTTCCGGCAGGATCCACTGCAGATCGCTGGTGCCGCGGGTGCCGATCCCGATACCGCCGAGCACGATGCGCTCGCTGGGCGGGACCGCGCCGTCGCGGCCGAACACCGAGGCCGGCACGAGATACGGCGCCGCGGCCAATGCCGCCGTGCGCCCCAGGAATGCGCGCCGCGAAAGATGGGGTTTCTTCTCCGACATGGCAATCTCCTTGAATGAGTTCTCAATTCTCAGTTCCCAGTGGGCAGTTCTCGGTTCAACTGTTCGCTGCCAACTGTCAACCGATACCAGATTGTACTGTCCCCCCGTCCCTGCACCACCACAAAGGAAGGGAGGAAGGACTATTGATCGTCGATGCAGACGACAGATGACCCAGTACCCAATGAACGGCCCCTCGGGTATCATGCGGCTCCGTGACTACGAAGGCAGATGGCTCAAGAGGTACAGTGATGCATTTGAAGAGCATGCGTTTTCATCCGGATCGCTATCCGACGCGGGAGCACTATCCCTTCCAGCTCGACCTCTTTCGCCGGACGAGTGGAATTGACTTCACCACGCCGGTGACGCTGTTTGTCGGCGAGAACGGCACGGGTAAATCGACGTTGCTGGAGGCGATCGCCCGCGCCTGCGGCATCTTCATCTGGCAAGAAGGCGGCCGAACGCGCTACAACGTGAACCCTTACGAGGACAAGCTCTGTCATTACATCTCGGTTGAGTGGGTCGAGGACTACGTGCCCGGCTCGTTCTTCGGCTCCTCCGTCTTTCGGGACTTTGCCCGCATCTTGGACGAATGGGCGGCGACTGACGCCGGTCAACTCGAGTACTTTGGCGGCAAGTCGCTGCTGACCCAGTCCCACGGCCAGTCGATCATGTCCTTCTTCCGAGCCCGCTACGCGATCAAGGGTCTGTACCTGCTCGATGAGCCGGAAACGGCCCTCTCGCCCAGGACTCAGCTTGCTCTGCTCGATCTGCTGGAGAAGATAAGTGCCGCCGGCCACGCCCAGTTCGTTATCGCCACGCACTCGCCGATCCTGTTGTCCTGTCCCGGCGCCACGATCTACAGCTTCGATAGCGTTCCTATCGCGCCCATCCGCTATCAGGAAACCGATCATTACAAGATCTACAAGGACTTTATGGGGCTATGAGTGCGGGAGAACATCGCATGGGGCCGCTGCCTGCTTCCTCCATGAGCTAATCTGGCGGCCGGGCCTATATCATCTGCTTCACGCACCCCTATGGACAGGACTTTCCCTGGAAGAATGGTATAATGCCCTTGGCCGCTCGCCGCAACTCCCTGCGGGCGCCGAACTCGGAGTCCGCGATGACAAACTGGAATGCGCTCGGGACAAGCCTTTTCGCCTACAGTTGAACGGAGAAGGATCGAGTCCACAGAAGAACCAAGGGCCTAACTCGGCCAGGAGGATAACGATGCGGATTGGGATCATTTCGGATACGCACGATCACCATCGACACGTCCTGCAGGCGATCGAGATCTTCCGTCGGCACGGCGTGCGGTATGTCTTGCATGGCGGCGATATCGTCGCGCCGTTCACGATCCAGGCGTTTGCCGAGTTGCGGGAGGCGCAGCTCATCGCGGTCTTCGGAAACAATGACGGCGATAAGCTCCGTCTGAAGGCTACCGTCGAGAGCTTTGGCGGTGCGATTCACGAGTACTGCTATAAGGGCGAACTCGGCGGCCGCAGGATCTGCATGATGCACACGGATCACTTGGCGGAAGACGCGATCAAAAGCCAGATGTACGACCTATTCGTCTACGGCCACACGCATCATCAGGATATCCGCCGGGAGGGCCGGACTCTTGTCGTCAACCCGGGCGAAGCCACGGACTGGATCACCGGCTCCGCCCGGGTGGCGATTGTCGATCTGGACGACATGAGCTATACGACCGAGCCGCTTGGCTGAGGGCACGGAAAGTAGGGTGGGTTCTTAACCCACGCGTCGAGTTCTCACGTTCTCATCTTCTTCAGGTTGGTCAGCGAGATCTCCGCGCCCTGGAGCGGCGGGACGGCGTCCTTCTCTTCCTCGATGATGTACCACTGGGTGGTGCCGGCCTTGTGGAGGAGCTTGAAGATCTCGGCCCACTTGACGTCGCCTTCGCCGATCATGGCCTTCTTATTCGTGGCGGACCATTCCTTGAGGTGGATGGTGACGGCCCGGCCGGGATAACGCTGGAGATACGTGACCGGGTCGCCGTGGCCGTCCATGCAGTTGCCGAGGTCGAGCTGCATGATCACGTCCTTGCTCGTGTTGCTGGCGATGAGGTCCCAGCCGGTCGTGCCGTCCACGGGAGTGAAATCATGCTGGTGGGAATGGTAGCCGACCAGCATGCCGTGCGACTTGACCTTCTCGGCCAGCACGTTGAACCGCTTGGCGTACGCGAGCCAGGCATCCTTGGGATTCTTGTCGTTCGGCTGGAGCCAGGGGCAGATCAGGTACTTGTTGCCCAGGGTCTTGTTGAACTCGATGGTCTCGGCGAGCTTGTCGTCGGCCAGGGTCTCCCACGCGGTGTGCGTGCCGCAGCAGGCCAGGTGGTTGTCGTCGAGGATCTTCCGCAGGTCCTTGGCCTTGTACTCGTAGTAGCCGGCGAACTCGACGCCCTGGTAGCCCATCTTCGCCACCTTGGCAATTGTGCCGGGCAGGTCCTTCGCGCACTCGCTCCGCACGGAGTAGAGTTGCAGGCCGATGGGGGTCCTGGTCGCTTTCGTCACGGGCTTGCTCTTTTGTTCCTGGTTGCAGCCGCTGCCCACGACGGCCAGAGCGGCCGCGGAGGCTGTCGTGACCAGGAAACCCCGGCGGGACAAATCAGAATGGGTCGATTGTGCCTTCATGCTCCTTCACCTCGTTCTCTCAAACAACGATCCGGTTTCGGCGGCGGATCCTTCGCCCTATTGCACCAAGCCCCTGGGACCGCCAATCTCCCGATTGGCACTCTTTCCGTTGCCGCTCCGGAGAGCGGCGTTCCCAAGTGCCCCTCCCAACCATATGGGACGCAATTGTAGTCCCGCTTCTCTCGCACGTCAAATCCGAATGCCCGTCCCTGGCCCTCTTCGTAGCCCGGGCGTCCCCGCCCGGAAACTGCCCGCGGTGGTGGCGAAGCGCGTTTGTAGTGTGCTCGTAAGAGCATAGCTTTGTGGGTCGGGCGTCCTCGCCCGACTTCTTCTGCCGGGAGGGCAAATTGGCTTCGTTTCGCGCTCTTGCCCCCGGAAACGCCGATCTCCGGATCGGCATCTTGGCGGAAATTGGCTTTGTTCCGCACGAAGGCTCGTCGTCAGTTTGAAGTGTGAAGTGTGAAGCAGGAGGACTCGCCGCTCGCCTCTGTCCGCTTGGCACTTGAAACTCTGAACTTGACACTCCTCTGCCGTTTGGCTTTGTTCTGCCGGGGCCATGAAAGGGTCCACTTCGTCATAACTCCCGCTCCACCCAGTACTTGCCCTTCCCTTCCCTTCCCTTCGCTCCGCTCAAATTGGGTTCGTTTTGCACAATTCACCGCTCGTCCCCAGACTCTGTCCCACCCGGTCCCGGCGGGATTGGCTTCGTTTCGCACAATCGGTCCTCCAACCGGCTACTGACTACCGGCTACCGACTACTGCCTTTTGGCTTCGTTTCGCACGAAAGCTCGTCGCCGGTAGACAAGGATCGACGCTTTACGGCTCCTGCCGGACCGTCGCGGTCCCTGACCCCGCGCCTCGAAGCGGCCGTCTCCGCCGACCACCGCGCCTTTATTATAGACGTTTCTCGCTGCCTGTATGTTGTGCAAAAACCAAAATTCCAACAGAAATTCCTACGCCGGGCCCGCCCAGCAGCAGGGGGCTGGAGGCGGTAGACCGTAGTAGGCTGGAGGGCATAGACTGAGCCCCGGACTCTGACCCCTGTCCCACCGACCACTGACTACCGACTACCATTTCTTGACTGCCAAATACGCGAACCACCCAGCGCGGCCTCGCTGCGCTCGGCCGCAACCAAAACATATCCTCGCGCCAAGACGCAGAGAGCGCCAAGAAGAGAAGATGGTGAGGCTTTCCCTTTGCGGGCTTGGCGTCTTTGCGCGAGACACAATTCTCGTCCTCTCAATGACTTATGTTATCCTTCTCCGGAGATCTTCGCGAGAAAACAGAAGTCGAACAAGTAGCGGTGCGAAAAGAGACAGGAGGTCTTTGAACCACGAATTGCACTTATCATACGAATCTCGGAGCCCAATTCTTCTTCGACACGGATTCACGCGGGAGGCACACGGATTCTGGCCCCCAGGAATCGCCGGAGAGCCGCTTCGGCGGGAGCCGGTAGGGGGGCCATGCACACCGATTCCGATGGTTCAACCGCAGAGGTCGTCGAGGGCCGCAGAGGGAATTCGCCGAAGAGCAATAACCGAGAACTGAAAACTGGGGACTGACAACTGATGTTTGTCCACAGATTGCACCGATCATGTCATTGCGAGCGAAGTATTGTCACCCCGGACACCGATCCGGGGGCGGCAATCTCCAGATTCCTGACTGGCAACTGACCACTGGGAACTGTGAACTGCTTTCTCACCCCCGAGACCCCGAAAAGCGGAGGACGAAAGACAAAGGGCTGGTGCTTCTGCACGTGGGGAACCTCCGAGATCCTGCTGCCAGTTCTGCATCGGCCTGCTACGGGACAGGCCATCGAGGACGTACATCCGTAACCTACTTCCGCTTTCGGGTGGCCTTCTTCTCTTGCGTCTTCCTTGGCCGGCCCACAGGGAGGGGGCGCACCCGGCGGCCCAGCAGAGCCTCTACCTTCGACAGGAAGCTGTCACTGCCCAACGGCCTCCCCGTGTGGGTCCGCAAACGAATCTGGGCCACTTCCTCGTCTGTCAGCCCTTCCGCCAACTCCTTGCGCCACTCCTGGGCCGAGATTTGCTTATACCAGCGCGGCAGGTGCAACAACTTCGACTGTGCCTTCTCCTCCGTATGGGCGGCGGCACTGGACCACGCGTACTCCCACGCCCGCCGGCACAGCCTCGCTCGCACCGGATTGAGCTCCACGTACTTGAGTGCCGGCCACAGATGCCGTCCATCCAGGGCACAGGAATAGAACCGTCCCTGCCAGAGGTGGCCGCTGCGCCGATGGAAGCGGTTGATGTACTGCGTGTAGCGAAAGTGGGTCCGGCCGACCGCCCTGGCCAGCGACTCCTGGCGAATTAACATGGTAAGTGCAACAAGAATATAGAGGCGACATCGCGGGCCGAATCCGGTAGCTTGAAGTTGGTCAAGGACTTCACAGCTAAGGAGAGCCCGCGATGTCGTACCGTCATCTTAGCATGGAGGAACGGAATGTCATCTACCGAATGCGTTTTCAAGGCTACCCCGATGCCGAAATCGCCCGCTGCTTGGGCTGCCATCGTAGTACCATCGGGCGGGAGTGCCAACGCAATGCCACCCCGGAGGGACGGTACTTTGCCGAGTCCGCCCAGACGTGGGCCCACGTCCGCCGGCGGGCCCACCTGCGGCGGCCCAAGACCGGCGATCCCCGCCTGATGGCGTAGGTGGACGACCGCCTGCGCCAGCGCTGGTCGCCCGCGCAGATTGCCGGCCGTCTGGCCGCTCACCCCCCGGCGGACTTGGAGGGGCTTTCGCTTAGTCATACGACCATCTATCGCTCGATCTGGAGCGACCCCGAACGGGCCCGGGAGTTCCGCCCCTTCCTGCGGATTGCCTCCAAGCCCCGACGCAAGCCCTATGGCAAACCCTCCCGCCAGGGCCAAATCCTGGGCAAACGCTCCCTCGAGGTGCGGCCGGCCGCGGCCAACGAGCGTCAACGTCTCGGCGATTGGGAAGGCGATACCATCATCGGCAAAGGCCACCGGGGCGTCGTGCTGACGTGTGTGGATCGGGCCAGCCGCTATACGAGCGCCCGCAAGGTCGAGGCCTGTGCCACGGAGCCGGTGACCGAGCAACTGCAGCAGACGATCCGCCGCCTCCCGGACGAGAAACGCCAGAGCCTGACCCTGGACAACGGCCGCGAATTCGCCCGCCCGTTGGAGCTGGAAAAGAAGCTGCAACTGCCGATCTACTTCGCCCACCCGTACCACTCTTGGGAACGGGGCACCAACGAAAACACCAATGGCCTGCTGCGCCAGTATATGCCCAAAGGCTCCGACCTGACGGAGGTCTCTACGCAGGAACTCGCCGGCTATGTCCGCCAGCTCAACCACCGGCCCCGCCAGTGCCTCGGCTTCCGGACCGC
Source organism: uncultured Planctomycetota bacterium (assembly GCA_963750205.1). Classification (GTDB taxonomy): domain Bacteria; phylum Planctomycetota; class Phycisphaerae; order Sedimentisphaerales; family Anaerobacaceae; genus PLanc-01. The sequence continues at coordinate 152,790 of CAVVRJ010000010.1, forward strand.
CTTCGAGGTCTTTCATGCTCCGCCGCCCCACTAGCTCTTGCGAGGACCGTCTCTTCGCGATACACTGGCAGCGCCGCGGCGGAGGATAGGGCGCTGCTGGGAAGCAACCCGAGCGCCGCCGCGACCCAGGGACAGGGGCGACGTAGTTTCTATCCTACGTCGCCTTATCCTCTTATCCTGCCTCTGGCGTAAAGCGACAAATCCCAGGGGCCTGGGGACAGCGTCCCCAGAGGTACCCAAGTGAATAGGCGACCGGATGACTCGTGGTCGTTACGCCGTGTTGCACTTCGCATGTTAATGCGCCAGATGACGGTACGACATCGCGGGCACTCCTTTGTCTGAAGCCGTAGAACAACTCCAGACTACCGGATGCGGCTCGCGATGTCGCCTCCATATTCTTGTTGCACTTACCATGTTAATGCGCCCGTCCTAACCCAGTAGCACAGGCATACATGCAATTGCCCTGTTCTCCCCTTGAATCGCAGAGGCAGAACGTGTATGAAGTGAGAGAAGGCGTTAGGCGGTTTTGACGTAACCAGGCTTGGTTGCCTTCAAACCGATCCGTAACATAAATCGGGTTCCAGCATGAGAGGTAAAGACGTGTACGCCACCGACAGTGCGGGATCGGATAACGCGCCTGCCAAAGAGTTCACCAAACGCACGCTCTTGGTGGCACTTTTCGCCGCCATAGTCGCGGTCGCCCTGCCGAACTTGATTCTTAGAGAGCTGTGGATAGAGGGGGGCCGGAGCAAGAACGTTCTGGTGACCGCGGTGTTCTTGTCGGGCGTCCAACTCTACATGATGGTGCTGTATCCCGTTATCTTCACACACATGAGGCCACAGCTTGGGCGATTCGAACCCAGGTGGTTTCGATGGACACGTGACGAGATCATCAGGCTTCCTCTGCTCTTCCTGGGGATACTCCTCGTTTACGTCCTCGTCATAGCTATCGCCGCACTACGTCCGGAGGAACCCCGGGCCTTCCTGGAATCTTGTGACACTCACGGTGCCGTCTTTGGCGTTTGGCTTGCGCTCGGCGCGATTATTCTCGGTCCAATCGCGGAGGAGGTCTTTTGGCGCGGGTACGTCCAGAGTACCATGACTATCCTTATTGGCGACGAGGTGGCAACCCTCGCGCAGGCCGTGTTGTTTGGACTTCTGCACCTCTCCGGGACGTTGGACGTTGTTCACGCTGGCCTTATGGGATTCATATTCGGCATTTGGTGCTCCAGAAGGAGGACGTTGATACCAGTTATCGCTGTGCATGTCATTCAGAATGCGATGGCTGTCAGGTTGGGCATATGGCATTAACGTTGACCATACGGCACTTAGCAGACTCTACTTCTCGCCTTGGCCTTTAGCGTTTCGCACGTCCTGCAATTGCCAACCGACTCCTCTCTTGAACCTGAATGTATCGGAGCCCGATACGACAGTGCCCGCCTCTGCTTGATCAACAAGCCTCCAGACTCCCGCAAAATAGATGTACCTTGATGACGTTCTACCGTCAGCACTCCCGATCTCCTTGAGATCAAAACGCCCGTCAAAATCGATGTCGAAATACTGCTCGGATTGTTTCCTCGAATCCCCGTAGATTGCTCTGGTCCATCTACCTTCAACTGGAGATGCTGACAATGTCAAGATCACGTTTGGACCATCCGACAGTGAAAGACAACTCACGGCACCGCGGGCGTCTGCCGTCACCAGCAGAAAAGGCCTGCCAGCTTTGGTCATCACAAGCTCATCCCCGCCCGAGTGCTCGTTGGAGTCTCTGGGCGTCGTGACCGTGGTCATGATGTCGCCGAACTTCATCGAAGATACAAGCGGTTCTTTATGCAGCACCGCTCCTACGATCGCAAGGGCGCCCAGACAACCAATCGGGATCCCGACCAGGACACCCGCGAGAAGAGTGCGTAAAGTACCATGACCATTTGTGATAGCGTTTCTATCTTTCATATAGGGTGATTCTTGCCCCAATGCGCCATTCATCTCCGAGGTCCATGAGTCGGAGGATCAGGCGGCAGCACGGGAGGCGCCACGGGACGACCGAAGGCAGGGTAGTAGTTCGTGTCACCGTCGGGATCAATACCTCTCAGCGCATTTGTGCCCTCCTCGTTTTTCACCTCCGTGTTGTGGCGCAATATAGTTAAGGTGGGATACATCTCGACCGTTGACCCCCAGCCGCCAACCAACAAATTGATCAAATGGAAAGGATACCGCCACCACGGGTCATGAACTTCCATTGGTGGATCATAGGTCCGTCCTGGAGCTGGGCACGCCGACGCCGGAGGAGTAGATGGCGGAGTCAAACCAAGCTCGGCCACCTCTTCAGGTGTCAGTGGATCACAGTCGCCTCGCATGTCAGGGTCAGGCAGATCACCATAGGGATCGTGTCCACTGGCGAAGTAGATTGTCTGCCCGTCTGGCGCGGTCGCCGTGGCAACCTCGGCCGGACCCGTGCTAAGTACCGCGTAGCCAATTCCGGCCATGTTCCAGGTTCTCCCATCTGGAGTTTCATAGAGCACGTACCATGTGCCGCCCGCAAAAGCATAGCCGAACACGACGTACCCTTCGGCGATTCGATCATTAATGGACAGACCAAGCGGATCTACCCACGTCAGCGCGTTGTTGTGGCAGTACCTGTACAAATTCATCCCGTCCCCATAAGCGATGGGGTCGGTCTGGAGGAATCTTCCTATCTGGGGATTGTAGTAGCGGGCACGGTAATAGTACAGGCCCGTCTCCTTGTCGAACTCCCGACCGGTGAACATGAAGCGGTTCGGGTGGTTCGGGTCGCTGGCCCCCACTTGGCCAAAGACGCTGTACTCGTAAGCCTCGACCGTATCGCCGCTGCTGTTCGTGAGGGCGACCACGCTGCCCAGGGCGTCGAAGTGGTAGTAGTACGTGCCCGCGTAGCTGCCTACGGCCTCAGTCATGGAGATTGGCTCATCGGTGCACGGGCCAAAGATGTACTTACGCCTGAGATTGCTGCTCGCGTCATACTCGGCGATGCAGTTGTCGCCATCGTAGACATAGCTCGTGATGACCTCGCCGTCATACGACTTGGCAATCCGCCGGCCGCTGGGATCGTAAGTGTAGGTCAGGCGGTGCCAGTCGTTCGCCGGGGGCTCCGGGGCCGGGGCCGCCGAGCCGGTCCACTGCACCGCATCCACGTAGCCCGCGCCACGGTTATTCTCGTCGTCCGAACGGGTGAAAGTCCACCGCAGGGTGTGCGTGCCCGAGCCCGTGATCGTGTAGGTGTGCTGCTGCCAAGTGGTCTGGTCGCCGGAGATCGAATCCCGCCCGGTCCCATCGATCGAGAACGTCAGCGCACCGCCCAGGTCCGAGGACGGAGCCATCCACCAGAAGCTGAAGGTGCCAGGACCGGTGACCGTCGTCTGGAGCCAGTTGGACTGGTTCGCGCCCAGATCGTTGCTGTAGACGCAGTCGTAATCGCCATGCCCGGCCGTCTGGCAGACCAGCCAGGGGGCGTCCCCGCCGGTGGTGTAGGTCAAGGGCGAGTCCAGCGCCTGGCTGATGCTCACCGGGGGTAGGGACCCGTTCTTACGCACCGCGACCAGACGATTCTCAGGGTCGTAGCCGTAGGCGTAGTTCTGGTCGTGGACCATATTGCCACTGCTGTCGTACTGGTAGCTGGCCGTGCCGGCGGCGGTGTACTGGTTGAGGCTGTTGGTCGTGTAGGTGGACGTGCCGCTGCCGTCGATAACGCTGCTGCGGTTGCCGGCGGCGTCGTAGTTGAACGTCGTGTCCGTCGCGAGATAGCTCAACTCCGCCGGATAGTCCACGCTGGTCAACTGGTAGATGCTGTCGTAACTGTACACGTGCGTCCTCGTCCCGCCGCTGTCGGTAACCACCATATCCTGACGATTGCCCACGTTGTCATACGTGTAGCCTTAATTATGATGCCCGTTGCCGGTCGTATTGTCAAGCGTCAGCAGCCGGCTGGCAGTGTCATAGCTGTAGCTGGCGGAGGCCCCATTGGGGTAGGTCAGGCCGGTCCGGCGGGACCGCTCATCGTAACTGTACGAGGCCAAGGCCGTGCCGGAAGAGTTGCGGACCGCCGTCATGCGGTTCAGCTCATCGTAGTCATAGGTGATGTAGGTGCCGTCCGGATAGGTCAGCCGCGTGCGGTTGCTCGAAGCATCGTACTGATAGGAGACGGTCTTACCGCCCGGATACTGGACCCGGATGACCCGCCCGGCCTTGTCGTAGGTGTTCTTCGTCGTGCCGGTGTTGTCGGTCACCTGGTACAGCCGGCCCAGAATGTCGTACTTGTAGGTGATCGTGTTGAAAATGGCTTCGTTGGCGTCCCAGACCCGCTTGAAGTTAACCCGGTTGGAAGTATCGTAGCCCAACTGGATCACCTGGCCGGACCGGCCTTGCGTCTGGCTGAGCCGCCGGTACTCGTCATAAGTCATCTGCTCGCAGGTGGAGTCCGGGTAGGTGGTCTGACTCAGGGCGTTGAACCCGTTGTAGTAGCGGGTGGTGGTCACATGGAATACCGGGGAAAGGCACCAATTATGGCTCCCTCCCGATATGTCGCTTAGCTCCTTCACTTCTTCCTGACCCGTCAAACCGGTACGCCCCTCTCTGCGCTCCAATCCACGCGTAGAGCGGCGATTCCGCGCGCGGGCCTTCTTGCCGTTCCCGCAAGAGCCGCCTCAAGTCGTCCCGAGCCCTCTTCTTTTCCAACCGGATAGGGCCGCCCTTGATCCCTGCGTCTACAACGAAATGATAGCTGTCGGGTCCCCGTCCGTCAATGGCCCGGTGCAGAGGGCAGGTGCGGTAAGGGAACTGCGCCAGACGGGGTCTGCGGAAAAGAGCGACTTCGACGCGTAGACACCCTTGCGCAAAAGAAACGCTGTTTTCAGGGCATGGGCCGGAGCGGATTGCGGTTCGGGGCCCCAAACACGATAAGTCGCGTTTGGGAAGGACTCCCACCGGTGAAATAGAGCGGTGGGGACCCGAACCCTTGCGGGGGCCGGTCGGCGTCGCTACCATGTGGGCCAGCCAGGACACCCTGGGAACGCCACTCTCCTGAGTGGCATAGAAAAGAGGGCCAATCGGGAGATTGGCGGTCCCGGGAGGCTGATGCCCCCGGCTGAGGGGCGGTCACCGCCGAGGGCGGCGGTGCCCCAGATGGCCAATCGATGATCCGGAGGCTTACTGATGAAATACACGCTCGCTCTCGTCTGTCTGGTCTTGTCCCTGCTTGGCTTCCTTTTGCTGCTGTCGCTTCAGGCGGCCGACCGATCCGCCCAGGGGCAGGCCCGGGAGATCCTGGAGACCGCCGGGATCCAGGGCGGGCTCATCGTTCATCTGGGCTGCGGGGACGGCCGACTCACGGCGGCGCTGCAGGCCAACGATTCTTTTCTCGTGCACGGGCTCGATGCGAATGAAACCAATATTGCCAAGGCGCGGGAGTATGTCCGCGCACGCGGGCAGTACGGCGGGGTGTCGGTGGAACACTGGACACACGCCTTCCTGCCTTATGCGTCGGGCACGGTCAATCTCGTGGTGGCCGAGGATCTCGGTCGCATTTCCCGGGACGAAGTGATGCGAGTGCTGTGTCCGAACGGCGTGGCTTGCATCAAGGGACAGGGGCGGTGGACACGCACCGTCAAGCCCCGGCCGGCGGAGATGGACGAGTGGACGCACTTCCTGCACGATGCGACGAACAATGCCGTCGCGAACGATTCCCTCGTCGGCCCGCCGCGACAACTTCAGTGGGTGACGGGGCCGGCCTGGGCGCGCAGCCATGACCACTTGGCCAGCATCAGTGCCCTGGTTTCCGCCGGCGGCCGCATCTTCTATATCGTGGACGAGGGACCGACCGTGGCGGTGGTTCTGGAGCCGCGGTGGTTCCTGGCGGCACGCGATGCCTTCAACGGCGTATTGCTCTGGAAGCGGCCGATCCCGACCTGGCAATGGCATCTGCGCGGCTTTGCCAGCGGGCCGAGCGATCTGGCGCGGCGGTTGGTCGCCGTGGGCGATCGGGTCTATGTCACCCTGGATATCGATGGTCCGGTTGTGGTCCTGGATGCCGCCACCGGCCGGACCCTCCGAACCTATGACCAGACGGAGGGCACGCGGGAGATTGTCTACGACCAGGGGATGCTGTTCGTGGCCGCCGCGCAGGTCGCCGTAGGGGCGGGTCCGCGTGCCCGCCCTGAGCCAGGGCAGACACAGGGGGGACCCCAATCGCGGAATTATGCGATTGGGGACCCGGTCTGCCCCTACCCATCCCGGGTTCGCCGCCGTGCGACCCCAGCGTCCGGAGTACCTGGAGATGCCGCCCCAGAAACGCATCGTCGCGCTCGATGCCGCGAGCGGCCGCGTGCTCTGGACCCGCGCGGCGCGGACACGAAGGAGTTGATGCCGACGACGCTGGCCGTCGGGCAGGGCCGTGCCTTCTTCCAGAACGCCGACGAGATCATCTGCGTCGACGCGAAGTCCGGCGACGATCTCTGGCGGTCGAAGCGTGCGGTCAGCCGCAGCCGGTTCGCCTGGTCCGCGCCGACACTCGTAGTGTATGGCGACGTGGTCTTATCGGCCGACCGGGCCGTGACGCAAGAGAAGACGTTGGATCAGACGGACTAAACATGCCGTCGAGTGGATTGTCACCAGTGCGGTCGGCCAGGCGCCGGCCGGCGAGCTGATCGCCTTCTCTGTGAAAGACGGGACGCGCCTGTGGAACTGTCCTTGTCGGGAGTGCTGCAACGCCCCGGTCGATGTGCTGGTGGCCGGCGGACTGGTCTGGACGGGCGACATCGTGGCGGGGAAGGACCCGGGCTTTACGGCCGGCCGCGATCCGCGGACGGGCGCCGTGCAGCGGACGCGTCCTCGGGACCAGGAGTTCTTCACCACCGGCATGGTCCACCAGCGGTGCTACCGGAACAAGGCCACGAACGACTACCTGGTGATCGGCCGCGCAGGCGTCGAGTTTATCGACGTGCACACAGGCCAACCGGTCCCGAATCATTGGGTTCGCGGCACCTGCCAGTACGGCGTGATGCCGTGCAACGGCCTTCTCTACGCCCCCTCGAACGCCTGTGCGTGCTTCATCGCGGCCAAGCTCAATAGCTTCAATTGCCTCACCTCCCAGTCCGAGCGTGGGGAACGGGCCCCGATGGTGGGTGAACGTCTGGAACGCGGACCGGCGTATCAAGTTTCAAGTGTCAAGTTCGAAGTGGTAGGGTGTGCACGGCACACCAGCTCTCTCGGGCCTGGAGAGGAGAATGGTGTGCGATGCACACCCTACCGACTTCCAACTTCCGACTGCTCACTTCCCACTTCTCAGGATTGGCCCACCTATCGGCACGACGCCGCCCGCAGCGGACGCGCCTCGGCGGCGGTGCCGTTCGGCCCTCGAGCCCGCCTGGACGCAGTCGATCGGCGGCCGGCTCAGCAGCGTGGTCGTGGCGGAGGGCAAGCTTCTCGTCGCCCAGATCGATACCCATACGATTCACGCCCTGGACAGCCAGACGGGCCGGCCGCTGTGGACGTACACCGCCGGCGGTCGCATCGACTCGCCGCCGACCGTCTGGCAGGGACGGGTCCTGTTCGGCAGCGCCGACGGCTGGGTCTACTGCCTGCGGACGGCGGATGGGGCTCTCGCCTGGCGCTTCGCGCGGCTCCTTACGAGCGGCGGATCGTCGCCTATGGGCAGCTCGAATCGCTCTGGCCCGTCAGCGGCAGCGTCCTGGTGCGCGACGGAGTGGTGTACTGTGCGGCGGGCCGGTCGTCCTATCTGGACGGCGGCATGCGCCTGTGCCGGCTGGAGGCCAAGACCGGCGCGCTGCTGTCGGAGACGCCGCTGGACGACCGCGATCCGCAAACCGGTTTCCAGAAGAAGGACGTCGTCCAAGGCACGAATATGCCGGGCGCCTTGCCGGACATTCTCTCGTGCGACGACTCCTCGGTCTACATGAGGCACCGACGCTTCGATCTGGCAGGCCAACCCCAGCCGGGCAACGTGGACCACCTCTTCAGTGCGGCGGGGTTCCTCGATGGCACGTGGTGGCACCGGACGTATTGGCTGATCGGGACCACGATGGGGACCAACTACGCCGGCTGGCCGAACATGGGCAACCGGCTCCCGTCAGGCCGCTTGCTCGTCGTGGATGGGGATACCGTATACGGCTTCGGACTCAATCAGTACGCCCACACCGGGGCCCACGTCGGGATTGATGCCGAGACCATCTTCAATTACCAGCCGAACCAGGATGCCGACCATCGCTTTACCTACTACCACGCGTTCGCCATGGAGAAAAGGCGACGGAACGTCGATCTCAAGCCGGTCAAACAATACCAGTGGAGTGTCAGGTTGCCGGTGCTGGCGCGGGCGCTGGTCTTGGCGGGCGACACCCTGTTCTTTGCCGGTCCGCCGGACATCTTTACGAGCGACGATCCGACCGGGGCCTGGGAAGGCACAAAGGCGGTGCCCTCCTGGCCGTCTCGGCCCGCGAGGGCAAAACCCTGGCCCGATATGATCTGGCCAGTCCACCGGTCTTCGACGGCATGGCGGCGGCGAATGGCCGGCTCTATTTAGCCACGATGGACGGCTGTATCGTGTGCTTCAGTGACTGAAGCCGTGTGACTATGTAGGATGGGCTTTAGCCCATGCGGAGATTGCCCAGTGGCCGCACCGCAGCAGCATGGGCTAAAGCCCATCCTACGGGGTTGGGTCAGATGGCCCAAACAATCACCAGGCGAAGCCTGTATAGTTCATAAACAGGACGTCTGTGAAAGGTCGGACCATGAAGAGGAAATGGGTTTTCGTGGTTGCCGCGGGTCTGGCCGTGGCGGCTGTCTGGGCCGGCTCCGGACCGGTGGTTGATGACAAACTGGTGATCGACGATTTCTCCGCTCCGGCGGGCCAGGGTCCTTCGGCGGCCAAGTGGGAACTTGTGCAAGGTCGAGGTATTGACGGGGCGGCGGTGGGAAGTGCACGGGTTGAGGAGGTGGAAGGCCGGACGAGTCTGCACCTGACGGGGGCCGTTTCGATAAAGGGAGCGGTGGGATTCATCCGGGCGAGATGGCCGCTGGTTTCAAAACGCCGGCCGCTCGACGCCCGTGCGTATGATGGTATCCGGCTTAGTGTCCGGGGGAATGGCGAAACCTACGCGATTCACCTGCGGACCGGCGATACTCGCTCTCCGGGGCTGTATTACCAGGCCGAGTTCCAAGCCGGCGGGCAGTGGCAGGAGATCAAGTTGCCGTTCGGGAGCTTCGTGCCGGTGGGCCTGACGCGGCTTCTGAATCCGGCGGCACTCGCGAGCATTGCCGTCGTGGCAGGCAAGAGAGAATTCAACGCGGATATTGGCATCAGCGCGATTGCGCTGTATCGAGAGAAGAACATGAACAGGAATCTGACGGCAGAAGAAGAACGAGTCATCGGTGCGCAAGGGCACGGAGGCGCCGTTTACAGGCAAGTACTACAAACACTTCGAGAAGGGGGTCTATACGTGCCGGCGGTGCGGGGCCGAGTTGTTCGAGTCCTCGTCCAAGTTCCGGTCCGACTGCGGCTGGCCGAGCTTCGACGAGCAGATCCCCGGGCACGTCAAATGGCAGCCGGACGCGGACGGCGTGCGAACGGAGATCATCTGCGCCAACTGCGGCGCCCATCTCGGCCATGTCTTTCTGGGCGATGCTTGACCGAGCAGAACACGCGCTACTGCGTGAATTCGATCTCGATGGATTTCATCCCGGCCGAGAAGCGGGTCCAGAAAGCGGAGGACGCAGGACAGAAGACAGACGACAGAAGACAGAAGACAGAGGGCAGCGTGCAGACGAGCGAACCTGTCAGTCCTCCGTCCTCTGTCCTCCGTCCTCCGGCAACAGAGCGGGCGATTTTTGCTTCCGGCTGTTTCTGGGGCACGCAGTACTACTTGCAGCGAGCCCCCGGCGTGATCTCCACGACCGTGGGTTATACGGGCGGGCATGTCGATCATCCGACGTACAAACAGGTCTGTACCGGCCGGACCGGCCATGCCGAGTCGGTTGAAGTCATCTACGATCCGGCGAAAACCAGTTATGAGAAGCTGGCCAAGCTCTTCTTCGAGACCCACGATTTCACCCAATTGAATCGCCAGGGGCCGGACATCGGCCACCAATACCGCTCCGCGATCTTCTACCTGAACGACGAGCAAAAGCGGATCGCCGAACAGTTGGTGCAGGAATTGCGGCAGATGGGCTATGATGTCAAGACGGAGATCACCAAAGCGGGCCCGTTCTGGCGGGCGGAGGACTACCATCAGGACTACTACCAGCACAACGGCCAGACGCCGTATTGCCACATCTACCGGCCGATCTTCAAGCCGCAGCCCAGTGCGGTGACCAGTCCTTGAGAATGACACGCGGGAGACATTGAGGTACAAGTACCCGCCGATGTCGTGGTCCTTTTCAGTCTGACCCTTGCCGGGGAAGCCGCTCACGCCGTGTCGAGCCGTCCTCCAGGGGCAGTGATCCCTATTCCGCACCCGATGACGATGCTGTTGTACAGCGAGTCTGCCCGTGCGGAAGTAGGCCTGAGTGCCGAGCAGGCGAAGGCCATTGCACCAGCGGTTGATCGAACAAGTCTCTAGTTGTGGCGGCTGCGGGATCTGCCGCCCGAAGCTCGGAATCCGGCGGCTCGCCCGCTTCTGGACACGCTCCGGACGACGCTGGCGCCTACTCTTGCCCAGCGACAGCGCAACCGTCTGGACCAGCTCACGGTGCGGGCGCTGGGCGTGCAGGCGATGCTCGAACCACACGTGGCGATAGCTCTGGGTCTGTCCGATGCGCAGCACCTCAAGCTCCTGGCCGTCTTGGGCACGCCGGCTCGCTCTTCTCCACCTGCCGGATTACGCGCGCCCGGATGGAACGAGAGGCTCTCGCCCTTCTGACCGACCGGCAGCGTCGTGCGCTCACCGAGATCATGGGGCCGCCGTTCGATGTCTCTGCTGTGCCGGCCGCCGCCTGCAGGCGCCCGAGCTCGAAGGCGTGACGGAGTGGATCAATTCCCCGCCCCTGACGCTGGCGCAACTGCGGGGCCAGGTGATCGTGGTTCATTTCTACACCTTCGGCTGCATCAACTGCATTCACAACCTCCCGCTCTACAACGAGTGGCAGGCTGTTCGACCGGGATAAGCTCGTGATCGTCGGCATCCACCGGCCGGAGACGCAGGAAGAGCATGATATTGCCAAAGTCCGGCAGAAGGCGGCCGAGGCGGGTCTGAAGTACCCGATTGCCGTGGATAACGAGAGCCGGAACTGGAGGCCGCTGGGCCAACCACATCTGGCCGAGCGTATATTTGATCGACAAAAGCGGTTTCGTGCGGTATTGGTGGTGCGGCGAACTCAATTGGCAGGGCGCTCAGGGCGACCAGTGGATGCGCCGGCGGATCGCCGAGCTGTTGGCCGCCCGGGATTAAGTGCAGCGATATTGTGCACGGTAGAACGGAATTGGGCAGAACTGTGGATGCGTTACTTTTCAGGCTGTGGCCTTTCTTTCCACCCTCTCGGGGGGACTGGCGGCCGCCAGGTTCCGGACTTGGTTCGGCACTCTCGCCGCGTTCGCGTCGGGCGTCTTGATCGCCGTGCCGCTGTTCGATCTTCTGCCGGAGGCGTTGAAGCTGGGCGCCGAAGCGAAGATCCCGCCTCAGAATGTCATGTACGTTGTAGCGGTGGGATTCCTGTTTCTTCTAACGTTGAGCCGCTACATCTCCGTCCACCACATCTGCGAAGGCGGCGAGTGCCGCAATGTCCGTCATCCGCAGGCGGGCTGGTTCGGCGCCTCCGAGCTTTCCCTCCACAGCTTCATGGATGGATTCGCGATCGGGCTGGGCTTTCAGGCAAATACGGAGGCCGGTCTACTCGTAGCGGCGGCCGTCATTGCCCATGATTTCTCCGATGGCATGAATACGGTGACGATTATGCTCCACGCGGGCAGCTCCCTGCGGTCGTCTCTGAAGATGCTGATTGTCGATGCCGTGGCGCCGGTGCTGGGGGCGGTCAGCACGCTTTTCATCGCCGCTCCGCCGAAGGTCCTGGTCTATTTGCTGCCTTTCTTCGCGGGCGGCTTTCTCTATCTCGGCGCCAGCGACCTGTTGCCGGAGGCCCACGAGAAGAACCCACCCCTGGTCTCCCTGCTGGCCACGCTGGCCGGTTTTGTCCTGATCTTCGCCATCGTGCAAGTTCTATGAAGAGAGGCAAAAGGAAAAAGGTAAAAAGCCGCGACACGCTCCGGACTTTTTGCTTTTCACTTCTTCCTTTTCGGAATGATATACTTCGCAAACCCAGCCCCAGCCGGACCAGCGTGACCACCACTACTTAGCTGGCCTTCTCTTTCGGGCGTGCTTCTTCTTGGGCGGGACCGATAGCAGGCCCTCTATGGCCTTCTCAAACGGGAGGGGAATCCTGTTGATTGTTGTCTTCCTGTGCCCCTTCTTCATTGGGCAGATCCTCAAAACCCATCTGATACCCGAGGTTCGGCTTGCAGATAGTCAATTTAGATGTTCCGCACTTCCCGTCCAGTGAGAGCAAGTACCCGTCGAACGTATGCAGCTTGGGGACTTTCCGCAGTATGGCGGTGGCAACATGAATGGAGTCTTTGGGCAATAGATCGCCGTGCTTCCACATCAGTTCGCGGGCCTTAATCCCCACGTCGCGGTCCACGTTCTGGATAGACATGAAGGAGTTCTCGAAGAACCCTCGGATTGTCTTTTCTACGGTGCTGGTTAGTCTGGGCTGCCCCTTCATCTTGATGACTTCGATCAGGGTAAGTGCCGATGTAACGATGACCAGTTCCCCAGCCTCAGCCTTCTTCATCACTCCCTGACAACATTTGACCTTTTCTTTCTCATTGTTCAACAAACCCAGGAAACAGTTCGCATCCCAATAGACGATGTCCTTTGTCATAGCTCACTCAGAAAACAGACCGATTATGTCTTTGAACTTCGGAAGCTCGCTGTCTTCCGGAAAAGCATGAATCTTCTCTATCTGAATGCTCTTTGGAGCACCGTCCTGGCGGTAGCTAATCAATCCATACGCAGCCACACGCTGCTTGAGAGCCTTTATCACATCGTTATATAGATCCTCGCCGAAGTAACACTTCACGCGCTTCCCCGTGAGGGTCTCGTTTATGCCGAAATTGAGACGACCGCTGAGTTCCAACACCAGAAGCTGTCCCTCGACCGTGCCGTAAGCTTTGGTGCGAGTGCCGAGCAGGTCATTGACGCACGCCATACTCTTTGGGGTAATTTCCTTTACGCGCCTTCCTGCCCCCATGCGGATAGAACTCACGCCACCATTCTCTGCACGAAGGACAGAACCCAATTCAGACAGGTGTTCCAACGCTTGGTCAGAGAAGTGCTGCGGGCGTTTCCTCTTGTTTATCTGTGATAGGCCGTCTCCAAACGAATGAGCAATGCGTCTGCCCACCGTGGCGTCACCGTTTGTGGGCGTGGCGTCGCAAGTAGACCTATACTGCCTGGTGCAACGGAGATAATCCACTCGACCGCCTTCTTCCTCCCGGACACGTCAATGGTTACCTCATTGAGCAGGTCAAGGAAATTACGCACGCACCGGCGGAAGTCGTCTGCGGTTATCTTGGGACCCTCAATGTAGAATTGCACCGTGTTGGGGGGTATCCGTTTTTCAGCCATAGCCGCACTACCTATTATGAGTCCCGGTACATCAGCCTCTTTCCTTCGGCACCTTTGATCGCGGCAACCATTCGCTCACCGTCACTCACCTTCCGGCGGTCCCGCCGGAACTCAAACTCGTCACAGTACCGATGCGTATGCTCCCTACTAAACCAGTGGAATATACCATAGCGTCCGCGCTTCAGCAAGGCAAAAAAGCTCTCGGCGCTGTTCGTGTTGACGGAGACGCCATCGTCGCGCTTTGGGGCATAGTCACCGGACCCGTGGCAAATCACGTCATGGCTGGCGAACTCCTTGCCCAGACCGCCGTAGGCTTTCCACTCATCCGTCCTGATCTTGCGCCGATGCGTCAACGTGTTTTCGGACTTCGCCCTTCAATGTGGCACCGTCCACTTTCTCTATCGGCATGGATCGAGCTTTTCCTGCACGCTCGACAAGCACCATGACAGGCTTCTTGGACGTGCCGCGTCCCGGCTTGCTCGTCCCCTTGATCCGGGGTTTGCGGGCCATGTCCTTCTTCTCGCATGATCGCCACGAACAATTCTGTCACTCGAATAATTATTATACACATTATACTGTGACCATCAATAGAATACATAGAAAAAGGTTGAGACAACGAAGATATTCTGCAAAATGGAGTGCATGACTAAGCTTGGACGACCCAAACTACCAGAAGCAGAACGCAAGGTACGCAGGTTGCAGGTATGCCTCACCCCTGAAGAAGTGCGGACGCTTGAGGCTGCTGCTCAATCCGAAGGCACGGATACATCAACATGGGTGCGTCAAGTGAGCCTACGTGCAGCGCAGAGAATGAGATAGCTGTTCCATGATAGCCCGTACAGACATGGTCGTATCTTGTTGGCGATCATGGCTGCATTGTACCGTAGGCCCCGGCTGGTGCAATAGGCGTGTGTTTGTTAAGTATATCATTCATTATTTTATTCTCCTATATCGGGCGTCGGCACGAATCGGCCGTAGCGCAAGGCCAGGGTCGGGAGGACGAACAGGTTGAGCGTGGTGGAGGTGATCAGGCCGCCGAGGATGACGATAGCCATCGGGCCCTCGATCTCGCGGCCGGCTTCCCCAGTGCCCAAGGCCAGAGGCAAGAGGCCCAGGGCTGTCACCGTCGCGGTCATCAGAATGGGGATCAACCGCTCGGAGGCGCCGCGGACCGCCGCGTCGAGACCCCAGGTCATGCCTTCCTTGTCCACCAGGTGCTCGAAGTGGGAGATCATCATGATCGAGTTACGCGTGGTGATGCCGAAGAGTGTCACGAAGCCGACCAGCGCGCCGATCGTCAATCCGCCCGCGCCGGCGGGGGCGAGCTTCTGGGTGACCCAGACGGCCAGAATGCCGCCGACGAGGGCAAACGGCACGTTGCACAGCACCAGCAACAGGTTCCGGGCGTTGCCGAACGCGACGGCCAGCAGCAACAAGATTCCTACGGCCGCGATGGCGGAATGGAGCAGCAACTCCCGCTGCGCCTGCGCCTTCGCTTGCGCGGCGCCGCTGAATACGGCGTAGGTGCCGCCGGGGAAACTGACCTTGGCGGCGACTTGCTTTTTGGCATCCTCTACGAACGAGCTGATGTCTCGCCCGCTGGTGGCGCACGTGACAGTCTGACGCCGCCGGGCGCCTTCGTGCATGATCGAATGCCGTCCGCTGGTGGGATAGATGTCCGCCACTTCGCGCAGCGGCACGCGGAGGTTCTGTGGCCCGGCCAACATGAGGATACCGATAGTCTCGGGATCCTGGCGTTGGGAGGGCTCCAGGATCACCGCCACTGTGGCGACCTCGTTGCCGCGATAGGTCTGCGCGACGACCGAGCCCTGGTAGGCGGTCTGCACCGCTTCCATGACTTCCACCGGCCGCAGGCCGAATTGAGTCAAGCGGTCGAACTTCAAACGCACGGCCAT
The DNA here is from genome assembly GCA_963750205.1 of uncultured Planctomycetota bacterium. Classification (GTDB taxonomy): domain Bacteria; phylum Planctomycetota; class Phycisphaerae; order Sedimentisphaerales; family Anaerobacaceae; genus PLanc-01. The sequence continues at coordinate 168,370 of CAVVRJ010000010.1, forward strand.
GCACGGCGCACCGGGCGGGGCCTTGACTTTCACGTCCGCCGCCCCGGGCACGGATTCCAGGACCTTCGCCACCTCGGCGGCCTTGACATCCAGCAGGTCGAGGTCTTCGCCGAAGATGTTGACGACGACCGGTGAGACTTCACCGGAAATCGTTTCGCTGATCCGGTCGCCCAGGAAGGTCACCACCTCGTACGTGACGCCGGGGAACTGTTTGAGGATAGCGCGGATTTCATCGGCCATGGTCGCTTCTTCCCGGCCGGGCATCGGCTTGAGATCCACGTGAAACTCGCTGCGCTCCGGGCCCCACGGATCTTCCCCCAACTCCGCCCGGCCCACCTGCTGCTCGACCGTGGCGATATGCGGGTCCTTCAGCAGCGCTTCGGAGATGCGGGTCCCGATGCGCAGCATCTCGGGCAGCGAGGTGCCGGGAGCGGCGAACACTTGGAGGACGAAATGGCCTTCACGGAAGTCCGGCAGGAACTCGCCGCCGAAGGAGGACAAACGCGTCAAGGCCGCGATGCAGATCGCGGCCACCACGACGATGATCGTACGCGGCCAACGCGTGGTGACGCGCAGAATGCCACGATAGATGAACTTGAGCACGTGCTGGAGGTGCGGCTCCCGGGCCTTGCGGGCGCCCTTGTCAAACAGCAGGTACGACAGCGCCGGCGTCAGCGTTAGGGCCACCAGCAGGGACGCCAGGATGGCCAGAACATAGCTGAGCGCCAGCGGGGCGAAGAAACTGCCTTGCAGCCCGGTCAACGTCAGCACCGGCAGGAAGATCAGGGCGACCGTGAACGTGGCGTAGATGACGGCACACCGGACTTCCAGCGAGGCGTCCAGCACCACGTGGAAGATCGGCCGCGGTTTGGGCAACGCCTTGTTCTCCCGCAGCCGGCGGAAGATGTTCTCCACGTCGATGATCGAGTCATCCACGACTTCGCCCAACGCGATGGCCAGGCCGCCCAGCGTGATCGTGTTGATCGTGATGCCGAACCGCGTGAGCACGATGACGGCCGTCAACAGCGACAACGGGATGGCCATCAGGGAGATCACCGCGGTGCGCACACTGCCCAATAGCAGAAACAGGACGATGGCCACCAACATGCCGCCGAGCAGCAGCGAGTGCCTCATGTTGCGGATGGCGGTCTCGATGAACGTCGCGGGCCGGTGCAGGCGGGGATAGAGCGTGATGCCTTCCTTCGCGAAGACCGGTTTCATCTCTTCGATGGCCGCCTCCAGGGCGATCGTCACTTCCATCGTGTTGGCGCCGTACTGGCTGGACATGGTCATCAGCACGCCCGGCCGGCCCATGATGACCGTGTCGCCGAACTTGGGCTCGCCGGCTTCCACGACATTGGCTACGTCCTTAAGCCGCACGCTGATGCCGTTGACATGAGCGACCGTGACCTCGCCGAGCGCGTCCGGCGTCAGGGCTTGGCCTTCGGTCTGGATCGTGATCCGTTGATTGCTGGTTTCGACGAAGCCCGCCCCCATAACGGCCGTCGAGGCCTTGGCGGCCGTGAGCACGTCGGCGAGCGTGAGATTGTTGGCGATCAGCCGCTCCGGCAGAAGCTGGATCTGCAGCTGGCGGACCTCGCCGCCGAAGCTGCTGCATTTGGCGACGCCCGGCACGGAGAGCAGCCGGGGCTTGAGAGTCCAGTCGGCGAAGCTCCGCAATTGCATCGGTGTCATCTTGTCCGAGACCAGGCCGATCTTGAGCAGGTCCATCGTGGACGAGGTCAGCGGGGTCATCCGCGGCGTCTCCACGCCCGTGGGCAGGGTTCCGGCGGTCTCCGCCATCTTCTCTGCCAGCATCTGGCGGGCCAGGAACACGTCCGTGCCTTCCTTGAACACGGCCGTGATGATGGACAGCCCCTCGATGGACTCCGAGCGAAGCGATTCCATGTCGCCCAGGCCGTTGACGGCCGTTTCCACCGGCCGGGTGACGAGCAGCTCCACCTGCTCGGGCGACAAGCCCGGCGCCTCGGTCTGGATCGCGACCTGCGGCTGGACGAAATTCGGGAACACATCGAGCTTGGCGTTCTCGGCCACGTAGATCCCGTAGGCGAGCAGAAGGCCCGCCAGAACGACCACGACCGTGCGGTATCGAAGGGAGAATCTGACGAGAGCTTGCAACATGGGGACCTGTCCTCATTGACCGAGAAAGGTTGATTTTTGATGGTTGATTTTTGATTGAAGAGAGCGGAAGGTGTCAAATCAGCAATCAAAAATCAGAAATCACAAATTCTATTCCTCTCCCCCTTGTCCCTTGAGTTCCTCGGAGAGCAATTGCTGGGCTCCGACGACGACGACCTTCTCCTGGGGTTGTAGGGGCGAGTGTTATCCGCCCGATCGGGCGAATGATCATTCGCCCCTACGCCTACAAACCAGCCATCGGCGACCGGACGCTCCAGGGCGACGGCTTGGCGCTGGAACACGTCATCCTTCTGGAGATAGATGAAGGTCTCGCCCTCATGTCGCAGCACGGCATCGCGCGGGACGATCACGCCGGAGCGTGGCTCCCCGGGGAGTGCCAGCCACGCCACCAGGGCCGCGCCGGGAGCGAACCCGGTAGGGGCAATCGGGTTCCCAAACGCGATCTTATCGCGTTTGGGGTCCCGACCCTGTGGTTGCCCTTCCTCCGGGCGGGCACGGGGGCCCGCCCCTACCAGGAACAAATATCCTTCAGTCTGCGCTTGCGGATCGGTGGTGGCGGCGGGGCCGATCATCTGTGCCTCGATCACGTTCTCCGGAGCGCCGACCGGGGCCACGCGCCCGCCAACCGGCGGGGCCTTGGGCCGGTCGCCCAGCGGCAGGTCCACGCGGATCAGGGCGGCTTGGCGTGCCGCCAACGAGGCGACGAACGCCGGCAGGTCCGGCCGGGAGGCGATTTCCTTGCCCCAGCCGGCCAGCAACCGCAGCTTTACGGATTCGAGCGCGACCTGGTCTTTGTTCAGCGCCGCTTCGGCGGTCTCCAGGGCCTTGGCGGAAGCGTTCTGGTTCTGCGCGAAGAGGGTCTTGACTCTCTCGTATTCCTTGGTTGAGGCCTGAAGAGCGGCTTGATCCGTGGCGCCTTCCGCGACCAACGCCGCCAGCGGCGCCGGATCGAGGACCCGGCCGAAACCTCTGCATCTCCGCGGGCGCCTGGGCGGCCTGCAACGCCGCGACCTTCAGCCCGATCCGGGTCTGTTCGTTCGGGTCCAACTTGACGACTGCCTGGCCGCCGGGGTCGTGCCGGACAAAGGATTCCTCGGCGGGGGCGTTTGCTTCCTGCCCTTCTCTGCTTCGGGAAGCTTCAGATACTCCGCGGACCTCAGGGTATTTCACAAGGACGATCGTGCCTGCCGCTCCGAGAGCAAGGCCGACCAGGACCCCCAAAATGACTCTGCTCACAACCGCATCTCCTTCACACGAGAGATTGGAATAATGGAATGTTGGAATGATGGAATAATGGGTGGCCGCAGCGCCTCAATCCCATTCTTCCAGTATTCCAATATTCCATTATTCCGTTCTTTCTTCCCGCGGATTTTTTTCGACAGATGGCAAGGCCTCCGCGGGGTACTGCATGGCATCTTCAAGCTGGCCGAGCGCCTGCTGGACTTTGACCAGCGCATCGAGGCGGGCCACCTCGGTCGTAGCCACTTCGACTTGGGCCGACGCAGGTCGAACTGGTCGGTCGCGCCCGCTTTGACCATCGCTTCGACCGCTTGCACGTGCTGACGCTGGGCGGTGAGCAGGGCTTCGGTCTGCCGCAACTGTTCCTGTGCGGCGGCCAGCGCCGCCGTGGCCCGGTCGATGGCGTCGATGACTTGGATCTGCAGCGCGAGGAACTTCGCCGCCGCCTCGCTGCGCTTGGCCTCGGCCTCGGCGATGGGGCCCTGGTTGCGGTGGAACACGGGCAAGGCGTCCGTCGCTACGGACAAGCCCCACTTGTGCAAGCCTTGGTCGTATTCATAACCAGGGCCCAGGCGAATGTCCGGATACTGCTTGGCAATTTCAAGTTGAAGGGCCGCCTGGCTGGCGGCGTAATCGGCCAGCGCGGCCAAGAGGTCCGCCCGATGGTGTAGCGCCTGGGAGCGTAGCTCCGCGGGTAAGTTGCCAGTTGTCAGTTGTCGGTTGTCAGTTGGAGCGAAGCCGGGAACTGGGAACTGAAAACTGGGAACTGATAACTCAAAGTGGACCTCCCGTCCTGCGAGGGCCCGCAGCGGCAGACCCAGCGCTTGGGCCAGGGCCGCGCGGGTGTCGGCCACCTGACGCTGCGCATCGGTGAGATCGGCCTGGGCCCGAATCAAGGCCACGCGCGGCGTCGCCAACTCGATGGCGCCGATCTCGCCGGCGGCCAAGCGACCTTCCAGCAGCTTCAGGCTCTGCTCTTGGGCATCCCGCACGCTCCGCAGCAGAACGACCCGTTGGCGGGCCGTAGCATAGTCCACGAGACTTGTCCGTAACTGGCTGCGCACCTGCCAGGCCTGGACGGCGAGGCTCAGGCGCGCGGACTCGGCCGTCTGCTGGGCCTCTTCGATGCGGTGGCCGCGCTTGCCGGCGGTCTCGATGGTCGGCTCGAAGGTGAAAGCCGCCACCCAAAACGGATCGCCGGGGGCCGGGTTGGAGACATATTGGGGCGCGGCACTGACGGCCGGATTGGGACGCTGACCGGCGGTCCGGATCCCCGCCTGGGCGGTGGCCCAATGGGCGCGCGCCACGTCCAAGCTGGGATGGTAGTAGAGGGCCACGAGCGTCAACGTGTCCAGATCCCACACGTAGGGGCGGGACCCTGTGCCCGCCCGCTCCTCGGGCAACCACGGGGGGTTGCCCCTACGGCGATTCTGCTCGATAAACTTCTGGAGTCCCGGGTCGTCGAGCGTGCGGGCCTCGAACTGGGCCGCCGTCTGGTCGGGCGACAAGGGCCGGGCCTCATAGTGGGCGCAGCCGGTAAAAAAGAGCAGGGTGGGCACTAGCGCCCACCCTGCCCGAACAGATTCCCTGATCTTCATAGGTTGCATGGGCCCATTTCTAACCCTTCTATTTCTTGGCGTCAAGTTTGGGACCACCGTTGGACCAGCGCCCCGAGCAGGAGGAGCCCGCCGGTCGCCGGGCCGTAAAACCGCAGAAAGACCAGCAGTGGTTCCATGCCGGTCCGCGGGCCGAGTAACGGCACGAGGACTGCCAGCAGCACCCCCAGCAGGATCCGCCAGCGGCCTCTCACTGCGAGTTCCTTTTCCGGCAGCCACGCAGGACCCAGTGGACGGACCACCAGCCTGCCAGAACGCCGATCGTCATTCCGGCAAAGACGTCGGACGGGTAGTGGACCAACGCTGTGACGCGGAGCAGGCCGATAGCGCCGGCGGCCGCCAGGAACAGTACGGCCCAAGCCCGGCGGATCGTGAAAGCCAGAACCGTAGCCACAGCAAACGCTGCGGCCGTATCCCCGGAAGGAAAGGAGACCCCTCGTTGCCAGGAGCGACTCAGTTCGGACGCCGACAACTTTTGGGAGAGCCGCGCGGGATCGTTGGGACGGCTTCGCGAGGCCACCGCCTTGAGCGAGCAGACGCTCAGACCCACCAGCAGCAGGGCCATGAGCGTCATCACGGTGGGCCGCCAGCGGTTGGTGAGGCAACTCCACAACAGCAGCAACCAAATGGGAATGTAGGCCTTGCCCAACTGCCGGAAAGCATCCACCCAGGCCTGCTCGTGCCAGGTACTGGGATGGACCAAGAGCCATTGTCGCACCGGCTCATCCCAGAGCAGGTAGATCAGAAATGTCAACGCGGTGGCGGAAAGGAGCACGCCGACCCCTATCTGGGCATAGCGCAGCTCATGTCCGAGATGTGTGATGCGGTTGACCACAACCTCCATCGTAGACTGCGATGATGAGACAATGATGAGAAACCGGCAGCACCGAACAGGTTTTTCGCGGTCAACGGTGCTCGGTCGGGTCGGTGCCCATGCTGATCCGGACGGCAAAGACCCCGCCGGCCTGCAACTCGGCGGTGGCCGAGCCGCCCAGGGCCGTCATGAGTCTCTGCACCAAGGCCAAGCCCAGGCCGCAGTGCACGCCAGTCTCCTGACGTGACGAATCGCCGCGCCAGAAACGATCGAAGACTTGGGCCATCTGCTCCTGGGTCAGGGTGCAGCCCGTGTTGGCGATGCTCAACTCCACGTGCCCGTCGACCGGATAAGCGGTGGCTCGGATGCGGCCGCCGTCGTTGGTGTACTCAGCGGCGTTGGCCAAGAGGTTCGACACGACCATAGAGAGGTTGTCCGGATCGCAAAGGCATGTGAGGTCGTCGCTGATCGTGGCTTCGAAAGCGATTTGACGCGGCCCAGCCCGTTCGGCCAACGGACGCCAGCAGGCCTCGACGAGGTCCGCCAGCCCGATGCGCTCCCGGCGAAAGACCATCTGCCGGGTATCGAGACGCGCCAGCATCAACAGGTTATTGACCATCGTCTGCATGTTTTGGACGATCCCCAGGCATTCGGACAGTACCGCCTGATACTCCGGGCTCGGCGCGGGCACGCATCAGAGTCACCTCGAGGGTCGAGCGAACGCCTGCCAGAGGGGTTCGCAATTCGTGGGCCACGTCGGCGGTGAATCGCCGCTCCCGCAGGAACGACGCCTGGAGCCGTCGCAGCAGGTCGTTGAGGCGGTTCTGGATAGGAGCTATCTCGCTCGGCGTGCCCGTTGTATCGACGCGGGCGGCGAGGTCTTCCGCCCGGATCGCCCCAATTTGCGCGGCGATCGCGTTCAAGGGAGCCAAGCCGTGCCGGATCACGACCAGCGCGATCACCAGCGACAAACCCGTGACAGCGGCTGACGCCGTCAAAAGGAGCCAACGCAGAAAACGAAGCTGACTGTGCAACTCCGTCGCATCGCGAGCCACCGTCAGGCACATCGTCGTCGGATTTATCTTCGGGGGCGGCTTCCCGTCGTTGTCGGCCGGCCGGGCCACGAACCGCAGCCCGACGGCTCGGAGCGGTCTGCCTCCGCTCCTCTGCAAATCCATAAATGCCGGGGAGGCAACATTGTCCTCGAGCCGCCACAGGTCATCAGCGTGCAGGGCGGGCGACTTCGCCATGACGATTCCGTCCGTCTGCCAGAGCTGGAAAAGGCTTGATGCTTCCCGTCGCGGAATTCGGGCATCTGCTGAACCTCGAGCCCAAGTTCCACCTCGTCGACGTCCTGTTCGATGACGGCCGCGATCAGTTGCGCGGTCGATTCCAGGCCGGCGTCGAATTGCTCGGACAACGCCCGGCGGATCGTCCCATAGACGATGAGGCTGAGCACCGTCAGCAGCAGGACCATGCCGCCGACGGTGCCGGCGAGCAGACGAGTTCGCAGCGAGGTCATCACGATTCCGCTCCCAGCGTATAGCCGCGTCCCCTGATGGTGTTGATCAGGGCCAGGCCGGTCCGGTCGCTCGATCTTCTTGCGCAGGTAGCCGATGTAGACATCGACGACATTGCTGGAGGCGGACGAGTTGAACTCGTAGACATGCTCCCAGATATCCGTGCGGGAGACCACTTGGCCGGCTCGCATGGCCAGATACTCCAGCAGGGCGTACTCCCGCGGCGTCAGCACAATCTCCTCTCCGCCGCGCCAGACCCGCTGGGCCGCCAGGTCGATCCGGAGGTCTTGAATCTCGAGGCGGGGATTCTTGGTTCGGTAACTGCGGCGCAGCAGGCGCTCGGACGCGGGCCAGAAGTTCCCGGAAGGCGAACGGCTTGACCATGTAGTCGTCGGCGCCAAGGTCCAGGCCGGCGATACGGTCATCCATGGTATCCTTGGCCGTCAGGATCAGCACGTGGTTCGGTCGGCCCTCGGCGCGGAGCTGCTGGAGAATGCTCAGCCCGTCCATGCCGGGGAGCATCAGATCGAGGATGATCACGTCGTAATCGTTGCCCCGGGCATACCACAGACCCTCCGCGCCATCGCCGGTGGCGTCCACAGCAAAGCTCGCCTCCCGCAGCCCCTTGGCCAGAGACTCGCGCAAAGGCCGGTAGTCTTCGATCAACAACAGACGCATCTCCCTACCTTACCGTCTCCGGGATGAGAGGACAATGAGAGGGGTCCAAACGGGTGCATGTCCGTTCTTGCGTCACACCAGCGACGTTCGGAGTTCCGCCTTTAGGCGGGTCAAACCGCCGTATAGCCCGGAAAGTCCTGCGTCCGTGTGAAATGGAGCCGGCTGCGCCGGAAGACTCTCACACCCGCCTGAAGGCGGAACCCCGAACTACGCAACAGCGGTCATGCACCCGATCCAAACCTCGACGCCGCCCAGGTCGTTTGGAATTTGCGATTTGGTGCTCGGGGCTTGTTTGGGATTTGGTCCTTGGGATTTCGGGTCTTTCGGTCAGCGGCGCATCGCGCGCCCTCCAGCCTCCGGGGCTCCCGCAACGCGGCCTCCCCCGGCAGGCGCGTTTGTTCGTGGTTCCGGACGCGCAGGCGCAGCGGCTCGTGCTTGAGGCCGTGCCGATTCCTGGCGCTCGTGCATCTGGCGGTTTTCGAGGGTCTGCCGCTGCCGCTCATGCTCCTCTTGCAGGGCTTGCCGCTCCGCTTCGTGTTGGCGCTGCACCTGTTCCACCCCGCCGCTGGGCGTCGCGCGTTCGGCCCGATGACGTTCTTCCTGGCGGGACTGCTCGGCTCGTTGCTGCTCCTGGAGCTGGGAGCGTTCCGCGGCGTGGCGTCTTTCCAGCTCACCAGGTCCGGGAGGGGTCAGGCCGGCCGGTCCCCGTCCGATCCGGGGGTTGAAGACACTGACCTCGCCATCCCGCTCGCGGGCCAGACGCGTGGCGGACGGACTATCGACGTGCCGCACGCGGAAGTGCGTCACCCGGCGGTGCGTGAAAGCCTCGATGTCCCGGTCGGAGAAGGCGCGGTTCACGATCCGGCCGTCCACACTCTCGAAGCGGATGATAGGCCGGGTCTCGCGCAGGAAGACGACATTGCGGGAGGGTAGGAAGACGTGCTCGTAGAGCCGGGGGCATCGAAGAAGGTCGTGTCCACGAAGACCCATTCCCACGTGGGGATAAGATCCAGATTGAAGCCGTCGAAGTTCAGCCCGAACGCCCGCGCCACCGGACCGGCGGCGGCAGTGGGCACCAGCCGATTACGCCCGGACCGGTTCGCCACGCGACCCAGGCCGGTCCCCAGTACGAGCCGGGCACCCAGAACCAGCCGAACTCGTCATCCCAGTCCCACCGGCCGTAGTGGAAGCACGCCCAGCCCCAGTCTTCATCGGATTCCCAGAGCCAGCCATAATCGTCAGTATAGACCCAGTGTCCATAGGTATAGGGCCGCCAATTGATGGGCACGCCGCGGGGCGACCAGACCCAGCCCCATTGGGCATGCTGCCGCCAGTCGCCATAGGGCGCCAGACGATCATAGAAGAACCCAATGTCGATGGCAGGGCCGGCCTGGGGCCCCCAGCCCTGGGACCGCCAATCTCCTGATTGGCTCTCTTGGACCCGCCCCTGCAGGAAGGGAAGGCTCGGACTTGTTCCAACGGCCAATCGGGATAGGGCTCCCAAACGCGATCCATCGCGTTTGGGGACCCAGATTGGCGGTCCCGGGACCCCTTGTGCCTGCACCGGTTCGATCAGGCCCGGGAAGCTGCACGGCGTTATGATCGCGGTTACGATGAGACCCAGCACCGTCCTCTTCATGCGACGCCTCACTTTCTGGATAGAGATAGTCTTTGCGTTATCGTAGCCATCAAAAAGGAGGAGACCAACGCGTGCGGTGCTCAATTCCAGCGAGCCTTTTGCGTAAGCGGCACCGGCGCAAAGAAAAAATGGAAATAGCTCTTGACGAGGCAGAGTTGTGAACATATGTTCATAATGGCACCTGAACAGAAAGGGTTCCAATGCCCCGGCCTTGTTGTTTGCGTCATATCGGTTGCAAGCCGACGGTGGGCTTCTTCAAGCCGGCCGGGGTCCCGGCCTGCACGCTGGAACAGGTGATCTTGACCCTGGACGAAGTCGAAGCGCTACGCCTGGCCGACCTGAACGGGCTCTACCAGGAGCAGGCGGCCGAGCAGATGAGGATCTCCCGGCCGACCTTCGCGCGGATCATCGAGCAAGCCCGGCGCAAAGTGGCGGAGGCCCTGATCCACGGCAAGGCCCTCCGCTTGGAAGGCGGTGTCGTGCAAATGAAAGGAGAAACGGAAATACCGAAAAGAGATGGAACAGAGCCGGCGGGTCCGGGCCGGGGCCCTTGTGGCTGCGGACAGCGTCGCGGTCGAACGGCGGACGGCGGTGCGGGATTCGGGCGGTGTCGCCGACGCCACGGCTTCTCAGCCGACCTGCCGGTGTCTGAAGAGACGCAACGTAAGAACGAGACAGAAGAAAGAGAGCACGAATCATGAAAGTATGTATTCCCGTGGCGGAATATTGCGGTTTGGAAAGCCCGGTGTATGGGCACTTCGGGTCCGCGCCGGCCTTTGCCCTGGTGGACTCAGAGACGATGTCGGTCGAGCTGCTGGGCAACCAGGACCAGGACCATGTTCATGGCCAATGCCGCCCGATGCACGCGCTGGCCGGCCTGAGTCCGGACGCCATCATCGTGGGGGGCATCGGCGCCGGGGCCCTGCGGGGCTTGCGCGCCGCCGGGATCAAGGTGTATCGCGGCGCCGGCAGCACGATCGAGGAAGCCGTCAGGCTGCTCCAGAGCGGTGGACTATCCGAAATCGGGGAAGACGACGCCTGCGCCGGTCACAGTGGAGGCGATTCCTGTCATGGGTGAAGCGACTGGACGTGAGGCCGAGGCCCCGCACGCGGGCAGCAGCAAGCCGCAGACCACCGGACCCGGAGAGGACCTGGATGTCTTCCTCGAACAGCAGACCCTGGAAGAACGCCTCCGGCAGATCCGGCACAAGATCATTGTCCTATCCGGCAAGGGGGGCGTGGGCAAGAGCACGGTCGCGGTCAATCTTGCGGTCGCGCTGTCGGCCGCGGGGCGGCGCGTGGGGCTGCTGGACGTGGACATCCACGGGCCGAGCGTCCCGAAGATGCTCCACTTGGAGGGTGCGGCGCTAACGATGGACGAGGATTCGATGCTGCCCATCGAGAAAGCCGGGCTGAAGGTCATGTCCATCGGCTTCCTACTGCAGAATCGTGATGATGCCGTGATCTGGCGCGGACCGATGAAGATGGGCCTCATCAAGCAATTCCTCAAGGACGTGGCTTGGGGCGAATTGGACTATCTGATCATCGATTCGCCGCCCGGAACCGGCGACGAGCCGTTGTCGGTCTGCCAGCTTGTGAAGAACCCCGATGGCGCCGTGATCGTCACGACGCCGCAGGATGTCGCCACCGCCGATGTCCGCAAATCCATCACCTTCTGCCGGGAGCTGGGGCTGCCGGTGCTGGGCGTCATCGAGAACATGAGCGGCTTCGTGTGCCCCCACTGCGGGACCGTCACGGATATCTTCAAGACCGGCGGCGGGGAGCGGATGGCCCAGGAGATGGGTGTTCCGTTTCTGGGGCGGATCCCCATCGACCCCGCGATCGGCGAGGCCTGCGATGCCGGCCGGCCGTTCGTGGAGGGTGACCGCCTGACGGAGACCGCGAAGGCCTTCCAAAAGATCATAGGGCCGATTCTCTCTTTATCCGAATGAGGGTTGGTTTGCATGGCAGCCTTAGAGGGAACTGGGATGGCCGCACTGCCACAGTTGACGATGATCGGCGTGGTCCACTCGCCCTTCAAAGAACCCGCCGGAACGCCGATTCAAGCGGCGGTTGCCAGCGAGACGCGGGGAACGGTTGAAATCTCTCCGGCGTATGCCGACGGTCTGCTCGATCTGGAAGGATTCGAGCGGATTTGGCTGCTCTATTGGCTGGACCGTGCTCCAGCCCCACGTCTGCGGGTCGTGCCGTTTCGGGACAAGGTCCCCCACGGCCTGTTCGCCACGCGGGCGCCGTGCCGGCCGAATCCGATCGGGCTGTCCTGCGTGCAACTACTTGACATCCGGGACAACCTGCTCACCATCGCCGGTGTGGATGTTCTTGACGGTACGCCGGTGCTGGACCTCAAGCCCTATGTGCCCGAGTTCGACGCCTTTCCGCACAGCCGTGCCGGGTGGCTGGACAACCGGGGCGATGGAAGGATGCACGCGGACAACCGCTTCGGGTCCAAGGGGTCCGGTTGATCCCGCGCGAGGATGAACTTGGTGGATCGATATCCGGTATAACAAGTGCATGGACGTTGGAGACACCTGAAAGTCCGAGAAGTCCCGGTTCAAATGAGGAGTAGATATGGGTCAACGTAAGCGCATCGTGATAGTAGGTGGGGTGGCAGGGGGAGCGTCCGCAGCGGCCAAGGCCCGACGCGTGAGCGAGGAGGCCGAGATCGTTCTTTTCGAGCGCGGCAGCGACATTTCTTTCGCCAATTGTGGCCTGCCCTACCATCTGGGCGGCATCATCCCGGACCGGGCCCGGCTGCTGGTCCAGACGCCCCAGGCGATGCGCCAGCGTTTTGCCGTCGACGTTCGCACCCGTAGCGAGGTCATCCGCATCAATCGTCAGCAGAAGACCGTAGTGGTGCACGACAAGGCCAAAGACCGCCAGTACGAGCAGCCCTACGACGCCCTGATTTTAAGCCCTGGCGCCGAGCCGGTCCGGCCGCCGATCCCCGGCGCGGACCACAAGAGGGTCTTCACGCTCCGCAGTCTGGCCGACATGGATGCGATCAAAGCGGCGGTGGACGCGGCCCAGAGTGGAGAAGGTAAGAACGTAAGAACGGAAGAAGGTCGGAAGCGTTCTCTTACCTTCTGAACCTCTTACCTTCTTATCTTCTGAGTCGTCAGTGGAGCGGGCGGTGGTGGTGGGAGCGGGCTATATCGGCTTGGAGATGACGGAGGTTCTCGTTCATCGTGGGCTGGACGTGTCGCTGGTGGAGCTCGAATCCCAGGTGATGGGCCCGATTGATCCGGAAATGGCCACGCCTCTGCACGAGCATCTGCGTCAAAAGGGCGTGGACCTGTGCCTCAACATGAGCGTTACGTCGATCAAGGAGCAAGACGGTCAATTGGGAGTCCTGCTCAGTACGGGCCGGGTCATTTCGTGCGGCTTGGTCATTCTGGCCGTGGGAGTCCGGCCGGAGATGAAGCTCGCGGCGGAAGCGGGTCTGACGATCGGCTCGCGCAAGGGCATCGTCGTGGACGATCACATGCGGACCTCGGACCCCGATATCTACGCCGTGGGCGACGCTGTGGAGGTCCAGGACCTGGTGGGCGGCTTTGCGGCTGTCGTTCCTTTGGCCGGCCCGGCCAATCGGCAGGGTCGCATCGCGGCGATCAACGCCTTGGGCGGGGACGCTATCTACGAGCGGACGCAGGGCACCGCGATCTGCAAGGTCTTCGACTTGGCGGTGGGCATGACCGGTCTGAGCGAGAAGGCCCTCAAGCGGGCGGGTCTGCCTTATGAGAAGGTCTACGTGCATCCGGCCAGCCACGCCGGCTACTATCCGGGCGCCACGCAAATGAGCCTCAAGCTCCTCTTCGATCCCCAGCAACGGCAAGGTGCTGGGTGCCCAGTGTGTCGGGGCCGATGGCGTGGACAAGCGGATCGATGTCCTGGCGGTGGCCATCCGGGCCGGCATGACCGTGTACGACTTGGAGAAGCTCGAATTGGCCTACGCGCCGCCTTTCGGCTCGGCCAAGGACCCGGTCAACTACGCCGGCTTCGTGGCGGCCAATGTCCTTGCGGAAGGAGGTTCGGCTCTGCCATGTGGCGGACGTGGTGAATCCCGGCCCCAACCAGGTGCTCTTGGACGTGCGTACTTACCCGGAAGTCCAGCAGGGCACGATCCCCGGGGCGACCCACATTCCGCTCGACGAGCTGCGTACGCGGCTCGGCGAGTTGCCCAAGGAGAAAGAGGTGCTGGCCTTCTGCCAAGTCGGCCTGCGGGGCTATCTGGCCTGCCGCATCCTGTCCCAGAACGGCATCGTCTGCCGCAATCTCACCGGCGGGTACAAGACGTACGGGCACGTGATGGGGCGGACGTCCGATAAGCCCAGAGCCAAGCGCGAGATCAAGGAGGATACCGGTCAAGCTGGCCCAGAAGGGCCGTCCCACTCGGACGGCCCCGCCCAAGTCGTCAAAGAGGTCGACGCCTGCGGCCTGCAATGTCCGGGTCCCATCATGCAGCTCAAACAGGCCATCGACCAGATCCAGCCCGGCCAGGCCGTGCGGATCTCGGTGTCCGAGCCTGCCTTCGCCGCCGATCTGGACGGTTGGTGTCATACCACCGGCAACCGGGTGCGGGATAAGCAACTCAACAAAGGCATATTCACTGCCGTGGTGGAGAAAGGCCAGGTAGGATGGGCTTCAGCCCATGCGGATGGTTCGCACACGGCTGCGACGGAGCAGCATGGGCTAAAGCCGATCCTACCGAACTCAAGACCCTCGTCGTTTTCAGCGACGCCTTCGACAAGGCGATGGCCGCATTCATCATCGCCAATGGGGCCGCCGCGATGGGCGGGGCCGTGACGATGTTCTTCACCTTCTGGGGCCTGAACCTGCTGCGCCGCTCGCAGCCGGTGCGCGGTACGCAAGACCTTCATCGAGCGGATGTTCGGCTGGATGATGCCGCGCGGGCCGGACAAGGCGACCCTGTCCAAGATGAACATGGCCGGCATGGGCACCGCCATGATTAAGGGCATCATGAAAAAGAAGAACGTCCTGTCCCTGCCCGAGCTGATCGCGGCCGCCCAAAAGAGCGGCGTGCGCTTGGTCGCCTGCACCATGACGATGGACCTGATGGGCATCAAGCGGGAAGAGCTCATCGACGGCGTGGAAGAAGGGGGCGTGGCCATGTACCTGGATCGGGCCGGCTCGGCGAACGTGAACCTGTTCATTGGATGATGACCATGAGACATGCAACCCTGAATTTCATCGTGGATTTGATCGGTTTTGTGGACTTGCTGCTGTTGGCCGGCCACAGGGTCGATCATGAAATGGGTGTTGCCGCCCGGCCCGGGGGGTGGCGGGCGCGGCTATGGATATGGTTTTCGCGGCGGGCGCGGCCCCGGTCCCGGCGGCGACCAAGTCCGGCAACTGCTCGGCCTGGGCCGGCACGATTGGGGCGATATTCATTTCATCCTGGCCCTCGTGTTCGTCGGTTTGATTTTGGTGCACATGGTTCTGCATTGGACCTGGATCAAAGTCTACGCCAAGTCCGTCTTGTTCCGGGCCCGCAAGGTCCCCCAGGGCGTTCCGGGCGAGCCCTAATGAGTATGGCACCCAACAAGGGACAGCCTTGGATCGTCGCTTTCGTCTGGCAAGACTTATGAGGCGGTGAGCAAACAGGGCCTGCGGGCGTGGTTTTCTGCGAGATCGCCGAACCCCCGGCCCGGACAGGCGGTATGTGGTAGAAGCTTTTGTGACAGAGACTGTATGGAGAACGCATGGCCATGAACAAGATCGCCCGTGCAACGGGAGAAGACGAAGAAGATGGCCCAGACTCTGCGTGCTGCGCTGCAGTCGCTCGCAGGCGGCCTTTTGGGAGACGGGCAAGATCCTGGTGCTCGTGGTGGTGTTGATCGCCCTGATGCTGTGGTTATCGGGCGCTTTTCTCGACAAGATTCGCGCGGATACACCAGTCGCAGCCCAGAAGACGCCGGCCGCTGCGGTCAAGAGTCAGCCCGTCGAGACGCGGACCTTTCCCCTGGTGGTGGATCAGGTGGGGACGGTCCAGACGCGGGCCCGGGCCGAGGTGGCGGGGCGGATCATGGCTCAGGTCCGCGAGGTGGTCGTACATGAGGGCCAGATGGTGACCGGGCCGGAGGCCGGGACCGTGTCGCGGGCTTCCAACCCGCGGTCCGAGGGCGGGACGCTCTCGACACAAGGGCCGACGGTCTTGGCCCGGCTGGACAGCCGGGATGTCGAGGCGAAGCTCAGCCAGGCCCAGACGCAGGTGACCGCGGCGGAGAGGGCTCTGGCCGGAGCAGCGGCACAACTGGCGGCGGCCCAGGCCCAGCAGCAGGTTGCCGAGGCCCAGGCTCAGCAGGCCGTGACCGATTTCAAGCGCATGGAGGGCTTGCAGGCCAGCGGGGCGGCGACCACCCAGCAGTTCGATCACGCCCGGGCCCAGAAGGAAATCGCCGAGGCCCAGGTGCAGGCCGCCATCCAGCAGGTGGCGGCGGTGCGCAGCGACGAGGCCCGCCTGGAGGCCCAGAAGGAGCAGGCGGTCGCGGCGGTCCGCGAAGCGCAGGTGATGCTCAGCTACACGACCATTGAGGCTCCGATCAGCGGGCGGCTGGTGCGCAAAACCATCGACGCCGGCGACATGGTCACGCCGGGCCAGCCGTTATTCACCATCGAGACGGCGGCCGAGCCGGAATTCCACGCCGTCGTGGCGGAATCGCTCGTGGCGGGCGTGAAGCTCGACCAGAAGCTCGATGTTCACATTGACGCCCTTGGGCAGACGCTGCCAGGCACGGTCCGGGAGATCATTCCGCAGGCGGACCCGCGCACGCGGACGCTGCTGGTCAAGATCTCGCTGCCGCTGCAGGCGGGTTTGGTCAGCGGGCAGTTTGGCACGCTGGCCGTTCCCACGGGCACGTATCAGGCCCTGGTTATCCCCAGGCGGGCGGTCCGCCAAGTCGGCCAGCTTCAGCTTGTCAATGTGGTGGATGACCACGGCGTCCCGCACCGGCGGTTCGTGACTCTCGGCCGGTCGCACGGCGACCTGGTCGAAGTGCTCAGCGGCCTCAAGCCCGCGGAACGCGTGGTCATTGATCTATGATTGTTGATGGTTAAAATCAACCATCAAAAATCAAACATAAGGAAATGCATGGACAAAGCGGACAAAGAAACAGGACACGAGACCCTGTCTGCCACAGGGGCCGGTGGCGGTCATGACTGGATGACGCGGATTGTTGAGACGTTTCTCCAGGGCAATCTGTCGGTCCTGCTGATCATCCTGAGCCTGCTGGCCGGGGCCGCGTCGCTGCTGATCACGCCGCGCGAGGAAGACCCGCAGATCATCGTGCCGATGGCGGATGTCATGGTCTCCATGCCGGGAGCCGAGGCGGCGGAAGTGGAGCGGCAGGTCTCCACCCGGCTGGAGAAACTACTCTACCAAATCCCCGGCGTGGAATACGTCTATTCGACGAGCATGCCGGGCCAGGCGGTGGTCACCGTCCGCTTCTACGTGGGCCAGGACCTGGAGCGGAGCTGGGTCAAGCTGCACAACAAGATCCAGGCCAATATCGACCAGGTGCCGCCGGGCGTCACAGGATGGGTGGTCAAGCCCATCGAGATCGACGATGTGCCCATCGTCAACCTGACCTTGTTCAGTCCGACCTACAGCGACTATGAGCTACGGCGGATGGCGGAGGAATTGGAGATCCGCCTGCAGGCGGTAAAAAACGCCGGCCGGACTTATGTGGTGGGGGGCCGGCCGCGCGAGATCACCGTACATCTTTCGTCTGATCGAATGGCCGGGCACAATGTAACCCTGTGCGACATCCAGAAGGCCTTGCAGGGGGCAAATGCTTCACTTCTCAGCGGCGAGCTGGTCCAGGCGGACCAGGCAGTCCGGCTGCAAGCCGGGCAGTTCTTGGGCACCGCCCAGGCGGTCGAGAACCTGGTGGTGAGCGTCAACGACCAGCGGCCGGTATTTCTCAAGCAGGTGGCCGACGTGGAGGATGGTCCGGCGGAGGCCACGACCTACTCCCGCATCGCCTTCGGGCCGCAGGCCTACACGGAATATGATCCGCTGGCGGAAGTCGAGGCCCAGTGGCATCGGCATCCTGCCGATGTACATGGGCTGGAAGCCCATGCCACGGCGATGCCGGCCGGAATTGCCCGGCAGCAGGATTATGCCGCCGTGACCGTGGCGGTCGCCAAGCGCAAGGGGACGAATGCCGTCGTCGTGTCCGAGGACGTGAAGAAGGCGGCCCTGGCGTTTCAGAAGGAGGTTCTGCCCGAAGACGTTCACGTACGGGTGACCCGCGATTACGGCCACACGGCCAACGAAAAGGTCAACGATCTGGTCGAGGCGCTCTTGGTGGCCATCGCGATCGTCGTGGCGCTGCTGGCTTACAGTCTGGGCTGGCGCGAGGGGCTGATTATCGCGATGGCGGTGCCGATCACGTTTAGCATTACGCTGCTGATCAACCTGCTCTTGGGCTATACGATCAACCGCGTGACTCTCTTTGCACTGATTCTGTCGCTCGGGCTGGTCGTGGATGATCCGATCGTGGACGTGGAGAATATCCACCGGCATTTTGCGATGCGGCTGCTGGACCCGTACCGGGCGATTGTGCGGGCCGTGCAGGAAGTCCGGCCGCCGATTATCCTGGCGACGCTGGCGGTCATCATTTCGTTCGTGCCGATGTTCTTCATCACGGGCATGATGGGTCCGTACATGGCCCCGATGGCGCTGAACGTGCCCATCGCCATGCTGATGAGTCTGCTCGTGGCCTTCACCATCACGCCGTGGCTGAGCTACCTGTGCCTGCGATCCACCGCCCAGCGAGCGCACGGCAGGGCCTTCGTCCTCGAGGAAAGCTGGTTGTACCGCGTGTATCGGGCGGTGATGATGCCGATCTTCGGCCGCCGGTCCCTGCGGTGGGCGATCCTGGGCGTGATTGTTCTGCTGCTGGTCTTCGCGGGCCTGTTGGTTCTGTGGCAGGCGGTGCCGCTCAAGATGCTGCCTTTCGACAATAAGAGCGAGCTGCAGGTCGTGATCGACATGCCGGAGGGAACGACTCTCGAAGCGACGGAAGCGGTGGGCCAGGACCTTGCGGAGTACCTGACGCGGGTGCCGGAGGTGACGGACGTGACGACCACCGCCGGAACGAGCAGCCCGATCGATTTCAACGGGCTGGTCCGGCACTATTATCTCCGGCAGGGGGCCAATGTGGCGGACGTCCGTTTCAACCTGGTGGCCAAGAAACGCCGGGCCCAACAGAGTCATGCGATCGCCCTTCGCATCCGCAACGACCTCCAAGCCATCGCGGCCAAGGATGGGGCGAACATCAAGATCGTCGAGTCGCCGCCGGGACCGCCGGTGATTAGCACGCTGGTCGCGGAAGTCTACGGCTCTGTCGGGCAGTCCTACGACGAATCTGGCGACCGGGGCGCGGCAAGTCCGCCGACTGATGGAACAGACGCCTAATGTCGTGGATATTGATGATGTCCTGGTTGCCCCACAGACCCGGCTGCGCTTCATCGTGGATCGCACCAAAGCGGCCCTGAACGGCATCACCGACTCCCAAATCACTCAACTGCTGGACGGCGCGGTGCAAGGCTCCAAGCCGGCGTCGCTGCGCCTGGGTGACCAGGTGAACCCCGTGTCGATCGCGCTGCGCCTGCCGCGGGACGAGCGCAGCCAAGTGACCCGGCTTGGGCAGCTTACGGTGCGCAGCGCCAGCGGGGAGGCGGTCCCGCTCGCGGAGTTGGGCCGGTTCGAGGAATCAAGAATCGATCAGCCCATCTATCACAAGAACTTGCGGCCGGTGGTCTACGTCTTCGGCGATACGGCGGGTCTGCCGCCGCCGGTGGCGGTCTTTCAACTGGAGCACAAGGTCAAGAACGAACCCGCTTTGAGCAACCTGACCGTCGGATGGGCCGGCGAAGGCGAGTGGGAAATCACGATCCGCGTCTTCCGTGACCTGGGCATCGCCTTCAGCATAGCCGTGCTGGGGATCTACGTGCTGTTGCTGTACCAAACGGGGAGCTACCTGCTGCCCGCGATTCAATTAGTGGCCTTGCCGCTGACGGTGATTGGCATCATGCCGGGCTTCTGGCTGCTCAACGTGCTGACAGCCAAGAACGTAGGCGGCTGGAACGACCCCGTCTACTTCACGGCGACCGCCATGATCGGGATCATCGCGCTGTCCGGCATCGCCACGCGCAACGCGATCCTGCTCATCGAGTTTGTGGAAGAGCGGAAGAAGGAAGGCAAGGCGCTGGTGAACTCGTTGCTGGAAGCGGGTGCCCTGCGGACCCGCCCGATCCTGCTGACCTCTCTGGCGGCCATGCTGGCGGCTTGGCCCATTACGCTGGACCCGATCTTCTCCGGCTTGGCCTGGTCGCTGATCTTCGGCTTGCTCGTCTCAACGCTGTTCACGCTGATCGTCGTGCCGATGATCTACTTCATGGCCTACGGGAAGCGCCAAAGCTCGCAACCGGACCCGCGTCCCGCATAGGGTGTGCTCGGCACACCAATTCCCTGCCACTTGGGCCAGGGCCAGAAGCAGGGCCGTCTTCGGCAGGCCGGAGACACAGGAGTAGCCGCCGTCCACGGACTCGGTCAAGACCTCGCCCAGTTGCCCGATGCCGAATGCTCCGGCCCGGCCCATCGGCTCTCCGGTCGAGAGATACCAGCGGATGACCTCCGACGAAAGAACCTTGAAGTGAACCTCGGCTGTCTCCGTGGCGAGGCAGCCCTCTGCCGCGTCCGCTTCCGCCACGGCCACCGCCGAGTAGGCCGTGGCGCTGCCGCCACTGAGCGTCTGAAGGTACTGCAGCGCTTGCGCTTCGTCGGCGGGCTTCCCCAGGATGTGGCCCCCGGCCTCCAGCACCGTATCCGCCGCGACGACAATGCCACCGTTGCCCACTTTCCTGACACCCTCAACCAACTTGCGAGTAGCGTTCTCTTCGACCGTTCGCGCGGGGTCGCCGCGACGACTTCTTCGACGTTCACGGCCAGGAGCCGATGAGGGATGCCCAATTCCTCCAAGATGGCTCTGCGCCGCGGAGATCCGGACGCGAGGTAGGTAGGGTGTGCACTGCACACCGATCTTGGGTCGCCTGGAGGAAAGATGGTGTGCGGTGCACACCCTACCGCCTCATCCATGCTCCGCCTCCCCGTACCAGGTATTGATGCCGGCCTCGACTTCGGCTCGCGTCTTGGCCCGGATCAGGGTCTGCATCACGAGCTTGCGTTTGGGATGCCGCCGGACGTAGTAGATCATGAACTTGCGGAAATAACCGACGCCCCACGCTTCGGGCTGGGCCTGGAGGGAGTCCCGAACGCGGGTTCTGGCGTTTGCAGACCCGAGGACCCGGTCGAGATGCTCGAGCATGATGAGCCGCTGCTCGGCCAGGTCAGGCGGGGGCGGCAGCGGACGGTTCTCCCACACGCAGCGCAGGTCGCGGAAGATCCACGGATTGCCGATGGCGCCGCGGGCCACGACGAAACCGTCAAGCCCGGTCCTTTCCATCAGCTCAGCGGTCACGGCCGGATCGAAGATGTCGCCGCTGCCGATAATCGTTGCGGCGGGAAAGCGGGCCTTGACCGCCGCCAGGGTGTCCCAATCGGCCTTGCCGCGATACCGCTCGGACACGGTCCGGCCGTGGATCACGAGGGCATCGACGCCCTGTTCGATCGCGCGGGTCACGATCTCCCAGAGATTGTCCTGCGACTGGGACGAATGGGTCATGCCGAGGCGGAGCTTCATCAGGACCGGGCAGGAAACGCTGTCGCGCACCGCTTTGAGAATGTCGATAGCGGTGTCCGGATGATCGAGCAAAGCCCCGCCGCGGCCGCGGCGCAGGACCTTGGGGGCCGGACAGGCACAATTCAGGTCGATCACATCATAGCCGGCATCCACGAGGGCGCGGGCGGCCTGGGCCATGGTCGCAGGGGTTTTGCCGAGAATCTGGGCGCCGACCGGATGCTCGTTGGGCCCGGGGCGGAAACAGGCTTTGGCCAGGACCTCCGGGTGGGCTACGCTCTTGGCCAGCATCACATCCGCCATGGCGAACGGGCAGCCGAACCGCCGGGCGAGGCGTGCGCATGCTGTAATCGCTGTAACCGCTCAGGGAGGCCTGGAAGAACGGCATATCCAGTGTGAGAGTACCAAGTTTCAGACCGACAGGGCACAGTTTCATCAATTCACGATAGCATCCGGGTGGCCCGCAAAGCAAGCGGCCTTGGGGATTGATGATTTACGATTTACGATTTATGATTTGGGCCAAGTGCTGGATCGTGAAATCATAAGTCATAACTCATAACTTATAAATCATAAATCCAATGCGAACGGTTCGGTTTGGGATTATTGGCGGCGGCATGATGGGCCGCGAGTTTGCCAGTGCGGCGGCACGGTGGCTGCATCTGCCGGAGATGACCATCCGGCCGGAAATCGTGGCCGTCTGCAACCGCACGCTCGATACGCCCAAGATCGACTGGTTCCGCAAGAACGTCCCCACGCTCACGCAGGTGACCAGCGATTACCGCGAACTGCTGGACAATCCGCAGGTCGAGGCGGTGTATATCGCCGTGCCGCATCATCTGCACGAGGAGTTCTACATCGCCGCCCTCGATGCCGGCAAGCACCTGATGGGCGAGAAGCCGTTTGGCATCGACCTGGCGGCCAACGACGCGATCATGGCGGCCGTGCCGGAGGCACCCGAACTGCTTCGTCCGCTGTGCCTCGCAGTTCGTCTTCTTCCCGGCGGTTCAGCGGATCGGACGGATGATCGAGGCCGGGGCCTTCGGCCAGATCATCGAGGTCAACGCCGGCTTCCTGCACGGCAGCGACCTGAATCCGCAGAAGCCCATCAACTGGAAACGCATGATCGAGTACAACGGCGCGTACGGCGTCCTGGGGGACCTCGGTCCGCACGTCTGCACGGTCCCGTTCCGTGCCGGCTGGACGCCCAAGAACGTGCGGGCGGTCTTGTCCAATATCGTGCGCCAGCGGCCGGACGGCAAAGGCGGCCTCGTCCCGTGCGAGACCTGGGACAATGCGACTTTGCTTTGTGAGGCCGAGGACCCGGCTTCCGGCAGCACCTTTCCGTTCACTGTGCGAGCCGAGCGGATTTCCCCGGGCCAGAAGAACAACTGGTACCTCGAAATCTATGGCACGCGGGCCTCCGCGAAATTCAGCCTCGACGAGCCGAATACGCTGGAATTGCTCGAATACACCGGCGGCGAGGGGTCCCCAAACGCGACGCGTCGCGTTGGGGAGCCCGTGCAAGCCTGGCAGAAGATCAGCCTGGGCCATGAGATGACGTACAAGTCGATCACCGGCGAAGTCTTCCAGGTCGGCGTCTGTGACGTGATTCTCCAGATGTGGGCGGCCTTCCTGTACGAGCTGGAGCGAGGGCAGACGCCCGGACGGTTCGCCGGCTGTGCTACCCCCGAAGAGAGCACGCTCTGGCACAAGCTGTTCACAGCCGCCCTGGCATCGCAGGCGACCGGCGCGACGCGAATCTGGTGCGGCGACAGGGTGACCTGGCGTTGCGCTACGCCCGCTCGATCACGACGGCGGTGCCGTAGCACAGGACTTCGGTGGCCGAGCCTCGGCTGACGACCTCCGAAGCGTCGTAACGCATGCCCACGACCGCGTTGGCGCCCATCTCCTGGGCGTGCTCCACCATCAGATCGAAGGCCTGCTCCCTGGCCTGCTCGCACATCTGGGTATAGGCGCCGATCTGTCCCCCGACGATGTTCTTCAGTCCGCCCATGATGCCTTGGGCGATCGTCGGCGATCGGACGATGATCCCGCGGGCCACACCTTTGTACTCCCGGATTCGGTACCCGTCGATGGAGAGTGTCGTTGTCACGGGCATTTCCATAGTCGAACTCCCTTCCTTGGTTTCTCTACGCTTTCGGTGGATCGTACTGCGCGTCAGAGCATCGGTTCATTCTAATCGCGTCATATCCTCCTTGCGCCAACTGGCTCCGGCAAAGGCTTTGCAAAAGGCTCGCACTCCAGGCGGATAGAATGATGTCATAGGAATCAACTTATGCAACCGGATGTCACGGAAGACACGGATCGAGCCACGTTCGACCTGCAGCAGGACGCCAGCGGCCCGGCGCGCCTGATCCTCAAAGGCCGACTGGACCGCGATACGACCGCCTCCATTTGGCGCCAGAGCACGCACGCGGTGCGCCAGGCCCGGGTCCCGCATTTGCTCGTGCAGGCCGGTGAGGTCGTCTATTGCGACGGCGCCGGCGTCGCTCTGCTGGTCGAGTACAAACGCATTCAGCAGGAGAATCACGGGCAAATCGAGATCCGCGGATTTGCGGCCCCAGTTCCAGCAGTTGATGGCCCTGCTCGAGATCGACCGGCTGGTGTCGCCCCCGAAATCGCCGGGACCGATCACGGGCATCATTCGCACCATCGGCGAATGGGCCGCCGGCTTCGTGCACGAGTTTATCGTGGTGACCAGCTTCACCGGCGAGATCTCCCTGCAAGCTGCTCCATACCCTGTCCCAGCCCGGAGCGCCTGCGTTGGAAAGATGCGTTGGTCATTGCCGAGAAGGCCGGCGCCAACGCCGTGGGCATCACCGGCCTGCTGGGCTTTCTGATCGGGACGATCCTGGCCTTTCAGATGGCGGCTGCCTTGCGTACTTTCGGCGCGGACACCCTTGTAGCCGACTTCGTGGCGATTGTGCTGTTTCGAGAGTTGGGGCCGTTGCTGACGGCCGTTCTCCTGACCAGCCGCAGCGCCTCGGCCTTCGCCGCGGAACTGGGCACGATGAAAGTGAATGAGGAGATCGACGCCCTGGTCACCATGGGGCTGGAGCCCGTGCAATTTCTGGTTCTGCCGCGACTGGTGGCCATGCTGTGCGTTATTCCTTTGCTGACGATCTTCAACGAGGTCTTCAGTCTGGTCGGCTGCGCCTTGGTCATGTACACCTGGGACGTGCCCCGGGCGATCTTTATGGAAAGGATTCGCAACGCCGTCGACCCTGACGGCCTTCTTCGGGGGCTGGTCAAGACGTTCGTCTTCGGCGCTTTGGTGGCGGGCGTCGGTTGCCTGCGGGGTCTGCAGACCGGCACCGGCCCGACCGCCGTCGGCGACGCGACGACCCGGGCCGTCGTCAGCGGCTTGATCGCGCTCATTGCGGCCGACGGTATCTTCGCCGTGGTCTACTATTATTTGGGAATCTGAGAGAGAAGTTTGATGGTTGATGGTTGATTTGAAGCCTGCACGGCGCGGCCTCTTCAATCAAAAATCAAACATCAATCATCAAACATAGAAGAGTTTCATGGCAGATCAGCCCATCATTCAAGTGCAGAACCTGTGGGCCGGGTACGGCGAGACCGTCGTGTTGAAGGACATCAACTTCGAGGTCCGCACGGGCGAGATCTTCGCCATCTTGGGCGGCTCCGGCTCCGGCAAGACGACCCTGCTCAAGTGCATGATCGGTCTGCAAGAGCCGTTGCGCGGGTCCATCGTGATCGACGGGACCGATATCGTCTCCGCCGGGAGCGAGGAGCGGCTCAGCCTGCTCAAGCGGATCGGGGTGGCGTACCAGAGCGGCGCGCTCTTCGGCTCGATGACCGTGCTGACGAACGTGGCACTGCCTCTGGAGGAATTTACGGATTTGCCGCCGGCGGCGATTGAGATGATCGCGCAGATGAAGCTCAAGGCCGTCGGGATTGCAGGAGGCCGCGTACAAGATGCCGGCGGAGCTCAGCGGCGGAATGCGCAAGCGGGCCGCCATTGCCCGGGCGCTGGCGATGGACCCGAAGATCCTGTTTCTCGATGAGCCCTCGGCCGGCTTGGATCCGGTTACCTCGGCCCAGCTCGACGAGCTGATCCTGGGCTTGTCGCGCGATTTGGGGATCACGTTTGTCCTCGTGACGCACGAGTTGCCGAGCATCTTCACGGTGGCCGACCGGGTCATCATGGTCGATCGGGACGCCCAGACGATCATTGCCGACCGGCAAGCCCCAGGAGCTGCGCGACAAGAGCGACAATCCCGTGGTGCGCCGGTTCTTCCACCGGGAGCTGGGCCCCGCGGAAGCGGCCGGACCGGCGGGCGGGTCCGTGTTGACGTGAGGATTTCTCTGTCGCGGGAATCGAAACTGATTTGAATAGGTTACCTGGATGGATGCGAAGCCTCATTATTTTCGGATCGGCGTGTTTGTCCTGACCGCCCTGGTCCTGATCGTGGTGGCGGTGGTTCTGTTCGGCGCGGGGCTGTTCACGCAGAACAAACTGCACGTCGAATCCTATTTCACGGAATCCATCACGGGTCTGAGTGTCGGCTCGGCCGTGGAGTTCCGCGGGGTGCAGATCGGTCAAGTGGAGCAAATCGGATTCGTCGGCAGCGCCTACAACGTGGACCAGAATACCCCGGCCGGCGCCGCTACGCTTCCCAGGTCCGCGTGGTCAGCGGCATCCTGCGCGACAAAATCCCCGAACGGGTCACGCCCCAGATCGAGACTCTCCTGGAGAGGATGGTCGCGCGGGGACTGCGGGCCCGGATATCCTCGAATCTCCTGACGCAGCAAGCCTTTCTGGAGGTCAATTTTCTCGACCCGAACCGGTTCCCCACGGAGAAGATCGCTTGGGTGCCTCAATATACGGTTATCCCGTCGGCGCCGAGCGAGTTCACCACGCTCAAGGGGTCCCTCGACAAGATCCTGAATCAATTGCAGGAGATTGATGCCAAGGGTCTGGCCGACAGTCTGGAGAAGGTCTTCACCGCGCTGAACACCGCGATCACGGAGGCGAATATCGCCCAACTCAGTAAAGACGCCCGCGGCCTGCTGCGGGCGGGACAGCAGAAGCTGGAAGTCTTGGACATGAACCAGATCAATGCGTCCGCCCAGCGGTTCCTGACCTCCTTGAATCAGGCGGTGGAGGAAGCCAATATCCCGCAACTGAGCCGGCAGGCCCGCAGCCTTCTGACCCAGACGGATCAAAAGATTGCGACCCTGGACGCCAAGAAGATCAACGATGATATCGAGCGGCTGCTGGCCTCTCTGAACCGGGCTGTGGTGGATGCGAATACTCCCGCCCTCAGCCGACAGGCGCAGACGCTGATGGACGAATTGCGCACGACGAACAAGTATCTTCAGGCGTTGCTCAAGCCTCCGGAAGGGGTGTCTCCGCCGCCGAGCGTGTCGGAGGCGGTGGCCCGGCTCAACCAGACTCTGGCCCGCCTCAATAGCCTGATTGCCACCGAGCGGCCTGGCATCGAACGAATCCTCAACGATCTGCGGGAGATCACGGATAGTCTCAAGGAGTTGATCTCCAGTCTGGAGCAGAACCCCTCGGAGCTTCTCTTTAGCAAACCGCCTAAGAAATCGGAGGTGTTGAAATGATCCGTATTCGGCTGCAGCGGCTTTTGTGTCTGGCTTTGCCGGCGTTCGCTTTCGTGGGGTCCGGATGTGCACAGAGCGCCACGGCAGAAAGGAAGTACTACGCCCTGGAGGTGACGCGCGCCGGGCCACCGGCCACGATCCACACCGACGCCACTTTGCGGCTGCGCCGGCTCAACGTGGATGAGGCTTTTGGTTCCCGGCAATTGGTTTACCGCGTCGGTGAATTCCAATACGAGCCGGACTACTACCACCAGTTTCTGGTCCTGCCGGGGGTCATGATTACGGAGGAGACACGCGACTGGCTGGCGAACTCCGGCCTGTTCGCCCGAGTCACGGCAGCAGGCAGCCGGGTGGAATCGACGTACCTGCTGGAGGGAAACATCATCGATCTCTATGCCGATTTCCGGAACAAATCAGCTCCCGTGGCCGTGGTGGCGATTCGCTTCTTTCTCCTGACCGGCCCGGAGGGTAGTGAGACGGTTATCTTGTCGCAGACCTACAAGGCCGAGTCTCCGGTCGCGGCCAAGACCGCCGAGGCAGTGCTCGAAGCGATGAGCAAAAGCCTTAGTGATATTCTCACCCATTTGGAGGCGGACACGGAGAAGGCACTCGCCCGCAAACCGGACAAGACCGCGCCGTGAGGAAAGCACCCGTGACATGCGTAGGATGGGCTTCAGCCCATGCTGCGATCCGTCCAGCGGCGTACGACCATCCGCATGGGCTAAAGCTCATCCTACAGGATTCCTACAGCACCCCCTCGACATAGTCGTCGAAGTGGTACATTTCGGCGTTCTCCAGGAAGCTTTCCGGCTTGGAGACGAAGCTGTAGATGTTCTCCATCAGATACAGGTGCTTGTCTTCCTCCTGAGCCAGCATCCTGAAGATACGCTCCTGACCGGGATCGGAAGCCTCCTCGGCCCGTTCCAGGTAGAATTTCTTGCTCTGTTCCTCGATCTGGCAGGCCTTGCGGTACAGTTCCACCTCGGTGATCAGGAAATCGAACTTCTTGGGGGAGACCCGCATCTTCTCGAAGATCTCTCTGGCGCGTTCCAAGACGGGTACGTCGGTCACCTGTTCCGGCGTTTCGGTTCTCATCCGCTCGACCGTCCGGTAATGCTTGGCCTCCTCATCGGCCAGCATGGTCAGGATGTTCTTGAGCCCCACATGGTTGGCTCGACTGGCCAGATCGCGATAGTACTCCTCGCTGAATTTCTCTTTCTCCAGCGCGAACGCGAATATGTCCATAGGTCTTCCTTTCTATCCCAGACACCCTCTAAACCGAGCAACCAGGGGCTGGGACCCCCAAGCGCATCCCTTCGCGCTCTGGGGGCCCTTGCCGATGTCTTTCTACCGGCCGCACGACGCAAAGTTCAGTGAAAATGGGCGAATTCCTGCGGGAGCCCGGTCGCGGCATCGACAAGACGGGTCTGATGATATCCCGGCTTTCTCTGACGTTGCCATCAGGGGCGGCGCCGGTATTCTCACCGATTCACGAGGCATGCGGGCCCAAAAGGAGAGTCGCGCCACGGTCGTGAGAAAAGACGAGCGGGATTTTTCGCACCTCCGATGAACTGGATGTCGCGACAACCGTAAGTAACGTCGAGGGCATCTCCGGGGTGCCCGGAAAAGCTTACACCACAAGCCCCTGCGTAGTCTCGCTTCCTCTCCCTCCGCACCGCAGGGGCTTTGCCTTTTCTCTCCGGAGAAAACCTGAACACAACCGGCCGCTGGTACGGTATTATGTAGCTGTCGGATTGACAAATGCGACGGGTCCGGCACCGGAGAATGCCCAAATGACAGACAAAGCGTCCCACGCATCGCAGCCATCGCGGAACCATGAACAGGCGGGAGTCCCCCGGGACTCCGCCAAGGTGATTACGGAGAGCCTGCTCAGGCATGTCCCGGGGATCGTGGAATCCTGCGGGGCCACGGCCCTTTTCATTTATGTGGATGCGATGGAGGACGAGGCGTTGGATCTCGACTTGGGCGGCAAAGCCAAGATCGTCTACGTGACGAAGGCGGCCCCGGAAGAGCAGGAGCCGCGATGGGGGACGCAGCAATGCTTGCGCATTCCCAATGTGCCCCTGACGCGGATTGGGCAGGTGAAGATCGCCGTCTTCCTGGCCCTTTCCCGCGGCCTGATCCAGCAGGGCGACCGGGTGGTCTTTCTTTCCGGTGTGGCCACGTCCAAGACGCTGGACACGATCATCGTGACCGAAGTGGGGCGGGAATACGAGATTTTCGCCTCCGGGGCGGACCTGACGATGTCCTCGGCAATCCTGCCTGAAGTGATCGAGCGCGTCGTCGATATCGCCTCCGAGCTGGGCAGCGAGGGCCGCGAGGGCCGACCGGTCGGGGCCATGTTTGTGATCGGCGACACTGACCGCGTCCTGCCGTTGACGCGCCAGCTCGTGCTGAATCCATTCAAGGGCTACCCGCCGCAGGAGCGGAATATCCTCGATTCCTCGCTCGAAGAGACGGTCAAGGAGCTGGCCACGCTTGACGGGGCGTTCATCCTGCAGGGCGACGGAGTGATGGAGACTTGCGGGGCGTACATTCGAACGACC
This sequence comes from uncultured Planctomycetota bacterium, assembly GCA_963750205.1. Taxonomy (GTDB): domain Bacteria; phylum Planctomycetota; class Phycisphaerae; order Sedimentisphaerales; family Anaerobacaceae; genus PLanc-01. Next base: position 197,960 of record CAVVRJ010000010.1, read on the forward strand.
AGCCAGCCCGAGTACGAGCTGCCGCGGGGCCTCGGGGCTCGGCACCACGCTGCGGCGGCCATCACGGCCGTGACAGACTCCATAGCCGTCACGGTCAGCGAGTCCACCGGCTCCATCACGATCTTCCGCAGCGGCCGAATTGTGACAGAGATCCAGAAACCTCGCAGCACGGGCGAGAAGTCCAAGCTCCTTCGCTCTCGCCCCAGCCGGCATCCCAAGCGAGATTCTTCTGCGTAATTTTGCATTCTGTTTGCCGCATTCTGTTTTGACGTAAGTCCCAAGAGCAATAAGGACTTGCTGAATATCGACGCGGTGTCACGCAGAAAACATGTGAAAAAAATCACAACAGGCTATTGACTTCGCCGTATTAACGCTGCATAATGTCGTGTTAGGAAGCTGTGAGGTGTTCGCGTGATCACTGCGGACCAACCTAATGTGAAGAGAAGAATGTATGGAAAAGAGTACGCAAGCAACGGCGAACCGGAGTTGTATAATAAGGTTGTCGAGGTACAAAAATGCCTTGAATCGGTTGAGGACGCTGAATTTCGTCCGGGTCTTCTCGGACAACCTCGCCGATGCCGCGGGCGTGACGGCAGCCCAGGTCCGCAAGGACTTCTCTCTCTTCGGGATTACCGGAAACCGCCGAGGGGGGTACAAGGTCGATGAGTTGGCCGACCAGCTCAACAAGATCCTGGGCAAGGATCAGCTCCATGAGTTCATCATGATTGGGGTGGGCAACATTGGCAGGGCGCTGCTGCACTACCCCGGCTTCGAAAGAAGCGGCATCAACATCGCCGCCGGCTTCGACATCGATCCCGCCAAGTACAACCGGGACGGCAAGCCGCCGGTGCTGCCGCTGGACCAATTGGGCGAAGTCATCAAGACGCGGGACATCAAGCTGGCGATCATCGCGGTGCCGGATTATGCCGCTCAGCAAGTCCTGGAACTGGCCCTGTCGGCGGGGATCAAGGGCATTCTGAATTTCGCGCCGATTTGTCTCAAGGCCCCCGGTGGCTGTGTCGTAAACAACATCAATCTCGAAACCGAGCTCGAGAACTTGATCTATTTTGTCAATGCTGCCAACGACCGAAACTAATCCCGCGTTGCGACCGATTTCCCTCAAGACGAGGATTCTGTTCTCGTTCTTGCTGGTGATCCTGGTGCTGTCGGTGCCGACGGCGGTGCTGGGCTATCGCGTGATTCAGAAGAACATCATCCGCCGGGCGGATCAGCAGGTGCGCGACAGCATCAATGCGGCCGAGATCGTCTATACCGGCGAGATCGAGCGCATCGGCGAGGCGCTGAAGCTGGTGTCGCCGAACGGCAACGTCGAGGCCCTCAAGAGCGGGCTGAACGTGCACTATCTTCGGTTTGTGGCCAGGCCGGACTTCGGCACGCTGCGCAGCGAGATCGCCAAGGCGGCGGTGCAGAAGGGCGAGCCGGTGGGGGGCACCCGGATCATCGCGCCGGAGGAGCTGGCCGCGATGCCGGGCGAGTTCCCGGGCAAGGTCCCGATCGAGATCAAGCCGACGCCGAAGGCGCGGCCGACCGATAAAACAGGTGCTCAATTCGGTTATGGCCAAGGAATACGCCGTGCCGGTCCTCGATAGCGGGGGCCAGGTACAGGCCATTCTCTACGGCGGCCGCGTTGTCAATCGCGACTACTCGTTCGTGGACCGCGTGCGCGAGATGGTCTTCGGCAAGGAGGTCTACAAGGACAAACCGGTCGGCACCGTGACCATCTTCCTGGACGACGTGCGGATCGCCACGAACGTGCAGGACGAGACAGGGCCAGCGGGCGATTGGCACCCGCGTCTCGGAGGAGGTCTACCAGGCGGTGGTCGAGCGGGGCCAAACGTGGCAGGAACGGGCCTTCGTGGTCACCGACTACTACAAGAGCGCCTACCAGCCGATCCGTGAACATCAGCGGCGAACATCATCGGCATCCTGTACGTGGGCATTCTCGAACAGCCGTTCAACGACCTGGCTCGCCGAAATCCTCCAGCTCTTCCTGCTGTCGGTCGGCGGCGTGACGCTGATGGCGGTGCTGGTCTCGTTCATTCTCGCCGGGGCGATCTCCCGGCCGTTGACCGAGGTCGTCCGCGCCAGCGAGTGCTCTGGCCTCCGGCGATTGGGGCTATCGGGTCAACGCGAACACCTCGATCAAGGACATCAACAGCATGGCCGAGGCGTTCAACGCCATGGCCGCCGGGACTCAAGGAGCGCGAGGAGAGCCTGCGGGTCTCCAACGAGAAGCTGGCGGCCTCCAACAAAAGCTACATCGACCTGATTGGTTTCGTCGCCCACGAGCTCAAAGGGATTCTGGCCTCGGCCGTGATGAACGCCTACGCCGTGCGCGACGGCTATCTCGGCATGGTCAATTTCAAGCAGACGAAAGGCCATGGATTCCGTCACGCGGAACCTGGATTACCTCGACGCGACGGTCAAGAAGTTCCTGAACCTCGGCCGGATCGAGCGGGGCGAGCTGGCCGTCAACAAGACCGGGCTGAACCTCAAGAAGGACGTCTTCGACACCTCGATCACGCTCGCTGGCGGCCATGGCGTCCAAGAAGGGCCTGCAAATCGCCAACGAGATCGACTGCCGATCTGGTCGTGCAGGCCGACTCGGACCTGATGCAGATCGTCGCCAACAATCTCGTGAGCAACGCGATCAAGTACAGCCCCGACGCCGGCAAGATTCGAGGTCACCGCCCGGCAGATCAACGGCATGGTCGAGGTCGACGTCTATAACGACTCCACGCCGATGACGGAGGAACAGCGGGGCAAGCTATTCCAGAAATTCTCCCGGCTCGACAACCCCGAGACCAAGAAGGTCAAGGGGACCGGGCTTGGTTTGTACATTACCAAGCAGATCATCGAGCGGCATGGAGGCGGCATCACCGTCGAGCCACGGGAGCACGGGAACTCGTTCGTATTCCAGATCGAAAGGAACTGAACCGATGCCAACTCCATTGGAACTGATCAGGAAAAAGCGCGCCGAGGCGGTCAGCCGGATCATCGGCAAAGGTTATCTCTCGACCAAGCGCGTCTACGTCGGCATGGCGACCTGCGAGATCGCCGCCGGCTCGAAAGACGTCATGGAGGTCTTTCAAAAGGCCGTCAGCCGCGGCTTGACGGACGTGTACCTGAGCCAGAAAGGCTGCGCGGGCCGCTGCAACCTGGAGCCGACCGTCGAAGTGATCGAGGCGGGCAAAAGCCCCGTCAAGTACGGCCGGGTGGACAAAGAGCGGGCCCAGCAGATCATCGACCGGCATCTCAAAAGCGGCGAGGTCATCAAAGAGTGGGTCATTGATTAGAAGGGCACGCATCGGAGGCTTCTACGGGCGTGCGGTTGAGATTGCTTCGCTTCGCTCGCAATGACATGCTGTGCCCCTGTATGTCATTGCGAAGAGCAGCGACGAAGCAATCTCAACCGCAATGCTGGGAACTTCGAAATCGGTGCCAAATTGCTTTAGGAAAGGGAACGTTTTGTGAAGGTAACACCGTATCGAATCATTCTCTGCGATGGGACCGCCTGCATCAACTGCGGGTCACGCAAGCTGGCGGCGGCCCTGCGCGAGCAGTTGGCCCAGCACGGGCTGGCCGACCAGACGACCATCGGCCTGTCCGGCTGCCTGGGCATGTGCGACAAAGGCCCGATCATGGTCGTCAACCCCGGCTACACGATTTATGGCCGGGTGACGGAAAACGATATTCCGGAGATCGTGGAAGAGCACCTGGTCCACGGTCGCCCGCTCGCGCGGCTGGCGATCCAGGAAGACCATCTCTACAACCGTTTCTTCCGCGTCTTCGGCGACGCGAAATTCTTCGGCAAGCAGATGCGGATCACGCTGCGCAACTGCGGCATCATCGACCCGGAGAATATCGACGACTATCTGTCCCTGCGCGGCTATGAGGCCTTGGCCAAGGCGATCACCGACATGACGCCGGAGCAGGTGATCGCGGAAGTCGAGAAGGCGGGCCTGCGCGGGCGCGGCGGGGCGGGCTTTCCCACCGGCCGCAAATGGCAGCTGACCGCCGCCGAGAAGGCCACGCCGAAATACGTCATCTGCAACGCCGACGAGGGCGACCCCGGCGCGTTCATGGACCGCAGCGCCATCGAGGGCGATCCGCATACGATCGTGGAAGGCATGGCCATCGGCGGCTACGCCATCGGCGCCCAGCAGGGCTTCGTCTACATCCGGGCGGAGTATCCGCTGGCGATCAAGCGGATCAAGAAGGCCATCGAGGACGCCCGGGCGCACGGCCTGCTCGGCAAGAACATCCTGGGCTCGAACTTCTCGTTTGACATCGAGATCCGGCTGGGGGCCGGCGCGTTCGTCTGCGGCGAGGAGACGGCGCTGATTCACTCGGTCGAAGGGGCCCGAGGCATGCCGCGGCCCCGGCCGCCGTATCCGGCCGCCGTCGGACTCTTCGGCCAGCCCACCGTCATCAACAACGTCGAGACCTGGGCCAATATCCCGGTCATCATCCTCGACGGGGCCAACTGGTTCCGGACCGTCGGCACCGAGACCAGCAAGGGCACCAAGGTCTTCGCCCTGGCGGGCAAGGTCGTCAATACGGGCCTGATCGAAGTCCCCATGGGGACGACGCTGCGCGAAATCATTTACGACGTCGGCGGCGGCATCCCGTTCGGCAAGAGATTCAAGTCGGTGCAGACGGGCGGCCCCTCGGGCGGGTGCCTGCCGGAGCAATATCTCGACACGCCGATCGACTACGAGTCGCTGACCAAGGCCGGCTCGATCATGGGCTCCGGCGGCATGATCGTCATCGACGAGGACTCGTGCATGGTCGATGTCGCCCGGTTCTTCCTGGAATTCACGCAGGACGAGTCGTGCGGCAAGTGCACGCCGTGCCGCGAAGGCACCAAGCGCATGCTCGAAATCCTGACGCGCATCACGGAGGGCAAGGGCCAGCCGTGCGACATCGAAAATCTCGAACGCTTGGGCAACATGATTAAGAAGGCCTCGCTCTGCGGCCTGGGACAATCGGCGCCGAACCCCGTGCTCAGCACGATCAAGAACTTCCGCGAGGAGTACGAGGAGCACATCAAGGAGAAGAAGTGCCGGGCCAAGGTCTGCAAGGGCCTGATCCGCTATGAGATCGGCGACAAGTGCGTCGGCTGCGGCGCCTGCCGGCGGGCGTGTCCCGTCGGGGCGATTTCCGGCGCCGCCAAGGCCAAGCACACGATCGATCAGGACACGTGCGTCCGGTGCGGCGTGTGCTTCAACACGTGCAAGTTCGAGGCCATCGCAAAAGTATAACCGACGAGTTGTCAGTTGACAGTTGGCAGTTGTCAGCAACTGTGAACTGAGGACTCCGAATGGGAACTGATAACTGTGAACTGAGAACTAAGATGGACACCAAGAAGATCACGATTACGATCAACGACAAGCCCTACCAGGTCGATGCGGGCCAGACGATCATGCAGGCCGCCGACACGTGCGGCTACCGCATTCCGCGGCTGTGCTATCATCCGAAGCTCTCCATCGAGGGGGCGTGCCGGGTTTGCATCGTGCAGGTCGAGGGGATGAAGAACTTCGTCGCCTCGTGCTGCTATCCCGTGACCGACGGCATGAAGATCTACACGAACACCAAGGAGGTTCGGCAGGCCCGGCGGGACATCGTCGAGCTGCTGGTGGACAACCATCCGGAAGACTGCCACACCTGCGAGCGCGACGGCAACTGCGAGCTCCAGCGGCTGGTCTACGCGATGGGCATCCGCCATCGCCATTTCACCGGCGACCGCAAGCACTACGAGAAGGACCTATCCTCGACCAGCGTCATCCGCGACCCGGACAAGTGCATCCTCTGCGGCCGCTGCGTCCGCATGTGCTCCGAGATCCAGGGCGTGCACTGCCTCGGCCAGGCGTACCGCGGCTTCAACACGGTCGTCATGCCGGCCTACAACATGCCGTTCGCCGAGAGCGTCTGCTCCACCTGCGGCCAGTGCATCAACGTCTGCCCCACGGCGGCCTTCGTCGAGAAGAACCACACGCAGGAGCTGTTCGAGAAGCTGGCGGACAAGAGCCTGGTGAAGGTCGCGCAGTTCGCCCCCTCGGTCCGGGCGGCCATCGGCGAGGCGTTCGGTCTGCCGCCGGGACGAAACATGGAGGGCCAGCTCGTCGCCACGCTGCGGCACCTGGGGTTCGACTACGTCTTCGACACCCAGTTCTCCGCCGACCTGACGATCATGGAAGAGGGCAGCGAATTGCTCGAACGGCTCCAGTCCGGCGGGCCGCTGCCGCTGATTACCTCCTGCTCCAGCGCCTGGATGAAGTACATGGAGCAGTTCTATCCGGACTTCATCGAGAACATCTCGACGTGCAAGTCGCCGATGTCGATGGCGTCGGCCCTGTTCAAGACCTATTGGGCCGAGAAGATGAAGCTGGACCCGAAGAAGATTTTCAGCGTCGCGGTCATGTGCTGCACGGCCAAGAAGTACGAGGCGGCCCGGCCCGAGCTGGAGGTCCACGGCCTGCGGGCCACGGACATGGTCGTGACGACGCGCGAGATGGCGTGGATGATCAAGTCCGCCGGCATCGACTTCCTCAACATTCACCCGGAGAAATTCGACGAGCCGCTGGGCCTGTCCTCCGGGGCCGGCACGATCTTCGGCGTCACCGGCGGCGTCATGGAAGCGGCGATCCGCACGGCCTACGAGCTGTACACGGGCGAGACCTTGATCGACATCGAGGTGAACGACATCCGCGGCCTCAAAGGCGTCAAGGAAGGCCATATCACCATGGACGGGCAGGAGCTGCGCGTCGCCGTCGCCCACGGCCTGGGCAACGCCCATAAGGTCATGGAAATGGTCCGGAAGGACCGCAACCGCTTCCAGTTCGTCGAGATCATGGGCTGTCCCGGCGGCTGCATCGGCGGCGGCGGCCAGCCCTACGCCACGGCCAACTCGATTCCGCTCGACGAGGAATGCCTCAAGGCGCGGGCCCAGGCCCTGTACGACCTGGATCGCGCCAAGACGATCCGGCGCAGCCACGACAACCCGGACGTGCAGCGGCTCTACCGGGAGTATCTGGGCCGGCCGCTCAGCGAGAAATCGCACGAGTTGCTCCACACGCATTACCAGGCCAAGCTGCCGCGTGGCATCGTCTCGCCGAGTCTGAAGGTGGTCTGATGCCCATTCCAAGTAGCATAGGTGAGTGGCGAAAGTGATCATGATTACAAAAGACACGACCGCGCCGAAGGGGGCGGTTGGATCAAAGAGAGAATCAAGCTGGAGCAGATCGAGAAATATCTCGACCGGGGCCGGCAGTTCATCGACGATGCGGCGATCGAGCGGGCCCTGGCGGCCAACGTCAATCCCGACCCCGAAACGGGTGCGGGAGATCCTGGCCAAGTCGCTGGCCATCGAGACGCTGACGCCGGACGAGACGGCCTGTCTGCTCCACGTGGAAGACCCGGCGCTGCTGGCCGAGATGCGGCAGGCGGCCGCGGCGGTCAAGACGAAGGTTTACGACAATCGCATCGTGACATTCGCCCCGCTGTACGTGAGCAATCTGTGCGTCAACGATTGCCTGTACTGCGGCTTTCGGTGCAGCAATACCCGGGAAAGCCGGCGGATCCTGTCGCTGGACGAGGTCCGGCGCGAGGTCGAGGTCCTGGCGGGCCAGATCGGGCACAAACGGCTGATCCTGGTCTACGGCGAGCACCCGAAATCCGGCATCGACTACATCGCTGCGACGCTGCGGGCCGTGATGGACGTGAAGGTCAAGACCCGTCGGGGCTGGGGCCAGATTCGCCGCTGCAACGTCAACGCGGCCCCCATGTCGGTCGAGGAGCTGCGCGTGCTCAACGACGCGGGCATCGGCACGTTTCAGGTCTTCCAGGAGACCTATCACCGCAAGACCTACGAGAAGCTGCACCCGCGGCACACGATCAAGGGCAGCTACCTCTGGCGGCTGTACTGCATGCACCGGGCGATGGAGGCCGGCGTCGACGATGTGGGCCTCGGCGTGCTGTTCGGCCTGCACGACTGGAAGTTCGAGGTGATGGGCCTGCTCTACCACGCGCATCGAGCTGGAAAAGCGGTTCGGCATCGGGCCGCACACGATCTCGTTCCCGCGGCTGGAGCCGGCGCACAATACGCCTTTCGCCGAGTATCCGCAGTCTCCGCGTGGACGACGAGGCGTTCAAGCGGTTGGTGACGGTGATCCGGCTGGCCGTGCCGTACACGGGCATGATTCTGACCGCCCGCGAGAACGCCCAACTGCGGCGGGAGATTCTGCCGCTGGGCTGCACGCAGACCGACGCCTCGACCCGCATCGGCATCGGCGCCTACGCCGACCAGTTCGACGGGAGCCAGCGCGGCGAGATTCAGCAGTTCCTCCTCGGCGACACCCGCTCGCTGGACGACGTGGTGCGCGAATTGGCCGAGGCGGGCTCGATCACGTCGTTCTGCACCGCCGGCTATCGCTGCGGGCGGACCGGGCAGAAGATCATGAAACTGCTCCGCAGCGGCAAAGAAGGCCAGTTCTGCAAGCTCAACGCCGTGATCACGTTCCGCGAGTGGCTGGACGATTTCGCCAGCCCCGCGACGATCGCGGCCGGCGAGAAAGTCATTGCGAAGGAGATCGCCCAGATCAAAGAAAAAATGCCGGAGGTCTTCGAGACCTTCATGGACTATTACGAGAAGACTCGGACGGGCGAGAGAGATTTGTATTTTTAGAGATGCACGAGGACGTTGGACATGGCAAAAACTCAGTTGAAAGAAAAAACCGCACCGATGGTTGATGATAAACGCGTCGAGCTGCGCAAGTTCATGGACGAGATGAAGGTGAAGGAACATGCGGACTCGCACCTGATCGACGTGCTGCACAGGACGCAGAATCTGTACGGCTATCTGCCGACCGACGTGATGGACGAGATCGCCCAGACGATGCAGATTCCGACGGCCCACATCTGGGGCGTCGCGACGTTCTACCACTACTTCAAGCTGACGCCGCCGGGCCAGTACGAGATCTCGGCCTGCTTGGGCACCGCCTGCTACGTCAAAGGCGCCACGCAGATCCTCCAGGCGATCAAGGATGAGCTGAAGATCGATTTTGGCGAGGTCACGCCGGACGGGGTGTTCTCCCTGGGTCCGGCCCGGTGCCTGGGCGCCTGCGGCCTGGCGCCGGTGGTCATGATCAACGAGCGGATTCATGGCGAGCTGACGCCCAAGAAGATCGTGCAAATCCTCAAAGAGTACCGCAAGCAGGCCGGGAAAGAGCAGTAGAGCGGGATGGTCGAGTGCCGCAGCGTGGCAGAAGGCCTGCCTTCTGGAGAGGAATCTACGCCGCCGAGCAGGGCCGGAATTGCGGCCTTCTGGAGATTACGTCGAGAGGCGGAGGTTCTGACATCGAGGCGCTGCGCATGAGGACCGCGACGATCTCGGCCTACTGTTCGACTTTGCCGACCGGGTCAGGCGGGAGTTCGTCGGGGACGGCGTTTTACTGCGGGGACTGATCGAGTTCTCCAACATCTGCCGCAACACGTGCCATTACTGCGGGCTCAATCGCGACAACCACCGGCTCCAGCGGTATCGGATGACGAAGGACGAAATCCTGGCGGCCGCCGCGAAGGTCCGCGCCGCTGGGATCAAGACCATTGTGCTCCAGAGCGGCGAAGAAGATAATCTCGACGCCGATTGGCTCCGGGAGATCGTGGTCGAGATCAAATCGTCTCTCGACACGGCCGTGACGCTCTGTGTCGGCGAACGCCGCCGCGAAGAATATCAGTTGTGGAAAGAGGCAGGGGCCGACCGGTACTTGCTCAAGATCGAAACATCGGACCCGGACCTCTATGAAGGGCTGCACACCGGCAGGAGCTTTGAGAATCGCAAGAGGTGCTTGCGGGACCTGGCGGAGTTGGGCTATCAGACCGGCTCGGGCGACATCGTCGGGCTCAAGGGCCAGACGCTGCGGCACCTGGCCGGCGACATCCAGTTCTTCCAAGAGGGCAATTTCGACATGATCAGCGTCAGTCCCTTCATCCCGCACCCGCAGACGCCTCTGGCCGACGAGCCGGCGGGCGATCTGCTCATGACGCTGAAGATGACGGCCTTGGCCCGGATCGTCAGCCGCAACGCCCATATCCCCGCCACGACGGCGATCGGGTCGCTGCACGGCCGGGACGAGCGGCCCAGGGCTTTGGCCGCCGGGGCCAACGTGCTGATGCCGAATTTCACCCCGGCACCGTATCGCCGGCATTACGAGATTTACCCGAACAAACGTTGTGTGAGCGAAGACGCGGGGGCCTGCCCCGCCTGCCTGGAGCAAATGGTGGCCGGGATCGGCCGGCGGGTGGATTACTCCCGAGGCGATGGTCTAAGGAAGGTAGGGTGTGCCGTGCACACCTTCTTCGAGAAGAATGATGGTTCACAATTGCGGGAAAAGGTGTGCACGGCACACCCTACCCAATGAAGGAGACACACTGATGGCCAAGAAGGTGCTGATGATTGACGATGACCCGGAGTTTGTCGAGGCGATCTCGAATCTGCTCGATGCCAAGGGCTACGATGTCCACACGGCCTCGAACGGCAAGGAAGGGGTCGAGAAGGCCAAGGCTCAGAACCCGGATATCATTCTGCTGGACGTGATGATGACGACCAAAGAACGAGGGGTTCAACGTGGCCCGCGAGCTGCACGACAACGAGAAGCTCAAGGACACGCCGATCATCATGATGACCGGGATTCGGCGGGAGATGAATCTGCCGTTCGGCTTCGAGCCGGACGAGGCGTGGCTGCCCGTCAAGAAAGTGCTGGAGAAGCCCGTCAAGCCGGAGGTCCTGCTCTCGGCCATCGCGGAGAACATTCGAAGATGAGTTAGAAGTTGGAAGTCGGAAGACTTCCAACTTCTAACTTCCAGCTTAACACTCCGTCTTCCCACATATTCTCTAAATTGCCCTTGACGGCCCGGGGCAAAGTCGTTCTATTGACGCTTTACGGTTGAGAGGGGGACGGGTCCTTGATCGCGACATGCGGCGATGGGGATCCGGAACCCGGCAGCGTGGGCCCCCGAACGCGATCCTTCGCGTTGGGGGACTCGGAATTGGTTGCATGAGGTCCCTGAATCATGATCGTCAGGCGGTTGCGGTTGCGACGCTCGTAACGTCGAACGTCCCACGTCTTCCGAAACGAGCTGCGCCGCCGCTGGACGGTAGACGATCCTTATAGGACACACAAGGAAAGATCGTCGAGCGGTTGCGGTTGCGGTGCTCGTCACGTGAGACGTCCGACGCAGGACGAAACGAGTTGCGTAACCGCGGGACGGTAGACGATCCGTTTGGAAAGGATTCGGCAATGCGGAGTGTCAAAGTATCCACCCTTCTGGTCGTGTTTGGTCTGTCGGCGGGCATGGCGTTCTTCGCCGGCTGCGAGCAGTCCGACTTGCAGACCCAGAACCAGCGGCAGCAGCAGCACATCTCCGACTTGGAGAGCCAGTTGCAGGCGGCCCAGTTGCAGCTTGATCAACTCAAGAAGCGGCTGGAGACGGCGGAAGCCACCGGCGGCGTCGAGCTCGAGTCGCTGCGCCAGAAGGTCGCGGCCCTAGGAAGAGGACCTGGCCAAGAAAGCGGCCCTCATCAAGTCCATGCAGGACCGTCTGATGGGTGGTTCGCCTCTGCCGGTCGAGCTCAACACGGCCCTGGAGGACTTCGCCAAGGGCAACGACATGGTCGAGTACGATTCGAGCCGCGGCATGGTCAAGTTCAAGAGCGACCTGCTGTTTGAAAAGGGCAGCGACGCCGTGGCCCCGCAAGCCGCCGAGGCGGTCAAGAAGCTCTCGGAGATCCTCAACGGCGAGCAGGCCAAGAAGTTCGACATCATCGTGGCGGGCCACACCGACGACATCCCCATCCAGAAAGCGGAGACCCGGGCCGCCCATCCCACGAATCTTGCTCTCTCGTGCCATCGGGCGATCTCCGTCATCGAGCTGATGCAGAAGGACGGGGTCGAGCCGAAGCGGCTCAGCGCCCGCGGGTTCGGCGAGTGGCGGCCGCTGGAGCCGAACGCCCCGAACAAGAAGGGCAATCCCAAGAACCGCCGCGTCGAGATCTATATCGTCCCGGCGGGAGCGTAGCAAGTGGTAGTCTACGAGATACACAGGCCTGTCACGTGCCGGTGTCTCGGCTCCTGACAACTTGGCAGCATAGAGATTCCTACCAGGCCGCGAGCCTCTGTCTCGCGGCCTTTTTTCATGCGCCGGCGGCCTAAAACCCCCCATCTCGCTGCTCTTGGAACCCTTGGCCCCAAAATTGCTGTCACATTTCTCCGGGCCCGGTTTCTTATACGGAGAAGAGGTTACCATGGTCCTGATTGTGATGGGGAATGGCGATGTTCGAGAGATCGAAAGATGACAGCGAATTGCTCCGGGCTTGTAGAGACGCAAAATCTTGCGTCTCTACGGGTAGCTCGAAGGCATTCGAGGTGCTGGTAAGCCGGTATCAATCTCTGGTGTGCGCGATCACTTATAGCGCTACAGGTAGCGTGGAACGAAGCGAGGAGCTGGCTCAGGAGGTCTTTCTCCGGGCGTGGCGGAGCTTGAGCCAGCTCCAGGACTTGAGCAAGTTCCGGGCGTGGCTGTGCAGCATCGCGCGGAGCACGGTGCAGAACTGGTTCCGCGAACGCGAGCACGACGTCGTCGGCCGGGCGGCCCCTCTTGAATCCGCCGCCGATCAGCCCTCGAATGAATCCGGACCGGAGGAAGCAGCCATGATCCAGGAGCAACGAGCCGTCGTCAACCAAGCCTTGGGCGAAATCCCGGAGTCCCTGCGGGAGCCCCTGGTTCTTTTCTATCGGGAGCAGAAGTCCATCCGGGAAGTGGCCAGGCAATTCGACCTCTCCGAGAATGCCGCCCGGCAGCGGATCTCGCGCGGGCGCAGCCTGCTCCGCAAGCAGGTGGCTCATATGGTGGAATCGAGCATCGCGCGCAGTCGCCCGGGCAAGGCATTCACCGCTGCTGTAATGGTGTGCATTGCGGGTACGGCCGTCAAAAGCTCCGCCGCGGTCGCGTTCGTGGGGGCGGCGCATGCCGCCTCGGCTGCGGGCAAGTCGGTCGGCATCGCTTCTCTTTTGTCAGGGGCGACGGCCAAGGTGGCGGCGGTAGCGGCTGGTTTGGCTCTCGTTGCTGGCGGCGTCCTTGCTTACCGGCAGCTCGCCAGGGGGGCCGAACCCCTGGGAGCGGCGGTCGCGGCAGCTACTACCCCTCAGGAAGCAGCGGTCGAGGATGTTCCGAGTGTGTCGTTGGCGACGGTAGGGGCCATTCCGGACACAGCGCCCGAGGTGAGAAGTGCTCCGGTTATAGCCACGATGCCCGTTCAGAAAGCAGAGGTTGGGACGACACCAGCCACGGGCGTACCAGTACGGCAGAGCCTGAGCCTACAAACTGCTCCGAAACCGTTCGAGTTCCAGCCCCGTGGTGTCCTCAGTGGCATGATTACCGATGCCCAGACGCACGCCCCGGTGCGGGATGCGATCGTGCAGATCGCGGTGCCACGGCACTATCTTACCCGGACCGACCCCAACGGTTTCTATTGGTTCGAGACGATTGAACAAGCCGGAAGCACCGCGATAAGCGTCGATTCGAGGGAATACGTAGGCGTATCGGCACAGGACCGCAATCCGGTGGTCGTTCACTTGAGCCCGGACGGGCAGGCCGTGCGGCATTTCCAGTTACGGCGGGCCTGTATGGTGGCCGTACGGGTCGTAGATGCTGACGGGCACGGCATCAAGGGCGCCTACGTTGCGGCCACGTCTTTGGCCGACGAGTATGGGCGGCCCGTGGGTCTCTTCGGCGATCGTCGGCTCACCGATCCCAACGGCTACGCTTCGCTCGGCGGTCTGCCGGCGGCCCAGACCGAGTATCTAATCATGGCGTGGCACCAAATCGAGACGGACCCGGACCCGCGCAGCCGCGTTCTCACCCGGTATGAGTACGACTATGCCCCGGCGCACGCTGCCCTGCGTCTGACGGACCCGAATGTGGTCCAGCAGGTGCAACTTGTGCTGGCCCCCGGGCAAGAGGTGCATGGCTTCGTGCAGTACGCCGACGGCACACCGGTGAGGAATGTCGCCATCGGAGCGACGCCGGTCTGGTGGCACTGCACTTATCCAGTGCCGCCAAGCAAGGTGGGTGATGATGGGCTGTTCACGCTCAAGCAGATTGTCCCGGGGACCTACCAAATCGACCTGTATACGCCGCAAGGGGACTCCGGCGAATCGAGCCGAATTCTGATGCAGACGCAGCTTCTATCGGCGAACGATGAGCCCCTGGCTCTTCGATTGGATGAGCCGGCACCGCAATCGTTGGTGGCCATCAGCGGCACCTTGGCCTTCCGGGGCGAGAAGAGGCCGCGCTATCTTCACATCACGGCATACTCCAATTCCGGCCGCCAATACACTCGGGCGGACGTCAAAAGCAAGCCGAACGGCGAGCTCGAAGATACATTCACGGTGGATCGCCTGGAGCCGGGCGTGTACACGCTGGAGTTCTCCGGCGAGAATCTGGAAAACCTCGTTGTATCCAACGTCACGGCACCGGCGCGGACCTGCATGTCGAGCTGGTGTACGCGCCCGACCGAAGCTGACAGGCACCATCGTGGATGCCCGGACCGGTGCCGCGGTGAAGGACTTCCAGGTTCGCGCCCGGCGTCTGCGGGCGCGACGCAACAACCGCTTTATCCAGCCGAGCCAGTGGACCCACGGCGCCAACGAGCAGGGAAGCTTCAGCGTGGACACCGTCGGACATGGGGTTTACCAAGTGGAGGCGATGGCCGATGGATACGCCCCGGCGTGGAGCGAGGAGGTCAATACGGACCGGAACAAGCCGGTCGTCGTCGCCCTGACGGCCGGCGGGATGGTGACGGGCCGCGTGCTCGATGAGCAGGGCCGGCCGATCGACAAAGCGAAGGTGATCCCGCTCTCCCGCGCCGGGGCACGATGCCTCAGACGCAAGACCTGTTCTTATCTGAGGACGGAGCCGTCGAGACCGTGGCCGGTGCATTCACCCTGTCGCATGTGCCCGCCCCAGCGGAGACGCTCAAGGTCGTGCACCCGGACTATGCGCCGGCGGTTGTGGCGCCAGTTCGCGGGACATCGTGGGGGCGGTCGCGCCGGGACCGGACGGCGCATACCGTGTCGAGAATCTCCCGGCAGGTCGGTACTTTGTGGGGGACTACTCCTGTCTTCTTTTTGGGGTGCCCCCATTGGCCGAGATCCTCCTGGGTGAGGGTGAAAGTGGCGTGCTGGACTTGGACCTGCCGGAGTCGCCCAACAAGATGGGGGTTCTTCTTGTTCATGCGGCCGACGAATTCGGGCGAACACCCGCCGGTGCTCGCGTTTGGCTCCAGGGGCCGGCGGGCGCGATCGAGCCCGTTTCGACGGCCGATGTGGGTCCATGCTTTGTCGCTACCCCGGGCAGGTATACGGTGTGCGCGGAAGCTCCGAACTGCCCAGGAGCGCAGCAGAATGTCACGCTCAAACCGTACCGTGGAGAGATCACCCAAGTGCAGCGCGTGGGCGTGTGCCTGGAACCAAGGTGAAACAGGTCGGGCCGCGCCGGACGAGCCACGTGCAGCTTCTCACGCAACCCTCTACCGGCCGCTCACTCCTGGTGAAGTGTACGGCGCAGTCGTTGCCGGCGGGATGGGCTCGATTACGAACGTGGCGGAACGGACGGGCGACTAAGTTGCCTTTGATGTCTCTGGCAATCCACTGGATCGTGGTCGTCTTATCGAGCAGGAACACCTGTCCCGGCTGGCGCGGCCCCATCGCGTTCCACGTGGTCGAAGAGGTCGTGGGCGTCGAGCCGTCAAGTGTGTAATAGACCACCGATGGCTCGTTCACATACTGGAAGGTGGCGCGGAGGGGCGTGGCGGACGTCCCGCCCGCCGGCACGAGATCCGCCACGGGCGGCTCATCGTCGAAGGCGTACTGGAGGGCCGTGTCCAGCAAGCCGTAATTGCCGGAGGCGAACTCCATCGCTTCGGCCTGCCCTTCCGTCGCGAAGTCCGGCTGAAAGCCGACGGCGAGCTGATCTATCCCTGTTGTCGTCGAGACGAAGCGGTCGGAGCCCGTCTCGAACGAGTAGGCGATGATGCCCTTGCTGTACCACTGTTGGTCGGCGCTGCCGCCCGCGGCCGAGTACAGCACGTCGGCTACCGGACCCGTCCGCTCCGGGAGGACGACCGTCCCGCGCTCTTCCTCGACCCGGTTTAGGACCGAGTTGGCCCCAGCGAAGAAGTACGCCTCGACGCCGATGTTCGGCGCCGGCAGTGTCACGCGGCCGGCCGCGATATACGCCCCCGGCGACCACATGAAATAGCCACCGTAGCTGTGGATATTGCTGGAGAAGCGGATGTTCGGGTAGGTTTCGACGACCCACATCTCGTTGCGGATCTCCGGCTCGGAAGCCTTCGCCGGGCCGGCATAGATGACGCTCGAACAGTCCGTCGACGCCCCGTCGTACCCGTCGTAGATGGAGCCGATTTCGTTGTTGCGGTTGACATCGACGCCCCAGAGGTCGCGGTAGACCGGCATGCCGGCCAACGTCAAGGGCGAGCAATAGTCGGTCATGTTCTTGCGCTGCATGCTGGCGTCGTAGAACGAGTAGAGCGCGCCGTCCGGGTTCGACGTCGGCCGCAGAAAGATATCGAAATTGTCCACGAAGGACTTGGTCGTCGGGTCGATCGCGTAGTTGCGCAGCAGACGCTCGGCTGTTTCGAGGCACACCAGCGGCGTTGTCCATTCGCGGGCGTGCTGCTGGCAGAAGATGAAGACGCCCACCTTGGAGCCGTCGCGGTGCTGTGCCAATCCGGATCATCTGCTCTTGGAACGGCCCACGTGGGATGCCCGCCGGCGCTTGCAGGAAGTCGGAAAGATTCACCAGGGCTCGGGGTTGCACGACGCCCGTTCCGGCGTTGCCTCCCCACGTATAGGCCGTCACGAGGGCACTGGCGGCCGCGTCCTTGTTGAGCGCATCCCGGACCTTGGCCGCCGTGCTCGTTACGGAGTCCAGCAAAACTAAAGGCACTCTTCCTTCACCAACGGCAATTTCGCACGTACGACGAACGATTTCAGCAATTGGGGTTGATGTTTTAGGGCCACCAGCGAGTCCCAGATATGACCACGCAGTTCCTCGATGTCGGCAGGGGCCAGATTGCACAACCGTCCATATTTGGTCCAACACCACACCGATTCATCCGGGTTGGTGTCGGGAGCATAGGCCGGAAAGTCCTCGACCACGACTTCGGGGTGCTTGGCCAACCAGCGGCGGACCACGAGCGATGGACTATGGATTTTGTTGCGGTCCCACACGATGGTCCAAGGACCTCCGATCTCCCCTTTGAGTTGCCGCAGGAACAACACTACTTCTTCCCCGTGGAAGTTTTCGTTATCTCCCAGCAACATAAAGTGCAACCCCACTCGCAAAGCGCGCGGACTGACGGTGATCGCGCTGATCACGGAAATACGGTCGTGACTGTCGGAACAGTCTACGATTGGCGTCTTGCCGCGGGGCGCCAACGTGCGCCGCACCAGCGGGGCGAGCATGAAGCCCGATTCATCCAACAAGGCAATATGTGCATGCCGCTCCACCGCCTGCCGAAGCACACGCGGCCATTCCTCGGCGATCCAACGTTCCACCTCTTCGTCGTTACGCTCGCGGGCGTGCTTCTGGGGTTTCTGACTGGTCCAGTGCAAACGCTGTTTCAACAGCTTGCGTACATGCTCCGGATGATACCGGACCCCGAAGTGACGTTCGATCAAGATTGCCACCCGCCCCGCAGTCCACAGTTGGTTCGACCAACCGTGGGCCACGGCCCCTTGTCGCAGCAAGACGCGTAAGTGCCGCAACTGCCGATCGGATATCTGACGAGGGCGCCCCGAAGCAGGTTTGGCGCAAGCCACCCCGATGCCGCGCCATGCGTCGCCAACGATGGACCGAGGCAGGGGCAACCCCCAAGATCCTGCGCCACCACCGTGGGAGACTCGCCTTGTCTGACCAACTGCACGGCACGCATCCGCCGTCGCTCCAAGTCCTCTGGGCATCCTCGCGGTCTCATACCGCCACTCTATACACGCCCAGGTCATCAAGTCATATAGGGACTTTACTTATGCTGGACTCCGTAAGGCCCCGGTAGAGTTGGTGGCCAGCCGGACCGTGATCCGGCTGCCGGTTACCGACACGGTCAACGGCGCGTTGGCCGCTTGCGGATTCAGGAACTCGGCTTGAACATTGTTGCCCCCCTCGTGCCCCCAGGTCTTGCTGAACAGCACCACCGTCTGCGACAGTTGCGAATTGCCGGGCAGATTGTCGATATCGGTTGTCCCCGCCATGGTCGCCATTGCCTTACGCTGATAGCCATTGGTCGGGTAGGGCAGGGTGACGATCTCAGCCAGATCGGGGAACTCCGCCGCCAGGGCATTGATCCGCTGCCTGGCCTCAACCGGGTCCACGTAGTGTGTAACGAAGCCCTTGAGATACCCGTCGGCCAATGGCGGCAGGCCGCCCGCGACCCAGGGATTCACGGGCCCCTCGGCGACCGCGCCTGTGCTCGATGCGACCCGTACTCCCGCGGGCACCGGCGTCGTCGTCCCCGCCACACCCACGCGTACCAGAATACGGTGGTACAGGTACTGATTGTCGTCCACATACCTCGCCATCGTCGTGGCCGAGCCATAGTCGCCGTCTTGCTCCTTCCAAGCCATCGCCAAGCTCGGCCCTCCCGCGCTTGTGCCGAGCGACGTCCGCGCGGCGACCGAGAGGAATCGGCCCGCGTAGTTCGTGAAGTAATCGACGCGCATGATCGTAATCTCGCCGCCGGGGTCGAAGGCCGCGATGCGCACATCACCGGAGCGACGGCCGGGCAGAACGCCGGTGGCGCCGCGCACGCGCTCTCCAGAGATTGTTTCTCGGCCGCTATCGTGGCCGCACGCTGGGTCCGGGCCGTCTCCCAGGTCGAGTGGTCCTCGATAGTGGCCCCGGCCAGGAAGCCCAGCGACTCGTAATACTCGCGCTGGCTCGGCGTGACGAGGGCATTGACGATCACGCTGCCATCCTCGTTTTGACGCAAGTACTCGGCCAAGTCGGCGCCCGCGGCCAGCAACTGGTCCACGGCCGCCCGGTCCGGCAAACGAAACTCGACCAGGGTCAGGTCGGGCTCCCCAACGCGAAGAACAGCGTTGGCGGTCCCATTCTGTTCCGCGCCGCTGGCGACAGCAGTGGCAGAGGTCGTGACCAGCAGTAGCAACCCCAGAATCAGCGGCCCAATGTGTTTTCGATGGGCGCCCGATAGCTCTGGGCCTACCCGCCGGTTGAATCCAGCTTGTGGTTGCACTATTCTCCTCCTCAAGCATGTCATCATTATAGCGGAAGCCTACGCCTGTGACAAGCGGCTCTTGGAAGACGGCCAATCGGGAGATTGGCGTTCCCGGGCGGGTAGATCCTCTTCGTAGGCCCGCATGGTCCGCCGCCGTGTGGCTACCACACCCCGGTCACAGAGCACCATCGTCAAAAGCAGGGACGCAATTCCCTGCTGTTCGGGTGCGCAATTCCCTACGACTTACTGCGTACTTTGCCTATCGAGACAGCGCGCAGCCTCGATTATCGTGCCCGCCGTCGGCCGAAAGGTCCGACCATGGGGGATAATGGCGGAGCCTCATTTCGCCCCCGTCAAGGCTGTGTGCATGGACCAGCACGCCTTCCGGCAGAACGGCCCGATTCGTGATGGCGCCGCCGAGGGCGCAGGAAAGGGAATTCCACGATGGAACTGACACTCGGTCCCCAACGGATCGTGCCTGTCGCAGGAACAGGGCCTCAGATGCGAGCCATCCTATTGAGGCGGGGCTCGGGATGCCCAACGCGAAAGGAGATGTTGGGGACACCGGACCCAACCGGATACCTGCATCCCGGCTATGCTCGGTCCCTGGCCGAATTCGGCCGGCCCCGCATGTTGCCTCATTGCGGCGGGTGGGTCTTGGAACGCGCTATTGACGGGCACTTGGACCGGGACGCCGTGGGCTGCTATCCGCTCTTCTGCTGCGGAAAGTGGGAAAACCTCGTTTCGGATTTAGAGGACCTCGGACGGGACTTGGTGAGCGTGACGCTGGTGGCCGATCCCTTCGGGGCCTACGATCCGGGTTTGCTGCGGCGATCCTTCGACGTGGTGGTGCCTTTCAAGGAGCACTACGCGGTAGATTGCTCGCAGCCTATGGGCGTTAGCATCTCCCGGAACCATCAGTACCAGACCCGTCGGGCCCTCAAGGAGGTTCACGTCGAGAAATGCGCGGACCCGTCTGCCTTTCTGGAAGAGTGGATCGCCCTTTACAGCACGCTGATTCGCCGACACGCCCTCAAGGGGATACATGCGTTCTCGCGGCAGGTATTTGCCGCCCAACTCGCGCTTCCCGGCCTCACGGTCTGGCGTGCGGTGCACGAGGCGTGCACCGTGGGCGCCTTGCTGGTGTACGAGCAGGCGGGCATTGCCTACGCCCATCTGGCGGCCTCCAGCGAGACTGGCTACCGGCTGGGGGCTGCGTATGCCCTGTTCTGGTGTGCGATCGAGCATAGCCTCGGAAGGGTGCGTTGGTTCAGTCTGGGTGCCCGAGCGGGGCTCGCGGACGGCGCCACCACTGGTCTGGATTTCTTCAAGAAAGGTTGGGCCACCGGCACCCGGACCACCTATCTGTGCGGCCGGATTCTGAACCCCGAGCGCTACGCCGCGCTCATACAGAGCCGGGGCATCTCGGCGACCAAGTACTTCCCGGCCTACCGCCAGGGCGAGTTCACGTAGGGGGAATACTGGAACTGGGCTATCCATTTGACTCAACCACCCACTACAAATGGGGTCCGATCAGCCTGGCATAGGGGGCCGGTTCGACATGGACGGCCTGTTGAGCCAGCCGGTAGAAGAGCTTGCCCCGCGATGCCGACGTTCGGCGATTGAACCGAAAAGTGAACTCATCCAGGTAGTAAGCAAGGTGCTCGTGACGAACCGCTCCTTGATGGGTTCCCAACAACCATCGTTTCAGAAGGCTGGCTACGCGGTGGCCGGCCGGCAAGAGATCCTGTCCGATCTCGCCCGAGCCACGAACCACGGTGTGCCGATATCCTTTCGAGGCCAAGTCATTGTACCCACTCCACCCATCGGTTCTGACTTCGCTGCCCGGTGTCACCATCGTTTTCAGGGCCCCCACCAACGAGGGCCCTGAGGCATCGCTCACCTGAGCCAAACGGATCCGTCCGATCTTATCGTCCGGTTGAAGCTGGACCGCCAGCAACACCAACGCTTTCCCTCGGGCACCCCGACCTCGTTTGCCCGGCTTTTCGCCCCCCAGATAACTCTCATCCGCCTCGACGATCCCTTCCAAGCAATCCCGCCCAGGACGAACCATCGCCCGACGCAACTTGTGCAGCCAAGCCCACGCCGTCTGGTAGCTTCCCAATCCCAACAGCCTCTGGACCGTCAGGGCTGGCCCCGTTCTTTTGGTTCGTCACATGCCACATCCGCGAAACCACAACGTCAGAGGAAGGCGACTACGCTCAAAGACTGTTCCCGCCGTCACCGACGTCTGTCGCCGACATCCTTGGCAAAGCCACAGCCCACGGCTCATCCGCCATGCCTCTGTACCCCCACATCGAGGACACTGAAATCCGTCCGGCCATCGCAACTGCTCCAGATAGAGCCGGCACGCTTCTTCCGTCGCAAACTGATTCTCAAAGTCCATCAACGTTTGTGGGTACACTTCCATACCCACCTACACTACCAGTTGGGGCTGGTTGAGTCAAATGGATAGCCCTGTACTGGAATACGGGAATATTGGAATGATGGGTACAGGGAGCCGCGCCCTTACCCAGTATTCCATCATTCCATGTTCACTGTTTGATCACCTGGATGTCATCGAGGAAGAGGCGGCCGGCGCCGCCGGTGACCGGGGCCCTGCGGTCGCCGACACCGAGGTACAGCTTCTTGACCTGGGCCAGATTCACGCCGGTGAGACTGCTGAGCGGAATCTTCCATTGGGTCCAGGCGGTCGTGACCGTGGCCGCCGGGTCGGGATGGGTGACCATGACGTTCTTGCCGGCGCTATCCTCGACGGCCAAGTACAGCCTGTCGGGCGTGTTGCCCGGCTCGGGATCGGCGCCGATGCCCGATGCGTCTGCCACAGACCCATGACGCCGCCCGGTGAGGGCGACGTTGGAGAACTGGGCCGTGCTGATCAGCGTGTTGTCGTGGGCGGTGACCGCCAGGCCGAGGTAGACGTTGGCCGCCATCGCAACGGTGGTGTCGGTGCCCACTTGGGTCCAGGTCTTGCCGTCCGGGGCGATCTCGGCCCGAAAGACGTTGCCGGTACGGGTCAGGCGGACCCAGTACGGGGCCGTGATGCCCGCCGCATCGGTGTTGGCACTGGCGCCGCCGGTGGTGAGCCGGCGCTGGAACGAAGCGCCGCTGGACGGGGTCACGACGATCATGGCGTGCGTGGACCCGGCGTCGAGGGTCTCGCGAATCATCACGCCGGCCTTGGCCCAGCCGTTGGTGTTCGTCAGGCTCTCCACGCGGGCCGTGATCGAGCCGTTGCCGCTGAGCTTTTTGTAGGCGAAGCGGAAGCCGTCGGCGTTGTTCCAGATGTCGGTGCCGCTGCCGCTGACGGTGTAGGCATTGCCGCCGTTGTCGGCGAAGCTGACCGGGTAGCCGCGGAACCACAGGCTCAGGTCGGTCACGCCGTAGCCCGTCCAGTCCTGGACCGCCGCGAACGTCTGCGACGCCTCACTGAAGAAAGGCGACTTGGTGTTGTTGAAATCCAAGGGCATCGACTGCCGGCCGCTGTGGACGATGCGTCTGCTCGGCAAACGGGGCCTGCAGGTAGCCGACTACCGAGTTGCTCTTGCCGTCGGCCATGCCGTCGATCCACGTGTCGTAGATGCGGTGGTCTCGTGTCGTTGTAAGCTTCGAAGTCATCGACGACGAGGTAGCCGGGGATGGTGAAGTTCCAGACGAGCCCCTTGTGGATGGTCTGCCCATCGGCCTCGACCTCGTCCACCCGCCAGTAATAGGTGCCGCCGCCGAAATCGACCAATCCGGCCAGGGACAGGCTGGTGCCGGACTGCCGGCCCCGGTACAGAGGCGAGGTCGTATCGGCGGCCTTCACGGCGTCCTTGTCCTTGCCGAGATAGACATCATGCTTGGCGCCGCTATTGCCGGCGGACCACTGGAGGCTGGTAGCGCTGCGGATGTCCAAGGTGCTGCCTGTCGCGGGCTGCGGGCTCCAGGCTACGAGCGGATCGCCACGCATGGCCTTCTGGACCTCCGCGGCGGTCAGGGCCTTGTTGTAGACCCGGACGTCATCCATCGAGGCCGGACCACCAGTACGCGCCCGAGGGGGCCTCGCGACCGAGCATCAGCGCGCCGGTCGAGACGCCGATCACGTCAGCGGTCAGCAGCTCGCGATCGAGCGTGCCGTTGATATAGGTGCGGATGGCCTTGCCCTTCTCGTAGACGCCCGCCACGTGATACCAGGTGTTCGCCAGGAGCGTCGTGCCGCCCGCGACCGTGCGGTTGAGCACGGCGGCGTTGGCCGCGGTGCGGATCTCGAACTCGGCCCGGTTGTCGGTGTAGACGCCGAGCTTGTAGCCGCCGGTCGAACCGTTCTGGTCGCTGGCGATCTTCTGGTCGCGACCGAGGCTGGTCAGCTTGATCCACGCGGCCACCGAGACGGAGCCCACCTTGGTCAGACTGGCGTCGTTGCCGCAATTGACAAAGTCGCTCGATCCGTTGAAGGACAGGGCGTCGCCCAGATAGCCTTCCACGAACTTCGGGCCCTGGATCGTGCCGTAGTTGTCATAGCCGGAGTAATCCACCGCCAGGCCGCACTTCTCGTCGTCCATCTTCCACCAGCCGACCATATTGGGATCGGTCTTGGCGATCATGGGGCCGAATGGTGAAGCTCCAGACATTGCCGGGCACCGTGCCGCCGACGGTGTTTTCATCCACACGCCAGTAGTAGGTCTTCCCCCGTTCCAGGGCCGGGGGTGAGTACGAGGTCGTTGTCTGCTTGCTGACCACCTTGGCCGTGGCCGCGCCGGACTGGACGGCCGCGCGGTCGGCGCTGAAGTAGACGTCGTGGGTCAAGACACCCATTCCGCCCATCCAGCCGAGCGTAACGTTCGGAGCGACATAAGCTGCACCATCGGCGGGACTGGGCGTCCAAGCGGTCGCCGGCATGGCGGTGAAGCTCCATACGTCCCCCGTGTAAACCGTGCCGTCCGCGTCGATCTCGTCGATCCGCCAGTAGTACGTGGTCCCCGGGTTCAAGGTTGGCTGATAATTGACGTTCATCTGGGCCGCCTGCCTGGCAACGTGCTCGGCCGCGCCGGGGTTGGGGTTGGTCCCGAAATAGACATCGTGCCACGTGACGAAGGGGCCCGGCGACCACTGCAGCAGCCCCATCGTCACGCCCGTGGCGCCGTCGGCCGGCTGCGGGTTGCAGGCCTTCACCGCGACGTATTCCGCCACGGCCCTAAGGTCGGAGACAACCGGTTGGCCGGAGGTGTCATGGATGCGAACGAAGCCCCGGTACGTATCGCCCGTCACGTAATGCTTCACCCACGCGCAGGCATTGCCGGCATTATCGACGGCCAGGATGTCCGCCGGGAGCAAGGCGGAAGGGGCGGCGGGCCGCTGGGTCGTCCACGTCGTGGTCAGGCCCCAGGTCTTTCCCAGCGGCGTAATGGTGCACGTGTTGCCGCTGTCCCGCGGGTGCTCGAGGTGTTGAATCCGAGGATCGCGGGGGCGCCATTATCTCCCCAAGTCGTGTTGACCCCGGCATTGTTGCTTTGATAGTAGAACGGGATGTCCGCGTACCAGACAATTTTGCCGCCGGCATCCAGGTACTTGCGCAGCGTGCAACTGCTCGATTCTGTCTCCGTCACGGTATCCGGTGCGGCGTCCTTACAGAACACGATGACACTGAGCGCCTTGTCGGCGATCCGGGCAGTCATCCAGGTCTTGAGTTGGTCGGCGTTCAGGAGGGTATAACCGGCGGCCACCAAGGCATCCCGCGTGGCGCTGGAGTCTCCCTGCCACGATGTGGCATACCGCGCATCCCAATATACGGCCTTCTGCCACCCGGCGTCCTTGGCCTGTGCCAGGCCGAAGAACAGCAGCAGGATGGTTGCCAGGACGGTGTTTCTGCTCATATGTAGTGCTTCTCGAGACAGGGTGCTCCTCCTGAGCTGGTTACTTGGTCCAATCCGTAGCATATCGGCCGGTTTGCGTCAACGCTTGAGCCGGACATTCTCGGACGAAAGGCTATGAGAAAGCCGGGCGCTAAGGCGTGAGGTCGCTGTTTCCGGTCCGAAGGTACCCTCATGGCGCAGAAACAAAGCGGGGCGTGGACCCATAGGCCAACGCCCCGGTGTTCTATCATTTCCTGACGCCCTCAGTCGTGGGGCTACGATCGCTCCTGGGCTATTTGCTCGGACGCCCAAACCCGATGTCATCGATGTACACCATGCCGGTGCCGCCGGCCTTCGGGTTGTTCTTGTCACCGACGCCGAGGGTGATCTTCTGGACCTTGGTCGTCTTGACCCCGGCGGCCGTCAGATCGCTGAGCGGGATGGTCCACTGCGTCCAGGCGCCCGTGGTAGCCGCCGCCGGATCGGCATGGGCCGAGAGCTTGCTCTTGCCGGCGTTATCCGTCACCACCACGTACAGGCCTGCCGGGGCGTTGTACTGCGGGCTGTTGATCACCGCGCCCTGCCAGGTGGCCGTGACGTTGCCCGTCACGGTGATGTTGTCGAACTGCATGGTGCGTTGCTCGCCCGCCTGGTGCGCGGTCACGCAGATGCCGATGTACGCCGGATCGGTCATCGTGAGAGCCTGGGGCGTGCCTTGCGGCGGTCCAAGTCTTGCCATCGGCGGAGAGATACCCGGTGAGCGTGCTGCCGGCCCGCGTCAGCTTCACCCAGTAGGGGGCCGCCAGGACTGTCGCGGCATCGGCGTTGGCGCAGCCGCCGTTGACGGTCAGACGATACTGGAAGCTGGCGCCGTTGCCGCCGCTGGCGGTGATCACGGTGTCGGCGAACATCGCACCGCCGTTGAGGCTGCTGCGAATCATGACGCCGCCTTTGGCCCAGGTGTTGGTGCCGGTCGCCGACGCTGACCACGCGAGCGACGATGGAGCCGTCGCCGGTGAGGGTCTTGTAGGCGAAGGTGAAGTCATCGGAGTTGTTCCAGATGTCCGTGCCGTCGCCGGTCAGGCTCATCACGTTGCCGTTCAGGGTGACTGTCGCGCCGGCCAGAGCCGGATAGCCGCGGAACCACAGGTCCATGTGCGTGGCCCCATTGCCGGTCCAATCCTGGGCCGTGCCCAGGTCCCGCGTGGTTTCACTGTAGTAACGGCGACTTGCTGTTGTCGTAGGCCAGCGGCATGGACTGCTTGCCGCCATGCACGATCGTCGTTTCCGCAAACGGGGCCTGCAGGTAGCCGACGGTCGAGCCGCTCTTCTTATCGGTGTAGCCGTCGATCCACGTGTCGAAGATGCAGTTGTCTTTGTCGTTGTAGCTCTCGAAGTCATCCACGACCGCGAATTCCTGGGTCGTGAAGCTCCAGACATCGCCCGGATAGGTGACGGTATTGACTTCATCGACGCGCCAGTAGTAGGTCGTGCCATAGTTGAGCGCGCCGGGATCAAAGGCGTGGCTGGTGACGGTCTTGGCCGAAGCGGTTCCGTTCGTCACGCCGGCTTGATCGGTGCCGAAAAACACCTTATGCGAAGCAGCCTCACGGCCGGGCCGCCAGTTCAGGGTGGTGGTAACGCTTACACCCGTGGCGACGGTCGCCGGCTGCGGCGCTCGGGCCTGGACTGGGACATAGGAGAACCGGACTTCGCTCAGGCTGGCGTAGGGGCTGAAGCCGCCCCAGGTGCTGGTGATCGTCAGCTTGACGAACTGGGCCATGACCCCGCCGAAGCTGACCGTTGTGTTGGCCGCGTAGGTATCCGTGCCCGGCGCCTGAGCGAACTGGGGCACATTCGCCAACGCTGTCCAAGTGGTGCCATCGGTGGAATACTCCACTTTAACGTCCTTGGCGCCAAAGCCGAGGATGGACTCGATGGCTTGATTGGAGTTCCATACCAGCAGTTTGTCCAGCTTGTAGACGTTGTCGAACTGGTACTGAATCCAGTTCGGCAGCGGCGCCGGCGCTCATCCACATCGTACTCGCGTCGGTGCCATGCCGATCGTTCTTGTCGAGTCCGGAGCCGTTGATGGTGTTCTCCGGGCCCGAGCCGGGCCGGGAACTGGAGGCGGTGGCCGTCACTTTCGTAATGGGATAGCCGTAGGGCTCGGCGGTGAAGGACCATACCGCCCCCTTGGAGATCGTGCCGTCCGGGCTCTTGTTGACCTCATCGATCCGCCAGTAGTACGTCTGCCCGTAGGCGAACACGCCCGCCGGATCGAACGTGGTGTCGGCCTGGCCCTGGCTGACCAGAACACCCTTGGCGTTCGTCCGGGAGGCGGCGTTCACATCGGCGAACGTGGTCCCGAAGTACACGTCATGGGTCGAGGGATACTGGCCCGCGTTCCAGTTCAGCGTCGCATCGCGCGGCACGTCCGTGGCGCCATCTGCCGGACTGACGTTCACGGCGACGGACTTACTGGCCAGTCCTTTCATGATCTTCTGGACTTCCGCGGCCGAAAGGGCGCGATTGTACATCTGCACGTCGTCCAGGGCCCCGGGCAGCCACCGGGGCGAGCTGTTACCGGCGCTCAGAGTGCCCATGAACAGCCGGGTGACAGGCGCGTCGAACTGCGTGGTGTCGCTCTGGGTCGCCGCCTGCACGCCGTCGATAAAGAGCGTCATATTAGTGGCCGAATGGACGGCCGCGAGGTGATGCCACGTATGGTCCGTGTACCCGGCCGTGCTGTAGATGCTTGGGCCGCCGCTGTTTCCGATCGGGGCGCGGTGCAGATACCGCATCGTCTCGTTGGTCCCGATCTCGATCAAGACCCCGTGCAACGGGGCGTCGGTGCACCAGGAGAGCAGGTCGCGCTGGGTCCCCGTGCCGCCATCAATGCGAAACCACGTCGCCAGGGTATACTGCGCGAACTGCCAACTGCCAATGACAGTAACGTAGTCATCTACTCCATCAAACGTCAGGCAACCCCCGAGCATGCCGGTCTTGCTCCAAGCCGGATTGCCGGAGAGCGTGCCGTTGCTGCTCTTGCCGCTGGATTCCACGGCGACCGTGCCGGACCCGTCATCCAGCTTCCACCACCCCATGAGACTGGGGTCCAACTGTGCCAGGACCTGACCTGCCAGGCTCGACAGAAGCAGGGCCGTGGCAAGAAAGACGATTTGCCGGTTCATGAGTCTGCCAACCATAGTATTCCTCCTTCCGAGGGAAGTGGAGGGTCGCGTGTCGGCCACACGCCAGACACACGGAAGCCCATATTTAGCCACACGGTTGTTTGTGTCCGAGGCCTTTTCTCGTGGCCGTTGCTCCTCCTTGGCGCAAGAGCCACCTGTCCTAAGTCCGGAAGCGATCACCCTTAGCACCTAAGGGGCATTATAAACCCGACATGGTCCGGAATCAACCGAAATCCACTGCCTTCGCCCCACTGGGCCGCAGGAGAACCTGGTGACCCCACAAACAAAGCGGGGCGTTGGCTGGTGAACCAACGCCCCGCGGTCACTGTCTGGCGCCCCACGTGGGGACGCGGTTATCCTTCTTGACTACTTGGCCGGATGGCCATACCCGATGTCGTCGAAGTACAGCATGCCGGCGGCACCCGCCTTCGGGGTGGTCTTATCGCCGGCGCCGAGCGTGAGCTTCTGCACCGTCGTCAGGCTGACGCCCGTCAGACTGCTGAAGGGAATCCGCCACTCGGTCCAGGTCGCGGCCGTGGTGGCCGACGCATTCGCGTTGACCACCATCTTGGTCTTGCCGGCCTTGTCGGTGACGATCAGGTACAGCGGGGCCGCATCGTTGGTCGGCATCGCCATCCCAATGGCCAGGGACTGCCAGGAGCCGGTGACCGTGCCGGTCATGGAGACGTTCGAGAACGTCGCCGTGGTAGTCAGCGTCGCATCATGGCTGCACAGGGCCAAGCCGATCAAGACCGGACCGGTCATCGTGATCGTCTGGGCCGTGCCCAACTGCGTCCAGGTCTTGCCGTCCGGGGAGATATACCCGCTGAAGTTGTTGCCGGCGCGGGTGACCTTGACCCAGTACGGCGCCCCGATCGCCGGAGCGGGCTTGTCGTCATTCGTCGAGGCCCCGGCGGCCGTCAAACGCCGCTGGAAGCTGGCCCCGTTGCCTGCGCCCGAGCCGCCCGCGGTGATCGGCATGAAAGCATGCGTCGAGCCCGTGTCGGTGCTCTGCCGGATCATCACGCCGGCTTTGGCCCAGACATTGGTGTTGGCCACGCTGTCCACGCGGGCCACGATGGAGCCGTCGCCCGTGAGGGTCTTATAGGCAAAGCGGAACTGGTCGCCGTTGTTCCAGACATCCGTGCCGCTGCTGCTCATGAAGTACGTGCCGTCACCATTGTCCGCAAAGCCCGCAGCCCGGCCCCGGAACCACAGCGACAGGGTATCGGCCCCGTTGGTCGTCCAGTTCTGGGTCGTGCTGAAGGTCTGTGTGGCCTCGGAGTAATAAGGCGTCTTGACGTTGTTGTACTCGAACGGCATCGACTGCTTGCCGCCGTGCACGATCGTCTGCTCGGCAAAGGGGGCTTGCATGTAGCCGACCGTCGAACCGCTCTTGCTGTCGGTATAGCCGTCGATCCAGGAATCGTAGAGGCGGTTGTTATCGTCGTTGTAGCTCTCGAAATTATCCACGACTCCGTATTCCTGGGTGGTGAAGCTCCAGACGTCGCCCGGATAGGTGACGGTGTTGACCTCATCGACTCTCCAGTAGTACGTCGTGCCGAACAACAGCGAAGACGGCGTGAAGCTGTGATCGGTGACAGTCTGGGCCGCGACGGTGCCATTGGTCACAGCCGTCTGATCGGTGCCGAAGAACACCTTGTGCGAGCCTGCCTCGCGGCCCGGCCGCCAGGTCAAGCCGGTGCTGATGCTGACGCCCGTGGCTCCGGTGGCCGGCGCAGGCGACCGCGCCAGGACAGGCTCATAAGAGAACCGGACCTCGCTCAAGCCGGTCTGCGGCAGCCCGCCCCAGGAGGCGTTGATCGTCAGCTTGACATACTTGGCCATGACCCCGCCGAAGCTGACGGTGGTGTTGGCGGTATAGGTCGCCAGGCCTGACCCCCGGGCGAACTGCGGCACATTGGCCAGCGTCGTCCAGGTAGCGCCGTCGGTGGAGTATTCCACCTTGACATCCTTGGCGCCGAAGCCGATGTAGGGCTCGATTACCTGGTTGTAGTTCCAGACTTTCATATCCCACAGCTTGTAGGCCTTGTCGAACTGGTACTGAATCCAGTTCGGCACGACCGTTCCCGTGGTCATCCACATCGTGCTGCCATCGGTGCCATGCTGATCGCTCGCGTCGAGGCCGGAGCCGTTGATGGTGTTCTCCGGGCCCGCGCCGAGTTGCGCACTGGAAGCGGTGGCCGTAATCGATGTGCCGGGGATCGGATAGGCATACGGCTCGGCCGTGAAGGACCACACGTCGCCCTTGTAAACGGTGCCATCCGCCGACTTGTTGACCTCATCGATCCGCCAATAGTAGGTCTGGCCATAGGCCAGCGAGCCGGGCGGATCGAAGGTGGTGTCGGCTTGGCCCTGGCTGACCAGCAGGCCCTTGCCCGCCGTCCGGGAGGCGGCGTTCACGTCGGCGAGGGTCGTCCCGAGGTACACGTCATGAGTGGCAGGATACGGGCCCGCTTTCCAGTTCAAGGTCGCATCGCGGGCCACATCCGTGGCTTTGTCCACGGGGCTGACGTTGACGGCCGCAGCCGTGGCGCCCACGCCCTTCATGAGCTTCGTGAGTTCAGCCGCGGTCAGGGCCCGGCTGAAGACCGCCACGTCGTCGTCCACGCCGTTCCAGAAATAGGAGCTGGAGAAGGGCTCCCGGCCCATCTTGAACGTGCCCGTGGAAGCCGGGCCCAGGACACTGGCCGTGGCCAAGGTCCGGTCCAGGACGCCATTGACGAAGGTCTGGAGAGAGACGCCCTTGTTGTAGACGCCGGCTACGTGGTACCAGACGCCCGCCTTCAACGCGGTGCCCCCCGCCCCGTTGCGGGTCAGGGTGGACGCGTTGGAGGCGTCGCGAATCTCGAACTCGACAAAGTTGTTGCCGCTTTCCTGGTAGACGCACAACTTATAGCCGCCCGAGGAGTTGTCCTGGTTGCCCGCGATCTTGTTATCCGTGCCGAGGGTGTTGATCTTGATCCAGGCGGCGATCGTCAGCGAGCTGGTGAGCTTGAGGCTGGCGCCCCCGCCGCAATCGACCCAGGTCGTGGACCCGTCGAATTGCAGGCCCCCTTTGATCATGCCCGCGACCCAGGTCGCGGTCCCGTTCACGGTGCCGTTGTTGCCGTTGCCGGAGGAGTCCGCCGCCGCGGTGCCGGAGGTCTCATCCAGTTTCCACCACCCCGCCAGGGAGGGATCGGACCCACCGTACGCCGACCAGACCGGCCCCAGCGTCAAAACACAAAGAGCTGTAAGAACCGACTTTCTCAACATGAATGCCTTCCTTCCAAGATGCCATACTGACGATCGTTGCACTGCTTCATGAACCACATGAAATGGTTGAGAGGGACTCCTCACCTCCTTTCTGGCAACCCGCGCTACCCTGCGCATCGATAGCGTGGGCGTTCCAGATGCGACATTCGGCACCGGGCGATTCCTGACATCGACTACATGGGGAATTCTTCGCGTGTGCGCTGTGTCGGGAGTATTTCGTTGGTGTCTGCCAAGGCTCTCGCGGCACGATGCCTCGTGCGGGAGCGCCCCGTTTTGCCACATGTGCTCCTGTTATGCGAACTGCTACTCACCAGGCCCAAACCAGCGCCCAAGCCGTACTTCACAATTGTAGACGCAACATCATCCGCGATCAAGCGAAATTCGCTGTGTTCGCCAGATTGCGCATATTATCGGCAAGCATGTGTTTTTAGCTTGACCAATTCTGCGAGATACCGTGTCTTCCTCTCGCGTAAACAAAGCGGGGCGCTGGTGGTGCACCAGCGCCCCGCGGGTAATTCCGTGCGTCGTTAGAAGACGGCGCTATGATCCTCCCAAGCTACTTGGCGGGGTGACCGTACCCGATGTCATCGAAGTACATCATGCCGGCAGCGCCCCCCTTCGGGTTGGTCTTATCGCCCACCCCGAGGGTCAGCTTCTGCATGGTCGTCAGGCTGACGCCCGTCAGGTCGCTTTGGCGAATCAGCCATTGCGTCCACGCCGTCACGGTGCTGGCCGCCGCGTTCGGGTTGACCACCGTCTTGGTCTTGCCGGCCTTGTCGGTGACGATCAGGTACAGCGGGGCCGCATCATTGGTCGGCATCGCCATCCCGATGGCCGCCACCTGCCAGGAGCCGGTGACCGTCCCGGTCATGGAGACGTTCGAGAACGTCGCCGTGGTGGTCAGCGTCGCATCATGGCTGCACACGGCCAGGCCGATCAGGACCGGACCGGTCATCGTGATCGTCTGGGCCGTGCCCAACTGCTTCCAGGTCTTGCCGTCCGGGGAGATATACCCGCTGAAGTTGTTGCCGGTGCGGGTGACCTTGACCCAGTACGGAGGCGCCACCGCCGGCGCGGTGTTGTCGTCGTTGGTCGAGGCCCCGGCCGCCGTCAGACGCCGCTGGAAGCTGGCGCCGTAGCCGGCGCTGTGCCGCCCGGCGTGATCGGCATGAAGGCATGGCGTCGAGCCCGGATCGGTGCTCTGGCGGATCATCACGCCGGCTTTGGCCCAGACATTGGTATTGGCGACACTATCCACCCGAGCCACCATCGAGCCATCGCCGGTGAGGGTCTTATAGGCGAAGCGGAACTGATCGCCGTTGTTCCAGATGTCGGTGCCGCTGCTGCTCATGGAGTAGGTGCCGTCGCCGTTGTCCATAAAGCCTGCGGCCCGGCCCCGGAACCACAGCGACAGGGTGTCGGCCCCATTGGTCGTCCAGTTCTGGGCTGTGCCCAAATCCCGTGTGGTTTCACTGTAGAACGGCGTCTTGACGTTGTTGTACTCCATGGGCATGGACTGCTTGCCGCCGTGAATGATCGTCTGCTCGGCAAAGGGGGCCTGCATGTAGCCGACGATCGAGCCGCTCTTCTGGTCCGTGTAGCCGTCGATCCAGGTATCGAAGATGCAGTTCTTGTCGTCGTTGTAGCTCTCGAAATCATCGATCGCGGCGAACTCCTGGGTGGTGAAGCTCCAGACGTCGCCCGGATAGGTGACGGTGTTGACTTCATCGACTCTCCAGTAGTACGTCGTGCCGAACAGCAGAGATGCCGGCGTGAAGCTGTGATCGGTGACGGTCTTAGCCGCGACGGTGCCATTGGTCACAGCCGCCTGGTCCGTGCCGAAGAACACCTTGTGCGAGCCGGCTTCCCGGCCGGGCCGCCAATTCAGAACGGAGCTGACACTCACCCCGGTGGCTCCGGTGGCCGGTTGCGGCGCGCGCCTGCACCGGGACGTAGGAGAACAGGACCTCGCTCAGGCCCGTCGTGGGCAGCCCGCCCCAGGTGGCGTTGATCGTCAGTTTGACATACTGGGCCATAATCCCGCCAAACTGGACCGTGGTGTTGGCGGTATAGCCCGGCATACCGGGTGCCCGGGCGAACTGCGGCACGTTGGCCAGCGTCGTCCAGGTCGTGCCGTCGGTGGAGTACTCGATGGTGACATCCTTGGCGCCGAAGCCAATATAGGCCTCGATTTGCTGATTGGAGTTCCAGACCTTCAGGTCATTGAGCTTGTAGACCTTGTCGAACTGGTACTGAATCCAATTCGGCAGGACCATGCCGGTGGTCATCCACATCGTGGCCCCGTCGGTGCCGTGCATCGTGCCAGTCGCATCGAGGCCGGAGCCGTTGATGGTGTTCTCCGGGCCCCCACTGGGCATGCGCACTGGAGGCAGTGGCGGTGATGGCTGTGATCGGATAGCCATAAGGCTCGGCCGTGAAGGACCACACACCGCCCTTGCTGACGGTGGCATCCGCGCTCTTGTTGACCTCGTCGATGCGCCAGTAGTAGGTCTGCCCATAGGCGAACACGCCGGGCGGATCGAAGGTAGTGTCGGCCTGGCCCTGACTGGCCAGGACGCCCTTCGCGGCGGTCCGGGAGGCCGCGTTTACGTCGGCGGAGACGGTGCCGAAGTACACGTCATGGATCGAGGCGTACTGGCCGACCGCCCAGCTCAGCGTCGCGTCGCGCGGGACATCGACCGCTCCATCGGCGGGACTGGGATCGCCCGCCAGCGAGGGGTTCCTCAAGCCGATCTTCGTGTTGACCCAGTTGAGGATGAACTCGGCGCAGACCTGACCCCGGTCGGTGATCCAGGTCGTCGCCTGGTTGACGAAGGCGACGTAGCCATTGGTCGTCTTGTTGTGAATTACCACCGGATCGGCATAGGTCTTGGCGTCATTCTCTCCAAAGACCTCTGCCACTTCCCAGGGGGCCACCACCTGGCACTGAGCTGGATGGGCCGCTCCGCCGCGACCGCGTTGAGACTGGGCAGATATTGTTTGCCCGCCGGGGTGATGTTCATGGTTCCTTGCGCACCGCCGGAAATGATCGCCGCATTCAGGTTCAGGATGTTCGCAGCGCCGGTGCCCGTATTCTCTGTGGCGGAGCGAGCTCCCGTCTCATACGTGATGTACCCGAACCAGTCGCCGACGTTGATGAACATGTGACCGGTATTGAGCCATTTTTCCGCCCGCGAGCCGTCCGCCATCGTGTTCCCGATGGGATACAGGCAGCTCGGCATGCACCCGTTCAACCAGATGATGTCCATCTGCTTATCGTTCAGATGCGCGTCCACCCAGGCGCCAAAGTCGGCGAGATGGGCATCATCGAACTGCTTGATGTCCTTGAACAGCTTTCCCGTTTTGGCGATGATCGTCGCCACGTCTTTAGTCATCGTGGGCACATCGTACCAGCCATCGGTGTTAGGGTGCCCGACATAGAACGCGATGTCGGAAGCCCTGGCCATCGTGGCAAAGGCGAGTGCGGTGGCCAATACAAACAGCAGCTTCTTCATTTTGTTTCCTCCTACATCTCCGAGATGACCGATAGAAAACCGCGCTCCAGCCACACCTGAAGTACGGTTCCTCCGCCGCCGAAGCGGGCGACGCTACGAGGCGGCGCCTTTCGGTTGCAGAGGGTTTACTCGGTGGTCTCCCTCCCGCCTTTGGGGAGCCACTCATTCTTTTGGATGCACACCTCCTTTCTGGAAATCAGGCCCAGGCGGGCATCTTGCGGAAATTCGGAGTCCGCAACGCCCGATACCACGTTGAGAAGCCCTTACCAGTGCTGAAAAAGGACGCTGGGCCCTCCGGCCCTGCTGACGCCATCTCCGGGAGGAGTTCCTTCCGCGTGCGGCCGCATCTGAACCCTCGGCGCGGTTGCCCACGTCGGAAGACCTTTCCGGGTTGCGACTGCTCCTCCTTTAGGACCAAGCCCAGCAATTGCCAACCTACCATGCGACAACAAAGACACACTCCGCTATCTTCACTCTCGCATTTTACGCCATCGTGTCCCCGGGAAGCAAGGAAAATCCGGGCCCTCCCCCATCTTAGACGTTATCGGCAATTCGGTCTTCGTGCTTGATCCGCGCGCGTCTCCTACCTTCATGTTTTGGGGATTTCCGGCCTTGCCCTTCTTCGTTTCTTCCGTCACTTGGCGAGGACAAAGCAGGGCGCTGCCCACTGGACCAGCGCCCTGCTGTCACTGTCTGGCGCCCCACGTGGGGACGCGGTTGTCCTTCTTGATTACTTGGCCGGATGGCCGTACCCGATGTCATCGAAGTACATCATGCCGCCTGCGCCCGCCTTCGGGTTGGTCTTATCGCCCACCCCGACGGTCAGCTTCTGCACCGTCGTCAGGCTGACGCCCGTCAGGTCGCTTGCCTTAATCAGCCATTGCGTCCAAGCCGTCACGGTGCTGGCCGCCGCGTTCGGGTTGACCACCGTCTTGGTCTTGCCGGCCTTGTCGGTGACGATCAGGTACAGCGGGGCCGCATCATTGGTCGGCATCGCCATCCCGATAGTCGCCACCTGCCAGGAGCCGGTGACCGTGCCGGTCATAGAGACGTTCGAGAACGTCGCCGTGGTAGTCAGCGTCGCATCGTGGCTGCACACGGCCAGGCCGATCAGGACCGGACCGGTCATCGTGATCGTCTGGGCCGTGCCCAACTGCGTCCAGGTCTTGCCATCGGGGGAGATATATCCGCTGAAGCTGTTGCCCGTGCGGGTGACCTTGACCCAGTACGGAGCGCCACGGCCGCGCCGGTGTTATCGAAGTTGGTCGAGGCCCCGGCGGCCGTCAGACGCTGCTGGAAGCTGGCGCCGTTGCCCGCGCCGGAGCCGCCCGGATCGATCGGCATGAAGGCATGCGTCGAGCCCGGATCGATGCTCTGGCGAATCATCACGCCAGCCTTGGCCCAGACATTGGTGTTGGCGACGCTGTCCACGCGGGCCACCATCGAGCCATCGCCGGTGAGGGTCTTATAGGCGAAGCGGAACTGGTCGCCGTTGTTCCAGATGTCGGTGCCGCTGCTGCTCATGAAGTAAGTACCGTCGCCATTGTCCATGAAGCCTGCGGCCCGGCCCCGGAACCACAGCGACAAGCTGTCGGCCCCGTTGGTCGTCCAGTTCTGGGCCGCGTCGAAGGTCCGCGTGGCCTCGGAATAGTAGGGCGTCTTGACGTTGTTGTACTCCATGGGCATCGACTGCCTGCCGCCGTGAATGATCGTCTGCTCGGCAAAGGGGGCCTGCATGTAGCCGACGATCGAGCCGCTCTTGCTGTCGGTGTAGCCGTCGATCCAGGTGTCGAAGATGCAGTTCTTGTCGTCGTTGTAACTCTCGAAATCGTCCACGCCGAATTCCTGGGTGGTGAAGCTCCAGACGTCGCCCGGATAGGTAACGGTGTTGACCTCATCGACTCTCCAGTAGTACGTCGTGCCGAACAGCAAAGATGCCGGCGTGAAGCTGTGATCGGTGACGGTCTTGGCGGTCGCGGTTCCGGCGGCCACCGCCGCTTGGTCGGTGCCGAAGAACACCTTATGCGAGCCCGCTTCCCGGCCGGGCCGCCAGCTCAAAGCGGTGCTGACACTCACCCAGTGGCGCCGGCGGCCGGTTGCGGCGCGCGGGCCTGGACGGGCTCATACGAGAACAGGACTTCGCTCAGGCCTGTGGTGGGCAACCCGCCCCAGGTGCTGTTGATCGTCAGCTTGACGTACTGGGCCATAACCCCGCCAAACTGGACCGTGGTGTTGGCGGTATAGCCCGGCATACCGGGTGCCCGGGCGAACTGGGGCACGTTGGCCAGCGTCGTCCAGGTCTTGCCGTCGGTGGAGTACTCGATGGTGACGTCCTTGGCGCCGAAGCCGATGTAGGCCTCGATCGGCTGGTTGGAGTTCCAGACCTTCAGGTCATTGAGCTTGTAGACCTTGTCGAACTGGTACTGAATCCAGCTCGGCACGACCATGCCCGTGGTCATCCACATCGTGTTCCCGTCGATGCCGTGCATCGTGCCAGTCGCATCGAGGCCGGAGCCGTTGATGGTGTTTTCCGGGCCCGCGCGGGCATCGCGCTGGAGGCGGTGGCCGTCACGTTCGTGATCGGATAGCCATAAGGCTCGGCGGTGAAGGAACACACGCCACCCTTGTTGATGGTGCCATCCGGGCTCTTGTTGACCTCATCGATCCGCCAGTAGTAGGTCTGCCCATAAGCGAACACGCCGGGCGGATCGAAGGTAGTGTCGGCCTGGCCCTGGCTGACCAGGACGCCCTTGGCGTCCGTTCGGGAAGCGTCGGTCACATTCGCCGGCACGGTGCCGAAGTACACATCATGCGTGGCAGGGTACTGGCCCGCGATCCAGCTCAGGACCGCGTCGCGCGGCACGTCTGTCGCACCATCGGCCGGGCTGACCACCTGGGCCGAGTTGGACAGGCCCGCGATGATGTTCTTGATCTCCGTAGCGGTCAGAGCACGTTGATAGAGACGCACGTCGCTCAGGTAGCCCTCCCAGGCCTCCACGACGCCACTGTAACCATCCCCCCCATGTAGAAGGGGTTCTGTCGAGGGTCATGGTCATGCGTGTTGGTCAGAACACCACGCCATTGCGATAGTAGGTCAGAGACGTTCCCTTTTTGACGAGAGCATGATGGATCCAAACGTCCCTGGGGATGTCATTGTAGTTGACCCCATTGACGTACGAGCCGTCGTTGTTGTAGAACTCGAACCGCGTGGGCGTGAACTTGGTGAACTGCAGCGGCGAGGCCGTCCCGCCGTAGCGATTGCCCAGCATCGTGTCGTTGTTCGTCGCCTGCGCGGTGGGCTGCTTCGCCCAGAAAGCCCAGGTGAAATTGTTCGTCAAGGTCATCGCCGGGATGGTCACGCCGGTCGTGACGTAGGCGCCGCTGCCGTCGGCCCCATTGAAGCTGATGACCATGCCGCGCTCGGGGTCTTTCACCCAGACCGAACCACCGGGCCCCAGACCCCCATTGGGGTTAATGATCGTGCCATTGTGACCCTTGCCGGACGAGTCGACCGCGACGGTGCCCTGGCCGTCGTTCAGCTTCCACCAGGCCAAGAGATTGGGGTCCTGCTGGGCCAGGACCTGCTCGGCAAGGCCGGACAGAAGCAAGGCTGTCGCCAGGAAAACGATTGGTTTGTTCATGCGTCGTTCCACCATAGGATTCCTCCTTTTGAGAGAAGCTAAGAAACATATACTGGTTGCACACCAGACATGAAACGTGTCTTGCACATCGTCAGCCTCTTTCTGAGAAAGAACGCACCGCTCGGTCCGTTCGATCGCATCAATGAGGGTGCTTCTCGGGGCTCCGCTTCGACAGTTGTAGAACCCGCGCGTTATGTCAATCGGTCCGATTCATCTGAAATGCTCCCGTCCTTCCTCGGACCGCTCGTTACTCGGGGGGGATGTCACCCATCCCCGAGTTGCTACGAGCATTGTAAACGGGCGGCCCCTCGCAAGTCAAGCACCATTCTGAAGGGGCGAGCATAAAAGGGGAACCCGGCAGCTAATTCTGTTTGATCTTGGGGAATCTGAGCGTATAATGGGTATGGTTTTTGTGAAGGCGACTTCCTCATTCGGAGCGAGGCGTCGCGGGTTGGAGCGGGCAAGATAGGCAACTCGGAGTTGGAGAACGGTCATGCACATCAATCGCGGAGGCACCAGGACCCTCGGCCAAGCAGTACTGATGGGGGCGGTTTTCTTTGTCACGACGAATTTGGGGACGGGTACGACTGCCGGTCCACGCAGGGACGGCCCGCGCTTTATGCCGGGCCAGGTGATCGTCAAGCTCAAAGGTGGATATGGCACGGTGTCCGCCCTGGCTGAGGGGATCGGGACGGGACATTCGGCACTCTCGCGCTTGCAGGCCAAGTATGGGCTGGGAGACAGCCGGCCGGTGGCTAACCGGCTGCGTCATGAGCCGTGCTATGTGGCGCAGACGAGCCGCGACGTGATGGCCCTCTGCGCCGAGTTAAACCGGGACTCGGCCGTGGAATACGCCCAGCCGAACTACAGCTACCGGCCCTGTCGCGAGCCAAATGACCCGGAATATGCCGATCAGTACGCTCACCAGCTTATCCAGATGTCCAAGGCCTGGGATATCACCACCGGCAGCCGGGACATCGTGGTCGCCGTCATCGGCACGGGTATCGACGTCAATCACCCTGATCTCAAAGCGAATATCTGGGTGAACAAAGGTGAGATTGCCGGCAATGGGAAAGATGATGACGGCAACGGTTATGTCGATGACATCCACGGCTGGAACTTCGGTGACAACAACAATAACGTCTCGCCCGGCACCTCCTACGCGGATATCCTGATGGAAAGCGGCCACGAGACCAACGTGGCCGGGGTCATCGCGGCCGTTGGCAACAATGGCGTCGGTGTCTGTGGCGTCAATTGGCAGTGCAGCCTCATGGCGTTGCGCCTGAGCATGGATTACACCTCCGAGGAAATCGCCGCCGCGCTGGACTATGCGGCGGCCAACAGTGCCCGCGTGGCCAATATGAGCTTCGGCGGCGACGTCTTCGGCCCCCAGGGTGATCAGCTCGTCACGCGGGCGATCGATCGCGCCTATGCCAAAGGCGTGCTTCTGGTCGCCAGCGCCGGCAACTCGTATTCGAGCCATCCGACCTATCCGGCCGCCTATTACAACGTGCTATCCGTTGCCTCCACGGACGGCGAGGATATGAAGACCGACCACAGCTCCTTCGGGCCGTGGGTGGACATCGCGGCCCCGGGCACCGACATCGTCACAACCGATCTCGGCGGCACGTACATCTCTACGGCGGGTACGTCGTTTTCCTCACCCTACGTGGCTGGTGTGGCGGCCCTGCTGCTGGCCTATCGGCCCCATCTGACCAATGTTCAGGTGCGGGCGATTCTGGAGAATACGACCGATCCTGTCGATTACGGAGACGCGGACCCCAATATCTGCTACGCGGGGACCGGACGCGTGAACGCCTACCAGGCCTTGCTGGGGGCGGATACGGATTACCCCTTGGGCGAGATCGTGGCGCCGGGGCCCGTCAGACCTATGCCGCGGATGGCAATGCCCTGGCCCTGTGTCTGTTCGTGCACGGTGACGCCTACACGTTGGACTACCGCCGTGCTGGCATCCAGAATTGGACGGCACTGGCCCAGGGCGCGCCGGGGGCCGATCCCAACAGCTTCGTGCGTCTGCCCTTGCCCAATCCCGGTGTTGGCGCGTACGAGTTGCGTCTACGCGTTCAACGCGGCCCGTTCACGCATACCGACCGGAAAGTATTCGACGTGGAAACGGCATCGACGCATGCCAACTGGCCCCTCCCCGCGGACGCGTCGAGTAGCTACGTGATGAATATGGGCAGCCCGCTCTGTCTGGATGTCGATGGGGACGGCCGCCAGGAGGTTGTCCAAGCGTCCTCGGATCTGATGAGCGATTATTACGGAACGATCAATCTCTGGCGCGAGGACGGCAGTTCCCTGCCCCATTGGCCGGTGCAATTGGATTATGCCACGCCCACCAGTCTGGCCGTGGGAGACATCAACGGCGACGGCCGCTACGAGGTGGTCGCGGCGTGCGAGTACGATGGCGAGGTATACGCCTATGACATCGCCACTGGCACCCTCCTGCCCGGCCAGTGGCCGGCCGAAGTGGGCGGATACTATGGGTACGTTGTCGCCGGACCCGTCCTGGCCGATCTCGATGGGGACGGCAAGAGTGAAATCCTCGTGGCCCTGGATCTGGAATCAACGGACACCGATGGCCTGATTGCTCTGCGGGGAGATGGAACGACTCTGTGGCACCGGCGGTATGAGGCCGCCGGGCCGATCAGCGTCGGCGATCTCAACAAAGACGGCAAGCTGGAGATCGCTCTGGGCGGTTACGGCCCCGGGTTGGATCATCTCTACACGTTCATTCTCGACAACCAAGGCCAGCAGATCGCCCGGTGGCCGGGGGCCGGTCCCCAGGGGACCGCCATTGCCGATCTCGACGGCGACGGCACCTTCGAAATGGTGTTCTGCACCGACCAGCAGGTCCTGGCCGTGCATGCCGACGGCCACACGGTCTGGACGGCCAAGGTGGCGGACCTGCTGAGTACCGGTGGGGGGCTGTGCATCGGGGACCTGGATGGCGACGGCCGTAAGGAAGTCTACGTTACCGCACTGGTCCAGTCCGATGGATACTACCTCACTCGCGTGTACGGCTTTGATTACAAGGGGCGTCTGCTGACGCAAGCCGGCTACCCGAAGACAATGTTGGGGGATCCCGACCGGCTGCACGCCGCTGATCGCCGATATCGATGGAGACGGACACCCGGAGCTGATCGTCGGCTCGGCTGACGAACCGCTCATGGCCTGGAAGGCTGACGGGTCTGTGGTAGCCGGTTTCCCGATCCTCTCGCTGACGCCCGACGTCGAGTGCAGCCCCGCGCTGGCGGATTTCGATGGGGACGGCAAGCTGGAGATCCTGCTGCCCACGGACAACTACCAGTTTGACGTCGTGGACTTGCCGGTGCCGTTCGCCGGCGACGCGGTCCAATGGGGCATGGTCCGGCACGACCCGCAGAACTCGGGTTGGGCCGTACCGGGGCCCAAGATCGGTTCGCTGGCGGTCCCGGCTCAGGTCAAGGTCGGACAGCCGGTCCGGATTCCGCTGACGGCGGCTGACCAGGGGGGCCCGTCGTCTCACTGGCAGGTTTGGAATCTGCCCGACGGGGCTCACTACGACGCCAATACCGCCACGGTCTCCTGGCAGCCACGCGTCGATCAGGCCTTCCAGAAGTACACATTGACTTTTGTCGCGACGGACGGCGTGCACCAGGACAGCGGCCAAGCCTCCGTGGAAGTGCTCCCCGACGCGATCTACGCCGTCAGCATGGACATCGATCCGAATTGGATACTGGAGGACTATTGGAGTTGGGGCGTGCCCATGGCCCGCGGCGGCACCCAGAAGGTGGACCCGGACACCGCCCATACGGGGACCAACGTCCTCGGCGCGTGCGCTCCGCGGCAATTATACGAGCAACCTCTCCAAAACCTGTTATGCTACGACCCCGCCGATCGACTGCTGCGGTTACAAGAATATCCGCCTGAATTTCTGGCGCTGGTTAACGATCGAATGGCCCAAAGATCGCGTCTGCCTGCAAGTCTCCAACGACGGGACGACTTGGACCGACCTGTGGACGCCGCCGGGTCAATCTGTCTTTCTGGACACGGCTTGGCAGTTCG
This sequence comes from uncultured Planctomycetota bacterium, assembly GCA_963750205.1. GTDB lineage: Bacteria > Planctomycetota > Phycisphaerae > Sedimentisphaerales > Anaerobacaceae > PLanc-01. The sequence continues at coordinate 240,848 of CAVVRJ010000010.1, forward strand.
CCTCGTATGCGGTTCCGGCCCCCGTGGGTGACAACCAGTCCACCGTCTACTTCCGCTGGGGCCTGGGCCCGACGAACGGGTCAGTCACCTACGGCGGTTGGAAGATCGACGACGTCCAAGTCACGGGAGACAAGGCCTCGAATTGATGATCTGCGATTTATGATTTACGATTGAGATGCCGACGTCCCTGATCCGGAGAAAAGGAGCGCGGACTGACGGGCTACGCTTGGCGTGCGCTCGCTGTCTGTGAAGCCACCATGGCGGCGGAGTTCGAGGCGATGCTGATTGGCTTGTTGCTCGCTCAAGTTGTCTTGTTCTTGGGAGCCTTGTACTTCTCGGCCCGCCGCACAATCCGCCCGAAAGGACTGCGTGACGGCATCATTTCGGGCGCTCTCGTCCTTTATGGTTTGATTGTTGGCCTGACCTTTCTGTTTTCCGTAGTGATCCCGGCCTTACTCCTTTCCCTTGGAGCAGACAAGGAGGCAGTGGTCCACAGCTTTCCCGAGGCGATTGCCAACACGCCGGCCGTTCTCTTGGGTTGGCTGCCCGCCCTGATCTTCGCCAGCATCGTCCGCTGCGTCCATGATGCCCGAAGATCCGCCGCGCAGATGGCTCACGCCCCTTCGGGCGGAGAACAAAGGACTACAGGCGTCCGCGTTAGTGATTGATGGCTCGACCCGTGTCTTTAGGATTCGTCGAGGGGCCCCGAGGAGCCTGCAAACCGAATCATTGATCTCTCAGGGCTTCTCGTACGCAAGGAGCTCGAACTTCTTGACTTGCTCGTGGAAGTACGAACCATTGGCGAACATCTCGATGCAGTCAAGGAAACCGTCTGTGCCCCAGAAGAGCGTGCCGCCGCCGAACTCGATGTCGTCCGACTGTAGGCCCGGACCGTCAATTGGCCAACCGCCGCCGAAGTCTTTCAAATCGATCGGTGCAAGCTCGCGACACGTCGAAGCTCGTGTAGAATCCGACCTTCGTCCATTCGCGCTGCCGAAACACCGCGGCGTCGATCTGGGCGGACAAATGCTTATTATTGTGCCGCGTCTTGAGCCAGTTGAGCAGCGCTCGTTCCAATTCGTTGAAGTCATTCTCAAATGCCATCTGCGCACCACTTGTTCGTGGGGTACTCTCAATTGTTCTGAAGATTGTAGACGCTCCCTGGGAGGTGTCAATAGCAGCGAATGCTGGCTCACAGTCGTTGCTGGGTCGTTGGAAGCACGTACCATGCCATTGGCCCAATGGCGCAAAACCTCAGGGGTCCAGGCGTCGAGTCCCTAGTCGGGTGGCAGCGGCAAGGCCGAAGGCTTTGCGAAGGCCTTGCCGCTGGCGGACGAGCCAAGACCATCGGCAAGCGGCGAGGACTCCGCTTGCCGCTGCCACCCGGTCGACTCTTATCACGTTAGGGACAGGCGAGTCGGATTTCCCTTGCCTTTGGCCTTGCTTCGCTTAGCATACGACCGATCCGAAGAATTTCTGTGCTCTTGGAGGTACGTGCCATGATGAGGTCGAAGGGTGCTTTCCTGTACGTCTTGACGGTCCTGATCGCACTGGCGCCGGTCGCGTCCGGCCAGGGCTTGCCGACGGCGCCGCCCAAGTCCGTCGGCCTGTCCCAAACGCGGCTCGAGCGCATCGGGACCCTGATGCAGGAGCACGTGGACGACGGCTTGCTGGCCGGGGCCGTGGCGCTGGTGGCCCGGGACGGCAAGGTGGCCTACCTCAAGACCGTGGGCCTGCAGGACAAGGAAATGAACGTCCCGATGAAGCCGGACACTATCTTCCGGATTGCCTCGATGAGCAAGCCCATTACCAGCGTGGCCGTGATGATGCTCTACGAGGAGGGGTGGTTCCGGCTCAGCGACCCGATCTCGAAGTATCTCCCGGAATTCAAAAACATGAAGGTCCTGGCCTCCGGGACGGCCGGCGATAGCAGTGAGAAGCTCGTGCCCGCCAAGCGCGAGATCACGATCCGCCACCTCCTGACGCACACCTCCGGCCTGACCTATCAGTGGGACCCGCGCGTCGGCGCCAAGTACGCCGAGGCCGGGATCACGCACGGCCTGCTCCAAACCGATGACGTGCTGGCCGATGGCATCAAGAAGCTCGCCCAAATGCCGCTGGTGCACCAGCCCGGCGAGGGGTGGACTTACGGCCTCTCGGTCGATGTCCTCGGCCGGCTGGTCGAGGTCGTCTCGGGCCTGTCCTTCGACGAGTTCCTGCGACAGCGCATCTTCACGCCGCTGCGAATGAACGACACCGGCTTCTACCTTCCCAACGGCAAAGTGTCCCGGCTGGCCGCGGTCTATGGGCCCGGCGCCGACGGTAAATTGCAGCGATTGGCCAACGGCGTCCTCGGCGAGGGCGCCATGCGGATCTGCGTGACCTATCCCTACGACGGCCCGAAGCGGTACTTCTCCGGCGGCGGCGGCCTGTGCTCGACGATCTCGGACTACGCGCGGTTCTGCCAGATGATGCTCAACGGCGGCGAGCTGGATGGCGTCCGGCTGCTCAGCCGCAAGACGGTGGAGCTGATGACCGCCGACCATGTCGGGGAGCTGAACGCCGGCACCGGCTTCGGCCTGGGTTTCGGCGTCACGCGCAGCCTGCGCGAGGCCGGCGAGCTGACGAGCGTCGGCGCCTGCCGCTGGGGCGGCTTCTGGTATACCACATTCTTCATCGACCCCTCGGAGAAGCTGCTCGGCGTCTGCATGGCCCAGCTCTATCCCTCCGGCGCAGCAACGTTGAACGACAAGTTCGAGGCCCTCGCCCATCAGGCGATTACCAACTGAGACCGGGCGAAACTGGATTACGGCCATCTCCGCGCGAAGTGGGTCCCCTTTCAACGCCGGGGGTTCCTGGATTCCTGCCCCCGACAAATGCTTTTCGGGGTGACAGTTCTTCCTAGGAATGACAGTGTCGGGGTAGGGCGTTGGTGTGCGCTCGGTGCTTTTCGGCTCGTGCGGCGGGGCTTCCGTCTGCGCGGCGATGGTACGCCGCGCACTTGACTAGGCATACGATGACTCCTGCGCCCCTGTGCTGATTCGGCGCACCCGCTTGTCACCCCTGCGAAGGCAGGGGTCCAGGAAACCAGCGAACGAGAATGTGCCGGCGCATGCGAACCGGGTGCTCGCTAGGACACAAGCTCGTCAAACAAGTCGCGCCATTGGGGATTGGTCTGCTCAATCAATCGGAGCTTCCATTGCCTCTTCCATCGCTTGATGCACTTCTCCCTCTGGATGGCATCCTGAATCCGGCCGAAGGTCTCGAAGTACACGAGATGGTGCACATGGTAGCGTTGCGTGAAGCCCGGGATCTCGGTGCTCTTGTGCTGATCGACTCGGCGCAGAAGGTTATTGGTGACGCCCGTGTAGAGTGTGCCATTCTTCTGGCTGGCCAGGATGTAGACGTAATACGTTTTCATATGCAGAGTCCGCCTGTGTTCTGCCTTCGGAGGAATGACAGAATTGTCTCCCTCCAGACAACGTGTGCCAGCAACAGTGTGGCTTGGCCCAGTTTCATCCGTCGCTTGGTCAAAACAATTGTCGCGGGCATCGTCGATGATGTCAATCGAGAAAGATCCGCGGCGTCCATCCTTTGCTCGTCCCGGCAGGCTTCATGATCGTGGCATCCATTCACTTCGCGACGTTCCTGGTTTCCTGCCTTCGCAGGAATGACAGAGTCGGGTATGGCAGGTGGGTATGCTCCCGATGCCTGTCGACCCGTGCGGCCGGACTGCTATTCGCAAGCCGGGGGCGGGTCTCCGAATGCCCACGCGCATGATGGCTCCCTCAATCCTGTGCCGAGTCCCGGCCCCTGCTTGTCACCCCTGCGAAGGCAGGGGTCCAGGAAACGCCCCAGCCGGACTGTGCGATGAACGCGAGAGGGTTCACCTGAGCAGGTGGATAGGAGCACAGGTCGGCCAGTCGGTTTCTTTGTACGATCTTGTCGACAGCGACAAGGCAGAGTATAAAGGCTGGCAGGTAGCAGGATTGCCAAGTCGTATCGTCCCTTTGATGGGGTGGTCGTGTGAGTCGCAAACGCGAAAGTCCGCAGGCGAAGCCGATCTCTCTGATGCGGCGCTGTGCCGGCTGGCCCGGGAGCGGCCCGGCGTCAAGGCGGCGCAGATCGTCGCCGGGGCCGACGTGGAGACGGCACCTTGGGTACGCCTCAAATGTCAGTTCGGGTGCGATGGGTACGCCCAGTGCCTGGTGTGCCCGCCGTATACGCCGACGCCGGAGGAGATGCGGAAAGTGCTGGACTCATACCGCCGGGCGATCCTCATTCACTTCGAGCCCGACGTGAATGTGAAGAATACCGTCGTCGAGTTGGAGCGGGAGATCTTCCTGCGCGGGGCTTGGAAGGCCTTGGGGTTGGGAGCGGGGCCGTGCTATCTGTGCGAAAGTTGTGCCCTGAAGGTGGGCGGGTGCCGCCATGCGGAGCGGGCCCGGCCGGCGCTGGAGGCCTGCGGCATCGACGTGTTCACGACTGTCCGGAAGGCGGGTTTGCCTATTGAAGTGGTGCGAACGACACGACAATGTCCGAATTACTACGGGCTGATACTCGTGGATTGATAGACCATGTGTTTGTTGGGAGAACGATCATGACCAAGAGTGGATTGGTGACGGGATGTGCGTGTTGCCGGATGAACCGTCGGCGTTTTCTGGCGGCGGGTTGTGCCGCGTGCGCCGGGGCGACGGGACTGCTGACGCGTCCGACTGAGCTGTTCGCGGCCCAGGCCGGCGGCAAGATGAGGATTCGGATCATCCACTCCCTCCATGCTCCGGTGCAGGCGGGCCCGGACTGGCCGAACAAAGGGTTCGACTTCCGGCCGGTCATGGAGCGGATCAATACGGGGCTGGCGAAGGAGTGTCCCGGCTTCGAGTTCGTCTCCTCGATGGCGACCGGACCGGAGCAGGCCCAGAAGATCCTCGACGAGGACAAGTCCGCCCCCATGGACGGCTACCTCGTCGTGCAGCTCAACTGCTGGAACCAGGTGGTGCAGACGATCGCGAAAACGGGCAAGCCGGTGCTGTACGCCGATTTCCAGTTCGGCGGCAGCGGCGGGTTCCTCGTTTACATGGCCGGGTACCTGCGCAACAAGACGCCGAACGTCGGCTTCGTGGCCTCGTCGCGATTCGAGGACCTGGTCGAAGCGGTCAAGTGCTTCGAGCTGGATCAAGAAGGGCGGCTCGGTCGCCGACTTCGTCGCGGCCACCGCGCAGGTGCGGGCCAAGAACACGCCCAAGGCCGGCGATCTCGCCTGCACGCCCGATCCGGTCAAGACCCTTTCCGCCGCAGGAGTGCCTCGCCCGCATGAAGCAGTCGAGGATTCTGGCCGTCAGCGACAAGGCCGGACCCACGACGCAGCTCACTGGGCATCCCCGTCGAGCACATGGACTTCGTCGAAGTCAACGAGGCCTGGAAGGCGGCGGACAAGGACGAGTCCCGCGCCGTGGCGGACCGCTGGCGCAAGAGTGCCTCGGCCGTGCTGGACGTGTCGCAGGAGACGCTCGAAACCTCGGCGGCGATGTACCTGGGCATGAAGGCGGTGCTGAAGAAGCACGGGGCCAACGCCATCACGATCAACTGCCTCGGCGGCTTCTACGGCGGGCACATCCACGCCTATCCGTGCCTCGGCTTCCACGAACTGAACAACGAGGGCCTGGTCGGCGGCTGCGAGTGCGATACCACCTCCACGTCCACCATGGTCACGCTCAACACGCTGACCCAGGGCCGGCCCGGCTACATCTCCGACCCGGTGGTCGACACGGCCAAGCGGCAGATCATCTACGCCCATTGCGTGGCGTCGAAGAAGGTCTTCGGCCCGCAGGGGCCGACTAACCCGTTCGTGATCCTGACCCACTCCGAGGACCGCCAGGGGGCCTCGGTCCGCTCGATCCTGCCGCTGGGCTACAAGGTCACGACGGTCAAATTCGACCAGGGCCGCAAAGAGGTCGTCTTCCATCAGGGCAAGGCGGTCGCGAACGACCCGGACGACCGGGCCTGCCGGACCAAGCTCGTCGCCGAGCCGATCGGCGACATCGAGAAGCTCTTCACGCAGTGGGACCAGTGGGGCTGGCACCGCGTGACCTGCTACGGCGACCTGAAAGAGCCGATCTTCGCCCTGGCCGACGCCTTGGGCTTCAAGGTCGTCGAAGAAGCATAAGCGGGCGTTTGGTGGTTGCGCCTGCTCGCGCGTTCGGAGTACTGCGCTTACGCGGGTCGGACGGGTCTTTCCCGCCTGAAGGCGGTACTCCGAACGGCCGAAACGAGCCCTGCAACCACCGGACGATAATACATGTACGCTCGGAACAAGACTCCGACAGGGGGACAATGGGGGACTCCTTGGACAAAGACAACTCAGATAGAGATCGGCTCCGCAAGCCGGGGATATTCGTTCTGGTGGGCAGTTTTCTGGGCACGTTCATTCAAGGCGCCCTTTTCTTCATGGCGGCGGGGCGGCTCGACTTGCCACGGGCGTGGCTGTTCGTGGGCGTGAGTCTCGTGGAGATGTTTGGCAGCGTCGTCATCGTGGCGTTCGTCAATCCCGGGATGCTCAACCATCGCGGTGCGTGGAAGAAGAAAAAGGACGCCAAGGTCTGGGATCGGAAGCTGCTGCTGCCGGTCTTCGGCCTGTTCGGAATGTACATTCTGCCCTTCGTGATGGGCCTGGATGTGGGCCGATTCCACTGGTCGAACCTGGGCCTCTGGGCCACCGTTCTGGGCCTGGCGCTCTTCTCCTTCGCCTGGGTCCTTCTGACGTGGGCGATGCTGGTCAACCCGCATTTCGAGGTCACTGTTCGCATCCAGACCGACCGCGACCACCGCGTCGTGACGGCCGGCCCCTACGCCATCGTCCGCCATCCCGGCTATGTCGGCGGCGGCCTGTGGGCGCTGGGCACGCCTTTGATCGTCGGCTCGGCTTACGGCCTGATCCCCGCCGGCATCATCGTCGGACTTCTGGTCCTGCGAACCTATCTCGAAGACAAGACTCTCCAAGCCGAACTCCCCGGCTACGCGGAGTATGCCCAACGAGTCAAATACCGGTTGATTCCCGGCATCTGGTGAGGTCCATCCGGGCGAGAGCGGACTACCTTGCCTGGCAGCGTGGGCAGACGTGAGTGCCGCGCCCGGCGGCACGGAGGTACTGGATCGGGGTGCCGCAGCGCGGGCAGGGCTCGCCTTGACGCCCGTAGGCTTTCAGCCGAATGCGAAACCGGCCCATCTCGCCGTACACGTTGCGAAAGTCGCTGAAGGTCGTGCCCCCGGCGCGGATCGCGCGGCGCAGTACCTTCTTGATCTCGCGTAATAGGGTGGCAGTCTCCGCAGGGGTGAGAGAGGAGCCCGCCCGGGTCGGATGGATGCCCGCCGCCCAGAGAGATTCGTCGGCGTAAATATTGCCCAGCCCGGCGATTCGGCTCTGGTCCAGCAGCAGGGCCTTGATCGGGCGGTCCGTTTGGAGCAGGGCGGCAAAGGCCTTGAGGCTCACCTCCAGCGCTTCCAGCCCCAAGGGCGTCAGGCCCGCCGCTTCCATTACGGCGTCCGGCGCCTCCGGGTCCAGATTGCGCAGGCACCACACGCGTCCGAACCGGCGTGGGTCTACGAAGAGAAGGTCGGCCGCGTCGCGAAAGCACAGAACCAGTCGGGTGTGCTTGGGCGTGGCGATATGGCCCTTTTCCGGATCGGTCAGCAGGAACTTGCCCGTCATCCCGAGTTGGAACACCAGGGCCAGACCGCCCTCCGCGGCCACGAGGAGCCGCTTGGCACGCCGGGTGACGCTCTCGACCCGTCGGCCGGTCAGTTCCGCCATGAACTGCCGCCACCGTCTGCGATAGGGACCGCGAACGATGATGGAGTTGCCGACCCTAACGCACGCCACGCGTTGGCCCACCAGAACGGGCCGCAGACCCAAGGCGATATTCTCAACTTCCGGCAGCTCCGGCACAAGCAATTCCTTATCTGCGATCTTTTGACCCGACAGGGTAGCGGCAAATCGCCTCCCGATCAAGCGGCAGTCCGGCCCCGCTTTGGGAGGGTGTTGTGAAGAACGAACGGACATTGACTGGTGGCGTCCTTGGGGTTATACTGCTACTATGAATACGAGTGTTGACAAGATCATGGCGGAAGCGATGGAGTTGCCCCCTCCCTTGAGGGCGTTCCTGGCGGCGAAACTCCTGGAAAGCCTCGACGTTGATGGGGCTCAAGAGCTATCTCCTGAATGGAAAGAAGAGATTCGTAAGAGATGTCGGGAGATTGACGAGGGGACGGTGCAACTGGTGGAGGCGGAGGAGGCTTTTGCGCGGGCCTATGCGAGACTGAAATGAGGAGAGTCAGGCTTCATCCTCAGGCCGAAGCGGAGATGGTTGAGGCGGCAGTCTACTATGAGAGTCGTCAGGAGGATTTGGGCAAGAGACTCCTCGCATCTGTTCAGGACGCCATCAACAGCATCGCGATCAATCCGTATCTCTATCCCGTGGTCGATCTTGATGTGAGACGCTGTTTGACCAAGGTATTTCCGTTCGGCGTCCTATTCCGTCTCTCTGACGATCAGATTCTTGTAGTGGCCGTTATGCATCTCAGTCGCCATCCGGACTACTGGAAAGGTCGATAGCTTCTCAGAAGGGAGGCCTATCCCACGTGTTCCGATCAAGCGGCACCTCTGTCCCGCCGCAATGATCTCGCGATTCAGGACAATTCGAGCGTTACCGTTGGGTCTTCTGGTGCCTATAATATCGAGGCCGGTGAGATTGTCTTTCGTGACGTGATGCGCAATGAGAATAGGAAGAATCATACTCGCAGTGCTATTGCTTGCGTCCGGCGGATGCCGCAGAAAGATCGCCCTCGTGGGCGATACTACGCCGCTCATCAGCGCTGCCGCACGGGGGGATATCGAAGAGGTCCGGGCCTGCCTCGCGCGGGGCGAGAGCGTCAACGAGACGGACGGGTATCGTCGAACGCCGTTGAGCGGGGCTGTGAGATGCGGCAACTCCGAGTTAGTCGAGCTGCTAATTGCTCACGGCGCGGCCGTCAACATAAGGTGCGATGCCAATTGGGGCACGCCTCTGCAAGTAGCTGTCGAGCAAGGGTGGAAGCCCATCGTCACGCTGCTCCTCGCGCATGGGGCTAAAGTGGACGCCAAAGACAAATCAGGGCGCACGCCCGGCCTTGTAGCGATGAAGCTGGGCCACAGGAAGATCGTGCAAATGCTTGCGGAGCACGAGGGAGGTACGACGGTTCACGTAGCGGCCTACCTGGGAGACGTCGACACCGTCGAGCGGCTTTTGAAAAGCGGTGCCGGAATTGACGCCGCGGATGCCGAAGGCCAGATACCTCTACAATATGCCGCTCGGGAAGGTCACGCGGCCGTAGTGCAACTGCTGTTGATCAAGGGGGCCAATCCCAATGGGAGGGGTAGCGGCGACACGCCCTTGCTCGATGCGCTCTGGCGATATCACACCGATGTGGCTGTGCTGCTGGTGAAGCATGGTGCTCGGATCGAGGGGAAACACTCGACCAGCGGAAAAGGCCCGTTGCGCATCGCGATAGAGGATGATCTCACGGAGTTGGTCGAATTGATGATCGCCAAGGGGGCTCGGGTCGATGCCGGGGACAACACCGGCCGGCTGGCGTTGCACTACACGCGGACGAAGGAAATGGCCCAGTTGCTGCTCTCTCGGGCGCGGACGTCAACGCGAAGAACTCTTCCGGCGTCACGGCCCTGCACTATGCCGCCGGGCGGGGTCATGCGGATTTGGTGCAATTGCTGATCGACAACCACGCCGAGATCGACCCGAAGGATGAACACGGGCAGACACCTGCCGCGTATGCCATGAAGGCTGGCCACAAAGAGATTGTCCAGCTCTTGGCGGCGCATGGCGCAGCACTTACCCTTCATGCCGCGGCCTATGCCGGTGGTGCGCAGACGGTCCGCCGCCTTTTAGAGTCCGGTGCGGATGTCAACTTGCAGGACAAGGAAGAGGGCACTCCGCTCTATCTTGCCGCGCAGGAAGGGAACCTCGAGGTCATGGAATTACTGATCGCCCGGGGCGCCGATGTCAAGAAGGGCACAGGCCGTGATTCCCGTGAATTCGCGCCACTGCACGCGGCCGCGAGTTGCGGAAGAACGGAGGCTATTGGTCTGCTCCTTCGCGCGGCGCGGACGTGGACGCGAAGGGCACGATCCATGTCACACCGCTGGATGAGGCGGCCCGAGAAGGCCACCGGGATGCGGTGGCGGCCTTGGTCGCCGCGGGTGCCGAAATCAATAGGGCGGACGGTTCTGGACGCACACCCCTATTCGAGGCTGCCTTGCAGGGACACGGAGACGTGGTTGAGTTTCTCGTGGAGAAGGGAGCCGATGTGACGGTGGGGCAAATGGGCCACGACATCACCCTGCCGAGCCCGCGTCCTCAGACGGTCGCTGATATGACGCGGTCCATTCTCCAGGCCTATGCCCCTTATACGATCATTGTAACCGACCCGATAATTGTGCGTCGCTTTCTGCAAGGGGAGCAAATACGCTTCGATAACGTGTGGTTGCCGACCGAGGCAGATATCCAGGGCCTTGATGTTGCGCTCAAATCCTCTTTGGAAAAGGGCCCTCCGACGCGCAGAGGAGCGTGGCTGGAGCCCGATTACGTGCTCCGGAACCTGACGCGTTACAACCGAGAGTTCTCAGGCTTCGTCGAGGACGACGTTCGGTACTTGATCTGTCAGATGCTCTTCTTTGGTGAATTCCGCGGAACGCCTCCCCAAAACGCGTTCTCCTCTGTCAGCGGCGGAGGCAGCGGTGCCCTTCGGGTAGTGTTCAATGCGGAGAAGAAGAGCGTCGTAAAGATCGAGGGGAACGCCGCGTATTAGCCGGACAGGGTAGCGGCAAAGACTCTCCAAATCAAGCCGGACGCCGGCCCGACCCGTTCCCTCAGCGCAGTCTAACGGCCGGAATCATCGTGAAAGGGAGGAACGCTCGCCGTAAGGTGGGAAGTGTCGTTCAAGAAGTCGCAAATGCCAAGAGCCCTCTTCTAGGTCCAGCCGGCACAGCGAGGCCGGATCGGCACTCGGCTGGAAGGGCTCCCGCCGCAGGCTCAGGCCAATCCCCTCCACGGTCGCGCCGTGGCCCACGATCAGAAGGTTCCCCGCCGTCCGTCGCAGTGTCTCGTCGATGGTCCGGCCGAAGCGGCGGAGGGATTCGCTCTTCGATTCCGGAAAGCCCGGCGCCACGAGCGACTGGTAGCTGTCGTCCACCGTCGGGAACCGCTCCTTCAATTCTCGTAGCGTCCGCGTCCGTGGTGGATGGGCAAACCACTCGGCATTGCGCCATTCCCCGAAGCCCGTTTCGATCCCGATCGCAAGCCCCAGAGCCGTGGCACACCAGTATGCCGTATGTACGGCCCGCAGATAGGGTGAGCTGTAGAGATACGCGATCTGCTCCCGCGCCATACGCTGGGCCAACTGCTGCGCTTCTCGGATCCCGGTGGCGCTTATGTCCGGATCGTAAGGGTACTCGGCCCGACCAGCCCACTGCGGGTCCTCGAAATCTTCCCGACTCCCGTGCCGCGCAATGAATATGGTTCGCTCGGTCATCATTTGCGAGTACGTGGGCCGTCAGCGATCGTTCGTCTTTGCTGGTTGGAGTCTGCAATCGAGCATTTTGCGCTTGACTTCTCGGGGGGAGTTCTGGTATATTATGCTTAAAAGCGGGAGCCGGTGTCGTGACCGGGCGAAGAGTAGAGAGGAAGTGTGAGTCCAATTCATTGTCGACGAGGGCCGAAGATGAAACTACTGGCACGAACTCTCCCGAGCCTCTTGTTGGTCATCCCTGTGTGGTCGGCCAATCTGCCGATTACGGTCACCCCGGTGACGTGGGAAAGACTTCCCGACATGCCGGAAGGAAAATGGGGACACGCCTCGGTCGGTTGTGACAACCGCATTTACGTGGCCGGGGGAGGAGACGACCAGGGCAAGCACTCCGCGACCATGTTCGCCTTTGATCTGGCCACCAATCAATGGAGCAAATGCGCCGATGCTCCCACCGCGCGGCAGAGCGAAGTCCTGGCCGCCGTCAATGGGAAGGTGTATTGGATTGGCGGCCATGATTCGACGCTGGGGGAGAAGGGGGGCAAGACCAACATCTGTGCCAGGTACGATCCGCTCACGGACCAATGGACCGTGATGAGTCCCATGCCCACGGCCCGAGAGGACATGGGAGGAGTAGTCGTCGGCGACGAGATATGGATTTGGGGCGGTGTGGACAATCGGGGGCACGCCATCACGCAGGCGGTGGAGGTCTACAACACCGTGACGGACTCGTGGCGCACGGTGTGCCAGTGGCTCACGCCGCATGCCCTGGGCCATGTCGCCTGTGCCTTGGGGCCGGCGATGTTTTTGCTGTCTGGGGTGGAGACGATGGTGGGTTATCCTGCCTGCAGCCCAGCCACCAGGTGCAGTTGTATATCGATGGGCTCTTCATCAGTCTGGCCGATCTTCCGTATGGTCATGCTTACACCGACCCGGTGTTTCTCAATGGGATCATCTACGTCATGGGCGGCTGCAACATAGGCGCCTACGATCCTACCGACCGGGTCGATCGCTTCTCGGTGATCGACAATTGTGGCTGGAACCGCAGGTGATGCCGTACGCGGGGTCGGGTCTGGCCGTATGTGAGCATCAGGGCAGCATCTATGTCTCCGGCGGCGGAATTGACAAGAAGCCGACGCCCTATTTCTATCGGTTTGTCCCCCTGACTCCCGCCGAGCAGGACGAGCCGGCCGATAGGGAAGACGGGGAGTCACGTCCTGACATCGATGGTCTACTCCAACGGTAACGCCCCCCGAGCCGTGTTCCAAGACGTGTCCTGGGTTCTCCCCGAGCGTCCCTGTCCGAAGCCGTGGGTGGGGGGCGGAAATCAAGGCCGGATTTGTGCCTACTTCTCCAGCCGTTTTTCCGATCCCGCCGGGACGCCGTCGCCCGCGGCGGCCCGCGCCGGGCTGCCGGGCGACAGCCGAAAGTCCCGCTGCGCGGCATCCACAAACGCCGGGTCCGCAACCATCGAGTGGAGGTCCCTCTGCGTCCGTTTTTGGAATTCGGTGAACTGGGCCGCCGGGAAGGGCGTGCGCAGGAACTGCGCCAGCACCCCGGCCCGCTGCCACCAGCAATTGTGATCCAGCGTGAGCCCCGCCGTCCAGTCGTTGTCCATCCGCAGGCAACTGTCGGTCGCGTCGCAGAAGATGTTGCCCTCCACGCAGACGCCGGTCGTCCGGGCCGTGTTCACGTAGAACATCAGGTGCCGGCCGTTGCGGTCCGGCCGCTGCCGGTGGCCCCAGCCCGAGCCCGCGTCGACGCAGGTGTTGTGCACGAAGCGGATGTTGCGGGTCGTCGATTCCGGGCCGCGGTTCCAATACTCGAACGAGTACTCGCAGTTCCAAATGACGTTGTCCCGGTAGGTGATGTTGACCTGGGCGTCGTTCGCGCTGCCCTGGTTGGTCAAGGCGGCGTCGTACACCTCCCAGAGCCGGCAGCCTTCGACCAGGTTGTCCTGGGCGTTGCCCCAGAACTCGATGCCGTTGCCGAACCGCACGGGCCGGCCCTCGGGCGTGGTGAACTGATGCCCGCCGCCGATCCATCCGACGTCGCAGTCCCGCACGATGATATGATGGGTGTCCCCGCCTCCGATGCCGTGCGCCGCCCCGTACTGCAGCGCCAGGCCCTCATAAACGACGTAGCTCTTGTTGCTCTGGTCCACGATATGCCGCCGCAGGGCCAGCTCGATGCTTTTGTGAAGCTGGGCCGGATTGGCCTGCGCGTACAGCTTCACCTGCCACGTGTCCCCATCATACCAGTAATCGCCGTCCTGCTGGAGGTCGGCGAGCCTCCACTTCTTGACGCCGACCGACTGCCCGCCGTCGAAGAGAAGATTGCCCACGTCCACCGCCAGCTCGGCCGACGATTCCCGCTGAATAAGCTTCCACGCCACCGGCTGAAAGGAAAGAACCGCTCCGGCCGGCAGGGTCCCGCCCAAGAAAATCGTAATCCGCCCATCGGCCGCCGTGCGTGTGGCCTGGAACCGAATCTCATGGTCGGCCCACTCGGTCCCGACCTCGATCTGCGTGGCGCCGCCCTGGCCATAGCTGGTCCAGGGCGACGTTTGTTTCATCAGCGCCGCCTGCGCGAGCGCCAGCGGCTTTGTGCCGCGGGCGCGGAACGCGAGCACATAGCCGTCCCCCTCCCGGACCGCCACCCGGGGCATGATGAGCTGGATATGGTTGGCTCTGCTGCCGCCGGCGTCGCATGCAATCTGGAGCACCGCCGGCGCCCCGTCCGCCCCGGCGGCAACGGTCGTCTCGACCTTCGCTCCGCCCTCGGTATACACGGACCACGCGGCGGCCGGAAAGTCGCCCGGCAGCCCCAAATCGGTGACGGTCGGCTTGGCCGTAGCCCAGAGGTGGTCGCCTTCCGGATGCCAGTCGCGCGGCTCGCTGCGGCTGACCGACCCCAGCAGCCGGGGCCGGGGCCCCGCGCCGTAGGCCCCATAGATAACGGGCGCGTCCGCACGGCCGCTGTGGGGCACCAAGGTCCCGCGCCACAGACCGCCGCGTTGGAAGAGCACTTTGTCCCCCGGCCGCAGCTCCGCGGCATTGACTTTGTCCAGGCTGCGCCAGGCCGACTCCGGCGTAAGACCATCCGACCCATCCTGGCCCGCCGTGCTGTTGACAAAGAACGTCCGCCCGCCCTCCTGGGCTTGGGCCAGTCCGCCGCCGCACTCCGTCACCCCCAGCAGCACACCCAGCAGCACCACCGATCGCATCTTCATCCGGCACCTCATAAAACTCATCCATCCGGAACCTGCTACCGGATTGTAGCGCCGGTCCGCCCCAAAGACAAACAGGAACTGCGGACAGCCGCCCTGAGCGGACTGTCCGGGGCCATTGACGGACGAGCATCCGATAAGTATCATTTCGGTGTAGACGAAAGAATCAAGGGTGGCCTCATGACGTTGGAAGAGAAGACGGCTCTGGACGAGTTGCAGCGGGTCTTACAGGAGCGGTGCGGCGCAATTTCCGTGGTCGTTTACGGCTCCAAGGCTCGCGGCGACGATTCCCCCGACTCGGACATCGACGTCATGGTTGTGCTGGAGGATTACACGCCCCAGATTGAAGCGGCCGTGGACGAAGCGGTGTATGAGATCAAATTGGTCCACGACTGTCTGATCTCGGTCGTGATCTTCGGCCGGCGGGAGTTGGAGGAAGGGCCGCTCGCAGAATCGCCGCTCTACAAACGGATTCTGGCGGAAGGAGTGCCGGTTTGACGGGCTGGAACAGAACGGGAAATTAGTAAGGCGTCCCCAGAATTCCCGTCCCCAGAATTCCCGCAAGGACTAGTTCGCAGCGTCTGGCATCCTGGATATTCGGAGGGATTGCTTTTGCTTTTCTGATCGGAGTATTCATCTTCGGACCGAATGAGCTCCCCCCCAGAAACATCGTATCCTTGCCGTCATGTCTGCCGTTTTGGCTGCCTTCTTTGGCTATTTCTTTACAGGCAGTATCAGGTTGGTCACGGAAGGTAAGCTCCCCAAATGGGGGAAGATCACGATCCAAGCGGGCGGCGGTGCGGCCCTTTTTGTGCTGGTGCTGTTGTGGTGGGGGTCCGATTTTGCCCCGGTGAAGAAACTTGAGAAGGAGGTGCGGGACATTGGAAAGCAGGTGAAGGTAGTTGGAAAAGGGATGAAGGAACTTGAGGGCTTCGAGGGCCGCGCTTCGAGGGCCTGCCCTCAAATTAGCAATTGGGAGAGAATCCGGATGGTAAAGCAGGGGAAGAGCGCGGTCGTGTCTCAAACGTCAACTATTCGTCTGGAAATGACCAGGCAGTGGGACTGCTTTTCGGAATTCGCGGAGGGAATGGGACGGTATATCCCTGTTGCGAACAAGGTCCGCATGGGCTGAAGCCCATCCTACAGATCTGGCGGTCCGATTCGTGCTATAAGACCGTCGATGAAGTCGACGAACGCGGCCGTCTGTTCCAGCCAGGGACGGACTTCGTCGGCCTGGAAGACAACGAAGTCCGCATAGTCACCTTCCTGGCGATTGCTGAAGAGCCGGTCGAAATGTCGCCCAAGCTCCGTGGGAATCAGCCCGGTTTTGACGAAGTCCCGGTGCAGCAGGGAACGCAAGTGGCTATGCCTGCTCGTGGAAATTCCCCGGGTGACCAGTAACGCAGAGACCGCGTAGAAACAGGCGTAGTACAGCCGATTCACATAGGCCGTCAAATGTCCGGCTTGGAGGAGCAGGCTGGCCGCGTCCAGGGCCTCGCGGGCCCGCTCCATCCGATACACGGCCAATGCCCTCGTCTGGTCGTTCACGCGATCACTCCGTCGCGCTCGACATTCTTGTGGAGCGGCATCTCCCGATAGGGGAGAGACTCCCACTGGCGCCGATTATAGGTGACGAGGGACAGCATGGCCCCGGTCTCCAACTCCAGGGGATAGACGGTCGAGAGAATCCGGTCCTTCAGGGCCATGTTTACGGGCTGGTCCACCAGCACAAGAAGGTCGTAATCGGAGTACTCCCCCGCGTCCCCTCGGGCACGCGAGCCGTACAGGATGAGATCGGCATCTGGCACGATGCGCCGGATGGCCTGTCTGCATCGGCCCAGCAGCGCCTTGTCCGCCTCGGGCCCTTGCCATGCGTCAATCGGCATCATGATTCCGATTCCTCACCTGATAACGTGCCGGCCCTGCGCCTGCACGTCCTGTATCATGCGGGTTGTATTCTACTGTATTCTATGGATGGACCCGACCTCGGTCAACCACCAAGAACTCTCGCGCGGCCTCTGGCCGGAAACAAAACCCCTTCTTTATTCACCACAGAGACACAGAGAATGACTGGCTTTGTCGGCAACAGCAGGACGGGCCAGCAACTTTGTTGAACAACCAGATGATGTGAATCCAACAGTTCTACTGTTCGGTCTCTGTGCTCTCCGTGTCTCCGTGGTGCAGAAGATCCGCGCCGGTAAGAAGCCCTCAACGACGGAGGGCGAATCATTATTCGCCCCTACGGGGTTTCCGGGTTTTGCTTTCTGCCTTTGTTCGACTGGTTTGTCCCTTCTTCCCTTTTACCTTTTCCCTTCTTACCTTTGCCTTGTCACGGCCCGCTCTTGCCCTTTTGGGGTCGGCTTTCGCGTTCTTCTTCTTTCTACCTTTGGCCTTTTTACTTTTTCCTTTCTTCCTGTCTGCTCTTTTCCGCTGCGGTTCGTTTTCGGCGTAGACCTGGGCCCGACGTTCCGGGGGCCATTCGCGGGGGAAGTTCAGACGGGCGAACTCGCCGAACCAGGCCACTGCCAAGGCGTCGTAGGCCCGGGCCGCCTCCTCGTCCGTGTCGAAGTAGGCGGAGCAGTGATTCTCACCGGCGTACATACAGTGGGCGTACCACTTGCGCACTTCCCGATGGTAGTAGGTGCCTTTGAAGCGGGACGCTGTGCCGTAGCACTTGCGTGGTTGCCCCGGTTCTGGGTGCGGGTCGCGGGGCGGATATTGGTCCGGCAGTTGTTGATCTGGTTGCCGTCGGAATGGTCCACGAGCTTGTTCTTGGGCGGCTTGAGGATCTGGCGGTGCATGAAGACGACCTTGCCCTTCTCATAGCGTGCGGCGTAGCCGTTCTCCAGACGCCAATGATACTTGTTGAGCCAGTCGTAGTCGGCGGCGTCCACGTAGGCGTAGCCGCCGTTCGTCAACGCGATCATTCGCACGTTGTCCCCCTGGGGCGGCTCGGGCTTGGGCCGGTAGTGGCGACAGGGGACACCGGGGACATCGTGCAATTGGCCCGGCCACTGGGGGTGGTTGCCGCATTGCGGCACGATCGATAAGCCTTCATCCAACCAGCGCAGCCACAGACACGGATCGCAGACCGCGTACACACAATTGAAACACGTTCGTTCGGCCATGAAATGGCCCCTCCTAAACCAAGGATCGCTTTTCCTGGTCACCCGCCGGCCGTGCTGCCCGGACGGCACAGACTCCGCTCGTGGTGAAGTTGCCGCAATAGTAAACTAACGCGTGACATGTGTCAACAAAAAAACAGGCAAAATAGTTGCGAGGATTGACGGCGGTCCCAGGGTTGGCTTGTCATGGAGGGCAGAATGTCGTAAGATATGCTGGGACCGCAGGTTACGGTTGGGTTTATCTTGGGACCGTCCAGCGGAAAGATCGAGAGGGGCTTTGAAAGGGAAGAGCGTGAGAAGGTTGGCGGGTGTGATCTTTGTCGGGCTCGTGATGATGCTCGTTTGTAGTGTGCCCGTAAGGGCATGGGGTGGCACGGGCAGCTTGCCTGTGCTGCCGGACCATGGGCGGGACGCCCATGCTACGGGAACGCCTGACGGCGTCACTACGAACGTGCTGGCGTTTCCGGGGGCCCAGGGGTTCGGGGCGTATGCCCAGGGTGGCCGAGGGGGACGCGTGTACCATGTGACGACACTGGAAGATGGCGGGGCGGGGAGTCTGCGGGAAGCGGTGGAGGCAGCGGGGCCGCGGATCGTCGTGTTCGACGTGAGCGGGACGATCCGGCTTAAGAAAGACCTCAAGATCATGAATCCTTTTATCACCATCGCCGGACAGACGGCGCCGGGAGGTGGGATTTGTTTGCGCGATGGGACGTTGCGGGTGTATGCGGATCAGGTGATTATTCGCTTTCTGCGGTGCCGGCTGGGGGACCAGAGCGGGACCGGCGATGCGATCAGCTTGTGCAGCGGGTACAACATCATCGTGGACCATTGCTCGGCCAGTTGGAGCCAGGACGAGGTGGGTGGTTGGCCGGACTTGCAGAGTGTGGCCCAGCCGCCCTCGGCTGGGGAATCTCAATCACCCCCGGGGGCGGGGGTGCCACCTCTGGATAGCGACGGCGACGGCATGCCGGACGAGTGGGAGCAGCAGCACGGCTTGAATCCGAATGATGCCGCCGATGGCCCCCAAGTGACAGATGCGCGTGGCTATACGAACGTGGAAGTGTACCTGAACGCATTGGTTCCGTAGGAAGCCTGAAGTGGCAAAAGTAAAGGGTTCCGCTTTGAGCAAGCCGAAGCAAGTTCTTCTCCCGAGGTTCGAGATTGCTTCCCCTGCCTGCGCAGGGGAAGGCTTTGCTGCGCTCCTCGCAAGGAGATCCCTTACTGTTTTACGCTTAAGACTCCCACTTCAAACTTCCCTAAGCTCGTCGATGATCCTGTCGACGACAAGGTCCAGACGATCTTCGATGCTGTAGATCCCTTCGGCCAGTTGCCGCCGGATGTCGAGGACTTTGTCTACGCGGATTTCCTCGCTTGCCTCGCCCAACGGCGGTCCGGCGTGATGTAAACGCTTGTCGTCAGCCGTGACGACGACGGCCGATTCCGAGGTGCTGGTGCAGCACGATTGACCCATTTTTCCCGCCCCCTATTGATTTCCCCAGTGCTTCAATTGTCAGGCACTGCCCATCCGCAACACCTTCTTCGATAGCCATTGCCCGCTACAATCTTCGCGTGTGCACGCATACCAGATGAACACTGCCCCGTCCTCCGTGAGTCTGTCGAACTCGGCCATTGAGGCGCCGCATTCCGGGCAAAGCCGCTCCGCGTCCATGTCGAGGCTCTCGTCCGTCACGTTACTCGTATTCGACAACTCCATACCGGATACTCCTTTCCGATGGCCTATCTGGGGGCCCCGGCCGTGCCGGCCCGCGGCGCCCGACGCATAGGTCCCAAAACAACTCTGTTATGTTCCTATACATACGCCAAGGCGGGGGTGCGGCGGAAGTAGGCAAAGTACTTAAAGAGCCTACTCCAAATCCTTAGTTCTCAGGAAAAAACTGGGTCCACGATCATCCAACGGCTTCCGGGGCAGGCATTCGCGCCTGCTCGATGGCCCGACGCAGCTCGGCGATGGCGGCGCGCCGATCGGTTTTGGAGAAGATGGCGGTGCCGACGACGAGCGTGTCCGCCCCGGCGGCGGCGACCGCGGGGGCCGTCTGGGGCGTGATGCCGCCATCGACCTCGATCCGGGTCGCCGGACCGACCAATTCCCGTACCCGGCGGACCTTCTCTGCCATCTCGGGGATGAACTCTTGGCCACCGAAGCCCGGATGGACGGTCATCACGAGGACCAGCTCGCAATAGGGCGCGACATCAATGATTTTGAGGACATCCGTCTCCGGGTTGAGGGCGATTCCGGCCGTCACGCCGGCCTTGTGCAGATCGTCGACGAGAGCCAGCGGCCGGTCCACGGTCTCGATGTGGAACGTGATGTGGTCCGCGCCGGCCCGGACGAACGCTTCGGCGTATCGCTGCGGCTCGGAAATCATCAGTTGCACGTCGAAGGCCAGGGTGGTGTGCGGGCGCAGAGCGGCGACGATGGGCGGCCCGAAGCTGATGTTGGGGACGAAGTGGCCGTCCATGATGTCGAACTGGATCATCCTGATGCCGGCGGCCTGCACCTGCGCCACTTCCGTCGCCAGGCAGCCGAAATCGGCGGCCAGCACCGAGGGAACGATCTCAGTTGTCCCGGCTTTCGGTAGTCGCATTTCAACTCGAACGGCCTATAGTTTTTGCCGGACGCTCCGCAGTTGTTCCAGCCGGGCGGCGGCAAACGGCCAGTTGGCCAGCTTCATGAAATTATCCACCCAAGTGGCTCGGTTGTTAGCGTATTGCAGGTAATAGCAGTGCTCCCACACGTCGCAGACCAGCAGAGGCAACGTGTTCCAGAGCGTGAGGTTCTGATGCTTTTCCGATTGCAGGACCAGGAGTCTGTCGGAAATCGGCTCGTAGGCGAGCACACCCCAGCCGCTGCCTTCAACCGCTTTGGTTGCGGCGGCGAACTGGTTCTGGGCGTTCTGGACGGAGCCAAAGCTCTCGCTCATTGCCTGCGCCAGACCGGCGGGCATCTGCGGCTTGTCGGGGCTCATCGAGTGCCAAAACAGGGTGTGCAGGATATGGCCGCTGCCATGAAAAGCGAGTTGCAGGCTGAGGCTCTGGATCGCGCCGTAGTCATTGGCCTTGCGGGCGGCCTCCAGTTTCTGGAGGGCGGCGTTGAGGCCGTTGACATAGGCCGCATGGTGCTTGTCGTGGTGGAGCCGCAGCGTCTGCTCGCTGTAGAGAGGCTCCAGGGCATTGTAGGCGTAGGGGAGTGCGGGGAGTTGATACGTGCCATTCTCGAATGCTCCCTCCCATGCCCGGAGCGTGACGGGGGCCTCCGCGGCTTGGCCTCCGAAAGCACCCTGATCCAAGGCGGCCATGCCGAGAAAAGCCGCCGGCGCGAGCCGGAGCAAGTCCCTGCGCAACGGGTTTATCTCCATAGTTTCTACCCTTTCCGGATTCCTGCGTTGTTTTTCTCCACGGCACACGATCGGGTGGCTGTCTCCCCCCCGAGGAGAGGGCTGCACACGCTCCACCCGGACCCTGTGCTTTCAGATACGCATGGGTCAAGGGGCGGTTCATCGTGAAGCCGCCGTATGTCCCGGCGCGGGGCAGGGCACCGCCTGCACCCGCCAAGACAGAGGAAGCCATCTGGGTGCCCGAGCGCACGGAGGTTGCCTCGCTACGCTCGCAACGACATGCCCCGGTTGCGGCTCTGGGATCAGCTCTATGTCTTTGGAGGCTACCGGCCCATCATGCCCTTGACCTGCTCCAGGCGGGCCGCGGCAAACGGCCAATTGGCGAGTTTAAGGAAATTATCTACCCATGTAGCCCGGTTATTCTGGTATTGCAGGTAATAGGCATGCTCCCAACGATCGCACACCAGCAGAGGCACCGTGTTCCAGATCGTGAGATTCTGATGCTTTTCGCACTGCAGAATGAGAAGCTCTGTCGGCCATCGGCTCGTAGGCGAGCACGCCCCAGCCGCTGCCTTCGACCGCTTTCGTCGCGGCGGCGAACTGGCTGCGGGCGTTTTGCTCGGAGCCGAAGCTGTCCTTCAGGGCATCGCCAGGCTGGCCGGCATGGGGGGCTTGTCGGGGCTCATGGAATGCCAGAACAGCGTGTGCAGGACGTGGCCGCTGCCGTTGAAGGCGAATTGCAGGCTGACGCCCTGGATAGTGCTGTAATCGTTCGTCTTGCGGGCGGCGGCGAGCTTCTGGAGGGCTTCGTTGAGCCCCTTGACGTACGCCGCATGGTGCTTGTCGTGATGAATTCTCAAGCGTCTGCTCGTCATACAACGGCTCGAGGGCATTGTAGTCATACGGCAGCGGCGGAAGCTGATACTCGCCGTTCTCGTAAGTCCCCTCGAACGCACCATGAGGGACCGTGGCGGCAACGCCTTGTTGCTCGAAAAAGCCCTGGTCCGCGGCCCAGAGGCCCGGAAACGCCGACGATCCGAACGTGAGCATATCCCAGAATGACCGACTCGCATTCATAACCTCTGCCTTTCCAAATCTCGGGAATGCTGTTCCATCGCCTGCCTCGAACTCCGCGACGAGGCCAGACCTCCTCAACGTAGGAGCCCGTCTTCCCGGCGGCAATGAGGGAACCGCTCATATCCGGATGGGAACAATGCCTAACATCGCTGAGGAATCAGCAGCGTACAAAACAGAGAATGGGAGCCCCAGCGCGACACGCCGCGCGGGGCAAGGGCTCCCGCCGGCGCAACCGGGCCGGTGCGGACCCGACCCCCATCGAGTCGGCGCACCGTCCGGGACGACAAGCCCGGGCGGCCGCCGGAAGCTGGTACGGTCGTGACATATAGACCGATCTCTCCTTGAGAAAGGGGGCGCGATATGAAAGTCAGCGAGATCATGACGACCGATTTCGAGATGATCGATTCCACGAGTACCCTGATCGAAGCGGCTGAGAAGATGAAGTCGCTCAACGTCGGGTTTCTGCCCGTGAAAGAGGGGACCCGGCTCATCGGACTGATCACCGATCGCGATATCGTCGTGCGGGGATTGGCGGAAGACTTGGACCCGAAGTCCACCGCCGGTGAAAGACATTATCAGCTCCGAGATCATCTACTGCTACGACGATGACAGCGTCGAGGACGCGGCCCGGCTGATGGAAGACAACCAGGTCCGCCGGCTGGTCGTCGTCGATCATGACCAGACGCCCGTGGGGATCGTCTCCATCGGCGACATTGCCGTCAAATCGGGGCAGGAGCAACTGGCGGGCGAGATTCTGGAGCGGGTTAGCGAGCCGGCCACGTCGGTGCGGTAAGCTCGTCGGGCGTTAGGCGGTTGCGCGACTCGTTTCGTCCAACGTCCGTCGGTAGCCGGCACGCTCCACGCGAGACGCAACCGATGCGAGCTTCGCAACCGCAACCGCTCGACGATCATCGACCTCCGCGGAGGCGGACATCTTGGATAGTTCGAATTCGATGAAGATCAGAGAGTACTACGCGACCCCGGATGTCCGCTCCCGGATGATCGAATCTCTTGGCGGTCCGAGTCTTGAGGATGCCACCTGCTACTACATCGGCCGCTGTTTCGACACGATCCGGCCGGGCTTTTCCATGCAGAGGCCGACGGAGCTCGACTTCTTTCTGCGCAGCGAGTGGGATGTGGCCCGCTCTCTGTGGGATCGGAAATGGCTCTTTGCCGACATGGACATCGAGTACGTGAACTTCGATTTTCACGCGGAGCCTTTCCTGGACTATCGACGGTGCTTCGCGTTGCAGGAGCCGGTCCTGCACGCCCTCGAACGGGTGTTTGCGGAGGTGGGCATGCAGCCGTTGCACACGGTCACGGGGCGCGGCCACCATTTCGGGTGGGTGATTGACCCGGCCAGTCCGGCTTTCCAGAGCCTGGAACGCATTGGCCGGGTGTCGCCGGCCCTGGCGCGTACGTACGCCTTGCCGCAGCCGCCGGACGGCGTGCCGGTCGATTTGGCGCTGGGCAAGGCTTTCGCCGGGCTGGGGCTGGTGATCGAATACGTGGCGCACCGCATCCTGGCGGAAGCCCAGCCGCTGACTCCCATCCCGATCTTCCCGGAAGCGGTCGATCTGGGACCGCAGGAGCGGGGCAGGGAATTGATCGTGCTGGATATCAGCGAGTACGGCGATCCGTTGCACACCCGGGCGGTGCGAATGCCTTTCAGCGTCTACCTCAAGCCGTGGCTGCATACGGATATCCTGACGCCGGAGATCGAAGGCCGGGTGCCGCGTCATGGTGATGGTTCCGGCGGGCGGCCTGGAGACCCAGCAGGTTACGCCGATCATGCGGAGTCTGGGCAAAGCCGCCCAATGGGCCTCCCAGGTCAACTGCCGGTTCCCGGACTGCTCGCCGGGCATGGAGCAATTGGTTACTCAATACCTGCATTCCGAGGTGCGTCGGTTCCACGACGAGTATTACTCCGTGGAGCCCGAGCCGATGGAACAATGGCCGTTGACTTACGATCGCATGTCGCTGGAGGGTTTGGGCCCCATGGCGCGGTACGCCCTGGAGCACCCCAACGATGCCTTGCTCGACCCCAATTTCGTCCGGCCGGTGGTGGCCGCGTTGCTGGACCGCGGCTGGCATCCCCGGCACATTGCGGGGCTGATCCAATCCAAGTACGAGCGGGATTATCAGTGGTGGAACCTCTGGTACGTCTACGACGCGGGCCTGCGGGCGGACTTCCACGTCCGGGTGCTGGCCGGCATGAGCCAGCTCGACGGTGATCAAGAAATGCGGTATGTCAGTTGGAGTGTGAGTTGGAAACTGGTGAACTGTGAAACTGCTCACTGTCGAACGTGACCACTACTGTGAACTGGGAACTGGAAACTATGAGTGACTGGCCTGTAGGAATCTCGACCGGCTGTTTCTACTTCATGAACTTCTTCGATTGCCTGGAGCCGATCTGCCGAGGCGGGTTCTCCATGATCGAGATCGCCTCCTCGAAGACGCACTTGGACTACCACGACAAGCACGCCATGAAACGGGCGGCCCGCACGCTCGAAGAGCGGGGGATCGAGGCGTATTCCTTCCACGCCCCGTTTCGCGAGGACATCGACGTTACCTCTCTGGACGAGGGGGGCCGCACCCATGCCCGGCAGGAGATCCTCTCGGCCGCCGAAGCCGCGGCCGTTCTGGGCGTGCGGTATTTCGTCTTTCATCCCGGCCCGGAGAAGAGCTATCACCCGCCGCCCGACGAGCGGATCCGCCGGATGAACCACGCCGCCGAGATCATCAACGAAGTCAGTGAGCATTGCCAGTAAGCTGGGGATCGGGATTGTCCTGGAGAACATGCTGCCGCATCTGTTCTTCGGGAATATGCGGGACATGCTCTGGATCATCGGCGCGATCCACAGCCCGCTGGTCGGCACCTGCCTCGACACGGGCCACGCCTTCATCGCGGGGGACCTGCACCGGATCATGTTCAAGATGTCGGGCTATCTGCAGTACATCCACGCGAACGACAACAACGGCAAGGACGATCAGCACCTGTGCCCCGGCCAGGGCAAGATCGACTGGCAGAGGCTGTTGCACGAGTTGAACGAGGTGGGGTTCCAGGGCACCCTCATGCTGGAGCTGATGGGGGATGCGCAGAAGAACCCGCAGACGGTCTTAGACGAGGCCCGCCGGTCCCGGCGGTTTCTGCGGGACATCTGCCGGCGTCTGACCGTGGCCAACCCCCCGGCCGTTGCCCGGGCCGCACCGGAATAGACATCATAGGATTGGAATAATGGAATATTGGAACGATGGAATGGTGGAATAATGGAATGCTGGAATGATAGGTGCACGCGGTGCCCCTTGGACCCCCAATACTCCACTATTCCAATATTCCATCATTCCATTCTTGCGGGAGCCATCATGGAATCCAAAGAGTTCATCAAACGCGTTCAAGGCGAGACGGGGTTGGCTGCGCCGGACGAAGCGGAGGCGGCGGTGGCGGCCGTATTGGGCACGCTCGGCGAGATGCTTCCCCCGACGCAGCGGCGGCACCTGGCCGCCCAACTGCCCAAATCCCTGAAGGACTACGTCCAGCCAGTGGGTCGAGCGTCATTCCAAGGAAGTCACTCGTCCGCATCGGTTTTCCCTGGAGGAGTTCTACCAGCGGGTGGCGGCCCGCTCCGATGTCCGCTACCCGGCGGCGGTCCAGCACACCCAGGCGGTGATGAAGGTCCTGCGCGACGCCATCCCCCGGCGGAACTCGCCGACGTCTTTCGCGAACTGCCGCAGGAGTACGACGAGCTTCTCACCGGCGTCCCCGCAACCCCGGCCTCGCCCTCGATCGTGGAGTAAGCGAGGCCAAACCTATCCTCGCGCGAAGACGCAAAGAGCGCCAAGAAGACATAACCGTGCTGGTCTTGCCTTGGCGTACTTGGCGTCTTTGCGCGAGACATAGTTCCTTGGATTTCAAGGTCTTACGTTTGTCGCTTCCCGAAGTCTCGTTCTCCCACGCAGATTTCGGATCGGCCGTAATCCCTGCAGCAAGAGTTGGTTCTCTCACAAAGCCACAAAGTCACGAAGTTCCTGGGCCTGTTTCCGTACCGGTTTTCTTTGTGTCTCTGTGTCTTTGTGAGAGCATCTCTTTTGGTTGCGGCCGAGCGCAGCAAGGCCGCGCTGGGAGATTACAGCGATCTCTCCTGTCCTCCGGGCCCCTTGCCTCCAGCCTCCGGCCTACCGTCTACAGCCTGTCCTTTTCTCTTGTCTCTTTCGCTCTATCCGCGATAACTGCCCTTTGAGATTCATCAACGACTACGTTGCCATGAACCCCAGGCCGCCCGCCCCGCATAGGAAGGGCGTGGTTCGGAGGAAAAGCAGAGATGAGCCGCTGCACAGGCTGGATCCGCCAGATGCAAAATGCCGACCTAAGCCGAGTGGCCGATATCTGGCTCCAGGAATGCATCCGTGAGTATGCCTTTGTTTGCACGGATTTCATACCACGGAGATTCGCCCGTCCGACGAGGAAACGCGGCAAGTCAAGCTGAGGATGGAGTGGAAAGCAGATCCCGCGCGCCCGCCGATCCCAGGATAACGGGGGTCTTGGGGGGCACGTCTGAATGTCGACCATTAGGAGCAAGGATTACTCTTCAGGACGTGACCCCGTTCC
>CAVVRJ010000011.1:0-909911 GCA_963750205.1 uncultured Planctomycetota bacterium
AGAGTTGGTTCTCTCACGGAGCCACGAAGTCACGAAGTTCTGGGCCTGTTTCCGTACGGGTGTTCTTTGTGTCTCTGTGTCTTCGTGATAGCATCTCTTGTGGTTGCGACCGAGTGCAGCAAGGCCGTGCTGGGCGATTGGCACCATTCGTTCTCTCCTGTCCTCCGGGCCCCTTGCCTCCAGCCTCTCGGCCTACCGTCTACAGCCTGTCCTTTTCTCTTGTCTCTTTCAGCTCAATCCGCGACAATTGCCCTTCGAGATTCATCAACGACTATGTTGCCATGAACGCCAAGCCGCCTGCCCCCGGCGGGAAGGGCGTGGTTCGGAGGAAAAGCAGAGATGAGCCGCTGCACAGGCTGGATCCGCCCGATGCAAAATGCCGACCTAAGCCGAGTGGCCGATATCTGGCTCCAGGAATGCATCCGTGAGTATGCCTTTGTTTGCACGGATTTCATACCACGGAGATTCGCCCGTCCGACGAGGAAACGCGGCAAGTCAAGCTGAGGATGGAGTGGAAAGCAGATCCCGCGAGCCCGCCGATCCCAGGATAACAGGGGTCTTGGGGGGCACGTCTGAATGTCGACCATTAGGAGCAAGGATTACTCTTCAGGACGTGACCCCGTTCCTCTCCGAATTAAGTATGGCGTCCCCGAAATGATCAGGAATAAGGCGATGCCCAGTTCCACCAGATATCGGAGTCGGGCCGTAGGTCCGCTGCTCAGGCGGCCTATCAGCAGCAGATAGCGATTGAGAGCCCACAGGCTCAGGAGAACCATCAACGGGCTGAAGCCAAAGTACCCTGAATAGGGTAACAGGACCAGAATCAGGCCCGAGAACAATGCACATCTACTGTCGTGGAGCTTCCGCAAAATGAGGAGAATCAGGAATAGGCAGGGTATGGAAAAGACCAGCTCGAAGAGGCGAACAGACCAATCCTGCGTGCCGAAGACCAGCATTCCCAAGGCCAAAATCCAGGTCTCCAGGGGTGGATGGCTGACATAGTATTCCGGGATCAAGGGCGGCGGATCGCCGACAGCCAGTGTGCGAAGTCCCTTGGTATAGCCTAAACCGTACTTGAGGTGGCTGCGGGCCGCCCAGGCACGATTGGCGAGGTCCCAACTGTGTAGACCATAGAAGGGCTGCGTCATGACCAGCCCCTTGTATGCCGGCGGTAGGAGCGGGAAGTCGAACACACGGATGAAAACCCAAACGAAGACCACGCCGCAGGCGAAAGCCCAGAAGTGCCTCTCGAAGACGCTCGGCCCATCCTCGGGAGCCACAGCGGTGTTGTTCTTACCGATCGGCCGCGAGCGGCCAGGCTGGCCGCTATCCAGCACCACGCGTGGCTCTTTCCCCTTAACAACTCTACGTGTACTCGCATACATGCGAGGTATTTCCTGTCTTATCTACAGTTATGTCCCCCAAACCGTGTCTGAAATCGGAGGCTGTCCCCGTTATCCCCCGGAGATCTTTTACACTCCCAGACCGGGAACTCCGGTAATCACGATTCGCATGCCGGATGGGAAGTTCCTTCGGGCGAACGCCCTGAACCGGGACACGCTGGCCCCCTACTTCGCGGCGGGGACTGCTTTTGAAGAGAGTGGTTGTATGCGCATTAACCTCCGCGGAGGAGGCGTAACCGTGTGCCCTGACAAGCACGGGAACCCCAAGCTCGTCATTGTGCACAATATGGGTCCGTACGGCGGGAACTTCGGCCCGTGGGAACCCGCCATATCCACCCCGGACGGGAACACCATCCTCGAATTCCCTCTTCAAGAAAAGGACCTTGAGGATTTGTTTGGTGAGACGACGAAGGATAAGATAAAAATCCACATCGGACTGGCATACGCCTAAGGATTTCGTTTCCACGGCCGTCTCCTGTAGCGTATCCGGGTGCCTTCAGCTAAAATGGGTCTATTCAGGTGGAAAATGCCGAGGGAAAGATCCTATTTCCTCAAGGGATCCCGTCGGGAGACCATAGTGTAGGGAGTTGCCGATGAAGAACGTGATCAGAAGGCGCAATCGCGTTTTGCTGCTCGCCGGCTGTGGCGTCCTGGCCCTCGGCCTCTCGGGTTGTGTCGTCATGCCCGAAAAGCGACTGTGTTGGAATGGGCTGTACACCGAAGAGGTAGCCAAAAGCGCGACTTCCTTTTGGGCGATCTCCTACACTCCCAAACCCGGAACTCCTGTCATCACGATTCGCATGCCGGATGGGCGGTTCATCCCGGTGAACGAGCTGAACCGGAACACGCTGGCCCCCTACTTCGCGGCGGGTACCGCTTTTGACTATGACAGGCGCCTCAATATAGCTGGGGGAGAAGGTAGTATCCTCATCAACCTCCGCGGAGGAGGCGTATTCGTGCACCCTGACAAGCACGGAAACCCCAAACTGGTCGTGGTGCAGAGCAGACATCCGTACAGTCCGAGCGACGTCCAGTGGAAACCCGCCATATCAACCCCGGACGGGAACACCATCCTCGAGTTTCCTCTCCAAGAAAAGGAACTTAAGGATCTATTGGGCAAGCCGACAAAGGATGAGATACACATCGTAGTCGGACCGCTCCTTGCCTGAAAAAGCCACTTCCGCGGCTTGAAAAGCGATGACAGCGGGGAATGGCACTGCCGTCGGCAACTCCTTTATGGGTATGGGGTTATGTTTTCCCGAGTTCCGCTTGCAGTTGGCGCGTGGTCGTTGCATAAGCGGGTAGCGATGCCGGCGGCGTTTCAAGACACGCGGTTCAATCCGCCCGGGCCGGTTCGCCACTTCGTTGGCCGCGAGGCGGGCCAACATCAGGTCGTACAGCGCAGGGGAGTTTCGGCAAGCCCCGGTCGCGAGCAACATCC
This sequence comes from uncultured Planctomycetota bacterium, assembly GCA_963750205.1. Lineage (GTDB taxonomy): Bacteria > Planctomycetota > Phycisphaerae > Sedimentisphaerales > Anaerobacaceae > PLanc-01. Next base: position 2,845 of record CAVVRJ010000011.1, read on the forward strand.
AGGACGTCAAGAGGCTTTGACAGGCCAAAGTGAAGCCCAATTGGCGTGGCTGCTTTTTATGAACCGCCGCCGCCGTGGCGATCACCTTGCGGATCAGATTGTAGGCCAATAAGGTCACCCACAATTCCCGCCGGACCATCTCCGCCGTCTTGCAGCGGACGTGGTCCAGGTGCAGCGTTTGTTTGATCGAGCGGATATCCAGTTCCGCGTTCCAGCGGAAACCATACAAATCAGCGATGTCTTCTCGGGCATAGACCGCCGGGTCGGTCAGGGTGGTGATGACGGTGAGCGTTTCCACCCGGCAGCCGGGGACGGTCACCTGAAACTGCACCTCACGCAGCGTGAGGGTCTCGGGGATTGAGTCGTACTGTTCTTGCGTCATCCACGCCGGCTTCTTCGGACGTGTCCAGGTGATCAGGTGGTCCCCGGGACCCAACCGGCGGCCCCGCCGGAAGTCGCTGCGCCGCCGTTGGTGCAGGCGGACGCACACGTGGAGGCCCCGCTGGGACAGCAGGGCCAGCATCAAGAAGGAACCATAGCACCGGTCGAAGACGACCACGTCGTTCGGGGCAAACGTCTCCAGCAGCCCGCGGAGCAAGGCGCTTTCGCCCGTCTCCTTGCCTTCGCAAGGCCCGACCGCCAAGTCACACACGCCGGCCGTGGCCAGCGAGAGCACCACGCAGGCCCGCGCGATGGGCAACCCCACCCCCGGCCGCTGTTCGCCGATCTGCGGGAACGCGGCTTGGTTCTCAGGGGTATCGGGCATCGTAAAGGTGAAGCCATCGACGAGTTTGGCATGCAAGCCCTTCCATAGCCAGGCGGGAGCCACGGTCTCCTCCAAGTGGCGGGACGACTCCCGGACCAGACGCTGTAACGCCGTCAGCTTCAACTTCGCCCGGGCGCGACAATAAGCGCCCGTGTCCCCGGACGGGGGCTGCCGACCCGTCTGCAGCAGATAGGTGGCGATGTCGGCCACGGCGGACGCGCAGGCGACCCCTTTGCCGTCCCGCAGCATCTGAGCCAGAAAGGCCCACAGCACGATCTCGGTGGAGAAAATGTCGTCCTGCCCGAAGAGCGCCTCTTCCTCGCGGAAGACCCGCTGGATCGCGGCGGCGTCCAACACGGAAGCAAAGGGCAGACCGGGATCATGGAGAAAAGAATCGGCAATGACGGCAAAGGTATTCTTGCCTTCTGTTCGTGGTGTGGATAGGCTCGTCATGAGAAAGCCCTCCTTGGTTTCTATGGGAAGACACGCCAAGGAGGGCTATCAACAATATCGGCTAAGGAAGGCCGAAAACATGATACCGCTCCGACCGCCCGGAGCAAGATTCTCGTGCAGGACGGAGAGCAACAAGATTCTCTTTCTGTCCCGTGGGTAGTCTGTGCGTTGGCACGCCTGAAACTCACGGCAGTGCCATTCGGGGCTGTCCCCGTTATTCCCGTTATTCCCGTTATTCCGTTATTCCCCCCCCGGTTCAGTCCCGGTAGTCATTCTCTGCAATTGACTTGATATAATGGTCCTCTGGATCATACTTGAGGGCTTGCTGCAGGTACGTCCTGCCGGTCTCTTTCTCTCCAAGCCAGGCATAGCAGTCGGCGAGCGAAGCATGCAAGCGACCCTTGCTCTCATATTCGAGTTCGTCCGCTCTGAGATATGCACAAACCGCAGCCCGAAACTCTCGCAATTCCCTGTATAGACGTCCGAGTTCTGCGTAGTCAGTTGCCGATTCAGCTAACTCCTCAGCCCTCTGGGCCAGAGAGATCGCTTTGTCCCGATCGCCGGATTTACCCGCCAGTAGTCCGAGATAGATGTGTGCAAGACAGTGCCTGGGTTCGCCATCCAGGACCCGTTGCAGGACTCCATGCGCGCGTCCGTCTCCCTCGATAGCCAGCAGTTCCCCCAGCCTTATGAGATGTGTGACGCTAGGTTCAAGAGCAATGCTTCTCTCAAGGTCCTGTATTCCCTCCTCGTGCTCGCCCTGATACCATCGCACAAATCCGCGTTCAGAATAATAAGATGCGGGGTGGTTGCAGCCAAGTTCCCACGCCTTCTCCAACAAATGCTGAGCCTTGCATACATCATTTCTCAACAGCATCTCAAAGTCAGCACACCATACATACAGGTCACCGACCTTCGACCAGTAGGGATTGGTTTCAATGATGCCACGCAGAACAGCATAGGCTTCACGCTCCGCCCCCCTCGCGAGAGCGCAAAGTACTTGTCGAAATCATCCCCTTGAGGAAGACCTGCCGGTCTCCTGCTGAGAAGGGTTCTCACACCTCGACGCAATGCAAGCCATATCTCCATGAGCTTTCTCATTGTCGTTATCATACGCGCGTTTTCCACCTTTTTCAATACGTTCCGCCCACTACCCACCACTTTCATCCGTGGCACAACGACGGGTCTTGCGAGATCTCTTGCTCCGTGACGACCCGTGCACAATACGGATCATCAACCTCCTGTAGGTCCATGCGGTGCAGGGGGTGGGGACCAGGGGTAGCCTGGTAGGATCGGGACAACTACAATAGCAGGCGCACGGGAAGCGCACCATGTGATTATGATGATAAGAGCGCTGTTGTAAAGTCGTGAACAACGTGTCCTCGCTGGGGTCTGGACCGTTGTACTTCTTCAGTAAATCCCTCAACGCTTTTATTTGTGCCTCTTGAGTCGGTGAAGGTGCCCGGATTATTGTCGGAGGTTCAGGCACAAATTCCTTCGGTACCGTTCCGGGCGGATTCGGCTGTGGGACGGGGTTAGGAGGGGACCACGCCACGTTGCCGATGATAATGATCTCGGTTGTGCAGGGACCGTCCGGGTCAGGACCAGGGGGCGTTGGGGACGGGCCTGTCCCCGACGGGTCCGGTATAACCGGGTATGGCGACGGTGGTGGTAGTGGAAACGTCGGCGGACCGCCAGGGGCATTGGGCTCATTATAGTCGCCATGCGGATCCGCCAGATTCCATGGATTGTTGCTGCAATATCGGTACAGGTTCATGCCGGCCTGATAGCCGACTTGGTCCGCCTGGAGGAACCGGCCGATTTCCGGCTTGTAGTAGCGGGCACGATAATAGTACAGGCCCGTTTCCTTGTCGAACTCGCGGCCGGTGAACAGGAAGCGGTTGGGATGGCTGCCGTCGGAGGCACCGACTTTGCCATAGACGTCATACTCGTAGACCTCGACTGTATTGCCGCTGGAGTTCGTCAGGGCCACCACGTTGCCCGAGCCGTCGAAGTGGTAGTAGTACGTGCCCGGCTCGTTCTGCGTATATTCGATCATGGACACCGGCTGATCGATGCCCGGGCCGTAGATGTACTTGCGCCGCAGGTTGCCGTAGCCGTCGTACTCGGCGATGCAGGAGTCGCCGTCGTAGACGTACTTCAGGACCGTCACATTGTTGTACTTCTTCTCGATCCGCCGGCCGCTGGCGTCATAGGTGTAAGTCAGGTCCGTCCAGCCTGTCGTCGGCGGGTCCTGGGCCAGAGGGCCTGTCCATTGCACGTAGTCCACAAAGCCACAGCCGCTATCGCTATCCGAACCCCGGCTGTAGGTCCATTTGAGCGTGTGGGTGCCGCTGCCCGTAATCGTGTAGGTCCTCTGTTGCCAACTCGTCTGGTCGCCGCTGATGCTGCCCTGGTAGGCCCCATCGAGGCGGAACTCCAACGAGTTGTTGGTATCGCCCCCGGCCTTCCACCAGAAGGTGAAGGTCCCCGGCCCCGAGACGGTCGTCTGCATCCAGGACTGCTGGTCCTGCTGGACATCGCCGCTCTGGGCACAGTACGAGCCGAAGTAGCCGCCCGCGGCGCCGAACCAGTTGCTGTCGCCGCCGGTGGTATAGGTCAGGAACGAATCCACCGCCTGGGCCAGCGGGCAGGTCCACCACGCCGGCTGCCAGACGACGCGGTCCAGGCCGCCGCAGTCCGAGCCGGAGGAGCCGGAGCCATCCTTGACATAGGACCACTTGAAGGTGTGCGTACCGCTGGTGTAGAAGGTATAGATGCGCTGCGACCAGCCCGGTGCCCCGGCGATCTGGTTCTGCAAAACGCCATCGACGTAGAAGTTAAGATAGTCGCCGCCGTCCGAAGAGACGTTCCAGTAGAACGAGAAGATCCCGGGGCCGGTGGCGGTCGTCTGCATCCAGGATTCCTGGCTATCGCTAATGGAATTCCCTACTGGGGACGCACCCGGTATCCTCGGGTATCCTTTCGGAGAAGATGGTATCGAGTCCCCATCGGAGCAGGTGACGCTCCTCGAAAAGCACCCGATTCTCTAAAAGCGGTCGGATCATGAAGCTGTCCTTCAAGCTGCGTTGCCCTGTGGACACACACGGTGGAAACGCACACCGAATCGCCAGGGTATGCCACCGCACCCGTAGAAGAAACAGGAGAAATATCTACTTGACAATGGTTCGGGCACGAACTATATTGGGCGTACATGGTACAAGAATGGTGTTCAAGGTGAGCTATGGCGGACATTGACGGCATCGCCGGGCAGATGGCCCGAATCAGAGAGAAGGCCAATGCCCTGGTGGAGAAGCAGTTGCAGGAGCGGGGGATGGCGGGGATTGTCCCGGCCCACGGACCCGTGCTGGCTTTTCTCTTGCGACAGAGCGGGCCCGTTGCGATCAAGGCTGTGGTCGAGAGTGTGCGCAGGGTCAAATCGACGGTGACCGTGACGATCCGTACCCTCGAGAAGCACGGCTATCTGCGCGAGTTCCCCTGCGAAACGGATGCGCGCGTCACCTATGTGGAACTGACCGCCAAGGGCCGTGGGCTCCAGAAGGACTTTGAGGAGATCTCCCGGGTCTTGCGGAGCAAGCTCTATGGCGACATGAGCGAAAGCCAGCGCCAGCGCCTGGTCCGGCAGTTGGACAGGATCGAGGAGAACCTGAGCGAATAGATTTTTTTGTGCTGATAGTTCGTAGGCGAACCGTTTGTATTAGTTCAGAAAGGAGCACAACCATGCCGAGCACATCGAATCCCGTGAACGCCGTCACCGATTTTCTGATCAAGAGCCAGGTCCAGTATCTCGCCACGATTGGCTTGGACGACAAGCCCAAGGTGCGTCCCTTCCAGTTCATGCGGGAAGAAGGGGGGCGACTCTACTTCTGCACTTCCAACCAGAAGCCCGTATTCAAGGAAATGCAGAAGCATCCGTATGTCGAGTTCTGCGCGTCCGGCCCGAACTTCTCGTGGCTGCGTCTGAACGGCAAGGTCGTGTTCTCGAAGGATCTGGCGCTCAAAGCCAGAATCCAGGACGCCAGTCCCCTCGTCAAGTCCATCTACAAGACCCCGGATAACCCGGCTTTCGAGATCTTCTGTCTGGAGGGCGCTGCCGCGACCATTGCCGATTTCAGCGGCAATCCGCCGCAAACGTTCCGACTGTGACATTGATGTCCCGTCGAAGGCGCGGCGGCCGCCTGAATCGGGGTGGATCTGTTCACTCCGTGGTGCCGGCGGTATACTTGCCGAAAAAAGGAGGCAAACTATGAACCGAACGATAGGAGCATCACTGCTCATTGTGGCGATTACCTTGGCGACGGTCCAGGCTGGTGACTGTACCCGTTTTCGCGGGCCGGCGGGCGACGGGCAGTTCCTTGAGACGGGACTGCTGAAGCAATGGCCGGCGAGCGGGCCGAAGGTGGCTTGGACGGCCAAGGGACTGGGCCAAGGCTATTCCTCGGCTACGGTGGCGAATGGCACGCGTTTACGTGACCGGAATGGATGACCAGAACCAGGGGGTATCTCTTCGCTTACGGTCTGGACGGCACGCCGAAGTGGAAGACGGCGTACGGGCCGGAGTTGGGCAAGCAGGGGATGGCCGTGGCCGGCACGCGCGGCACGCCGACCATTGATGGTGACCGCGTGTTTCTGGAGACCGGCCTGGGCAAGCTGATCACTTTCGATGCGGCTAAAGGACAGGTGGTCAAGGCCGTTGACCTGCTGGAGCGGTTCGGTGGCAAGCCGGCGCAATTCGGATTTGCCGAATGCGTCCTGGTGGATGGGCAGAAGCTGATCTGCACGCCCGGAGCTCCGGATGCGGCGCTGGTGGCCTTGGACAAGAATACCGGCGAGGTCCTCTGGAAGAGCAAGGGCCTTAGCCAGCCAACGGGCTGCTGCTCGGCCCGGATCGTCAACTACAACGGCCGGCGACTGGTCCTTACCATGTTGGCCCAGAGCGTGGCTGCCGTCGATGCGGGCACGGGCGCGGTGGTCTGGCAGCACGAGTACCCGCAACGCGCGGGCGTGCAACCGAATCCGCCGCTCTATGCGGAGGGACTGGTCTACGTCTCCTCGGGCATGGGGTCGGGAGGCGCGATGCTGTCCCTGGCGGAGAGCAGCCCGACCGCTGCTCCGAAATGGACGGCCAAGATCATGGATTGCCGGATGCAGGGCACCGTCGCGATCGACGGCTACATTTATGGCACGGCTCAAAGCGGCAACAAGGGCCTCGTCTGCCTGGACTGGAAGACGGGCAAGGCCATGTGGAACGCCCCGGAGGTCGGGATGGGAGCCGTGATCGTCGCCGACGGGATGCTCTACGTCTACGCCGAGGACGGCAAGATGTACTTGGTCAAGCCCAACTCGTGCCGCATTCAGCCGGTGAGCCAGTTCACCGTCTCCGAAGGCACGAACGAGCACTGGGCCCATCCGACGATTGCCAACGGCCGGCTCTACATCCGCCACGGCGACGCCCTGATGGTCTATGACATTCGCTCCGGATCGTAGCGTGGCATGGTGGGTGGTGCACACGCGGCCTGGGAAGGGATACCTGTCGCTGCCGCTATTGTCCGGCGTACTTGCCGGCATTTTCTGCTTGACTGGGCGGCCAAGACCCTTATTATTAGAGTATGTCGAATAGCAAGATGCCGTTGGACCGGTGCATCTGTTCGGGCAAATCGCTCGATCGCCTGCTGCGTCCGGCGATCCTGACGATCCTGTGCGGTCAGGCGCGCGGTCTGCATGGTTATGCGATTGAGAAGGACCTGGAGACGCTCCGGTTCTTTGCGCACCAGCCTCCCGACTACACGGGGATGTACCGCTTGCTCCGACGTATGGAGACGGAGGAGCTTTTGTCTTCGATCCAGAGCGATTCTCGGGCGGGTCCGTCCAAGAGAGTGTACCGCCCGACGGAGCGGGGCCGGCGGTGTCTTTCTCGTTGGCTGGAGAGTCTGGTGACCTATCAACAGATGCTGGACGATCTCTTGGCGCGTGCCAGGCAGGCCGTGGAAGTCGGCGAAGAGGTTTGAGGGTGTTTGGGGACCTCGGGGTCTGGTTCTCTCCAGCCCGGAGGCCCGCGTCTATATTTCGCTACGGTGAGGAGGTCGAAATGAAGATTGGAAAGAAGTTCGGTATCATGGCGGCGGGCGTACTGTTGATGGCGGCCGGTGCCAGCAGAGTACGAGGCGAGTCCATCCCCATTCCGAATGGGTCGTTCGAATCGCCGCAGACCGCTTTTGTGGATGTCAATATCGATGCCTGGCAGAAGGCGCCGAAGCCGCTGTGGTACGACGAGAGTGGCGGATACTTCTGGGCCCAACTGACCGGGGTGTTCCTGAACGTTGCCCCGACAGACCCCGAGTACATTGACAACTGCGACGGGCAGCAGGCTGCCTGGCTGTTCGCCGTGCCCGAGGTCGAGTTGTTCCAGGATCTGGCGGCCACGTTTCAGGTGGGTCAGGCTTACCAACTCACGGTCGGAGTCGTCGGCGGCCTGGGCAACATGAAAGACGGCGTCCCGCTGGAGATCCGGCTGTATTACCGTGACGCCAATGACGCGCGTGTGACCATCGGGGCAACGACCTTCATATATCGTGCGGGCGGCAGCCCCCTCAACCACTTCCAGGACGTGCAACTGGACCTCTCGGCGGTGCGGAATACCGATCCCTGGGCGGGCAAGAAGATTGGCGTGCAGATCGTCAGCACGTTGACTGCTAGCGGACCTCGATCCCAAGACGGGCAAGGCCGGGGGCTATTGGGACATCGACAACGTTCGTCTGGTGCAGGCGCTGCCCGTGACGATCGACGTTCCGAACGGATCGTTCGAGTCCCCCCAGACCGCGTTTGTGGACGTGAACATCGCCTCCTGGCAAAAGCCGCCGAAGCCCGTGTGGTACGACGAAAGCGGCGGGTATCTCTGGAGCCAACTGACCGGCGTGTTCCTCAACGTCGCGCCGCCGGACCCGAGTTATATCGACAACTGCGACGGGATGCAGGCCGCTTGGCTGTTCGCCGTTCCGGAAGTCGAGTTGTACCAGGATCTGGCGGCTACCTTCCAAGCCGGGCAGTGTTATCATCTCGTGGTCGGTGTCTTGGGCGGCCCGGGCAACATGAAAGACGGAGCGTCCCTGGAGGTCCGTTTGTTCTACCGCGACGCCAGCAACACCCGGGTGACCGTGGGAGCGACAGCCTTTACGTACCTCGCGGCCGACGCCCGCCTTAACCATTTCCAGGACGTCCGATTGGATCTCTCGCCAGTGCGGAATACAGATCCTTGGGCGGATAAGGAGATTGGGGTGCAGGTAATCAGTGCTCTGACCCTGGCGGACTTGGACCCCCAGACAGGCAAGGCCGGCGGTTACTGGGACATAGACAACGTCCGCCTGACCCGGACGGTGTCACGGTAGGACCTTGCGCGAAGTCTCGGACGGGTCGGGAGGGCGGCCCCGACTCCGATGGATTAGAAGTGGCTGGCAGTTATGAAAATATGGACGGATTCGAATAGCGCTCGGGACGGGGCATCGCTTGGCGTCAGCGTGCGATCTGCGCGGGAGAGCGGCCTCTGTAACTGCCGAAGGCGCCGTTCGGGGGCCTTCACGCTCCTCGAGTTGTTGGTGGTCATAGCCACCATGACGCTTCTCCTGGGGATCTTGTGGCCGGCCCTCACGTCGGCACGAGCATCGGCCCGACGGGCCGCCTGTATGGCTAATCTGCGGCAGATCGGTGTCGCCATCCATGCGTACGCCGGCGATTACGACAACAGCATTCCCGTCGGGCCCACGGCACCGCCGTTCCTGTCGCCTTCGGACTTCTACCCCTCCACCGGTGCCCCGACCAGCCTGATTTCCCTGCGGAGCGGCGCCCCGGTTGGCTTGGGCCTGCTGTTGCGGAACTACCTGGCCGGGCAATCCAAAGTCCTCTTCTGTCCCGACCCCGACCAGCGGGTTTCCGCCGAGACCGAGTTGGCCAACGTTGGCGTCCGGCAGGCACAGTGCAGCTACTACTACCGGCATGCCTCCGTGACGCGGCTTTTCGACAGTCCCACCGATCCGACGCCCCAATGGGTCTCGCTGAGTGACTTGGGCCGCAATCGCAACGGGGGGCCCATCCGTGCCCTGGCCGTCGATACCCAGTTCCTGTGCCCGGACGACCTGGCGCAATTCAATGTCACGCCGCATACGCACCATCGGCTGAAGGTTGCGAACGCGCTATTCTCCGACGGCGGCGTCGTGTCTTGCCTCAATACCGATGGCCGGTTCACCGTGGATCTGCTGGACTATAATCAGGTGCGCAACGCGTTCAGCAAGATCCTGGGTGTGCTGGAACAGGCGGACCAAGAGCGTAAGGACGAGGCAGATGGGCACTCTCTTTTCCCTTGGCGGTGCACAGATCAATTCGTTGGACCTCAAGGCCCTGATCGTGACCCAGGGGATCAAAGTCAGCCACCGGGTCTATGCGCGCTTAGAGGGAGCCTGCCGCCTCTATCCGGACCCGCTGACCTGCAATTGCCTGATCCTGCCGGACGGTACGATCGCCCAGATGACGGATGTCGCTCTGCACATGCGCTATCTCAAGCGTGTGATGTCGCTGGACGCGCTGCGAAACTTCCGCTACGCCTTCCGAATCCGCACGCCCTTTCGGCTGGAGCTCTCCGACACCGGCGTTGCGGTCCTCCGGCACGACGGTCAGGAGGTGACGGAGGTAGGGTTCCCGCCGGCCTCGCATTTCTATGAGCAAAAGACGTCCGGCGGCATTCCTTATCTGGGCCAGGCCGTCCTGCAGGGACTCGATTTCCTGTCGTTTCAGTGCATCTGGCCGTGCGATTATGCGAAAGCCGGTTATGCCTGCCAGTTCTGCTACTCCGGGGGAATCACGGAGCGGCTCGCACGCCAACATAGGCCGGACCCACCCCTTCCGACGCCTCGGGATGTGGCGGAGATCGTGGCGTATGCTGTCCTCCAGGAGAAGTCCGCGAAGCACCTGCAATTGACCGGCGGCTCCACGATGGACCTTCAGGCGGAGTGTTCCACGATCCGGGTCATCCTGGAAGAGATCGACCGCGTGGTAGGGTTGGGGAACATCCCCGGGGAGGTGCTGGTCTACACAACCCCGCCGAGCCGCCCGCAGGAGATCGACCAGTTGTTCGACGCGGGGGCGAGCCGAGTTGCCTGCAGTCTGGAAGTCTGGGATGAGGAATTGGCCCGGACCGTGACGCCCGGGAAATGGAAATTCGCCGGCCGCCAAAGATACGTGGACTGCCTGAAATACATCGCCCAGCGCTACGGACCGAACAAGGCGTGCTCCTCCTTTGTGGTGGGCGTGGAGCCGGCGGAAAGCTTCCTGCAAGGCGCCGAATGCCTCGCCGAGCGCGGCGTCGTCCCCATTGCCTCCCTCTGGATGCCCTTTGGCAGGCCTGTCCTGGGCCGAATGCAGGCGCCGGGGCTCGATTATTACCGCAGGGTCAAAGAAGGACTGGCCGCCATCTATACGAAATACGGCGTTGAGCCTCCCGGCGGCACCGGGCTGAACGTCTGTTTGTGCCGCAACATCTGGATGCACCGGGACGAGATCACCGCTGGAAACGGTTGCCATGACCAAACGAGGGCGTGATCTGACGGCGAGCATTGGGACCGCCGCCCACGAGGCCCGGGGACGCGTTCTCGCCCTGTGTGAGGCGCACGACGAGTATTGCTGATAGGAGCCTACATGCAAGACAGCCGCACCGACCCACCCGAAGACCCATGTCATCCCCTTTCGGCCCGCACGTATCCGGTCCGAGAGACCCTCCTGCACAACGTGCCCTACATCTTGATGATCGCTCTGGGCGCAGCCGTCTTGTTTTGCTCCCTCCGAGGTTCTGCTTGGGGGCCTGCGGCCGCAGCCGGGTACGCGTTCTACGGTGCGGCCGGAGCCGTTTGGATCATGGTGTTCGTGTGTCCTTTCTGTCGGTTCTGGGGTACGAGTTCGTGCCCCTGTGGGTACGGCCAGATCTCCGCCCGGCTCCGCAACCGGCAACTGGGAGACCGATTTCATGAGAAGTTTAAGAAACACATCCCCGTGATCGTGCCTTTGTGGTTGCTGCCTCTCGTGGCAGTCGGACCGGTCCTGGTTCGGGCGTTCACCTGGAGCTTAGTGGTATTGTCTGCCGCGTTTGTCCTGGATGCGTTTATCATTTTGCCTCGGGTCTCCACGCAGCATGGCTGCCGCAACTGTCCACAACGCCAAGCCTGTCCGTGGATGAAACACAAGGGTTCTGCGTGAGAATGCGTCACGGCCAGCCGGCCTTGCGCATGTACTCTGAGGCTGCCACTCACGGGCTTGAGACCAGAATGAGGAGCATGGGCCATGAGACGATGCGGAATACTGTTGAGTTGTGCCCTGGTGCTGGGATGCGCGGCGTTGGGGTGAAAGCCGGTGAGGGGACAGCTTCGGCGCCGGCCATAGTGCAGGCGGAGATGGTTTTTCCGTTGGACGGCCGGCCGACGCCGGGATGTCATGCTTCGACTATCGTGTCGACTCAGGACGGCCAGCTTCTCGCGGCCTGGTTCGGCGGCAAAGCCGAGGGAGCAGAGGACGTGGGCATCTGGTCGTCCCGGCTGGAGGGTGGGCACTGGTCCAAGCCTGTCGAAGTGGCCAACGGCGTCGTCTCGCCCGAGCAGCGGTTTCCCTGCTGGAATCCCGTGCTGTTTCAGCCGCGTGCGGGGCCGTTGGTGCTCTTTTTCAAGGTGGGACCCAGCCCGTCCCGCTGGTGGGGCGAGCGGGTGATTTCCGAGGATGACGGCCGGACCTGGAAGGACCGCCACCGGCTGCCCGCCGGGATCCTGGGACCCATCAAGGATAAGCCGATCCAACTCGACGACGGCCGCATCTTGTGTCCCTCCAGCAGCGAGGACAAAGGCTGGCGGGTACACCTCGAAGTCACCCGGGACTTCGAGACGTGGGAGACCGTGGGGCCGCTGAACGATCCGACGAAGATCGGCGTCATCCAGCCGACGATTCTAACCTATCCCGATAAGAGACTCGAAATGCTCTGCCGGACCCGGGGCCAGGGCTTCATTGCCCAAAGCTGGTCCGAGGACGGCGGCAAGACCTGGAGCGCAATGACGCCCCTGTCCCTGCCTAATCCCAATTCCGGGCATCGACGCCGTCACGCTCAAGGACGGCCGGCAATTGCTCGTGTTCAATAACACCCCCAAGGACCGCACGCCCCTGAACGTGGCTCTCTCCTCGGACGGCAAGGACTGGAAGGTCGTCCTCACCCTGGAAGATCAGCCGGGCGAGTACTCCTATCCTGCCGTGATCCAGACCGCCGACGGCAAGGTCCACATCACCTACACCTACCGCCGCCAGAGCATCAAGCACGTGGTCCTGGACCCTGGGAAGCTCCCGTAGGATCGTCCGGCGGTGGCGCCGCTCGCATCGGTTGCGTTGTGCCGTTCAGAGTACCACCTTCAGGCGGCTTTCCTCGCCCATTCTCTGTGCCTCTGTGGTGAACCCCGCCGGGCCAGTCAGAACGCCACCCGCCAGGCTCTTGCTTATCGCCTGTCGCTTGTCACGTATCACTTGTCACTTATCACCCTCGAAATGCCTTTCCGGTGTCTTTGGGCTTGCTTCCGCCGCCGACTTCCGCCCCAATACCTCTCCCTACCTGGATGAAGCGTCGGTGAAGAAGTTGTAACGAAACGGGTGGCGTCTCATCTATTGGTATGGGGCCACCGTGACCGGACGGTACGAGCACTCCTGGCGGCTGGGCGGCAAAGCGTCCTCGTGCCGGACGGGTGACATTGAGTGTGGTTCTGCCCGGTCGCGGGAGAGCGGGGCCGCGCCGTGGGCCCGGAGTCTCACATTAGCCGCCGGGACCACCACGGTCGAGATCAGCCAGGCCAAGCCATCTCCTGAGCCGCACTGACAATCCAGGCTATCAGAGAGAAGGTGTGCATGGCACACCTACCCTCGGCCTGTTTCTGCCGCGTTGACGCCAGATTGGCTTGACAAAGCCCTCTGTATTCGGTATCCTGCATAGATAATAGATGAGGGATGGGTTGATAGTTGGAGGGGAAGGAGCCTCACTGTTTGCTGGGCGTGCAAGCCCACGGGAGGAACTATGTTCCCAGATCGAAAAACAACCGAGAGACGGACCCGAGGGGAAGGGCTGCGCTGCAACTTCGCACGGTACTTGGGCGGGATCCGTGGGATGGTTTTCCTGGCGGCCCTGGCCGTGGGGCAGGTCGCGTGGGCCGAGCCGGTGCCACTGGTGTTCGACACCTTCAGTCCGGCCACGAACATCGCGAACATGTATAACGAGTTGGGGCCGGGGTATACGGGCGGCCTGACCATGCGCTTCCTGCACGTGGCGACCTGTGAGGGGACGACAATCGATGCCCTTGTCACCGCCGTGGTGCAGCCGCACACGGAGTTTGCGACCGGCACGACCAACCGGACCGGACGCGGCTTCATCCCGAACTATAAGGCGACGGCGGTGGGGCAGCCGAAAGGCGATTTGGGCCTCCTCTATGACGGGGTGGATGAGAACATCTCGGGGATCACTCTGACCGTTGCTTTCTTCGATGGCACGGGGGACCACAGCGGCCAGTTCAGCACGGCGTATGCGATCCCGGACCTCCAACTGCTCGTTTACGACGTGGACGGGGAGCCGACGCAGGCGGAGTGGGTCGACGCGTTCTACGCGGACGGGTTGTCCTCCTACGCGACGGGGGCCGCGCCTACGAGCGTGACGGCCACGCCGAGCGCCACGGGCGTGCACTTTCTCGGCTGCGGCAAAGACTTGCCGGAAACCGATACTTCCGGGGCCGTGCTGCTGCGGTACCGCAACACCAGCAGTATCACCCTGGCATTTGGGGCGGAGCAGTATCGGGACGGCAAGAACGCGGTGTTCTCCGCCATTCACGGAGGCGTGGGCTTGCCGATGACGGGCAGCTTCGAGGAGCCGAAGGCAGTCCCAGAGCCCGGCGTCGTCTCGCCGGCACGACCGGAGGAGCCGGCACCCGCCAGCAAGCCCGATCTGCGGTCCGCCTCGGCCCTCTATCCGGGAGAAAATGTGATCCGTCTGGACCGGGTGATGCCGGCCAAGGTCCCGCTCAATGTGCCCTTCGACTACACGCTCAAGGTCACGAACCTGACGGACACGGCCGTGCAGGACGTGGTCGTAACCGAGCATCGTCCGGAGAATTTCAAGCTGCAAAGTGCCGACCCGCAGCCCGACAAGAAGAATGGGACTTTCTCCTGGGTCCTCGGTACGCTCGAAGCGAAGGCCAGTCGGGAGATCAAAATCTCGGGCGTCGCCACGACGGCGGACACGCTCATTCCGTGTGCCACCGTGACGTTCGTGGTCCCCATTTCGGTCTATGGGAATGTGGCGGTCGTCGAGCCGAAGCTGGTGCTCACCGCGACGGTGCCCAAAGAGGTTCTGCTCTGCGATGCGATCCCGGCGCAGGTCGTGGTGACGAACCCCGGAACCGGCGATCTGGAGGAGGTCAAGATCGTCGAGACGCTGCCGGCCGGGTTAACGACGATGGAGGGCGGCAGCGAACTCGTCCTTCGAAGCCGGCACGCTGGCGCCGGGGCAATCGAAGCAGTTTGCCAGCAGCTTCAAGGCCTCCAAGACCGGCGAGTTTATCTACAAGGTCGTGGCCACCGCTCGGGGCGGCCTGAAGGCCGAGGCCACCGCCACGACTATCGTGCGCCGGCCGGTGCTGGCACTGACGAAGACCGGGCCCGCCCGACAATACCTCGGTCGGCCGGTCACTTATGAGATCACGGTCACGAACAAGGGCGATGCTCCGGCGGCCAATGCCGTCGTCGAGGACACCGTGGCGCCGGAGTGCAGGCGAGTGCAACCCTCCGCGGGAGGCGAGGTCGCCGACACGAAAGTGGTGTGGCAGTTGGGCACGCTGGCCGGCGGGGCCTCTCAGAAGGTCAGTGTCACCTATATCCCGATGGAGGCCGGGCTTCTGGCCCCAGCCGCTATGGCCTCGGCGGTGGGCGCGGAGGCCGTGACGGCCAGAGCCGAGACCGTGGTCTACGGGATTGCCGGCGTGCACGTGGAAGTGATCGATACGAACGATCCGGTCCCGGTCGGCGGGCGGACCACTTACGTTATCACCGTGACCAACCAGGGCTCCAGCCCGAGCCATAATGTGCAGATTACGGCGACCGTCGAGGAGGCGGAAGAGATCGTAGCGGCGAGCGGCGCGACCGCGGTTAGCGTGGAAGGCCGCACTGCCCGGTGCACGCCGCTGGCCAGCCTGGCGCCGGAAGCCAAGGCGACGTGGATGGTCACCGTCAAGGCTCGCCAGGCGGGTGACGTGCGTTTCCGGGTCACGATGACCACGGCGGAATTGGGCCGGCCCGTGGAAGAGATGGAAGCCACCCAGCTCTTTGAATAGGCTCGTCTTCTCGGCGTAGCACACGAAGGAAGATCAGGTCTCGTTGATCCTCTGGAGGACGCGCTCGAAGGATTCGGGGACGGGGGCTTCGAAGGTCAGGGGCATGCCGTTGGGCAGGCGGATCGTCAGACGCTGGGCGTGGAGCATCATGCGGGGGTAGGCCCGCTGGATCGCCCGGTCGCCGTAGAGGCGGTCGCCGACGATCGGGTGGTCGATGCTGTAGAGGTGCACGCGAATCTGATGCCGCCGGCCGCTCTTGGGATAGGCTTCCACGAGGGTGTAGTCCGCGAAGCGGTGGAGGACCTGATATTCGGTGTGCGCTTCTTTGCCGTTTTGCGGACTGACGGAGACCCGGCCGGAGCCGCGCTGGCCGAGCGGTTTGTCGATCACGCCCTCGTCGGCCTCCATCACGCCGTGGACCAGGGCCAGGTAAACCTTCTGCACCAGGCGTTTCTCGAACTGCATGCTGAGATGGCAGTGGGCGGAGGCGGTTTTCGCGTACACGATCACGCCGCTGGTGTCCTTGTCGATCCGGTGGACGATGAAGATCTCCGCGCCCCGCTGGGCACTGAGCTTCTCGACCAGCGATTCGGCCGGCGGCGGGTCCTTCTGCCGCTCGGGGATCGTCGCCAAGCCTTCCGGCTTGTTCACGACGATGATGTCTTCATTCTCGAACAGAATCTCAATCGGACCGGCCATGCGTCAACACAGCTCTCTTCCCTGCCTGTACTCTTCTCTTGATGTCGAACGTATAATAGAGAGCCACGAACCAGATGACAGTATAAGATGATTGAGTTATGAGCACGAACCGTTTTTCTTCATTTCGACGTCTGATTTGGCAGGCAACCACGTTTTCGGGCCGGCTTCACGTTGACGACGATAGAAGATGCGCCTATAATCAATGCTATGAAAGTCAGGTGAAACTGCCATCACGGAGTCATGCCCCATGAGCCCAGAAACAGAGAATGTCATGAAGCAAGCTCTTAAATTGCCGCGTGAGGCCAGGGCTCTGATCGCGGAGAAACTGCTGGAAAGCCTGGATTTCGAAGAACCTTTCGAGCTCAGCCGCGAGTGGAAAGAGGAGATCGCGCGCCGGTGCCTTGAGATTGATGAGGGTACGGTAGAGTTGATTCGGGGCGAGGCCGTCTTGAAGGAGGCCGCCGAGGAACTGCACGAATGAGGTATTGGTTCCGTTGAGCACAAACCGTTTCTTTGTCGAGCCGTCGAGTTTTGCGGGCGAGTTGGTCCGGCTGAGCCCGGAGCAGTCGCGCCAGGTCCGCCAAGTTCTGCGCCTGGGGCCGGGGGATACCGTTGTCGTTTTGGACGATCGGGGGGCGGAGTATGATGTGGCGCTAACCACGGTCAGTGGCAAAGAAGCGGTTGGGCGGGTGATAGGCACACGTGTGGTTGTCGGCGAGCCGAAAGCTCAACTGACCTTGTTCCAGAGCCTGCTGATCCGTGAGAAGTTCGAATGGGTGCTGCAAAAGGCCACGGAGGTCGGGGTGGTACAAATCGTGCCCGTCCTGACCGCCCGCGGCCTGGTGCGGACAAAACAGATCGAGGACAACAAGCTCGACCGCTGGCGCCGGATCGTTGTGGAGGCGGCCGAGCAATCCCATCGAGGCCGGATTCCAAGAATTGAGCCGATCGTTCCCTTGGCCGATGTGTTCTCCCGCTTTGTGGGTTTCGATCGTCTCTTGATCGCGGCGCCCGGGCAGACCACGGCTCTGCATGAGGCCTTGCAAGGAATCGGACGCGAGGATGCCGCCCTCGGCTTGCTGATCGGCCCGGAGGGAGGGTTTACGGAAGAGGAAGAGGCGACGGCCCGCGCACAGGGCGCCGTCGCGGTCGGGCTGGGCTCGCGCATCCTGCGGACGGAGACGGCCGCCGTGGTCGCATCTGCCCTCATTCTCTACGAGCTGGGCGAGATGGGATCGTAACTGATGGCTACTGGTACGCTCTATTTGGTCGCAACGCCGATCGGCAACCTCGGGGACATCACGTTGCGAGCGATCGAGACGCTCCGGCAGGTGGACCTGATCGCGAGCGAGGATACGCGGCACACGGGGCTGCTGCTCAAGCATTTTGAGATCCAGAAACCCCAGATGTCGTTCCATGAGCACAACGACCGGCAGGCGACGCCGCGAATCATGCAATTGCTCGAAGAGGGCAAGTCCGTCGCGTTGGTTACCTGTGCGGGCACGCCGGGCGTCTCCGATCCCGGCTTCGTTCTCGTGCGGGAAGCGATCCTTGCGGGTTTCGAAATCACGGCCATTCCCGGCCCCAGCGCGTTTGTCATGGCCCTGGTGCTCTCCGGCCTGCCCGTTCACAGCTTCACCTTCCGGGGTTTCCCGCCGCACAAGCCCGGCCAGCGTCGCCATTTCCTGGAAGCGGACAAGGACTCGCCCCACACGCTGATTTATTACGAAAGCCCGTTCCGCCTGCGGAAGCTCCTGGAAGATGCCCTGGCCGTCTTCGGCGACCGCCGTGCCGCCGTCGCCAAGGAATTGACAAAGATTCACGAAACCATCCGCCGCGGCCCGCTCTCCGAACTGCTCGCCACCGTCGAAGAGACCCCCAAAGGCGAATACGTGGTCCTCGTCGCAGGCAAGGACGTCGAATAACACCGAAGACGTGGATCGCTAATCCAACCGCGACAATCTATCTTCGAGGTCCTGTGCCGGCGTGAAGTACCAAGTCCTCCCCACCTTCCGACTGACCAACAAACCACGATCCTCCAAGTCGAGCAGGTCTACGTGCGCGGTCTGATAGACGACGTTATGGCTCATTTGATGCGACTTGAACGTGTACCGCTGGTTGGGGTGCCGCAGAGCGTGACTGATGAGAGCCTGTTGCCGATGGTTCAGTACGGTAATCCCATGCAGTCTGCTCTCGATGGCCTGCAAGGCAGCCGTCTTGCGTTCGATGTAGTCGTGCAACTCCTTCATGGCTCGACGAATAACATCCAGTTGTTGGATGATGAAGTACGTCAGGTCATTGTCGTCGGTCTCGGTGTAAAGGAAAGCGCGAGCATACTTGATCGGTGCTTTGAGAATGATCTGCGAGATCGAGATGAATTCGAAAAGCCAATAGTTGTGCCGGAGCATTGACCAGTAGAACAGGGCCCTTGCCACACGACCATTGCCATCAATAAACGGATGGTCGTAGGCCAGCCAGAAGTGAAGGATGATGGAGCGCAGGACCGGGTGGATGAACTCGCCCGGCGTCTTGCTGTTGGCGAAGTCGCACATTGCCGCCATTCGCTCTTCAAGCTGTTCAACAGGCGGTGGGGTGTGGAAGACTTCATTGTACATGTCGGCGACCACGACGGGTTCGTTCGTATTGCGGAATCGTCCTGCGCCAGAGCCATCGGTGAGAGTTTTCTCCGTGGCAATCCGGTGGAGGTCGAGGATGATCTGCGTGGTGAGCGGCTCACCTTTCAGTTTCCCAATCTGTTGCATGGTCCGGAAGTTGTTGAGGATCATCTGCTCACTTCTGTCACGGGGGGTGCGCCCGGTTCT
This sequence comes from uncultured Planctomycetota bacterium, assembly GCA_963750205.1. GTDB lineage: Bacteria > Planctomycetota > Phycisphaerae > Sedimentisphaerales > Anaerobacaceae > PLanc-01. Next base: position 21,990 of record CAVVRJ010000011.1, read on the forward strand.
GATCATCTCTTTGGCAACCACCCGCGTTGTTACCGCTCCCTCAAGCTGGCTGGAAGTGATGGCCTCCTGCACAAGCGAGCTGACGTAGTACTGGTCCCGTGTATCCGGGTTAGTAATCGGCTCCGGCATCCGGATGTACCCGCCCGCTCCCTGATCTATCTCGTGGAGAACCTCCGGGATTGAGTCGGCTAAAACATAGATGAAACGTCGGCCCTTCACATCTGAGAGAGGAATTCTCTTAGCCTGCCGCAGTCTTGCGATCTTGATCGCGTACCACCAGTCCTCATGTGAGAACCCGTCAGGGGGAGAATAGCATTTGAGCTTATCCCAATGAACGTATCTACCGCGTACTGAAGCGTGGATGTCTCCTTTCAGGATTCTGTGGAGTCGCACTGTCTTCTCGACAAGCGACCACCCTTGCGGTATATTCTCTATGTCTGGCGGTTTGCCCGGCATCTTCATTACGGTATCTTCTTTAGGAGCAAGGGCTTGGAGATGTACTAATCTTATACTAATATATTCACTTTTAGTATATCGACCTTGCCACGCCGGGGATATACTAATTCTTAACATTTTAGTACAAAGTTAGTATTTGGTCGGATTGCACAGGCAATTCGATAAGAAAGACGCCTACGTCAGAAGTCCGCGAGCGCGGGTTCGCCCGGCGTTTCTGGGCCAGTATCAGGGATCATCCCGACTTTGGGCGGGCGCGTCAAGAAAGGCGTTCTTCAGCCATAGAGCGAGGGGGCTCTCTTTCTTGCGCCTTGTCCTCAGATCATCTGGAGGAAGTAAGCGGCGGCCTTGGTGCCCCGGCGGAAGCTGTCGAGACTGAAGTGCTCGTTGGGACCGTGCGGGTTGTCGCTGTCCAAGCCGAAGCCCATCAGGACCGACGGGCAACCCAATTGCTCGACAAACGTGCTGACCACCGGGATCGAGCCGCCGGAGCGGATGAAGACGGTCTCATGGTCGAAGCCTTTGCGCAAGGCTTCCTGGGCGGCTCGGATCATCGGATTGTCTACGTCGAACAGCACCGGCGGGCTGGCCCCGAACTCGTTGATTTCGAGACGCACCGTGTCCGGGCAGACGGAGCGGACGTGCGCGATCACCAGGTCGCGAATGCGGGCCGGGTCCTGGTTCGAGACGAGCCGGCAGGTGACCTTGGCCGTGGCGGAGGCCGGGATGATCGTCTTGGAACGTTGGCCCTGGTAGCCGCCGAAGATGCCGTTGATCTCGAAGGTCGGCCGGGCCCACATACGTTCCAATGTGCTGTAGCCGGGCTCGCCGTGCACGCGGGGGATATTCAACTCCTGTGCCAAGGCCTGGTCGTCGAAGTTCAGCTTCCGGAAGCACTCCCGCTCCCAATCTTGCAGAGGCACCACATCATCGTAGAAATGTGGGATCAGAACCTTGCCCTCGCGGGAGACGCAAGCGGCCAGAATTTGGGCCAGGACCATGGCCGGATTGGCGATGCCGCCGCCGTAGGCGCCGGAATGAACGTCCGAGGCGGGGCCACGAATGATGAACTCCAGGGCGATGATGCCACGCAGACCGTAGGTGAGCGCCGGCGTCTTCGCATCGTACATCGTGCTGTCCGAGATGACCACGGCGTCGGACTTCAACTCGTTCTTGGCCTGGCTGACATAGCGGGCCAGGGCGTCGCCGCCGGATTCCTCCTCACCTTCGAGCAGAAAGGTCACCCCGCACGGGAGCTTGCCTTCAGTCTTGAGCAAGGCTTCGACGGCCTTGACATGAGTGAACACCTGCCCTTTGTCGTCGGTCGATCCCCGGCCGTAGAGAATGCCATCGCGGATCGTCGGCTCGAACGGTGGGGTCTTCCACTCCTCGACCGGGTCCTCCGGCTGGACGTCGTAATGCCCGTAGATCAGCACGCGTTTGGGGCTCTTGCCCTTCATCGAGGCGCGGACAATCGGCTTGCCGCCGACATCGATCAGCCCGGCCTCGAAGCCCAGCCGCTTGAGATGGTCCGCGATCCACTGGGCACACGCCCGCGTGTCGCCATCATGCTGCTGCTGGGCGCTGACCGACGGGATGCGCATGAACTCCATCAGTTCTGCAACAAAGCGGTCTTGATTCGCGTCGATGTAGCCTTCCACTCGATCCGTCATCTTCCTGCATCCTTCTATTCAAAACAGGCGTTCCTCTCACCCATATCGGTCCATTCGTGCCTCTATTCTACCGCGAGCATATTCGCTCCGGCTACAGGGAAATCCTCACGTTCATAATTACCATGAAAATTTGCCTTGCGAAGGCAAAATTTCATGGTAATTTAGAGCTTCGTGATCGCTCGACCAAGACTCCTCGAATCGGTACGACAAGCATTGGCAAGAAGCCGGGTTGTGGCCTTGTTGGGACCCAGACAATGCGGCAAGACAACCCTGGCCGGCCAACTGCTCGCGCCGGACTCGCCCAATTACTTCGATTTGGAGGACCCGGCCAGTCTGGCCCGTTTGGATGAGCCCATGACCGCGCTGGGCGGGTTGAAGGAGTTGGTGGTCGTTGATGAGATTCAGCGACGTCCTGGCCTGTTTCCAGTGCTGCGGGTCCTGGCGGATCGTGTTCCCCTCCCTGCCCGGTTCCTGATCCTCGGCAGTGCCTCGCCAGCGTTACTGCGACAATCCTCGGAGTCTCTGGCGGGTCGAATCGCATACGTGGAGATGGGCGGTTTCAGTCTGGAGGAAGTGGGGTTGGACGCCCATGTCCCCCATTGGCTCCGAGGGGGCTTCCCTTTGTCTTTTCTGGCAGAGGACGACGCCCGCAGCGCGCTGTGGCGAGGAGATTTCATCCGGACCTTCCTGGAGCGAGACATCGGACAAGCGGGGTTGTCCGCACCTGCCGCTACGCTTCTGCGCTTTTGGACGATGGTGGCGCACTACCACGGCCAGATCTGGAACAACGCCCAGATCGCCGGTTCCATGGGCGTGAACGGCAAGGCCGTACGCCGGTACTTGGACCTTCTGACGGACCTCTACATGATCCGCCAACTCCAGCCGTGGCACGCCAACATCAAGAAAAGGCAGGTGAAATCACCCAAAGTCTATTTCCGCGACACGGGCCTGCTGCACTACCTCTTGAGCATCCGCACGGAGAAAGACCTGTTGACTCATCCCAAGTGCGGCGCGTCGTGGGAGGGATACGTGATCGAGGAGACGCTCAAGGCAGTGCAACCGGACGAGACGTTCTTCTGGGCCACGCATCAAGGGGCAGAAATCGACTTGATCCTGCTCAAGGCTGACCACCTGTTGGGTGTAGAGTGTAAGCGCATCGATGCCCCTTCCCTCACGCCTTCCCTGCGAATCGCCCGGGAGGACTTGAGGCTGGAGCGGATTGCCGTCATCTATCCCGGCGTCAAACGCTACCCTCTCGCGGCGCAAGTCGAGGCGGTGCCGCTGGGGGCCCTGGTCCAAGGAATGGAGGGCCTGTTCCCTAAATAGGCTTGTAGTGACGCCATAGGGCGTTTTCTTCTCTATGCTCTCACGAGCACACTACGAACCTCGCGACGCAAGGGCGGGCCGCCTATGCCATCCGGCGGCTGGTGCGGTAGGCCCAGAGAGCGATCAGCAGCAAGACTACCAGGCCGATCCAGGCGCCGTAGGCGTCGATCCCCTCGCGGACCGAGGGCAGCCAGGATTCCGCCAGTTGCTTCCAGAGGCTCGTCAAGGGCAGTTCCAGACCCTTGTTCTTCATAAGAACGACTGGAATCGCGACGATGATGCCCATCAGGGCCTCGCCCGTGATCAGGCCGGAGGCGAACAGAACGCTCTTTTGCTCGGAGGTGTCCAGCATCTCCTGGTTGGCCCGTTGTTTGGTGAGGGCACGTTTGACCAGGGAGGCGACGATACCGCCGAGGAAGATCGCCACGGACTGCGAGAACGGCAGGTAAGTGCCGATAGCCACCGCCAGGACCGGCGTACGGAAGGAACTCTTTCTCTTTTCGAGCACGGTGTCGAGGGCGATCAGGCCGGCGGCGCCGATCATGCCGATAACGATGAAGGTCCAGTCCAGCCCGCCTTCGAAGATGCCCTTGGCGACGGCGGCCATGACGTTAGCCTGGGGCGCCGGCAGCGGGTGAGAGGTCGGCACCGGCTGGCCGGCGAAGCCGTAGGCCTTTTGCAGGAGCGTGAGAACCGGGGCGATGACGGCGGCGCCCGTGAGGGTCCCGATCGCCAGCATGACCTGCTGCTTCCAGGGCGTGGCCCCGACGATGTAGCCGGTCTTGAGGTCCTGGAGGTTGTCGCCCGCAATGGAGGCGGCGCAGCAGACGACCGCGCCGATGATAATCGCGGCCGCCGGGCCGATGGGGGCACCTTTACCGATCAGGAGCATCAGGAAGAAGGCCGAGAACACGATGGTCGTGATCGTCACGCCGGAGATCGGGTTGTTGCTCGACCCGACCAGTCCCGCCATGTAGGCGGCTACGGCGGAGAAGGCAAAGCCCGCAATGAGCATCAGCACCGCCATCGTGATGGAGACTTCGATCCGGTGGACGAAGGCGTGATACACGAAGAACAGCGGCATGACCGAGAGCACCATCAGGATGAGAATCCATTTCATCGGCATGTCGCGTTCCGTACGCGGGACCTCGGTGACGGCTTGGCCGGCACCGTCGACCGAACGATAGGCCCGCAGGCCGCTGACGACGCCCTGGAGCAGGGTCTTCCTCATGCGAAAGACGGTCCAGAGGCCGCCCACCAGCATGGCGCCGACGCCCATGTACCGGGTCTGGTCCCGCCAGATTTGCTCGGCCCAGTCGGCTACGGCCATGTTCTCGGGCCGCGGATGGAAATACGAGTAGATGGGGATGGCGACCAGCCAGTTGAGGGCGCCGCCCATAAACATCAGGATGCTGATATTGAGGCCCACGATCAAACCGACGGCCAAGAGGGCCGGACTGAGCGTCACGCCGAAGGCCGTCACGCTCGAACCAATGGCACGGCTGACCTGGAGCTTGTCGGGCCAGACGCCTACCAGATCGCCGACGATTTTGAATACCCCGCCGGCCAGACCGGTGCGCACGATCTGGCGCAGGCCCTCGCCGCCCGCCTGGCCGCTTTCGAGGACCTTGGCCGTGGCGATGCCCTCGGGGAACTGAAGATTGCTGCCGACAATGAAGCTGCGCCGCAGCGGGATCGTGAACAGCACGCCCAGCACGCCGCCGAAGCCGGCGATGATCGTGACCCACTTGTAGTCGAACGTCGTCCACGTCCCCAGCAGGATCAGGGCCGGCAGCGTGAAGATGCAGCCGGCGGCGATGGCTTCGCCCGAGCTGGCGGCGGTCTGCACGATGTTGTTCTCGAGGATGTTGTTGTTCCGGAAGAACCGCAGCCGCCCATGGAGATTACTGCGGCCGGGATCGTGGCCGACACCGTCATGCCGGCGAACAGCCCCAGGTATGCATTGGCGGCGGCCAGGATCATCGCCAGGATCAAGGCCAGGATCACGCCCTTGATCGTGATTTCCGGAAGTGACTTATTCTGCAGATCCATCGTCGATCGATCTCCTTATCTACTGGTCCGTTTCTCCAGCGTGTTGGGGGCCTTGGCCCTGCAACAATCTACTGTATACCTTCAGTCTCTCCTCCAGAAGACGCTTGTCGGGCAGATGCGTCAGAGTATTCCGCCACTTTCATCTTGTGCGGCCCGTGCCGCAGGAGCAGCTCCACATGCTGCCGCCGGGCGGAAGTACACAAAATCAGCCCCACCGGTTCGTTTTCGCCATGGCGCCAATCGTGCTCTTTGAGCCAGGCGAGATAGAGGTCCATCTGTCCCTTGTCGGCCGCGGTGAACGTGCCGATCTTGAGGTCGATGGCGACCAGGCACCGCAAACCGCGATGATAGAAGAGCAGGTCGAGAGAGTAGTCCTCGTCATCGATGCGCATGGCGTATTGCCGCCCGATAAAGCAGAAATCCGTCCCCAGCTCGGTCAGGAACAGCTCCAAATTGTGGATGATGGCGGCCTCCAAATCCTTCTCCGAGTAGGCCCCCTTGAGCCCCAGGAAGTCGAGGATGTAAGGGTCCTTGAAGATGTCCTCGTATCCCACCATCTCTGCGGGGCTCGCTTGTCTTTCCTGTGCCACGAACTGAGAAGTGTCCCGGGAAAGTGCCACTCGCTCAAACAGGCCGCGGTCAATTTGCCGCCGGAATTCACGCTTGGACCAGCGCTGGTTGGTCGCCTGCTCGAAATAGAATCGCCGCTGCACAGGATCCGAGATGCTAAGCAGCATCCGGTAGTGAGTCCAGCCAAGACGGAAATGCTTCCGAAAATCTATAGCAATTCGGCTTGAAGGGCGAAGACGCGTTGCCGGAAGAGCCTGGCCGGAGGGCAATTCGGCAGCCAGTGGCTGCCGAATTGTGAGGTTCGTAGATTCTACAGCCACCGGCTGTAGAATTGTGGGAGACGAAGATTCCCCAGACAGTGTCTGGAGGATTTCGAAAGAACCGAAGAACCGCCTTATGTCCCACAGGTTCGCCACAGAGTATCCTTGCCCATAATCACGCGTCAGCACCATGGACAATTGTTGTACCAATTGCCTTCCATACTCCGCACGTTTCTCGTTCTTCTGGATGTTCTGCGTGATGATGCGACCGATGTTCCAATACAGGCTCACCATTGCCAGGTTGGCGGTCACAGAAACATGGCTTGCGCGGCCTCGATCAAATCCCGTATCTCGATCGCCACCTTGGCGACGGCAGGGATTGTGCCCCCCCGTCGTGCAAGGGCGGTATTCTTTCTTGGCGCGGTTCTCTTCTTCGGCTTCATTGTCTATTTCACGAACTGGTCCACGAAGTACTTGGCCGTCAGGGGCTCGCCGGTGGAGCGTCGGATCATCTCGTTCCAGGGATAGAGGTCGCCGGCCTCGAAGACTGTCTTTCGCAGGTACTCGCCGACCTTCTTCTGGCCGACGTAGCTGACATCCTTATCCGACGGGAGACCGAGCACCTTGGTCACCAGCGTGTGGTGCCACTGCGAGGCGAGCATCTCGCCCAGCATGTAGTTGTGGTAGTAGCACGGGGCGGCGGCGAAGTGGATCTTGGCGGCCCAGTCGGGGTTCGTGCGATTCGGCGGCCGCTTGATGAATTGGTACTTCTCGACCAGGTCCCACCACAGCTTCGTCAGGTCCTGATCGGGATTGGCGTAGAGCCCCTTCTCGAAGTAGTACATGACCATGTCCCAGCGGGCGAAGATGAGCTGTTTGAGCTGGGCGTACTTGCCGCCGACCTTTTCGATCTCGGCCCGCTGTAGCGTCGGACAGGCCCAGCATCTGCTGCATCCAGGCGGGATTGCGGCTGAGCCGGCCGAAAAACATCGCCATCGCCTCGGTCGTGAAGGAATGGGCCGGCGTGCGGAGCAGATAGGGTGTGCCGTAATCGAGATACTTGTCATACACGCCGTGGCCCAGCTCGTGCAGGATCGTCTCCATCCAATACTCGTTGTTCCGGAGATTGCACAGGACGCGCACGTCGCCCTCGCGGTCGATATGCGGTGCAGAAGGCGTGCGGGTTCTTGCCTTCCTTCTCATAGAGATCGCTGTGAGCGAGGATCGCCTCGACCGGCAGGCCGAGGCCCGCATAGAACTGCTGGGCCAGTGTCTTGACGTCCTTATCCTTGTAGTAGACGTCCAGGTCGAGGTCATAGACCATCGGCGTTTCCTGGAAGAACGGGTCGTGATAATGCCACGGCATGAGCTGCGTCCGGCGTGATGCCGTACTTCTTGGCGAGGATCTGATCCAGCTCGGCCTTCACCTTCGCGAAGGGCTTGTTCGTCCGTTCGTACAGATCGGCGAAGATCCGGTCCAGCTCCTTGACGTCCTGCTCACCGGTCGCCAGGGCCATCGTGTGATAGTTGTCGAAACCGAGCTTGCGGGCGGCCTCGTTGCGCAGCTTGACCAGCCGGACCAGGTCCGCCGCGACCGCCGCCCCGACTTGCTTGCTCGCCAGCCACGCCTTCTCCCGCTTGGCCGAATCGGTCTCGTCCTTGAGAATATCCTTGATCTCGTTGTCCGTGACCTTCTTACCGTCGATGGAGCCGCGGAAGGTGCTGAAGTTCTTCTCGATCTGGGTGCCCAGCTCGACGATCTGCTGGAGCAGGTTCGGCTCGATCTGGTTGGCCAGATAGGCGTTGTAGAGCACGGTCAATTGCCGGGCCAGGAGCGGGTCCTGGACCTGCCCGGACTCCTTGATTCCCCTTGAGCAGGGCGAAATCCTGCGGATCGCTGTAGACCCGCCGGATCTGCAACTGCATCTCGCTGGACCGGTCATAGGCCTTCGGGTCTCCCGGTCACCGCGGCGTCCCACCACGCCAGGTTCGCCTGCTTGTCCAATGGCTTGATCTTCGCGACATGAGCAGGTGATGAACTCTTTCAACTCATTCTCCTTCGCATTGGCCGCGTACCCGCGCGGCGCCACGCTCGCCAAAAGCAATCCGATCACAATGTCCACACGGCTCATAGCCTTGTACCCCCTAAAGAATAACCGACTCCATTTCGCAGGACAGCCCCACTATTTCAGCGGATCGATGACCTGCAAAGAGCGCGGGAATCGGCGAAATCGACCTGCGTCGGTCGTGCCCGCAACGGCAAGCGCAGTGCTCGCTCGACCAGTTCTGACACGGTGCATCCATGCCGAGCCGCTTCTTGTTTCAGCTCTTTCACTACCTGATCGCTGATGTTCAGGGTAGTCTTCATACGGAAAACTATGCCCAACTGCTCCGGGAAAGTCATGAGTTGCCCGCGCATCTTGGGGGTTGCCGTCCGCCGGACCGAAGCTAATGACAGCGGTTGCAGCGAATTCCCTCGCTCTGTGGCGGCGTCAGGAAGTTGCCTGAGCAATACGGGCCAGGGTGACAGTCGAGCCGACTTCGATGAAATCGGCGGCGTGTCGCCATCGGTCCGTTCGAGCCGTGCTGCCGGTGGCCCGGCTGAACGTGGCGCTCAGGCTGCGGGAGAGCCGGCAGAGGCATAGGATCGCCCGTCGTCTGGGGACCGATGACCTGATTCCCGGATGGCCGACCCATGCTGATCGACCTGAAACGGATGCAGTTGATTTTGGCCCTTACCGGATAGAATCCGGAATGGTTTGGAAGTCGGCGAACGGGTGGAGCCGGTAGCTGCCGGCCGACGGATCAAGGAAGACCTCCCCATAGCTCTTAAGGTAGTTCGAGTTCGGCACATTCGCACGGGCTTGGGAAAGCGTTGCAGTACGTACAAGAGGTAGTTACGGTTGTTGTCGCCCAAGAGCAGGGAGATGTTGTCAAAGCATGGGGGAAAAAGGCAATCCCGTCCGGAATCGTGCACCTGCGGATTGTCAATTCGCCAACCTCCTTGAAGGAGAGCACTGTGTCGGCCGTCAACGGAATGTTGAGTTCAATGTCGTATCTTCATCTGGAGGGTGACAACCACGCCGCTGCGCACCCGCTGTGGCACTCGACCGAGGAAGTTGCAGCGGTATTGCCATTCTCGGCACGATCTCGGCTGTTGAGCGACACCGTGAAGCCGCCGAACTGAGGAATCACACTCCCGACGAGCCAGGACCCGGCGTCGCTCTGGATCGTACTGCACAGTGTAGATCCCCGCGGCGGCCGGCTCCCAGGCTTGTTGAAGAGTTCTGACTGGTACGGGGGGATCGTGGAGTCGATTTGCTCCAACCAGCGCTGGCAGAAAGAGACGAAGTCCCCAAATCGACATGGCCATCGGCGTTGAGATCGAGGGCTGCCTTCGGGTCGGCGCCGGAGGAGCGGCCACTGCCACCGCGAAGCGAAGCACGCGAAATCTGTGAAATCGACCACGGCGTCGCCATTGAAATCCCGCGAGGGAACGTGTGTGAAGGAGAGCGTTTGGATGAGCGTCCCGGACTGACGACAGGTGGACAGGCATGACAGGACTCTTGCCGGTAACACCCCAAGTATAACCATATAGCTCGACGTTGCAGCTCCCGACCTGCTCGGCACAATAATCGGCGATAAACCAGTCGCCGGGATAGGCAGGGTGACCGTTGGAATAAGTAGGCCGATGTATTATTGATGAACTCAAGGCCGATCCCCATCGGCGGATTCAAGTAATCCTTCACCGACGCGTTTGTGCCTGCCGCATCGAGACAGGAGTCCTTGTACGTTGGTTAAAAAAGCTACCTCCCAAATAGGTACTTCGCCGAGCAGTGTACCCCCTGCCGCTCAACTTGGCGTAAGGTGAATCGTCCAAAGGAAGCACCAATTCACCGCCCCAGGGATCATTGGCATCTGAGCTGATGACGAGGGTCAGTCGCGTGCCCACCATAATGCCGCGATAGACGGTCGGATGATTGGCATCAACCGCCGCTAAAGGCGTCTTGCCGTCATACTGATACACCGTGACCCAGACCCTGGCCGCCGCTATCGGCGTCATGGCCGCGGCGAGGGCCAGCACCCAGAATCTCTTCATCGCGTGCATTCCTCGACTACTTCTTCTTCAACGCTTGGCCATTCTCAACCGAGACTCTCATATCGAGCCTCCAACCACCGGGTCCGGCAGCGCCAGCGCACCGCCTTCCCAACCTTCCTATTTTATCATTTCTTGAAGCCAAGATCAATCGGTTGCCCGACATGCGTACGGCGGCGAAGCTCCATCCCTTTCCGGGGCGGGAGGTCCGTTGCCCCGCATTTCACCCGTTTGCGCGGAATTCACTTTGGCCTGGTCAACCTTCGCCGATATGATGGTGGTCAGTGCCGTTGGTCGCCGGTGTGACCGTGTTGAGCAGATCGTTGCTCGAAGAGGGTCAACGAAACCGCGAGAGATAAAAAGGGAGCTGCCATGAACCTGAGGAAGCGCACCGAAATCGCGACTGTCGCCGTGCTGGCTTTCTGTCTGGCCGCTGCGGCGGACTCGTCCCTGACAATCTACAACCAGAACTTCGCCGTGGTGCGCGAAACGCTGCCTCTCGACTTGCACGCGGGGACCAATGACGTGAGCCTGACACAAATCACGGCCCACCTGGAGCCGGACTCGGTGATCTTGCGCGATCCACAAGGCAAACGAGCCCTCCAGATCCTCGAACAGAATTACCGGGCGGATCCGATCTCGCAGGGGTTGCTGCTGTCCCTGTACGAGGGCAAAGAGATCGATTTTCTGGTCGCCAAAGGCGAGGGAAAAGAGGACATCGTGCGCGGCAAGATCATTCGCAGCGGTTACCAGTCGCATCCCTCTACCCCGGGCGTGCCTTGGTTCGAGTACCCCTACCTCCCGGAGCAGATCGCCCGCGCCGCCGCGGAGTCGGGCGGACAGCCGATCATCGCAGTCAACGGCAAGCTGCGCTTCAGCCTGCCGGGACAACCGCTGTTTCCCACCTTGGCGGATGACACGATTCTCAAGCCCACGATCCACTGGGTCCTGGAGACGGACACGCCCGGCAAGCTCGACGCCGAGCTTAGCTACATCACCGGCGGCATGCGCTGGGAGGCGGATTACAGCATGCTGACCCAGGCGAAAGGCGAGGCCATCGACGTGATCGGTTGGGTGACGATGGACAACCAGAGCGGCAAGACGTTCGAACAGGCCCATATCAAGCTCCTGGCCGGCAACGTAAGCAAGATCCAGCCGGAGGCCACGTATACCTACGCAGGTCGTGCCACCGCTGCTGCGAAGTCGGCCCCGGTGTCCGAGAAGGCCTTCGAGGAGTATCATCTCTACACCCTCAGCCGGCCGGCCACGCTGCACGACCGCGAGACCAAGCAGGTCGAGTTTCTGCGGGCCGAGGGCGTCCAGGCCCAGCGGCTCTACGTCTACGACGGGGCCAGGATCGACCGCAACCGATATTACTCACCGGAGAGCATCCGCCAGGAGCGCGAGTACGGCACCCAGTCCAACCCCAAGGTTTGGGTAATGCGGGAGTTCAAGAACTCCAAGGAGAATCATCTGGGGATCCCGCTGCCTAAAGGGCGGATGCGGTTCTATCGGCCGGACGATGACGGCCGGCTCGAATTCGTCGGCGAGAACACGATCGATCACACGCCCCGGGATGAGACCGTCCGCGTTTACACCGGTGATGCCTTCGATCTCGTGGGCGAGCGGCGCCGAACCGAATACCAGATCGACACCGCGCGCAATTGGCTCGATGAGGCTTTCGAGATCAAGCTGCGCAACCGCAAGGAGAGCGGCGCCGTCGAGATTCGGGTCGTGGAACACCTCTACCGGTGGACCAACTGGCAAATCACGGACAAATCCGACCCCTTCACCAAGACCGACAGCCAAACGATCGAATTCCGTGTCCCAGTGCCCGCCGGCCAGGAGAAAGTCGTCACCTATAAGGTGCACTACACGTGGTAGGGCCTCGGGAACTGCCACATCGTTTTGACCGTTCTACCTTTGGTGAGGACTTCACCGGACAGGTTGCGAATCTCGACGGAAGCCACTTCCAAATCGTCCTCGAAGCAGACTACTTTCTGTTGTGGCCCACGATTGTTGACCGTCACCGTCAACGCCACGGGCTCCCCAGGATAGTACGCGTCCTTGGCCGCGTGAATGCTCCAGTCGAGAGCTTGTTCTGAGGCTGCTGCACCTGCCGCGCCGCAAGCCGACACCATTCCTCCCAAGGCCAGAACGGCGATCATGTGTGAATTTCGGAGACGCTGCGCTCTTGTAGCCACCCCAATCCCCTTTCCAACAGTCGGATACTCCTGTTGAAACGATCTCGTAGACAATACTGACATATTTATAACCGCACACGTTGGCAGGAAGGGAGGATTATGACGGTTTTTCGGCTTGCCTGGGGGCACGGATCGGGTACAATGAGAGTGCTGGTTCAAGGCGGGCACGTCGGCACGCCGACGTGCTTCGTTCTGACCCGGAGAGGTGTCGGAGTGGCTGATCGAGCTGGTTTCGAAAACCAGTGTGCTCTACGGGGCACCGCGGGTTCGAATCCCGCCCTCTCCGTTAGGTTTTTGGGGGTGATTGTAACTGCTTAGACGTGCGACACTTGCACAAGTGTCGGCTCGGAATGATCACCTGACTGTCCTGGAACTGTCCTACTGTCCGCCTTGTCGCTGTGGAAGCTCAGGCTGTTCATCGCGGCTTGGGCCTGCCGGTCGTTCATCGTGAAGTACATATCCAGGACATCACTGGAGGAATGGCCCATCCACTCCAGCACGTACTTGTAGGACAGACTCTGCTGGGCACAGTAGCTGGCGAAGAAGTGCCGGAAAGTGTGCAGCTTGTACTGGTTAGGATTCGCCAAGCCGCACTGCTCGCACAGATTCTTGAGATACCGCAGCAACTTCTTCGGGCAGACCTTGGTGCCCTTCGGCATCAGGAACACCAACTCCGATTGCCTCGGCAGGGATTGCAGCATGGGCCGCAGCTTCTTGGCATGGACAGGGATGAACCTATCTTCCTTGTCCTTGGGCCTGCCGTCGCTGCCGCCGCGATTGACGTGAATGACGCTGTGCTCCAGGTCCACGTCTTCCCAGCGGAGCTGCTGCAATTCGCCGATCCGCATGCCCGTAAACGCCAACGCGGCAAAGATCGGCACCGCCCACGGGTCCGCATTGGAGATCAGCAGTTCCACCTGCTCGATCGTGAAGCAGGGCTGCTTGGGCGACTTGACCTTCGGAAAAGATACCGGCTCCACGAGGTTCCGCGAGAGATATCCATTCTTCGTGGCCCACTTGAAAAGCTGCTTGATCACGATCGTCTCAGTGTAGATGCTCTTTGCCGAAAGTCCGCACTGTTCCGCCAGGTAGGTCCGGTAGGCGAACAGGTCATCCGGAGAGAACGTCCTGGCCCGGCGGATGTTCTCCGAGTCGCACCAGTTCTTGAACCGCTCCAACTGGCCTTTGTACTTGACCAGCGTCTTCTTGGCCCGTCCTCTTCTTTGGCAATGCTCGTAGTAGCCATCCGCCAGTTCCGGGATCGTCCGGCGGCTGTCGGACACCTTCTCCTGTCCCCGCTCCAGCCGCTCGGCGAGGGCATACGCCGCCCGCACCGCCTGGGCCTTGTTGGCCGTCCCCAACGGCTCCTGATGCTGCCTGCCATCAGCGAAGTACTCCGTCCAGTAGGGCTTGGCGACACAGACCTGGCCTGTGCCTTTGCTCTTGTAGGTTCGCCGGCCTACGTAGATCGTCGGCTTGGTGGCTTCGACGATCTGCTTGTCGATGAGCTTCATTGGTCCATACCTCCTTTCTGCTGTCTTGAATGTCTATTCCGTTCTCTGGCGCGATCCAACTCCATGGTCTCAGTGACGAACCGGTTGCGCCAGAAGGCAATCGGTTTACCGCGTCTAACACTATTAGCGAAAAACCCTTCGCATACAAGTCTTTTCAGGGTGCCCGGGGCCAAATGGGCCAACTGCGCCGCCTGCTCCAGGGACAGAATGGGCGGGAACAGGGGGTCATTCTGGAAGGCCGCCGCGATCTCGTCATGCCCCAGCGGCTTGCGGCTCGGGCGGCAAACCGATGACGGTCTTCTGGGATTCTCGAAATCGTTTTGTCGTTCGGCATTTTCCATGTGAGTTCTCCCCAGACCTTGCGGGATTATCGAAGGGTCGGGGTCGAGCTCGGTGGCCGTCGCGGCACTGCTCTGCCCTTTTCGTTCGCCACGAGCACCCGTATGTTAGCGCCCCTGCGGTAGTCGCGCAATATCCAATGGGAGCTTCCCTTCTTCAGGTCTCCTTGTATTCGATATAATCCTGTCAGCCAGACCATTCCGGCCTCACCCTGCGCCAGTGGCTCTGGCACCTATCTCTTCAATTTCTCCTGCGGCGAAGTGGGCCGGGTGGACGGGCGTTTCCTGGCGAGGGTCTTGGCTTCCGGCGTCGGTCTGGTCTGCCGCCGCCAGGGCAGCGCGATCCTACGCGGCCCCCATTTGCCCAGAAAAGATAACAAAAGGACGAAGACAATCGATATCGCCAGCGCAACGTAGGGGAGCAGGACAAAGTCGAGCAGGCTGTCGCCTTTTTGGGGCTCACCGGTCCGGGAAGTGGCATGACCTGGAGATCCGAAGAAGCGCAGAAGCCCTATCACCGATAAGGCGGCGACACAGACGGCTGTGATCCACCCGTCCCTGTCGCCGAAGAGGGGCGTGCCGCGGAGGGCCCTGCAAGTGACGGCAAACACCAGGACGAAGATCGCAGCCAAGGCCAGCGTCGTGAGCGACCCCGGTTCAATTGAGATTCGCGTAGTCATTTTCTCTCCTTTCGTTTGATCCGCTTATGGGCGGGAGTGGAACCATGCCATGCCGGCTCCACGGAACCGGGATAGGGCTGGGCAGCCGCCACGCGGGTGAGCCAGCTTCGCCTGGTCGAATCCGTATGAGGAGGGCGGCCCTCGTACCGTGCATGTCAGCGTCCATCACGTGGACCGCTACCTTCCCAGCCAGAGGACCACGAGGATCCTCGCGGTACTCGAGCGCCAACATCCCGAGCAGCAGCACAGTCCTCTCGAAGGGGGCCTTCAGACCGAGATGGTCCAATCCTCTTTCGATGCGTCCCGTGAACCAATCGACGACCGGCTTGCCGGTCGCATTGACGGCCAGCAGCCAGGGCGGCTGCCAACGATAGCCGAGCATCCGGGCCAACAGCAGCAGGAACAGGACATCCGCCGCCACCAGCGTCAGATGAACCAGGCCCAAGACCAGATTTGTCAAAAGTCCCATGGCTTTTCCTTTCATAGGTGGCGTAAGAGAGTCACGATGGCTAGAACCAGCACTACGATCACAAGGATGACCGTCACCAGCTCGGGAAACGGCAGCGCGGAGGCCATTTGCTCCCATGCCTTGCCCGGACTCTGCGCTTTATGATAGGGAGTCACGTGTACCGGCGCGGGGCCGGTCGGTTGTTTCCGGGGGGTCTTCCTCGCTGTGGTCTGGGCGGGGCTCGGCGCCCGTACGACCTGCCACGCCGCATTCACCTGGGCCAGTTTCGCCTGGGCTTTCTGCCGGGCCGCCGCGGGCATCCCCGGCATCATCTGTAGCCGTAGTTCGTGGCATTTCTGTCGGTAGAGCAGCTCCGCCCGGCCACGGCCGACGGAACTGCTCATTCCCAACACCCGGTAAGCTTGTGCCTTGGTCATTTCCGACCCCCGCGCCACAGGAGACCCTGGGCCAAGTGCGTGTAGTGCTCCGCCAACGTCTGGGAATCCTTGATGAAACGGTAATGGCAAAAGCCATCGGGATCGGTGGTAGCCACTTGACGCAGCAGGCTCTCGTTCACCTCCTCGGGCGAGCCGCCGATGCCCACCGTGTCGATGACCACGCCGAGCCTTTCCTTGAGCTCGGCCGCCATCTCCAGCGGCTCGCCCCCTTGGCCATCCGTGAGCACGATGACGTGCCGGCGGCGGCTCGTGGACCGCTCGTGGGTGAAGAGGCGGACGGCCGCTTGCAGTCCCTCGGCCAGATCGGTGCCGCCGCTATCTCTGAGCCGGTGCAGCGCCCGGCGGATCATCCTCTTCTCAATGATGGGCGTCAGGGGCTGCACGATCTGGGCGGCATGATTGAACGAGACGAGCGCGATCCGGTCCCTCGGACAGATCCGCCCACGGGTGTCGACGTAGGCACAGGTGGCCTCGATCCCGCCGCCCAGCCGCGTGGGCGGATAGTCACAGATTCCCATACTCCCGGAGATATCCAGCACGGCGGCCGTATCACGCGGGGCGCTGTGGTCGCAGGCCCCCGCCGGGAGCAACTGCCGCACAGTGAGGGCGACGCCGGCTTTGGGCGGGCCGGCCGACAGCCGCCGAGAGAGGTCCTCGGCGGCCCGTCTTATTGATCCAAGGAACTCCGATCTACAGTTCATGATAGGCTCCGTTCTGCTTATGATCTTGTCGGTTAGAGGCCCGCCGGGCTGTGCCGGGCCAGAAGCTGGGCGGCGGGCTTCTTCCAGGGCGCTGTCCGATAGTCCGGTGTCGAACTTGAGCTTGATCGGCACGGGCCGGTTGCGCAGCTTGTCGCGCACCTCGATGTGAACGAGACCTTCACTATCCATGTGGATGGTGAACTCGATTCGGTTGTCGTTATTGGCCGGGTCGGTGGGCTGCACTTCGACCTCGGCTTCTTGCAAGGGCAGGTAGTTCTTGGACAGTTCGCCAGCGTGGCCGTCGTAGAGCTTGACGCGCACGGCCCGCGTGCTGGCCTGAATCGGGGTGAAGCACTCCTTCGCTTCATAGGGTAACTTGGACCCGGCCGGGATGAGGGTGACGTTGTACTCCTCCTGCCCTTGAGGGTCTTGCTGGGTCACGGCAGCGACGCACAGGTTGCGCGGCGCGATCGTCGTCCGGGGCCGGACCGCACTGGCCAGATAGCGCTTGCCTTCCACGACCACCTGCTGATTAGCATTGATCTGACCTGGATGGCCGGCAAACACACCCGTGCCATCGTCCGCCAGCCGTGGCAGAAGAAGAGCGGATCGGGCCGCCATCGTCCCGAACGCGGGATCAGAAATCGAGGGAGGTCAATCCTGCCCGAATGGCATATTTGACCAGGTCGGCGACACTGGAGACCCCGAGCTTGGTCATGATACTAGCGACGCCGGGCGTCGACCGTCTTGGGACTCATGTGCAGGCGTTTGGCGATTTCCTTGACGGACAGTCCTTCCGCCAGAAGCTGGAGGACCTGGCGCTCGGCGCCCGTGAGGCTGTTCGGCGCCGGGGCATTGGGCGTGGCGGCGCCGTGCACGTAGTCCTCGACGATGACATCCGTGATGCGCGGACTGAGGTAGTGGCCGCCGGCGGCGGCGGCCTCCAGGGCCCTGCGCAATTCGTCGAAGAGGTAGGACTTGAGCACGTATCCCGAGGCGCCGGCCTTGAGGGCTTCTCGGACGATATGCTTGTCCGGGTGCATGGACAGGACGATCACCTTGATGTTGGGGTTCTTCTGGCACGATCTGCCGCGTGGCCTCCACGCCGTTGAGATCGGGCATGGTCACATCCATGATGACCACGTCGGGGGCAAGCTCCTGGGCGAGACGCACCGCCGTCAGGCCGTCTTGGGCTTCGCCAACCACTTCCATGGGGCTCCCCAACGCGGAATTCTGCGTTGGGGACCTCGTGCCGCCTTGACCTTCAATCAACGACCGCAGCCCCTGCCGCACGATGGCGTGATCATCGGCGATCAAGATTCTCATAACCATGCTCCTT
Source organism: uncultured Planctomycetota bacterium (assembly GCA_963750205.1). GTDB lineage: Bacteria > Planctomycetota > Phycisphaerae > Sedimentisphaerales > Anaerobacaceae > PLanc-01. Next base: position 40,102 of record CAVVRJ010000011.1, read on the forward strand.
CCTACCGGTCCTTGCCTGAATTCCGCGGATATTTCAAGGGGACCACCACGACAACGCGGGTCCCTTCCCCCGGTGCAGACTCAATCGTGATGCTCCCGCCCAGGTAGTCCAGCTTCTCCCGGATGTTGAAGAGACCGAAACCTCCGGATTCCGAAACGCGAGGCACCCGGGTCCGGGAGGGTTGAAAGCCGATCCCATCATCTTGGACGCTTGATCTGCACCGTGGCGTCGATTTTGCGAATCTGCACGTCCACGTGCTTGGCCTGCGCATGTTTGATGACATTGGTCAGGAGCTCGCGCACGATGTCAAACAAGACCACGCGGGTTTCCTTGTCCAGCTCCACAGCGATTTTCGTCCGCCTCGAAGGTACACTCAATCCCATAGCGGCCCTGGACCTGCTGGCCCAGCCACGATTCGACGGCCGGCTCAAAGCCCACCTCGTACAGGATCGGGTTGCTCAGCTCGAACGTCAGCGAATGGGTGTCTTCGATGACCTTGTCGATGTCCTGGCAGACGCCTTCCAAGGCCCGTGAGGTGTCTGTTCTCGCCGGTGGACGCCTGCAGGGATTGCAGCGTGAGCTTGGCCAGAGCCAACCGCTGCCCGATCTGGTCGTGGACTCCCACGGCGATGCGTCGCCTCTCCCGTTCCTCGGCCAGCGTCAGTTCCGCCGCCAGCTCCCGGAGCCTGTCCTGGTACTCCAGAAGCTGTTGTTCGATCCTCTTGCGCTCGGTGATTTCCACCACGATGGCCCCGACGGCTTCCGGGGTCCCGTCCGCGCCCACAATCGGGAAGAACGACTCCACCCAATGCCGCTGGACGCCTGAATCCTTCCTCGTTGGGCCGGCAACCTCCACGTTCAGGACCGGCTGCGCCGGTGGCGAGCACCTTCCGGAAGATGGGCTCGACCATCGGTGCGAGCCTGGGCAGGACTTCTCGGATCGTCCTACCCAGGTGGTCCTGGGCGGGCATACCGTTCATCTCGGCCAAGGTGTCGTTGATTTGGACATAGCGGAGGTCCTTGTCCAGCAAGGCCAGTCCGGCCGTGGCGCCGGTGAAAAACGAGTTCAGGTACTTCTCGCGCACCACGATCTCCCGTTCCAGTTTCCGGCGATCGCTGATGTCGCGTGTGACGCCGACGATTCCGAGCGCGGCGCCGTTGGCATCGCGGAGGAAGCCGGCTCGGATCTCCGCCCACAACGTCGTTCCATCTTTCCGAATCTCCTCGACCTCGATCACGCGCGAGCGCAGGGGGTCCCCTTGGCCGGTTCTCTCGATTTCCATCTCCTCTGCCAGGGTCTGCTGGACCAAGGCACGGGAGGCCGGGGTCAAGTCTTCGTCGGCCTTCCGGGCGAGCGCTTCCTCCAGCGTGTACCCCAAGATGCGTTCGACGGACGGACTGCAGTAGGTCAATTGGAGGTTCAGATCCGTCGTCCAGATGATGTCGGAGGCGTGGTTGGCCAGCAGACGGTAGCGCGCTTCGCTTTTTCTCAGGGCCTCCTCCGCCCGCCGGCGCTGCGTGACGTCCATCAGGATGGACTGCACGCCGACCACGGCGCCGCCGCGCACGATGGGACTGTCCTTATAGTATACGGTGACTTGTCCTTTCGGAGTCATCACCTCGAATTCGCCTTCCAGAGGCAATCCCTGCCGCAGCAGCTCAAAATCCTCGATCGCCTTTTCCCGGTAGGGCTCCGCCACAAACTCGATGTAATTCCTCCCAATCAAGTCCTCTTGCCGGAATCCGTAGGTCTCGACGAACTTGTTGACGTCCGTGATGGTCTTCTCCAGGTTGAAGATCACGATGGCCTCTCGGGCGTTCTCGAAAAGTTCCCGGTATTTCGCCTCGCTCTCGCGGAGCCGTCGTTCCGCCTCCTTGCGCTCCTGCTCCTGCCGGTCTCTTTCCAGGCGGGCGTTGAGAACGGGGGAGAAGTAGTCGGCGATGCTCTGGAGCAAATCCTGATCCGCCGCCGTGTAGCCTCCGGTGCGATTGGCGACGGACAGCAATCCGATGGTCCTGTTCCCAAAGACGATCGGCGTCGTGAGAAAGCTGTCGATGGGGATGTGCCCCGGGGGCGTGTGAAAGGGCCCATTGGAGCGGAACACCTTCCGCTCTTGGAGGGCTCGGCCCCAGAGGCTGTCGCCCCAGGTGGCCGGGGGAAAGACCATGGACTTGCCCGGGACCTGACAGTCCGCCCAGATTTCCCGGGACATCGTGGGAATGACGAGGTCGCCATTGTCGGCAAGGAAACCGAAGACGCCGAACTTGCTTTCCATCGTCTCCAGGACAATCGCCAGCACCTCTTCGTATATCCGGTCATCGCCCACGGTGAGAAAGGCGTTCGCGATCCGGTTCAGGATGGTCTTTCTGCGCTCCGATTGTTGCAGTTTCTCTTCCGCCTGCTTGAGGGCCGTAATGTCATGAAATGTGACCATGACCTGTTCGACCGCGCCGTCCTCGTCGGCGCAAGGGCTCGAGTGTTGATCACGAGCCAGCGCAGGCGCGGCGGAGCGCCGGAGACCACACCGCGCACGGCCCCTCGGATCGACTCGCCCGTCCGCCGTGTGGTCATGGAAGGATAATCCTCGCCCCGCACGGTGGTTCCGTCTTCCCGGATCATCTGCCAGACGGGGTCCATGATCGACCTGGATTGGATGGACTCGGCGGTCACGTCCAGAATCTCGCAGGCCATCCGGTTGGCGTGGAGGATGGCGCCGTCGGCTCGCAGGAGAAGGACCCCGGCCTGCACCGACTCGTAGAGGGTCCGGAATTGCTCCTCGGCTTGGAGCAACGCCTCGACCGCTTTTCTCCGCTCCAGGGCAATTGACGCCTGATTCACAAAGGCCTCGATGACCCCGGCATTCAACTGCGTTCCCGTCTGGGCCAGGATCGTGACGCTGCCGAGAAGCCGGTTCGGCCGCCGCAGGCCGATGGAGTGACATTCCTTGATGCCCACGGCTTTTTCCAAGGTCCAGCAGGCCGGACGGGGCACGGTGCGGAAGAACAGCTCATACAGCCCGCCCTCGACCTTCGTCAGCTTGCCGGTCAGCAGGCCGGTTCTGGCCACCTCGTGCACTCCCTTCATCGACATGCCAATCACGGCCTTGCCCAGCAGCCTCTGCGCCAGCTTCATCGCCATGGTGGTTGCCCCGGTGATGTGACGCACCGTCAAGGTGTCCCCTTCGATGGAAGTGACCGAGACGATTCCTTTCGCCGATCAGGGCCAGGACCTTCTCGCCGATGAACTGGAACAAGTCGGCTTCCGCGAGGCAGCTCCACCAACTCCATGGCCGCCGTGGCCAGCGTCCGCATGAGCTGGTCGGCGTGCTTGCGGTCGGTGATATCCTCCACGGTGCCCTCGTAGAACAGGGTCTTTCCCGTCTCATCCCGCACTACCCTGGCGCTCTCCCGCACCCAGAGCGTGCTGCCATCGCGGCGTTTCCAGGCCGACTCCAGCCCGATGATTTGGCCGTCGGCTTCGATGCGCTCCTGGAACAGCGATCTCGGGTGTTCGGCCTCGTACCCCTCTTCTTCCAGGTTCCGCGAGGCAAGCTGCTCAAACGTGTCGTACCCCAGCATCCGCACCAGGGCGGGGTTCGCCGTCAGGATTTCCCCGTCCGGCGTCGTCTGGTACATCCCGAGGACGGCATTCTCGAAAATGCCCCGATACCGCTCCTCACTCAGTCGCAGGGTCTCTTCCGCTTGCTTGCGCTCGGTAATGTCGATGTAGGCGGCCTGGATGGCGGGTTTGCCTCGGTAGTCGATGCGGCTGGCATGGAGGTCCAGCCAGCAGACCGTAGCCGTCCTTGCGTATGCCGCGCATCTCGTAGTGCTCGGGCACCGGCTCGCCGGCCAGGCGCCGCCGGTGGTTTTGCCAAACCATCTCGCGGTCCTCGGGATGGACGAAGTTGCGAATCTGCTCGGCGGGACAGGGCGAGCATCTCGTCGATCGTGTAGCCCGTAATCTCGGCCATGGCTTGGTTGGCGAAGACGGCCTTTCCCTCCTGAAAGATGACCAGGCCCTGCAAAGAGTGGTCCACGAGACTGCGATAGGCCTCCTCCGCCTGCCGACGCCGGGTGATATCTTCGCCGGAGCTCAGCGTGCCGATGATCCGGCCGGTTTCATCCCTCAAGATCGTGTTGTGCCAGCCAACGATGCGCTCCCGGCCGTCTTGGGTGCAGGACGACTCCCTCGATATATCCGTACTCGATCGGTTTGACCGGCCATCAGGCCGTGAAAAACCGCTCGGGTGTGCTCCCTCACGCGCGGGGGCAGGAAGTGGTCGAACCAATTCTTGCCGAGGATTTCCTGTTCCGCGTTGCCCAGAATCTCACAGCCCTTCTGGTTGATGAGGCCGACCCTCTCCTCGGTGTCTATTACGACCAGCATGACCCCGGCGATGTCGAGATACCTCTGGGCTCTGTCTCTCTCTTTCCGCAGCCGTTGCTGGGCCCGCTTGTGTTCCGTGACATCCGTCAAAATGGCCTGAACGCCGACGATCCGGTCGCTCTCGGACGATCGGGTTGTCTCGGTATTCGACACAGACGACGCCCTTGGGCGTGACGACCTCCATCTCGCCTTTCACCGGCTGCCGCCCAGCAGGACCTTGAAATCGGCTATGGCTCTGGGCCTGTGGTCCTCGACGACGAAATCGAACAATCCCTTGCCGATCAATTCCTCCCGATGGAAGCCATATTCCTCGACCAATCGGTTCACGGCGGTAATAGTCCCGTGGAGGTCGGTCAGGACGATCGCTTCCCTGGCGTTCTCGAAAAGGTCTCTGTATTCCTCTTCGCTCTCGCGCATCGCTTCTTTCATCTTCTTATTGGCCGTGATGTCTCTGGCGATATGCAGGACGGCGGTCACATCGCCCTTGTCGTCCAGCACCGGGGCCGCCGAGACTTCGAGCCAGACATCGCGCTCGTGCAGGTGAATCTCGCCCAGAGCAGGGCTTTGGTGTGGTGCGCCCGGGCGAGCGGACAGTTTTCCACGGCTGGTCGGTTCCGTGGATCGCCTGCGAACAGGTCTTTCCAACGATCTCGTCCAGCGGCTTGCCCAAAACCCGCGACGTGGCACGATTGGCCCGCGTAATCCGGAAGTCCCGATCCGTCAGCCAGATCGCATCATGCCAGCGGCATCGAAAGCCCTCTGCCATTCCCGCTGCTGCCGGGTCGGTGCCTGCATCGACGCCTGCGGGGCCGGCCGGACAGTAGCCTACCCGCTCCACCTTCGCGGCGGACGAGCGAAACGCCTCAACTTCCCGGATCGGCGTCTGTCCACTGGCGGCGCCATCCTCCATCGGTTGTCCTCCTTTGATATGCTAAACGTTGGTGCAGAATCTTCTATGGTGTCACGCATAGCTGAGAAGGCCCCGAGATGTTGTGCTGCGCAAGGTGCGCGAATGGTTCGGCGGAAGACCGTCGGCGCAGAACCCAAACCACCCGATCTGTCTTCCTGACCTCCGCAGAGGCCCGATCGGGCCGCCGAGACAGCATTGACGTCTTTCCGCTGCCATACGCCATACTTCCCTCAATGCGACGTGATTCTACTCCTTGGGTGACACACGTCAAGCAGATTTCCGAGAAGAACTGCGCGGCACCCCAACGCGGCACGGAGAAAACCTGGCGCACTACCCGGGAATTGCCGCGTAATCGACGAGGGCGGACCGGGCCGACATCCACCATGCCTGGATCGTGGCGGTCGAATTCGAAATGACACCGCGAAAGGAGAGTGACGGGGTAACACGCCACGGACAAAGGTCAGAGAAGGAGCCGGCGGCTTGAGTCAAGGCAGTTGGACCTGAGGCGTCCGGCATGACCGATAGAGGCACGGACCCAAGGATGGGGAGGGAATCCCCCGAGAGGTCGCGTCGGGAGACCCCAGCAAACAGGGCTACAAGGCCGGGGATGGTGCTGGATCGCTTGACGACAACTGAGTGTCGGCATCTCGTGCAATGCAGCGATCGGCACCATCCCACCCCTTTGTGGGGCCCCCACGGACCGCGTGGGAACCCAGTCCGCGGACGCGAGGCGTAGCGGCGTGCCGCGGCCAAGACGGGACATCCGGAACGATAGACTGAGGGAGCGACGATGCTCAGACGCGAAACCGATCCTGCTGGTGGAAGACGATTGTGTGGACGTGATGGCCATCCAGCGGGTGCTCAAGGAGTTCGACGGTGCCCAACGAGCTGGTGTACGCCGCCAACGGCGAAGAAGCCCTGGCCTACCTCCAAGACCAGGACCACGAACTGCCCTGCGTCATTCTGATGGACCTGAACATGCCCAAGATGAACGGCATCGAGCTGCTGAAAGCCTTGAAGGAGGATGAGCGGCTCAAGGACATCCCGGCCGTGGTGGTCAGCACCTCGGCCGAGAAGCAGGACGTGACCCGCAGCGTGGAGTTCGGGGCCGTCGCGTACATCGTCAAGTGTTTCAGCTACGGAGAGTTTCGGGAGAGGATGAAGGCGATCCAGCCGTACTTCGGTGCCGTTCGGCCGGCGGAAACGTTGGAGCCGGCACGCGCGTAGAAGAAGCAATTGCACATCCTATGGAGGAGACCATCCATGAACCCCTCAACCCGGTTCTGTGCCGTGATCTTCCTGGCGTGTTCCGCCTGGGCCTGTTTCGGCCAGGACGACCGTGTGACCGACCAAGTGACGCCAGATCCCCCAACGACGGTTCCGCCCGGCGGACCCCGAACCGCCCGCGGACGGGACCGTTCATCCCTTCGTTCCTTCGTATGGATTCGACCTCCAGGACATCGGACGTGCCGTGCCGGAGAAGTCTGTCCGTGCAAGTCAGCGGCACGGTGCAGAGCAAGCACATGTGGCACGGCTTCGACCTGATGGACGGTCATCCCGTCTTCCTGCCCGTGGCCACCATGATCTTGGGTGAGACCGGCTTCAGTGCGAAAGTGATCGGCGCCTACGCCATGGGCGGCGACGTGAGCCAGCGCGATGAGCTGGACGGCGCCCTGTTCTACACGCGGGATTTTCTGCCGGAGACCCGCTGGGCCACCCACGCCACGCTCGACTACTTCTATTATGGCAAACCCAGCATCCCTTCGCAAAGGGCGGATGCCCAGGAAATCGGCCTGGGTCTCTCCTGGCCGAAACTGCTCGGGGACGGCGCCGGTGCCCAGCTACTACCTCGGCCGTCTCTGGCCCACCGAGCACGATTCCCTGGTCAGCGGGATCGGCGGCTTCCTCCACGTCTTCGGCCTGACCTACAATCTGGCCGTGCCGAATCCGGGGACCCAGGACCACCCGCAGCTCTTCAAGCTCTACAGCGACCTCACCTACAACGACGGTTTCGGCGGCGCAGGCCACGGCTGGTCCCACATGACCTTCGGCACGAGCACGGACTTGACCGCCGGCAAAGTCATCATTACTCCCGCGCTCAATTACCAACTCTCGCTGAAGAACTCCCTCAACCCGAAGAGCGGGTTCTGGGGAGGTTTGACCTTCACCTATCGCTTCTGAGGCAGTGGGTACAACGATGCGATCGAAGATGCTTATCGCGTGTGTCATCATGGTCCCGGCGGCGGTCGCCTTGTTTCTCGTCTTGATGAGACCCGCCCGCCGGGAGTTCCAGTTGTCTCCTCTCCCGGCGGCCGCCAGGGCGAGGGGACCGGAAGCTTCCCGCCAGGGGCGCCGGCACCGAGGTCGGGACAGGATCCGGCCTGAGTGACGATCCGGAGGAGGCGGTCCGGGAAGCACTCGCCACGGCCCTCGGGGACGCCGCCCAAAAGACCCCCGATTTCGCCATCCTCTACGTGACGTCCGGGAGTGACACCAAGCGCGTCCTGGGGTCGGCCAGACGGGCCCTGGGCCCCAACACGAAGATCTTCGGCGGCAGCTCCGATGCCCGCGGCGTCATGACGGACAAGGGGTATGTGGCCGTGTCGCAGACGAGCTACGAAGCGGCACATGGGCTCACGGGCGTGGCCCTGATGACCGTCTCGTCCGACGCCATCACCTTCGGGGTCAGCTCGGCGAGCCTCGCGGCGTTTGGCACGCCGCAGGACATGGCCAAAACCACTGTCCTGGAGGCCATCAGGAACGCCGGCCGAACCCCGGAGGACCTGCCCCGAGTCATCCTGCTGTGCTCCACCATCGGCATCGAGGAAGAAGTCCTGGAAGGCATCGAGCAAGCCGTCGGAAAGAATGTCCCTGTTCTGGGGGGAACCGTGGGCGGCCCGGTCATGGGCGTCCTCGGGGAAAACGACGTCTACGAACGCGGCATCTGCCTGGCGGTCCTCTATACGGACCTGCCCCTGGGCTGGACCTTTGAGGCGGGTTTCGATGTCACGGAAAAGCACGCCGGCATCGCCACGAAAGTCGAAGGACAGGCCCTCGTGGAGATCGACGGCAGACCTGCCTTGGACGTATACAATGAATGGGTCGATGACGAGATTGGCCGACTCCGCGCGAAGCCGCCAAGCCGGGCGTCATCCGGGACCTCCTGACGTTGCACCCGCTTTACCGAAGGTACAAATCCCCTGCCGGCCAGGACTACCTTCTGTTCTCCCATCCTTGGCCCAAAGACGACCGCATGCAGGACAAGTCCATTATGACCAGCACGCAGATCAAAGCCGGCGAAGAGGTCTGCCTCAGCAGCGGGACCTGGGAAACGCTTCTCAACCGCATCGGCAACCTGCCGACCAACGCCAAGGCCAATGGCCGGATCAGGGTTGGGACGCGACCGGTTCTCGCCCTCGGTTTCATCTGCGGGGGCGTTCTCGGAGTCATCCCCGAAGCGGAACGACGACAAGATGTCTTTCCTCATCAACTCCGCGAATGGCAACGGTCCCTTCATCACCAGCTTCACCTGGGGCGAGCAGGGGCATTTCCCCGGCATCGGCAACAAGCACGGCAATCTCTCGACCTCTCTCCTCGTGATTGCGCCTGGAGGTACAGACCATTGAAGCTGTTCTGGAAGATCTATCTGGCGGTTTTCACCTCCTTTGTCGCCGTGGTCGGCGCGATCTCCTATGGGATCTCCGCCCGGCAGATCTGCCGACGCCGAGAACCGGATCGTCAACGAGCACCAGATGATCGGTTCCTTCGTCGTCGGCGACATCGAGCGCCGCCGCACGGAATCGAGCTGGCCGTTCGAGAACCTGACGCGTCTGTCCCAGTACAGAGGATTTCCTTTTCTGGTGGATCGTCGAGAATGACGGCACGATCCGCCTGGCGGATAAGGCCTCCTTCATCGGATCCTCCGCCTCCCGTTACTTCTCGGAAGTGACCTCGGACCCGACGCCCGAGGGCCGTGTGTTCCTGAACCGGCAGAAAAGCTACGGCATCTTCGTCGAGTCCTTCGGACCCGGAAACAACCAATCGTCGTTCTGGCTCGGCTTCTCCACCGAGGAAGTCTCTCAGGCCGCGAAAAAGATCGTTCTGTCCGTGACCCTATTCTCCGCCTTGGCACTGGCCGTCCTCGCGGGCGTGCTCTATCTCACCATCGAGTATTTCACGAAGCCGATCAAAGCCCTGGCCGAAGGCGCCGCCACCGTCGGAGACGGCACGCTCTCCTACCGAGTCCCTGTTCAATCGGATGACGAGTTGGGCCGGCTCGCGCACGCCTTCAACCAGATGGCCGAGCATCTCGAGACCACGACGACCTCGATCGACAACCTGAACCGCGAGATCGCCGAGCGCCAGAGGATCGAAGACGAGCTGCGGTCCTCCGAGGAACGGTTCAAGACGCTGTTTGAATACGCTCCCGATGCGCACTATCTCCACGACCTGCAGGGCCGGGTGATCGATGTCAACAAGGCTGCCGAGCAGCTTACCGGCTATTCCCGGGACGAGCTCGTCGGCCACGTTCTTCTCGATCTGGACATCTTCCCGCCCTCCGAGAAACCCGAGATCTCGTCCCTCGTGGCACGGAACGCGGCCGGATATCACGACCGGACCGGACGAGATCACGGTGACGCGCAAGGATGGCTCGCAGGTCGTCGTCGAGGTGACCACGCTGTCGCTGCGCATCAAGGGCGAGCCGGTCGTGCTCGGCGTGGCCCGCGATATCACCGGCGCAAGAAGGCGGAGGACGAGATCCGCGCCTCCGAGGAGCGTCTGAAGATCCTCTTCGAATGCGCCCCGGATGCCATCTACCTGGTCGATATGAACGGCTGTTTCGTCGATGGCAACCGGGCCGCCGAGGCGTTGACCGGGTTTCGCCCGAGCGGAGCTCATCGGAAAGAGCGTGGCGGAGAGCGGCCTGTTCGACGCGTCGAGCAACTATCGCGAAGTCGTGGCGAATCTGCAGAAGGTGATCCAGGGCAGCCCACGGGGCCCGATGAGTTCGACGTGAGACGGAAGGACGGCACCACGTCGCGGTGGAGACGCGGACCTTCCCGGTCCAGATCAACGGCCAGACTCTGATGCTCGGCATCGCCCGCGACGTCACCGCGCGCCGCAAGGCGGAGGCGGAATTGCGGCGCAGTGAAGAGCGATTTCAGCAGGTGGCGGAATGCGCCGGGGAGTTCATCTGGGAGGTCGATGCGCAGGGCTTGTACACCTATGCGAATCCCGTGGTGGAACGGGTTCTCGGCTACCAGCCGCAGGAGTTGGTGGGAAAGAAGCACTTCTACGATCTGTTCGTGCCGGAGGAACGAGAGCATCTCAAGACGCTGGCGTCGGAGGCGTTCGCCCGCCGCGAGTCCTTCCACGCGTTCGTCAACGCCAATGTCCATAGGGACGGCCATGCCGTCATCCTGGAGACCAGCGGAATGCCCGTGGTGGACCCGCAGGGGAATCTCCTGGGATACCGGGGCGCCAATACCGACATTACCGAGCACACGCTGGCGGAGGAGAGGCTGCGTGAGCAGAAGGAACTGCTCAAGAACGTCATCTCTCGCATTCCTCATTTTGTTTTCTGGAAGGATCAGGAACTCGGTGTTCCTAGGGTGCAACGCGGCGTTCGCCAAAAGTGGCGGCGTGGGAGATCCCGACCAGATCGTGGGCAAGACCGACTATGACATGGTCTGGAAGAACGAGGCGGATTCCTATCGGCGGTATGACAAGCAAGTGATGGAGAGCGGAGAGCCCCTCGTGAACCTCGAAGAGGTTCAGACTCAGGCCGATGGCCATCAAATCACGGTGCTGACGAGCAAGGTCCCACTGCGGGATGCCGTCAGGCCACGTGACCGGCGATTCTCGGGATCTACGCCGACATCACCGACCGCAAAGCGGCCGAGAAACGGCAGGACCAATTGCTCCGGCAACTGGGGGACATCAACCAGGAGCTCAAGGACTTCGCCTACATCGTCTCCCACGATCTCAAGGCGCCGCTGCGGGCCATCCGGGTCATGGCCGACTGGCTGTGCACCGATTACGCCGACAAGCTCGACGACCAGGGCAAGGAGTATCTGACGCTCCTGACGAGCCGGGTGGATCGCATGCAAGGCCTGATCGACGGTGTTCTCCAGTACTCCCGCGTGGGCCGCACCGAGCAAGGCACGGTGCCGGTCGATCTCGACCGCTGGTGCCCGGAAATCGTCGACAACCTCGGCGTCCCGGAGCACATCACGATTCAGATCGCGCCGGACCTGCCCACGGTGGAAGGGGACCTGACGAGGATCACGCAGGTCTTCCAGAACCTGCTGAGCAACGCCATCAAGTACATGGACAAGCCGCAGGGAAACATCGCCGTGGCTTGCGTGGAAGAAAACGGCTTCTGGAAGTTCAGCGTCAGCGATAACGGTCCGGGCATTGAAGAGAAGCACTTCGACCGAATCTTCAAGCTCTTCCAGACCCTGTCGCCGCGCGACAGCCAGGAAAGCACCGGCGTCGGCCTCACGATCACCAAGAAGATCGTCGAAATGTACGGCGGCAAGATCTGGGTCGAATCCGAGGTCGGCAAGGGAAGCACGTTCTTCTTCACCTTCCCCAAGAAGAACCAGGCGGATGTACTGGCGTGCGTGGCCGCAGGGGCGCCAGGGAGCGCGGCAAACGTGTCGCCGGGAGAATGAGGAAGCAGGAATGAAGATAGGACCTAAACTGGCGGTGGGATTCACGATTGCCATGGTATCGGTAGTTCTGGGTGTGTTGGCCGGGGGCGGGTGGTTCTGCTACGCCGAGGAGCAGCGCCTGCGGGAAGATGCCCAAGCGAATCTCCAGGCCATCGCGGAGTTGAAGGCGAACCAGATCATCGCCTGGCGGGCCGAGCGTCTGGCGGACGCCGCCGTGGTCATGGATAGCCCCTCCTTCCTCGAAGGGCTGGAGAGCTGGATAACGCGTCCGCAGGCCGAAGGCGAGGAAAACATCCTCACTCGGTTCCGTTCTCTGCGGGAGCATGGCCATTATTGCGATATCCTGCTGATGGACGTGAGCGGCCACGTGCGATTGAGTCTCGCCGGCCGGCCGGGCACGCTCCACACGGATGTGACGCAGGTCCTGCCCACGGCCTTTCGCGAGCGGCGGCCTGTGCTCTGCGACCCGAACGCCGGCGGACCTGGCCAGGCTCCTCATCTCGACCTCGTGGTGCCGCTGGCGGCCGAGAACGGGGCAACGCCCAGGCTGGCCGGCGCTGGTCCTTCAGATCGACCCCCAGCAGTTCCTCTACCCCCTGATCCAGTCCTGGCCCGTCCCCAGCCGCAGCGCCGAAACCCTGCTCTTCCAGCGGGAGGGCGATACGGTGCTGTACCTGAACGAGCTGCGCCACCAGCAGGATACGGCGCTCAAGCTGCGTATCCCCTTGAGCCGCACGGATGTGCCGGCGGTCATGGCCGTGCTGGGTAAAGAAGGCCTCGTGCAGGGGAAGGACTATCGCGGGGTCGAGGTGTTGTCGGTCCTGAAAGCCATCCCGGATTCGGCCTGGTTCATGGTGGCCAAGGTGGACGTGGCAGAGATCCTGTCGACCCAGCGCCTCATCGCCGTCCTCATCCTGACGCTGGTCCTGGCGATTGTGGCAGTGGCGGTCGCCAGCATGGGCGTGGTCTGGCAGCGAAATCAAAAGACGCATTATCGTGCTCTGTTGCAGGCCGAGGAGAAATACCGCGACCTCGTGGAAAACATCAACGATGTGATCTTCACAGTCAATGCGGAGGGGATCATCACCTATGTCAGTCCGGCCGTGCACCGGATGACCGGGTACACCCCAGAGGAACTGGTGGGCCATTCTTTCCGCAAGGTGATCGATCCTGAGGACCTGCCGGGGCTGGAGCGTAGTCTTCGCGACACCCTTGCGAATCGCCTGGAGCCCTGGGAATTCCGGTATCGCACGAGAAGGGGCAGTCTCGATCGGCGCGCACGTCGAGCCGCCCGATTTGGGAGGGCGGCTTGGCCGTGGGAATCCACGGGGTGTTTTCCGACATCACCGAACGCAAGCTGGCAGAGCAGAAGCAGGCCGAGTTGCTCCGGAAGCTGTCCGAAAACGACCAGGAACTCAAAGACTTCGCGTACGTTATCTCGCACGACCTCAAAGCGCCGCTCCGGGCCATCAGGACACTGGCTGATTGGCTCTCGACGGACTATCAAAATAAGCTCGATCCGCAGGGAAAAGAGAACCTCCAGTTGCTGGGTAGCCGCGTGGACCGCATGCACAACCTCATCGACGGGGTCCTCCAATACTCCCGCATCGGCCGCACCGAGCAAGGCACGGCGCCGGTCGATCTGGGCCGGATCGTCCCGGAGATCATCGCCAACCTGGGCGTCCCGGAGCACATCTTGATTCAAATCGAGCCCGACCTGCCGACGATCGAGGGCGACGTGACCCGGATCACGCAGGTCTTCCAGAACCTGCTGAGCAACGCCATCAAGTACATGGACAAGCCGCAGGGAAACATCGCCGTGGCTTGCGTGAAAGAAGAATGCTTCTGGAAGTTCAGCGTCAGCGATAACGGTCCGGGCATTGAAGAGAAGCACTTCGACCGAATCTTCAAGCTCTTCCAGACCCTGGCGCCCCGCGACAGCCAGGAAAGCACCGGCGTCGGCCTCACGATCACCAAGAAGATCGTCGAAATGTACGGCGGCAAGATCTGGGTCGAATCCGAGGTCGCCACAGGAAGCACTTTCTTCTTTACGCTGCCCAGGAAGAAAGAGGTTGAGGCACAGGTCTGTGCCGCCGCAGAGACATCCCACGGGCAAGCAGAGGTGTCACCGGCAACGTGACAAAGCCGAAATGAAGACAGAATCTCTTCAAGAAATGACGGAGAACCTGCGGAGCACGATGGTGTCCGTAGATTCTCTCGACGGCGCGATCGCCGAGCGGAAGAGGGTCGAGGCCGAACTGGCGGCCGAGAGCGCGCGTCGTGCGCGGGTGGAGGCGGAACTGCGGGAGAGCGAGCAGAGGTTCAATGTGCTCTTCGAGAACATGCTGGATGGAATTGCCTTCTGCGAGATGCTCTTTGAGGACGGCCGGCCGCAGGATTTTGTGTATCTCAAGGTCAACGAGGCGTTTGGCCGACTGACGGGGTTGCAGGCGGTTGTCGGCCGAAGACTTACGGAAGTGATTCCCGGCGCCAGAGAATCCCATCCGGAGCTTCTGGAGATCTACGGCCGCGTGGCTGGGACGGGTACGCCGGAGAGGTTCGAGATCTGTCTGGACACGATCGGCTGGCTGTCCGTCTCCGTCTACAGTCCGAAGAGAGGATATTTTGTTGCGGTATTCGAAAACATCTCCGAGCGCAAGCGCGGAGGAGTTGCTGCGGTTCCAGAACATCCTTCTTTCCACCCAGCAGGAGGTCTCCCTCGACGGCATCCTGGTCGTCGACGAAAACGCGACGATCCTTTCCTTCAACACCCGCTTTGTCGCTATGTGGGGCATTCCCCCGGAGGTGATCGCCACGCACTCCGACGAACTTGCCTTGCGCCGTGCTCGGCAAGCTGGCTCACCCCGAGGAGTTTCTCCGCAAGGTGGAGTTCCTGTATGCGCCACCGCGCGAGACGAGCCGGGAGGAAATCGAGCTGAAGGACGGCAGGGTCTTCGACCGCTACTCCGCGCCGATGTACGGACCGGACGCACGGTACTATGGACGGGTCTGGTTCTTCCGTGACACCACGGAGCGCAACGCGCGGAACACGAGCTCCAGGTGGTGGCGGAGCAGTGGAACACGACGTTCAACTCCATCACGGATTCCATTTCCGTCCAGGATGTGAATCACCACTTGGTCCGAGTCAACAAGGCCTTCGCCGAAAACTTCGGCGGCGGCTCCCAAGAGCTCATCGGCAGGCTATGTTACGAGGTGGTTCACGCCAGTGGCCACCCTCGGCCTGACTGCCCTTGCGGCACGGTGTTCGAAACGAAGAAGGCGGCACGGGTGGACCTCTTCGAACCCACTCTGGGGGTTCACCTCGAGGTCTCCGTCGCGCCTCTGTTTGGCTCCCACGGCGAAGTTACGGGCTGTGTCCACGTCGCCAAGGACATCACCGAACGGAAGAAGGCAGACCAGAGACAGACGCAGCTTCTCCGGCGGCTGGCCAGCATCAACCAGGAACTCGGCGATTTTGCGTACGTCGTCTCCCACGATCTTAAAGCGCCCCTGCGGGCCATCAAGACTCTGGCCGAATGGCTCTGTGCCGACTACCAAGACAAGCTCGACGCGCCGGGAAGAGAGAATCTCCAGTTGCTGGGGAGCCGGGTCGATCGGATGCAGAACTTGATTGACGGTGTGCTCCAGTACTCCCGCGTGGGGCGTACCGAACAAGGCACGGCGCCGGTCGCTCTCGACCACGTTGTGCCGGAAATCGTCGACAACCTGGGCGTCCCGGAGCACATCACGATTCAGATCGCGCCGGACCTGCCTACGGTGGAAGGGGACCTGACGCGGATCACGCAGGTCTTCCAGAATCTCCTGAGCAACGCCATCAAGTACATGGACAAGCCTCAAGGGAAGATCGCGGTGGCGTGGGAAGAGGCGGACGGCTTCTGGAAGTTCCGTGTGGCCGACAACGGCCCCGGGATCGAGCAGAGGCACTTCGAGCGCATCTTCAAGCTCTTCCAGACCCTCGGCGCCCGGGACAGCCAGGAAAGTACCGGCGTCGGTCTGACGATCGCCAAAAAGGTCGTCGAGATGTACGGCGGCAAGATCTGGGTCGAGTCCGAGGTCGGTAAAGGCAGTACGTTCTTTTTCACGTTGCCGAGGCGACGAATGGAGGTAAGTGATGCCGAAGTCAAGATGGACAGTGCCTGCACCGTATGAAGGCGATGTTGCTCAGAGCCCACCATACCAAGTCCTGCTGGTTGAGGATGATCGAGTCGATCAAATCGTCTTCAGGAAGTTCGTAAGAGATGCAGAGCTTCCCTATGAGTGCACCATAGTCGGTTCGGTGTCGGAAGTGCAGGATATCCTACGGGGGGCTGTGCCCTTCGATATCGTGGTCTCCGACTACTTGCTGGGCGATGGCACGGCCTTCGAGGTCCTGGAGCTGGTGAAGGATGTCCCGGTGATCCTGGTGACCGGGGCCGGGGGCGAGGAGATCGCGGTCAAGGCCTGGAGAGCCGGCGTCTACGATTATCTGGTCAAGGATAGCCACGGAGATTACCTCAAAGCCCTGGCGATCACCGTGGAGAACGCGATCACGTACTGGCGGACGCGTAAGGAGCTGCAACTGCTCTCCGGTGCGATCATGAGTGCCCAGGACGGCATCTACCTCACGGATCTGCAGGGCAAGATCCTGTTCGTCAACCAGGCGTTTTGCCGCATGTATGGATACACGCAGGCGGAGATCCTGGACCAAGACAGCAGCATCCTCTGGACGGGCGGTCATGAGAACCCGCCCACCGGCTGTGTCGTGGGCATCCCCACCGCCGGCGGCGGCTCCGCCGTGGGATTCTATCACGAGCGGCAAGACGGCCGGAGGTTCCCCGTCTCGCTGTCCCGGTCGGTCATCAAGGACGCCCACGGCGACGCGGTGGCCGTCGTCGGGATCGCCCGCGACCTGTCCGAGCGAATTCTTCTCATAGACGAGTTCTGCTCGGAGATCACCAACCTGGAAGCACACAACCGGCGGTACCAGGAGCTGACCATCACGCTGCTACAGACGTTGGATTCATTCCTAGCGAAGGACAACATCGGCAAACGCTGCGCGTCATCATGGACTTTCGTAAGATCCTGGAAATCGAAATGGAGGGCATACGATTGGAACGAACTGATCTGAACCTCGGGCTGCTGCTCGCGCAAATTGTGGATACCCTGAGGCTGGCGGCCGGGGAGAAAGACGTTGAGTTGACCGCCTGTGTGCCCGAGACGGAACTAATGGTCCAGGCCAATGGGGACCACATGACGCATGCGTTGACCTGCATCCTGCGCAGCCTGATCTACGCGGTTCCTGGGAAGAGTCGCATCAGCGTCGGGACGCACGATGCCGGAGACGGGCTCACCGTCGAGATAGCGAGTAACGACGCCATTGGAGCGCTCCGTAAGATGTACAAGGCGATGGACGGACTCGATTCCTTCGGTGGACATGCGGATCCTCATGGAGACCTGGTGCTGGACCTGTTTGTGGCTAAGAGACTGGTGGCGCTGCACGGCGGGACCACGCGCCTTGACAGCAAAAGCCAACCAGGGGACGTTCTCTTCGTTACCTTGCCCAAGCCGCATGAAGTGCGGCGAAACTCGGCACTCGTCAGTTGCTTGGACGAAGGGGCCGCAACGTAGGCCCCCGCGATTCGCGCGCAGTGTCGGCACGGCCGACGCTGGCCGCGGTGGCGAGGCTCAATCCGCTGCGGCACAGGGGAAGCCGGGGCAGACCAGCATTTGGCTGGTGCCGCACGAGGATTTCGCTGCGATAGATTCAGGCATTTGCGGGCTTAAGTCCGGGATTGTCCTCTGTCCTCCCACCCTTGGTATGGCCGATGACACAAGCAGTCATAAGGTCCCGGGCATGGCGACTTCTATGACGAACGAATCCCGGACATGGGATTGTTCAGGTGCACGGATGCCATAGTGAGGGAGGTCGTCATGCCTTTTACCGATGTGCGATAAACCTGACCACTGGATGGACCGGAAAGATGCCTAATTCCCTGCCCGAGCGTCTGACCTGCACACGGAATCCGGCAGGACACTGTGCGGTCAAGAACTGCGTCATTCTTCAGTACCACCGTGTGGCACTGCTGTCGCACGACCCTCTCAGGCTCGCGGTGCAGCCTCACAACTTCGAGAGACAGATGGAATACCTGGCCGCGAATTTCGATGTCATCTCCATGAACGAACTGAGGGAGCATCTGGAGACCGCCATGCCTTGGTCGGACGGGACCGTGGCTGTGACCTTTGACGGGGGGTATTCCGACGTTCTGTACACGGCCAAGGAAGTGCTGGAGAGATTCGAAGTCCCGGCCACCGTATTCGTCCCCTCCGTAAACTTGATCGAACGGACACGATTCTGGTGGGATGTTCTGGAAGATGTCCTCATTGCCGGTGAGTCTCATGGCCCCCTGGCGATCGAGACCGAAGGAGAATCGTATTGCTGGCCTTTGGCAAGTCAGCAGGACCGGTTTCGCGCCTTTGATGACCTCTATGGGATTCTGTCGGACAAGACGCCCGTCGGACCAGAGAGAAATCATCGCCGAGATCGTCCGGACCTTGGATGGTCCGGGCGAAGAAGTCGATAGCCATGCGACCCTGAGCGTGCCGGAACTCCAAACGCTCGAGGCAGGCGGCCTGATCACTCTCGGCGGACACACGCATCACTGCGTCAAGCTCTCTTCGCTCTCCGAACCGGAACAAAGGAACGAGATTGAGTATAACAAGCAGATTCTGGAAGAGGCTCTCGGACACCGCATCGAATGTTTCGCGTATCCATTTGGAGAGGAGAACAGCTATACGACAGAAACCTGCGAGGATCCTGGGGGACTCGCGGATTCCGTCTGTCCTGCCGCGTTTCTTCTGACACCGTCAGCGTAACGGGGGCGGACAGCCTGTACGAGCTGCCCAGACTCAAGATTGGGGACTGGAATCCCTTCACGTTCCACCGGTACTTGAAGGCTTTTCTCGGCTGACCCCGTGCGAGACGAACGCAATTCCGGATGGTCTGGCGGATACAGCAAGATAGGTGTGGAGAATGAATCATGGGGATCAGAGTACTTGTTGCGGATGACTACCGGCTCTTGCGGGAAGCCATCGGCTCTCGTCTGAACCGGGAGACAGACATGCAGGTCGTGGGAGAGGCGCAGGATCGGCGCGGGTGGCGGTGCGGCTGGCTCGGAACTAAGCCCGGACGTCATCATTATGGATGTCACCATGCCGAACTTGAACGGCGTTGAGGCGACCCGCCAAATCGTTCGGGAACAGCCCACCACAAGGATCATTGCCTTTTCGGCGGGGCTCGACCGGCGTTCGGTGCAGGAAATGCTTGCGGCGGGGGCGTCCGGATGCCTGCCGAAGGCTTGTTCCTTCGAAGAGCTTCTCACCGCCATACGCAGCGTGGTTTCGAATCATACGTATCTCAGTCCTCAGGTCTGCAGGATGGTCGATCGAAGGGTACGTGAGCCGTTCCACAGGGGGGCACGAATTCCGCGTATTCGGACCTGACGGCCCGAGAACGCGAAGTGCTTCAACTCATCGCCGAGGGTATATCAACCAAGATGATCGCGAAGGAACTGTGCCTGAGTACGAAGACCATCGAATGGCATCGCAGCCGGATCATGAAGAAGCTGGGAATCGAAAGCATCGCCGGTCTGGTCCGACTACGCCATGGTCGAGGGCTTGACCGGTGCCGACCTGGCGCCGGTGGGGGCCCTGTAATTCGTGGCCTTGCGGGCAACCCAAGGCGTCCGGGAGCGAGCCGACCGAGCAGAGAGGAGGCAGGCGCGGACGCCGCTCCGTCCGCCGTCCTCGATACTCGGGCCAGGGAAAGTGCCAAACTCGACCGTCGTTCCGGCACGAGGCGGACCATTCGTTGTTCACGGAAGGTCTTGCCGGTTCACTTCACCGTCTTGAGGTTGCGCACCTGGCATCTTCACCGCCACACCCACGAACCAAAGTCCTCGTTCCTGCCTTGACGTGCTCAGGGCGGTGCGGGGGATGCTGCGCTGACCCAGGATTCTGCCGGGTCCAGATCAGGGAAGACACCGGTGGCCGCGACCATGTTTTCGACGGATACTTTGATCGGCTATGAGGAGGCAAAAGCGGTAACGGACGTCGGTCCCACAATGAAGAGGCTCGACGGGGGTGACCAAGTGATGTTGACATGGATCGCGCAGGGGAGACGGACGCGGCAGATTCCTCCGAGGGGGGTAGTACTCGTCATTCTACTACTCATCATCACGGCCATTGCCGTGCTGTCGGCCGATTGTCTGTGGCGCAGCGACGTTGAGCTGGCGTGCGGCCGCAACATGTTGCTCCGAATACAGATGGATGCCCTGGCCGAGTCCGGGCTGGAACATGCGAGAGGACTCCTGCTCAACCCCCAGGATATTCCGCAGGAGTACTGGGGCGGAGACCTCGGCCAGCAACTGGCGGCGAGAAGTAGTGATTTCTACGATGTCAACGTAGTCAAATTGGGCGAATGCAACTACCGGATCACCAGCAGCGCGTACCGCCTCCAGAACGGCGAGAAGATCGGTCGCGCCATCCTGAAGGCGGAACTCCGGTTTGATCCCTGCCTCGCCTACTGGCAGGGAAATGACGCCGTGATACCTTTGCAGGCCCAGGTGGCTGGTGATGTATATTGCGGAGGCAAGCTGACTGTCGACGGGACGGTCGATGGTGATGCGTTCGCCGCCAAAACCATCCGTGTATCGGGCGCGGTGAGGGGACACCGGAATGAACTCACGGCGTCTGGGCCTATTGCCCTTCCGGGACTATCGCCCACCGATTATGACTCGCGCTACTACAGTGGGAGTGGTGTGCACGGAGTTCATGTCATCAACACACAGGTTCTGGCGACGTGCAACTGGGGCCCACCCCTATGAATCCGGCGGGCATCTATTGCCGCCGTGGGGTCCTTCATTTGAAGGGACATATCAAGATCTGCGGCATGCTCGTGGTGATGCAAGATCTCCTCCTGGACGACCAATGCGAGGTGGTCATCGAAGCGGTCAAGAACTTCCCGGCGCTCTCTGGTGGGCAACGATGTGAAGATGAGCGGGCCGGGTCAACACCTGCAGATCGAAGGTCTTGCCCAGATAGGCCGTTCCATCAACATGGGCCATGGGGCCGGGAATACCATTGAAATCACAGGGGCCTTGTGTCTGGTCGCCGGGGGTGTGGAAGAAACCGCTGGATGTGTGCTCACCCTCAAGGCCGCTCCCAACAAGGCGGCGATCCTGGTGTGGCGGTCGCCGCAGACTCCCCAACGGTGGTCCCCGGCAGCAGGAGCATTCTTTAAGTCTATCCAGAGACTCTGATCCTCGGCATTCCGGCGAAAAGCAAGGGTTCCGCCGGTGCCGTCCAGGCATTCTGCCGGGCTCAGATCAAGCAAAACGCGTGTGGTCCGGGTCCTGTAGCCAACCGATACTTTGTGTGAACAGCGGTGGCACCGAGGGTGTCCTGGCGGTCAAACCAAGCGAGAAATCGCTTCTGTACGTTGATAGGGCTTAGCCGTAAGAGTGCACGTGCACGACGTTGATTCGTCATTCTTTACTAACCTGTTTCTTGAGAAAGGAAACACCATGGCAGTCGAAAAGACAATCGGGTCCAACAGTCTGGTCGAAGTGGTCGACAGGATTTTGGACAAGGGCATCGTCGTGGATGCTTGGGTGCGTGTCTCGTTGGTCGGGATCGAGCTGCTGGCGGTCGAGGCCAGAGTCGTTGCCGCGTCGGTCGAGACGTACCTGAAGTACGCGGAGGCCATCGGCCTGACGGCGACCGCTGCGTAAGGATTGGGCACATAGGCCCTCACTCTGCTGAAGGGGCGTTCTTGCCGGGTCATCCTTCTGCATCGAATCGGTGCAATAAGCATGCCTCGCCAAGATGGCCTCTTTCTTACGCGCCGAGCCGCAGGAGGAAAGGAACACATGATTCGAGCCCTCGACGGTGACAACCTGGTGGACGGAGTCTTCGGCTCCTACGAAGCCAGGATTCAAGGCGTGGAATGCCTGCTGGAGACCGCGCGCAACGTGCTGGAGAACTTCGACAATTCCATTCTCGACGTGCGGCGCGAGTACGACGCAAGTCAGCGAGCAGTTGCGCGAGAACCTGGCCAAGAACGGCTCGCTGCGAAAGAAAGACTTCGACACGATGATGCGGGTGATGTCAGCCGAACAAGAGCAAAGAGGACGGGAGGTGCGGGATCTATCGAAACAGTATCTGGACGAGCAAACGCAGCTCGTCCATGAGCTGCGCGGGCGGCTGCATGATTTTACGGACGCGTTGGCCGGGGGCCAGACCGCCCAGGTGACGGAGCATCATCAGGCCATCACCGACCTTTTCACGAAACAGCAGCAGCGCAGCACCGACGTGGTCACCCAGTTGCGGGAATCACAAAAGGAGCAACAGGAGACGGCGGGCCTGCTGCGCGACCTGTTGGCGAAAGGGCGGGAGCTTCGGATCAAAGACCTGAAAGGGATGCTGGCGGAGTTTCGCAAGCAGCGCCGGCAGCGCTTGGCGCAACAGGACCAGCGGCGGGAGGGGGTCCAGGAGAGGCGGGAAGGAGTCCAGGACATGCTGCGGGAATTCCGGGCCCAGCGCATCGGGGCCGAGCAGGATCGGCGCTCGCAAGCGAGCAACCGGCAAAAAGGGGGGCAGCCGTCGTGAGACAGGTCATGCGGCCGCCGCGTCGGGACGAGCCGACGTGGCAAGACAAAATGGACAGAGAAATTGAGGACGCCGAAGTGCGTCTCCAGTATCGCATATACGAGGACGACAGGACTCTGGAAGTGCTGACAGCACAAGGGGCAGGGATCCCAGCGCGATGAAGCGTGTTTGGGGACCCGTAACAAGGTTTTGAAGAGGTGAACCAATGGTCGTGACAATAGCACAAGATATGAAGAAGCTCACGGAAGACATGCTCGCGGCGAATGAAGCGCGGTTGCAGGCCGTGGGCGCGTTAGTGGCCCAGACCCGCGAGACGCTCAAGGAATTCGGCGCGGGCCGGAGACAAGATGGCGGCGGACCAAGCCAAGGACCTGGCGGGTTTCGTGGGCGAGCTGTCCAAAAGCGTCCAGGAGATCCGTCGTGCGGCCCAGGACCGGCTCGGCGAATTCGATCAGGCCAATCGGCAGATGAGCAAGGATCAAGTCGAAACATCTGGCGGACTACGTGCAGGGTCTGGCCCGGGACGTGACGTCCATGTTGAGCCGTTTCGACAAGGAGCGGACCCACATGTCCAAAGAGCTCGGGGAGCGGCTGGACAGCGAAATCGCCGACATCAAAGGCGGCGGTCGAGCAGATTCTCAAGGATGCCGCCGACGCGATGCACGAGCAGCACTCCGGCATGGTCAAGGCGCGACAGGCTTGGCAGGAGATGTGTGCCGCCATCAGCCAGGCCCGCAACGCGGGCTTCCCCACGCCGGCGGAAGGCGGACACGCCGCGCGCACGCCCAAGCGGGCCGGCCGCAAGGGGCATGGCAAGAAGGTCGCGGCCAAGAAAAGCTGACGGCAAGAAACGGGACCGTGCCGCCGCTTGCCGGCGTTCGTGGAGATCCCGATGCGTTAAATCATGGATGAAGGCCGCCTTGGCCTTGGGGGATCCCCGAACGCGATATGTCGCGTTGGGGGGCCCGTGCGGAGGTAACACGCAATGATCGATGAGATGATGACGGTTCTTGAAGCCCAGTCCCCTGGCCGACTTTGTCGAGACGCCCTACGTCGAAAACCTGACCCGCCGGGCCCTCAATTATATCCGGGCGGGTTTTCCCGTGCACTTGCGGGGTCCTTCCGGGACCGGCAAAACCACCCTGGCCATGCACCTGGCGAGCCAGTTGGGCCGGCCCGTGGTGATGATTCACGGCGACGAGGAGTTCACCACCTCCGACCTGATCGGCGGCGAGCACGGCTACCGGGCCCGGCGCGTGGTGGATCGATTCGTCTCCCGGGTCCTCAAGACGGAAGAAGATCTGACCAAGCGGTGGGTGGACAATCGTCTGACCGTGGCCTGCAAATACGGCTTCACGCTGGTCTACGATGAATTCACGCGCTCCCGGCCGGAGGCGAACAACACGCTGCTGTCGATCCTGCAGGAGCGGATCATGGACTTGCCGGCGGCCCGGGACGCCAACGAGCCCTATCTGAAGGTGCACCCGGACTTCACCGCCATCTTCACCTCCAATCCCGAGGAATACGCCGGGGTGCACCGGAGCCAGGATGCCCTGCGCGATCGCATGATTACGATGGATTTGGATTACTGCGACTATGACACGGAGGTCGCCATCACGGAGGCAAGGTCCAAGCTGCCGCGTGCCAGCGTCGAGATGGTCGTTCACATCGTCCGGGGACTGCGGGAATCGGGCAAGTGCGAGTTTGCCCCGACGGTGCGCGGCTCCATCATGATCGCCAAGACCCTCAAGATCCAGGGCCTGACGCCGGCGCAAGAGCCGGCGGAGTTTCTCCAGATGTGCCAGGACATCCTCGCCTCGGAGACCAGCCGCGTCGGCTCGAAAACGAACCAGAACCGGGTCAAGGAGATCGTGAGCGAGTTGGTCGCCAAGAGAGCTGGGCCTCGTGGCGATGGCGGATTGAACGAAGCTCTGGCGGATCGTCGAATCCCAGCAATCCGACAATCCGCAATCGATCGCAATCGCACAGTCGAGATGGCTTCCGTTGCTTGAGGAGAGTACCACCATGCCAAAGTCCAAGCTCAGACACGGAGTGACGATCCTGGAGAGCATCCACACGGCGGGGCTCAGCTCCGTACCGAAAACGCAGCGGTCCGCCCACCTGGAGCTCTATGCGCTGGGCCGGGAAAAGAGCCGACTTGACGCAGGAGAAGCTCGCCCTGGACGCCCGACGGGAAGTGATCGAGCGGCACCTGGGGAGCATCAATAAACGCATCTGCTTGCTGCAGGAGGAGATGGTGCGGGAGCAACAGGCCGAGGCCGGCATCAAGACTCCCAGCCAGCCGATCAAGATGGTCGATATCAACTATTGACAGCGGCACGGGCATCCGGCCAGAGGGAATGATGGAGTATTGGGCGGATGACTCGCAGTCCCCAATATGTCCATCATTCCATGATTCCAATTCTCTCGTTTTGGGGCCCATGCTACTTTTCAAAGGGGCAAGACATGGCCAAGGCAAGCCAGAAGAAAGACGACAAGGACTTCAACGTCGATTTCGGATCGAGCAAGCTGGGTCTGGGGGGCTTGTTCAAGGGCATCGAGAACCTGATCGACCTGGCCGCCAAGCTGAAGGAGTCGGGCGGGCAGATCAGCAAGGAAGGGGAAGTGGACCTGAGCCATCTCAAGGAAGGCATGAAAGGCGTCTTCGGGTTCTCCGTGAGGACGGCGGTCGGGGGCGAGCCGGTCGTCGAGCCCTTCGGCAACATCAAGCAGACGCCGACGGGACCGTCCGTCGAGGACGTCCGAGAGCCGCTCACGGACGTCTTCGACGAGGAGCACGAAATCCGGGTCCTGGCGGAGATGCCAGGCATCAACCAGGCCGACATTCACCTGGATTTGAAGGACGATATCCTGGACATCCGCGCCGAGAGCGGCAAACGCAAATACCACAAGGAGGTCCTGCTCCCCGCCCCGGTGAAACCCGCCACCATGACCTCCCGCTACAACAATGGCATCCTCGAAATCAAGGTCAGCAAATAGCATGAGAGATTTCAAGGTCAAGGAAGCCCTGCCCAAGGACGTGGGCCGGGCGATCGCGCGCATCGACCCCGACGACATGAAGGCCCTGGGACTGGAAGTGGGCCAGGTCATCGGGATCGAAGGCAAGCGCCAGACCGTCGCCAAGGTGATGCCTTGTTACGTGGACGATCGCGGCAAAGGGACGATCCAGATGGACGGCATCACCCGGGAAAACGCCAAGATCGGGATCGACGAGAAGGTGACGGTCCAGGCGGTCCCGAGCCAATCCGCCCGCAAGATCACCTTGTCGCCGCTGACCGCGACCGGCCGGCTCGAAAAAGACAAGGACAGCAAGTACGTCGGCTCGCTCATCGAGGGACTGCCGGTCCTGTCCGGGGACAAAGTGCGGGCGTGCCTGTTCGGCCGCAAGACGTGCGACTTCCTGGTGGAAGACGCCAGCCCCGAAGGCGTGGTCCTGATTACGGCCTCCACCACGATCAATATCAAGACCAAAGGGACCAAGGTCGAGCGGGCGCGAGTCTCCTATGAGGACATCGGCGGACTCGGGCCGCAGATCCAGCGCATCCGGGAGATGATCGAGCTGCCTTTGAAGTACCCCGAAGTCTTCGAGCGGCTCGGCATCGACGCCCCGAAAGGGGTTCTCATGTACGGCCCGCCGGGAACGGGCAAGACCCTGACCGCCCGCGCCGTGGCGCATGAGACCGACGCCTACTTTACGAGCATCAGCGGCCCGGAGGTCATGGGCAAATTCTACGGTGAGTCCGAGGCACGCCTGCGCAGCGTGTTCGAGACCGCCCAGAGCCATGCCCCGGCCATCATCTTCATCGACGAGATCGACGCCATCGCCCCCAAGCGGGAGGACATGGGCGGCGAAAAGCAGGTGGAGCGGCGCGTGGTCGCGCAGCTTCTGTCGCTGCTGGACGGCCTGGAGGCCCGGGGCCACGTCATCGTCATCGGCGCCACCAATATTCCCAACACGCTGGATCCCGCCCTGCGACGGCCGGGCCGCTTCGACCGGGAAATCTCGATCCCTATTCCGGATCGCAACGGCCGCTTGCAGATTCTGGAGGTCCACACGCGGGGCATGCCCCTGGCCGGCGACGTGAGCCTCGACAAGCTGGCGGATGTCACGCACGGCTTCGTCGGCGCGGACCTGGAAGCCCTGGCCCGGGAAGCGGCCATGTCGGCCCTGCGCCGGATCATGCCGAAGATCGACTTCGAGATGTCGGACATCCCCTACGAGACGCTGCTGAAGCTGGAAATCACGATGGACAACTTCCTGGAGGCCATGAAGGAGATCGAGCCGTCGGCCATCCGGGAGGTGTTCGTCGAGGTGCCCTGCGTGAAATGGTCGGACGTGGGCGGCCTGGACGACATCAAGCAGGAGCTGCGGGAGGCGGTCGAGTGGCCCCTGAAGTATCCCCAGGTCTTCGAGCAGGCGGGGACGCATCCCGCCGAAAGGCATTCTGCTCCACGGCAAACCCGGCACGGGCAAGACGCTGCTGGCCAAGGCGGTGGCCACCGAAAGCGGCGTGAACTTTATCTCCATCAAAGGCCCGCAGCTTGTCAACCGCTACGTGGGCGAGTCGGAACGCGGCGTCCGCGAGACCTTCCGCAAGGCCAAGCAGGCGGCGCCGGTCATCCTGTTCTTCGACGAGATCGAGAGTCTCATTCCCCGGCGGGGATCGAGCGGCGATGGCCAGGTGACGGAAAGGGTGATCAGCCAATTCCTGACGGAGATGGACGGGATCGAAGAGCTCAAAGGCGTCGTGGTCCTGGCGGCCACCAACCGGCCGGACCTGATCGACCCAGCCATGCTCCGCAGCGGCCGGTTCGACCTCCTGTTCGAGCTGCCGACGCCGGACGAGAACACGCGGGAACGGATCTTCGCGATCCACACGAAAAACAAGCCGCTGGCCCGGGACGTCAATCTCAAGCGCTTGGCCCAACGGATGGCGGAGGCCACGGGCTCGGACATCGAGGGCGTGTGCCGCAGGGCCGCGATGCTCGCCGTCCGGGAGCACATCCATGACCAGGCGGCCCTGGTGATCTCCCGCCGCCACTTTGAGGAGGCTCTGACGCTGCTCGAACGGCAAAACGTGAACCGGGGAGAATTTGATTCTTTGAATAATGGATAAGGATTGGTATGGATGCGATGGGCCGGTACATCTATGGAGTCATAAGCGGCGGTGTGGCGGAGAGCTTCCCACTGGAGGGAGTCGTGCAGTTCGAGGTGGACTCGGCGCAGGATAGCGCCGCAGTGGAGCGGGCGTACACGGTGAGCTGGCGCGGCATATCGGCGGTGGTGACCGATGCGCCGGTGGTCGATTATGCCGCGATGCCGAAGGACGCCCTGGCGCGATTGTTGGTGCGGCACCAGCAGGTCATCGAAAAAGTGATGGCGACGCATCCGATTGTCCCCCTGAGACTGGGGACCTGCGCCGAGAATGACGAGCAGGTGCGGCGGATTCTGGCCAGCGGCTACGACGACGATCCAAGAAACGCTCCGGAAAGTGCAGGGCGTAGTGGAGATCGACGTGACCGCCATGCCTCGGTGATTTCGACTCTCTCCTGAGCCAAATCGCGCAAGTCCCGCAAGTGACACAGTTGAAGCAGTCGCTGCTGAACAAGCCGGGGGGCGCGACCGTCGAGGACCGGGTGCGGATCGGCATGTTCGTCAAGCAGCTCGCGGACAGAGAGAAGCAGCAGATGGCCGAGCAAATCCGCGTCGCTCTCGTCCTCCTCGCCGAGGAATGCAGAGGCGCACGACCTCATGGACGACAAGATGGTGCTCAATACCGCCTTCCTGATCCGCCAGGACCAGCAGGAGGCGTTCGACCGCCAGGTCGAGGAGTTGAACGCCCAATCCGACGATCGGCTCGACTTCCGTTGCGTGGGGCCGCTGCCGCCGTACAGCTTCTATACTCTGGAGGTCAAGAGGACCGACCTGGAAGAGGTGAACTGGGCCCGGCGGCAACTGGGGCTGTATGACAGCTCCCTCACGGCCGAGGCGATCAAGCAAGCCCACCGCCAAGTGGCCCTGACGTGCCACCCGGACAAGAACCCGAACGTTCCCGGGATCGAGAAGAAATTCGCCGACATGAGCCGGGCGTACAAGATCCTGCTCGACTACTACCGGACCTCCGGCCGGACGCCGCACGAGAAGGGACCCCGTTGCCACGAGCAGACGTCGGAGCAGAACACCATTTTGGTCACGACGATGAAATGATATGCAGCAGGAAGGCCAGTACATCTACTGTGTGGTCGAGACGGAGCAGGAGCGCAACTACGGCCCCATCGGCGTCGGGACACGCGGCGACGAGGTCCTGACCATCGGGTACGACGATCTGAGCATGGTCGTGAGCAACTGCCCGGCCACCGCGTGCGCCGCCAACCGGGAGAATCTGATCGCCCATCAACGGGTGATCGAGCAGGTGATGGGCGAGTTCGACAGCGTGCTGCCGGTCCGGTTCGGGACCATTGCGTCCGGGGCGGACGAGGTCAGGAACTTGCTGGACCGCCGACGCCGGGAGTTCAAGCGGCGGCTGACCGAGATGGACCACAAGGTCGAATTGGGCGTCAAAGGCTTCTGGCGGGACATGAGCAGCGTCTACGAGGAGTTGCTGGGCGAGAATCCGCTCCTGCGGCAGCGCGAAGAGGCTCTGGCCGAAAGCCGGCGACCGGGACTTGCGGGGGAAAATCGAGCTCGGGCGCTTGGTCAAAAAGGCGCTCGAAGAGAAGAAGCAGACCCTCGCCGACGGAAATCGTCGAGCGGCTGCATCGCAGCTCCTACGAACTCGTGCTGAACAAGACTCTCGGCGATGAAATGTTCCTGAACGCGGCGTTCCTCGTGGGACGCGGCCGGGAAAAGGAGTTCGACAATATCATGGAGGATCTGAGTGAAGAATACGGCCAGCGCCTCCGGTTCCTCTACTCCGGCCCGTTGCCGGTGTTCAACTTCGTCAACCTCGTAATCTATCCGGAGGAGTGGGAAAAATGAGCACCGCCACCGCTGTCCAAGAAGGCAAGTACATCTATTGCATCATCGGGTCGCCCGAGCCCCGGTCCTTTGGGCCCCTGGGAATCGGTGGCCGCGGCGACCCGTTGCATACTATTGTGGTGGGCAACATCGCCGCGGTCGTCAGCGACGCCCCGCTGACGCGGTATCGGGTGTCGCGTGACAATACGCTCGCCCACCAAAAGGCGATCGAGGCGGTCATGGAGCAGCAGCCGGTGCTGCCGGTCCGGTTCGCCACGATCGCCGAGGACGAGGAAAAGGTCAAACGGATCCTGACGGCCGAATATGACAGCTTCCAGCGTCTCCTCGCCCAAGTCGGCGACAAGGTAGAGCTCGGGCTCAAGGCCGTCTTCCAGGAGAATATCTACGAGACCATCCTCGACAAGCACGAGGCCATCAAGGCGGCCAAGGCGAAGATCGCGAGCCGGCCGCCCGACCAGACCCACTACGAGCGGATGCGCATCGGCCAGATGGTCGAAGAAGCCCTGGGGGAGGAAAAGCAGTCGGCCGCGGACGATATCGTGGAGACCCTTTCGCCGTTGGCCGCCGAGGTCAAGACCAACAATACTTACGGCGAGCTGATGATCGTCAACGCCGCGTTCTTCGTGCCCAAGAGCCAGGAGGCCAGCTTCGATCGGAGCGTACAGGCGTTGGGCGAGAAGTACACCGGCACGGCGACTCTCAAGTATGTGGGGACGATGCCGCCGTTCAACTTCGTGACCCTGATGATTCAAATGGAGAACTACTGATGTTTCTGCTCGACAGCATTCTGCTGGCGCCGCTCAAGGGCGTCATGTGGCTGGGCCAGAAGATCAATGACGTGGTGGACCAGGAGCTCAACGATGCCGGCCGGGTCAAGGAAGAGCTCATGGGGCTGCAGATGCAGCTCGAAATGAGTCAGATTACCGAGCAAGAGTATACCGAGAAGGAACGTGATCTGTTGGATAAGCTGGACCGGCTCAGCGGACCACCAGAAGAAGGACAGGATGAACTATGACCGATATCGAAACCGTCAGCAAGACCGTCACCGAATTTCTGCAGCGGG
This sequence comes from uncultured Planctomycetota bacterium, assembly GCA_963750205.1. GTDB lineage: Bacteria > Planctomycetota > Phycisphaerae > Sedimentisphaerales > Anaerobacaceae > PLanc-01. The sequence goes on from CAVVRJ010000011.1 coordinate 70,807, forward strand.
TCCTGGGCGCCGACGGCGTCCGCGTGGTGGGCATCAACAAGGCCAATGAAATCTGGGACGTGGAGGCGGAGGTCTTCGAAGAAAGTGCCTTCCTGAAGGCCCTGGGGCTGCCGTCGCGTGTGAAAGACAAGAACCTCTATCGCGTCCGGCTCAGCGCCGGCGATGGAGGTCGAGTCCTACGAACGCCAGGGTCTGGCGATGCAGACGGCGTAACGCGGTCGAGGCAGGGAGGCGGACATGGACAAGGAGCATCTGGTCTATCTGTATTGCGTGACGGCCCAGCCGCCGGACTTGGCGCGCGTCGAGGATCGACCCGACGAATTGTATTTGGTGCGCGAGGCAGGGCTATGCGCCGTGGTTTCCCACGTGGAGGCGAGCCAGTTCGAGCCGTCGAATCTACGCCGAAATCTGGACAACCTGGAGTGGGTCGCCGCCGAGACGACCAAGCACGAGAGAATCGTGGAAGCCGTCATGCGGGATCGCTGCGCGGTTCCTTTCCGGTTCGGGATGCTCTTCCGCACGGACGAGAACCTCATGCTGCAGCTCCGAACGGACGGCAGCAGCTCAAGACGCTCCTGGAACATCTCGAAGACAAGGCGGAGTGGGGCGTCAAGGCTTACTGTGACATACAGAGTCTGGAGAACAACGTTCGTTCTCAAGATGGCCCCGTATCCGACCTGAACCAGGCGATTCACCGCGCTGCTCCCGGCCGGGCTTTTCTGCTCAAGAAGAAGCGTGAGGATTTGGTCAAGGCCGCCTTGGTTGACGGGGTTGACCAATATGCCGCGCAGGTGGTGGCGGCCTTGCAGACGGTCAGTGTCCAGATGCGGATGAACAAGATTCTGCCCCCGGGGATGACGGATCGATCGGGCGTCATGATTCTCAACGTCGCTCTTCTGGTCGCCAACCACGATGTCCCAACCTTCCTGGATATGGCCCATGCCCTGAACGAACGCTATGTCGATCAGAGCGTTGCTGTCGAGTGCAGCGGTCCCTGGCCGCCTTACAACTTCTGCGATCAAAGTGGGGCGAGCGCCCCCGCTCGTCTATGTAGCATACCCATGGATTTGGATCACGGGCAGGATGCCCGTGCCACGGAATCGTGCGAGGATGCACGACCTACGAAGAAGGTGACGAATGGATAGCGCGGTTGCCACGGAAAGGGACGTGACCCTCCTGGAAGTGTTGGACCGGGTTCTGAACAAGGGCGTGGTCGTCGCGGGCGATCTGGTGATCTCCGTGGCCGACGTGGACCTCATCTACGTAGGGCTGAGGGTCCTGCTCAGTTCGGTGGAGACGATGGAGCGACTGCGAGGTTCACCCGCCGGGAGGGAATCCACGCCATGACCGCTTCCTACGCCACCTACTGCATCATCGACTCCGACGGCGGCGTGCCGGAAGGCATCACCGGGTTGCACGGCGGCGTGGTATGGAATCTGCCCTATCGCGGGATCGGGGTCGTTGTCAGTCTCCTGGCAGAGCCGGTTCAGGACATTGTCGCCGGGGCGGTCCAGCACGAGGCGGTGGTGGAGCGGCTCATGCGGACCCATACCGTGCTGCCCATGAGATTTCCTACGGTCTTCACCAGTCAGGAGGCGATCCTGGCCATGATCTCCCAGCACTACGACGACTTCCGAGAGAGTCTTCGCCGGCTGTGCAACCAGGTGGAATTCGGCGTCCGAGTCCTCTGGCCTCCGGCTAATTGCCCTGCGGTTCCGTTGCGGGTGCAGGCGCCGCATGAATCCTCGGGCCAGCAGTACATGCGGGAGCGATACCACCAATATCAGTGTCGCCAAGTCCTGTCGGAGCAGGCGGACCAATTCGGACGCAGGCTCGACGCCGCCTTGAGCGGGTTTGTCACGGCGAAGCGGCTGCGCCAGACCGCCGCAGATGCTTTTGCCCTCGAGGGAGTCTACTTGGTCAACAAGGACAGGGGCGCCGTGTTTCGGCGGGCCTTTGCCGAAGTTCGGAGCCGTGAGCCTGGTTTCGAGTACCTGCTCAGCGGACCTTGGCCCCCATATAGCTTCGTGACTGAATGATCATAGAAGAGAAAGTTGAAACCGATTCACCCCAGGCATTCCTGACAGAGCTGGAGAAGCTCCAGGATCGACTCCCTCAGCGCATCGAGGCGAATCCGCAGAATGTGGAGAAGGGCCTGGCGAAGCTGGTGCTAACCCTGATTGAGCTGATTCGCCAACTCCTGGAAAAGCAGGCGATGCGCAGAATGGAGGCGGGCTCGCTGTCCGACGAGCAGATCGAGAACCTGGGGATGACGCTGATGAAGCTGGAAGACAAGATGAAGGAATTGCAGGCGATCTTCGGGCTCGAAGACAAGGACCTCCACATCAATCTCGGCCCGTTAGGCGATTTGCTATAGTCCTTCAGGAGACTGTGCCATGACACAACAGAAGATGATCCATGCGACGGAAGCCACGAACCTGGCGGACATCCTGGAGCGGGTCCTGGACAAGGGGATCGTCATCGCCGGCGACATCCGCATTCAGGTGGCGGACATCGACCTGCTCAATATCAAGATCAGACTGCTCGTGGCCTCTGTGGACCGGGCCGTGGAGATGGGGGTTAACTGGTGGCAGCAGGACTCGTATTTGTCCTGCGGGACGGGCGCAAGAATCTCGAACAGGAGAACCGGGACCTGAAAAAGCGACTGGAACGCAACGAGGAACTCCGCAAGAGGATGGCGCGCTGTGAGGCGAAGGCGTAGGGGGATTTGCGGTCTGTGATGGCCACGAGAACGCTCATCTACGTACCCATCCTGCACACCAGTGCCGACCTGGGGTCCCTGTCAAAAGTGGTCGCGGAACGCGGTATCGCCCGTCTGGGGAAAGAGGTCTGGACACAGCATCGGGAGACTGTCGCCGGATTCTGGCGTTCGGTATGGGAGTACTTCGACGGCGTCGACGTGACGGGCATGAAGGTCTATCAAGACGGGATGGTGGCAGACGGACACATCGGCCAGAGAATCGTGGAGGACACCGCCAAGGCAGGCAGTCTGAATTATCAACTCGTGCAAACGCTCCTCCAGCGGGGCGCTTCACTTGTCAAGACTGAGGATTTCGGTCTCGTCAAACACGAATACGACGGGCTCATGGCCCTCACCCAGGCCAAATCCATCAGGTCCAAGCTCCTGGCGATCGCCAAATACAAGTTCACCAAGACCTCCCTGCTCGCCCAACGAGACACCTTCATCGCCGCAAGAATCGGCGAGACGCTCCCAGCCAGCCAGACGGGCATCCTGTTCATAGGCGCGCTCCACGAGGTGAGGGTTGCTGCAGACATCCGGCTCGAAGAAATCAAAGACAGACAGAAGGTGCGACAGTACCAGAAGCTCTTGCCATTCCACTGCAAGCACGCGCTTGAATTCGAGACATTGGCCAAATACCTCACCGCCCAAGTGGTCCACCCGGGATCCTGATCTCGGACAGAAATGCGTCATCCCTCCAGGAGACTCTACCTGCAAAGGCCGCCATCGCGGTGGCCGGGAAATCGTAGTCGAGCGGATATCCCATGGCCCTCCCACGCGGGCATGCCTTGTGTTCCCTGTTGCTCCTCTTTCGACGGAGGAGTGTCGCAACAGCCTGCGGCTCCGGCATGAAATAATGTAAGATTTCAGTCTCATGAGGCAGATTGTGACTTTGCGTAAGCCCAAAAATGTGGCAATGGCAAACTGGGCTATTGCGCTCGCCTTTAGGGCCGTGTACGTTCCGCGTAATGAATGCAGAGACCGCGGAACCATTGGAGATTCACGGAATCCGGTTAGGGCCGGAGCTGACCGCAGAACAAGCCAAGGCCATTTTCGCCTTGGGCGAGCAAGCCGTGGTCTTTGCCTTGCTCGCGCAAGCCAAGATCCTCGCCGACCGTAACGGGGACCGCTCTCCCCCGAGCCGTCGGGATGACCCGTCCTGTCCTTCCGGCCAGAAAGCACCCTACGAGAAGCCGGAGAAAAAAGGCCGGAAGAAGAAACCGGGTTGCAAGCCGGGTCATGAAGGCCACTGTCGCGCGAAACCCAATCACATTGACCACGCGGTACAGCACCGCGAATCCCACTGCCCAGAGTGCGGCGGCAAGCTCACGAAGTGCCACGTCTCCCGCCAACGGTATATCGAGGACATCCCGCACGATGTCCACGTCGAGGTCACCGCGCACACGATCCATCGGGACTGGTGTCCACGTTGCCGCCAGATGGTGGAGCCGAAAGTGCCGGAGGCGTTACCGAACGCTACGATCGGCAACCGCCTGTTGGTGATGAGTGCCTGGCGGCACTATGCCCTCGGGAATACGATCTCCCAGATCCTGTCCGTTCTCAACTTCCACCGGCAGTTTGTCCTCACCCCGGGCGGTCTGGTGCAGATGTGGCATCGCTTGGCCGAGATCCTCCCGTCCTGGTACGAGGAGATCGGCGCGGAGATCCTCCGGGCCGGCGTACTGTACGCCGATGAGACCGGCTGGCGGATCAACGGCCTTCTCGGCTGGCTGTGGTGTTTCACCACGCCCACGGCGACCCGCTTTGCCATCGAGCGATCGCGCCAGCCCGGTGGTCTTGAAATTCATCACGGAGCAGTTTGCCGGGGTCTTGGTCAGTGACTTCTGGGCGGCGTACAGCATTCTGGTCTGCGTGAAGCAAAAATGCCTGGTCCACCTGCTGCGGGATTTGGAGCGGGTCGAACGGTACAAGGACACGGGTGGGGATTGGGCCCGCTTTGCCAAGAAACTCCGCCGCCTGATTCGGGACGCGATCCGTCTACGCCAACGACGGGACGACAGGGCCCCGGCCACCTATGAACGGCGGCATCACCGGATTCAGCAACGCCTGCAAGTGATGATCGAGATGGAGTGGACCAACCGCGAAGCCCAGCGCTTGGTCAAGCGTCTGCGACGCTATCAGCAGGAACTGTTCACTTTTGTGCTGAACCCCCAAGTCCCCTTCGAAAACAATTTTGCCGAGCGGATCATCCGGTTGGCGGTGATCATGCGCAAGAACAGCTTCAACAACCGCAGTGCCAAAGGGGCGTCAACCCAGGCGATCCTCATGAGTGTCTTCACCACGCTCCAACAACGCGGCCTCAATCCGATCAAGATTGTCGAGCAAGCCCTGCGGATATACATCACGACGGGAAAGCTCCCCGCTCTCAAGGACTTCACTCCCGCACAACCCTAAAGTCTTACGAAATAACTGGACTTTTGCAATTCGAACTTTCAACCTTGAAAAATGGTAGTCTGGATAAGAAATCTGATACGAAATCCCAATGGCAGGGGCGAAAGAGATAGGAAAGAAGTTCGCGTAATGCCTGCTATTGTAGACTATCCCACCGTCGTCAAGGAGGCCTTGGAGGTGTTCGGTCCGTCGTTCGCCAACGAGCCGGAACGGCGTCATTTCGCCGAATACCTCACCGGACTGATGATCGCCCCGAAGAAGAACGTCTCGGCCATCCATCGGGAATTCGCCGCCACGACGGATCAATCCTGTCTGAACCGCTGGCTGACGGAAGCGGTCTGGGAGGAAGAAGCCCTCAATCAGCAACGGATCGATTGGCTGCAAAACCGACGCGAGACCCGGTTCAGCGCCGGGGAGTAATCCCCCTCGACAATGTGCTGATCGATCACGACGGCCAGCTCATCGAGGACGCGGGTTACTTCTGGGATCATGCTGAGGAGCGCTACAAGATCGCCCACGACTACCTGATCGTCAATTACGTCTGCCCCTCGGGCAAGCACTATCCCCTGGAGTTCTATCGCTTCGTCAAACGCACGGACTGTGAACAGCAAGAGATCGAGTTCCGCGATCACAACGTGCTGTTTCGCCAGTTGGTCGATTGGGTGATCGCTAACGGCATCCCGGGGGATTTCACCTTCGACAGTTGGTTCACCCACAAGGACAACCTCAATTATATCGAGGGTCTGGAGCGCGCCTACGTGGGCGATCTGAAGACCAATCGCAAGCTGCTGGTGAACGGTCAGGAAATCAAGGCCACGGACTTCGCGGCCCAGATCGCACCGGCCGATCGCCAGAAGATTCGGGTCGGCGACACGGAGCAATGGTATTTCACCCGGACCGTGCGGCTTCCCGGCGTGGATCACAAGGTCCGCGTCTTGCTGCTGTGGGGCCACCGGCAGGAGGCCAAGGTCAAGAAGATCCTGGTGACGAATCGGACGGGCTGGGAGGTGATTCGAATTCTGAAGGTCTATCGGTACCGCTGGACGGGCACGGAGTGCTTCCATCGGGACGGCAAGCAACAATTGGGCATGGGCGACTGTCAGTTGCGGAGTGGCCTGGGCCAGACCCGGCACCTGTATCTGGTCTTCCTGGCGTACAGCGTCCTGATGCGGCAATTGGGGCACAGTCGTACGCGTGGTTGGGCACTGGAACGGCTGACGACCATCGGCCAAGCCTGCATGGCGGTTCTGCGGCAGACCCTCAGTGACACCCTGGCCTGGGTCATCCAACGGATCGAGGTAGATCGCTGGGATTTTGCCGAAGTCAAAAGTCACTTGGCCCTACCCTAGAATGCAAAACTCCAGAAATAATATCCGTTCTCGGGTGTCTCCCAATATGGCCCCAATATCACAGGAATCACCCTTGAAATTATGTCTCCAAAATGACTCCGCCCACATCTATTTCAGTCAAAACTGCCGCGTGTGGAAACTCTGTCAAGCACAAAACACGCGGTTTGAACGATGAACGATCTATAGGTCCGGGCAACGGACTGGTTGTACTTGAACCACCTGCGCATCATTATCAGACGTCGCATTCTAAGGTTTTTTCTGCAAAGCACTTACGCACGGTGGTTTTCCAGTTTTGTCCGATTCCGCTGGGGTGCGCAACAAGCGCGCCACAGAATCGCCCTTGCGAGACGCTTCAGAGGCCACCCGGCGCGATCCACCACGTCCTTCCGAACCGCCAAGTAGAACCGATCAGTGGTCTCAATCCCGGCGTGCCCGGCCAATTCCTTGACCTCGTGCAGACTCAGTCCTTGGACGATCCAATTACTCAGGCAGGTCCGTCGGAGATCGTGGAACGTGCCAGATGCCATGCCGGCCCGCGCCCGGATCTTGTTGAAGTGATGGCAGAATTTCGAGAGTGGGGATCGCCCCTTCTCGACAGTCCATTGCCCCTTTCACCGCAGCTCCTGGATCTGCTCATACCGAGCCTTCGGAACAAAGACATACGGGTTTCCTTCCGGCTGAGATATCTGGAGTTCGACCAGCCGTTTCACCAACTCGGCCGTCAGGGGAAGTGTTCGGCGATCGGTGTCCTTGATGTACCATTCCCACGTATCCTGGCAGTCCTTCTTCGGAGAGACCTCAACCGTCATATTGGCAAAGTCGATGTCCCGCCACGTGGTGTTCATCAGTTCTCCCCGCCGCATACCGGTGCCCAAGCACATGCGAATGAGCAGCTCCCATTTCACGGGACGGCCTTTCTCCTCGTACTGCCGGGCGGCCACGCACAATCGGTCGCATTCATCGTCAGTGAACACGCGAATCTTTCGTCGAGGAGCTTTGGGCGGCTTGAGCTTGCGCAGGGGGTGCCGATCCAATTGGCCCCGATCTTCCGCAAGCTGGAACACCCTCTTGAGGTGCTTCACTTTCTTCGCCACGGTGGCGGACGAGATGTCCTGGCCCGAGCAATACTGGATGAACTGCTCCCCATGCTGGTACTGCACTTCCTGCACGTCGATGTCGCCCACGCAGGCAATGAAGTCGTTCATCGACCGTGCCGTCTCCCTGAGCGTAGTGGCACGCACCTGTCCTTTCGTGCGCGAGACTATCCCGAAAGAAGTCTGTGAGCTTCATTGACACCGGATCGGTGATGTTCATCCGCAACTCCAATTCCTTCTCATGCTTTTGGCGTTCGGCCTGGCGCTTATCTGCATGGCCGAGCGAAATCTGCCGTCGTTTCCCATTCTGGTCCACGTAGTCAAGCATATACCGAAAAGACTTCCTATCACGCGAGGGCCTCATCCTAAGCCTTACCAGCTCTTTCATGTTGAACCTCCTTTCCGATGCTGGCCGAGGGCTTGGGTTGGTCCAAGCCCCATTGTACCAGAACGTGCCTTCATCAACCACAAATGACGCGCTGCTGGAGCCACTGCTTGACGGAATCGGCCAAGTACACGGTCTTTCCACACAGGTGGATCCGGGGCAGGCCGTGCACATGTTTGAGATTCTCAACGACGTGACGGTGGTTGGCGGCAGTGCTGATCTCCGGGATGCGGAGAAAGCGGATCAATTCCGCCTCGGTCATAACGGTGGGACAGAGGCCGAATCCACCATCTGCGTCCGGCAAGATTGCCAGTGCTTCAAGGTTTTGCTGCATGCAGTCCATGATCTTTCCCTCGACAGTTTCTTTCGGGTATCGACCAAAATGGATTAGGATTGTAGGAAAATGGTGGCAGTGTGGGTCGACGGCCAAAGAACGGTGCATCACTCGAAGTATGTGCTCTTCCAGATGGCCGAGGTGGCGGTTTCTCGCGAGCTGTTCGCCACCATCCTGGAGCACGTTCAACGGCTGCGTGTTGTGGCCAGCATGGTGCCTTCATGATGAGCCGACAAGCCTTTCAGAATGGCTCTCGCTGCGATGATCCAAGGGAATGCTCTACGCCGACTGCAAGAGACGAGGCCGAAAAGCCTCCTTGCCGCCCAGGCGAGCGTCCCGCATCCGCCCGGAAAACTGTCGAAAACGGGGTAGGCGCAACGGGGCGCTGGTAGAATAATGTAGCATGGTCTGGCAGCGTAACCGGGCGAGGTCATACGGGAAATGTCGGACCGACCTTGAGGAGCACATCAACTCGCTAGTAGCCTGAGCCCTCTGTTCCGACAGCGGCATGGAGTTGTATGGGAGTCAGAATTGACAGTCTCCTGGAAGGGGCCAAGCGGGCCCAAGGGACCGTCGTGATTGTGGACGTATTCCGGGCGTTCACCACGGCGGCAGTGGCTCTGGCGCGGAGCGGATCATCATGGTCGCTGCGATCGACGAGGCCCTGCGGCTTCGGGACCAGGGCGTCGGAGAGATTTGCGTGGGCGAGGCGATAGGGATGAAGGAATGGACGATTCAGAATTCATGGGCGTGATCGACATACTCCTGGTTCGGGGAGGGGGCCGTCCATGGTGGCCCAAGGCATTGATGGAGGCCAAATGAAGAAAGCAATCCCTGTCACGACGTTGTTTGTGGATATCGGCGGCGTGCTGCTCACCGACGGGTGGGACCATCATGCCCGCAAACGGGCCGCGGCGAACTTCAAGCTGGAGTTGGCCGAGATGGAGAATCGGCACCACTTGACGTTCGACACGTACGAGGAAGGAAAGCTCACGCTGGAAGAGTATTTGGATCGGGTGGTCTTCTACCAAAAGAGACCGTTCACGCGGGCTCAGTTTCGGCACTTCATATTCGCGCAATCGAAACCTCACCCCGAGATGATCGAACTGGTCCGCAAGCTCAAGGCAAAGCACGGATTGAAGATCGCGGTGGTCAGCAACGAAGCACGTGAGCTGAATGCTCACAGGATTCGCAAGTTCAAGCTGGACGCCTTTGTGGATTCTTTTATTTCCTCCTGCTTCGTCCATGTCCGCAAGCCCGACGCGGACATCTTTCGGCTTGCGCTGGACATCACCCAGACGCCAGCCCGACAGGTGGTCTATATTGAAAACACCCCCATGTTCGTCCAGATCGCGGAAGGTCTGGGGATTCAAAGCATTCTTCACACGGATTACCGGTCCACGTGCGAGGAACTGGCTTCGTTCGGATTGCAGAATGACGAAGGAGTCATCCATGAAACCCCGTAACCCACGCATCCTGACGGTCAATGGCGGCTCGTCGAGCATCAAGTTCGCGCTTTTCGAGGCTGGTGACTCGCTCCGACGGGTTCTGGAGGGTGGGATCACACGGATTGGAATGCCGGAGGCCACCTTGCGGGTGAAAAGCTCGAACGAGGCGGACAACGTCTCGCGGTTGGTGGCGGCGCCGGATCACACGGCGGCGGTGGATGCTCTGATGGATTGGATCGAGGAACGCGGCGGGCGTGACGCCTTGACCGCTGTTGGGCATCGCGTGGTGCACGGCGGGCCCAAGTATAGCGAGGCGCAGCGAATCACGACGGAAATGGTAGCAGAGTTGCACCGGCTCAGCCCCTTCGATCCCGAACATCTGCCGGAGGAGATCCTGTTGACCGAGACGTTCTACCACCGGTTCCCCGACCTGCCCCAGGTGGCATGTTTCGACACGGCGTTTCACCACGGGCTGCCACGCGTCGCCCGCTTGTTGCCGATTCCACGCCGGTATGAAGCCCAGGGGGTGCGCCGGTACGGCTTTCACGGGTTGTCGTATGCGTTTCTCCTAGGAGAACTGGCGCGCCTGGCCGGACCCGAGGCGGCACATGGTCGAGTCATCCTCGCCCACCTCGGCAATGGCGCGAGCCTGGCGGCGGTGGCCGACGGCAGACCCGTGGACACCAGTATGAGTTTCACCCCGGCAGCCGGGGTCCCGATGAGCACCCGCTCGGGCGATCTCGATCCCGGACTGCTTTGGTATCTGGTGCGTACTGAGGGCCTCGATGCCAGACGATTCAATGAGATGGTGAATTTCGAGTCTGGATTGCTTGGCGTGTCGGAGACCAGCTCCGACATGCGTGACTTGCTCGACCGTGAAACGCAGGACGTGCGGGCGGCGGAAGCCGTCGCGCTGTTCTGCTACCAAGTCAAGAAATGGATCGGCGCGTTCGCGGCGGCGTTGGGCGGACTGGACACGCTGGTCTTCGCCGGCGGCATCGGCGAGAACGCGCCCACGGTCCGCGCCCGTATCTGCGCGGGGCTGGGATTCCTTGGCATCGGACTGGAAGAAACGCGGAACGCGGCGAACGAAGGTGTGATTTCCGCGGCGGCCAGCGGGGTCGCGGTCCGCGTCATTCGCACGGATGAAGAACTCATGATAGCCAAGACGGTTTGCCGCATTCTCAGCCTCGGCGGCAAAAAGGAGAACTGAACCATGAAGAGAAGACCGCTGTCCCCCGAACTGCTTCACAAGATGGATGCCTATTGGCGTGCCGCCAACTATCTGTCGGTCGGCCAGATCTACCTGTATGACAATCCTCTGCTGAAGCGACCGCTGACGCTGGCGGACGTCAAGCACATGCTGTTGGGACATTGGGGCACGACCCCCGGGCAGAACTTCATCTACGTGCACTTGAATCGGGTCATCAAGAAATACGACCTCAACATGATTTACGTCTCCGGCCCCGGGCACGGCGGCCCGGCCGTCGTGGGCAACACTTACCTGGAGGGCACGTACAGCGAGATCTACCCCAATATCAGCCAGGATGAGGCCGGGCTGCGGAAGCTCTTCATTCAGTTTTCGTTTCCCGGAGGAATTCCCAGCCACGCCTCGCCGGAATGCCCGGGCTCGATCCACGAGGGCGGCGAGCTGGGCTATTCGCTCAGCCATTCGTTCGGGGCGGTATTCGACAATCCTGATCTGATCGTCGCCTGCGTCGTCGGCGATGGCGAGGCGGAGACCGGTCCGCTGGCGACGGCATGGCAGTCCAACAAGTTTCTCAACCCAATTACCGACGGAGCCGTGCTGCCGATCCTGCACCTCAACGGCTACAAGATCAGCAACCCGACCGTCCTGGCCCGCATCGAGCACAAGGAATTGGATCAGTTCCTGCGTGGCTGCGGCTGGACACCCCACTTTGTGGAAGGGGATGAGCCGCAAGAGATGCATCACCTCATGGCCGGCACTTTGGAGAAGGTTATCGAGGGCATTCGGCGCATCCAACGCAAGGCACGGAACCAGAAGGACACGACTCGGCCGCGCTGGCCCATGATCGTCCTGAGGTCACCCAAGGGCTGGACGGGACCGAAAGTCGTCGATGGTCTGCCCGTGGAGGGCACGTTCCGTTCGCATCAGGTGCCGCTCTCCGACCCGGCCACCCATCCCGAACACCTCAAGCTGCTGGAAGACTGGCTCCGGAGCTACCGGCCGGAGGAACTCTTCGACGAGCAAGGCCGCCTCAAACCGGAACTGGCCGAACTCGCGCCCCAGGGCGAACGACGCATGGGCGCGAATCCCCATGCGAACGGCGGCATTCTGCTCCGCGACCTGCGGATGCCGGATTTCCGCGAATACGCGGAGGATGTGCCCGTGCCGGGGACACGCGGCATCGGTGATACGCATGTGCTCGGGCATTACCTGCGCGATGTGGCGAAGTTCAACGGTGAGCAGCGGAATTTCCGAGTCTTCGGCCCTGACGAGACGCTGTCCAACGGCCTGGAAGCCGTCTTTGAAGTGACCCAGCGCCAATGGGATGCCGCGACCGTGCCGAACGATCAATTCCTCGCCCCGGCCGGACGGGTGATGGAGATGCTCAGCGAACACCAGTGCGAAGGCTGGCTGGAGGGGTATCTCCTCACCGGCCGTCACGGACTTTTCAATTGTTACGAGGCGTTCATCCACATCGTGGATTCGATGTTCAACCAGCACGCCAAATGGCTGAAGGTCACGCGCAACTCCCCTGGCGGCGGAAGATCGCCTCGCTCAACTACCTGTTGGCATCGCACGTCTGGCGGCAGGATCACAATGGCTTCACGCATCAGGACCCCGGCTTCATCGACCATGTCGTCAACAAAAAGGCGGAGATTGTACGCGTGTATCTGCCGCCGGATGCCAACTGTCTGCTGTCGGTGATGGACCACTGCTTGCGCAGCCGTCATTACGTCAACGTCGTGGTTGCGGGCAAGCACCCGGCGCCGCAGTGGCTGAATATGGACCAGGCGCTTAAACACTGCGCCGAGGGCATCGGCATCTGGCCGTGGGCCAGCAACGACCAGGACGCTGCGCCCGATGTGGTCATGGCTTGCTGTGGCGACGTGCCCACGTTGGAGACCCTTGCCGCCGTCTCCATTCTGCGCGAGCATCTGCCCGACCTGAAGATCCGGGTGGTCAACGTTGTCGACCTCATGAAGCTGCAGCCGCAGACCGAGCACCCGCACGGACTGAGTGACAGGGACTTCGACGAGCTCTTCACCAAGGATAAGCCCGTCATCTTCGCCTTCCATGCCTACCCGTGGTTGATCCACCGGCTGACCTACCGCCGCACCAACCACGACAACATCCACGTCCGCGGCTATAAGGAAGAGGGCACCATCACCACGCCTTTCGACATGACGGTGCTGAACGATCTGGACCGCTTCCACCTCGTGATGGACACCATCGACCGCCTGCCGCAGACCGGCGACAAGGGCATTTACCTGAAGCAGCAGCTCAAGGACAAGCTGATCGAGCACAAGCAATACATCGACAAGTACGGCCAAGACTTGCCGGAAATCCGGAACTGGAAGTGGGGCAACGCCAAATGAACACGCAAGAGCTTATAGGCGCCGCGAGGGCGCTGGTCGCCGGCGACAAGGGCCTGCTGGCGATGGATGAAAGCAATCCAACCTGCAACAAACGATTCGCCCGGTTGGGGATTCCCCAGACCGAGGAGGCCCGGCGCGCCTATCGGGAGTTGATTGTGACCACGCCCGGTCTCGCGGAGTGCATTAGCGGCGCGATCCTCTACGACGAGACGATCCGCCAGCAGACGAGAGACGGCACTCCCTTTGTCAAGGCCGTTACCGAGGCGGGAATCATTCCCGGCATCAAAGTTGACACGGGTGCAAAGGACATGGCGGGTCATCCCGGAGAGAAAGTAACCGAAGGTCTGGACGGACTGCGCGACCGCCTGGCTGAATACTCAAAAATGGGTATCCGTTTTGCCAAGTGGCGCACGGTGATGGTCGTAGGCAATGGTATTCCCAGCCGGGGTTGCGTCGAGGCCAACGCGCAGGCGTTGGCTCGCTACGCCGCGTTGTGCCAGGAAGCCGGTCTGGTTCCCGTCGTCGAGCCGGAAGTGCTCATGGACGGCGCGCATACCCTGGAGCGGTGCGGCGAAGTAACGGAGGATGTCCTGCGAACGGTCTTCAACCAGCTTTACACACAACGGGTGACGCTGGAGGGTCTGATTCTGAAGCCCAACATGGTGGTTCCGGGATTGGCCTGCCCCAAGCAAGAAGCGGTGGACGAGGTGGCCGATGCCACGGTCAGGTGTCTCTTGCGGGCTGTCCCCGCGGCCGTTCCGGGGATTGCCTTTCTGTCGGGCGGCCAACCCGCGGAATTGGCCTCGGCCCGTTTGAATGCCATGAATGTCAGATTCAAGTCGCGACGACCTTGGGCGTTGGCATTCTCGTTTGCCCGCGCCATCCAGCAACCGGCTTTGGAGATTTGGCGCGGCGAGGAGGCCCGGGTGTTAGCGGCCCAGCAAGCCCTGTATCATCGAGCCAAGTGCAATCGGGCGGCACGGCGTGGCGAATACAGTGCTACGATGGAAGGGACATCAGCATGACAACAAATATCCCGGTCGGCCCACAAGCGGCGGCGACTCTGAATACGGTCTATGGGCCGCCTATGATCCCTCTCGGTTGGGGTCAGGGATCTGTGCCTTGGCCCGGACCTTCGTGCGTAACCGTGCGAAACTGCTGTTGTATCGGACTATGGATGTTAGAGCCTCAATGTTGTCCGGAAAGAAGGTTTAAGAAACAGGTCTTGTCTAAGGGGAGTCTATGATTTCGACAATTCTTGTGCCGACAGACGGTTCACCAACAGCTAACAAGGCCGGCGCCTATGCGGTTGACCTGGCAAAGCAGGTGCATGCCTCAGTCATCATTATGAGCGTTATCGATAAGCGATTACTGGTAACTCGGACAGTGCCTGTTGGGCAATCGCTCCCGGGCGTGGCTGAGTCCCTGGATGACTATTTACGGGAGGCGGCGGAGAGATATGCGGGGGAAATAGAGACACGGGGTAGAACCGCAGGCGTACCATCGAAGATCGTCATAGCACTCGGGCATCCTGTTGAGGAGATTGTGAAAGAGGCGGAACAGTCAAAGGCAGACCTGGTTGTTATGGGTTCCCATGGACACAGTGCTTTGGTGGCGGCAGCTCTTGGCAGTGTTGCCTATGGGGTGATCCACAAAGATACGGCAATCCCAATTCTGGTGGTCAAGAGATGATCTACCACAGACTCGCATCTGTGAAGGCGAAACCATGAGCAGGCAAAGCAGGCCGTCGCGAATCGCTTCAAGCGGAGCAAATTCTGTCGTCAGCTCGACAGTGCGTCGAACCCTCGTCGCCGGGCGAGGCAGGCCATCCTCGCGCTTGCTTCAGCCCCGTTATACTGCTTACAATAGTCTCTCATGGGACCCGTCGCAAAAGCCGTGCTCCGAATCGCGCCCTGCGTCGTAGCAGTCGCAGGCATCGTAGAGATCTACACCTATGCGGGACGCCCGCGGCTGGCGATCGTGACGCTCATTTTCTTGCTGGCCGTTCTGTTCGTGTCCGCGGCTTGGGGGGTGCGATACGCCCCCTTTGTCGCGATCGTTGCCACGCTCACGCAGAACTATTTCTTAGTGCCGCCGGTTCCCTCTTTTGCCGTTGATGATCCGCTGGATTCGGCTTCGCGGATCGCTTGCGTAGTTACCGGGATCACCGCCAGCCAACTTGCCGAGCGTGCGCGCCGGGCGGCGCGTCCTATGACGAAGGAAAAGTATGCCAATGTCTAATCCTCACCTCACGCAACCCAGTGGACCGGAACCGGAATTGCGGAAATTCGTGGCGCCTTCGCCAAAAGGAATTTCAAATGCCCGGTAAGCTTTCCCATGTGGCTTTGCGTACCAGCCTGCTGTATGCGCTGGTGGCGGCGGTCTGGATACTGGTTTCCGACAAAGTGCTGGTGGCGCTGGTGCGCGATCCGGAGATCATGGAGGAAATAGCGGTGGGCAAGGGGTGGGCGTTTGTGGCGGTCACGGCGCTGCTGCTCTTTGGGGCGTTGCGGGGCCAGTTGCGGCGCTGGGAACAGGAAGCCGCCGCGCGCCGGCTGGCCGAGGCGTATCTGGCGGAAGCGCAGCGATTAAGCCACACGGGCAGTTTCGGCTGGAATGTGGCCACCGACGAACACTTTTGGTCCGAGGAAACGTTCCGTATCTTCGGATACGATGCCTCAACGAAGATGACACTGCCATTGGTCCTCGAGCGAGTTCATCCCGAGGATCGGGACCATTGTGCAAGAGACGCTGGAGCGCGCCGCGCAGGAGCGGAGAGATCTTGATTATGAACATCGGTTGCTCATGCCGGATGGCTCCGTAAAACATATTCACGTTGTTGCTCGCGCCGTTAAACACGAGCCGGGCAACGTCGAATTTATCGGGGCGGTGATGGACGTGACCGCACAAAAGCGGGCGGAAGAATCGCTGCGCCGCCTCAACCGCGAACTGCGGGCCATCAGCAATTGCAACCAGACCCTCTGATGCGTGCAACCGACGAGCAGACACTTCTGCAAGAAATCTGCCGCATCGTCTGCGAGGAAGCCGGCTACCGCATGGCCTGGGTGGGGTATTGCGAGCATGATGAGGCCAAGAGCGTGCGTCCAGTGGCCTGGGCTGGGATGGAGGACGGGTACCTCGCGACGGCCAACATCACTTGGGCCGATACCGAGCGCGGGCGTGGCCTCACCGGAACCGCCGCGCGGTGCGGAACGAGCACCTATATCCAGGACTTCACCACGGATCCCAGCATGGCGCCCTGGCGCGAGGGTGCGTTGAAACGCGGCTATCGATCCTGCATTGCTCTGCCCTTGAAGGACGAGAGCGCCAGTGTTTTCGGCGTCCTGACGATCTATTCCTCGGGACCCAATGCCTTTTCTCCAGACGAAATCCGATTACTGGAGGAGTTGGCTGGTGACTTGGCGTTCGGCATCATGGTCGTGCGGGCCCGCGTCGAACGCGATGAAGCCGAGGCCTCCCTTGCGCTCAGAAGCTTCGCGCTCGATAACGTGCGCGAAGCAGCCTTCCTCATCGACGAACATGCGCGTTTTCACTACGTGAACGAAGCATCCTGCCGCATCCTGGCGTACCCTCGCGAGGAACTGCTCGCGATGGACGTGTGGGACATTGATCCCGATTTTCCCAAGGAGCGTTGGCCCGATCACTGGCGGGCTCTCAAGGCGCAGCGTTCGCTGACGTTCGAAGGCCGCCACCGCGCCAAAGACGGCCGGCTTTTTCCGGTCGAGATCAGCGCAAACTATTCGGAGTATGGAGGCAAGGCTTACAACCTCGCCCTCGTTCGCGACATCACCGAGCGCAAAGCGCGGAAGAAGAACGTCTGGCACATCTCCGATTCTTTGAGGCGATGGACCGGGTCAACCGGGCCACGCACGGCACGGATGACCTGGAACAGATGATGAGCGGCGTGCTCGACGCCGTGCTGGCGATCTTCGAGTGCGACCGGGCGTTTTTGCAGTATCCCTGCGATCCCGGCGCGGCCGTTTGGCGGGTGCACATGGAACGCTGCCAGCCGGAATATCCCGGCGTTCTGGCCTTGGGAGTGGAAGTGCCCATGGACCCGGAGGTTGCAGAAAGCTTTCGTATCCTATTGGCCTCTGACGGCCCCGTGAAATTCGGTCCGCACCCTTTCCATCCAGTTCCGGCGGAGGTATCGGAACGCTTTGGCTTCAAGAGCTTCATGTCCATGGTGATTCACCCCAAGGTGGGCAAGGCCTGGGAGTTCGGAATTCATCAGTGCTCTTACGCGCGTGTTTGGACCGCGGAGGAGGAAAGACTGTTCCACGAAATCGGCGGGCGGCTAGCGTACCTTCTAGCAACTTCACTCGTAAATCGGGAGCTGCGTGAGAGCGAGGCCAATCTCAATCGGGCGCAGGAAATCGCGCACATCGGGAGCTGGCATCTCGACATCGCCCGCAACCAACTCACCTGGTCAGACGAAGTATATCGTATGTTCGACAGACCGAGAGGCACAGCCCTTAGTTATGAATCCTTCCTCGGTGCGGTCCATCCCGAAGACCGGGAACGTGTCGATCGCGCGTGGGCGGCGGCCCTTCAAGGAGCACCCTATGACATCGAGCACCGCATTTGGGTCGGGGACAAATTGAAATGGGTTCATGAGAGGGCTGAAGTCGAATTCGATCCGCGGGGGAAGGCAGCCAAAGGAATTGGGACCGTGTACGACATCACCGAGCGTAAGCGAATCGAGAGCGAGCTGAAGCGGTCGAATAACCTGCTGCGCCATCATCGACGCCGCACCGGTGGCGATCTTCGGTTTGGACCTGAACGGCAACGTGCAAAACGTATGGAACGCGGCGGCAGAGAAGATGCTGGGCTGGAGTGCCGAGGAGGTCATGGGTCGCCCGCTTCCGAGCGTGCCGAGCGAGGGCCAGGAGGAGTTCAGGCGGCTTCGAGAGCAGGTACGCAGCGGCAAGACCCTCCACGGCGTGGAAGTGCTCCGCCGGAGGCGCGATGGCACTCCCATCGACTACAGCATCTTCGCCTCGCCGCTATACGACGCCGACGGCCGGATCAGCGGCAAAATCGCCGTACTGGTGGACGTTACCGAGCGTAAGCTGCGCCGCGGAAGCCCTGCGGCGAAGTGAGGCTTACCTGGCGGAAGCGCAGAAGCTGACGCACACCGGCAGTTGGGCGAGGAATCCCGCCACCGGCGAGTTCCTCTACTGCTCGGAGGAAATGTTGCATATCTTTGGATGGGATCCGCAGCAAGGGTTGTCGACTGACGAAATGTTCAGGCAACGCATCCACCCCGATGACCTCGAGGAGGTGCTCCAGAGAATTCAGAAGGCCCGCCAGCAGAAGACTGATTACGCCAACGATTTCAGGATAGTGCTGCCCGACGGAACGACGAAAGATACCGAGGCCATAGCTCATATCATCGTCAGCGAGAGCGGAGAAGTGGTGGAATGGTTTGGCACCGTGATGGACGTGACTGAACGCAAAAAGGCCGAGGAAGCCCTCCGCCGCAGCGAAGCCTTCCTGGCGGAAGGACAAAAGATCAGCCACACCGGCAGTTGGGTCTGGAAGCCGGCCACCGGAGAGATGACTTCTTCCAAGGAACGTTTTCGGATTTTAGGAATTGACCCTGAAAAAGCCAAGCATTCATTCGATGAATCTTGGGAAAGAGTCCACCCGGAAGACCAGCCCAGGTTCAAGCAGATCTTCGATTCCGCGATTCGCGAGAAGAGAGATATTGAACACGAGTATCGTATCGTTACCCCCGAGGGGCTTGTCAGACATATCCACAGCGTGGGCCACGCGGTGGTCAACGAGTCCGGCGAATTGGTGGAGTTTATCGGAACGACGATGGACATCACCGGGCGCAAGCGCGCGGAAGAAGCGTTGCACGAGGCGCGGACGGAACTGGCGCGGGTAACTCGTGTGACCATGATGGGCGAACTGGCTGCTTCCATCGCTCACGAAGTCAATCAGCCTCTGGCCGGAGTGGTGACGAGCGCCAATGCCGGCCTGAATTGGCTCGCGAAAGATCCGCCGAATCTTCCCAAGGTTCGCGAGGCGGTCGAGCGTGTCCTTCGGGATGGCAATCGAGCCGGAGAAGTATTGAACCGAATTCGCACGCTCCTGAAGAAGACAACCCCCACCAAGTCACCCGTGAACCTGAACCAGATTATCCGCGATGTGCTGGCATTGACCGGGAGTGAACTGCGCCAAAACAACGTGGAGTTATCGCTGGAATTAGACACCAGCCTGCCCGCCATTATGGGTGACAGCATCCAGTTGCAGCAAGTGTTGCTAAACCTTATTGTGAATGCGATTGAAGCCATGACCGGGATTACAGATCGTGGAAAGACGTTGCGGATCCGATCAGAGGCGAGGGAGATGAACGGGAAGGCTGCCGTAGTGGTGCAGGTCAGCGACAGCGGTGTGGGCTTCGGCGCCACGGAGACCGGGCGGCTTTTCGAGGCGTTTCACACGACCAAGCCAGAAGGGATGGGAATGGGTTTGTGGATCAGCCGCTCGATCATTGAGGCACACGGCGGACGGTTGACAGCACAATCCAACGACGGTCCGGGGGCGACGTTCCAAGTACTGCTCCCGGCCGAGACGGGAGGTTCCGAATGAACGACGCCGACTCAATCGTTTTCATTGTGGACGACGACTCGTCCGTCCGTGAAAGCCTTGTCGATCTAATCACTTCGGTCGGTCTAAAGGCGAAGGCCTTCAAGTCCGCGCAGAGTTCCTGCGGCACAAGAGGCCGGATGCCTCGGCTTGCCTCGTGCTGGATGTGCGCCTGCCCGGGACCAGCGGCATGGATTTGCAGCAGGAGTTGGCCCAGTCGCAAGAGCCGCTCCCGATCATCTTCATCACGGGCCATGGGGACATTCCCATGTCGGTGCGGGCCATGAAGGCCGGGGCGGTGGAATTTCTGACCAAACCCTTTCGCGATCAGGAGTTGCTAGATGCGATTCAACAGGCCCTTAAAGCCGACCGGGCAGCGCGGGAGCAACGGGTTCACGCTGCCGAGGTGCGCCGCCGATACGAATCCTTGACGGCGCGAGAACGCGAAGTGATGCAATTGGTGGTTACGGGTTTGCTGAACAAGCAAATCGCCGGCGAATTGGGCATCAGTGAGATTACGGTCAAAATGCATCGCGGCCAGGTCATGCACAAGATGGAGGCGGAATCTGTCGTGGAACTGCTCCGCATGGCGGAAGCGATCGCGACAACCGATGCGGGGGATCCCATACCAAAGTATCATAGAACCCACCACCGTCACCGTGCTACCATGTGCCAAGCCGGTGTGAGCCAAACGTCTCAGACCGGCAGCAAACATGAGCACAACCGAAATTCCGCTAATCTCGGTCATTGACGACGACCAATCCGTGGTCGAAGGCATCGTTAGTCTGATGGAGTCGGTCGGCTACGCCGCCACCGGATTTCGTTCGGCGGAAGACTTCCTAAACTCTCCCCAGTTGCACCACTCGGCATGTCTGATCTCGGACGTGCGCATGCCCGGCATGGGAGGCTTTGGGCTGCAACGCCGGTTGGCAACCGAGCATGACCGCACGCCGATCATTTTCATCACGGCGCATGGAGATCAGGATATTTCTTCAGAAGCGTTGCGACGTGGAGCCGTAGCGTTCCTGCACAAGCCCTTCAGCCAGGAATCCCTACTCGACGCGGTGCGTTCCGCTCTGCGCAGGGGGGAGGAGATGCGGTGCAGGAAGAACCGGAGTAATCCCACATGCTACCGAGCAAGCAAGACTTTGATCCAAGCCCAACGTGGTTCCCTACCGTCAGGACGGTCTGACCCATACCATGTGACTATGGAACCCACCACCGGTGGGCTGCTAAATTGCTCAGCGAAGTAACAAGAGAGCCAAAGTGGAACATACTGAAAGCATGAACGGAACAACGAATATGACCACAACATTGAATAGAGACCAATCCTTACGGCACTCAAAATGCCGTGAGGCAAGTCGCTCGACGTTGAACGACCCGCTCCCAAGGTGGGCACGTGGAGGCTCCTCATGAACGTCCTTGAATTGATGGATCCCAGAGTTATCACAGTCGGCCTGAAGACGCCGCTGCGCGAGGTTCTGCAGCTTATGCTCCGCTACCGTCTGAATTATGTTCTGGTCGTGGACAGCGAGCAAAGGCTCGCAGGCATTGCTACATACTCTGATCTAAGTCGCAAATTGCTCCCAACTCAGAAAGAACTAATGGAACATGAAGAGTACCTTACAACTCCGGAGTCGATGGAAGATCGCTTTAGAGACATCGTAGGTGTTCCAGTTGACGAGATCATGACCAGAAACGTCACCACCGTATCCCCCGATCTTGAGGCGCTTGAGGCTGGGGCGACAATGACAGCCTGCCGCGTCAAGCAACTGCCGGTGGTCCGAAACCACAAGGTAGTGGGAATCATCAGCTATGCAGACATCGGTTGGGGACTGATGATGCAATACGCTGACTGCATGAATTTGAACAGTTAGGAGAGTGGACCATGAACGAACCGGAATCGTCACCAAGGAAACACGACCGCGGCGATGAAAAGAAGCGCCAGGAGCAACGTCGGCGTCAGTTTCGTTTCGGCATCAGCTACTTGATCACGAGCCTGATTGGCTTGTGGCTGTTCCAGCTATTTGTCCTGGCTCCTCTGACTCGGAGCACAGAAATTCCTTACAACGAGTTCAAGAAGAAGCTGGCTGATGCTCAAATCGTCAAGGTTACCATCGGCGAAAGGGGCATCGTGGGTGAAATGAAAAGCCCCAAACCGGGCGGATCTGCTCCGGTCGTCGCCTTCAATACGATACCTGCACCTGGCGGCGACCCCAAGCTGATTGAAGAGCTGCAAACCGCCAATGTAACTTACCGCTTCGAACGCCCACCGAACCCCCTCGGTGGCATTTTGCTGAACCTTCTGCCGCTGGCGCTGCTCGGCGGTTTCTGGTACATGGCCTACCGGCGCGCGGCGGAGCCGCCGGCGGAGGGGTGGGCGGCCTCTTTGGGGTCGGCAAGAGCAAAGCGATCGTGGTCAAGCCCGAGGACGTTACGGTCACCTATAAAGATGTAGGCGGGGCGGATGAAGCCATTGCCGAACTCCAGGAGATCATCCAGTTTCTGAAAGCGCCAGAGCAATTCACTCAACTCGGCGGACGTATCCCCAAGGGTGTGTTGCTCGTCGGGCCCCCAGGCACCGGCAAGACGCTGCTGGCCAAAGCAACGGCCGGCGAGGCCCAGGTCGCGTTCTTTGAGACCAGCGGTTCCGAGTTCGTCGAGATGTTCGTGGGCGTGGGTGCCGCCCGCGTGCGCGACCTGTTCGAGCAGGCGCGCAAGGCCGCGCCTGCGATCGTCTTCATCGACGAGATTGACGCCATTGGTCAGAGCCGGGGAGGCGTGATGCGCCTGGGCGGCAATGACGAGCGGGAGCAGACTCTCAATCAATTGCTGGCCGAGATTGACGGCTTCAAAACCGACAGCAGCGCTCCGGTGATCATCATGGCGGCCACTAACCGTCCGGAGGTCCTCGATCCGGCACTGCTGCGCGCCGGCCGCTTTGATCGCCAGATCGCCATCGGCAATCCAGATCTCGTTGGCCGAGTGCAAATCCTGCGGATTCATAGCAAGAATGTAAAGCTGGCGGCAGACTTTGACCTGGAGCGGGCGGCCCGGATGACGGCCGGCTTCAGCGGCGCTGATCTGGCGAATGCCATGAATGAGGCGGCCTTGCTTGCTGCCCGGCATAAGGCCGCCGCAGTCACGCTGAATGATTTCGAGGCGGCCATTGAACGGGTGATTGCAGGTTCCGAGAAAAAAAGTCGGGTGATGAACGAGCAGGAACGGACCACGGTTGCATACCACGAGTCGGGCCACGCACTGGTGGCGGAGCTGGTGCCGCATGGCGAACCGGTCAGCAAGATCAGCATCGTTCCCCACAGCCGGGGCGCCCTGGGCTACACCATGCAAATGCCCACCGAAGACCGCTATCTGCTCACGATCGACGAACTGCGGGACCGGCTCGCCGTCATGTTGGGCGGGCGGGCCGCCGAGACGGTGGAGGTCGGGACTATCAGCACCGGGGCCAGTGACGACATTATGCGGGCGACGGAGCTGGCGCGCCGCATGGTCACCGAATTTGGCATGAGTGAAAAGCTCGGCTCGGTGCGCTATGCAGGTCAACAACTCCAATACCTGGGTGGGTCCGTCGAGGACAACAGCCAGATCAGTCCAGAGACTCGTCAGGTGATCGACGGCGAAGTCCAGCGTTTCGTGACCGAACAATACCAGCGTGCCCAGGAATTGTTGCAGAAGCACCGCCCGGCCCTCAAGACGTTGGCCCGGCAACTGCTGAAGCAAGAGACGGTGAGCGGCAGTGTCGTGAAAGAGGCACTGGAGAATAGTCCGAGCCCAGGATCTCCTGGCGATGGCGCTCGCTGAATTAAACGGAATCATGCACTTGGCAAACCCTATGAATGAACTGGAGCTGTCACTTGAGCGATGGGCGAATCTCTACGTCATCACGTCGGCGGCAGCCGCGACCTTGATCGGTCTGTTGTTTGTCGTAATCACGCTCGCCGCTGAGCGAAGGATGGAAGAGGTGCAAGCCACCGCTAAGATTCGCGTGTACCTTACGCCCTCCGTTGTCTATTTCGCTTCCGTACTAAATGTTGCCGCACTTCTGACCTTCCCGAACCACACTCGGCTCACGGCCCCTCTTTGCATTTGCCTCGTGGGTGTCGTCGGCTTAGTTTACTCGGCGTCCTTTTTTATTAGGCGAGGCGTTAAGGAGAGTTACTACGAACTGCGTGACCGGATCCATTACGCGGGTTTTCCCTTTGCGGCATACGGGCTCTTTGTATTGGGCGGGGTCCTGTTACTCCGCAACACCCAACGCGGCCTCACCTTGGTGGCTGTCGGTATGCTGTCGTTGCTTACGATTGGCATCCGCAATTTGTGGGCCATCGCCATCGAGGTCGTCTCCACCCGCCGCCCTGGCCGACGTTAACGTCAGCGTGCCGGCGGGTTTGTCAAAGGCGTAATTCCGTTGAAAGCCGTGGAGCAAAAACTTATGAACATGATCGTTGATGAGACTTTGATCCTTGCTGACCAAGCGACAAAGGCCATTACGCAAATGGACGCAGGTCTGGAGAAACGGAGGAAAATAGCATGGCAGGTATGATTCCATTATCGGACGCATCTCGACGGCCCAGGAGTTTCCCCGTCGTCACGGCGGCAATCATCGTCGTGAACGCGGTCGTCTTCGTGCTGGAACTGGTGGGCGGGGAGGCATTTGTAAGGCAGTGGTCGGAAATTCCCGCCACCATTGTCGCGGGCCACCACTGGATCACCATCCTGACGGCGATGTTCATGCACGCTGGTTGGATACATATTATAGGCAACATGGTGTTCTTCTGGGCCTTTGGCCCGGAAGTCGAAGACGCGATGGGGCCGCTAAAGTACCTGGCGTTCTACCTGTGCAGCGGTCTGGCGGCTTCGCTGGCGCAGATCGCACTTATGCCCCATTCCACCATTCCCAATCTGGGTGCCAGTGGCGCGATTGCAGGTGTGATGGGCGCCTTCCTGGTCACCTACCCTCATGATCGGATACGCGTGCTGCTTCTGTTCGGCTGGTGGACCCGCATTACTTTTGTTCCCGCGGCGCTCTTGATCGGACTCTGGTTTCTGACTCAGCTCTTCAATCAGGTCGGCGCCGTGGCAGACGTTGAGACGGGTGGCGGCGTCGCTTATGCGGCTCACGTTGGCGGCTTCATCTTTGGAGCGGTTACCGGACGGTTCTTTGAGGGTTTCCGGCGCATCGACGAATAGGAGGATCAGCCCTTTTACCCAACAGTAGTCAAACCGGGCTGCAGTTGGAGTGGGACTCCTATGGGAAATATGAGGCAAGACAATGATAAACATACAAAAGTGCAGTCTCGGTGCTACAGCAGCCATTATTACCAGCATGGGGTTAATTGCAGGGCTGAATCAGGGAGACAGCGCGAGAGCAGGCATAATTACAGGTCTTTTGATTATTGGGCTTGCCGATAATATTTCTGACTCGTTCAGTTTTCTTGTGTTTAGAGAATCGGAAGGAGCCTCCAGGCACGATCGCAATTCATATACCTATGTGAATTTCATAGTTAGGCTACTTCTTGTATTCACGTTCGTGTTGATAGTTGTGTTATGTTCTTCGAAGGCCGCCCTTATCGTTTCTTCTGTCTGGGGTTTGATGTTACTCGCTACTTTAAGCTATCTAATCGCAAAGAGTAACAAGATAAGTCCCTTCCGCACAATGGTATGGAATTTGGTGATTGCACTAATGGTTATTGCTGGCAGTAAACTTCTAGGCCATTTAGTATCAAACATGATGATGCGTTCATAAACGGTGTTTTGCCCAGATGCGAAAGGACGAACGCCTAACGTGCTTGCGCCAACAGCCGCTGCCGCTTTCGTTCGCGGCTATGATGGGAGATTCGCTGCTCCCTGGTTTCGTCGGTCTGGTCTCCATCGCTGCGGCTCACCTGGGCGTTGAGATTGTCGAGAAACGGAAAAGGGTGCTCACGGATGCCCTTATTTCGAAGACGGATACACTCCTGGCAGCACACGGAGAGCGACTGCGCTCCATCATCGGCTCGGCCGGGCAGTCTCCGGGCGCCGCTAGGTCTGTCTGATGGAGGCAATTGGACGAGTGAGACACCTGTGACAACGGAAACACCGACATCTGCCTATTGGAGCCGTCGGGCCGCGGACCTTCTCGCCGAACTGCACAGCGCTCCGGATGGCCTGAGCACGACTGAAGCCCAGGAGCGTCTGCAGCAGGTGGGGGCAAATGTGTTAAAACCACGCCGGCATGACACCGCGCTGCGGTCGTTCATCGCCCAACTCACCAGCCCACTGGTGCTCATCCTCATCTTCGCTGCTGTGGTGTCTGCCATCGCCGGCGAGTGGACCGACACGGTGATCGTGGTCGCCATTGTGGTCGGCAGCGCGGTGCTGAGCTTTGCGCAGGAGTACACGGCGAGCCATGCGGTCGAGAAACTGCGCGCCCAAGTGACCATCAAGGCCACCGTGCTGCGGGACGGCAAGCCGCAGCTCACTCCCGCAGAAGAGGTCGTGCCCGGCGACATCGTACTGCTCTCGGCGGGGAGCCTGATCCCGGCTGACGGGGTCGTGCTGGAGGCCAAGGACTTCTTCGTCAATCAGGCGGTGCTCACGGGAGAGACGTTCCCGGTGGAAAAGAAGGCCGGCCCGGTCGCTGCACGCGCCGGGATGTCCGAGCGGGTCAACATGGTGTTCATGGGTACGAGCGCGCGCAGCGGCACGGCGCGCGCACTCGTCGTGCAAACCGCCATCAACACCGCGTTCGGCCAGATCGCCGAGCGCCTGACGCTGCGCCCACCGGAGACTGAGTTCGAGCGCGGCATCCGGCGCTTCGGGTACCTGCTCACGCAAATCATGACCGTACTGGTGCTGGGCGTCTTTGCCATCAACGTGATCCTCGCAAAACCGCCGATCGATTCCCTGCTGTTTGCGATTGCCCTGGCCGTCGGCATCGCGCCCGAGCTCTTGCCGGCGATCATCAGCATCAACCTGTCCAAGGGGGCCCAGAACATGGCTAAGCGCGGCGTCATCGTACGCCAGCTCAATGCCATCGAGAACCTGGGCAGCATGGACATGCTCTGCACCGACAAGACCGGCACACTCACCGTGGGCGTGGTACGCCTCGACGGCGCGCTCGATGTGCAGGGCCAGCCCTCGGACAATGTGCTGCGCTGGGCGTACCTCAACGCGGCCTTCCAGACCGGCCTGGCCAACCCGCTGGACGAGGCCGTCCTCGCCCAGCCGCACCCCGACACGACCGGCATGGACAAGCTCGAAGAGATCCCCTACGACTTCATCCGCAAACGCCTGAGCGTGGTGGTGGACTCCGACCCCGGGACGGAGATCAAGCCCCTGCTCATCACCAAAGGCGCGCTCGACAACATCCTGGCGATCTGCACGCGTGTGCGCGCTGGCGATGCAGTCGTGCCGCTCGATCGCGAGCGTCGCGTGGAAATTGACACGCGCTACGCCGAGTGGAGCGCGCAGGGCTACCGCGTGCTCGGCATTGCCGTGCGGGATGTGCCGCGCCAGGCCGCGTACACCGTGGACTCAGACGAGTGCGACATGATCTTCGCGGGCTTCCTGCTGTTCTTCGATCCGCCCAAGCCCGATGCGCAGCAGACGCTCGCGGCGCTGGCGCAGCTCGGTGTGCAGGTCAAGATTATCACCGGCGACAACCGCCTGGTGGCGCGGCACGTGGCGGAGACCGTGGGCCTGCCGGTCGACAGCATTCTCCCTGCCAGCGAGATGGAGGAGCTGCGCGACGAGGCGCTCTGGAACGTCGCTGAACGCACCACGATCTTTGCCGAGGTCGACCCGAACCAGAAAGAACGCATCATCCTGGCCCTGCGCAAGATGGGCCATGTCGTCGGCTACATGGGCGACGGCATCAACGACGCGCCCGCGCTGCACGCCGCGGACATCGGCATCTCGGTGGAGCAGGCGGTGGACGTGGCCAAGGAGGCCGCGGACTTCGTGCTGCTGCGGCAAGACCTGGGCGTGCTGCGCGCGGGCATCGAGGAGGGCCGGCGCACTTTTGCGAACACGATCAAGTATATCTTCACCACCACCAGCGCCAACTTCGGCAACATGTTCAGCATGGCCGGCGCGTCGCTGTTCCTGCCCTTCTTGCCGCTGCTGGCCAAGCAGATTCTGCTGAACAACTTCCTCTCCGACTTCCCGGCGATGGGCATTGCGAGTGACAACGTTGACGAAGACATGGTGGCGCGGCCGCACCGTTGGAACATCCGCTTCATCCGCGACTTTATGATCATCTTCGGGCTGGTGAGCTCAGTGTTCGACTATGCCACGTTCGGGCTGCTGCTGCTGGTGGTACACGCCACGGAGCAGCAGTTCCAGACAGGCTGGTTCATCGAGTCATTGCTGACGGAACTCGTGATCGCCCTGGTCGTGCGTACCCGGCGGTCGTTCTTCCGCAGCCGGCCGGGGAAGCTGCTGTGGATCTCGACGCTCGCCGTCAGCCTGGTGACACTCGGGATACCGTATTTGCCTTTTGTCCAGTTTCTGGGCTTTACGCCACTTCCGGCCTGGGTGATGGTGGCGCTGGTCGCGTTGACCGGTTTGTATGTCGTGGCTGCCGAAATCGCGAAGAAGTTCTTCTATGCGCGCGTTTCTCTGTGATCTTCTTGGCGCCGGGTTCCTCTGTGCCGCACCGTTCTCGTTGGACGGCAAAGGTGCAGGCGCTCCATGGGGAAGAAATCTACCCACCGATTCGTTGCTGTCCCAAGGGATGAAGAGTCCACCCAATCAGCCATCTTACCCAACGGTAATGGCAGATTCCCCTTCGCCATCGCCTGCTCCCACTGCCGGCGGGACAGCCCGTCGATCTGGATCAGAACAAGCCCCGGCACGATTCAGCATACCGCAGTATTTGCGCGTCACGGTTTATGATTTGCGATTTCCCTTGGCGACTCGAAGCGGCTCATCGGCACATCGGCGAAACGGTAGATCGCAAATCGTAAATGGTAATTCTCATTACTTGGTCATGGCGTAGCTGACTGCTTCGGCCATGTTCTTGAGCAGCTCCGATTCGGCCTTGATTCCCTCCGCCGCCTGATGCCACACACTCTCGTCCCTCGGCCCGGGGGGCCGCTGTCGCAGTGCCGCCGCGTAGACGCCCATGAGCCGGCGGGCACATCGGTCCATGGAGAACCGTTCGGCCGTCTCGTGAGCCGCCTGTGCCAGCTCGTCGCGCCGCTGGGGCGAGGCGGACGCAATCTGAGCGACGGCGGCAGCGAAATGGTCGGTCCTGCGCCGCTTGAGCAGCCGCCCGTTATGTTGGTCCTTGACCGCCTCTCGCACGCCGGGCGCATCCAGCGCCACCACCGGCTTGCCCGCCGCCATCGCCTCGGTCAACACCATGCCCTGAGTCTCCGAGCATGAGGCAAAGACAAACACATCCATCGCGTGATACGCGTCCACGAGATCCTGCCCATCCAGAGAGCCCGCAAAATGCACACGGCGGCTCAATCCGTCCTCATCGAAGACCTCCCGGATTGCATCTTCCGAGGGGCCCGACCCTACGACCAGAAACTGTGCGTTCTTCTCGCGCAAAGGAAGGCGTGCATCGCCTGCGCCAGGAACGCCAGGTTCTTCTCCGGGGCCAGGCGCCCCACGTAGCCTGCCACAAACGCTTTCTGTGACAACCCGAGAGATCTGCGAAACGCACGGCCGTCCCCCGCGCCAAACCGTTGCACATCCACACCGGTGGGAATGACGCTGATCGGCGCCGCGACACCGCGGCGCCGGAGGACGGCGGCGACGCTTTGGCTGGGCGCGATCACGCGAGCGCACAGGTTGCAGTACCCCTTGACGAGGGCAATGACGAACGGGCGTAGCCGGGTCGCTCCCGCCGGCACGTAGTGAAGGTAGTGCTCGTACATGGTGTGATGAGTGAACACCAGCGGCCGGTTGAATCGGCTGGCGATGCGAACGGCCGTGTTGCCCAGCAGATGGGGGTGATGCGAGTGAACGATGTCCGGCCGGAACTGCCCGAGACGCCGGGAAAGGTAGCCGGGAATCGGCAAAGCGACGGAAAAATCGCTTCCGTTGAAGTGCTGGATCGCCGGCATGCGAATCACATCCTCCTCCGATTTCGGCACTCCCTCGAAACCGGGGGCGACAATGACGACGCGGTGTCCGGCCTTGCGGCACTCCTGGGCAAAGGCGGTGACGGAACGTGCCACGCCCCCCACAAAGGGAGTGAACGTGTTGGTCATCATCAGGATATTCATGCCGTTTCCACCTCCCGACAGAAGATACCCGCTTGAGCCGTGGCGATCCTGCCGCATCGCGTCGTACCCGATACAGGTACTGGCTACGCCGCCAGCCGTTTCGAGTACCAGTTATAATGCCCCTCCCGTGAGTTTCCAAGCCCAATTGTCGCCACGCTGCGACAGGCGACAGCAGATTGGCTGCGCAAGCAACGTCTGGGCGGACCGGGCAGCGTTTTCGGACCGAATGCGTCCAGAGGGGCATCCCTGCCCCCTCTTCGGTTTTCAGGATGTTCATTCCATGGGATCATGGAACCCACCCTTGCTGGCCTGCTACATTTCTCATCGCAGTCAAAGGAGAGCCACTTTAGAGCATACGGAAAACATGAACGGAACAACGAATAGGACAACAATATGGAATAGAGACCAATCCTTATCAGACGGGTCTCAATCTGACAACACACCTACCGGAGGCAAGGTCATCCCATACCAAGTGACTATAGAACCCACCACGCTGTGCTGTTAGACTTCCTGCCGAAGTAAAGGGCATAATAGACATTGAACAGAACAAACAACAAGAAAGGACCAACGCACATGACACCAACAGTAAAGAGAAGCAAATCCGTATCAGGCCCGAAAGCGGTCATCGCGGTCTTCAACAGTCACCCGGAGGCCGAAGCGGCGGTAAAGGAACTGCAGAGGGGAGGCTTCGACATGAACCAACTGTCGGTCGTCGGCAAGGACTATCACACCGAGGAACAGGTGGTGGGCTACTACAACTCCGGAGACCGCATGAAGTATTGGGGGAAGATGGGCGCTGTGGGGCGGACTCTGGGGCTTGCTGTTTGGCGCGGCGTTCTTCTGGGTGCCAGGCGTCGGCCCACTGCTTATCGCCGGGCCGCTATCGGCTGCATTCGTTGCGGCCTTGGAAAGTGCGGTGGTGGTCGGCGGTTTGACGTCTGGGAGCCGCCCTGTACAGCATGGGCATACCAAGAGACGGCGTCTTGAGATACGAAACCGCCCTCAAGGCGAACAAGTATCTCCTCGTGGCCCACGGAACCGCCACCGAGGTTGCGAAGGCGAAAGATATTCTCAAGACAACGAAACCAGCCGTCTTGGAGGAACATGCTTTAGGAACTGCCGAGCACCAGCCAGCGGCGGCTTGTTGTTGAAGAAACCGGCGCAATAGAAGCACCGAAGAAAGGCCAATCAATATGAGCGTGAATACAGAGATCGAGATGAGCGTGAACACAGAAATCAAGCGGGCGGCGGGATGGTCCATCGCATGGAGTGTGTTACTCATCGTGGCCGGCGTTCTGGCGATCATCGCACCGCCGCTCTCCGGCATCGCCGTGACCATGCTGGTCGGCTGGCTGTTGGTATTTAGCGGCGCCGCCCATGTTGCTTACGCCTGGCACGCACGCAGCGGCGGGGGAATTCTGTGGGGAATACTTCTGGCAATCCTCTATGTCGTGACCGGCGGCTACTTGCTGTGGCATCCCATGGCGGGGCTGGTGTCATTGACCATCGTGCTGGCGGCTTACCTGTTAGCGGAATCGGTCTTGGAGTTCGTTCTTTCATTCCAGCTCCGACCCTTGCCTGGTTCTGGTTGGGTGTTGGTGGATGGGATTCTCACCCTCATCCTCGCCCTCATGATCTGGTGGAGTTGGCCAGCCAGCACCGAATGGGTGATCGGCACACTGGTGGGCATCAGTATGATCTTCAGCGGGGTAGCCCGATTGATGATTTCCATAACCGTGCATCGTGTGGCCAACGCTGCCGGCCCGTGAACCTTGGCAAGAACATGGAACGTATTCCAGAAACCGTAAACACGACAACAAAAGGAGAATAGTTATGAAAGCAAAAGAAACCAGAGCAGCCCTGGACGACAAGATGATCGTCGTAATATTCGACAACGAAAAGAAGGCCTACGAAGCTTTCAAGGCGCTCAAAGATTTGCATGCCGAGGGCAGCATCACGCTCTACGCGAGTGCTGTGATCGCGAAGGATGCCGACGGGAAGGTGACCGTCAAAGAGGCGGCGGAGCGGGGCCCGCTGGGAACGGCCGTCGGCCTGATCACTGGGAGTTTGATCGGCCTGCTGGGTGGGCCCGTGGGTGCTGCATTCGGCGCCTATGCCGGGTCGCTCGGGGGTGTGCTGTACGACTTGGCGAAAGCCGGGGTCGGCGAGGACTTTCTCGCCGAGGTGGAGCAACAGCTCCAGCCGGGCAAGGTGGCCGTGGTTGCCGAAGTTTGGGAGGAGTGGGTGATGCCTGTCGATACTTGCATGGAAGCCGCGGGCGGTGTCGTCTTCCGCCGGGCACGCGGGGAAGTGCTGGACTATCAACTGGAAAGGGACGCCGCGGCACTTAGGGCCGAGCTCGTCGCGTTGGAAGCCGAGTACGCTCAGGCAGACAGGAAGGCAAAGGCGAAGCTGCGAGCGAAGATCCGCACCGCCAAGGTCAGGCTGCGGGTCACGCGGGACCGGGCCAAGGCGGCGGCGGCAGCGGCGAAGCGGGAGAGGGACGCGAAGGTCAAGTCTCTCAAGATGCAGGTCGCCAAGGCACAAGGGGACGCAAAGGCCAAACTGAAGGCGCGCATCGCCGAGGTCCAGTCTGAGTTCAAGCGGCGTACCGACAAGCTGCACCAAGCCTGGGAACTTACCAAGGAAGCGATGACGTTGTGAAACGCAGCATTTGAACCCAAATTTAAGGAGACATTACCATGAATGAGATTGATGTTCTGCTGGTCGGAATTCCCCCCGAGATGATTCACAACTGGGGATGGTTCCTGGCCCTCGGCATCGGATTGATGCTGTTGGGGATCGCCGCCATGATTCGGTCGGTGAAAGCCACGGTAGTTTCGATGTCGTTCTTCGGATGGTTGCTGGTGATGGCGGCCGGTATCGAGACTCTGCAGGCTTTCCTCGTCGGTCAGTGGGCAGGCTTCTTCCTGCATTTGCTGGCGGCGGTTCTCTTCGGCGTAACCGGCGCACTGTTTGTCCGGAAGCCGGTGATCAGCGCCGAGGTTGTGGGCCTGTTCATGGCCATGTTCTTCCTGATGTCCGGGCTGTTTCAACTGGTCAGCTCGCTGGTGATTCACTTGCCGGGATGGGGTTGGCACGCGGTGAACGGCATCATCACCTGTGTGCTGGGGGTTCTCGTCCTGGTGCAATGGCCAGTCTCAGGCCTGTGGACGATCGGTCTTTTCGTCGGAATCGATCTGGTTTTTACGGCTGGGCCTGGATCGCGCTGGCGCTTCTTCTGCGGCGACTATGAATAGATGTCACCGCTGCTGCTTGGCAAGATCGGCGGGCAGGCAGTACCCGGTTGGAGTAGCCACTCCGCCGAAGGAGAAAGGACAAACACATGAACGCATTAACACGTTGGGACCCGATCAAAGAAATGGAGGCCTGGTATGAGCATTTACCGTTGGTCTGACGACGTGATCTTTGTGGATCTGCCGGGCAAGTTGGAGAAACAGGACGAGCTGCAGACCGTCATCGCCCTGCTGCGTAATGAGGGCCCCTGTGACGTGGTGGTGGACTTCTCTCACGTGCGTGTAGTAGGCGGTGCGTGGCTGGCCCGACTCCAGAAGATCCAGAGGCTGGTCCAGGAAGGCGGGCACAAGCTGACGCTCTGTGGTCTGCCTCCCGCGATCCGGGCCGTCTTCACCATCGCCCACGTGGATGATCTGTTCGAGTTTGCCGAAGACCGGTTCACCGCCCTGGCGAGTCCGCAACTGGTCGGATAAGACGGGCGGGATTCCCCTCGGCCGGAACGGATACTGTCCCTGGACCGGGCTTCCCAGGACCATCTACGTGCTTTGGGGGGCGAAGGGAGGATGTTGTCCCCTGAAGGCAAATAGTCGGAGCAAAGGACATCAAAATGAAAGGGCATCAAAATGAACACATCCACAATCCCCCATGAGAAAAGGAGTCGAGCGACCGTCGCTGTCAAGGCGACTTCATCCAAACCCGAAGGGCTGTCAAAGAAGAGCACGGCCAAGGTCCGCACTCCAAAGATCGAGGCAATCAGCAGGCCTGATCGGCTATTACTCGAGCGGTTTCCACACCCGAATCAAACGCGTATTTGCCTTCGATTGTATGCTCCCGACGCACAGGCGGTGTTCGTAGCTGGCTCCTTCAACGATTGGCAGCCGTCCGTCACACCTTTGCAGAAACAAGACGATGGCCGTTGGGTAGTGGAGTTGGTGATTGAGCCAGGGATGTATGAATATCAATTCATCGTGGACGGTCAATGGGCTGACGATCCGCTGTCGTCGGCTTACATAGCGAATCCATTCGGCGGCTTGAATGGCGTTCTGGTGGCCGCCATCCAAGGTTAGATCCATGATTGAAATATTCCAGAAATATGCAGCACTCCGAGGAGAGGCGAGAGCCAAATTCGGACGGACTCGTCGGACGGAGGTGAGATTCAGAAGCCAACGGTACTCGGTTATTTGAACGCAATGAGCTGATCGCGAGGTGAAGATATGTGTACGCTGCTCTACCTGCTCTTTCTTGCTTGCCTTGTTACCCTCCTATTCTTCGCGGGCTGGATCCGGTGGACACAATCCGGGGTCTTGATAAGCAGGGCTTGGATGCGGCTGTCGCCTAGGCCGGCGCTTATTGTGCCTGGAATGACCGATACGCCTTGCTCAAGAAAGTACGCTTACCGAAGGAAACGGTCCTTGAGGAGGTCTGAAGCAATTTCGCCGTGGCGGCCTGGAAAGATCGGCGGGCAGGCAGCACGCGGTTGGATGAACCACTCCGCCGAAGGAGAAAGGATAACACAATGAACGCATTAACACGTTGGGATCCACTCAAAGAAATGGACGACCTGCACAATCACCTAGCTCGGTTCCTGGGCCTGGCACCGGCCCGCGCGACCACCGGCGGTCAGGAATTGATGACCGTGGCGGAATGGGCGCCCTCGGTGGACATCAGCGAAGACGACAAGGAATGGCTCGTCCAAGCGGACCTTCCCGAGGTGAAAAAGGAGGACGTGAAAGTGACCGTCGAGAATGGGGTGCTGACGGTTACGGGCGAGCGCCGGTTCGAGAAGGAGGAGGAGGAGGCCAAGAAGTATCACCGCATCGAGCGGTCGTATGGCAGCTTCTCCCGGAGCTTCGCGCTGCCCGAGGGAGCCGACGGCGCCAAAGTCAGCGCGGAGTTCAAGGACGGCGTGCTCACGGTGCATCTGCCGAAAAGTAAAGAAGCGAAAGCGAAAGCGAAGACCAGCGATGTGAAGGTGGCCTGAGTGCTGAAAAGAACAACCTGACTGATCAAGCTAACAAAACAAACAAGAGAAAGGTAAATCGTATGAAAAGCAATATAAAGCAAAGTGACACAGAACTACAGACGGATGTTCTTGCCGAGCTCAAATATGAGCCGAGCGTGAAGGTCACAGACATCGGCGTCCTGGTGAAGGATGGGACGGTGACACTCAATGGCTATGCCACCAGCTATGGCGAGAAATGCAATGCCGTACGCGCGGCTAAACGGGTTGCCGGAGTGAACGCAATCGCTGACGACATCGAAGTCAAGCTACCGCATTCCCTGGGCCGGACCGACGGAGACATCGCCGCCGCGGCAGCGAATCAAATCAACTGGCTCACGACGATTCCAACCGGAACCGTTGAAGTGACGGTCCGTGAAGGCTGGATCACCTTGGAGGGCGAGGTGGAGTGGTGGTATCAGAAGAGCGCCGCCGAAGACGCTGTGCGGTATTTGGCAGGCGTCAAACGTGTGAGTAATCTGATCACGGTCAAATCCAAAGTGGTGCCAACGCAGGTCGCATCGGCCATTAAATCGGCCTTCGAACGAAATGCCCTCTTGGATGCCACGAAGATCCAAGTGGAGACTTCTGGAAACGAGGTGACTCTCCGCGGCAAGGTTCGGAACCATGCTGAGCGGGATGAAGCCGAGCGAGCCGCCTGGGGCGCTCCAGGTGTCTGGTCGGTGAACAATAAGCTCAAGGTGGATTGGCTGTCAGCTCTTGCGGAATAGGGCTTGTTCGCTGCCCTCAACGACGAGAAGATCGAGCACGAGCCTGTTTAACAAGGCTAGATCGAACTGAAACCATTCAACGTCCAAGCAGGCTGAAATACCCCTCGCAGCGGCAGTTCTCGAATTGCCGCTGCGAGGCGAGTGGGGGACAAGAGAAGGCCAATAGGAAAGAAGACCCCCAAAAGACGCAGGCGCCAGAGTTGATTCATCGCATGGGTTTCGAGCTGGCACTCGCGGCAAAGAACGCAGTCGGGTTGCTCACCCTGGCTCCGAAAGGGGCCATTAGAGTGACAGCTCGAGACGGCGGGATCAGCCTCGCGGGCAAGGCTGAAGATCGCTCCCAAAGAGGCGCTGCTGAAGTCGTAGTCCGGAACCTGCCGGGAGTGAGAAGGGTAAGCAATTTGATTGGGATCGCCGAAGGCACGGTGTGCGTGTCCGCGTCGCTGGAGCAGGAGCATTTCATTTCGGAAAACCAACTACGCAGAGGCAATTGCGCTCAGGAAGATACTCAGTTATTTGTGTCTTTGTCCGAAAAGCGATGCTCGTGAAATACTCCTGCGCCTATATTGTGATGCCGGGCGAGTTGGGGAGTCTGAATGAACTTCTTGAAGCCGCCACCTCTGTTCCGCAGGCCATCCTCTTCAGGGAGCGGTGGCGGCAAATTCGGCGGCTGCGAGCCGGTCCGGTGGCTGATTGACAAGCGCACACTGTCCGGGACTACAAGTAGGGCGTCAGCAATCGCGCCGTGCCGTCGCGCAGCGCGCGGGCAGTGAGCGGCCATCGACCTCCTCGAGCGTCACAGGATGAGCGCCCTTCCGTTTCGTCTCGACCCAACTCTCAAGCCGCTGGGCCAGGTCGGTGTCGTAACATTCCAGGTTGAACTCAAAGTTGAGGCGCAAGCTGCGCGGATCCCAGTTGGCCGATCCCAGCAGCACCCAGCAGCCATCCACCAGCATGAGTTTGGAGTGATCGAAGGGAGGCGGGGTTAGCCAGATCCGGCCTCCGTGTTGGAGCACTTGCCACCACATCGCCCGGGAGGCCCACATCACGAGCGGCAGATTGTTCCGTGCGGGCAAAAGGATATCCACCTGGACCCCACGCATGGCCGCCAGATTCAGGGCGGAGACCACGGCCGGGTCGGGCAGAAAATAGGGAGTGATAATCCGAACGGAATGGCGGGCAATCGACAGGGCTCCCAACAGGGTCCAAAGAAGCTTCTCGAAATTCTCATCCGGGCCATCCACCACCCCCCGCGCCAGCACCTGCCCCGCGCTTTCGGTTGGTGGAAACCACGAGTCACCCCGCAAAGCTTCGCCGGTCGTGAACAGCCAATCATCGGCGAATACTTCCTGCAGTTGGGTCACCACAGGGCCTTTCACTCGGAAGTGGAGGTCCTGCACCGGGTTTTTCGGTTGGCGCTGAAGACAATGTCCCACGCGAATATTCATACCGCCGGTAAATCCCACGCGCCCGTCCACGACCAGGATCTTCCGATGTACGCGCATGTTGATCGACAGCGGATACCAAGGCGGGAGAAACCGTGCGTGCTTCACCCTTTCTCGTTGCAGCGTGAGGAGAATACTGGGCCAGGAATACCGAATCCCCATGGCGTCAATCAGCACCCGCACTTCCACACCCCGGCGCGCGGCCTCCCCCAGCGCATGGGCGAAGCTCATCCCCACTTCGTCTCGATCGAAGATATAGGTCTCGAAAGAGACTGTCCGGCGGCGTGTTGGATCGCCTCCAGCATCGCCGGGTAGGCTTCCTCTCCGTTCACCAACGGATCGATCTGATTGCCCGGCAGCAAGGGTCGCTCCACCACACCTCCAACGACCCGAGCTAGGATCTTGAGATACCCTCCGTGATCCGGCAGATGACGCTGCAACTCATCCGGCGGACATTCGGGTTGCGCGGCTTCTGCCCGGTACCGCTCCAGGTCTTTTCGTAGCAGAGCCGCCTTACGGCGGATACGATTCACTCCGAAGATGAAGTACATGACAGATCCGACTATGGGCACGAACAACACGAACCCCACCCACGCGATGGCGGAGCGCGAATCCCGCTTGGTGAGAATCACGTGCCCAGCCGCCAACACAGGGAGCAGCAACCCCAGTCCGAGGGCAGCCATGTGCCAGACGTTGAGCGCCAGATTGCCCACAGCCATCGTCATCGCGGTCTGTCCCTGAGGTTGGTCGTCTTTGTCTTCATGGCACATCTCCTTTCCACCCGGGGGGCCGAGAACCCGGCACACCGTCTTGGCTATCATGCGTTCCTCCGGCACGCTTTGTCAACCTCGGCCCCCCGCAGAAAGCGCGTGAAGAGCGCTCTCGCGTGTTTCCTGTGCGGTCTGACACGAGGAAAACTCGTGCTCCGGCGATAGTTGCCTCTTACGAGCATTCGTGGCGAAGTCAGCCGCTGCGAGCCGATCCGATGGCTGCTGGAGAGGCGCAGGTGGTCTTGCAGCGCTTAACAAGCACGTGGGGACTTGCCTTCTCAATGGTTACGCAAAAATCGCAGTTCGGCGCGCAGGCGCTCCACCTCCTCGATCAGATCGAACATGGCCTTGATCCAAGCCAGATCAAGGCCGTGAACGGTTCGCAAGTGCTCAATTCGCCGGATGGTATAAATCGCCTCTTCCGTGAATTCCATCACCTCGTATGGTGGTTGAACAACAGGTCGTACCAGGCCGGCGCGACAATAGATCAGAATGGCACGGCGGGAGACGTCCGCGAGACGTGCGGTCGCATCGAGGCTGTACAAGACGTTTGGCTTTGGCTGAAACAACTCCATCGCCAGAGGTTGGGGGGCGTCTGGAACAAATCGTTTGCTCATGAAAGTTGCCTCGGGTTGAACGTCGCTTTGGTGGCCAATTGTTCCCACAGAGCTTTTTGTTCCGGCGTCAGATGCGCCGGCACTTGGATAGACACGACGGCATACAGGTCGCCTCGCGTTCCGTCGCCCGTGGGCAAACCTTTCCCGCGTAAACGTAATTGCTGTTTAGCCATGGTGCCCGCCGGGATCTTCAGCGATACCGTTCCATCCAAAGTTGGGATGTCGACGGTGGTGCCCAGCACCGCTTCCCATGGGGCCAGATCCAAATTGTAATACAGGTCGGCGCCGCGCACGCGGAAGTCGGGGTGCTGGGCGAATTTCGCCCTCAAATACAGATTTCCCGGGCGCCCGCGCCAGGCCTTCCTGGCCTTTGCCCGCGAGACGGATGAGCTGCGCTTCCCGAACGCCGGGGGGATCTTCACCCGCAAAGTCTGCGTGACCGACTGCCCGGTGCGCGGATCGGCGCGCTGCAGATGAATCGTCCGCGTCGAACCGTGCAGGACTTCGTCCAGCGTCACCAGGATGTCGGCCTCGATATCCTGGCCCCGCTGGGCGACAGTCTCGCCTTTCGTGCCATCCCCCCGTGTTCGGCCGAAACCACCCGAAGGACGACCGCGACTGCCGAAGAATTGCTCGAAGAAATCGCTGAAGCCCGTGCCCTCGAAATGGAATTCCGAAGCGTCTCCGTAACCTCCACCGAATCCGGGCTGTGGCGGTGGCGGCTGCCGTTCCGGATGGTTCCAGTTGGCCCCCAACTGATCGTACTTTCGCCGTTTCTCCGGGTCGCTGAGAACTTCGTTGGCCTCGTTGATCTCTTTGAACTTGGCTTCGCCCGCCACTTTGTCTTTGGCAACGTCAGGGTGATACTCGCGGGCGAGCTTACGGAAGGCCTTCTTGATTTCCTCGCTGCTCGCGTCTCGAGCCACACCGAGGACGTCGTAGTAGTCCTTGAATTCAGCGGGCATGACGGACTCCGGGGGAATAGCTCAGATCATTCACAACGACCTTGGCGGGACGAAAGACCTTGTCGCCGCGGCCGTAGCCGCGCTGGGTGACTTCGAGAACGATATGATCGGGCTGGCAGGGGTCACGCCGCACGGAAACCGCCTCATGCCGGTGGGGATCGAAGGGCCGCCCCAGGTCCTCGACGGCCTCGATGCCGTGGCGGCGGAGCAACTGGCCCACCTGTTGCAGCGTCATCCTCACACCTTGATGCAACGGTTCGGAGGAGATGGATCGCGCGGAAGCCAGGGCACGTTCGAGATTGTCGAGAATGGGCAGCAAGTCGCGGATGAAGGCGTCCTTTTCCGCCGCGGCTTGTTGGTCGGAATCACGGCGGGTACGCTTTTGGAAATTGTCAAAGTCGGCCGCGAGGCGCCGGTAATCCTCCTTCTGTGCGGCCAACTCCCTCTGGAGTACGGCTGGGTCAGCCGACGCCGCATCCGCGACTGAAGCGGGCAGATTCTGCGCGTCGGTCGCCGAGTTTGGCGGTTGGGGATGGATGGTTGGCACCTCATCGCATTCTATTGGAACGTCTCTTTTCTTCTTCGAGGTCATGATGATATCACCAACAGAATCTTTCGCGACAAACATCGCGGTGGTTTCAATACAGACCACGGGCCGGGCAACTTGTGGACGGCCATGATAACCAGCGATTCCAAAGCCCCCGGAACACGCAAATCCCCCCGTCCGTGGGCAACGCCGTCACGGCTGTTTTCCCCTTCCTCATATTCCGCACGGGCCTTCTCGAAGGCCTGTTGTCTGTCTTTCTTCATAGGCTTGAGGACCGAACGGACATTACGTCTTTCGCGATCCGATTGTCCTAAAAGGAAGACAAGTGTGCAAGAGAAATCCTTTCCGCTGGGCGATCAACCCACACCATCCCATAGCTTCACTGGGCATGTGTTCACAGCTCACGTTGGCATACATGTCGGCGGTCCCAAGCGGCGGGCTCGGGTGCATACAGGGGATTCTGTGGTTGCAGAGAAGTCGTCCCCAAGCGTGTCGATTCGCTATTCGGTCGCCTGCCGCAACACCTCCACGCTTCCACGAACAACGGCCGGATGGCCAGTCTTCCCCATTGCCTTTCTTCCGCTTTGGCTCTACAATGAGGCCGTGGATTCGGAACGAATGGGTTCTGGGAGACGCAGAAGAACTCTCGATCCGAGGGATTTGAAGCAGATGAGAGAAAGGAAACATGGCCCATCCATCCTGGTTGACGAATGAACACTTACGGACATCTGCACACCGTGGCATCGTGGGAGCGTGACGAGGGCAGCATCGGGCCACTCGGGGCGACATGGCTGCCAACGGAGCAGGCGTGGACTTTTGCGTTATACTCCCGGCATGCGACGGGCATAACGTTGCTATTGTATGGCGCAAAGACTTCGTCGAGCCGGTATTTCAGCTCCGGCTTGATCCACTCCACAACAAGACCGGCCGCATCTGGCATTGTTTCGTGCCGCGAAAGTCGGCGTCCGCGGCACGGTACTACGCGTACCGGGTGGAAGGCCCGGGGGATCCCGCGCAGGGACATCGGTTCGACGCGCGGAAGGTCTTGTTCGATCCATTCGCCGAGAATGTGTTTTTCCCGCCGCATTTCTCGCGCGACGTCGCCCGGCAGCCGGGCCCCAATGATGGGCGCGCGGTGCTCGGCGTGTTGCCGCGCCACGAGCCGCCGTTCGACTGGGGCGATGCGCCCCGCCGCGACATACACACGACACGGTGGTCTATGAGTTGCACGTCAAAGGCTTCACCGCGCGCGGCAATTCGGGCGTGGAGCCGGAGAAGCGCGGCACGTTTCTCGGATTGATCGAGAAGATTCCGTACCTCAAGGAGCTGGGGATCACCGTGGTGGAGCTGCTGCCCGTTCAGCAGTTCGACCCCCAGGAGGGCAACTATTGGGGGTACATGACGCTGAGCTTCTTCGCGCCGCACCAAGCCTACGCCGTGCGCCATGCCGTAAAGGCGGCGAGACTGGGCCTGTGTATTCCTACCGGGGTATCGACAATCGCAGCTACTACTTGCTCGACTCGGCGGGGCATTACCAGGACCACAGCCAGTGCGGAAACACCACCCGCTGTGCTCACCCGAGTGTCCGTGCCCTCGTATTGGGCAGCTTGCAGCATTGGGGGGAGCGCATGGGTGTAGACGGGTTTCGTTTCGATCTCGCCTCCGTGTTCGCGATCAGAATGGCAGAGTCGATACCGATGCGCCTCCCATCATCGCAGAGATCAGCGCCTAGGCGTGCCGCTTGACCTGCGTCTGGTGGCCGAGTCGTGGGATGTCGGCGCGAATCTGCTGGGTCGGAGTTTTCCCGGCCTGACGTGGCAACAGTGGAACGGAGAATTCCGCGATGACCTGCGGGCGTTCGTCAAAGGCGATGCCAACATGGTGGGCGCGTTGATGCAGCGATTGTACGGCAGCGACGATTTGTTTCCCGACGGCCCGGGCGATGTGTACCGGCCTTACCAAAGCATCAACTTCGTAGCCGCTCATGACGGCTTCTGCCTGTACGACCTCGTCGCTTACAATCGAAAACACAATGAGGCAAATGGCCAAGGCAATTGCGACGGCGTCGCCGACAACCGGAGTTGGAACTGCGGCTGGGAAGGGGACGATGGCGCGCCGGACGAGGTGTTGGCGTTGCGCCGCCGGCAGATCAAGCATTTCTTCTCCCTGCTGATGCTGGCCAACGGAACACCGATGTTTTTGCGCCGGCGACGAGTTTCTCCACACGCAACGCGGCAACAACAATCCCTACAACCAGGACAACGAAACCACCTGGCTGGACTGGTCGCGACTCGAACGGCACCGGGACATGTTCCGTTTCTTTCGACAGATGATTGCATTCCGCAAGAGCCGGCGTTCCATCGGCCGGAGCCGGTACTGGCGGGAAGACGTGCATTGGTACGGCGCGAAGGGACCGGTGGATTTCGGTCCGGAGTCGCGCAGCTTGGCGTACTGTCTGATGGGCGAGCACTTCGGCGAAGGCGATCTGTATGTGATGATCAACGCGTTTTGGGAGCCGGTACGTTTCCATATTCAAGAG
Source organism: uncultured Planctomycetota bacterium (assembly GCA_963750205.1). Lineage (GTDB taxonomy): Bacteria > Planctomycetota > Phycisphaerae > Sedimentisphaerales > Anaerobacaceae > PLanc-01. The sequence goes on from CAVVRJ010000011.1 coordinate 113,905, forward strand.
GGTAGTGCCGGCGGCTGGAAACGTCTCGTGGACACCAGCCGCGCCAGTCCGGAGGATATCGCTGAGCCGGGCGGCGGATGGCCCCTGGAGTCGCTCGACCACGAAGTCGCACCGCGTTGCGTGGTCGTGTTGGGGCGCAAGAAGATCGTGGAGGCAGGATGAGCCATATGGGCTGACGTGTCTGGCTTCCGTGGCGTGTTTATTGGATGGAGCATCTTGGATTGTAGTTGCGTTTATGTCGAGGGCTTGGAGAATAGAAGATTTCTGGCTTGATGAGAGTTCTTACTTATGACCGATGACCTGCACCAGAGACAGGTGAGCCGCGGCGCACGGCGGCGGGCACGATACCGCGAGATCGTGGCGGTGTTGTGGGAGGAACGCCTGTTTGACCTCTTCCGGGGTGTCGGACTGGAGGAGCACCTGCCCCCAGGGACGGCTGGTGAAGAGACCCCCGGTGTCAAGGAAAAGGACCTGCCGACAGCGATACGTCTTCGTCACGCCCTGGAGCGCTCGGGCCCGGTCTTCGTCAAGACCGGGCAGCTTCTGGCCACACGCAGCGATCTGCTCCCTCCGGCTCTCCTGGAAGAGCTCGCCAAGCTCCAGGATGACGTGCCCGTGGTGCCCTGGCCCCCGATGAGCACGTGCATTGAAGCCGAACTCGGCGCACCCCTCGCGGAACTGTTTGAGAACTTCGACAACACCCCGCTGGCCGCCGCCTCCATTGGCCAGGTCTACCGCGCCACGTTGCCCAACGGTGCGCCGGTGGCCGTGAAGGTGCAGCGTCCCGGGGTGACCGAGGCCATGGAGATCGACCTCGATATCGTGCACGACGTTGCCGGGCGATTGGCGAAACATGTCCCGTGGTGCCAAGACGAGGATGTGGCCACGATCGCCGAGGACTTCGCGGCCCTTCTTCGCACGGAACTCGACTACACTCTCGAGGGTCGTTCCCTCGACCGCTTCCGGAGCGCCTTCGCCGACGACCCCGCGATCGTCTTCCCCCAGGTCTACTGGGACCAGACGACCAGCCGGGTCCTCACCATGGACCGCCTCGAGGGCATTCCTGTCACGGCCCTCGAGGCGGACGAGAAGGCGGCCGACGTGGACCGGACGCACTTGGTGGAGATCGGAGTGGGAGCCTACTTCCGCATGATCTTTCAACAGGGCTTCTATCACGCGGATCCTCACGCCGGAAACCTGTTTGCCCTCCCCGACGGGCGTCTTGGCTTCGTGGATGCCGGCCGGGTAGCGACCGTCTCCGAGCGCTATCGTGAGGGGACCTTCGATATGCTGGTGGCCGTGTCCGACAATGACCCGGCCGCTGTCACAGAGGTTCTACTGGCCATGACGGGGATGCCGCCGCACCTCGACGTGGCGGCCTTTGAGATCGACATCAACGCCATGGTTTCCCAGTACCGTCGTCAGCAGGCTGGCGGTGGGGGCCTGGACAAGCTCATGAAGGGCCTCCTCAAACTGATGCGAACCCATCATCTGCCGGTCCCCGCCGAGTTGACCGTGCTGCTTCCCACGTTGGGTGTTCTGGAAGGCGTTGCCCTGCAGCTCGATCCGGCCTTCAACATGCTCGACGTCACCAAGCCGTTCGCACGCAAGCTCATGCCCGAGCGATACGGACCCGAACACATCCTCAAAGCCTCGCTGCGCACAGCGCGGGCCTACGGCCGGCTTTTCAACGACCTGCCGGTGTATGCCACCCGCGCGTTGCGCCGAATGGCCGAAGGCGAGTTCCGGGTGGCGGTGAGGCCGGACGACTATGCGGGGCTGGTCGACCGCCTTACGGCGGGCTTCTATCTGCTCGCCTACGCTCTCATTGTCGGGGCGCTGATCGTCGGCTTTGCGTTCCTGGTGGGTCGGCAGAATCTGACCCAGCCGGAGCGAATCGGCTTCCGGGTCGTGCTTTACGCCGCGATCGGAAGTGTGATCTGGCTTCTGGTCCGATTGCTGCGAAGCGAGTGGCGCAAACGCCAAGCCGACAGGCGACCGCGGTGAGGCCAGCCTCAGAGGATCAGCGACTTCCGGGACTGCTCACCTGCAACCTGACAAGGGAACTGCGAAGGCAGGCCGCCCCACGATGAATTCAGCCGCTATGAGGTGGTCCGATGGCGGCTGGACAGGTATCAGTCCTCTCGATTTTCTACTTGCCCTTGCGACCAAGTTCCCCCATAATGCTCCCGAGGGAAGCAGGGACTGAATGATTTGAGGCCTGAGATGTTGGGATAGGTGTGAGGAGCTTGGTTTTTCGAGAGATCGAATAGGTATGGCACCCCGGAATTGTGAGGTGCAGATGTACTCTGTATGAATCGGACAACGGGAGAATTAGGCTGTCCGTACCGTGGCAAGAAAGGACGACGGACAGCAAGGCACAACCCACTTGCGAAGGAGAATCTGGATGAATCGAAAGTTGGAATTGACGGATGAGGAACTGCAACTACTGGACTTGGGGCTCCAGCAAGCGTTGGCTAACACCCGGGTGGAATTGCATCACACGCAGGGCTATCAATATAAAGACCTGGTCAAGGAGCGCATACGCCTGCTTGAGCAGATCCTCGTGAAGCTTGACGCCGCCCTGAAACCCGCAGTGACCCAGACAACAAAGAAGGTGTAGCCCTGACGCCCATCCGTCGGACGTGTTTCGCCAGGGCCAAGACATGAGGAAGAACAGGTTAGGCAAGAACACGGATGCGGACCCTGTTCCGACGAACATAGGCTTGATGACGTGTCGAACGCCGATGCGGCGATGGTGGCGGTTCAGGAGTCCCGCCTGCCACGATTCGGCCCCGGGGGCGGCTGTTTGCGGGGGTAGGTTGTCCAGACTCGCACGCACGCACCCACGCGACACGATGATATAGACCGATCCGGTACCTCGATAGGAGTGCGAAGGCGTGACATCGGATAATTCACTCGACGCCGTGAAGCGACTGATGCAGGCGCGAATCTATCAATGGAGCCATCGCCAAGAGAGTCAACGGGCCCGGTCCGGACCTGTCGTTACGATCAGTCGTGAACCAGGCTGTGGCGGAGAGTCTGTCGCGGAGAGACTCTCCACCGAGCTGGAGTTGCACCTGTACCATTGGGAAATCGTCGAGCAGATCGCCAGGGACGAACACGTGAGTACCCAGGTAGTCTTGACGCTGGACGAAAAGACCCGCTCGGAACTTGAGGACTGGCGGGTCGGACCTGGCCACCTTTCCTCCGACGCTTACCTGTGGGATCTCAAAAGGATCCTTTTCGCCATCGCGTCACATGGAAGTGCGGTCATTGTAGGCCGAGGCAGCAACTTCTACCTTCCCCCGGAGAAACGGATCGGTCTTTGCCTCGTAGCCCCCCTCGACGTGAGAATAAGAAACGTCATGGAAGAACAGGGATTCTCCGAGAAGCGTGCCCGGGAACACATTGTCGAACTGGAGACGGAACACCGGAAACTTGTGAAGAAGTATTTTGACGCGGATATCCACGACCCCACCCACTATCACTTGGTCGTGAACACAGCCTTGGTTAGCCCCGAGAGCATTGTTCGGATCGTGAAGGGGATCATCGAGGATCAAACATCCAGCCCTGGCCCGATACCATGACAACCGCGCCTCCCGCTTCATCGTTAGTTCAAATAAATGACACCCTCATGAGTCGCATTTACGGTCGTTTCTTCGGACCGTCCAAGTTCCGGGGACATCCTGAAATCGCTGGCCGGAGCCAGCAGAGAGCAGCGGATGCAAGAGCCGTACGAAAAAGGAATAGCGAACCATCTTAACCCCGAGTCATGCGCCGGCGCTGGCGACAGCGCGGGTGAAGCGCTGACAGGGGTACACGCAGGCCAACCGTGGAGCTCCGAAATCACCTCCCCTGGCGTGCCGACCTTGTATGGTGAGAGGGAAGGCCGCCTCCGAGACGGCGTCAAACGCCTGTCGCCTTTGGACGCCACGGAGTCTGAGACTCTGTGGATGCGGTGAAACTCTCTGCACGGCAACCAGGAGACCCCGAACGTTTCCACGCCGTCGAACGCTCAACAGACAGGCGGCGGAGCGGAACGGACACAGAGAGGACACTATGAGCAAGACGCGATCATCGAGGCGAACCGCCGCGGGAAGGGGCCCCCTCTCCGGTAACGAACTCCAGGTGATCGACGCCTGCTGGCGGGCGGCCGGGCTTGTCACGTTGGCACAGGGCGACTGACACGTTACAAACGCGATCGTGGGGCCGGATGTCCAACTGAATCCCGACCTGTTGGAGACACGCATGACCGACAACAATCCCATCCGAGCCAAGACCGGTTTCATCTGCGACATGGATGGCGTCCTCTATCAGGGCAATGCCTTGTTGCCCGGGGCCAAGCAGTTTGTCGACTGGTTGACGGCTGCCGACAAGAAGTACCTTTTCCTGACCAACAGCAGCGCCAGGTCGCCCCAGGAACTTAGTGAGAAACTGGAACACATGGGGCTGCAAGTAGGCCCGCAGCAGTTCTACACCAGCGCCATGGCCACGGCCTCTTTCCTCGCCTCTCCGTGTCCGCGAGGCAGTTGCTATGTGATCGGCGAGCCCGGATTGATCAACGCTTTGTATGAGGTCGGATTCTCCATGGATGATACGTCGCCGGATTATGTGGTGGTTGGCGAAACCGAGGGATACAACTATGATCGGATCAAGCACGCTGTCCGCCTGGTGCGTAGAGGGGCCCGCCTGATCGGCACGAATACCGACCTGACCGGACCCGTCGAGGGAGATATCGTCCCGGCCACCGGTTCGCTCATGGCCCCCATTGAACTGGCGAGCGGACACAAAGCCTACTACACGGGGAAACCAAATCCCCTCATGATGCGAACCGCCTTGCAGAGACTGGGCTGTAGGCGTGAAGAGGCTGCCATCATCGGCGACCGCATGGATACAGATATTGTTGCAGGAATTGAGGCGGGAATCGATACTATCCTCGTCTTGAGTGGTGTGACCAGTGCAGCGGACCTCCAGCAATTCGCGTACCGGCCCAGCCACGTATACGCCGATATCGGCCTGCTCGTAGCCGACCTGACCGACCACCGGGATTCGGGTCGACGCTGGTAGGATGGCTGGATCATCCGGTGAGAGCGCCGTGGCGCGCTCTTGAAGTCCTATCGGAGGGCGGGCTGATGGTTGGATGGATAAGCTTACGCTTCTCGTCCGGACCGCGCGGAGTTGCGGTGGAGAATCGGCAGTCGGCCAGGCCAGCAACGCTGGCTGGCGAGGGCAGGCCGCCGGGCTCGCAGGTGATAGAGACCCACTGCCCCTTCGGGGCTGCGACTGAAAGGACCAACCCAAGCCACGAAGCGAGCAACCGGCGCGCCACGAGCGGATTCGTTTCGCCTACTAGGCGGCTTCGGCTCCGCTCCGGCCCGCATCATAAGTCCTGTAATGACAATCGTTAATCGTTTCGTGACAGACACTTACAAACCAGGGTAGAGGACTGGTTGCACGTTGCGCCTTCACGGATTCAGGCTGGGGCTGCAGCCATATAAGAGGCAGGCAAGTCCCGCGAGAATGGGTGGATCCAAAACCAGCCACGAACCCGATCCCCGGGTTGGCCGCAGCCGGGCAGATTCCACGGCCCCGAAGAACGAACGGGGCGACGATATCACCCCACGACCGAAAAGCTTATTAAGCTCCGCGTTCATCTATTACTACTGGAGAATTACACCATCACCTATAACCATATCACCCCGCTGGAAGAACTGTACCGCACTCATAGTCACCACGGCAAGGGAGAAGAGGCCGAGCCTGCCCACTCGTACGATCCGGTGCTCCCATGGCCGTCCGAGAGCTACTTCGAGAAGTTCAAGCTCGACGCCGCTCTCCTGAAAGAAGCGCTGTCCCCCTCCGCCGTCCCGCGCGATGCCACCCTCGCCGAGCAGGTCTTTGGCGGCCAGGCTCGGCAGCAGAAAATCGGTCTGGGCCACTTGGCGAATGTCCTCTATGAGAGATCCCTGCTGCACCAAAGACACCTGTGCGATATCGACTGGCGCCTGGTGGAGTGCCAAGACCGACTGTCTGTCCTGAAGATGCAGTTTCCCCTCGATGGGGGCCGGGCGCAGCAGCACCTGGAAAAACTCATCATCGAGCTGGAAAAAGAGCGCCACGACGAGGAGACGAGCTTCTGGAAAGATAGCGCCGAAATCCGCCAACAGCTCTTTGAGAACGCCGCCATCTACGGCGCCGCCCAGCGCCGACAGGACATGCTCTACGGCGTGGAGGCTCATGGCATTTGACAATAGAAACGGCAAGATGGAATACGTCCGGCAGCTCTGCCGCCGGCTGCGTCCTATCCTCGGGGCCAAGATGGATGAGGTCTTTACCGCCTACTGTGCGGAAGACCCGGAGGGCAAACAGCAGTTGGAAGTCTACCTGGAGCTCCTATCTGCCAAGCACCTGCCCCAGGGCCTGGACGGTATCGACAACGACTTGATCCCGCCGGCGCAAGAACAGGCCAGAGGGCAGTACCCCATCGGCCAGGTAAACTACGGCGGCAAGGACCTCTATCCCTTCGGCCTGCGCGAGAACGAATGGATCCAGCATATGGCCATCCTGGGTCGGTCCGGCAGCGGCAAGACCAACATCGGCTTCTCGATCCTGCAAACGCTGGCCCAGCATCGTAAACCCTTCCTTGTGTTTGACTGGAAACGAAACTACCGAGATCTCCTTATCCGACCGGAGTTTCGCGATGTCGAGGTCTACACGATCGGCAGGAGCATCGCCCCTTTAACATTCAATCCCTTGATCCCGCCGGCGGGGACCGATCCCAAGACCTGGCTCAAGAAGCTCAACGAAGTGATCGCCCACGCCTACTGCCTGGGCAATGGGGTCCTGTTCCTATTGCAGCAGGCGGTGGACGCGGTATACGAGGAGGCCGGGGTCTACGAGAACCTGGTGCAGCGCTGGCCCACATTCAAGGATGTCCTCCTAAAGGCAGGGAAAATGGACCTCATAGGTCGTGGATCTGGCTGGCTGTCTTCCACTCTCCGGGCGCTGTCCTCGCCGTGTTTTGGCGGCATGGGCGAGCTGCTGAACTCCTCCAGCAATCGCAGTATCGACCATATCCTGGACGGTAACGTCATCCTCGAACTGGATGGCCTCTCCCAGGCGGATAAGACCTTCTTCGTCCAAGCCTGTCTGCTCTACCTGCACCATAAGAAGATGGCGGAGAACACCAGGGAGCGGTTCGACCGGTGCATTCTGATTGAGGAAGCTCATCATATTTTGAGCGGGCAAAGGACCTCGCTGACCGGTTCTGAATCCGTCATGGACACCACCTACCGAGAGATCCGGGAGTTTGGTGTGAGCCTGGTGCTGCTGGACCAGATGCCCTCCAAGCTCTCGGGCTTTGCCCTGGCCAATAGCTACGCCACGATCTGCATGAGTATGAGCAATCGGGCGGACATCAACGCCATGACTCAGACCCTCCTCCTCGAGAGCGGCAAGGACATTTTGGGGACCCTGGAGGTCGGCCAGGCGGTGGTCAAGCTCCAGGGCAGGATCCCCCGACCTTTTCTGATCTCGATCCCCGAGTTCCGAATTGAAAAGGGGCCGGGTGACGGATGAGCAGATCCGGCAATATATGAAAGACAAGATCCCGCAGTTGGGCGCGGAGGATCAGGTGTCGAATGCCACCGCGAAAAAAGGTGAGGGCTCCTCTGAGAATGATGCCGGTGACCTTGCGAGGCACCTGGAAATCGCCTTTCTGGAAGATGTGGCGAATCATCCCGATAGCGGGGTGGCGGCTCGGTACACACGCCTCGGTCTATCCGGCCGGCAAGGGCAGAAGCTGAAGACGAAGCTCTTGGAGCAAGGCCTGATCGAGGAACAGTTGGAAACCACCCGCACCGGCAAGCTGATGGTGGTTCGGGTCACTGAAGAAGGCGAACAGATGCTGTCCCAGGCCAAGAAAGGAGCATAGCCGTGGGTATCTCCGCCATCTGTCTCTTGCCTCTCCGGCAGCTTCAGCTATGACCATGATGTCCCTATCCGCGAGTCCTCCGGCCTCCAGTGACAGGCTCAATCCCACTTGATGGAGTCAGATGGACTGCCGCGTGAAGGCGTTTACGCAAGTAAAGAGAGAGTGCAGTTTATGCGTCAAGTCGATCGGTATTGCCTATCGCCTTGTTGAGTGTTTTTGGCATAACACACCGCCCGCTACGCCGATCGTTTCTGCTGGATCGTGCCTATACAAAACGCGGCCTCTTTATAGACTTTTCCCACCACTTCAAAGTGAAGACGCCTTGGGCGGGAGACAAGAGATTGCACAATCCCGCTGACGCGTAAACCCCACACAGACTCTTTACGGCCGCGGCAAGCCGGGCAGGCGAAAGATTTATAACCTAATGATTCCACACTGGAAGTAATATGAATCGCGAAAAGAACTCATCCACCGAGCCCGGCTATGGGACAGAAGACCCGCTTTCCCAGCCGGGCTCCTCTTCAAAGCCAGGTTCTCTCGTCGAACGTTCCAATCCTTTCATTTGGGTGAGTTGGCTCTCCAAGGCCATGGCGGGCGAGAAGCAGTGCGAATGGGCCTGCTGGTTCCGTTCTCATTATCAATGGGAGAAGCTGCCCAGCGGGCTGGATCTGGCCAAATGGGCCGCCAACCACGCGGAGCTGCTCCAGGCCCGCCGAGCTACCCTCGAAGCCGAGGGGTTCACCGTATACGTCGAAGACCAGAATTCTTTTACACTTATTGGTGAGACAGGAATCGAGGTCTCCGGCAAACCGGATATCGTCGCCGTCCGAGGTAAAGAGGCTGTAAGACTTTAGGGTTGTGCGGGAGTGAAGTCCTTGAGAGCGGGGAGCTTTCCCGTCGTGATGTATATCCGCAGGGCTTGCTCGACAATCTTGATCGGATTGAGGCCGCGTTGTTGGAGCGTGGTGAAGACACTCATGAGGATCGCCTGGGTTGACGCCCCTTTGGCACTGCGGTTGTTGAAGCTGTTCTTTCGCATGATCACCGCCAACCGGATGATCCGCTCGGCAAAATTGTTTTCGAAGGGGACTTGGGGGTTCAGCACAAAAGTGAACAGTTCCTGCTGATAGCGTCGCAGACGCTTGACCAAGCGCTGGGCTTCGCGGTTGGTCCACTCCATCTCGATCATCACTTGCAGGCGTTGCTGAATCCGGTGATGCCGCCGTTCATAGGTGGCCGGGGCCCTGTCGTCCCGTCGTTGGCGTAGACGGATCGCGTCCCGAATCAGGCGGCGGAGTTTCTTGGCAAAGCGGGCCCAATCCCCACCCGTGTCCTTGTACCGTTCGACCCGCTCCAAATCCCGCAGCAGGTGGACCAGGCATTTTTGCTTCACGCAGACCAGAATGCTGTACGCCGCCCAGAAGTCACTGACCAAGACCCCGGCAAACTGCTCCGTGATGAATTTCAAGACCACCGGGCTGGCGCGAACGCTCGATGGCAAAGCGGATCGCCGTGGGCGTGGTGAAACACCACAGCCAGCCGAGAAGGCCGTTGATCCGCCAGCCGGTCTCATCGGCGTACAGTACGCCGGCCCGGAGGATCTCCGCGCCGATCTCCTCGTACCAGGACGGGAGGATCTCGGCCAAGCGATGCCACATCTGCACCAGACCGCCCGGGGTGAGGACAAACTGCCGGTGGAAGTTGAGAACGGACAGGATCTGGGAGATCGTATTCCCGAGGGCATAGTGCCGCCAGGCACTCATCACCAACAGGCGGTTGCCGATCGTAGCGTTCGGTAACGCCTCCGGCACTTTCGGCTCCACCATCTGGCGGCAACGTGGACACCAGTCCCGATGGATCGTGTGCGCGGTGACCTCGACGTGGACATCGTGCGGGATGTCCTCGATATACCGTTGGCGGGAGACGTGGCACTTCGTGAGCTTGCCGCCGCACTCTGGGCAGTGGGATTCGCGGTGCTGTACCGCGTGGTCAATGTGATTGGGTTTCGCGCGACAGTGGCCTTCATGACCCGGCTTGCAACCCGGTTTCTTCTTCCGGCCTTTTTTCTCCGGCTTCTCGTAGGGTGCTTTCTGGCCGGAAGGACAGGACGGGTCATCCCGACGGCTCGGGGGAGAGCGGTCCCCGTTACGGTCGGCGAGGATCTTGGCTTGCGCGAGCAAGGCAAAGACCACGGCTTGCTCGCCCAAGGCGAAAATGGCCTTGGCTTGTTCTGCGGTCAGCTCCGGCCCTAACCGGATTCCGTGAATCTCCAATGGTTCCGCGGTCTCTGCATTCATTACGCGGAACGTACACGGCCCTAAAGGCGAGCGCAATAGCCCAGTTTGCCATTGCCACATTTTTGGGCTTACGCAAAGTCACAATCTGCCTCATGAGACTGAAATCTTACAAGAGGCTTATGTAGAGGATTGTAAGACCGGCACGCCCCGGCATTCCGATCACTTCCAGGTGCTAGTGTACATGCTGTCGCTGCCCCATGTCGAGGGGCCTTGGAAGGGCCTGAAGATCAAGGGGCGGCTCATATACGACCATAGCATCGTGGATGTCCCTTCCTCGAAGATCAATGCCGATTTGAAGGAGCTTTTCCGCAAGACCGTCCAGACGATTGGCGGGCCGGAGCCGGCCCGCAAGGTGCCCAGCCGGGGGGAGTGCCGCTACTGCGATATCTCCCGAGCCGACTGCCCCGAGAGGGTCGAGATCGTCTCCAGAGCGATTGGCAACCACGGTCTTTTCTAAAGGGAATACCGTCGCGTGCTACCCTTGATTCCACCGTACCCCGTGTGATAGAATACTCCTGTGCGGTTGACGCCCGCGCTGAAACCGAACCGACAAGTAGACGCAGGCCCTGAAAGAATGGTCTGCGATCATATATCTGCAGGGGCTGCGAGCACGGCTGTTCGCAGCCTCTTGTGAGGTCCACAAGCCCCCGCGGTATCTCGCTTCCTCTCCCTCCGCTCCGTGGGGGCTTCTCTTTCCAGCTCCCATCTGACCGTCCCGTCCCAGCGCGCCCATAATCCCAAACCCCATTTCAGAGCGCCTCCACCCGAATCCGCCGACCCCCTGTTTTTCGTCCAGAAACGCCGATTTGATGTAGATAGGATTCAATGCCCGCTGCCCATCCTCGACACTACGTCTGTTCAGTACGGAGCCCTTTCCTCGGGGGGGGGGTAAACGTTCAACCAGTCCGTTTACCCCTACGACGCAGTAGGAATTCTCTCGTCTGACGTCAATTGTCCCTGTCCCAGGCGGGCTTCCTCTGCCAGCGCAACCCCCATTCCCTGCTCTGCTCCCGTCTGCTGTTGGAGGTTGTCTCTTCCTGGCATTGCGCGACAAGCGGAAGGTGGGACTCACTCTTCAGCGAGCGGCTCGAGTTCTCGGCCAGTAGCGCCTTGACCCTCGCGATCTGCTGGTCGAAGGCGGCACAGATGAACTCGGTCAGCGAGTGCCTTCTTCTCTCATGGGCATCCGGATCGGCAGGACCGGGCGCCGGGGGCACCGCGGCGTTCGCCCGATCGTTGCTGCCGGCACGGGGACCGGCGGGCGGGACTTCCGTCTCGCCTGCTTGGCCATCGAGCAGATTTCTCCGTGACATACAAGACCTCACTTTCTCCCGCGCAGCAGGGAATAAGGGGTGACAGAGGCCAGCGCAACAAGGCGATGGTTACGAGGAGACGGCCGTCCTCCGGCGTGCGACGCAGCGGCTCGGGCGTCAGGATGCCGCCGAGGTCCAGCCCCTGGAGTGGCGGCCGGATCCGGTCGGGGATTTGTTTATTGTTTACTGCCTTGTCTATTCGCCGCGATAAACAATGCGTAAGTGCTTGTTTCAACTCGCCTAACAGCGATACGCAAACAGGCTGGCCGCCTGGCCGCAGGTCCGTCGGCACCACCTGGACCAGACGCAGGTGCGGCCGGCCAGGTCGAAGGTGGTCTGACGCTAGGAGGAACCGTTCGGCAGGAACTGCGTCAGACCGTCTTTCGTGTGCGCATGATGATACAAGGCCTCTGTCCCATCGCGGAACTCGGTCTTGAGACACCTCGTACCGGCGTGGAGGATGGACGCCAGTGGTACGACTTCAAAGTCTACGCCCTGGCTGTGACGCTGGATCTGCCGCGTACCGCTACCAAGGCCGCCCTGCTTCGCGCCATGAAAAGGATTGTCCCATGATCCTGACCTCGCCGATTCTTCCCGCGACTATTTCAGTGGTCGTGTCTTGGTATACCGCTGCTTCCCGGTGGCACCGGAGCGGTATACCATGCCTATCTTCCTCTCTGCCGCTGGTCGGTTCTGCCCCTTTGCTGACGGTGGCGGTGGATGCCGGGTAGCCGGTCGCCTACGTGGTCTCTTTGGCCGAACGCTCGACTCCTCTGGTCGCCCACTGGGTGTGGACAAACGAAGTAGTCACGCCGGGCAATCACCCCGCCATCAGCCGAACCGCATCGTCCAGATGGCAGCGAGGATACTCGGATCGAAGGTCAGTTGAATCCGGTTGGCGTAGGTGCGCTGGACCTTGGTCGAGATCAGTACGACCAGTCCCAGGCTCTGGAGGTAGGAGAGATTGGAATAGAAGTGCATGTAGCTGAAAGGCTCCTCGTGGACAGCGGTACTGATGCCGCGGTAGCTCTGGTAGATGTCTTTGGCGAAGCCCTCCGATTGGTCGAGCACGGCCTTGAGCACCAGGAGGTTTCTGTCGTTGAGGTCCCGGATCATGTCGAAGACGATATCCCGCCGGGCCTTCTCGAAGTGCTCGGTTAGGCCCGTCCGAGGTTCAATCGCCCACAAGTACAGGGTCTTGATCGCCACCCGCACGTCGGAATTCGTGTTCTTGGCCGTCATGGCCGCGATCTGACTGGGAACTGCTTCCGGGATGGCCCTCAGGCCCACCTTCGCCCGCTCCACGAGGATCTGCTCGATCTCGGTGCCGTCATAATTGCGAAAGTGTACGATCTCCGGCTGGAGGGTGCTCTTGATACTCTCATCCAAGGGGCTGAGGAACTTGGGGTTATTGCTCAGGAGGACCGCCATGTAGTTTTTGGTTGAGCGGCTGATCAGATAGAGAATGTCCTTGTGCTTGTCTTTCTCACTGATGAGGTCCACTTCATCGAGCACGAAAACTACTCGACCGGCGTGGGAATTCTCGAATTTCTGCCACAGTTCATCCAAGCTACAGCCCCGGGGCCGCACGCCCAGGCAGGCGGCCAGGATCTTGAAGCTGGTATTGTGCTGGCGGCAGTTGACGTAGGCGAAAGCCAGCTTAGCGTCATCCGCCAAGAGCTGCATGAGATACCTGGTGAGAACACTTTTACCCGAGCCCCGGGAGCCCAGGATCAGGATATTGTTGGCGATCCCCGTCTGCTGGTAGCGCAGCAGGGCGTCGATCACGGGTTTGACCTCTTCCCGCATCAAGGGCTTCTCCGGGACATAGTTGAAGTCGAAGACCTCGAAGTTGGAGATCCGATCGGTGCTCCGGTCCAGAGATGCCCGCCTTTGTAAGAGATATTGCCCAATGTCCGTGTGACGCATAAACCTCGCTGGGCGCATAAAGCTGTCCGGCTTTATAAAGCTGCCGGTTCGTGCCAGGGAGGGCCCCTGTCAGAGTAGGTCTCCGGGGGAACAATGGGCCGTGGGGCCGAGATATTCGGTTACGCGAATACCGGGCCACCTGTCTCCGGGGGGATTCGGGTCCAACGGCTCCGAGGCCGTCAGGGCCGGTGGTGCTGACGGCGCGGTCAGGGATTCGCAACTCTCACTTGGCGGCAGTCCGGGCAAATCCCGGCCCAAGCGTGACGGGCGTTCGATCCATGACGCGCGGCAGCTTCTCTGAGGTCTATGGCGGTCAGAAGGTCCGGTTGGCCGGAGCCGGCGCCTGCGCGGGGGCCGATTGGTCCGGCCTTGGCATCGACACCGGTCGCTCGGTTGGCCGACTCAGTTCGAGGTACTTCTCGACCTTCAGGTCGTCCTTGAGCTTGAAGAAGTGGCGGCTTTGGCGGCCGATCAGGCAGTCGAACAGGTCCGCCTTTTGCCGAATCTGGTTCATTTGGTTCTTCACGGTGTAGGCGGACTTGGCCAAGAGGGTCGCCACGTCGGCATAGGACATCTCGCGGCCGCGATTTTGAAAGAAGACCGACAAGAGGCGTCTTTCCTCCGGGGAGAACTGATTGACATCGAGCTGGTGAGCCGGCGAGGGACCGACCGGTGTAGCGACCGGGGGACCAGCCGGCGTCCAAGTCCTACGGACCGGTCGCTCCGCGTATGCAGGTACCGGCACCGGCGCCGAGAGACTGTCTACCAGGTTCTCCAGGCGGGTCAGGGTCTTACCCTGCTGGTCGGTGAGATTCTGGCATTGGGTGAGGGCGTCCTCGTGACGGCGGAGGGCGATGTGAATCGTTTCAATCTGGGCGTCCAACTTCCGCACGTGCGTGCGCAAATCGTACACGCCTGCGGCTGGCCCAGAGACAGGCTCTGGGTCTGGTCCTGTCTTTGCCTGGGGCCTCTTACTCCGTCGGAATAGATCGAGCAATCCCATTTCCTACCCTCAAAACCTCCGCTCCAGATGTAGAACGGACACCTGCCACTCGAGGACGGCCAGTTGCCGCTCGACGTCCTGACGCTGAGCCTGTGAGATAGAAGAATCATCCAGGACGGCGTACGTGTTGAGCAGCAGGGCTAGAAAGAAAGAGTATTCATCTTTGAGTTCCTCCGGCGTAGAGTCGGACATCCGGAAGGCCCACGGCCGGCTGGCATTGGCCTCGCCGCGTTTGAGCCGCTCCCAGGCCAAGAGGGCCTTGATCCGGCCGCAGCTCTCCCGCAGGTTTTGCAGCCTTCTGTCTACGTCGAGTTCCGTCATGCCAGAGAAAGGGGCCGAGAGTATAAAAATGTTCCTATTCGGTGTAGGTTTCATTTCGCGTGATGGCTCAGGCGAAGCGCCGCTTGGGGCCAGGGCGTCACGCAGTGGTTCAAGAGTACATGTCGTCGGAGTCGTCCAGGTCTTCCCAATCGCAGGGGCAGGGATCGTAGTCGTCCTCATCGTCGCTATCCTCTTCTTGGGACTCCAGCAAGTGGTCGAGAATCCGATTGACCACCCGGCGGATGGCGCGGGTGTTTTCGCAGATTTCCTCCAGGGTGCGCAGGGCCTTTTCCTCGTCAGGGGTGTTGGTTTTCGATGTCATTTTATAAGGACAACGCAGAAAGAGTACTTAAAGATTATGGTGATCGAACATAATGAATAGAAAGGATAGATGGAAGTGAGCAGAAGAAGAAAGAGGGAGGGCCTTGACGTCGGCCCTCCCTTGGCTTCGCCTGCCTTACGTGCCGGCAGGCTCGGGAACGCTGAGCTCCGCAGCCAGTAGGTTCAGTTGGATATCCGGCTCGACGGGAAGCTGCCGGAGGTACTTCGTGAATTGCGCGATCATCATTCCCGCCGCGATATTGGCGCAGTAGATCGTCGTCTTGGCCGTACAGGCGCCGATGAAGGCCTCTTCGCTGCGAAAGAGCGTGGTGGGGTAGTGACGCTGAGACTGGGAGTCACAGGCGGTCAGGATGCGTAGCACTTCCGCACTCATACGGCCATCGACGTAGAAAGAGGCGGTATTCTTGACCGCCTCCCAGATGAGCCGGCGCACGTCGATCTGGTCGACGCAATCAAAGACGGTGTTGCCAATTTCCAAACTGCGGCGGAACCGCTCGGCCACGGAGACGATCTCGAGGCCGGGGTTGATGCGCCGGCACAGTGCGGCCGTGGCCTCGACTTTGAGCGTACCAAGGTCCTCTTGGAGGTAACCCTGGCTGGCGAGATTGCTCGTCTCGACCCGGTCGAAGTCGACCAATTGCAGATGCGGGATGCCCAAAGCCGCCAGTTGCAGGGCGACCTGTCGACCGATCGCGCCGACGCCGATGACCGTGGCCCGGCAGGCCGCGATCCGCTCCGGTGGGACGATGTCCTTTTGGCGGCTGTAGCGTTCTTCTGTCGCACTCATAAGATGACCTCCTCACCGCTCCAGAGCTCCGGCCGGTCGGCCCGCTCATCCAGAATGAGTTGACGCTGGATGGGATCCATCCGCTCGAACTCTTTGAGGACATCGCCTACGGGTGGTGCGCTCGTCGTCGGGCTGTCGGCGGTCGGCTTCTCTGGGGCCAAGATGGGCTGATTCAGCCACTCCATCGGCTGGACATCCGCCTGGTACTGGGCCTCCCAGTTGCTGTGGTCACTCGCCCCGAATTCCCGCGCGAAGTCGACTTCGGTCGGGATCAGGATCTGCCCGCCCGGGCCGAGGTTGAAACTCAACCGAGCGTAGGTACTGTTGTCCTGGGCGACAATGGCCATCACGGCCCATTGACAACCCCCGAACACACGCTTAAACGTGCCTTCGTCCGTCGTGCTCGGCTCGGGGGAGTCGCCCGGATGCGTGTGGAGCCAAATCCTTGCGAACTGCTCCGGCTTTCGGCCCAGGTCCACCTGCCGGTCGAAGAACTGGCTCACCGCCTCATCGTCGAACTTGACGCTGACGCAGGTCACTTCCTGCTTGACCGGGAGGAATTCCTGGACCAAGAGCAGGTCATCGGGGGCGGTGATGCCGAAGCCGCCCACTTCATTGGGGGATTTGTCCCGGAAGTACAGCAGCTTGGCCCAGGCTGTCGGGCTGAATCGCAGGGCCCTTTCCCTCGGCACCGGCTCCGGATCCAGCCAATCGTCCTCCCAGAACGATTGTCTGGGGTCCATCCGTGGTTGAGTTTTCATCCATTGTCTCACTCTCTTGTTCTGCATCTTCTTGCTCCTTTTCTTTCTGGCAGTCCGGGCAGAGCCCGTCCGTCAGACACGATTCGCAGCAGATGGCTTCACAATCGCTGCACTTGTTTTTGGCACACTTGGGACAGAGCGACCGATCGCAGATCTCGCAGTGGCTGCTACAGTTGCCGCAGACGATCTCGCCGCAGTCGGTGCAGACCCGCGAGCAATTGTCGCAGACCGGCGTATCGCAATGACTGCAGTGGTAGACACTCTCGTCATCCATGAGGTAGCCGCAGTCATAACAGGCGACGCCATCCCAATCGGCCAAACTGACGTAGGGGCTGTCCGGGTTGTAGGTCGTGAGAATGCCCCGCACCATCACGAAAAAATCGCACAGCCGGCCTTCTTCCAAAGCCGCCCGAATGGTCGCGGCGCCTTCGCCCTCGCAGAGCACTTCGTTGCTCACGTGAGGATGCGTGATCGCTTCATCTTTGGCCGAGGGGTGCGGCTCGACCGCGATCACAAAGTAGGGGATCTTGCAGTACATCTCCCGTAGCTTGTCGGGATACAGGGCCATCCGAAACGGCCCCAAGTAGGTATCCGCCAGAGTGATCGGCTCGGTGACAGCACACAACGCCTGTTCGTCCGCGTTGAATGCCACCTCATCGAATTCCTCTTGCAGGGCTTTGAGCTCGTCCAGGATCATGCTCAAGGTCGGCACTTCCTTGTTCCGCCTATCCAGCAGCGACTCGAGCTTGGAGACACTGTAGGGGATCTGGCCCAGGCGCCGGGCAATGCTCTGGCAGCACTCTTCTGCGGCGGCGATCTGAAGGCTCTCGACTGCTATTAGGGTCTCACAGCACAGGTACTGGCGGGCCAACTCCTTGCCTACCAAGACCTCGACCCGATCGACCAGAGGCAGCTTGGCCCAACTGTAGCCGTCGTAGTCCGGCGAGATCTCCACCACGATGAACGGGTTCTCACCCTGGCCCAAGGCGGACAGCAGGTGGACATTGGCCTCGTTGTGCTCATCTTCCTCCCGGCAGGCGGGGCTCAAGCGATAGCACTTCGCCAGCGGCCAGTCGTCGGGTTTCGTGACCTCCACCGGCTCTGTCGGCTCACCACTTAAGAGCCTCGGCGTAAAGGCCGGCTGCGCTTCGGGCAGCTCGATGCCCAGTTCTCTCGCCCGGCAGTACTCCTGGAACTTGAGCTGGTGGGAGCCTCTTCTTTGGATGTACCGGAAGGCTTCTTGCTCGATAGCAGCCTGGAGCAGCCTCAGGGCTTCATTCTCCACCAGCCGCGTTCGTGCCGGGAGCATCATCCGGATCCCGGTGGGTTCTCCCGTCAGATCCACCAGGTACTGCAAATACTCGCCTACCGGGGCGTAGGTGAACGACACCACCTGGCCGTGGAAGTTGACCAGGACGATATCTGCATGCCAGTTCTGCTTCCACTGGCCGTGCCACTGGCTCAGTTTCGTTTGCTCCCGCACTTCGATCCTGCAACCGAGCTCTGGGTGCGGCACCGCAACTCGGAGACGAAGGGTTCACGGGCACACTCTCGACCATCGACGGTCACCTTCAGGCCGGTGAAGACCGCGTACTTCTCGACGACTTCGAAGATCCAGGCATGGTCCTGGAACGCCAGGATCGTCCCGGAGACGGCGTTCTCGACGGTCTCCACCGGGACCGGCTCGCCGCGCCAGGTTTTCTCCGTGAATGGTGACTACCTTGTGGCCCGAGCGGATGCTGACTGCACGGGGCGCCAGGCAAAAGAGGCCCACGCCCGCCGGGTCTTCCGCGGATTCCATTTCTCGTTCCACTCGGACCGGCCCAGATCGAGCAGGGCGGAGAAATCGGCAATCCCCCGGCCGTTATCCTGCACGGTGACCTGGCCAGCGCTGTTCGTGACCTGCACGGCTGTGGCCCCGGCCCGGCGGGCGTTTTGCAGGATCTCGATGATCCGGCCGTCCAAGGTGCCGGTAAAGAGTCTTTCGGCTTTCGCGAGCAATTGGGGATTCACTTGTGCCTTGATTACTTCCATGAGAATTACCTCCCGTTAAAGAATGAGGACGGCACGCCGGGTGCGCGGGCGTGCCACACAGACTATGGTTCGGTGCGCGCAAAAAAGAGCCCGTGGGACAACCAGGGGCTCGGTGACAGCAAGCCAAGGCTCAGGCAACCCCTGAGCGTCAATAAGATAGAGATCGATAGCGAGAAGATCGGTTGCTCCCTCCCCACAGAACGGGTCAGAATTGGTGGGCACAGGGTCTTGGTGGAGTGGGTCCGCGAGCCTATGGGAAGGCCGTAGCGGTGTTTTCGCCGGTTCCTGGCTCTTTGTGCCCCGTCAGGTACTCAAACGCTTTCTGGAGGGCCACAATCGCTTTGGGGATGTCATTGAGACTGAGGCTGTTGGTCCCTTTCCACTGGCCGGTCTTGTCCTTGTACCGGACCTCCAGGACGACCTTGAACAGGGAGACCATTTTACCGTTGTTCGCCACTACATTGCGAAAGACCGAGGCGCGGACGGCGCCTACTTTGAAAGAGATTTCGGGTTTGGCCATGTTCCGGGTGTTCCCTATCGATTGGATGATACCAATCGGTACGATCGTACGAGACGATGGGGGTATTTATACCTTTCGGCTGCTGCGGGAAAACCTCCCGGCCGAGAGAGGGCGTTCAGCGAGCGACCTTTTTGGGGAAGCGTTCTGGCCGGCGGACCTCTACGAGGCCGCGGTTATGATACCAGCATCAGCCGCCCCATGCCGACGGTATGGGTGTGCTTGGGGCATGGAGCCCAGCCGAAGGGCGAGCGGATACGGCTTGTTGAGAGTAGATGGGTGAGAGGGGCAGGGATCAAGCGGCGTCGCGGGAGCGAGGGCGGTCCAGAGAGACCTGGGGTCCAGAGATATTCCGGGGTATTGCGGGTTCTTGCGGCGGGAAGAGGGAGAATTCCAGAGGACGGCACGACGCCCGGCGAGATATTAGGCGTGATAGACGGAGGAGGGAAAGACGAGAAATGAGCGAGCGAAGAAAGCTGTGGCTATGAAAGAGGGCCAGGTATTCCTGGGTATTCCAAGGTTGCTCAGGCTGGTGCGGCCCGAAACAAACCAGTGGATAGAGACACGCAAAAAGTCCAGCAGCGTCAAGTCGAGCTATCCGTCCGGGAACGTGCTTGGGTGTGATCGACGTTCTTAGGAGGCAGCCGGGCTTGTCAGCTTCGGGAATTCTGGTGCCTGATAGGAACACTACGATGTTGAAGTATTTAAGCTTTACGGTATCCGCTATATTTGCCGGCTCCCCACCGCAAGCCTTTTATACCTGTGCGATTTCACCTTTGCATGGAACTGCAACCACCACTCGCATCCGCCGGTCCGTGGCAGAATCCGTATCGCAGACGCCGCCGGGTCAAGCGCTACGATCGCTTCGGCGACGTCATCCGCTATTTGACGGCCGACGAGCTCCAGCAGTTTTTCAGCAGCATTGACAATTACACGCATAGACTGATGTTTGAGGTGATCTATGAATTGGGCTGCCGGGTCGGGGAGTTCGTCCGGATCCAGGCCAAGCACGTCAGCTTCAGCCGTAGCACGGTCTTTTTCCCGGCGGAGAACACCAAGACCAAAACCGCCCGCACGAGCTCCCTGCCCCAGGGCTTGGCGAATGAGATCAAGAGCCTGCTGCGGCAACAGCGGATCCTCGCCAAACGCGAGGACCGGCTCCTCAAACCGGACGCTTACCTCTTCCATCCCGGAAGACGTTGGAATACCTTCTACAGTGAAAACCGCGTCCGTCAGATCTTCCAGCATTACATCACCAAGGCCGGTTTGCAGCACTTCTACGGCCAGGACACCCGGGGCCGCCACTTACGGATGTTTACGGTCCATAGCCTGAGGCATTCAGCACATCATGGGGTACGTGGTGGATAAGGGTGTGCCTCTGCCGATTGTGCAAAAGCAGGTGGGGCACCGCAGCCTCAAGACCACCTCCGTGTATTTGTCCGCCTCCACCGAGAAGATGGCCCAGGCGTACAACGCCGCCCGCAAGGCGGCTGTTGTCCCCCAGCCAGCGGCAATCTACGGGCCGGCGTCATGAGCTCTCACTTTTCCGTAAGTCGGCATCCATTTTGCTATGTGGCAGATTTCAGGGTTGAGGCGCTTAGCCGCCGTTAATAAATGAAGGTATCAAGTAGGCTGTGTCGCTTGAGGCCGGATCGTATAGTTCCAGTCCCCATGAAACGTGCTACGCTCCAGATTCACACGCTTCATTTCTTCATCGGTCACCTTGCGGCCCGTCGGGTACTTTCGACGGTCCAGGCGGCAAGTCACTTTCAACCCCTTCGCCGTGGTCGTTCGCGCAATGAGTTGCACGATCGTCTCGTAGTCGCGCAACGGTTCGCCGCGCCAATTCGAGGAGATGAACGAGAACAAGCGGTGTTCGATCTTGTTCCACTTGCTCGTGCCCGGCGGGAAATGGCAAACGGCAATGGCCAGACCCGTCTCATCCGCCAGCTTCTGCAATTCCAGTTTCCACAGCCGCAACCGCGAGCCATTGCTGCCGCCGCCATCGGCGGTGATCAGCAAGTCCCGCGTCTGGGGATACAGCGTACGGCCTTCGGTTCGCCACCAGCCGCGAATGGACGCGACGGCGAAAGCCCCGGTGTCGTGGTTCGTCCCCACGTTCACAAATCCCGTGTTGCGGTCCACATCATAGATTCCATAAGGGTACGCGCGCGGGACGTCGGGACGGGGAAAATCGTGACCGTTCACCTGGAGGGGCTGCTTCGCGGACCGCCATTGCTGGCCGCTGTTGTCGTAGTTTCCCAGCAGTTCCTTCTTCTTGGTGTCCACGGAGATGACGGGCGTCCCCTGGGCCAAAGCCCGCTGGACTTGCGTGTTGATATGGCGGAATTGCGCGTCGCGGTCGGGATGGTCCTCGCCTTCTTCCGTTTTGCGGTTGCTTTGCAGGCTGTAGCCCTGCTCCTTCAGCAGTTGCGCGACTTTCACGTGACTGATCGGGTGCTTTTGCCGGGTCAACTGCGCGGCCAAGGTCCGCGTGCTTTTGCAGATCCAGCGCAGCGGGGATTCCGGATCGCCACGCGTTTCCGGATCGATCAGGCGATCCAGGGCGGCCGGCAAACGGGGATCGTGGGTGATGAGTTTCTTTCGTCCCGCCCCCGGCCGCCGGATGCGTCCCGGCGGCACCGACGTCCCCTCCTCGATTTCCCGCATGCCTTTGGCGATGGCCTTGCGCGACAGGCCGCAGGCGCGACGAACTTGGGAGATGCCGCCATACCCCAGGGTGCGGGCTTCGCTGGCGGCCATCAGACGCCGAGTCCGCTCATCCAGGAGCGACCAGACGGAGGCGAATTTCTGCCGGAGTTGAGTGATGGTTTTCATATCCCGGAATCATACCAACTCCCGGCTTGACATGCTACCTTTATTTATGAACGATACCTAATTCGACTTCTTTCTTAGGAGGTCCGAACATGAAACGCGCACTGATGAATTCCCTTCTGCTTGGCGTCACCCTCCTGGCCGGTTCCTTGCTGTCGGGATGTGGACCTGTGGTAGGCCCCGTAGTGGAGCCCGCCGCGGTGGCCGTGTACCCCGAGCCTGTCTTTGGTCCGGCGGTCGTGGCGGTCCCAGGACCGGTCGTCTTTGAGCGTCCGATCATTGAGCACCATGTCCACGGTCCGGTTTATGTGCACGAGGGAGTCCACGGCCTGGCGGCCCGTGGTGTGCGGCCCGTACCCCGTGCGGTCCAGCCGGCGCTCAAGCCTGCTCCCATTCATCGTTGATCCGCCGGGGAGATCCGACGTTCCTCGCGAGAGGTTGTCGGGTCCAGGGAGTACACAGGCATTTGCGGCATCGGCAGGTTCCGCATGAATATCGTCCGATCACACCGATGCCCGGTTCCGACGGTTGGAGCCCTGACAAAGACCCTGCGGCGGTGAGCCCCGCAGGGTCTGGCACTGGCAGGCACAAGAGAGTTGACCCTGCCCTCGGGGGGACTGCAATGGGACAATAGCCTCACACCTGCTGGAGTGCGTTGGTTGGCCCAGGATTGTCCTTTGGGTCGAGGACGGGGGTAGTGTGGATACGTTGGGGCAAGACGGATACTGCGGAACTCGAAGAATCCCAGGTCTCAGCCCGAGCTCGCGAAGACAGACGCGTTTTTGCCATAGATAGACCTGTGTAGCAGGCGGAATCCGCTCGTGGCTGCCGTTGGCTACCAACGGGCAAGGGCTCGAAGAAAGAGGACAGTTCCATGAACAGACGTGTGGCTTTGACAGTGGGAGTGGACACGTACGAGGATTCGCAACTGGCGCGTCTGCGGTGTGCGGTGCGGGACGCCTCCGAGCTGGCGGCCTTCCTGCGGTATCGGGCCGGCTACGATCGGGTGGAGCAACTGGTTTCCAACGTTACGGATGACCAAATTGTGGATACGGCGGTGCGCCTGGTCCAGGAACTCGGGCCGGGCGACCTGTTCTTCTTCTATTTCTCGGGTCACGGGATCGAATATGCCGGGCGGCACCTGCTGCTGTGCCCCAAGGCTCAGTACGGCCAGCTGCAGTACTACCGGCAAACCGTCCCGATCGATCAGCTTCGCGATGAGACCGTAGCGGCGGGAGCGGACCGGGTGTTCATTCTGGATGCGTGCCGAACCAATCCGGTGGCCGGCCGGGGCGTGGGGGCCCTCCGGGGCGAGGTGGTGCTGCGGGACGTGGTGACTCATGCCCGGGGGGGAGCTGTCGGCGGCGGTTCTTTCGGCATGCTGTGCTCCTGCTCCGAGGGCGAGCAGGCGGGCGAGTTGGTCGCCCGGTCCAATGGACTCTTTACGGCGGCATTGCTGTCTGTGCTGGAGGCGCGGGTGGCGGCGGAGAGCGCCGTGCGGCTCGACGAGGATCTGCGGGTGAGTGTGGCGAGCGATATGGCCGCCTTGGGTACGAAAGAGGGGGTGTGGCACACGCAAAACCCCTGGACGCAGTGCAGCGGCTCCGGGATTCCTGTCCTGATCCCCGGTGGCGTTCCCGTGGCGGGGCACGCACCTGCAGACCCGCGTGCCGGTCGCTCCTGCGTCCCCTCGACCGGTCCGATCGGAAGAAGCATCCGGCGGGAAGCTGCCGGCGCGGCAGGAGGTTCGGTGTGGCGGCTGTGGCCAGCGGATTGTAAGCGAGCTCGGCATCGCGGGGCGTTGCTCGGTATGCCACGCACCCCTGTGCACCGGCTGCTTCGACATCCGGAAAGTCGATCATTGCGTCGCTCATCAGATGCAGGGGCAATAGCCAGTCTGGTTTGAGGTCTTAAAGAAGGGAAGAGTTATGCGTGCGACGACTTGTCTTGTCACTCTCTGGTTCGGTGGTGTGGTTCTCTGCGGCGGTTGCCAGGGGGAGCGGACGACGCCGGTCACGTCGCCGGCCGTCAATCCGCCGCGGGCGACTGGGCCGGCACAGGATGTGCCGCCCGTGACGCCGCCTGGCAACCCGACGACGGTCAACTCCGTCAATCGGGGCAACAAGCCGGCGCTGCCCGACGCGGAGAAATCCTCTCTGATCTATCAGGCGAAATTGGACCTTCTGCGGATCCTCATCTGTTGTGATGAAGGGGTTGTGGTGGAAGGCCGGCCGCATCCAAGCAGTGCGATGCAGCAGGTGGTGGCGGAGCACTTCTCGAACATGGGCTTTCGGGTGCTGGACGGATCGCCCTGTCCGGAATACACGGCGCCGCCCGAAGAGTTGGCTCTCCTGGCGAACGAGCGGGACGTCGATCTGTTTGTCCTGCTGCGCGGCGTCTCCACGCCGGTGGACAAGTTCGGGGAATTCTACTCTTTCGAAGTGGATGGCCGGTCCAAGGTGGTGCAGATCAGCGGCAATGAGCTGCTGACGACCCAAAGTGCGCTCGTGCGCGGCAAACGTGCTTTGAACGAAGGACAGGCGGCCGAGAGCGCCCTCAAGATGTGCGGGGAGGAGCTGGCCAAGAAGCTCAGCGATGAGATCGTGCGCAAGAGCTCCCGCGGCGCTCTGGTGCGCACGGGTTCGCGTCGAGGGCTTGCGCAGTCTCACGTATGCCGACTGGATTCGTGTCGATCTGGAACACAAGCCGGGCATCCAGTCGGTGGCGCTCGAGCGGCTGGACCGAGCGGACCGGCACGGCGATCTTCTGGGTCCGGCTGGACGCTAGCGCCAAGGAGAACCTGGGCGCCTATCTGGAGCAGCTCGATCAGATTCAGCTTCACGTGCAGCGCCTCGACCAGACGGGCGCCGCCACGGAGAGGCGATAGGAATTCTAACGCGGGAGACAATCACATGGTGACTGTGCAAGTGCGAAGAACGATGGGAGCCATCCTGGCCGTTCTGTGGGTGGCGGCGACCTCCGGCCGGGCGGCCTCTGCGCCGGCGACTCTGGAGCGGGCCCTGGATGAGACGATCA
Source organism: uncultured Planctomycetota bacterium (assembly GCA_963750205.1). Taxonomy (GTDB): domain Bacteria; phylum Planctomycetota; class Phycisphaerae; order Sedimentisphaerales; family Anaerobacaceae; genus PLanc-01. The sequence continues at coordinate 139,013 of CAVVRJ010000011.1, forward strand.
ATCAAGTCGCCCAGGAAGCCGCCCAGAAGCTCAAGGCGACGAGTTTCCCGGACATCACGAACATCGCCGTGCTGCCCTTGTGGGGCGACTGCCGTCCCGAGACCAAGGCGTATATCGTCAACACGATTCAAAGCCAGGTCATCGGGGGCCGGTACCGGGTGATCGAGCGGGACCGGCAGACGTTGGACACCTTGCTCAAGGAGATCGCCTGGGACACCCGCCGGGAGGATGTGATGGACGCCGCAACCGTCCAGCAATTCGGCAAGATCGCGGGCTGTGACGCGATTGTCTTTGGCACGGTGCGCGAGTGTGCGTTCTATCCGGATTCCGGCCAAGCCATTACGCGGCTGACCCTCACCATGCACAGTCGTCCAGACCGGCGAGGCCCGGTGGAGCAGCGGCGAAATCAGAGAGCGCACGCCTCGGCCACCGGCCGCCGTCGCTTCCGCCCGGGGATCTCGATCCCGCACTGCTCCGGGCCGTCACGCAACTGGCCCAGCAGGCGGTGGCCGGTCTGAAGGGCCGGAACGTCAACACCGCCAACTTCTGCATCTTCCCCCTCTTGGGGTTGGAGCAGGGGCGGTACGTGACGGAGGTGCTCCAGGCCGAGCTGACCAAGGCCGGCTGCAATCCGGCCCCGGTTTCCCGCACCGAATGGGACGAGTTCCTGACCGTGAACTCTCGGGGCCGGGACAGTCTTGCCACGATGACAGACTTCGCCCAGCGACACGGCCACGAGGCCTTTTTGTACGGGACGATCAGCGAGTGCCGCGTTCTGGAGCGTAAATATAAGGCGCTGGTTCGCGCGACGCTGACGATGGTGGATGCCAAGACGGGCGAAGCGATCTGGAGCCCCGGCGAGATTCGGGGTGAAGTGTGGTTGGACTGGGAAGACCTCCTGATCCAGGCGGCCCGCGATCCGATCGTCTGGGTGGTGGGCGGTCTCCTGGTGTTGCTGATTCTCTGGCAGGCGTTCGCCAAGCTGTTCAAGTCGGCGACACGGCCCAGGTAGAAAGGCCGATGGAAACGCATTGCCTGGGCCGAGGCGCTGGAAAGGAAGGAAAGGGCTTATGGGTATTTTCTCCGATCGCTGCTCGAAAGAAGGCTGTCCCGGCCGGATCGTCAAGGCGGCCAAGTTCTGCCGGATCTGCGGCACGCCGGCGCCGGACGCCGACACCAATTGCGGACGCTGCGGCGTGACGGTATCGACGTCGAGCAAACATTGCTGGAATTGCGGGGTCGATCTGGCCGAGATGCGTAAGCCGCGGCTGTTCGGCGGTCGCTGGGTGCGGGAGCCGGACGATTTTGCCATCCGAGTTGATGAGTGGGACGTCAAGGGCTTCCTGGTCAAGGGGCTGATCGTGGAGCACGGCACCACCGGCTTGGTCTTCCAGCAGGGCCGATTCTGCGGCGCCGTCGGCGGCGGCTCGTATGACATGAACGGCTTCCTGAAGAAGCTCACCTCTTTCAATCAGACGACGCCGACGGCTGTGGTCCTGGTCGAGGCGGGGGACGTCGAGCTGCACCTGGAAGCCATCAAGCTGCACAGCCGGGAACAACTGGACGTGGACGCGATCTTCAAGGCGGTCGTCCGACTTCAGAACCCGGACAGCTTCTTCACCAATGCCTTCAAGAGCCGAAATCATCTGACGGTCGGCTACCTGGCGAACTCTCTCGTGGATGAGCTGCGGATGGCCCTGCAGACCTATGTGGCGCGCGCGGTCCGTGGCGGAGCTTTACAGTGTAGAGACGCAAACTCTTGCGTCTCTACGGACGGACGTGGAGTGGCAGATGCAGGCGGAGCTCCAGCCGATCCTCGCGCGGATCGGCCTGGAGTTGGTGCAACTGCGGTTTGTCGATTTCTTCTGCCCCACGTACGATCCGATCCGGCAGCAGGAGGCCCAGCTCTACGTAGACACGCGGGGCGCCGACGTCGAGATCGACCGGATCAAGCTGACCCAGCGGCTGCGCAAGACCCTGACCGCCGAAAAGATGGACCAGCTCAAGACGGACCGGGACTTCGAGGATTTTGTCCGGCAAACCGAGCACGAGATGGGGATCCGGGACGAGATGCGCCGCGATGAGATGGAGCGCTTGAAGCGAGAGTTCGTCTTCCAGCGGGATAAGACCGTGCTGCTGCAGGAGATCGAGATCGCCGGGATCCGGGACACGGACGAAAGAAACCGGACGCGCGAGCGCCTGATCGCCCGGATCGAGAACGAAAACCGCGAACACGAGGCGCACCTGGCGCAGCCTCGCCGAGGCCAAGAATGAAGCCGAGGCTCGCAAGGTCAAGCTGGAGCTGGAGCGCCTGGAAAGCGAGCAGGATTTCTGGGAGGCGGAGAAGGCGATCGAGCTGCGCCGCAAATCACAGATGGCCCAGGTGGACGTCGAAGAGCGGCAGCAGCAACAGGAGCAGCAGAAGATCGAGGCCGAGCGGCTGCGGGAGCGCTCGAAGTCGTCTGTCGAAGCGTTGCTGAGCATTCTCGACGGCCCGTCGGCGGATCAGATTCTCAAGCTGGAGCAATTCCGGGCGAAGGAGAAGTTGACGCCGGACCAGCTCATCGCGCTGGCCGCCGCGGACAACCCGCATATGGCTCAAGTCCTGGCGGAGAAGTACAAAGCCGAGGCGGTGCTGAGCGACGGGTGCTTCCAGCAGCTTCAGGAGTTCCTGGCCAAACAGGAGGCCGCCGCGCGAGAATCCGCCGACCGCCTCGAGCGCGTGTTGAACGTCGCGCTGGGCCAGATGGGCCTGACCGCAACGACACGCGCCCAGGCGGCCCAGTCCAGCCAGACCGTGGTGACCCAGGGCGGAGGACTCGGAGGCCCCCCGATCGTCATCAATCCCCAGGCCGCCAACGCGCAGCGAACGTGCCTGAAATGCCGCCAGACAATCCCGGCCGACAGCCGTTTCTGCCCGAACTGCCGGGAGAAGCAGTGATGGCCTTGTAGAGACGCAAAATCTTGCGTCTCCTGGCGTAAGTGACCTGACGTGGAATGGACAGGCTGTGCGAGCCGAGTGTGCGGTGGGTTGTGGAGACGCAAGATTTTGCGTCTCTACAGCGAAGCGGTGCGTGCGATCAGGCCGGAGAAACGACGTGACGGTGTACAAGGACAACTACCGGGTCGAAACGACGCGATTGCCGGGGTGGGACTATTCGTCCCACGGCTACTACTTCATCACGATCTGCACGAAGCGGTGGCAGTCTTGCTTTGGGCAGATAGTTGCCGGGGTGATGGTATCATCGGATCTTGGCCGTGTGGCTCGTGACTGCTGGGCGGCGATTCCGGTTCATTTCCCTGGCGCGGCGGTCGATGAATTTGTGGTGATGCCGAACCACGTGCATGGAATTGTCATCATACAGCCGAACGAGCGGCCCACGCAGCATGGTGCCTTTGGCCCGCAGTCGAGGAATCTGGCGTCTATCATACGTGGCTACAAGATCGGGGTGACCAAGTACGCGACCGGGCATGGGCTGTCGTTTCAATGGCAGCCGCGTTTCTATGAGCATGTGATCCGCAGCGAGAAATCGCTGGCACGGATCAGAAACTATATCCGGATGAACCCGGAGCGATGGGAATTTGACGAATACAGGACTGCGTCGCCTGATGATCGGCATCCCGGACCGGATCAGGCGTTCCTGTAGAGACGCAAGATTTTGCGTCTCTACAGCAGAAGGGGATTGGAGGTTGTGAATGGCTGGGAGCGTTTGTCCGGAATGCGGGGCGATCCTGGCGGGGGATCGGGCGCGGTTCTGCCCGCACTGCGGGTGCAGCCTGCTTCGATCCGATCTCGGCAAGACGCCGGGCTCTGCGTCGGGGCCGCAGGAGAAGACGGTGCCGGCAGAGCCGGCGGCGGATGGGGTGGTCGAAGCGGCCCTGGCGGGGCCGGAGGAATTGACCATCAAAGCGAAGATGTCGGGGACCGCGCAGAGGAGATCTGCCCCGGAGTCGGGCCGGGGAGGCGGCTCCCGGGGGATCGCCTTTTCCATCAACGCGAACCAGTTCTGCATGCAGGGATTCCGCTCGGTATTGGACATCAAGGTCGAGAATCTCAGCGACCACCCCTTCGATTCGATTGAAGTGGAGGCGGCGGGGGACTTGCTGGGCCACGTCGGGCGATGGAGCGGGGTCTTATGCGCCGTGCGAGGAGTTGCGCAAGAGATTCACGCTCAAGCCGGAAGATGCGGGAGTCGAGAGGTTCGCTTTCAAGATCGACCTCCAACAGGGCGATGCGGTCCACTCCTATGAAGCCGAGACGGACCTCGTGGTCTTCGAGAGAACCAGTCACGTAAACGATATCAAGATTCAGGCCGACCGGTTCATCAACGTCGGTGGCGCGACGGGCGGCTCCAAAGACATGGCCCACGCTGTCACCGTCAACATCGAGAACCTCATCAAGCAGGAGAAGATTCACGATGCCAACGACCTCATGCGGGAATACCGCAAGCTGCCGCCGGATTTCGAGATCCTGCCTCTGACCTATGATCCGCGCCGGAGCCGGGAATTGACCGAGTTGTTGCGCCGCAAGCAGACGGAGAAGCCGGGCAAAAGGATCGCCGAGTCGGCCCGCGGATCGGCGACCGAGGCGGCCAGCCTGCTGCTGAAGGACAAGGGCAGGCCCGTGCACATAATGTTGATGGCGAAGCGGCGTGTGATGCTCGGCAAGAACCGGCGGAATGACATCGTGATCCGGATTTGTCCGCGTTCGCCCGATCATGACCGCCAGTCGAACCGGATCAGCCGGGACCACTGTTGTCTCGAATTGACGGAAGGCGGCGTCTTTGTGAAAGACCCGGGCTCAATCAATGGGACCTTTCTTCGCGACAAACGGATTCGATGCCCACGGCCTCTTGATCGACGGCCAGAGCGAAATTGATCTTGCCGGCGTGCTCCGACTGGCGGTCACGGCCTTCTGTCGGCCCAGCGGGGAAGGCGACGCTCTCTACGAGACTCTGGTGCCAGGGGAGCCGGGGTCCTTGTGGCGGACGGCGGGTGGTCACGTGGATGCGCTCCTGTTGGATCGCCGCGACAACCTCGGGCGGGAGGACGAGTCCGGCTGGGAAAGGTATTGTCTCGTCTATCGACGGGCCACGATCGGCTCGGGCCGCGAGTGCACGTGGCAGGTCCAGGACAAGGGCTTGGAGCCGGTGCAGGCCGCGTTTGTCTATCTGTGGGACAGGTTCTATCTGGACAACCTCTCCGATCGAACGGACCTGCTGGTGAATGCCCGGGCCCTGCAGAAGAATGAATTGATGCCGTTTGACCTTCGGCGATCACCTGCGCATTGGTCCCCTGGAGATGGCGTTTGTCCCGTGTTCTCATCTGTTCATTGATGGATGAGGACGCGTTATCATCGCCGTGCCCCTGGACCGCCAGGGGGTCGAGCTCATGATCAGCGTGCCCTTCGAGCGGTTCGTGGAACTCAAGAAGATGATCGAACGTCGGCAACGCTGGCACCGGGTGGACGAGGAGACCAGATCTTTCGAAGCCGCCTGGAAGCCCCAAGGCTGGGTCCGGCGGTCGGGGGGCCACTCGCGGGGGAAGTTCAGGCGGGCGAAGTGGTTGGCACACTGCGTCACGATGAACGAGTCTACGCTTTTGCGTCCTGGGCCGCTTTGAGGAAGATGACCCGGTCGTCGCCGGGGCCGTAGAAGTCGGGGATGCGGCCCGCCTCGCAATAACCCAGGGCCTCGTAGAAACGACGCGTCGGGCGTGTAGGTTTCCCGGCTGGAGGTCTCGACGACGTACAGCCGGCCGCCGCGCTCGGCGATCGACTGCTCGGCGAAGTGCCGTCAGAGTCCGGCCGATGCCCCGGCCCTGCCAAGCGGGAGAGACGCCGATCCAGTAGATGTCGAACGTGCCCAGCGTGCAGGGCGTCGGGCCCCAGCAGACCCAGCCGACACGGTCTGCGCTCGTTCACCAGGCCACGTAAGATTGATAGTGTCCCTTGGGTCCTTCGGCGATCCCGGAATCGATCAGCTCGCGGGCGATGTCGATCTCGTCCGGGCCGGAAGAAGCCGGTCTCGGCGAGGAAGGACAGCACGACCTGGCGATCCTCCGGGCCGCACCAGCGGATGCTCGATGTGTCGGATGGACGGTAGGGTCTGGATAACGGAGTGACCGGCCGTGTCTGTCCGTCTGGGTCAAGCTCCATCTTACCGGCCTCTGCCTCACGGCGTTTTCGATCTCCAGTTTGACGAACGCCGGGTAGGAGATGCCGGCGGCCTCGATCGCGGCGGCGAAGCCGGCGTCCGGCGAGATGTCCGGATTGGCGTTGACCTCCAGGACGTAGGGCTGATTCGCTTTGTCCAGGCGGAAGTCCACGCGGCAGTATTCCAGGCACGACAGCGTCCGGCAGGAGGCGGCGGCCAACTCGCGCATGCGCTCGGCCACGCGCTTCGGCAGCGGGGCCGGGATGATGCGCGGCGTGTGCTGGTACTCGAAGCTGTCTTCGAGCCATTTGGCCTCGTAGCCCACAATGCGCGGGCGACCCGCCTCGAAGGCGCTGAAGTCGATCTCCGCCAGCGGCAGCACTTCGCATCTCGCCCTTGCGGTTGATGACGGAGATATTCAACTCGCGGCCGTCGATGAATTGCTCGATCAGGGCCGGCTGGGCCAATTGGTCGTGGATGCGCTGGACGACTTGGCGGAGGGCCTTGCCGGCATTCGGCACGATGCTGGTTTTGTCGATGCCTTCGCTGGCGTCGGTCTGGATGGGCTTGACGATGTAGGGTCCCTCGAACAGGTCCCGCGTCGGAATGGGCTGGCCCGGCGGGACGATCAGGCCCTTCGGCGTGGGAATCCCGGCGGCCGTGAGCAGGGTCTTGCTCTGCCATTTGTCCAAGGACAGCAGCAGGCCCGGCGTGTCGTTGCCCGTGCAGGCCTTGCCGAAACTGCGAATGACGGTTGGGACCAGGTTCGCCCGTGTCGGGTCCGTCCAGAAGCCTTCGACGAGATTGAAAACGACCGGCTCATCCGAGGCGGACAGCACGCCGGGCAATTCCTCGAACTCGCGCACGCCGACCACGCGGTGCGGGATGTGCAGCTTGTCCAAGGCCCGGCTGACGGCCTGCGACTTCGGCGAGGACCCCGGCTTCACTCTCAGCAAAGGCGGTTCGTCGTAGGATGGGTTTTAACCCACGTGTCTTGTGCGCATCGATGCGTCACGCGTGGGCGAAGCCCACCCTACCTGCGGACTATTGTGCAGGATCAGGACGCTGATTTTTCGACGCGGCACGGCACGGACTCCTGACGCGCGAGGGCGCTGGTAACAATGCGGCGGATCAGTTCTTCGTAGGCCATGCCCTCCTGCGTGGCGATCATGGGCAGATCGGAATGCGTGGGATGCAGGCCCGGCAGCGGATTGATCTCGATGAACGCCGGCCGGCCCCGGGCGTCCAGACGGATGTCCACGCGGCCCGTGTCCCGGCATTCGAGCACCTGGTAGGCCCGCAAGGCCAATTCCTCGACCTCCTCGCGCAGGGCGCCCTTGCGGCATCGGGAAGTAGTCCACCCACTGCTCGCAGAGCTCCTTGACGACGTAGGAATAGTCGGCCGCCGGCGCGTTCTTGCGAATGGCGATTTCCATCGTCCCCAAAACCTGCGCCTCCGGGCCCGTCCCCAGAACCGCCGTCGTGAACTCCCGGCCGGGCAGGTATTCCTCCACGAGGACCGGCTGGCGGAATTTCTCCAGCAGCCGCACGCAGACCTTGCCCAGGTCTTCCACGGACTCGATGCGGGAGTGCTCATCGACGCCTTTGCCCGTGCCTTCCGCCAAGGGCTTGGCGAACAGCGGCAGCGGCAGGTCCACCGCCTTGATGTCCGCCGACGACCGCACGACGCAGAACCGGGGCGTGTGCAGACCGGCGGACTGGATCACGCGCTTGGTCATGGCCTTGTCCAGGGTCAACGCGCAGACCAGCGGGTCGGAGAAGGTATAGGGGATTCCATACATCTCCAATAGCGCCGGCACCTGGGCCTCGCGGCTGCGGCCGGACAGGCCCTCGGCGAAGTTGAAGACCAGGTCCCACCGCTGGCCGGCGGCCAGTTGCTCCGCGAGGGCCAGGCCCCGGCCGATGCGCTGCACGGTGTACCCGAGAGATTGCAGCGTCTTTTCCAGGGCGGCAATCGTCCCGGCCGAATCGAACTCGGCCACCTGCTCTTCGGTGAAACCCTGGGCCAGGTAGTCGTCGCGCAAATCGTAAACCAGTCCGACCGTCATCGGCTTGCCCCGCTGGCCCGAGCCGGACGTGGTTTTCTGTGATACCGATGTTCTATTCATTTTCTCAAGCTGCTTGCGACTGAATTGCTTGTCTTGCTCTACTTCGAGGAAACCAGCCGCAGCCGGCACAGCCGAACGGGTGGCTGTCGTCAAGCGCAAGCTTGTTCGTAGTGTGCCCGCCAAGGGCATGAAAAGGCAACGCGCTTACGGCGTCCACTACCAACAAGCTCTACCCGGACGATGTGCGCTCTCAGGCTTGGAGGCATAGATACCGTAAGCTAGGTTCCATGCTCAACCAGTTGCGTAAGCACCTGCTCACGAAGCACGGGGTCGCCCATGCGCGTAGCACCATGTTACGCGAGCGTAAGCATGGCACCCGAGCCCCCAACGCCATCAATCGCGTTAGGGATCTCCCCTAGCTGCGATATGGTTCCTCTACACTTAAAAATCTCCGACCGACTCATCCGAGGTGCAGCAGGGCCGGCGTCGCGCATGGCGGACGGTCTTCTCCGGCTGGATGTGACTGTACTGCCCCGAGGTCAACTCCCAGACGCCGGGGGCGGAGTCTTCCTGCGGCGTCTGGCACTGGCCTTCGCACCGCTGCTGCGGCTCCGGATACGCGATCAGCATGCCCTCGTAGTTCCGCAGCACCGTGTGCGTCGGGCTCTGCGACACGACGTAATTGGGCAGGACCGGGATCTTGCCGCCGCCGTGCGGGGCATCGATCACGAAGGTCGGAATCGCCAGGCCGCTGAGCCGGCCGCGGAGATACTCCATGATCTCGATGCCGCGTGACACCGGCGTGCGGAAATGCTCCACGCCGCGCACGAGGTCGCACTGATACAGATAGTACGGCCGGACCCGATTGCGCACCAAAGCCCGGCAGAGCTGCTCGATGATCTGGGGATTATCGTTGACCCCTCGCAGCAGGACCGACTGATTGCCCAGCGGCACGCCGGCGTCACTGAGCCGGTTGCAGGCCGCGATCGCTTCGGGCGTCAGCTCCTGCGGATGATTGAAGTGGGTGTTGATCCAGATCGGATGGTATTTGCGCAGCATCTGGCAAAGCTCGTCCGTGATCCGCATGGGCAGCACCACCGGGACGCGGGTGCCGATGCGGATGATCTGGACGGACGGCACCTGCCGCAGCCGGGCCAGCACCATCTCCAGATGCTCCGTGGTCATCGTCAGCGGGTCTCCCCCGGAGACGATCACGTCGCTGATCTGCGGGTGCTCCGTGAGGTAGTTGGCGATCTGTTCGAGCCGCCGCTTGGTGATGCTGGTCTCCCGGGTGCCGGCGATGCGCTTGCGCGTGCAATGCCGGCAGTAGCTCGAGCACATGGTCGTCGCGATGACCAGGGCCCGGTCCGGATACCGGTGCACCATGCCCGGGACCGGCATGTCGTGACACTCTTCCAGCGGGTCGGGCATCAGGAACGGCGGGTCTGTCAATTCCTGGACGCGCGGCACGCACATCTGGAAGATGGGGTCGGAGCTATCCGCCCGGCGCATCACCGAGGCGTAGTAAGGCGTAATCGCCATCGGATACTTGGCGACCACGGAGGTCAGGTCGGGACCTCCCGCCAGACGGGGGAAAGCCGCCGCCAGTTGTTGCGGGGTTCGAATGCGATTGGCCATTTGCCAGCGCCAGTCATCCCATCCCTTGGGTCGGCACGGCACGGTCTCAATCTGAGGGGGTTCGGGTGCAGCCGCGAGTAACGGAGGAGGGTCGTCCTCCGCGGCGCACATCGTCTCTCCATGACAGGAGTCATCGCCTCCGGTTGCAGGACAATTGGACATGATTCAAAGTTCCTTTCTTACTTGCCTTTTCCTTGCTGGTTCCATTTCCCACCCGCTCACGGCGGGCGACTACGGTTGCTCCATGAAACTGACCACGCCGCCGAGGAAAGCATCCCGCATCGGTTCTATACTTTCTCGGACCATCTGGGGTTTCATGGTAATCATCGCGAAGGACAAAAATCCCGACACGAAGCCCGTCACGGCACAGGCCAAGCGTCGCATCTTCACATCATCCACCGGCTTGGGCAAAAACGGCCCGACCAGCTCTTCCACGCAATGCAGGTAGTCCTCGTAAGGCCGCTCGATATCGCAGGCCACCCCGCGATCCAGCTTCAACAGCATGCGGCCCTGGAATAGCAAAATATACTCCTCCTGTCGGCTCAGAAAGAACTCTACATGACCATTGACCAACCCATCGAGCGCCTCTTGCAGCGAGTGCGGCTCGCCGACCGCGTGGGAGATCACTCCCAGCAGGTCGCCGACACACTGCTCGATCAGGGCCCCAACGATGTCGTTCTTATCGGCAAAATGCCGATAGAACGTTCCCTTCCCGAGATCCGCTCGCTGCGTGATCATCTCGATGGTCGCCGCATCCGTCCCCACCTCGGCAAACAGCCGACAAGCGCCGCCTTCAGCAGGCGGACGCGCGTTCGCGACGCCCGTCGTTGCGTCCGATTGGGTAGGCCGGATTGGGTGACTACTTCGTTCACAGATGACTTTATAGTCACATTTGACCGCCGAGTCAACACCATATATGGAAAAAAGCCAAAGAAAATTTACCAGGGATTGGGATAGAGATTCGCGCCATGCCTGTTGCTACCCCCTACGCCTGGGCTTTGGATGGGGTCACATTCAGGTCCTTTGCCCCAGATAAGACCCCTCCCGCCGGGGGCTCGGCGGCCGGGACATTTTTTTCGACAATTAGGGCTTGATTTTTCTCCAACGTGCCGCGATTATAGGCCCCCTGTAACTACTTGTGCGGGCGGGTAATCGTGGCCTGATGTGTGTGGGCGGCTTTGCTGCCCCCGGACAGCAGGCGAAAGTATAAGTCGAACACTGTGAAGAAGGGGAAAGATCATGAGAAAGGTAGTTCTCGCATTGTCGGCCGTTCTGGTGCTCGCAGCCTTCACGTTTGCCGGCTGCAGATCCTCGGAGAAGTCCACCACAGCTACGAAGAAAGCCCCCGCCACCACCACGGCGCCGGCAACCAAGTAACGGCGGCATGATCCGCAAGGTTGCGGGAAATGATGTCGGCGTCTGAACGCCGAGATCGCGGGAGATTCAGCAGGGCTGTTGAAAGCCTCGGAGTCGGCGGTGAAACTTCGACAGATCGCCTTGGCAGCATAAGCGTACGAGTTTCTTTAGGACTTATGTACGCGCCACAACGGACGCCGAGAGCTTTTAACAGCCCTGTTGTTAATCATGGCGGTAGAGTTTGATGCGCTGGACGCTCGGCAGGCCGCCGGGTAGTTGCAGTCTCCAGCCGCCGCCGTTCTCATCCCCATTCATTCGCCGGCCCGGAATCCACTTAGCGTCCTTGAATCGGCCTTCCTCCACCCAAAGAACCGCGTGTGACGCGGGCCAGCCGTCCGGGCCGCAAAGTGAATGCTCACGCCCGAGCCGGCCACCAGGAACTCATCCGGTCCCGTGGCAATCACCAAACCGTATCCGCCGCCCTTGCTCTCGCCGCGGTAGGAGACCTCCAGCCGGTATCCCGCCAAGTCCACCTGCTCGCTGTCATCTTTATAGTGGATCAGCCCCCGCATCCGCCCCGCCCCCTCGTTTTCGATGATGACCGGCATCATCTCGGCCAGCAGTTGGTAGCTGTCCTTCAGAGGGTGGTCCGCCGACAGCGAGTCGATCGCAAAAGGGACAAAAACCGATGGCCTCGTGCTGCCCGATGGCATAGAATGCCCGATCGGCTCCCGCGCTCGACTCCGGAATGAATAGCGGATTACCCGACCGCGTGTAGCTGGCACAAACGGCTTTGAAGTCCGGCAGATAGATGTCCGGGGCCAGAAAATCAATCGCTGACGCTGCTGCCCGCCAGACATCCAACACTCTGGACACGGGCCCGCCACTGGGATACTGACCGGCCTTCTCGCCCTCATGCTGAACCAGCCAGGCATTTGCGTACATGGGCAACGGGTATTCCGCTTTGCCGGCAGCGGCGACCCGGCCGACGTAACCGGCCATGTACCAAGCCATAAATGCCTCATCTGCCCCCTCGCCGAAGACGTCCGTCCACGTTCCCGCCGTCTTGAACCCGCCGGCCTCCCAAAATTTTTTGAATTCCGGGATCAAACCGTCCCTATGGTCCTGTAAGTATCGCATCAAGTCGTCCGGCGGCTCCTTGGCGAAGGCCGTCTCCGCCAGGGGCGAATGGTCTCGCGAGGCCCCAAGCAACCCCACCTCGTTCTCCACTTGGACCATCAGGACGGTGTGCCGGACCCCATCCACCTCCTTAAGGTGACGCATCAGAGCGGCGAATGCCCGGGCGTCGGCTTGGCAGTTGGCTTCGCTCAGGGGCGTCAACACCTCCGCGTTGTCCCCCGCTCGCGCCTGCATCCGCGGGAACCGCGCGATATCCTGCTTCACCCACCCCGGGACGTAGCTGGACACGCCGTTCTTCCAACTGCCGAACCACAGAAGCACCAGCCGCAGGTCATGCTTGCGGGCCCCGTCGAGCAGCCCGTCCACCAGGGCAAAATCGAACCGCCCCTCTTCCGGCTCCAGCAGTTCCCACGACACCACGGCCAGCACGGTGTTCAGGTGCAGCGCGGCCATCTTCGGCCAGATCGGCTCCATGTAGGCCAGGCTCGAAGCACTGGAATTATGCAGTTCGCCGCCCAGAATGACAAACGGCTTGCCGTCCACCACCAATTGCGTGGTCGTCCCCTGCTTGTGCAAACTCGGTATGCCCGGGACCGGCTTCGCTTGCGCCCCAGCGATCTCGGCCCCGGCCAGGACAGTGCCCATCAAGACCATCAACCACCATTTCGCTGGTGTTCTTTGCATCATTACCATTGCTCCTCTGGTGTGAGACGCACCATCCCGGGGCTCTGGAATTTGGGTGGCAGCCTCAAGGGCTTTGCCCTTGGGGATGGGCGGGCTTCAATTACATACAGATTCCGATCCGTCGAACAGTCCATCCCCAAGGCCTACCGGCCTTGAGGCTGCCACCCGAGACTTGCACCCCTTACTCCCCACTTCCGACGTCACACTCCTGTCAGTTCCCAGCCCTTGCGATACTCGCGGGTCAGGTACTTATTCGCTGCGGGCAAATTGGTGATCTTGCCGCTGGCGGAGTCCCAGACGAGCCGCTTGCCGCCCATCCGTAGCGAAATGGCGCCCAGGTTGAAGGCTTCCGAGATCGGCCCGCCGAGCGTGAAATCGCCGTAGCTCGGCGCGCCACCCTGGAATGTCTTGACCCATACGGCATCTCGCGCGCCGCGACCGCCCCGGCCGCGCTCCTGCGACGCCGGCGCGCTCTTGCCCAGCTCTTTGGCCCGGCGCTCGGGGATGATCCGCGGATTCTCGCAGCGGAAGCCGCCGAGGATCTTGCCCTTATCGCCGACGAACATCATGCCTTCGGATTCCAGTTCCTTGTTGTCCTCTTCGACCTCCGGCGGCGTCGGCGGCCGCATGCTGCCGTCGTACCAGAACAAATCCACCGCCGGCCGGTCGCCCTTGGCCGGGAATTTGAAGCGGATCGTGCTGGCGAACGGAAAGGCGTAGTCATTGATGATCTTGCGGCAGACGCCGTTCTCGACCGTACACACGTGGCTCGGCGTCGATTCCACGACGCTCACGTTGTCCAAGTTGAACTCGCGGAACACCGGCCACAAACTGTAGTGCCCCATGTCCGCGATCGAGCCGCCGCCGAACTCATACCAGCCGCGGAATACCGCGTGCGTGTAATGCGGATGATACGGCCGAGGCATCGACGGCCCGAGCCACAAATCCCAATCGAAATCCTTCGGCACCGGCGGCTGATCCGTCGGTATCGTCGCATACTGCGGCCACACCGGCCGATAGGACCAGTTGTGAATCTCGCGGAGCGTCCCGATCGCCCCTTCCCGAATCCAGCCCGCCACGAGTTTGACCTGCTCGCCGGCGCTGGCCGGCATGAAGTAGGTGCCGACCTTCGTCTTACGGGCGGTGTCGATAACCAGCCGGGCCTCCATCAGCCGATTCGCCAGGGGCTTGTGCACGATGACGTGCTTGCCCTTCTTCATCGCCGCGATGGCACCGTCGCATGCAGATGGTCCGGCGTCATAACCTTGACCGCATCGATCCCCTTCTCCTTCTCCAATAGCTCGCGGAAGTCCACGTACGTATTGCAGCCCTTGAACTTGCCCGATTCGCTCTTGCCCCCGTAGTAGAGTTCGATGACCTCTTTCGCGACGTCCCGACCGCCTGGAATGGGCCCGCCCTTTCTCCAATCGGGTTTGTTTAACGTCCGGGCGATGTCCTGCCGCAGCCCATCCCGCGACCAGTCCAGGTAGTTGACCCCATCCTTCTCCGGATCGCACACCGCGACGATCTGCACCTCCGGCATGGCGAGCAGACCCACCATCTCCCGGAGCCCCTGCGTCCCGCACCCGATATGGGCGAAGGTGATCTTCTCGCTCGGGGCGACATTGCCGGCCCCGCCCAGCACGTGCCTCGGCACAATGGTAAACGCCGCCGCCGCGGCCGTCCCGCCCAGGAATTTTCGACGATTGATTTCAGCTTTCATGTCTCTCTCCTATAAAGCGTAGGACCCGATCGATTCATGCCAGGAACGGCCCAGCCGAGTTCGACACCCCATGCTATCCTCCCCGCCGGTGCCCTTCAAGTCACGTTTGTACAATCGCCCGGATGATTAGCCGAGTTGGAGCGGAGCGCGAACAAGGCTTGATGCGCCTCGGGCGGCCGTCCCCAAACCCTGCGCACTTGGCATCTTGGACCGGAGTACTACAAGAGGCTGGCTCCCTATTCCGAGGGTCGGCTGTGCCAACAGCGGGTCCTTCTCGAATCTCACAATCGGGGGCGGAGACTGGAAGGACGCTGAGTCACGGCAGGGGAAATGATCTATTCCACGTGGACGACGTTCCGTTTTTTGTCGGCGTTGAGGCCGGCTTCTTTGAGGGCGTCGTAGAGGCGGCGGCAGCGGCGGACTTTGACGAACTCGAATTCGGGGTCGGTTTCGTCCGTGGTAATGAGAGTCACGGTGCCGACGCCCATGAGACATTCGAGGAGGGACTGTTGCAGCTTCAAATCGACGACGCGGAACATGTCGATGTTGTCCACGTGGCGGTCGAAGACGCCGCGGGACCACTCGATCCGGTCCGGCGTGACCTCATAGCCGATGCTCTTGAGCGAGATGGCCTTCCAGGCAAGGGTCATCGCCGCCAGCAGGGCCAGGGCCAGGGCCCCGGCGTCCAGCCAGCCCTCGATCTGCAACAACTGCTCCGCCCGCACGTGGGTCTTCGGGAAAGTAGCGAACCAGCCCCGTCACGGGTAATGGTACACGACCCAGCACAGGGCCAGGAAGCAGCCGGTCTTGAGGAACATGGCGTGCAAGGCGCACAGGCTCGGCCGGCCGGACCAGAGGATCGGCAGCAGCCGTCCTCGACCCTCCGAGGTCTTCTGATCGTGAGAGTTGCAGACTGGGTGTCGATGACTCTGGAGGTCGGCTGGCGGTGGAGGGACGCCGGCCTGCCGTCTGCTGTCATCTGTCCTCTCTTGGTCCTCTCGGCTTCCGCCTTGCGCCGGCTGCCGTCGAGGAACTCGCCGCAGAAGCGACACTTGATCGCCTCGTAGCGGATCGTCTCGGCGCAGAACGGGCAGGACTTGGTCTGATGCCGCGTCCGCGGCAATCGCGGCATCGGCACGGGATCGATTTGCTGCCGCATAGTCATATCATCCCCACACTTGTCTGGGTTCCCCAACGCCGTGGATCATGTCGGGGGGCCTGCACAACCCAACCGGGCACACTGAACATATTATCGGCCAAATGCCTCCCGAAAGGTCAGTATTGGACAACGTTCGATGGCGTTTCTCGTTATCGGACGTGAGTTGCCACGACACGCGGAAATGCAGAATCCCAGGCACCGACTCCCAAACACGAATGACCAAAAACGCTCCCGCCAGACCCGGGCCGTTTGAGATTTTGGTCCTTTGTGCTTGTTTGGGATTTGGGATTTGGAATTTGAGATTTGACTTCTACGGTGGGCACTTGGCGCAGATCGAGCGAAAGAGGGTGGTGCTCAGGTAGCGGTCGCCGCGATCGGGCAGGATGACGACGATCGTGCCGTGGGTCATCTGGCGGGCGATCTGCAGGGCCCCCGCGACGGCGGCGCCGCTGGACATGCCGACGAAGATGCCCTCGTGGGCGGCGAGCAGCCGGGTGGTCTCGAAGGCCTCCCCGTCTTCGACGGTGATCTTCTCGTCCAGCAGACGCGGGTCGTAGATGCCCGGGACCATCGATTCGGTCATGTTCTTGAGGCCCTGGATCGTGTGGCCCAGGCCGGGCTCGACGCCGACGACCTTGGCCTGCGGCTTCTTCTCTTTGAGGTACTGCTTGACGCCCATCAGCGTGCCGGTCGTGCCCATGCCGGCGACGAAGACGTCGATCTGGCCTTTGGTCTGGGCGAAGATCTCCGGTCCGGTCGTCTCGTAATGGGCCAGGACGTTGCTGGGATTCTCGAACTGGTTGGGCATGTAGTAGGCCTCCGGCTCGGACTCCAGAAGCTGGTGCGCCTTGCGGATGGAGCCGTCGGTGCCTTCGCACGCGGGCGTCAGGACCACGTCCGCCCCGAGGGCCCGCAGGATTTGCTGCCTTTCCATGCTGACGCACTCCGGCATGCAGAGCTTGACCCGGTAGCCCTTGGCGGCCCCGATCATGGCCACGGCGATGCCCGTGTTGCCGGAGGTGGCCTCCAGGAGGATCTTGCCGGGCGTGAGCTCGCCGGACTCTTCGGCCCGTTTGATCATGTAGTAGGCGGGGCGGTCCTTGATGGAGCCGCCGGGGTTGGCGCCTTCGAGCTTGCCGAAAATGCGCACGGTAGGCCGTTTCGAATTGAGGTGCGTCAACTCGACCAAAGGGGTGTTCCCGATGGCGGATGTAATGCTCATAGCCGAAAAGCCTCGACAAACGAACCTTTTTCTCCATCACCCGGGGTTCGGGCGAATCACATCACCCTCATCAATATAGCACGAACTCGCGGGAGGTCAAATGAGCGCACCTCAGGAATTGCCGCAAAAGAGGACTGAGAAGGGACTTGGCCTTTCGTAGGTGGACGAGGTGGACGCGGTCCGCCAAGTCCACTTCGTCCATGGCGTCCAGAAAGCCATCAGGCACCGCTGCTACGGCGTCCGGCCCTGGATCGTGGCGGTCTTTCTTCTGAAACAGCTCCAGCCAACTCAAGGTCAGCGCGTCACTGATCGTGTTCGACCGGCGATACTCCTCGGGCGTCTTGCCCCAATAGAACCCGATCCAGCCGGTGGCGATCTGACGCGAGCCGTCGATGAAGGTCCCCAGCTCCTCGGCACTGCACTTGAGCGGGAACATCTCCTCGATGACGAGGGGCTTGCCGACGCTGTAGACGGCCAGGGCGGTGAGGGCTTGCTCGATCTTGCCTTTCTCCGGATAGAAGTGCACGCTCGCGAAATCGAGGTTCTCGGACACTTCCTTGGAATAGAACAGCGGCTTGGCACCGGGGAAGACCAGGGCCCAAGGGATGACGCCGACCGTGATCGAGTGCCGCGGGTCATGCTTGCGGATCGCCGCGACGAGCCGGTCCACCCAGGCTTTCGCCACTTGTTGCTGCGTCCGTCCGGCCAGATCGAGCGCGATACGCTGGACATAGAACTTGCCGCCCAACTCGCCCGCGAGCCATTCGGTCTCCTTTTTGTCGCCGGGCAGGATCGGCTCGTTCATCAGGTCATAGCAGAAGATCGCGGGGCTTTCGGCACAGCGGCCGGCGACGGCCTCCCAGAACCGCGCCTGCACCTCCCAGCGGGCCGTCTCCGAGAGCCCATCGTACCAAGGCGGGACATCCTTTTTGTGATAGCACGCCAGTCCGGTCAGGTCGAGATACAAGTGCGAGCCGCTGGGCCAGATCGACCACTCGCATGAGTCGCGTCAAGGCGACCTCGTTTGGCTCGTTGGGCTGTCTCATGAACTTGCCGAGCTGAAGGTGAAGGCGGACGACATTGGCGCCGAGGTCCTTCATCTCGCCGAAGTCCTCTTGGACCTTCGGCCACTCCGTGGCCCAATAGTCCTCCAGCAGCCGGCCCTTCTCATCGCGATCGTAGTTGAAGCCCCACGCCACGAACGGACTCCCATCTTCCAGAACGAAGCCGCGACGATCTGGGGCGACCCGCACGGATTTCAGGGGCGGGCTCTGGGCCATCAACACAGACCCGGCGAGCACCCACAACGCAACACCAGACGGCGTGGCACCAGTTCGAAGCACGAGGACACCGCCTAATTCGTGAGGCCGGACACGTCGTCGCCTTTTTCCTTGAGCTTGTTGTAGTAGACCTGGAAGCGATCCTTCAGGGCCTTGACGTCGGCCTCGTTCTTTTGCACGTCGGCTTTCAGTGCCTTGCCCTTGTCTCCCAAGGCGTCCGTGATCGAGAGGCCCTTGGCTTCGGCGGCGAGCTTCTGCAGGTCCGTCTGCTTGGCCGAGAGGGCCTGCTTGTACTGGGTGGCTGTGGTTTTCAGGTCGGCCACGCTCATCGTTTGGGCCTGTGCCTCGACGGCGGCCAGGGACTTCTGCACGTCCGCCGCAACGTTCGCCGTGGCGGACGGAGTGGTCTGGGCAGCGGCCGGGCTGGTGTTCGCGCCGGTCTTGGTCGGGGCGGGACTCTTATCCGCCTTTTTGCCACAGCCTCCCAGGACCAAACCGGAGGAAATAACGAGACAAAGTAGCATCACGCACGTTCTTCCAACTCTCATCGTGGACCCCTTTCCGGTCAAGACGCATCCTCTCCGCTTACGAGCCCGGATTATACCTTCGTCCCGGTGCTCGTCAACAGGCGGGGCGGGCCCTCAGGGCAGTGGGGCGACGCGGGGCCAGCCATTCTCCCAGACCATCGTCGAGATCTTCAGCTCGGGCTGGCCGGTCTTGCCGTGGTAGGCATGAAAGACCAGGTAGTCGCCGCTGATGTCCTGGAGCACCGCCTCGTGGCCCGGCCCGCGCCAGTTGGGCGTGGTCGCCTCAATCACCAATGTGCCGCCGCCTTCGGTCATGGGCATGCCGGCTTGGTCCACGTAGGGGCCGGTGACATGGTGCGAGCGTCCGACCCGGATATTGTACGTGCTGTTGGCGCCCCGGCAGCAGATGTCGAAGGAGGCGAACAGGTACCACCATTGGTCATGCCGGACGATGAACGGGGCCTCGATGGACCCCGGCTGCCCGCCCGTGCGGGGGCGGCTGGCCACGTTGTACAATTTCGTGTCCCGGGCGGAGAGCTTGCCGGTCGCCGGATCGATCCGCCCCATCATGATTCCGCCCCAGAAGCTGCCCCAGCACAACCACACGTGCCGCTCGTCCTGGATCACGAGCTGGGGATCGATCGCGTTCCAGTCATCCTGGCCGGGATGAGACCGGACGACGAGGCCTTCATCGACCCACTCGTACTCGGGATTGTTCGGATCGAGCGTGCGGTTCGTGGCCAGTCCGATCGCGGAGTTGTTCTTGCCGAACTCGGAGACCGCGTAGTAGAGATGATATTTGCCGTGGTACCAGGAGATGTCGGGGGCCCAGGCGGCGCGGGCCTGCGGGATTTCCTGTAGGGCCCACTGCGGCAGCTTGTCAAAGACGGACCCACAACGGGTCCAGTGGTACAGATCTTTGGAGCAGCGTATCGGCAGGACGCCGGCCCGCCGGTTACCGGTTGAGAATACGTAGAAGGTGTCATGCTCGCGAATGATGACCGGATCGTGCACGGCCAAATCGCCGGCGAGCGTGAGCATCTCCGGGGCCATTGGGGACGTGGCACGGCTTGGGCTCCGGCAGGAGGCTACGACTGCGAGAATCCCCAAGGGAACGACGAAACAGATCGTTCGACAAGGTCGCAAGTCCACACGAACCGTCGATTCGGCAAGGCATGGCATGGTACACCTGTGCTCTTAGAGGGTGTGTGAGAAGCAGACACCTTCTGGGTGGCAGCCTCAAGGCCTCCGGCCTTGGGGATGGTTGGACCGCAATAACAGCCCAGTTCCTGCTCACGGGCCAAGCCATCCCCAAGCTGCACTTGAGGCTGCCACCCCTTCTCACACACCCTCTTAGAGACTCGTGCGACCCGTAGGCGACCGCCACGAGGCAACGAAGTCGCGCGGGCGCACAACCGCCCCATTATGCCTTCCCTTGCCGGTCGTGTCACGCCGCCCGATGGATTTTGGCAGGAGTTGGGTCCTGCTGGTCCGGGACGGGTACGATCTCCGGCGCCGGCCGGGCATTAAGGGCTTCATCCACGGAACAGAACCGCGGTGCCGTGCGTTGGCACTTCTTCTTCGGCACGTCCAGCCACGGACAACCTGTGCATTGCTCGTTCATCTGCTACCCCTCTATCTGTCGTTTGGTTGTTTTTGTACGTTAGACCGCTGTCGGAACGATCTTTCTTTGGAGTCCTGATGTACTATGGGTGTCCCCCCCCGGCAAGTACCGACAGGATACAAAACATAGATGATAGCGTTCAACAAGGACCATGTCAAGCACCAGCCAGACAAATTCTTCCGCAGGATGGCGTAATCCTGCCTGGCGAGATGGCGGCGGGAACCGGGACAAGCCGACCACCGGTTTGTCCCAGTCGCCCACTCGCTCGACACAGGAAGTGCAAGTCCTGTGCCAACGAGTCCGGCCGAGGATGTTCTCGTGTAAATCATCATGCAATCGTAACTTACGTGTGAATCCGTGCCGATTCGGCTTTACGCCAGTGTTCACGTTTTTGTAGGAATGCGATGGGCTGGCTACAGTTTTGTAGTCAGTTCTTGGGCCTTGAGTTCAGCGTCGTTGTCCGCTAAGATATTCCAGCCGAAGCGCAGCGGGGCATGCCTGGCGGAGCCACGGAGCGTTGCGGAGTTGGATGCCTGACGGATTTCGGCAGATGCGGAGTATGATGACGCTGGCAATTGAAACCAAGAGTTTGACGCGCCGGTTCGGCGAGGTGGTCGCCGTCAACGGGCTTGATCTGCACGTCCAGAGCCGGGACGTTCTACGGCTTTCTCGGTCCCAACGGGGCCGGCAAGTCCACCACGATCAAGATGCTCACCGGCCTGCTCGCGCCCACGAGCGGGGCGATGTCCATTCTCGGCCAGGACATGGCCGACGCCGACGGGGCCCTGGAGATGCGACGGCGGATCGGCGTCGTGCCGGAGCAATTGGCTCTGTTCGACAATCTGACCGCCCGGGAGTATCTGACCTTCGTCGGCCGCATGTACCGGCTGCCCCTCGACACGGTGCGCGACCGCTGCCGCGAGCTGCTGGCCATGATGGAGCTGGAGCACGAGGAGAAGAAGCTCTCCTTCGAGTACTCCCACGGCATGAAGAAGAAGCTCGCCTTGGCCGGGGCGCTGATCCCGGGTCCGGATATTCTCTTTCTCGATGAGCCGTTCGAGGGCGTCGACGCCGTCTCGTCGCGGGTGCTTCGGGATGTGCTCAAACACGCCGTGCAGCGCGGGGCCACCGTCTTCCTGACGTCGCACGTCCTGGAGATCGTGGAGAAGCTCTGCACGGACGTCGGGATCATCGCCCAGGGCAAGCTGGTCTATCAGGGCACGATGGACGAGGTCCGCCAAAGCGGCTCGCTGGAGGAGAAGTTCCTCGAAGCCGTCGGCCGGGGCCAGGTCGAGCGCCAGACGCTCAGTTGGCTGGAGGGCGGATGATTGCCCAGGGCTCAAGTGATGTTGGTCTGAATACCGGGTGGCAGCCTCAAGGCCGAAGGCCTTGGGGATGGCGAACCCAGAGAAATGGAGAGCCCTCGCCACGTGAGTTTCGCATCTTCAGGGCACAAGCCATCCCCAAGCTGCGCTCTGAGGCTGCCACCCAGAGACATGCCCATTGGACATGTGAGGATCAATAGATGACCTGGAGCCAGCTTTGTACGGTCCTCTGGCTGCGGTGGCGCTTGACCCGCAATCAATGGTCCCGCCACGGCACGGTGACCGCCATGATTTCCGTGATCGTCACGACCCTGCTGGTGGCCCTCGGTGCGGCGGGCCTCGTGGGCGGCTTTCTGGCGGGGGCTTTCGCGAGCGTGGGCAGATCGCCGCAGTTCATGCTCGGTTTGTGGGATGCCCTCATCGGAGCGTTTCTGCTGTTCTGGCTCATCGGCGTCCTCTCGGAGATCCAGCGGTCGGAGGCCATCGACATCGGCAAGATTCTGCACATGCCGGTCTCGCTGAAGGGCATCTTCCTCGTGAACTACGTGGCCTCGCACGTGACCTTGAGCATCATCGTGTTCGTGCCCTGGATGGTGGGGTTGACTCTGGGATTCATCTGGAGCCACGGGTGTCGGATGATCCTGCTGCTGCCCTTGGCGGCGGGTTTCATTTTCTCGGTTACGGCCTGGACCTATTGGCTCCGCGGCTGGCTGGTGGCGCTGCTCGATGCGAAATCCCCGCCGCTATCGTGCCATCATCGCCGGCGTCAGCATCATTGTTCATGCTGCTGTCGCAGCTTCCGAATCTGATCACACAACGCCCGCTTTGGGCATCATCACCGATCCTATGAACGTCCGGAGCACGTGACGGCGCCCTGCGCCACCGACGGAAGGGGACCACCAAGCCGGGCATTCCTCCCGTCGTTCTGCTGCTGCACAAGGTCATCCCGCCGCTATGGGTCGGGAACGGAGCGATGGCTTTGGTGACGGGCAGTCCGGTGCCGGCGATCTTGGGGATCGTGGGAGGCTTCGCGATCGGTGGTCTGGGGCTTGGCGGGCGCCTATCGGTCCACCCGCCGCTTCTATGAAGGACGCGGCGACGGCCGCACGGGCCAAACGCAACGCAGGAGGCCCCGACCCGCGTGGCCGCCGGGACGTTCCTGGAGCGGCGTCTGCCCGGCATTCCTGAAGAGGCGGCGGCCCTGGCCCTGGCCACGTTTCGCTCTCTCATGCGGGCGACCGAGGTGAAGATGGCGCTGGCCTCGATGATTCCCATGCTGTTGATCTACGCCGGGATGATGTTCTTCTCCACTACGCCCGGTCCCGACGGATGGCGACTCAGCTTCTCTACGCCACGGGGATCGCTCTCTTGCCTTTCTTCTGCGTCCTGCAGATTCTGAACAATCACTTCGGCTTCGACCGCTCCGGGTTCCGGACCCTCGTCCTGTCGCCGGCACCGCGCTGGCAGATCCTGCTGGGCAAGAACCTGGCCCTGCTGCCGCTGGTGCTGGGCTTGGGGCTGATCTGCGTGGCCCTGGCCGGCCTCGTGCGTCACATCCCGGCGGTCATTCTTCTGGCGGCATTGGTCCAGCTCCTGGCGGCCTTCCTGCTGCTGAGTCTGTACGGGAGTTTCGTGTCCATCCTCATGCCCATGCGGGTCGCCTCGGGCTCGCTCAAGCCGACCAAGGTCACCACGGCCCGGGTCTTCCTCGGGCATGCTGTTCTTTCTGCTGCTTAATGGTGGTCGCATCTCCCATTCTTCTGCCGCCCATCCTGGCCGTACGTGCTTTCCGGGGACAACAGTGCGCACGCCGCCTTGGAGACTGCTCCTGTTCTCGGCGGCGGAACTGGTGCTCTTCGCCGTCCTCTACCCCTTCGGCCTGCGCCGCCTGGGCCGCCTCCTGCAGCGGCGGGAGAAGGATATCCTCCAAACCGTCACGCAGGAAGTGGAGTAGCCTCCTTGTAGGGTGTGCCGTGCACACCTTCTCCATCTGATGCAGCCGACGTGCTTTCTGTCAGCCTACGGCTTGGGAAGCGAGACATTCCTCAGCACAAAGGGAATCTTCACCTCCACCGGGTGAACGGCAATGACGTGCAGGATGGTATCATAGTCATCCATCTCCAACTGTGGCATTTCCCCCGAACAGATCGCCCCGGCCTTTCCCGAAGGGTCGCCGCCCACCCCCTCATTGGACACGAAGGCAACGTACTTGCGCTTCGCATCGCACAACTCCGTCCTGATGACGGCATAGTCCCCAAAGGGAAACAAGCTCCTCTTGAAGAAGAACACGTCCTGCACCCCCAAAACAGCCTTCCCCGCCGGCGACTTGACGAAGGTCGTGTAGCTATATAGCGACACAGGCGCCGCAGTTCTGGGGTATTTGAGCGGCGGCGGACACGGCGGCATGCGAAGTCCACGCAGAACACCAAGCCCGGGGTTACCTCGGGACAAACACACTCCGCACTCGGATCGAACGGGACCTCAACCTCGACAATGTCGTCTGCGTAGAGAGCGAAGACATAACCCGTGATGCGCGAGAGCGAAGAAGGTAGTAGTTGTTTGGAACCTCCGGTCAGGCGGATTCTCACATCGAAAGGCGTCAACTTGTCAGGAGCGAACGCTTGGCCTGGTTCCCAATCCCAGCCGGATTCTTGATATTGACGATGCTCGGCCGAAGAAGCAGCCTGGCAAGGGACAGGAACGCCAGTTTCGTCAAGGACCTCGGTAAGCTGAGGCGAGTTCACGTCTATCGCGACCAAGCCCTCCGGGCCAGGGACCATACCTGGTATGAACCAGCCTCCTGAACTACTGGCGGTCAGAAACCCCAGGCTTGCGGAGATCACGAACGTGCGCACGGGGGCGTTAGGGTCCCCTCCTCTCGTGCTCTTAGCCGAGAACTCAGCCGAGCCCCAGTCGAACTGGAATCGCTTTTGCCAGATCCCATCTCAGGTCGTTGGAGTCCGCTGAATTTGACGCTGGTGGCGCTTGCGGTGCTCGCCCCCGTGCCCATAAACCCAAGCAAGGCCACTGCAATTGCAGCCGGAAAGAGCCAGCCTGTTGCGTACAGTCTTCGCATTGATCCACCTCCTGCATTCTGGTAGACGCCTTTCCTTGCTCTGAATTCCTGTCCACATTATGCCAGATTGGTCCGAAATAGTCAAGACTTGGGCGTGCATTGGCCGCCTTCCCGTCGGCGTTTCTTTTGGTTGACGTGCGGGGCTGTGGTATCATGGGACGCTGTTCTTGATGGCTGCGCTGCGAGTCGCTGTGATGTCGCGGCGGGTCACGTGACGGGTCTTGGTTGCTGGGTGAGAGGACTGGTATGAACAGAGAGCGTTCCGGGGTTACGCGAAGGCAGTTTATCGGCAGGGCGGCGGGGGCGGCCTCTTTCCTCGGCGGCTGCCAAATGTTCGGCTCGCGCAAGCCGGACGTTGTCACGCAGGCACAGGACAACAAAGTCGCCTTGAGCAAGGAGGAATCTACGAAATTGCTGGCTTCGGAGGGGAGTCTGTTGGTCGAGCCGAAGGGATTCGGCGATAAGATCATCGTTGTGCAAGCCAAGGACGGCAGTCTCCACGCCCTCAGCGCCACCTGCACGCACCTGGGCTGTAACGTCGTGTACGACGAGAAGTCGGGTCAAATCCACTGTCCCTGCCACGGGTCCGGCTTTGGTCTGGACGGTCACAACCTCAAAGGCCCCGCCAAGCGGCCGCTGAAGCAATACAACGTGCGCAACAACAACGGCGTCGTTGTTATCACGCTGTGAGTCCGGGTGCACTGCCTCGTTGAAGTGAATCCCGGTCGCCAGGCCTAACCCTGTCCTTCCTGCGAAGGCAGGAATCCAGGAATCGTTGCTATTGCATCGCCTCCTGTTCGCGAGGCGGCACCAAAGCATCCCTTTCATCGGGTGAGCGAACCTCTGTCCGGAGATGCGCATTCGGCTGGCATCCCTCATCCCTCGCACGAAGGGATCACCCAGGGCCACGACGGTTGCCTGGCCACGATTCCGCCTGCACGTGCGACCGTGCGACCTTCCTATCGCCGTTTATCTTGGCTGACATAGAGGGGCTGTGGTATCATGTGGTGCGGTTCTTGGTGACTGTGCTGCGCATCGCTGTGATGTCGCGGCCGGTCTCGCGATAGGTCTTGCTTGTTGGGTGAGAGGATTGATATGAACAGAGAGCATTCCGGGGTCACGCGCAGGCAGTTCATCGGCAGGGCGGCAGGGGCCGCGGCGGCGTTTACGATCGTGCCGCGCGTATGTGCTGGGCGGCGCAAGTTCGTCGCGCCGAGCGAGAAGGTCTACATCGCCGTCATCGGCTGCGGCGGGCAGGGACGGACCAATGCCCAGGGCCTGTTCGGCGAGAAAGACGCCCAGATCGTCGCCGTCGCCGACCCGAGGGACCAGGCGGACTACAGCCAGTGGTATTACGGGGGTGTGGCGGGCCGGCTGCCGGTCAAGGCGGAGGTCGAGAAGCAATACTCGCAGCAGAACCCGCAGTTCAAGTGCAAGGACTACGTCGATTTTCGCGAGTTGCTGGACAAGGAAAAGAACATCGACGCGATCCTATGCGCGACGCCGGACCATTGGCACGCGTTCGTGACCGTCGCGGCTATCCATCGTGGCAAGCACGTCTACTGCGAGAAGCCATTGACGCACAACATCTATGAGGCCCGCACGGTGGCCAGAATCGCCAAGGAAGCAGGTGTCGCGACCCAGATGGGCAACCAGGGCCGTAGCGACGAGGGCAACCAGGTGACGTGCGAGATGATCTGGGATGGGGCCATTGGCGAGGTCCGGGAGGTGCATGCTTGGAGCGATACCGGCGGCTGGACGAGCGGCCGGGGCCGGCCCAAGGACACGCCCGCCGTGCCCAAAGGCTTCGACTGGAAACTGTGGCTGGGCCCCAAGGCGGATCGGCCCTATCATCCGGCGTATGCTCCGTACAACTGGCGCGGCTGGTGGGAATTCGGCACGGGTGCCGTCGGCGACATGGCGGTGCACAATCTGGACCCCGCCTTCGCGGCGCTCAAGCTGGGCTATCCGATCAGCGTCGAGGCGGTGAAGACCGATTTCGTCGATGACGAGGTCATCGGCGGCAACAACCACGTGGTCTGGGAGTTCGGCCCACGCGAGAAGATGGGGCCGGTGACGGTCCACTGGTACGACGGCTCGCTGAAGCCGCCGCGGCCGGCGGACCTCGAGCCCGGCCGGCAGATGGGCGAAGACAGCAATGGCATCCTCATCATCGGCACTAAAGGCACGATCATGGGCGGTGGCTGGAGCCATTCGCCCCGGATCATCCCGGAATCGAAGATGAAGGCCTACGGCCGGCCCCCGAAGACGCTGCCGCGCAGCAAGGGCCATCATCGCAACTGGCTCGACGCCTGCAAGGGCGGCCCGCAGGCGGTCAGCGACTTCAGCTACAGTGCCCGGCTGGCCGAATTCATTCTGCTCGGCGACGTGGCGGTTCGCGCCCAGAAGAAGATCCTCTGGGACGGCCCCAACATGAAAGTGACCAACGCCCCCGAGGCCCAGCGCTTCGTGCAAGAGCAATACCGCCCCGGTTTCGATTTGGAGAAGATGTAGACGGCGTTGGTCATGACGGCATAGCATCGGGTGGCAGCGGCAAGGCCGCGTTTGTAGTGACGCCGTGAGGCGTTGTGTCGTGGGCATTTTGCCCGCGATTTGAGGGCGGGACGCCCTCGACATCTTCTTTCGATGCCCTTACGGGCACACTACAAGCGAGTCACCCTTGAGGCTGCCGCCTGTTTAGCATAGGACTCCCGATTGCCGCTTCCCTACGATTCTGGTTGCGCAGTTTGACAGCCCTGCGAGAATCCGTGATACTGGCGGATAGGAAAGTCGCAAAAATGAGTCTGGCGTGGGCAGATGGGATAGCAGGGAGAACGATGGGCTTTGTCCAAGGACGACGGCCATGATTACGAAATTGAGAGTCAAGAACTTCAAGGCGCTTTGAGACGTCGAGGTCAGCCTCACGCCGATCCACGTCCTTATCGGGCCGAATGACTCGGGCAAGACAAGCATCCTTGACGCCATTGCAGCTCTTTGCCGAAGCGTAGATCACGGTCTGGCGGATGCATTTTTGGGGTCCTGGAAGGGCAGGGAACTGATCTGGCATGCGGACCCTCAGCTTTCCGTCACCATTGATGTGGATTTCGACGACACCGCTGCGGTCGGTTGCTATGCAGTCTCCATTATGTTCGGGGAAGGCAGCAGCCGGGAAGCTGTGGTTGAAGAAGAGATTATCAGAACGAAGGGGCAGAAGGTCTTGCGGTCGGATGAGTTGGGCACGCTGGATCCCATGATTGGCATTACTCGGGTGAAGCAGTCAGCGAAGCCAGGTTGGAAGAGTTCCTGCAAGGATGCGCTTCAAGCCGTGAGAAGCCTCTTGACTGGTGTTCAGTACTACCGATGGGATCCCGAGGGTTTTGGCTTTGCCCGTCGCCCCCGATTTGGCTCGCAGGTTCAGAATGGAGTCGAATGGCTTTGGTCTCGCCCTGTGTTTGGATGAGATACTAAGCTATGACCGTGAGCAATTCGCCGAATTGGAAAGGCGGTTCACTGACGTCTTCCCGCGAATCGCGGCTATTAGATTGTATCCTGAAATGGGGTATCGCGCACCGGTGGACAATCCAATCAGAGTCACGATGCTTGAGCAATCTGCTGGCAAGGGACTATACTTCGAGTTGAAGGAGGGAGGTCCGTTGGTGCCCGCTTCCCAAGTCTCTGATGGGATGCTGCTAGGTATTGGCTTATTTGGCGAGCCGCTTTTTGCCCGAACCACCAGGGATATTGCTTGTCGAAGAGCCAGAAAATGGGATACATCCCAAGCGGCTTCGCGACGTGCTCGGCATCCTGCGGGAACTCATTCAAGAGCAGTCACACACGCAAGTGATTCTCACGACGCATTCACCCTATGCCCTCGATCTGTTTAGCCCGGAGGAGGTGACGCTCTGCACGATGCAAGATAATGGTGAGGTGAAGACGACGCGGCTGTCAGAAAGGCCGATTGTCACTAGTCAGACTGACGTTTTCACGCTGGGGGAGATTTGGACGGCCGAAGGTGACGACGCCATCGCTCAGGCTCAAGAGACGACTGGGGAGGACGTCCAATGAGGGTGTTAGTAGTGTCGGAGGGCGAGCACGAACAGGGCGGCGCGCTGGAAAACCTCCTCCGGAGGCTGGGCGGCAAGGAGGCGAAGTTCGCCTTCGACTGTGTGCAAAGGGATGACATCCACACTCATCACGGCAAAGGGCGGGGATACGTCAAGCGCGCCTTGCGCTGGCTCAAAGAGGCAAAGAGACGGGAGATGGACGCACTGGTTCTGCTCGTCGATCAAGACCATCCGGAGTACCGGAGGAGCGAGCAGGTCCGGGAGGCACAGGAGTACTGCAATCCGAAGGTGCCGGCACTCACTCTACCTCGTGCGATGGGTGTGGCGATCAAGACGTTCGATGCGTGGATGCTGGCGGATGAGAAGGCTTTAACGGAAGTCCTCGGGTGCACCGTTGCAAGACAGCACGATCCGGAGACTATCAGCCAGCCTAAGAAGGTGTGTGGGAGACTTCTCGAGAGCGGCACGAATCGGATGGCCCAGCGCGAAATGTATGCGGGAGTTGCCCTTCGACTCGACATCGAGGTCCTGACCAAGCGATGTCCGAGGGGATTCAAGCCATTCGCAGAACGCGTTAGAAAGATGTTTGGATAGGAGACATGATCATGGTTGACCGGTCAAGGCAATTCGACGTTACATCGCGGCGGGCGTTTTGTGGAGCGGCCGTGGCGGCGGCTGTCGCGGTCTCTTTGGGCAGGTTGTCCGCCGGGGCGGCGCAGGGCAAGAGCGGGGTCAAGTTCTTCAAGAACTTCGCGCCGGGGCATATCGGGGTCAAGGCGAACCAGCAGCAGGCATTGGAGTACGCTGTCAAGTATGGGTATGAGGGCATCGCGCCCGCCGAGAGCGAGTTTGCGAACAAGTCCGCCGCCGAGATCGGGGCGTGGCTCGAAACCATGAAGCAGAAGGGGATTCGATACGGGGCCGCCGGGCTGCCGGTCGAGTTCCGTGGGACCGAGGCACAGTTCCAGAAGGATATGGCGCAACTGCCCAAGCGAGCGAGCCTGATGAAGCAATTGGGGATCATCCGCGTCGCGACCTGGATTATGCCCGGCCACAATGAGCTGACCTACCTGCAGAACTTCAAGATCCACGAGACGCGGCTGCGCGAAGCGGCGAAGGTGTTCAAAGACAACGACATCCGGCTGGGCCTGGAATTCGTCGGGCCGCGGACGTCCCGCGAGAAGTTCCGGTTCCCCTTCGTCTGTGCCCAGGCGGATATGATGGAACTGGTCGCGGCTATCGGCACGGGCAATGTGGGCCTGTTGCTCGACAGTTGGCATTGGTACACGTCGCATGGGACGGTGAAGGAGTTGGAGCAACTGTCCAACAAGGACGTCGTCCAAGTCCACGTCAACGATGCTCCTGCCGGTATCGCGGTTGATAAGCAGGTCGACAGCACGCGCAAGCTGCCGGTGACCACGGGCGTAATCGATCTCAAGGGCTTCATCAACGCCCTGGTGAAGATGGGCTATGACGGTCCGGTCGAGTGCGAACCGTTCGACCAGGAGTTGCGGAAGATGGACCAAGCCGCGATCGTGCAGACGACGGCCGAGTCGCTTAACCGCCTCTGGGGTCTGATCGGGACCTGACCGGAGCGTTTGTAGTGGCGCCATAAGGCGTTTCTGGGCTCCCAAACGCGGTCTTTCGCGTTTGGGAACCCTCTTCGTAGGTCGTGCGTTCTCGCACGACGTCTTTAAGCGAGCGGGGACGCTCGCCCTACGAAGAGATGATGCGCCCGTGGCCCCCGGACACTGACGTGTGTCCGAGGCTACTTCCGGGCAGCGTGCTTCTCGCGGCGTTGGATGATGATCTCCTCGGCCAGCCGGACCGGGACTTGGGCGTAGTGGGACATCTCCATCGAGAAGGTGGCCATGCCCTTGCTCAGGCCGCGAACGACCGTGGCGTAGCCGAACATGTTGGCCAACGGGACCTGGGCCCGTATGACGGCACAGGTGCTGCGTGCTTCCGTCTCCAGGATAATGCCCCGGCGGCTGTTCAAGTCGCCCACGACGGAGCCCTGGTACTCGCGCGGCATCTCGACCTCCACCTTCATGATCGGCTCCATCAGGCAGGGCTTGGACCGGCGGAACGCCTCGGCGAACGCGTCGCGGGCCGCGATGCGAAAGGCCATCTCGCTGGAATCGACCGGGTGATACGAGCCGTCGTCGAGGCACATCTTGCAGCCGACGACCTCGTAGCCGGCCAGCGGCCCTTTCTTCAGTGCCGCCTGGAAGCCCTTGTTGACGGCCGGGATGTATTCGCCGGGGATGCGGCCGTTGGTGACGTTATCCTCGAATTCGTACGAGAGCTCATAGCCGGGAGGCAGCGGCACCAGGCGGCCGACCACGTGGGCGAACTGGCCCGCGCCGCCGGTTTGCTTCTTGTGGCGGTAGTCGAACTCGGCCTCGACGGTGGGGGACTCGCGATAGCTGACGCTCGGTGCGCCAACCGTAACATTTGCTCTGTACTCGCGGCGCATCCGCTCGATGTAGATGTCCAGATGCAGCTCGCCCATGCCGGCGATGATCGTCTCGCTGGTCTGCGGATCGGTCGAGACGCGGAAGGTCGGGTCCTCTTTCATGAACCGGCTCAGGGCCTTGGCCATGCGCTCCTGGTCGGCATTGCTGGCCGGCGTGACGGATAGGCTGATCACCGGCTTGGCCACGTAAATGCTTTCGAGCGAGTAGTTGATCCCTTCGCCGCAGAGCGTGTCGCCGTTGGCGCACTCGACCGCGAGCAGGGCGATGATGTCCCCCGGGCCGGCGTCGGCGATGTCCTGGCGGTCGTTCGCGTGCATGCGGACGATCCGCCCGACGCGCAAGGTGCGGTTCGTGCGGGCGTTGCGGTACTGGCCGCTCTTGACGATCGTGCCCTGGTAGACGCGGACGTAGCTCAACTGCCCGAACGGCTCGTCGGTGATCTTGAAGACCATCGCGGTCAGCGGGGCCTCCGGATCGGCGGCCAGCGGCGTCTCCGTGCCGGCGTTGTTGTGGTCGCGGGCAAAGTAGGAACGGTCCAGCGGGCTGGGCAGATAATCGCCCACGGCGTCCAGCAGCGGCTGCACACCCTTATTCTTGAAGGCCGAGCCCATCATCAGCGGCACGATATCGCGATTGATCGTCGCTTCGCGGATCGTCTGGCGGATCATTTCTTCGCTATGGGCTGCTCCTCCAGGAGCCGCTCCGTCATTTCGTCACTGTACATGCTCAACGCGTCGAGCATTTCGTGCCGGGCCTTCTCGGCGGCGGCTTGGTACGCCGGCGGAATGGGTCCGCGCACGACTTCTTCGCCATCGTCACCTTCGAACATCACGGCTTCCATTGTGACCAGGTCGATCACACCCTGGAACTCGTCGGCACTGCCCATGTTCAACTGGATAGGCACGACATTCAGGCCGAGTTTCTCCCGCATGTTCCGGCAGACGCGCTCCGGGTCGGCGCCGACACGGTCCATCTTATTGATGAAGGCGATCCGCGGCACGCGGTATCGCTTCATCTGTTGATCGACGGTGAAGGACTGGCTTTGCACGCCGCCGACGGCGCACAGGATCATGATCGCCCCATCCAGGACGCGGAGCGACCGCTCGACCTCGACGGTGAAATCCACGTGGCCGGGCGTGTCGATCAGATTGATGCACTTGCCTTTCCAGGAGACCTGCGTGGCGGCGGCGGTGATCGTAATGCCGCGCTCGCGTTCGAGATCCATGTAGTCCATGGTGGCTCCGCCCTCGCCCTTGCCGTCGTGGACCTCCTGCATGCGGTGGATCCGCCCGCAATAGTACAAAATGCGCTCGCTCAGGGTCGTCTTACCCGAATCGATGTGCGCCGAAATCCCAATGTTCCTGATTTTGCTGATCTTTTCCATAATTCTTCAACGTTATCGGTCAAACCAAGGCCCCACTCCAGTCTTTCATCCGATCCACACCCGCTCCCGGGCGGCTGCACCGTCTGCCCTCCGATGTTGCTCGCTCATCGGTTAGTGAACTCTCGTGAACGTAGAGCACAACCGTAGATTCCAGGTGAGGCATGTAGCGGATAGCTAACGGGTCTCCTAACGCGATACATCGCATTCAGGATCCCACCCCCGTCCTGCACCAGAAAAGCGAGGAAAAAAAAAGTATACCCTGTCCGCCGCACGAACGCAACAGGAATTTCCTAATTTTTTGGGCTGTTGCCCGTGAACACTGTTCCTCTCGACGCACTCGGGTAGAACGATATCATAGGCATAGTTGCATAGCGGTGATTCAACCACGGTGTCCCAATGGTTAACATAGCGAGCGACGAAAAAGTGGGCGTATTTCGTGTTCCTGTCAAGCTGCGGAACTATCTGAACCGATACCTCCCCCCACCGCAGCGAGGCGAGGATATCGAATGTGAAGCGGTCGTGGACTCCGGCGTCGTCGAGTTGGCGCTGCCCGCCGAACTGGTGGAGCGGTTGCGTCTGGAGGAGCTGGATACGATCCGCGTCCATACGGCGGATGGAGGCGAACATCAATATCGTGTGGTCGGGATCGTGGAACTGGAGGTTCAGGGCCGCACCTGTCACGTCCGGGCCATCGAGCTGCCACGGGGCGCTGTGCCGCTCTTGGGGGCCGTCCCATTGGAAGAGATGGACTGGCACATCTCTCCGCAAGACAAGAGACTGGTCCCCAACCCCGAATCCCCGGACAGACCGCTCCTACCTATGTACTGACCAGCGCGGCCCGAATCCACGGTGACCGCCGAATTCCTGCCCAGCCCTTGACAATGGCATGTGAAAGATGGGTAAAGTGAGTAGGTGAGGTGCTGGATTTGACCCTGATTGTGTGGAGTGGGCGATGAAGAATAACGCAAGGCACGTCTTCTTGGGCATCTGTCTCGTCTTGGTCTGGGGCCCGCTGAGCCGCGCCAATATGGTGACCGTCGACATCACGGGGCACGTGACCGGCAGCAGTTTCCCCACCGACATTCCCATAAGCTCCGCAGTCACAGGCAGTTACACATATAGCGACGTTCTCTCCACCCCGCCCTTTACCATCCCTCCCGGCATCGGTCTCGGGGCGATCTACTCTCCCGTGGCGTTCTCTCTCACATTTGCCGATGGTTCGACGATGACGGCGACCGACGGGACCCTGAACCTGGCGCGTGTGTTCGGGTTCTTCGACGCCTACCGCGTACAATCCGGCTCTTCGGTGAGCGGCACGGGGGTCTTTGCTGGTATGGACTACCTGGGGGCGGTGTTCGAGAGGTACGACCCTTCGGGTACCGCGTTGGATGCCTCTTCCCCTTACGCGGGCTTTCCCGCTGCTCCCGACCCGACGGAAGTGTTGTCGCTGTTCCCGATGGACGTGCCGCCGTTGCCGTTCCCGCCGGACGGCTCCTACCTCTATTGCGGCGCCCTGGGATCAGAGTACAGGCTGGATTTTGTCGTTACCGATCTGTCTACGGTCCCGATCCCCGGAGCTCTCGTTTTGGGAGCGATCGGTCTGGCCTTCGCCGGCTGGCGGGCTCTGCCGACGCGGGACCTTGAGGCGGACAGCCGGTGATTCACCCTGCGCGGCAGCACGCGTGGACCGATCCGCTCGGATCGACGTACCGCCGAACGGGCGGGGCCTAACTCGCGGCCGGCCCCGCCGGGATCTCGTCCGGGAAGTTCAAATAGGCGAACGCGCCGAAAAGCTCGTACGCCTGGCGGTCCCGGGCCTTGGCGGCCTCAACCTTGTCGTCGAAGACCTCTCGGTAAACCGTCTTGCCGCAGCTCCAGATATTGGCCAGCCACCTCTCCCCGTGGGGATAGACCCCGACGAAACCCGATTTGCTGCCCCGGGGCCGCTGGTTGCACCGATTCTGCTGCCGCGTGCAGTTCCGCAGATTGCTGCGGCGGTTATCGATCGGATTGTGGTTCTTATGGTCCACGACCTTGCCCGGCGGCGTCTGCATGATCTCGCGGTGCATGAAGACCTTCTTGCCGTGTTCGTAACGGTAGGCGTAACCCAGGCCACCTTCTCCGCCCAGGAGCCGCCAGGTGTACTGATTGAGCCAGTCAAAGTCGGCGGCGTCGACGATCGCGTATCGATGGTCGCCCAGCGGGATATACTTGACCTCAGGTCCCGGCGGCGGCTCGGTCCCCCGGTTGGGCTCCCGCCGGGCTTCGAAGTTCCGGCAGCACTCGCACGGGTGTACTTCCCGCGCCTCGCCCGGCGTCTCGGCGTGGTTCAGGCACAGCGGCAGGATCAATTGCCCTTCCATCCCCTCCCGCAAGGGATGCGCCCGGACCGGATGGAGCAGGTAGACGCAACGGGCGCATCGGCGCCTTGCAGCGCGGACGGGGACCGCCCGCTCGCACCGCGAGCATGCTCGCTCAAGTGTGAAGTGGGAAGTTGGAAGTGTGAAGTCAGAGGAGGCGACTGACTTGCGGTTCACTTGACACTTCTCAGCCCGAGACTCCTCCACTTGACACTTCCGCAGCAAACTGTCACACTGGATGACGAGGCTTGAACTTCGAATTGGCTTTGTGGCAGTTCGCCGTGTTCGTAGTGGCGTCGCCAGACGTTTCTTCGTAGCTCGGGCGTCCCCGCCCGAGTTCCTCTTCCTTCTCGCCCCTGGCACTCTGGTCGGCACCGGAGCCAATTGGCTTTGTTCCGCATGATGTCCCGTTCGTAGTGGCGTCGTCAGACGCTTCTTCGTAGCTTGGGCGTCCCCGCCCGAGTTCTTCCGGGGCTCGCGCAGGAGGCGTGATCTTCGGACCGCCCGCCTCAATTGGCTTTGTTTGGCAGAATTCATCCCTGCTCTCGCCCCCGTTCGTAGTGACGCCCTGCGTTTCGTGCTAGGGGCGGCCTCCCCGCTTGATCCGGGGCCGCTCTCGTCTTCGTCGGTAGGGTTGCACGGCACACCTTCTCGTCTTCGGCACAAGGTCCGTGACTCTTAACCCGCCTGAAGGCGGTACTCCGAACTCAAGAGCCGCTGCTTCCGCAGCTCATTCACCGTCCGATACAGGCTGTTCTCGATCCGCCGCTCATAGCCCAGCAACCGATCGAGCAGCTTGGCGTCGCCGAAGTCGTCCACGACCACCCGCGCGAGGACCGTCTCCTCGTCATCCTGGGCCTCGCCCTGGGGCCGCCGCAGTGCCGGCGGTCTGGACGCCTCCCGGGCGGCATAGTCCGCCTCCAGCGTGGTCCAGGCCGCCCGGTCGAGCCGCTCCGCCCGGCGCAGCCGCCAGCCGAGATGGGCCACCCGTTCCGCCAGCAGGCTCTCCAGCGACCCCACCGGGTCCAGATCCTGCACCATCCGGTCCCGGAACAGCTCAAATTCACCCGGATCTTCGCCCCGAATGACCACCTGCTGCGCCAAAAGGCCGTGTTTGACGGCATTCTGCGCCACGACCGCTTTGCCTTCCGGCGTCCGGGGCCCGGTGGACTTCTGGGCATTCAAACGATTGGCTCGAACTTGC
Source organism: uncultured Planctomycetota bacterium (assembly GCA_963750205.1). GTDB lineage: Bacteria > Planctomycetota > Phycisphaerae > Sedimentisphaerales > Anaerobacaceae > PLanc-01. Next base: position 175,483 of record CAVVRJ010000011.1, read on the forward strand.
GCGGCACTGGCCATGATGTTCCCTCCACATTGACTCGTTACGATTTCGACCCATTTCTACAACACGCTTTATGTAGTCATGCTCATACGTTAAATAGTTAGCAAATTCCGTGCCACCGAGGGACATCGTGGGAAGCAAAAACAGATGTTGCAACTCCTTCTTAGCATAAGCACTTAGGAAGCATCCTCCGCGGCCTGCGCCGGTCTGCCCACGGGATGGCCTGTCACCTGCTGAAATGGCAGGAGAGCATGGCAGGCCTTCGGCCGGAACCAAAACCTGTTCTAGCCACAAATCACGCCAAGCATCGCCAAGGGCAATGCTCCGGATCGGACCGATATGAACGGGCCGGGAGGCAGATCCAGATGTTCCAGAAAACAGACGGGCTTGGACGGCGAATCCGGCGTCAGCCTGCTTGACTGCGGCAACTGCGTCACTCTGTGACTTCACTTGTCACTTGTTACTGGCTAGAGGGCCCCGGGCTCCTCCGCCGGGTTGGAAGAGGCGGTTCAGGGGAGTGGCGAGTCGTGTCCTTCTCTTCTCTGGGCGCGTCGGCTTCGGACCTGTCGGTTCCGTTCGAGCGGAAGATCTCCGGGAGGCCCTGCGTGGGCGGAAATCCTGGAAGAGCCGCCCACAAGAGGAAGGTAAGACGGTAAGAGGGTAAGAAGGCGAGCGGCCCTCCGGCCCTTCCGGGTTCTTACCTTCTTTCGTTCTTCCTTTCTTACCTTCTCTCCCTCGCCGGAGGCTGTCCGCTTGTGCCCGGTTCTTCCAGAGTCTTCCGGGCACGCAGGGCCTCCCTGAGATCTTCCGTGCGGAGTAAATCGCCGGGTCCGTTCCAGAATGGACGTGGGGCGGGAGAGCGACGCTTCCCCTTTCCCCTGAACCGCCTCTTCTCTTCTTGGTTGGTAGTTCCCACCGGGATTCCCACAAATTGTTAATCTGACGGCTGACCTTCGAAGTTCCCCTTGAAATGCCCCTCTCCATGGCCCCGACGGCCGGCCTGGGCGGAGCGGGGGCGATAAAAATGTGCCCTACCGCCAAGATTTCACTTGAACCAATATCGCGCGGGACTGTCCAGAGGGTCACATCTTAACTATTAACCGTCCGGACGAATAGTTAATAGTTAAGACGTGACCCTGGTTCTTCCTGACCCTGGTTCTTCCCCCTGGTTCTTCCCCCCGAAGTCCCCGTAACGGAAGCTGTCTCGGATCCTCAAGGACCGGTATAATTGCCAGGCTTGGAAGCACCTCTCCAAGGGGTTTGCCTGTGGGAGAGCGATTAAATGAAACGTCAAATGAATGGTGCAGGAGCCTATGATAGCTCGAATTGACGGCAATAGAAAGGGTCGGAAGATGTGCAAGTTAGCTGCTTTGATCGGCATGGGGTGTATTATTGGGATTGCGGGTCACGTGTGCCAGGTCGGAGGGGGACTACACTTGATGTCATCCAAAGGGCCTATCGTTTCTGGGGAATGGGCAGTACGATGAGGCCCTCCAGACCATAGGGTCGGTGGAGACCACCATTCGCCGAGAGAAAGCGGTCTATCCCCTGAGGATACAAAACCTGCTGATCGTGAAGTCCAGGGCGTACGTCTGCAAAGGCGATGGGACGGCGTTGGAGAAGTTCCTTTCGGACTTCGAACGGGAGTTTGCCGGCGACACGACAAAGTCCATCCGATGGGCTGCCTTGGGATATGGTTGCAATGGAGGTGTGTAGAAGAGCGGGGAGCAATTGGTACAGGCAGCAGGGTCGCTTCCAGCAAGTGCTGGAACAGCATGATAAAGGAGACGAAGATTTTTCAGGCTGCTTACAAGGGCGAGAGGGGAGGGGGCTATAAGTTTACCGCGTTTGTGGCTCCAGCCAAGGAGCAAGGGGACATCCTCCGGGCGATGGGGAATTGGGCTGCAGCCCGCCAGCAATACGAAAAGGCGCTGGCCTACTTAAAAGCGAATCCTGGGATTACTGGCAGGAGTCAATCCTCGCGCGCACAGTCAGAGGAAAGTCCCGAGAAACGATTGGACATTTGGAGAAGGAGTTGCTCCCGGGATTGATTGCTCAGTGTTCCGAGAATCCGAACAGCGCGGGAGGATTACTGGATCAGAGGTCCGTGGCTGTGGAGCAAGCGAAGACCTACCAGCTTTTTGCCGGGGCTTATAAGCACCGGCCCTCCTATCAGTTGGCACTTGGGTGTTATGAGCGTGCGCGGCAATTGCTGGAGACGAATAGCACGGAGCTCAGCGCCCTGACCAGAGATAAAAACTCGGTACCTAGAACTGCAAAGGCGAGTTGAGCGAGAGATCGCCAACTGTAATGAGAGCATTGCGGAGATCGGGAGCAGTGGAAGGCAGTGAGCACCGGACGTGTTGGGCGTACAGGCCACCATGTGGAACAGGTATAGGGGAATTCCGGGGACATCTATGAGCAAGCCGTTGTCAAGACGGTCGCGGGATTTTTTCGCGGGAGTTCCAAACATCTATTCGGCATCACCCGGTTCGGGGTGCCAGGCGTCTACGTACGAAACCGGCTCCATTCACCATAACGAGGTCGCGTAGCCCTCAGTCCCCAGGAGCGGAGTCCGGTCAGGTAATCCCGCGAATCGTCGCTGAAACGTCTTGTCTGCGGGGAATTCCGGGGACACCATACTATTTTCAGGGGCTCCATTGACAGGCAGAGGCGGCTTGTGTAAGGTAGGATCATGGCTCGATTGGCGAGAGTTGTGGTTCCAGGCGCCGCCCACCATGTCACGCAACGTGGGAACCGGCGACAACCGACCTTCTTCCAGGAGGACGATTACGCTGCGTACCTGGCTTTGCTCGGCGAATGGTGTACGCAGCTGCAAGGTCCAGGTGTGGGCCTACTGCCTGATGCCCAACCATGTGCATTTGATCGTGGTGCCGGGGAGCGAAGATGGGTTGCGGCGTGCTCTGGGCGAGCGCATCGGCGCTACACCCGCCCGATCAACTTCGCGGGGGTTGGCGAGGGCACTTGTGGCAGGGCCGCTTTGCGTCCTTCGCCATCGGACGAGCGGATTTGCTGCGTGCGCGGGATGTGGAGCTCAATCCCGTCCGAGCCAAGTTGTGCCGGATGCCTTAGCGCTGGCGGGGGCTTCGCAGGGTCAGGGGCTTCGCAGGGTCAGCCCTCAAATTACAAATTAGGGCTTGACGCGTCGGGTGGAAGGGAGTAGGGGGAATTTGGGTCACGTACATTTATCGGCCAGGGACATCGTCTTTCTCTTCGTCCGCACGGGGACGAAGAACCACGGGGCGGCTCCCGAGCGCGACAGGGGGTAGGCGACAAGGGACCAGCAAGACGGTTGTCCGGGTGCGGTATGGGAACCTGGAGGCAGCCTACTCAATTCTGGCCCACCGTATTGACCAGCACGGGTCGGGTTCAAGCACCGTGGTCTCGTCGCAGCCGCGGGCGCAGCTCGGGCAGATTCACCGCTTCGGCCCACGCATTCAGCGGGTATGACTTGGGCCCTGGGTGGATGAGGAGTACGCGATCCAGCCGCAGATCCTCTTTGGCCGCCTGGAGGGACTTGGTGACGGCGGGGGCATCGGCATACTTGAACTCGAATCCCACGCGTTGGCCGTCGAGGAACACCAGCAAATCCAACTCGGCCCCGCCCTGCGTGTGCCAGAAGTAGGCTTCGCGATCTCCGGTCACCCGCAGGACTTCTTCCAAGGCGAATCCCTCCCAGGAGGCACCCAGTTTCGGGTGTGCTTCCAAGGCGGCGAAGGACGGGATGCCCAGCAGGGCATGCAGCAAGCCGCTGTCGCGCAGATACACTTTGGGCGACCGGATCTGACGCTTGCCGATGCTCTCGAACCAAGGGGGCAACTGGCGCATCACGAAGGCCCCGCACAGGATGTCCAGGTGCCGTTTGATGGTGGTATGGGCCTCGCCCAGAGAGCGACCGATCTCCGAGGCGTTCCATATCTGACCGTGGTAGTGCGCGGCCATGGTCCAGAACCGGCGCAAGGCCGCCGGCGCCACTTGCACGCCGAACCGGCGGAGGTCTCGCTCCAGGAACGTCTGGATGAAGTCTTCCCGCCACTGTCGGCTCTCGTTATCGGTCTCGGCCAGGAAGGATCGGGGGAACCCGCCGCGCCACCACAGTGGGCGCAGTGCGGCTGGACCTACCTCCGAGAGATCGAACCCCGCCATGGGAACGAGGGCTACTCGACCGGCGAGCGATTCTGACACGCCACGGACGAGGTCAGATGAGGCGCTGCCCAACAGCAAGAAACGGGCCGGCAAAGGCTGCCGGTCTGCCAGCACGCGTAGGATGGGGAACAAATCGGGCTGCAACTGGGCTTCATCAATTACGACCCAGCCGGTCAACGGCTCCAAGGCTGTCATCGGCTGAGCCAACCGGCTGACATCTCTCGGAGACTCCAAATCGAAGTACTCAGCCTTGTGTTGGGCGGCCAATTGGCGGGCCAGTGTAGTCTTGCCGCATTGACGCGGTCCTTGCAGGAGAACGATGGGATTGGATCGAAACCGGTGCTTGATCTCCGATAACAGCTCTGTACGTTCAATTAGCTGGGCCATCCTTGCATTTTGAGCGACGCTTGCACAATTTGCAAGGATATTCTGGTTCTTCGTGTGTTCATACTTGCCGTGGGCGGCGGGTCGGAGTATACATGCACCGACTGTGATTGTGTCGACGACAGACCTTGTGAGGAGATTGAATATGGAAAGGCGTGAATTCCTGGCGAGATCGTGTGTGGCGGGTGTGGCTTCGTTGAGCGGTGGGGCGTTGTTGGCCCAAAACCCGGCGCAAGGGCCGGTGCGGCAGCCGGGGGAGAATGATACTTCTTACCGTACCCGCGTCGCTGCCATCCGCCTGCAACAGCAGGCCCAGCAAGCAGCCCTCCAAGCCCAGCAGGTGGCCGCCCGGGGGCAGTTGTACGAGTTGCGGCGGTATGAGATCGAGACGGAGGCACAGAAAGCCGGCTTCGACAAGTTCATGAGCGAGGCCGCGATTCCGGCTCTGAATCGGCACGGGGTCGCTCCAGTCGGGGCATTCTACCCGCAGGAGGGACTGAGTCCGATCTACGTGCTGCTGCCGCATTCGTCCTTTACCTCGGTTCTTACCCTCACGTCGATGCTGAACGATGACAAGGAGTTTCTGGAGAAGGGGGCGGATTTCATCAATACGCCGGCGGACAAGCCTGCCTACAAGAGCGTGGAAGTCCAGCTCATGACGGCTTTCGAGGGGATGCCGAAGCTGGAGAAGCCGACCGACGCGCCGACGCGCATTTTCCAATTGCGGACGTACGAGAGTCCCAGCGTGAAGGCCGGCCTCAAGAAGATCGAGATGTTCAATACGGCCGAGATCGCGATCTTCCGCAAAGTCGGCCTGCACCCGGTCTTCTTCGGCCAGACCGTGGCAGGTGTCAAGATGCCGAACCTGACCTATATGCTGGGCTTCCAGGACATGGAGGAGAGCAAGGCCAACTGGAAGAAGTTCGGTGCCGATCCCGACTGGAAGAAGCTGAGCACGATGCCCGAGTACATGGATAAGGCGATCATCCGCAAGAACGGGATCACCAACCTGTATCTGAAGCCGGCGAGCTATTCGCAGATCTGAAAGACCAGAGAAGCGGACGGGAGGAGTTCTACCCGCCTGAAGGCGGTACTCCAAACGAGCTTCGCAACCGCAGCCGCGCGGCGTGTCCTTGCCCAAAACTTCTCCGCTTGACGCTTGCACGAGAAGGGCAACAGGGGTATACCTGCGCCCCGGTTGGCCCTCACTGGATTAGGACCCTTTGTGATTGGAGAAAGACTATGCAAAGGCGTGAATTCTTGACAAAATCGTGTGTAGTGGGTGTGGCGGCGGTCGGGGGCGGGGCCTTGCTGGCCCAGGCGCAGTCGGATATACCGCCCCGGCAGCCGAATGAGAGCTTTCTGGCTTACGAGTCCCGGGTGGCCAAGGCCAAGTTGAAGCAGAAAGCGGCGGCGGCGGTCGATGTGGTCAAGCGCACGACGGAGAGCTGCTATGAGTTGCGGCGCTACGATCTCGACACGCAGGATCAGAAGACCGCCCTCGACAAGTACCTGGGCGACGCCCTGCTGCCGGCCTGCAATCGGCTGGGAATCAAACCGGTCGGCGTGTTCTACGCGGACCAAGGCTTGAGTCCGATCTACGTTTTGTTGCCGCACAAGACGCTGGCGTCGTTCGTCTCGTTGGCGGAGAAGCTCGGTGAAGACAAGGACTACGCCACGAAAGCGGCGGATTTCGTGAACGCCCCGGCCGATAAGCCGGTCTATAAGAACGTGGAGATCCAGCTCCTGGCCCCGCTGCCGGGCATGACTCAGATTGAGGTCCCGACCACGGTGGCCGGACGGGTTCTCCAGTTGCGGACCTACGAGAGCCCCGGCGAGAAGGCGGGGGTGAAGGAGATCGAGATGTTCGACACCTCCGCGCTCGCGCTCTTTCGCAAGGTCGGTCTGCACCCGGTCTTTTTCGGCCAGACCGTCGCGGGCGCCAAGACGCCCAGTCTGACCTATATGCTCGGTTTCAAAGACCGGCAAGAGAGCGACGATAATTGGAAGAAGCTCAGCGCGGACGCCGACTGGCAGAAACTGTCGGCGACGCCGGACTACGCCGACAAGGCCCTGATCCGCACGAACGGCATCACCAATCTGTACCTCAAGCCGGCGAGCTATTCGCAGATCTAAACCGCCCGCCGATCGTGCATGCATAACGAGCAGGGCCAGGAGAATCCTGCGATCCCCGGTTCTGGCCGGGGCAGGTCCTCTTGGCCCTGTTTTCTGTTCCTGGCAATCCTCCCGCCCCACCGCCTGATGAGTTTTGACGAACAAAATCGGTAATAGTTGGGTGCGGGTCCCAAACGCGATGGATCGCGTTTGGGAGCCCGGGGCCATGCCTACGGCTTTGCGTAGGCATGTCTTGTCCAGGGAGTCGGGCATGTCTACGAGACGGAGACATGGCACCCGGCAACAGGTGGCTTTGGATTGCCGATCTTGTTCATCAAAACTCATTAGGCAAAACCCGCCTCACGTTTTCCGCCAAATGCTCTCTTGTTTCTGTGGGCGTGGCTTCTAAGCTCTTCTCAGACAACGAGTTATCGAAGGCTGAGAGCGATGTTCAGTGATATGCACATGGTTCTGGCGTGGTTTGGGTTCATCTTTCTGATGCTGTTGTTAAAAGCGTATTTCGTGATCGCAGAAAGAAGAAAGGGACCTCCTTAGCCAGGCCCGTTCTTGAAGGAGAGGCACGATGGCGACACGCGCGAGCATTCATCACCATCCGATTCATCCGATGCTGGTGGTCTTCCCGCTAGGTCTTTGGATTTTCGGGTTCATCGGTTACGTGATCTTCATGATCCAAGGCGTGCCGTTCTCACCCTGGCGCGAGGCCTCGCTGTACGCGATGTGCGGGGGGATCATCGGCGCCGTGCTGGCTGCCGTACCGGGATTGATCGACCTGCTGACGCTCCGCGGCTCGCGGGTGTGGACGACGGGCCTGTTGCACATGACGTCGAACGTTACGGCGTTGATCCTCTTCATCCTTGCCTTCGCCATTGGCATCAGTCGCGCGGGTCCTTCCGCCGCCACCTTGGTGCTCAGCGTCCTGGGCGTGGTCGCCGCGGGGATCGGAGGGTGGCTGGGCGGGGCGCTGGTGTACGAGCACGGCGTCGGTGTGGCAGCCCGGGAGCGGCAGGAGGTCCAGGAGCCGCAGGAGGCACAGAGAGTCCCGTAAGGCGAACCAACAGCGAGGAGGCGGGGATGGCCGATTTACAGGGCAAAGTCGTAGTGGTCACCGGGGGTCCACGAACCCGAGGAGGCTGAGACTTTCGGCCAAGGCGATTGCGGAAAGCCCCTAATCACGTTCTCTTGCCCGGCCCGTAGACTACTGCGTAAGAGTAGTCAATAGTGATAACGAGGAATCGATCATGGGCTTATTGGGGTGGGCATTGATCTTCCTGACGGTGGCGGGGGTGGCGGCGATCTTCGGCTTTGGCGGCGTAGCTACGGCGGCCGCCGGGATCGCCAAACTCCTGTTCTTCCTGTTCCTCGCCATCTTCGCCGCCCTGTTCCTGGCCGGCGTGCTCGGTGTCGGAGCGGCCGCCGCCTGACGGTTCCACGGACGCGCAACTCGCGCGCGGAACACAAGACTTCCGAGTGGATTTCGGATGACGAAAGGAGTAGTCCTATGGCAGCAGATACTGAGGAAACCAGGAGCGGCGAGGTCGAGAAGATCAAGGACGACCTCCGGAGCCTACGGGACGATCTGGGGAAACTCCTGGGACATATCGGATCGATGGGCAAGGGGAAGCTGGGGGGCACGCGGGAGAAGATGGGGGCGGCGGTGGAAGACTTTCAGGGGCGGGCCTATGACCGGCTCCAGGAGGCCGGCCGCCAGGTGAACGACCGCGGCCGCCGCGCCATGGGCGTGTCCCGGGGCGCGGTGCAGGAAAAGCCGCTGACCTATGTGGCGGTGGCGTTTGCGGCGGGCATAGTTCTGGCGTCCCTCATTGAATGGAAGAGATCATGAGCTTGTTGCGAGATCTGCTGAAGACGGCCAATGATGCCATCCGGCTGGCCAGCGACGTGATGCGCTATCAGATGGAGAACAAGAAGAAGGCCGTCAAACGAGGCGTTGGCCGGATTGGGATGTGCGTCGCCATGGGCCTCGTGGCCTTAGGTTTTGTGGGGGCCGGGATCGGACTGCTTCTCTACGGGTCCGTGGTCATGGTCGCCAGTGAGCTGGGTCCGGGGCCGGCGGGTCTGATCATCGGCGCGGCGTCGGTCATCGTGGCCGGCTTCCTGATGCGGGTGGCATGCGGCTCCATGCGGCGTTCCTGAGAGGATTGATAATCGAATGATTGATGATGGACTATGGATCAGGCATAGCTCCCGCTCCAAATCATCAATTATCGATAGTCCTTAATCAATATGAAGGATGGTGCATTATGGCAGACACGATATCCACAATGAAAGATACAGCCCCAGACGTGGGGGAGGAGATCAAGGAGAAGGCCCAGGATCTCGGCGCCCGGGTCAAGAGCGAGGTCCAGCAGCAGGTGGGCCGCACGGAAACACGCGTGGAAGAGAACACGCCGGAGGAGATCAACCAGCAGATCCGCCGGGACCTGAAGGCCCGCGTGCTGTACTTCGCGCAACGGCCGGAGGAAATCAGCCGCCGGCTGGACGAGCTGGACCGCGAGTGGGACATCGAGCGGCTGCTGCAAGCCAACGCGGGCATTTTCTCCCTGCTGGGCCTGACTTTCGGGGTCGTGCGCAGCCGGTGGTATCTCCTCTCGGCGGCGGCGGCGGCCTTCCTGATTCAGCACGCCGTGCAGGGCCGGTGCCCGCCGGCCTCGCTGCTGCGGCGGATGGGGATTCGTACCGCCCATGAAATCAATCACGAGCGCTATGCGTTGAAGGCGTTGCGCGGCGATTTTGACGACGTCAACGCGGGCGGGAACCTGGATCCGGAGGAACGGGCGCGGCGGGCCATCGACGCGGCGGATGCGAATGCGTGATCCGTTCCGCCGGGACGGTCCGGCCGACCCAGGCGAAGAATCGTGTGACCAGTGCAAGGAGACAGACGATGGATATTTTCGACGTACTGACATCGGATCACGACAAAGTCAAGAAGATCCTGGAGCAGGAGCATCATATCGAGGAAGAGGAGAGCACCGTGTTCGACGTCGCGCGGAGCGTCCTCGACGAAGACCGGGCCGAGGAGGTGGCGAAACGCTTCAAGGAGCTTAAGAAGGAGGCCCCGGCCCACGCCCTCTAAGTCCGGACGCGCTCATCGGCGGGTGCCATGCTTACGCTTGCGTAAGCATGTCTTGTGCGTTGAGCCGAACATGTCTTGCGCGAGCGTGGATATGGCGCCCGGCTCAGCATTTGGAGAGGGACGTACCAGGCATTTGCCCATTTTCCCGAAACCGGGTCTGCATTATCACGGACCCTATGACACCAGAGGAGAGAAGACCAAGCGTAGAAGACCGCGTTCCGGCGTCGGACGATCGGAATCCTGAGTCCTCTGTCCTCCGTCCTCCAGTTCCCGTCCTCCGCTCTCCGACGCTTGGGGTAGCCGCCCACTTCGAGCCTGGGGCGCAGGAGCAGGTGGCAGCGGGCATGAAGGCCCTGGCGTCGTTGGGACTGCGCCATGTCCGGTCGAGGTGCCCTGGGCGGATTGGCACGAGGCCGGCATGCGGCAATGGTACCAGTGGTTGATTACCGCCTTGTCACGTCAATTCACGGTCCTGCCGGCGCTCGTCTACCTGCCCCCATCCTCCGCCGGGGCCGGCGCAAGTGTCCATGCCGCCGGAGAACTCCACGGCCTTTGCCGATTTCCTGGAGGCGTTGGGGGACGGTTTCCCGGAGGCGTTCGAGTGGATCGAACTGCCCAAGCGAGCCTGCCCGGCGCCGGCCTCTGGGACTGGCGGCTGGACCCACGCGGACGGATCTTCTCCCAGATCATCGCTTCGGCCGCCAATCGCTGCCGGCAAAGAGGCCTCAAGACGGTTCTGGGCGGTCTGCGGGCCGGCGATTTGGGGTGGCTGTCCTTGATGTGCGAGAACGGCGTCCTCGACTTCGCGGACGCGATTGGGCTGCAGGATGATCTCGGCTGTACGGCGCGGCGGCCGCGCGGGATGGCTGGAGATGATTCGTGACGTCAATCGCCTTCTGAAGGAACACTGCCGCAATACGCCCCTCTGGATCACCGGAGCGGGCTGCGCCACCGAGGACTACGACGAATTCTCGCAATGCGAAACGCTCATGGGTCTGTTGGACACCGAGACGCAGCGCGTCTACTGGTCCCGTCTTCAGGATGCGCTGCCCTCGCGCCGTCGTTCCTCTCCATTGTCGAACCCTTCCGTCAGGCCGAGCCGCCCCGGCTTCTGGGGCTCCTGAAGCCGGACGGTACGCCCAAACTACTGTTTCGCCTTTGGCATTCCCAGGGAATCGAGGGGGTGCGGCAATGCGTAGGATGGGCGTCGGCTCCCGGGCGGGATACCTCCACAAACGCAGAGCCATGACGGACTGCGGATGGCGGCCCCGGATCGCAGTCCGGTGTGACATCTGCGGCCGGAAGAAGCCGCACCCTGCTGGGGACCCGGGGACCCAGTCCGCAATCCGCCCTCCGTCCATCCGCAAGTATCGTCGGCCGGTGCTGATCACCGGCGGCGCCGGCTTTATCGGGTCGAACCTGGCGGAGCGGCTGCTCGATGCCGGCAGACCCGTGATGATTCTGGACAATCTGTCCCGCGCGGGCGTCGAGCATAACGTGCGCTATCTGTGCGACACCTATGGGGACCTCGTCGAGGTTTACGTCGGCGACACGCGTAACAAAGGACTCGTGGAAACGCTGGCGGCGCGGCTGCGAGGGCATCTTTCACTTGGCGGCCCAAGTCGCGGTGACAACCAGCCTGCGTCGATCCGGTCGATGATTTCGCCACGAATCTGCAGGGGACGCTGAACGTTCTGGAGGCGGCCCGTCGGCAGGACCCGCCGCCCTGCGGTGCTGTTCACCTCGACCAACAAGGTCTACGGCGACTTGCAGGACATCGAGCTGATCCCGGTCGGCAAGAAACACGTGCCCCGGGATCACGGCATCCGCATGTCCGGCATCAGCGAGTCGACGGCCCTTGGATTTTCACAGCCCCTACGGCTGCTCCAAGGGAGCGGCGGACCAGTACGTCCTGGATTACGCCCGGATGTACGGGCTGCCCAGCGTCGTCTTTCGCATGAGCAGCATCTACGGTCGCCGCCAATTGGGGACGGAAGACCAGGGTTGGGTGGCCCATTTCGCCCTGCAGATGCTGCGCGACGGGGTCGCTGACCGTCTACGGCGACGGCCGGCAGGTTCGTGACATTCTCTATATCGACGATCTGCTCGACGCCCTGCTGGCGGCCATGAAGAACATCAAGACCGTGGCCGGCAAGGCATTCAATATCGGGGGCGGTCCGGCCAACGCCGTCAGTCTGCTCGAAGTGATCGGCCAACTGGCGGAATTGTCCGGCATCACCCCGGAAATCCGCTACGGCCCCCGGCGCAAGGGCGACCAAGCATACTACGTGTCCGATATCCGCCGCTTCGCCCAAGGCCACCGGCTGGACGCCGCAGATGGCCGCGCAACGAGGCATCCCGCAGCTCTATCACTGGATCCTGGAAAATGTGCAACCGGGGGTGCTCGGGCCTGTCGACTATGAGGAGCCGGGGGGGCAAATCCCCCCGCCCAAGGAAGAAGCGGCGTGGCGGAGCATGCCAAGGGGTTCCTGAAAGGTTGGATCCACTATGTCTGAGCCCGACACGGCCTGGCACGGAGGAAAGGGACGTTCCGCTTTCTCGTTCGGAGACCCGGCGCCGCCGATGAAGGAAGAGGCAAAACATCCCGTTTTCCCCCTCGGTGGCACCGTCGGCGCCACGGCTGGGCTTCGCCGGCGTCGGCGGGATCGGACGAAATCGGCTGGCCGCCCTGGCCGAAAGCACGTCGGTCCAAATTGTGGCCGTGGCAGACCCGGATGAGACTTGCGTGCGTGCCTGCCGAGAGATCGTCCCCGGAGTGCAAGTGCTCGACATTTCCAGAGACTGCTGGCCCAGGATCTGGATGCCGTTGTCATCGCGACCCCCAGCGCTCTGCACGCGGAGCAGGCGATCGCCGCCTTCCACCGCGGCTGGGCCGTGTTTTGCCAAGAGCCGTTGGGCCGCAATGCCGCCGAGGTCCGCCGGGTCATCGAGGCCGCCCGGCGGGCCGACCGGTTATTGGGCGTGGACCTCTCTTATCGCTGCACGCGGGCCGTCGCACTGGCGCGCAACGCCGTCCGGTCGGGTCGCGTCGGCCGCATCTTCCACGTAGAGTTGTTCTGCACAACGCCCGTGGTCCCGGCAGACCCTGGTTCTACGATCGGCGCCTGGCCGGCGGGGGCTGCTGTCTCGGTCTGGGCGTCCTCTGGTCGATCTGGCCCTGTGGACGATGGGCTTTCCGCAAATCGTGGATACCCACAGCCGGCTTTACAGCAAGGGCGTGCTGCTCCAGAGAAACAGCGCCGTCGTGGAGGATTTCGCTACGGCCCAACTGCTTACCGAGGACGATGCTGACATCCGCCTGCAATGCTCCTGGAATCTCCACCCGGCGGCGACGTGGTGATGGCGGCGTGCTTCTGCGGGGACCAGGGGGCCGCCTTGATCGAGAATGTCAACGGCTCGTCCTCGGACTTCCGTGCGAGCCTGTGCAAAGGCACCAAGACGCTGACGCTGGCGGAGCCGCCCGATCCCTGGCTCGGACGCGCCGCGGTGGAATGGGCCCACAAGCTGCGGCGCCACCCCCGGTTCGATCCCGAGGCCCAGGAGCACCTCGCCGTTGCCGAAGTCCTGGACGGCATTTACGGTCGAGCCACTCTCGACCGACGGTAGCCTGTGCGGCACATCCCCATTACGTTCTCTCCTCCGTTACGCTTCCGGAAAAGTCGTTGAAGTCACGCGGGGGTTCCGATATTCTGAACCACCGGATTGGTGATCGAGACGCCGGATTGAGGTCCGGGGGTGACAGTCTCGATGATGGGTCATTGGCTCATAGGAAAGGTGGGGATATGAAGGCTTCGGGGAAGCGTACACAAGTCGATCAGGCGGCGGTCTCCCGTCGGACCTTGCTTCGCACCGGTGCCGCGGCGGCGGCGTTCACGATTGTGCCTCGGCACGTGCTGGGCGGGGCGGGACAGACGCCGCCCAGCGAGAAGCTCAATATCGCCGGCATCGGCATCGGCGGCCAGGGCGCCAGCGACCTGCACGACGTCAGCAGCGAGAATATCGTGGCGTTGTGCGACGTGGATTGGGGCTATGCGGCCAAGACCTTCAAGCAGTATCCCAAGGCCAAGCAATACCGCGACTTCCGCGTGATGCTCGAAAAGGAAAAGGGCATCGACGCGGTGGTCGTGGGGACGCCCGACCACAATCACGCCATCGTCAGCATGACGGCGATCAAGCTTGGCAAGCACGTCTATTGCGAAAAGCCGCTGACCCGGACGGTCTACGAGGCTCGTGCCATGGCGAAGGCGGCCCGCGAGGCCAAGGTCGCGACGCAGATGGGCAACCAGGGCATGGCCTTCGAGGGCAACCGCCTGATCAACGAGTGGATCTGGGACGGCGCCATCGGCCCCGTGCGCGAGGTCCACGCCTGGTCCGACCGGCCCACGCACGAGGGCAAGCTCTTCTGGGCCCAGGGCATCGAGCGGCCCAAGGACACGCCGCCTGTGCCCGAGACGCTGGACTGGGACTTGTGGCTGGGGCCGGCGCCGCTATCGGCCGTACCATCCGGCGTATGTCCCGTTCGCGTGGCGCGGCTGGTGGGACTTCGGCTCCGGCGGGCTCGGCGACATGGGCATCCACAACCTGGCCCCGGTCTGGTCCGCCCTGAAACTGGGGGCCCCGATCAGCGTGGAAGCCAGCTCGACGCTGTTCAACAAAGAGACGCTGCCGCTGGCCTCGACGGTGCACTACGAATTCCCCGCCCGGGGCGACATGCCGGCCGGTCCGGCTGCACTGGTACGACGGCGGGATCGTGCCGCCGCGCCCGCCCGAGTTGGAGGCGGACCGCGAGCTGTCGCGCGAGGATGGGCTGCTCTTCGTGGGCGACAAGGGCACGATGTACGTCGAAGGCTGGGGCGGCAACAGCCCGCGGCTGATCCCGGAAGCGAAGATGCAGGCCTACCAGCGGCCGCCCAAGACCCTGCCGCGCTCCATCGGCCACCACAAGGAATGGATCAAAGCCTGCAAGGAGGGCACGCCCACGCGGTCGAACTTCGCCGACTTCGCCGGCCCGCTGACGGAGGCCGTGCTGCTGGGAACGGTCTGCGTCCGCACGGGCGGCCGCCGGCTGCTCTGGGACAGCGAGAACCTGAAGGTGACGAATGTGCCCGAGGCGAATCAGTATCTGCACTACGAGTACCGCAAGGGCTGGACGCTGTAGATGAAGGTCTGGATGCTTGAGCATGATGTTGGGATAGTCTGAGGTGCTAACCGCACTGTGCCAAAGCTGCCACCTACCGTCTTGCACACCTGATACTCGATTCGTGAGGTGCGCGAGACATGCCGAACAAAGGACGAGTCAAGGTCGGGATCATCGGCTCCCGCTTCGAAGGGGAGATTCACGCCGAGTCGTTTCGCCTGATGCCGGAGGAGGCGGAGGTCGTCGCGATCGCGTCGCCGACGCCCGGCAACGCCGAGAGGCTCGCACAAAAGTACGGCATTCCCCGCGTCTTCACCGACTACCGCCAGATGCTGGCCGAGAAGGACATCGAGATGGTGACCATCACGGCCCCGAACTCCCTGCACGCCCAGATGACCGTCGACATCGCCAACGCCGGCAAGCACGTGGTCTGCGAGAAGCCCCTGTGCATGACGCTGGAAGAGGCCGACCGCATGATCCGGACCTGCCGCCGGAAGGGCGTGCTGCTGATGTACGCGGAGGAGCTGTTCTTCACGCCCAAGTACGTCAAGGCCAAGGAGATGGCGGACCAGGGGGCGTTCGGCAAGGTCTACCTGGTCAAGCAAAGCGAGAAGCACTTCGGCCCGCACGCCGACTGGTTCTGGGATGTCAAGAAGTCCGGCGGCGGCGTGTTCATGGACATGGGCTGCCACGGCATCGCCTTCTGCTACTGGTTCCTCGGCCGGCCCGAGATCAAGACGGTCTACTGCCAGATGGGCACGCACGTCCACGCCGACAAGACCCAGGGCGAGGACAACTCGATCTGCATTATCGAGTTTGCCAACGGGGCGGTCGGCATGATCGAGGATAGCTGGGCCCGCCGCGGCGGCATGGACGACTGCATCGAGGTCTACGGCGACGGCGGCGTCACCTACGCCGACCTGCACATGGGCAACGCCTTGCCGACCTACAGCGAGTACGGCTACGGCTACGCCGTGGAGAAGGCCCCGACGACCAAGGGCTGGACCTACCCGGTCTTCGAGGAGCTCTGGAACTACGGCTTCCCGCAGGAGATGCACCACTTCGCCCGCTGCGTGCGCGGCAAGGACGAGCCCCAGGCCACCGGCGACGACGGCCGCCTGGTCCAGGAGGTCCTGTGTGCCGGCTACCAATCCGCCGGACTGGGGCAGCAAGGTCGGACTGCCGTTCCGGCCCGAAGAACGTCGAACGCCCCATCGACCTGTGGTTCAAACCCACATAGGTCCCAGTTGTCCTATGGGTCTCATCCGTCCTATTCTTCAGGCTTGGGGGGATTAAGCATGGCAAGGATAGCCACGACTGCAGATGCTGACGGAACAGGAATCGAGGCGATCAAGGACGCCAGTCTCGCCATCCTGCGGGACACCGGCGTCATGGTCCATCATGACCAGATGCTACGTCTGCTGGGTGAGGCTGGCGCGAAGGTGGACGCGGGACGCAAGATCGCCCGTCTGCCCGAGAAGCTGGTGCTGGACTGCCTCGCACGGGCAGGCAAGCAATACGTGCTATACGGCCGGGACCCGAACCGGACCGCCCGCTTCGGCTACGGCGATCGTGAAGAGAGTTCTCAGTTCTCAGTGGCCAGTGGTCAGTCAACTCCGAACCGGCAACCGACAACTGACAACCGACAACTGATCTTGATGTCCAGCCCGGGCCAGTACGCCTGGATCGATCTGCAAACCGGCTCAGCGTCGCCCCGCGACCATGCGGGATGCTCACGACGCGATCCGCCTCGGCGATGCCCTGGAGAACATCACGATCGTCGGCGCGATGGCGCAGCCGGAGACGCTCTCGGAGAAGTACCGGGACGTGGTCCTCACCGGCGAGCTGGTCAAAGGTACGGGCAAGCCCACCCGCTGCTGGGTCCGCAACGGCGCCACCGCCCGCTACATCCTCGAAATCTACCGCACCATTGCCGGTGGCGACGCGGCCTTGCGGGCCCGCCCGATGGTCGAAGCCTTCCTGGAGCCGATCAGTCCGCTCCAATTGCCGAAAGATGGGCTCGACATCGTCAAGGAGTTCGCCCAGGCCGGACAGCCGGTGAGCATCGGCCCGATGGCGATGACCTCCGGCACCGCCCCCGGCACCCTGGCCGGGACCTTGGCCCAGGAAAACGCAGAGATCCTGGCCGGGCATCGTGATCACGCAACTGCTCGCCCCCGGCACGCCCATCATGTACGGCGGGATCCCGCACATCATGGACCCGCGCACCGGCATCTGCTCCTTCGGCTCGCCGGAACAGGGCCTCATGGCAGTCGCCATGGTCCAGATCGCCCGCTCTTACGGCTTCCCCGTCTACGTCAACGTCGGCCTGACCGACGCGAAACTGCCCGACGCCCAGGCCGGCATGGAGAAAGCCGCAACGCTGCTGCTGGGCGTCCTGGCCGGCGCGGACACGTTCGGCCACTGCGGCATCTGCGGCACCGACCACGCCGGCAGCCTCCTGTGGCTGGCGTTCGACGACGAGCTGATGAGCTACACCAAGCGCATCGCACGCGGCTTCGCCGTGGACGAGGAGCACCTGGCGACCGACGTCATCCACGCCGTAGGTCCGGCCGGCAACTTCCTCTCCGAGGAGCATACGGTCCGGCACTTCCGCGAAGAGCTCTGGCTGCCAAGCCTCGTCTGGACGCGCCAGCCTTACGACCCGTGGCTCGGCGAAGGCGCGACCTCCTTCGCCGACCGCCTCCGCGCCCGTGTGACGAACATCGTGGCGACGCACCAACCCCAGCCGCTGGACGGAGCTTTGTCGCGTGAGATCGACCGCATCGTTGCCTCCGCCCAGCGTGAGCTTGGCTGAGCCCGAACCAGGTCCACCTCAAAGGCTGTGGTCGCCCCTACGGCGGCGGCCGATGCGGTCTTCGTAGCACGGGCGTCCCCGCCCGTTGATCGGGAGGGCGGACAAGGGGCCACGTAGGTCATACGAGGACGCACGACCAGAGGGCGAGCGAGGACGCTCGCGCTACGAAGAGGACGAGTCCGCCCCAAGGCCAACCGCAGCTAGCTCAAACGCATGGGGGAATCCGCTTGCGATCCGCCAGAGTCGGCAGTAATCTGAGGTTCGGAATTGCAGGGCGTTTTGAGGGACACTATGAATCTTCGATCCATATTCATGGAGCCGTCCAAGCCGGTAAGTCGGGCCTTTCAGTACGGAATGCTGGTCTTCATCCTGATCCCGCTGGCAATGTCACTTTGGGTGTGCATCAGCAGTCCACCTGCACACGACGCCCGTTACTTGGTTCTCGTCGTTGCTCTCATGTTGCTATTCAATCACCTGGCGTATCACTTCAGGTGGCCTATGCCTGTGACTGTTGCAATTCGTATTCTGGACTCGGGTTGGCTTATCTTCGGGTTATTCTACGCCCTTACGACCGCTCATTCTCTATGGTTCGCGTGCGGATCGTGACTTGCAGGGCGGGCCGAAGAGCGGTATAGTCCCGCTGGGTAGGCACCGTGCACGCGTCATCATCCGAGGGTGGTGCGTCTCGTTTCGTCGAACAGTTATGTCGCTATGAATCGCCTGGGCCTTGTCCACGGGAGGATCGCTATGGATCGTCGGGAATTCCTGCATTGTGCGGCGGGGGTTGCGTTGGGCACTACTCTGGGGAGCGTCTCATCTTTGTTGGCCCAATCCGGGCCACGACGTGCCGAAACAGGCAAGCCCGGCCGGGGCATGAACGTCCTGTTCATCGCGGTGGACGACATGAACAATGACCTCGGCTGCTTCGGCCATCCGCTGGTGAAGTCGCCGAGCATCGACCGGCTGGCCGCGCGCGGGATGCGGTTCGAGCGGGCCTACTGCCAGTTCCCGCTGTGCAGCCCGAGCCGGTCCTCGATCATGACCGGTCTGCGGCCGGACAGCACCCGCGTGTTCGATTTGCAGTACCATTTCCGCCAGGACCTGCCCGATATCGTCACGTTGCCGCAGATGTTCATGCAGAACGGCTACTACGTGGCTCGTGTCGGCAAGATGTATCATTACGGCAACCCGGGCGACATCGGCACCAACGGCCTGGACGACAAAGTGTCATGGCAGGAGCGGTTCAACCCGGCCGGCCGCGACCGGACGGCCCTCGAACCGGACATCATGAACTACACGCCCACGCGGGGGCTGGGCTCTGCTATGGCGTTCCTGGCGGACCCGACCGGGGACGGACGTGCAGCATACCGACGGCAAGGTGGCCGACCAGACGATCCGTCTGCTCGAAGAGCACAAGGGCAAGCCCTTCTTCATCGGGACCGGGTTCTACAAGCCGCACTGCCCGTGGATCACGCCGAAGAAGTACTTCGACCTCTATCCGCTGGAGGCGATCTCGCTGCCCAAGATCACGCCGGAGACTCCGAACGACTATCCTCGCCCGGCCCTGACCTCGACGCAGCCGTGGCCCTATTTTGGTGTCACGCCGGACCAGGCCCGCGAGTGCAAGCGGGCGTACTACGCGGCCATTTCCTTCGTCGATGCTCAGATCGGCCGGGTGCTCGACGCCGTAGACCGCTTGGGTCTGCGCGACAATACCATCATCGTCTTCTGGAGCGACCACGGCTATCACTTGGGCGAGCACGGCCTATGGTTCAAGCAGAGCTGCTTCGAGGAAGCGGCCCGGGTGCCGCTGATCCTTTGCGTGCCGGGCCAAAAGACGGCGGGCCAAGCGACTTCACGCCTCGTGGAATTAGTCGATCTGTATCCTACGTTAGCCGACCTGGCCGGCCTCACCCCGCCCAAGAATCTCCAGGGCTTCAGTCTTCGTTCCTTGATCGACGATCCCAAGACCCAGTGGAATCACCCCGCCTACACCCAAGTCCAACGCGGCCCCAACAATCCTGGCCACAGCGTCCGGACCGAGCGCTGGCGCTACACCGAGTGGGCCTTTGGCAAGAACGGCCAGGAACTCTACGACCACGACAACGACCCCCAGGAATTGCACAACTTGGCCCACGACGCGAAATACGCCGACGTGGTCGCGCAGATGAAAGCCCTGCTCAAGCAGGTCCATCCCGCCCCCGTCCAGGGCGGCAAAGCCGCAGCCGGCACGAAGGAGAAGTTCTGCAATTGAGGATCTCCACGGTCGGCCAGCGCATTCACGACCAACTGGCCCAGCTTCGTAGCGACGCCGTGCAGACGCATTGACTTGGGCTGCGGGGCCCGCTATACTTCGGGAAGGATGGCCGCCCTGTCGGCCGCGGTGAAGACGGATGATCCAGCAATCTGACAATATGCTCGTAACCATTGGCGAAGTGGCTCGTTCCACGCTTCCCGGCGCACAAGTCCTGCTCTTCGGCTCGCATGCCCGCGGCCAAGCCAGCCCTGAAAGTGATTACGACATCCTCATCATCATAGACCACCCGCTGGACATCCGGGTTAAGCTGGCCCTGCGGACTCACATTCGCAAGCAGCTCTTGGACTATGGCATCCGCTGCGATGTCCTGCTCCAGAGCGACGAGGAGGTGCAACGCAAGAAGGATCTGCCCGGCCACGTCATCCGCAGCGCCCTGCGCGAGGGAGTCCCCCTGTGATGGACGACTTAACCGACTACGTCGACAAGTGGCTCTTTCGGGCCGACGAAGATGTGGCTGTGATTGATGAGCTGATCGAGTCCGACCCGCAGGCATACGCCTCGACCATCTGCTTTCACGCGCAACAGGCGGTGGAGAAGTATCTCAAAGCCCTGCTGGCCTGCAAGGGCGTGGATTTCCCGAAGACCCATGATGTCGATTTCCTCCTGGCCGAGTGCCGCAAAGTGACTTCAGGGGAATTGGACCGGATCGATCTGAAGAGTCTGACGGACTTCGGCGTCTCTGCACGGTATCCCGATGACTTCTTTGTTCCCGAGTTGTCGGAGACGAAGTACTATGCGGAAGTTGCGCGGCAGATTCAGACGAGTGTGCTGAATTTGATCAAACCGTCACGCTAAACCCAGGTCAGCAAGACTTCTTGGAGGGACTCAACAAATGTGCTTTCCATTGACACCAAATGAATACCTGCGTGCCGTCGCAAGGGAGACGGCACGTCTGTCTTGGCCCGGGCGGATGTCGCCTGTTCTTGTGGCGGGCGAAGAAGGATGCGGAGGATCACTTCACTAATGACCGCTTTGTTGGTGAACTTAGGAGGATGTGGGGCCAGACAGCCTGCGCCTATGATTCATGGCATGCTGAGCAAGTCGATGAATTGGCTCGGTCGATAGCCAAAAGCGTAGGGGGTAGGCCGTGGCTATCTTCCAGAAGCTGCGGCGGCCAAGCTGATGGATGCCTTCATGTACCAGCTAGTGAAATACGAAGAGTACCGATTCCTGTGGAGGGATTTGCATCTGGTCCTTGACGGACAGGTCTTCGGAGCATTGCGTGCGCTTGCCCGAAAGAGCACCGCCCTGGCGCCGGTAAATGAGATTCTTAAGAGGAATCCCTACACAATACCTGCTGAAGACTACAAACGTGTGCAGAGGCAACTCAGCCAGTTCGTGGCCGAACTGAATCGCGAGCGGGCCCCGGAGTTCAGGCTCACGTCCCGAATTCAGTTAAACATCCTGTGGGCAGCTTCGTAGTCCATCGGCCGGAACGCTCCCACGAGAATCGTAAGCACTGCCGACGACAGAAGAGCCACGTGCTCGCTCGGCGGTTCATTTGTAGAGGATGTACTGTTGTCTTGTCGGGTCGAAGGTTTTGCACTCGGCGGCCCAGGTGGCTTTGAGGGGCTGCAGGGGCTTTGGGGCGATGATCGCTTCGCGGATCGTGGCGGTGCCGCAGAGACGGTCGAAGTGCTTCTCGATCCATTTGAACTGAGTGGGGTAGAGGCCGTGGAGCTTGTTGACGATCTGGACGCCGGTCCAGAAGGGTTCGAGGCGAGTGCGGTCGGTGAGCAGGATCTCCACGCCCTGACATTTCTGGTTCTGGAATTTCGAGCTGGTCGGGGTGAAGGAAGTGGCGGCGAAGCGCACGCCGGGCAGGTTCATAGCGTTCAGCTTGGCGGCCAGGGCGTTCGGGTCGATCCAGGGGGCGCCGAATTGACGGAAGGGCTTGGAGGTGCCCCGGCCTTCGGAGACGTTCGTCCCTTCCAGCAGGCACAGGCCGGGATAGAGGGCCGCTGTCTCCAGGTCCGGCATGTTGGGGGAGGGCTTGATCCAACGCAGGCCCGTCTGGTCGAACCACATGCCGCGCTGCCAGCCGGTCAGCGGGACGACGGTGAGGTCGGCCTTCACGCCTTGGGCCAGCCAGCCTTCGCCATTGATCATCCGGGCCAGCTCGCCGACCGTCAGGCCGTAGCGGACCGGGATCGGGTACAGACCGACGAAGGTGGCGAACTTGGGTTCGAGGACCGGGCCTTCGAGCTGCACGCCGTCGATCGGGTTGGGGCGGTCCAGGACGACGAAACGCTTGTGGTTCTCGGCCGCGGCCTCCATCGCCAGGGACATCGTGTACAGGTACGTATAGAACCGGGCCCCCACGTCCTGAATGTCGAACACGAGGACATCCACGTCCGCCAGCATCTGGGGCGTGGGTTTGCTGATGCTGCCGAATAAGCTGTGAACCGGCAGGCCGGTGATCAGGTCGGTCTCATCACCGACCTTCTGGCCTGCCTCTTCCAGACCACGCAAGCCGTGCTCCGGGCTGAACAGGGCGACTACGCGCACGCCCTCTATCGCCCGCAACACCTCCACGACGTACTTGCTCTCGCTGTCGTAGGAGGTGTGGTTGGCGATGATGCCGAGACGTTTGCCTTGGAAGAGATCTTTGTGCGTGCCGACATTGTCGAGGCCGGTATGGACCGAAGCCGCGCAGTTCACCCCCAGCCATCCGATCAGCAGGATACAAGTGATTTTCGCAAATCTCATGCACTTACTCCCGGCGCCAGGTTTCAGTGGGGCACGCCTCCAGAGCGCAGGCCAAACCCCAAAAGTTGTCCCCAGGATAACAAAGGCGAAACACTCTGCCTACAGTCTGGCTTGCCAGAAAACCTTGCGGACAAATAGGGATTCGCGGCTTGGCTGTTGGGAGTTCCGCCTTCAGGCGGGTCAAAATAGCCCCGACATCATCTGGAGTTCCGCGTCCACGCGGTGTGGAGGCGTACGCCACAAGACTCTCCACCCGCCTGAAGGCGGAACTCCGAACCTCGTGGTTTTCCACGCCCCGCAGGACGCTGTCGCATGATGTCCTCCCAGAATCCTGCGTTTTCGAGTTGACCTGGAGCGTCTGTTTCTTTAGAATTCAGGCTTGCTGCGCCGAATGAGGTCAATCCTCGATCTGGGCCGCTTGAGGAACAGCGGTTTGGGTATGACCCACAGTAAGGAGATGGGAGAAGTCAATCTTCTGCCGGCGCGAATTTTGTGTGTCTGCGGGCACGTGCCCTGTGCGGCAAAGGTGGAAAGGTCCTTCATGCGGTTGATCCTTGTCGATAGGTCCGAGAATAACCGGCGGCAATTTTGGCCGCTGGTGTTGAGCCGTCCGATCTGGGAGCTGCGTTGCGGCATGACTTCGCTCGGCCGAGAAACTCCAGGCGAAGGTCGGGACGAATGACGTGGCCTACTTTGTGCCCGACTACATGGCCGAGGTGTACCGGGAGAGAACCGACCGCCCGGTCAATGACATGTCGGCCCTGAAGGGGCAGGACGTGCTCATTCGTCGATCCCCGCGTCAAAGCCCAGACACGTTCGACATTGCTCCGCCACAAGGGCGACCCAGCGAGGTTCGGTCTCGACGAGCAGGGCTGATGGTCGTGGCTGCGTCGCATCGACCAGGGCGACTTGAAGAGAGTGCGCTGGCAGCGACATCGACGCGTTTCTGCGACTCGAAGGCCAAGGCCGAGTCTCCCCACGGTCGAGAGCACGCTGCCGACGTGGCAGTACACGTGGGACCTGATGCTGGCCAGCCCGCACCAGATCACGGCCGACTTCGCCGCCGCCGGCAGGCAGGGGATCGAAGGGACGATCGAGGAGCCCGCCGCTCTGCGCGGCAGTAAGAAGGACGTCTACGTCGCCCCGGGCGTCACGGTCCACCCGATGGTGGTCATCGACGCCGAGCACGGCCCGGTCTACATCGACGAAGGGGCGGAGATTCAGCCGTTCACGCGGATCGAGGGGCCCTGCTACATCGGCAAGAAGTCGATCCTGCTCGGGGCCAAGTGCCGGGAAGGCAACTCGATCGGGCCGTACTGCCGGATCGGGGGCGAGGTCGAGGAGTCGGTGATCCAGGGCTACTCGAACAAGTACCACGATGGCTTCCTCGGCCATGCCTACGTGGGCGAGTGGGTCAATCTCGGGGCCCTCACGACCAACAGCGACCTGAAGAACGATTACTCGACCGTCTCGGTGATGCTCGACGGCAAGCACTCGATCGACACCGGCTCGACGAAGGTCGGCTCGCTGATCGGCGACCACACCAAGACGTCTATCGGCGTGCTCTTCAATACCGGCTCGGTGATCGGGGCGATGGCGATCATCATGGCCACGGGCAAGCCCCTGCCGAAGTTCATCCCGTCCTTCGCCTGGTTCATCGAGGGCGTGGTGACCAAGGGCTTCGGCAAGAAGACCCTCTACGAGACGGCCAACACCGCGATGGGCCGCCGCAAGCAGAAGTGGACGCCGGCCCAGCAGGCGATGTGGGACCAGATCTTCGAAATGACGGCCCAGCCCCGGGACGAGGCCGTGAAGAAAGGCCGCCGGGCGATGATGAAATGACCGGAAGTTGACAGTGGGCAGTGGGCAGTTGTCAGCCGTCAACTGGGAACTGGAACTGCGGAACTATCCACGCAAGTGACCAGAGCAACGGGAGAAAAGTACATGGCGACAGTGGCAGAACGTGTCAAGGCGGTGACCGCGCGGGTGCTGGGATTCGATCCCGAGGAGATCAAGCTGGAGAGCAGTTTCACCGAGGATCTCGGGGCCGAGAGTGTCCAGTCGATCGAGTTGGTGGCGATGTTCGAAGAGGAGTTCGGCATCGAGATGGACGAGGATGCGGCCCTGTCGGTGACGACGGTCGGCAGCGCCGTCGAGTTCATCACGAAAGTGTGCAAAGAGCAAGGCGTGGACGTGGACGAGTAGGGCCGCGGTGCGCGGAAATCCGCAAATTCCAAATCTCAAATCCCAAACAAACTCCAATGACCAAAACCCAAAATTCCAAACCAAGCGCAGCGGCCCGCGACTGTGTTTCGGCCATTGGTGCTTGGAGTTCTGGATTTGTCTGGCCCCTGCTCCGCAGGGTCATTCCTGCGAAGGCAGGAATGGTGCTTGGATTTTGGAATTTGTAACCCGCCTGCTCGGTATCAGATTGCATCATGGCAGTAATTGCTGCCATTCACGAAGGGGAGTAACATGAAAGTCAGACGACATCACAACCTGCCGGAAGTGACCCGGCCGAACCTTATCGAGGACATTTTTCCCCACGATCTGCCGCCGCTGATCCGGTTCGAGGGCAAAGCCGTCGAGTACATCGACGGCAAGCCCGTGGAGTTCGACTTCTCCACGGTCAAGGACCGCGACATCGTCATCACCGACACGACGTTCCGCGACGGCCAGCAGTCGCTGCCGCCGTACTCGGTCGAGCAGATGGTCCACATCTACGACCTGCTCGCGAAACTGGGCGGGCCCAACGGCGTGGTTCGCCAGACCGAGTTCTTCCTCTACACCAAAAACGACCGCGAGACGCTGGACAAGTGCCGGGCCCTGGGCCACAAGTACCCCGAGTGCACCGGCTGGATCCGGGCGGTCAAAGGCGACTTCCGCCTCGTCAAAGAGGCGGGCCTGCAAGAGACCGGCATGCTGACCAGCGCCTCCGACTATCACATCTTCCACAAGCTCAAGTTCCGCAGCCACAAGGAGTGCATGGACTCCTACTGCGAGGTGGTGCAGGCCGCGTTCGACGCGGGCGTGCGGCCCCGTTGCCACCTGGAGGACGTGACCCGGGCGGATATCGACCGCTTCGTGCTGCCGTTCGTGGACCGGCTCATGGAGATGAGCGAGAAGGCGCCGCCGGAGCTGTCCGTGAAGATCCGCCTGTGCGACACGATGGGCTTCGGCGTCAGCTATCCGAGTGCCGAGCTGCCCCGCAGCATCCCCAAGCTGATCTACAAGATGACCCACGATTGCGGCGTGCCGAGCGACCGGATCGAATGGCACGGCCACAACGACTTCCACAAGGTCCACATCAACGGCGCCACCGCCTGGCTCTACGGCTGCGACGCCCTGAACACGACACTCTTCGGCTTCGGCGAGCGGACCGGCAACCCGCCGCTGGAAGGGGCGATCTTCGAGTACATCGCCCTCAAGGGCGGCCTCAACGGCATCAGCACCCTGGCGATCACGGAGCTGGCCAACTACATGCGGTCGATCGGCCTGCCGATCCCGGACAACTATCCGTTCGCGGGCAAGGCCTTCAACGTCACCCGCGCCGGCATCCACGCCGGCGGCCTGCGCCAGGACGAGCGCATCTACAACATCTTCGACACCGGAGAAGCTGCTCGGCACGCCCGCCGCGCGTCGCCATCACCGACAAGAGCGGCGCCGACGGCGTCACGCACTGGGTCAACGAGTTCTTCGGCCTCGAGGGCGAAGAGCGGATCAACAAGATCAAGGTCCACAAGCTGGCCCGCTGGGTGATCGACCAATACGAGCAGGACGGCCGCCTCACCCCCATCAGCGACCAGGAGCTCGCCGCCAAGGCGAAAGAGTTCTTCCCCGACTACTGGGAGAAGTACAAGGCCGGCAAGTAGTTGACGATTGATGATTGATAATTGACGATTTGCTTCCGGGAGCCATGCCGACAGAACGCATGGCTCCCGTTGTTTCCGGAGGACGCGTAACCGGGTGGCAGCCTCAAGGCCGCAAGGCCTTGGGGATGGCAGACCCTGGTCAATGCGGATACAATAGCATCGTCAGCGTGAAACCTTAAGATGGACGCCGGTGCAGGCTGGGCAGGAGATACGGCCATGATTACGAAGCTGAGCATATCGAACTTCAAGTCGATCCGCCAGTTGGACCTCGACTGCAAGAAGGTCAACCTCTTCATTGGCGAACCCAACACCGGCAAGTCCAACATCCTGGAGGCGTTAGCCTTGTTGTCTTGGTGCGGAGGGCCCGAGCAAACATCTCTTAGTAGCTATGTCCGCCTCGAATCCACGCAGAATCTGTTCTACGATCAGTTGCTCGATGAACCCGTAGAGATCAAGATGTCGACGACTACAATCTCTCCCATCGGTCTTCGAGTCACCTTCGAGCGTGGCGCTTATGGCGTACATGCTTTGGACGGCAGCCCCATCCGGGGACTAGCAAAGACGCACACGGCACCTGGTCTTCATTGCCCGCGTCTAATATGTATATCAAGTTCTTCCGCTTTCGGGCGCTGGACAAGTACGATGACGATGAACCGGGCGGCCTCAAACCACCGGATGGGCCGAATCTCTTTTCAGTGGTCTTGTCGTCCCGATCTCTTCGCGAGACCATGATGGAGTTCTTTCGTAAGTACGGACTGATGCTCGTCCTTAAGCCTCACGAGAGGGTATTCGAGCTTCAGAAACACGCTGATGGTCTGATCTTCAGCTATCCGTATTCAGTGACTTCGGATACGCTTCGCCGAATCATCTTCTACACGGTCGCCATGGCCTCCAACAAGGAGTCGGTCTTGGTGTTTGAGGAACCGGAGTCCAATGCCTTTCCGTACTACACCAAGTACCTGGGAGAGCGGATTGCCTTGGACGAAACGAATCAATTCTTCATCGCCACGCATAATCCGTATCTGCTCTCGGCCATCGTGGAGAAGGGGCGTAAAGAGGATGTTCAGGTCTTCATCACATACTACAAGGACTATCAAACGAAGGTCAGACCTTTGACTGCGGACGAGGTTTCGGAACTGATGGAGGCGGACCCCTTCTTCAATCTGGATCGTTTCATCGAGGAAACGGCATGAAGATCGCGGTCGAATGTTATCCAGACGAGGCGGTGCTGCGTGCGTTGGGCGTCCCGAAGAGAGAATTACTCCACGAGGCCAGGAAGGGTGAGGTGCTCAATTGGCTGAAGAAGAACGCCGGTGGCGTGGGCATGGTGGACGAAGATCCCGACAGCCCTCCTCCACATGATCTCGGCAACTATCAGGAGGCGGAAGCGGCAGAAGGTCTCCGCCTGTATATCCGTCGAGGCAGCAGCGGTCAAAGGCTTATCGTGATCTGTCCCCGCCTGGAGGATTGGTCGATCCAAAGGGCGAAGACGAGCAACGTCGATCTCAAGCGTTCTCATCTTCCCGGCACGGCAAAGGAGCTGCACGGCATTCCTCACTATGAGCAGAAGGACGGCTTCCCTCGATTCCTTGCGGAACTGAACGGCAACGACAAGGCGATGCGTCTCCTTGGTCAATGGATACTCCGGGGATGAACTGGCGAGTTAAGCAGTCTGCGCGTCTATGAGTTTGTGGTTGGAGAGTTCACATCGAATGAGACAGAAATCGAGAATTCCGCCTGTGTGCCTTGCTTGGTTTGCGAGCGTGACGTTTTTCGGCGTGATGAACGCCACCGTGTGGGGGGCGGCCTCGGCGTCCAAGCCTGATTGCACCAAATGGACGTCGGGTTCCGGGGACTGGACTGAGGCGGCGCGCTGGTCGGCAGGAGTGCCGGACCTTTACACGCGGGCAGAGGTCCATGGAAACGGCACGGTGCGCGTGCCGGCCGGCACGTATCCCATCGCCAATCTGCAGATCGGCAAGCATTACGCCGACCACGTGCAGGTCGAGGTGGATGGCGGCAAGATCATCCTGCTGCAGGATCCTTTGGATGTCGGCGATCTGACCGGAAGCGAGGCCGTGCTCATTCTCAAGGACGGCGTGCTTCATAACAGCGTGGACACCTACATCGGCGGCGGCATGGGCGCTCCCGGTCACGCTGGAAGGGGCTCGTTCATCATTCAAGGCGGCAGTTTCCTGGCCCGCACGCTCATCCTCGGCTCCGGTTGGGGGGCCCAATCGTATCTCGCGGTTGAAGGCTCCCGGGCCTCGGCCATTCACGTCCTCCAATACCTCTACCTGACAGCGCTCGTCGGCTCGGACGGCACGCCCGGCATGGCCACGCTCTCGTTCACGATCGACGAACACGGCGTCACGCCGATCATCATTCAGTCCACCCGTGACGGCCTGCGGATCATCAAGGACGCCAAGAGCCACTGTCGCCTCCAGATCGTGCTCGGCACGATCCCGCCGCGGGAAGACGTCATGCTGGTTTCCAGTCACGTGGCGATCAAGGGGACGTTCGACGACTTGCCGGAGGGCAGCGAGATTACCGCCGAATACGAACATAAGACTTATCGCTGGCAACTGACGTACAAGGGAGGTGCGAGCGGGCATGATCTGGTTTTGAAGAATAGAAGCGAGTACGCCGCCGATGCGCCCGTGACGCATACGCGCGTCATGCCGGAAATTCCCCGGCCGCTCTGGGTGGATTATTCGATCTTCCCGCCGTTCGCGGCAGAGGGCGAGCCGGCTTTCCCCGGGGCGGAGGGCTTCGGCGCGTTCACGCCGGGCGGGCGCGGCGGCCCGACGATTGCCGTGACGAATCTCAACGACGACGGGCCCGGCAGCCTGCGAGCGGCGGTGAACACACCCGGCCCGCGTATCATCACCTTCCAGGTCGGCGGCGTCATCACGCTCAAGTCCACCTTGCATATTCGTCAGCCGTTCCTCACGATCGACGGCCAGAACGCGCCCGGACCGGGAATCATGCTGCGCAACTATGGCATCGAAGTGCAGAGCCACGACGTGGTGTTGCGCTATTTCCGCGTGCGCGTAGGCGACGCCGAGGTCCACCTGGACGATCCGCTGCGCCAAGGAAATCTATTACGCCGCGCGGGGGAACACGCGCTCTATTTCATCGAAGGCTCGAAGAACTGCGTAGCGGATCACCTTTCACTGAGTTGGTCCACGACGAAGATCCTCAGCATCGACAAGATGTCTGACCTGATCACGGTGCAGTGGTGCATCCTGAGCGAGGGCCTCAATTTCGCGGATCACGGTTTGGCCGCCATCATCGCGCAGGGCCGGTTGACGTGGCACCACAATCTGATCGCGCACAACCAGGGGCGCAATCCGCGCTTCGGCGGTCTCGTCAACGCCGATTTCCGCAACAACGTGATCTACGATTGGGGCGATACGGCGGGGTGCGGCGAATTCGACCGGGTCAATTACGTCGGCAACTACCTCAAG
The DNA here is from genome assembly GCA_963750205.1 of uncultured Planctomycetota bacterium. Taxonomy (GTDB): domain Bacteria; phylum Planctomycetota; class Phycisphaerae; order Sedimentisphaerales; family Anaerobacaceae; genus PLanc-01. The sequence goes on from CAVVRJ010000011.1 coordinate 205,602, forward strand.
GCGGGGCCCTCGACGAGAAAGGAACAACGGCTCTTCCATGACGGCGTGGACGTCGTGATGCCGCACTCGCTCTTTCTGGCCGCCAATATCCTCGAAGGCAATGCGACTGTGAATCGGGACAACTGGCGCGGCGTGGGATACGACCGCCAGACGATTGCGGCATCCGAGCCGTTCCCCGCGCCGGCCGTGACGACCGAGCCGGCCCAGGCCGCGTACGAACACGTCCTGAAGGATGCCGGCGCGACGCTGCCCCGGCGGGACGCCGTGGACGAGCGGATCGCCCGCGAAGTCCGGCAAGGGACCGGGCACATCGTCAAATGGGTCAAAGACGCCGGCGGCTGGCCCGATTTCCCCACCGCGACCTCGGCCTCACAGAAGGGAGAGGAGTAACCGCGTCATTCCGCCATGAATGACGAACGGGAAATGGGCGAATACATCATGATGTCGCACATGCATAGAACCGGAAGACGCAGGGTGGCGTATGCTGCCGGCGCGGTCGTTGTGTTGTGTCTGCTCTCTCTCATCTTCTTTCCCCGTTTGCGTCACCCCATTCGTCTATTCTCTCCAGGAACCCGGAATCCGCCGCGGCCCGACCTTACTGACTGCACGCGGCTGGAGATTCAGTATCACCCATCAATATGGCAGAGCCTCTTCTGGAATGAGACGGGACGCAGTCTCCTGAACGCCGAGGAAGAACAGTATCTCCGTTCTTTGAAGTCTATCGTTGTTGTCGATCCTAACGATATCGCCACTCTGGCGGATGAAGTGGCGTGGGCGGAGGACGAAGGCTTGTCGCCCGAGCCTTTCCAGGCCGTGAACTACGTGACCGTCACCGCACACTTTCCCTCCAAACCCGAAATCTCATTCAGTATCTGGGGGCCCTGGTTGGAGGTCCCTTGTGGCCGGGCCTTCTACCGGTTCCACAGTAGCCATAATCTTGAGTTGTGTCTGGCAGACCTCAGACCGCAAGTTCGACCCTTTGAGTACCGGGTATATTGCGCACAGACATTGCAGGCTCTACATAGTTGGATTCGTACCCTGACGACCTACAAAGGCACCTACCCGCAGCCGGCGGAATGGTGTGACGCGGTCGAACGTATCATGCGTGCTCGGGGGTTTCAGACCAACCAGGTGAAATGGACTTTCATATGTCCGAGCCTTCGAAAGGGCCGTTGCGATTATGCGATGAACCTGGATTGCCGCGCGGATGCACCGGCGGACATGGTGCTCCTGTTTGAGACTAAACCGGGCTGGAATCAGCACGGCGGACCGGAGTTATTCACATTCGACAGTCACGATCCCAAAGGCGGCTTGGCACTGCTCAACAATGGCACAGTGAAGTTCATCCGTACCGAGGAGGACCTGAAGCAGCTTCGCTGGAAGTGATTGGAGCGTGCATCTTCTGGGTGGCAGCCTCAAGGCCTCCGGTCTTGGGGATGGCTGGTCCTGGGGTCAGAGCTTGATTAGTGATTAGGGCGGGCGGCTTCGAGAGCGGCCAGGAGGGGTGGGAGCTTCAGGGTCGTTTTGTAGACCAGGACGTTGTCGGTGATCGTGGCCCCTTCGCGGAGCGAGCGTTCGGGCACGGCCAGCAGGATCCTGTGGCGGCGGAACTGGTGGAGCGTCTCCCGGCGGTGGGCCAGGTACTCCGGCGTCCAGAAGCCGACGATCTCCAGGAAGACCTCTGTGCCGTCCTCGTGGCGGAACGTGAAGTCCGGGATGAAGGTCTTCTGATGCTCGTGGAGGATGTCGCCTTCGCGGATCAATTGCCAGCCGTCGCGAGTGGGGCCGAACTTGTCGGCCAGCGCTTGCTCTACGGATGAGTCGAACTCCTCCGGCGGTGGCAGGTGACTGGTGAAGCGGTCGGCGTCCGAGATCACGAGCTTCGCCGGGGTCTTCCAGGGCGTCTGCAAAACGGCCTCCATCGTCCAGCCTTTGCAGGCCAGCAGGGCGGGCAGGAAACGCGCGAAGCTCACGCCGTAGCGGCGGGTCTCCCGCAGGACCGAAGCCGGGCCGGTGAAGGTGATCCGATACGTGGCACGGCCGTCCCGGTCGTGAGTGTCACGGGCATCTTGCCCCTGGGAGTCCTTTTTATTCATGGGCGGGACGTCCATGCTACTAGGACCCCCAACGTGAGGAATCGCGTTTGAGAGCCCACTCACGGGCGAGATGCCCGTGCTACGGGTGATGTCGTGCAGGAGCTTGGCCAGTTTGGCATAGCGGATGATGGTCTTGAGGTCCTGCGTGGCGGTGACCGTCATGCTCTCGGCGCGGTAGAGACAGGCCTGAAGCTGGGCGACGTTGTAGCGGGACAGGAAGGCCGTCGCATCCGGGTAGCCGGTGAACTCTTCAAGCTGCTGATAAGCTATAACGTCCGTATAGAGACCCTGCTCAATCTCGCTCCACGGCTTGCCAAGCTCTTGGGCCAATTGGTTCTTGGCCGTTTCTTCCGCGTGCTCGAAGAGCCGGTCCGGCTCCTGAACGAGCGGATGCGAACGTGCGGCCCGGGAGAAGACTTCCAAACGCAGCTTGGCAGCCGTGCCGCTCGGGTCGGCCCCAAAGATGCTCGCGTCGTCGAGCAGCTTGCAGAAAGCCTCGATCCGGCGGAGAGGACAGTCGGGCTCGTTGGCGAAGATCGCCTCGACTTGCCGGTGCAGATCGCGGCGCTGCCGGCCGAGGCCCGCGCGATAGACCGCCAGCATCCTCTCGGCGTACCCGAGGTAGTGCCGATGCGTGTTCTGCGTCAGACGGTCGGGGACGACCCGGCCCGCCCTATACTCGACGATGGACTGTTCGCTCGTAAGCATCGCCTTGCCGTCTCTTGCGGGAGCGCTCGACCTCTTTCGTATCTTCGCAGACCACTTCGTAGAGCGTGGCCCGGGTGCTGCCGGACCGGCGCAGGACGCGCCCGAGCCGCTGCGTGGCCTGACGCGTGGAGCCCTGGCCGCCGATGACCACGGCCACCTTGGCCTCGGGGACATCCACGCCCTCGTCGAGGACACGATTGGCGACGAGGACGGTGAACTCGCCCTTGGCAAAACCATCGAGCACGGCCAGCCGCTCGCGCTTGCCCGTGTGGGAGAGGATCGTCGGCACTAAGAACCGCTTGGACACCTCGATCGCCATCGCGTTCGAGCCGGCAAAGACGAGAATCTGCTGGCCGTAATGCAACCGGAAGATGTCCTCCAGCACGCGGAGCTTCTCGGCGGCCCGGTTCTCGATGGACTGCTTGAGGTAGTACGCCTTCTGGGCCTGGCGGGCCTGCGGGTCCTTGCCGCACTCTTTGCACAGGTCCTGCCACGTATAGCCCGGCGTCTCCTTCCGGCGGGCCGCGAGGAAGTGCTGCACGAGCCGGCTGCACTGGTCATACGTCGCCTGCTCGGCGTCGTTGAGCGCCACCGGGATGCGCACCACGTCGAAATCGGCCAGCGTCGAGCCCCGCACCTCTTTGAACGGCAGCCGATACGCCACCGGCCCGATGAGCCAGTCCAGGTCGGTCTCCAGGCCGTCGGACCGCTCGGGCGTGGCGGTCAGACCCAGCCGCATCGTCGCCGTGCTGAGGATCGCCGCCTCGCGCCGGCATCTACCCGGCAGATGGTGCTCCTCGTCGAAAATCAGCAGCCCAAAGCCCGCCCCCATCTTGTCCATGTGGAGGTACGCACTGTCGTAGGTGGTCACGGTGACCGGCTTGATGTCGAACGTGGTATCGCCCACGATCCCCGCGTCATAGCCGAACGCCGCCAGAATCCGCCGGTGCCACTGATACATCAGATCCCGCACGGGCGCCACGACCAGAGTCGCGATCTGCGTCTCGGCCATCGCGGCAAAGGCGACTTCCGTCTTTCCGGTCCCGGTCGGCATGACGATCTGCCCGCGCCGGCCGCCCTTGACCCACGCTTCCAGCGCCTCCTTCTGCTCCGTCCGCAGCTCTGGCAGATCCCTCTTGGGCCAGGAAACACGCACGGGCTTTGGCACCTCGTCCCGAAAGCAGGCCCCAAATCGCCGACTCAGCGCCGCCCGCATCGCTGGGTAGTGAATCGCCTCGCACCGCCACGCCCCTACGCGGGCATCCCATTTCCACGTGGCACGGGCATCCCGTTCGCTGCGTCAGGACAGGCTTGCCCGTGATCCTCAGTCCACGGGCGGGACGCCCATGCTGCTGAATTCTCCCGCGTCTGCGGCCCCGTCAACAGGAGCGTTCCGCGGTCGAACGAGAGCGTAATCGGTTGTTGTGGCCTACCATCCATCATCGACCGCCATCATAACACGATGGGCGGTTCTATGCCACGTCTGCGGCCAACCGGCGGTCCATATGGCGTTCGATGGAATGCGTTTATCGCTTTACGGGTACCAGCGGGGAGCGTGCAGAAGCACCGTGGGCTCATGCAGAGTGCCACACAGCCGGTGACGAGGATTAGGAAGCCATGCCCATGGGCACAAAGCGGCAAATCCTTGCCCTGAAGGGGCAGATTCGAATGGCTCCGCTTCCCACTTCCCGTTTGATTCCGGGACGGATCGAGGTCATAATAACGTTGAGAAGACTGAACTCCTGTTGGCGCTGTCCTGTCGCGGCGTTGCTGGCTTATAGATAGGGGTGCCATGGATGACGGAAGGTGAGCGAGCAGATATGAAGAAACCGAAGCTATTACGATAGCCGTGGTGCTAAGCCCTGTCATTCTGCGGTGCTCGCGTTTGGCGTGTGGTGGCTGCTGGGCGAGCCGTGGGTATTCAGCACCAATGGGGACATGGACATCAACAGTGGCGATATGAGAGCGCGTGTGTGCCTCTTTGGCGTGCCTATCAAGAGCAGAATTCACGAGTCTTCGCTATCGGAAGAGATTCGCAGGCTCGGCATTGCCATTCCTGCGACGCGCGTTTGGAGACGTACGGGGCAGAACTGCGTCGTGCAGAGGACCATCGTTGACTCCCAGTATTGTCGCGTGCTCGTGAGCTGTGAACAGTTGTTGAGCATGCTCGACCAGGTCAACGCCCCGGATGAGGAGCGGCGCATGGTCCTGGAGAGATTCATGACGAGCTTGAGAACAGAAGACGCGATTGGTGCGTGGTGGCAGACCCATCTGCTGATAGACGAGGTTGCGGGCAAACGCGGCCTGGAGGTCTTCAGCCCGGAACATGAAAAGACGCTGAAGAAAATGCGTGACGAAAGAGGAACACAATAATGCTTGAGGTTTTATGAGGATGACTCGAGCGGTCGGCAGAATCGTGGAGATGGTCATGAACGAGCAATACAATCGCAGGGAATTCGTGAAAATCGGAGCGGCAGCAACGACGGCATGGGCCGTTGGCCGGGAGGCACTCGCGGCCGAGAGTGTAGGCGTGAAGCCGATGAAGAAGGTACGGGTGGGACTGATTGGGATCGGCGCACGGGGGACGGTGCTGCTCAAGGTCCTGCTGGACCTGGAAGGGGTCGAGGTCAAGGCGGTCTGTGACATCATCGAAGACCGCGTCGTGAAGGGGCAGAACCTGGTGACCGCCGCCGGCAAGGCCAAGCCGACCGGCTACAGTCGCGGCGAGACCGATTTCCAACGCCTGTGCGAGACGGAGGATTTGGACCTCGTCATCAACGCGGTCCGGCCGTGGAAGTGGCACGTGCCGATCTCCGTGGCGGCCATGAACGCCGGCAAGCACGCGGCCACCGAGGTCCCCGCCTCCGAGACCATCGAGGGATGCTGGCAATTGGTCGAGACGGCGGAGAAGACGCACAAGTACTGCGTGATCCTGGAGAATTGCTGCTATTTCCGCAACGTGATGCTGGTCCACAACATGCTGCGCCACGGCGTGTTCGGCGAGCTGCGCCACTGCGAGGCGGGCTACCAGCACTACATCGCCGATCCTGCTACGGCGGGCCGCGTGCGGGACGGCAAGGTCCGTGCGGCCAACGCCTATCCGACGCACCCCCTCGGGCCGGTCGCCCAGTGGCTGGACATCAATCGCGGCAACCGCTTCGATTACCTCGTCTCCATGAGCGCCGACGGCACGCGGGGCAGCGGCGACGCCGACATCAACACCAGCCTCCTCCGGACCGTCCACGGCCAGACGGTCACGCTCTACTTCGACACGAAGCTGCCCCGGCCCTACGATCTGATCTATCGCGTGCAGGGCACCAAGGGCATCTACTCCGCCACGCTGGAGCAGATCTACATCGAGGGCCGCAGCCCCAAGAGCGTCACCTGGGAGCCGATGGACGCGTACTACAAGGAATTCGAGAATCCGCTCTGGAAGGCCTGGGGCGAGAAGGCCCTGTCGCAAGGCGGCCACGGCGGCGCCGATTTCATGACGCTCTACCGTCTGATCAAGGCCCTGCGGACCGGCGCCGCCCCGGACATCGACGTCTACGACGCCGCCACCTGGAGTTGCATTACGGAGTTGAGCGAGAAGTCGGTCGCCAACCGCAGCAGCCCCCAGGACGTCCCCGACTTCACCCGCGGCCGCTGGAAAACCACGCCGCCCATCGGGATCATTGGCGTGTAGTGCTGTCTATTCTACAAAAGAGCGATCCAAAACGAGTGCGAAGCTCTGGATTCGCTCAACGGAGACTGAAGCGGATGGGAAATGATATGACGCAGCAAAGATGTCGGTTGTGCAACGCCGATGCAATAGTGACAGCGGAAGGACCGCTGAATCTATAATCAGCGTGCGATGCCCTGCTTGCGGAGAATATACCTGTTCAGATAGGGTCTACCCGCTCGCAGGTCTAAAGTCGTCCGACAAAAGCAAGCTGCGGGAGTCATCAGGGAACGGAAGATGAAGGGTTTACCGGTGGCTTTGATGGTCCTGGACAAGACCGTGTTGCCATCTGCCGTCACCATCGAGAACCTCTGAGCGAATACCAACAGCCAGAGATGATAGATAGGACAATGCTGAACCTTGGAAGGCTCGCTGAACACCATGTGGACCGATAAGGTTGGAGCATCTGCCTATCGAGTCTTCTTCGGTCGCAACTCGGACATGGTACACATGGTTGAACTGCTGGAGTCCATGAACTACGTCACGAGTAGCCTGGCAATACGTATATCCTGCTAATCACTGCACAGGGCTGTGCAGGTCGAGGAGTTGCAGCATAGCAGCCTGGAGAGCAAACAAGCATTTGTCGCAATGTGGTTTTGATTGCTGGAATGCAGGCGGTGTGGGAGGAAGGACTCAAGCGAGGGATAGAACAGACGCTTTTTCACGGCTATTCGCATGGATTTGCAGGAGCACAACGAGAAAATTGCGCACCAAATCATAGCGGAAATCCGAAGAAGCCGTTTTGTGTGGCAGACTTCACGGGCAATGCGGAGGCGTCTAGACTACGAAGCCGGCTTTGCACAAGGTCTTCGGCATCGCCGTCATTGGAGGTTCGCAAGGATTGGCTGAACCAAGTCCACTTTGACACGCGGCAATACAATCATATCGTCTATGAGAACCCTCAGGAGCTTCGCCAAGCTCTGACAAACCGCATCGCTGCGACTATTCCAGATGCAACAGGAGAACCACGCTCAAGGTGAAGACTATGGCGATCCTGAAAACACGCCGCCATAATGAGCGTGCGGAAATCGAGTTGAGCTGGACTATCTGGCGTCTCTGACGACGCAACAGCGATTTGACATGATGCTCCGAAGAGCCGCGAATGGCGTCCCTGCGCAAACGACATGCAAGTCGAAGGACGACGCAGATCGTCAAGAGAACATAAGGTTAGGTTCGTCTACTTGGGAAGATTCCGGGCGCCGTGGACAACGGCAAGCACGTCGATCTGATCGGGTTTGATGTAGTAAATGATCCGGTACGGCCCTTCGACAACCTCCCGAATCTGGGTCATCTCGTATTCAGGGACCATCCGTCCGGAGAGAGGGAATTCTGCGATCTGTTGGGACCGCCGGGTCAAGCGATCAACCATTCGCTTGGCGTAGGCAGGCGAATCCTTGGCGATGTATCGGTAGATCGCATCGAGGTGATGCAAAGCGGTATCGGTCCAGTGGACATTCATGGTTGCAGGCCGTACCTGCGCCGAACCTCTTCGACGTCGGTTGTTCTTCCAGCTTGGCTGTCGGCCAGACCTTGCTCGATCACCTGTCGCACGTAGATCTCCTCAATGAGGTCATCCCACGTCGCATTCTCCGGCATCCGGTTCACCAACTCGTGGGCTTCATCTTTTCGCATCGGTTCCGCCATGACATTCTCCAGTTATCGTTCGCACCATCCATGATTTTATCTCAAAGCGAGCGACTCGGCAATCCCCTTCCCCGGCGAATGGATTCCCGCCTGCGCGGGAATGACAAGTCCGCATGGGCTGAAGCCCATCCTACATGCTACATACCTCTGTGTCCTCGGTGGTCTCTGTGGCAAGAATGGTGATCCGTGGTATGATGTCCGCGGATCAATGCTTTTGGATGGAGAATCAAGATGGAGTATTCGGTTGGCCGAGTGGGACGCGTGGTGGTGGCGCGGTTGTTTGAGGGGGAGGATTTGCATGCGTGCATCGACCGGATCGCACGCGAAGAGGGGATTCGCTGTGCGACGGTGCTGATTACGGGCGGGTTTCGCACGGCGGCGGTCGTGGTCGGGCCGGAGCAGGAGAAGCCGCAGATCGTGCCGAAGTTTCAGACGTTCACGGGGCCGGGTGAGGTGCTCGGCGTTGGCACGCTCTATTGGGACGAGGCGGGGCCCAAGCTGCACATTCATACCGCCATCGGCAAGGACGGCGCGAACCTGATCGGCTGCCCACGGCACGACACGCGGACATTCCTCGTCCTGGAAGTGACGATCATCGAGATCGACGGGATTGCGGGGACACGGCAGCTCGATCCGGGCAGCGGCATGAAGCTGCTGCGACTGAAGGAGGATCGCGCGGTCTGACGGCCCATTCTGCGAGTGGTTTTGGCGAGCCGGGTGAATGATTGTTCTGGGCAGATTGCCGGAAATCGTTATAGTGTTGGCCGTTCGATGGGATCGGTGTGCACGGCACAGGGTTCCCCAACGCGATGAATCGCGTTGGGGGGCCCGCACCCTACGTGAGATACGGTGAAAGGAAGAATATGGCCGCAAAACAGAATGCCAAGGCTGCTTCGGTGTTGAAGAAGGACGATCTGATTGTCATCGGCGGGGCCGGTGGATTCATCGCCGGGTCGCTGGCCCGGTATTTCCATGACCAGGGCTTCACCCGGATTCGGGCGATCGACAAAAAGCCGCTGCCCGAGTGGTACCAGCGTACGCCGGGCGTGGAGTGCCTGTGCTTGGACCTGAGCCAGGAGAAGAACTGCCGCCAGGCGTGCGAGGGGGCGGTCGAGGTCTATAATCTCGCGGCCGATATGGGCGGCATGGGCTTCATCGAGCGGTTCCGCATCGAGTGCCTGCGCAGCATCCTCATCAATACGCATATGATCGAGTCGGCGTACCGGGCGGGGGCCCGGCGGTACTTCTTCTCGTCGTCCGCGTGCGCGTACAACGTCGAGCTGCAGAAGAGGCCCGATGCCGCGGCGTTGAAGGAATCCGATGCCTACCCGGCGATGGCGGAACGCGGCTACGGCTGGGAGAAGCTGATGAGCGAGATGTTCTGCCAGGAGTACTGGGCCGAGCGCGGCTTCGAGACGCACATCGCCCGGTTCCACAACGTCTACGGCCCCTGGGGCACCTGGGACGGTGGACGGGAGAAGGCGCCGGCGGCCATCTCTCGCAAGGTGATCGAGGCCAAGGATACCGGGGCCAAGGACATCACGATCTGGGGCGACGGGCACCAGACCCGCAGCTTCATGTACATCGACGATTGCACGCAGGGCATCGACATGATCATGCACTGCGACAAGTTGATCGCCACGCCGATCAATCTCGGGTCGAACTTCCTGATCTCGATCAACGACCTCGTCACGCTGGCCGAGGAGATCGGCGGGATCAAGCTCAACCGCAAGTACGATCTGAATGCCCCCAAAGGCGTGGGCGGGCGCAACAGCGACAATACGTTCATCCAGCAGATCCTCGGGTGGGAGCCGAGCACGCCGCTTGAAGGACGGCCTGCGCAAGACCTACGCCTGGATCGAGCAGCAGTACCTGGCCCGCAAAGCCGGCAAACGGACGGTCAGTTGATTGTTGATCGTTGAAATCTGAGATTTGAGATTGAAGCCGCCGCCGCCGATGACAATCGACAATCAAACATCAAAAATCACAGATGTTCTCGGCCGCCTGCCGTACCGGCTGGCGCTGGCGGGCGGGTGGATCGATCAGCCGTTCGTCTCCCGGCTCAATCCCACGCCGCCCGGCGCGATGGTCGTCGTGGGCGTCGAGCCCGAGTTCTGGTTCATGGAACGGGCCGGCATCTGCATCGGCACGCGCAATATCGCGATGAAGCTGTGGCGGGGGACGCTGCCCCGACGCGATCCCGAGCGAGTTGGTGCAGGAGCTCTATGAGGCGGAAAACCAGGGCAAGGCGGAGCCCTCCGGGTCGCAGGACATGATCGGTCTGGTGTATCCCGGCGTCAATCGCCTCGACTACGATTTCACCCACAAGGGCGGCGTCTTTCCGCGGCACATCGAATCGAACAACGACCCGCAGGTCGCCGCGTGGCTGGAAAACGTGATTCACCTCCTGCCGGTCAATCAGCGGCCGGAGGGGTACAATCCGCTGGAGACCAAGAACCTCGACCCCGGCTGGATCGGCCGGCTGGGCCAGTCGGGCCAGGAGTTGCTACGACGCGATCGTCGCCCGTGATGTCGCGGCCCTGGGCGAATCGATGAACGAGTGCATGCGCTGCTGGGAGGCGATCCTGCCCGGCACGGTCCGGCACCGCACGATCCAGATCGATTTGCCGGGGCTGCTGAAGTACTACCAGACGAGATATCCCGGGGCCATGTACTCCGGCTGCGGCGGCGGCTACCTGTACGTGGTCTCGGAGCAGCCCGTGCCGGGGGCGTTCCACGTCAAGGTGCGAATCGAAACCGCGTGATCGACGCCAATAAACTGGCTACGGCTGGGAATCAGGGCAGGTTATCGGTCGTGGGGTCTTGCGAATCGGACGGACTGTCTTCGTTTGAGTCCGCCATCATGTCCTGGGGGCCTTGGGCCGAGAGACTCGGGTCGTTGGTTGCCTCATACCAGTCCGTCTCCGCGTTCGGGTCACTGCCGACGTAGGCCAGGGCGGCCTGGGCCATTGCGTCCTGGAGCGTCTCCTCGGCGGCAGGCGTGCCTTGCGGCGTCTGCGTCGTATTCGGCGTCACCGCATCGGCCTGAGTCGCTGCCGGCTCGGTCTGGTTAGCCGCGGTCTGAGGTTCCACCGGCTTGGGCTGTCGCTTGCTGCGGACGGGCGCTGGGCTTTCTTGTTCCAGGGGTTGGGGCTGGGCCGGTGCGCGCGCCATCTGCGGCTCTGTCCGATGGCCGCTGGTCTTGGTTCGAAGTGGCGTTCTGTTGTGATGGACGATGGCCGCTCGCGGCTCCTCCTGCGCCGTTGGACGCTTCGACTCCAGAACCCAGGCAACGCCGCACACAAGGGCGATGGCCAGGACTCCAATGACCAAGCTCCTCATGTTCTTCATATGGTCCTCTTTATACGCTCTGCGATGACACCATTTAGGGCTACGTCACAGCATAGAATCGTCATAAAGCCGTCATCTCTTAATATCTACGACGGAAAAACCATCCGGGTTTTACTGCTTGACACAGAACTATTGCGGTCCCGGACCGGCGGGCGCGGGGAAAACGATCTCGGCCAGCTTTTGGCGGATGGGCCGGGAGGTGCCTTTGTCGTGGGGGTGGACGCTGTTGGTCAGGAGGATCAGATAGGTGCCGGTGGTCGGGTCACAGACGAGGCTGGTCCCGGTGTAGCCGGAGTGACAGAAGGCGGCCGGTGAGGCGTTGGGGCCTTTGATCCAGGAGTAGCTGGAGCTGACGTCGAAGCCGTAGGCCCGGCCGTGGGATTGGGCCGTCGTCAGCATCGCCACGGCGGCGGGGCTGAGGATGCGCTGGCCTTGCCACGAGCCGCCGCTGAGGAGCATGCGGCAGTAGATGGACAGATCGGCAGCCGTGGAGAACAGGCCCGCGTTGCCGCCGGTGCCGGCCATCAGCCGGGCCAGCGGATCGTGCACGGTGCCCTGCAGCAGCGTTCCCTCGACGATCTCCGTCCCGGCGATCTTCTTCTGCCAGGCGGCCGGCGGATGGAACCGGGTGTGCTTCATCCCGAGAGGCGCAAAGAGATTGTCGTGGGTGAACTTGTCGATGCCTTGGCCCGTGACAACGCGGACGATCTGGGCCAGCGTGATATAACCGAGGCAGCTATACCGGAATTCCTCGCCCGGCTCGGATTGCGCCGGCAGACTGCAAATCTTCTCGATGACCTTGTCGGGGCAGGGACTGCCGTAGAGGTCCTTCAGGGCCTTGGCCTCCGTGTACGCGGGCAGGCCGGAGGTGTGGGTCAGGAGGTGGCGGATCCGCACGTCTTCTTTGCCGTTGCAGGCGAAGGCCGGCAGATAGGTGCCGACGCGATCGTTGGGATCGAGCTGGCCCCGGTCCACCAGGATCATGATCGCTGTCGCCGTGGCAATCGGCTTGGTCAGCGAGGCCAGGTCGAAGACCGTGTCTTCGTGCATCGGCTCCGGGAACGGCTCGGCCACCGCGAAGCCGAAGGCCTTGCAGTAAAGGACCTGATCGCCGCGGCCGACGAGAACCACCGCCCCCGGCAGATGGGCGGCTTCAATTTCCTCCTGCCACGGCGGCGTCGATGCGGGCCCAACGGGGATCGCGCGGCTGCTCCACGTGGCAGGACAGCGAGAAGCACAGGAACGAGAAGACGACGAGACTTCGCGCCCACGTTCGGAATTCGTGCTTTGTGCTGGTGGCTCATTTCGGCTTCTCCCCACTGATCCGTGCCAATCCGTTCGATGGCCAGCGCGACCGGCGATGGGACTTCCTCGCCGGCTCGCGCGCGACGGCCGATCTCCTCGATCGCCTCGTGCAGCACCTCGCAGGCGTGCTCGTAGGTGCAGCCGGTCTGCTGGGCGATGAGCCGGCAGCCGCGGTCGATCAGCTTCTTGTTGCTGGGCGAGACCCAGACCATCGCGTTGCCGATGACCCGGCCCATCCGCACCATCGTTGCGGTCGAGAGCGTATTCAGAATGAGCTTGATCGCCAGATGCTCCCACAGCCGCAGCGGCGAAGCGGGCAGATCGCAGGAGATGTGGATGTGCTCGTCCACGTCGAGCGGCACGGAGCGTCGGCCCGAACGTGATGCGCGGCGGTCCGCTCGTATTGATGATGGATGATTGAGGGTTGATGACGGGCAAGACTGCCGACGAACACGAGCATCGAATCGGGGGCATCGGTCCGCGAGGGGTCGGGCTCGTTGCCGATGCGGAACTTGTAGATCTCGTTGTTGTCGAGCTTCGGCGGGTTGGCTTGCAGCGGCAGCGGGGCCTGCAACTGCTGGTAGACTTCCGGACCCCAGGTCAGGCCGCGGGGCTCCCGCTGGAGCAGGTCGGCCCAGGCCTGACGCGTCGGGTGACAGGGGCTTTTGACGAAGGCCCAGGATACCGGCGCAATCGTGTCGCCTTCCTTGCGGAAGGGCGGCAGCATGAACGTGGGGGCCCGCTCGGTGGTGTCCGTCAGGATATCGAGCAGGAGAGAGTCGGCCACGTAAGTCACCAAGCCGTGTTGGCGGTAGACCTGCTCCTCCAATTCCACCATGTGAGCGATGGCCGCGACGGCCTGCGGACTGGACAACTGATCGAGCAGACGCCGAAAGAGCACTCTGCGGTACTGGAGGCTGGAGGTTGTAGGCTGTAGACTGGAGTGCTGCCTGCTGGCCTCCAGCCTCCAGTCTCACGGAGACTCTTGAAGGAATGCGCATCGCCGTTTCGAGAGCGGCCCCGACGACGAGGAGTTCCGTCGTGGTGGCCTGCATGCGGGTCGAGCCGGTGATGGCCATCGGGCCGGTCGCCAGGTCCAGCTTGCCGATGCGCGGCTCTTCGAGGACCTCCCGCGACCGCTGCACGTGCCGGCGCAGCAGGTCGCTGGGGTTGTTGTAGACGAAGAACACGTGGGCCCCGGCGTCGAGACCCTGCCAGGCGGTGCCGATGACGAACGGCGTCTCGCCGCCCTCGGTGATGGCGACCACGACGTCGTCCCGCTGAACGCCCGCCTCCTGCAACTGGTGCCGGCCGAAATCGGGAAAATCTTCGAACCCTTCCACGGACTTGATGAGGGCGAAGTCCCCGCCGGCCATGACGCTGAGGCACTGGTCCTGCATGCGGGCGGCCTCCGGGGTCCCCTGGCTCCCTCTTCGCGCCAGAAGCGTCGCCAGGCGGCTTCCAGCAGGATACTGAGCCGGCCCGTGGCCCCGCAGCCGGTGAAGTAGATCCGCCGCCCCGTCCGCATCGCCTCGCGGAAAGCCTCGACCAGCCGGCCGAACGCGTCCTGGGCGAAGATTCCTCTCCAAGGCGGCCGGGATGTCCTCATCCACCGCCTGCAGCAGGCGAACGCCTGCCGGGATATCGGTCTGGATCGTCTGGGAGAGCTGCCGGGTCTTCGGGTGGGACGACTCCGTCAGCAACTCGCCCAAACGGAACGCCTTCTGGCGTTCGAGGAACTCCGGGCCTTCTCACGTGCATTGGACATGCCGGTATTCATAGCACGTCTTCCGCGACGTGTAAATGGGCTTGGCCAACAGGCGGGTGCCAAAGCCCTCACTGACACGCGTGGCAGGCTTTACCTGACCGCCAGGGATCTCCCACGGGAACTCCGACGCTTGCCGCCCGAGCAGGTGGAAGACATCCTCTGCATCTAATGAGTTTTGACAAGCTAAACCGGTAACCGACACTCTCTGGCTGCCGGGTGCCATGTCTACGCCTCGCAGACATGCTGGCCTGCATGAGCCGGACATGCCTACGCAAAGCCGTAGGCATGGCACCCAGCGATCACCGAAGTTGCGCGTCAGAGCTTGTTAGGGATGTGATCCGGGGCAAGGTTGCCGCTCACTGACCGGCTGAGCCGGATTTGTCCGCTTGCTCGTAGATTTGGGCGATTTCGCGGAGGAGGGGCTCCAGCTTGGAGAAGTACTCGTCTTCGGAATACTTTGCTTTCTTGTCACGGAGGTCCAGGACCTGGAGCTCAAGCTGATCCCGTCTGGCCCGCAGCTCCGGCGGCATGGCCGCCTCGGCCGGGCTGGGGAGCAGATGAAGCTGGTGGGCGCGGTGGCCGTCGAGAGCGGCGCCGTCCTGGGCTCTCTGCACCGGGCGGAGGCCGCGGAACCACTCGGCGGGCGTGCCCAGGCCGTCGCCGTTGTCGTCGAGCAGGGCGTGCTCGGTGGCCAGCCGCCCGGCGCCGGCGTAGAACTGCGCGACGGCGTGCGAGGCATAGAGGAAGGCTTCGAGCAGGGAGGTCTGGCCGTCCTTGTCGAGGTCCGCTTTCGGATCGATGATCGCCTCGGCGAAGTACTGCCCGAACCGCGTGAAGTTCTGTTCGAAGCCGCTCTTGGTGGCCGTGATGATGACGCGGCCGGGCGCGGACAGCTCTTTCAGGAACGGGGCACTTGATGACGCCGTGTTGATCACGACGAGGGGCCTGTGCAGCGGCTTGAGCCATTCGGCCAGATCGTTCGCCGACAGATCGGGCCCCCGCAGGTTGAATTTGGCGGTTCGGCCGTCGAAAGTCCCATGCCCGATCAGGACGAGCCACAAGGCGGCGGTCGTCTCTTTCTGACTGGTCGGCCAAGATTTGCTGAATCCTGGCAAGGTCCGATGCGGAAGCGCCTGGTTCGTCCAGGCCGACGCGCGATGAACGTCGCATTGCTTTTGGCGCAGGCCTGCTCCCAGAGCTTGGCCCAGGCGGCAAACTGCGTCGCATACTCCGGCGTCCCGGCGGCGCCGACAATCACGATCACGACGGTCTCGCTCTCTGGCGGCTTGTGGATCGCGGGATAGGCGGAGCGGTCATGCATGGGCTAAAGCCCATCCTACGAACAGCAGTCCGACACGTAAGATCGTTACAGTTCTCACGGCATTCCTCTCCAGCGGCGTAGGGCCCATTCGGCGATGAAGCAGGACAGAGCGAACAGGAAGATCGCCGGTTGAATCCCCGGCAGGTCCCACAGCGGCCGGACCCAGGTCTCGGTGATCGGGGCCGCCCGATGCGGCAGACTCCGGGCGAATTGGTCCAGCTCACCCGCCTCCACGACCTTGCCCCCGGTCTGGCGAGCGATCCTCTCCAGCAGCGGCCGGTTCGTTCGAACGGACTGGAACTCGCGTGCTTCCAGATCGACCGTCCATCCGGTCTGGGCGTCGCCCAGTTTCGTCCCGTCCGGGCCCGCGACTACGGCTTGGGCCGAATAGCCGCCACTGACTGCGCGGGAGGTAGACGGCCTCGAACAGGCCCCGCTCGGCCGGGGCGGGCGTCGCCGTCAGCTTCACGCTGTGATGGTCCGGTTCCTGCACGTCCACGGCGACCGAGACATTGTCCATCGGCTCGAAGGCCTTGTCGCGCACGCGGACCTGGAGCGTCACCGGCTGATTCGTCTCGTCCTGTTTCTGGGTGGCCTGAATTGTGATCCGGCCGGGCACATCGGCGATCAGCCAGCGGAGCGTCTGACGCCAGAATTTGTCCATATCGGCGTGCATCTCGGGCTTGTACATGCCCCAGCGCCACACGTCGCCGATGGTCAGTGCCGCGGTGCGGCCGTTGCCGAGCCGTTGGACGGCCAGGGCGGGGACCTTCGATTCTGCACCGGTCCCGGCGGTCGCCACCACGGCGGCGCCCGGCTTGACGGCGCGGACGCGATTGAGCACGCGGAACTCCGGCATCGTCCCGAGCCGCTGCTGCTCATCCTTCTCATTGTCGCGGAGCCGGGCCCAGGGTTGGAGCCAGCCCTCCCGCGTCAGCTCCATGCGCGTCGCCGGCGGCGCCTCGGCCGCGGGCACCGGGTCCAAGTAGACCGGCAGGATGCTGCCGATGGGGGTCCGGTCGAAGCCGCCGTGCTGGAAGGAGTCTTTGCCGCCCAGCATCAGGAAACCGCCGCCGCGTTCGGCGACGAACCGGCGGACCAGGTCCATCTGCTCGTGCGAGAAGAACGTCGGCCTCGATGTCGTCGAAAACGACCGCGCGATACTCGAACAGGTCCTCTTTGGTCTTGGGAAAGCCCTCGCGCAGCTCCACCTCATCGCGCGTGTTCAGGCGAACGAGAACCGGCTGATCGTACTCCTGCGTCTGTTCCTTGTCCGCGCCCTCGAAGCCGCGATAGAGCGGATTGGTGGTCTCGCCGCTACGCCCGCGCCAGTCGTACTTCGGCTCGCGCCGGGCCACCCGCAGCAGCACGACAAGCTGCACCTGCTCATCTTCTTCGATCGCCCGCTTGAGGAATTTCAGGTCCCAGTTGGGTCGGCCCGCCACGTAGAGAATGCGGTAGGGGCCTTTGCCGCGATTGACGACGATGGTCCGCTCATTGTTGGCGAGCGTGGCCTCGCTTCCGCCGAGGCTGCCCCACCGCTCCGTCGGCGGATGGCAGCCTCCCGTCTTCCGCGCTGACGCGGAGGCGATAGAAGAGGACGCCGGTCTTGTCCGGGCGCAGGCGGAAGCGGAAAGCCTGTTTCTCGTCGTTTTTCTCGACTTTCCAATGCTGTTGTTCGATCCGCTTGTCGGCGTCGCCCAAGAGATCGACGGCCACATTCTCTCCGGCGAACCCGGTCGCCTCGACATCCGCCTGGATGGTCACGGGGGCGTCCTCGAAAGATGTCTGGCTCACCGAGACATTCGCCACGGCGAGGTCTCGGGGCGGCTGGCCCTGCGCCGATCACCACCGGATAGACCGGCGGCACGCCGGCGAGGTCATAGAATTGCTCGCCTGCGTCCGTGGCGCAGCCGTCGGTCAGCAGGAGAATGCCCGCCAGCGGCCGGCCCCGATAGCGTTCGGCGAGAGTCCGCAGGGTCGTGCCGAGGGCGGTGGCCTTGCCGTCGAAGGCCAGATCGGAGAAATCGGTCGTGCGACGCAGGCGGGAATCGAAGAGATACTGGCGTAGTTGGAAGTTCTCGGCAATCGCCGCGAGCCAGCCCGCTGGTGCCGGTCTGGAGGATGTTTTGGAGGATCTCGCCGCGGCTTTGGGTCGCCTCGCGGTCGTGAATGGTCATGCCGCTGCTGTTGTCCGCTACTACCGCGAACAGGTTGGCGCCGGCTTTGGCACGCCGGCCGCTCCAGAGCGGCTCGATCAGGCATAACGCCAGGGCCAGGATGCCGAGCGAGCTTAAGAGCGAAGGCGATCCTGGGCACGGACCCGACCTGGGCAGCGCGCCGGTACGACCAGACCAGCAGGGCAAGGGCCGCCAGCAACAGCACCGCCGCCGGCCAGAACCACGGGCCGGCAGGAATCGTGATGGTCCCCAGCGGCATCATTACTTGCCCTGCCCCAGATTCTCGAAATAGGTTCGGACCAGCTCGGTGAAGCGGTCGGGCACCGGATCGCGGTCGATCGGGACCATCGCCTCGTTCGATTGGAGCTGGGCCAGTCTCTCGCTGACCCGCTCGCGCAGCTCGGTCAGAGGCTTGACGACCTGGGTCTGCACCAGGTCCCACTGCGGCTCCTTGCTGTGACGCTTGGAGTCGGCTCGGATGCTGCGGACGTGTCCCAGATTCGCGCCATTTGCTCGCGGAGGTCCTGCTGCGGCAGCATCTCCTGCACGTCGCGCAGCCGCTGTGACCAGGAACCGTAATTGGCGTCGGTGAACGGCCCTTGCAGGTTGGCGTCACCCTGTGTGTCGCGGGCATCCTGCCCGCGCTCGAGGGCGGGCCGGGTTCCCAAACGCGATCTTTCGCGTTGGGGTCGACGCCCTCGCCACGAGGATTGCCGGAACGATCTTGCGGGTTGTCGCGCCGGTTGCCCCTATTACCCCGGGCCTGCCGGGACTCGGCGTCTTGCGGCTGTCCGCCGCCGCGGCGTGAGCCGCCTCGCTGGGGTGCTTGCCCAGACCTGTTCGATTGCGGATTGTGGGTTGCGGATGCGGTTGCGCGGTAGCCGTCCTGGCGGTCTCTCGGTTCCGTTCTCCGCCGCCTGCTGGCCATCTTGTGTTCTCTGCTGGGAGTCCTGTGCCTGCTGTCCTCGGTTGTCTGACCTCTGTCTTCCGTCTTCCGGCCTCTGTCCTCTGATCGTGGTCCCTCGGTCTTGGCCGTTGGCTTGTCGAATCAGCTCATCGAGCTGCTGGCGGGCCAGACGCAG
This sequence comes from uncultured Planctomycetota bacterium, assembly GCA_963750205.1. Classification (GTDB taxonomy): domain Bacteria; phylum Planctomycetota; class Phycisphaerae; order Sedimentisphaerales; family Anaerobacaceae; genus PLanc-01. Next base: position 224,778 of record CAVVRJ010000011.1, read on the forward strand.
CGATTCGGCGTCGTCGCCCAGGACGCTGGCGCCGCCTCCTCGACCCCTCTGCGAAGCTGGTCGATTCCCTGGCCGGCCCGCCGCTCGACTTGCTGGGCCTGGGGCAGCAGATCGCGTCGCAGCAACTCGCCCGTGGTCTCCAGCGCTTGGTCGGTGTTGCCCGTGCTCGCCTCGCGCAGGGTGTCGTAGAGCTTCTTCGATAGCAGCGGCTCGGACAATCTCCGCCTGGTCGCTGGTCTCCTTCATCTCATCGAGCAGCTTCTTCATGCTCTCTTTCTGCTGGTCGATCCTCTGGGCCAAGTCTTGGCCGAGGTTGGGCCGGCAAGGGTCTTTTGCCGTGCATCGACTTCCTGCCCGAGTTCCTGCGCGATCTGGTCCTGGCGCTGGTCGAGCTGCTGGGCCTGGTCCCGCATGTCTCGCATCTGCTCGGTGAATTGGCTGGAGGTCTGCTTCTGCAGCTCCTGGCGCATCTGCTCCAGTTGCCGCTGGGCCCGCGTGGCGCTGGTCTCGGCCCGGGAAAGCTGCCCTTGCTCCAGCGCTTCGGCCGAGTCCCGGATTTGCGACCGGGAGTCGTCGAGCCGCTGGCGGGCATCGGCCATCCGCTGGCGGTTCTGGGAGCTATCCATCTGTTGGCCGATCTGGTCCGCGTCGCGCAGGGACTGAAGCTGCTCATCCCGCAGGCGCTGGAGCTCGCGGAGCGTGTCCTGCCGCTGCTGCTCGTTGCGGGCCTGGCGCAGGGCGGCCTCGGCCTCGCGGAGCTTGTCGCTCATCTCGCTCTGCCGGCGCGCCAGGTCGCGGAGCCGGTTGAGCATCTCCAGGTCCTCGTCGCTGACTGGCCTGCTGCCGGGACTGGGCCAACTGCTGCGTTTCATAGCGATTTTCCCGCTGCGTCAGCTCCAATTGCTGCAATTGCTGCTGGAACCGCTCGGAATTGGCGTTGTTGTTCTGCCCCGCGTTGCGGCCGCGGGCGACCTGATGCTCGCGTTGGCGCAGCTTGAGCAACTCCTGGTAAGCCGATTGCTCCGAAGCCAGGGCGGGCGTCAGCTCCGTTGCCGAGTTGGCGTCCGCGGCCTTGGTCAGATGGTCCACGGCCTTCTCCATGTGCCCGGCGGCGGCTTGCAGCGACTTGGCGGCGGTCGGGTCCTCGGCCCGCGTCAGGGCTTGCTGGGCCTGCTCCAGGGCGCCGGACTGGGACTGGCGGACGACGTCCATGTCGGTCTTGTGCTCCTTCATCCCGCCGGAGCGCTGTGCCTGCTGCTGGATATTCCACGTCGCGCTGATGATCTGCTTCTGGAGGCGGGCCAGTTGATCGCCGCGCTGGTTCTGCTGATCGCCCTCGTTCTGTTGCTGCTCCTGGTTCTGCTGGTCCTGGAAGGACTGGCTCTCGCGGAAGATCTCTTCGAAGGGCCGGACCTCGGCGAAGTACATGTCGCTGGCGACCCGGCGGGGTTTGCCGTCCGGCCCAATATCCTCAGCCCAAAAGTAGTAGGTCAGGAGCTGGTCGGGCTCGGCCTTGAGACCCTCCAACGCCAGCAGGTACTTTATCTGGGCGGCGCCCCCAGGCTTGGTTTGTAGTGTGCCCGCAAGGGCATCGTCTTTTGTGTCGCGGGCATCTTGCCCGCGATTCGAGGGCGGGACGCCCTCGACACTGGAACGCCTGACGGCGTCACTACCAACGGCTCCGCCGCGCTCAGTTTGATTTCCTGGCTCTCGGTGCCCGCGAGGTTGTACGTCAGGCCATACCCGACCAGGCCATAGTCGTCGGCGACTTTCGCTTCCAGGGCGACCTCCTCCAGCGGCGATACCACGATGTCGTTGCCTGGGAACAGCGGCGTGATCTGGGGCGGCAGGTTCTTCTGAACGTCGATCACAAAGCGCGGCGGCAGCTTGTTCGAACGCCCCTGGGCGTCCGTCAGGTGCAGCTCATATTGCTGGCTTTGTTCGGCAGTAAGCGAAGTGGTCAGGACGTTCGGATACTGGCTGTCGATGGTCAGGCCCGGCGCGATGCCGGTCTTCGGGGCGAGCCGGGCCGAGGTCACGGGCTTGTTGAGCGTGAACGTGAGCGTGACTTCCGAGCCTTCGACCACGCTGATTTGCCGCGTGTCTTCGACGGTCTTCTCCGGCAGCTTCGTGTAGGCGGGATAGGCGATCTTCGCGTCGGCCCGAACCAATTCCGGCCTTTCGTAGAGGCTGATCGTGTAGTCCCGCGTGGACCGGTCGGCGTACTCGATGCGGTAGACGAGATCGGAGTTGACTTCCTGAAGGATGCCGCCGAACACCGGGTCCTCCAGGCTCTTGGTCAACGTCATCCGTTGCGGCGTCTCGCCCGACGGGCCCGTAGAGGAGATTGACCGAGGGCGGCAGCCGCCCCTCGAACCGTGCGAGGATCACCACGGGCGATCCTTTCTCGACCTCGGTATCGCCGGGAGTCACGCTGATGCTGTAGCCGCCGTGCAGCAGACTCACCGCTGCCGGCGTGCCGGGCTGGGAGCGGCCCGGCAGCAGGGACAGCAGGACGAACGCCAGGAAGACCAGGGCCGCCAGCCGTGCGACATTGGCCAACGCCAATCTCCTGACAGAGACGCTCTGCACCCAATCGTGGTCCATGGCGTGAGAGACGGCTTGCAGGAGGACTTGTCGTTGCAGATAGCCGAATTCGCCGTCCGGGCCTTCGGGCTTCTGCTCGACGGCGGCCAGCAGCAGGGCCTTCAAATCCGGATGTTGCTGCTCGATGTTGCGTGCGATGGCCCGGTAGTCCGGCCGCAGGCGGCGGGAGCGGTAGAGGGCCCACAGAGTCAGTACCACGACGGCGGCGCCCAGGCACACCGACAGCGAGCGGTGCTTTCCATCCGAAGAGCCGGTCGGCCCAGCCAGAGCGAGCCCCACAAGCCCGCACGCAAGCCAATAGACCGACAGTCGCCAAGCCACGGACAGGCGTCGCCTGCGGTCCACGACCGGTTCGAGTTGTCTGCGCAGAGCTTCCTCGATCATATCGGCTCCCTTTCAGGTTGCGGACCGGAGCGAGTGAGCCATCCGCCCAGCCCAATCTCTATCAGTAAGACCACCAACGTCACCATGAGCACCCATCGCCAGAGCTTCTGCTGGGACTCCATCTCGGTGAAGCTGTTGTGACGGGCCGCTTGCTGGGCCGCCTCCGATGCCACGAGGGCGGCAGGCTTCAGCGTGACGCCGAGTTTCTCCAAGTCCTCTACGGGCATGGGGTCCGTCCGGCTTTCCGCCGCCGGCAGGTTGATGGCGAAGGATTGCGGATTTGTGTCGCGCGCCGAATTCGCAATCGAATAGATTCCGGGAAGGTCCGTTTGAGTGAAGGTTTGCTGGCCCTTGGCTAAGGGCACCGTGGAACCGTCGGGCTTGCGAATTTGAACGTCCCCAGCCTCCCGCCGCCATCTGGCTGTCAATGGGCACGGCGTCACCCACGAAGTACTGCGACGGATGCTCCGTGAGAGTGCCGCCGTATTCGAGGGTGCCGTAGAGCAGCGGGACGAACTTGGAGGAGAGTGCCAGATCGCTGTCCGCGGGCTGCCAGCCGCTGGTCCAGACCAAGAGCGTCCCTCGGCCGACGGGGATTTCGAACCACGCGGGATCGTTATTGTCGAAGCGGGCCAGCACCCGCGCCGCGGGACAAGCGGCGAGATCGATCTGCCGGTACTTCCAAAAGTGAATCCGCGTGAAGTCGCCGAAACGCGGGTCGGAGAAGGGTTTCAGCAGCGGATGGTCGAACTCGAGCCGGCCCAGCATCGCGTACCGGCTGGTCTGGGCTTCCTGCAATTCGATCTTGCCGACGCCCGCGAGCCCCGACAAGGCCGCGCCGGCTTCGGCGGATTTCAGCGCGAGCAGCAGCGGCTTGCCCGATTCGAGATAGCGGCGCAGAGCCGTGATATTCTGCGGATTGAGTGTGTCCGTGACAACGATCAGATGGGCGGCGTCGATGTCCGGCGGGCTGAGGATCTCACTGCCGGGGCGAGGCACGATATGCGAGGTCAACGCTTTGCCGGTCCCGAAGGCCTGGCGCAGGTAATACAGCATTCCGGTCGTGTCGTTCGGATCGTCGCTGCCGACATAGAGGATGTTCACTTGGCGGCGCAGCTCGGGCATCACGTAGAGAGTGTTGTCGAAGTCCTGGTCATCGCCGGTCAGGACGAGCTTGGCGCGGCCTGCTGGTCAGGCCGGGCCGGAGCACGAACGACGGTGCTGTGGCCCGCCGCGACGTACACGTCCAAAGCCGGGCTTGGAGCAGAGCCCATTGGCGTCGGCCCAGTGCAGTTGGAAATGGTCGGTGCGTGGCATCAGGCGAGTTCGTGACGCGGATGTCGGGCAGATCGTCGTCGCGCGACGGGGCCAGGGAATCGCGTTTCGTCACTAATTGCAGCGAGGCGTTTGTGACTCCTTGGCACGGGATCGCCTTGACCACGAGTTCCGTTCGCTGCGGCCATTCGTAGGCGAGCAGAGCGTCCAGCTTGCTGCCTTGTTGCAGGTCGCTGACCAGCACGATCTGGCGGCCGGAGCGGGATTGCTCGCCATCGTTGGTTTCATCTTCTTCGATTGCCTCGGCGGCGGCCACCAGGGCATGGCCCAGATCGGTGGAGAACCAACCGGGCGACAATCGGGCTATCTCCTGTGCGGCGCTGGGCACCCGTTGGCCGGGGTCCATCGTCTGCCATTGCTCGAATCCGATCAGCGTGCGTGTGTTCCGGTCGAAGCTCATCACGCACACGCGGTCGGCCGGGCCGGCGTTGGTCAGGACCAACTTTGCCTCGTCGAGGGCCTTGGTCCACAGGCCGGTGCGCCGCATCGAGGCGCTGGTGTCGAGCAGGAGGACGATGCGCTTGCCCGCCTCGGCAGCGCGGGGGGCAACGGGTCGCAGCAGGAAGGGACGGGCAAAGGCGAAGGCCAGCAGGCACAATACCGTGCAGCGGACGAGCAGCAGCAGCACGTGCTCCAGGCGGCTGCGGCTGCGGAAGCGCGGCAGTGTGGGACGCAGGAACATCAGCGAGCTGAACGTCACGCGCTCGCGGGTGTGCCGGCGGATCAGGTGCAGCAGGATGGGCAGGGCCACCGCGGCGATTCCGGCCAGAAAGAGCGGATAGAGAAGACTCATATCGTCCTCCCGTCCGCACTGGGGCCGGCCCCGGGGCCAGTGCACACGCCGGATGCGCTTGCGGCAGCGCATCCGATGCTGGAGAAAATCGAGCAGGGCCAGGTCGAAGGGCCTGTCGGTGGCGAACAAATGATAGTCGATCCCAAGGCTCTGACAGACGGATCGGGTCCTGGCCAGATGGCTGTCTAACAGGTGTTTGTAGCCTTTTTGGGCGGCGGGCGGATCGACGTACAGATCTCGCCCCGTCTCCACATCCTGGAACAGGGCCGGCTTGTCGAAATCGAAGCTCATCTCCGCCGGGTCCAGGATATGGAATACGACCACATCGTGGCCCCCGGCACAGAGATAGCCGAGGTCGCGCTCCAGCCGATCGACGGAGGTCAGCAGATCGGAGACCAGCACGATCATGCCGCGCTTGGTCAGCATCTGCGCGAGCCGCTGCAAGGGCGGCCCCAGATTCGTGGTGCTGCCTGCGGGTCGCGCCTCCAAGGCAAGGATCAACCGTCGGAGATAGCTCGCTCGATTGCGCGGCGGCATGTACTCTCGAATCTGGTCATCGAAAGTAGCCAGGCCCACCGCATCGCCCTGCGTGAACAAGAAATATGCCAGCGTCGCCGCCAGCGTGCCGGCGTACTGGGCCTTGCTATAATCGCCCGAGGCATAACCCATCGAGCGACTGTGGTCGATCAGCAGGTGACAGCGCAGGTTCGTCTCGTCTTCGAATTTCTTGATGTAGTAGCGGTCGCTCCGAGCGAAGACCCGCCAGTCGATATAGCGGGGGTCGTCCCCGAACGTGTACTGGCGGTATTCTGTGAATTCGGCGGAAAAACCGTGATAGGGACTGCGGTGAATGCCTTTCCAGAAGCCCTCGACGACCGCCTTGGCGCGCAACTCCATCGACTTGATTTTCATCAAGGCCGCCGGATCGATCAGGCCCTCGGGCCTGCCGGCCGAAGGTTGAGATGGAGTCGCCCAGATCTCTCACCTGGACTCCTTCACGGATTTGAGCAGACGATCCACGATGCTATCGACGGCTACGCCTTCGGCCTCGGCCCGGTAATTGATCAGGATGCGATGTCGCAGCACCGGGTAGGCCAGGGCCCGGATGTCTTCGAAACTGACGTGCGCTCGGCCGTACAGCAGCGCACGGGCCTTGGCGCCGAGCACCATGTACTGCGAGGCCCGCAAGCCGGCACCCCATGTCACCCACTCGTTGATGAAACCCAGCGGATTGCCTGCGCTCGGACGCGAGGCGGCGGCCAGCCGGACGGCATAGCGCACGACGTCCTCGGCGATGGGGACCCGGCGCACGACCGCGTGGAACCGCAGCAGGTCCGCGCCGCTGAACACCTGCGCCATCGGCTGGGGCTCCACGGTTGTCGTCTGACGGACCACGGCCACCTCATCGTCCTCCGGCAGATAGCCGATCAACACGTTGAACATGAACCGATCGAGCTGGGCCTCGGGCAACGGGTACGTGCCTTCCATCTCGATGGGGTTCTGCGTGGCGAAGACGAAGAACGGCTCGTGCAACTCGTATTTCACGCCGGCCGCTGTCACGTGGTGTTCCTGCATCGCTTCGAGCATCGCCGCCTGCGTCTTGGGCGGCGTGCGGTTGATCTCGTCGGCCAGGATCATGTTCGCGAAGATAGGGCCCTTGACGAATGTCATCTGACGCTGCTGGTCTGTTTGCTGCAGGATCTCGGTGCCCGTGATGTCGGCGGGCATGAGGTCGGGCGTGAACTGGATCCGCTGGAACTTCAGATCGAACAGTTGGGCCAGCGATTTGACGAGCAGCGTCTTGGCCAGGCCCGGCGCCCCGGTGACCAGGCAATGCCCGCCGCACAACACGGCAATCAGCAAGTGCTCGATCACGTCCTGCTGGCCGATGATCGCCTTGGAAAGCTCGGCGCCGATGCGCTCCCGTGCGCCGCGGATCTGTTCCACTGCCTGTTGCTCGGATTCGTAGGCTTCGTTGCTCAAAGGTTTTGTCCTTTCGGATTTATGAATGATGAATGATGACTTATGATTCAACTACGCGGATCACAAGGCTCCATTCTTAAATCATAATTCATAACTCATAATTCGTAGATTCAATGCGTCATCGCATAGACCACGATATTGATGCCCATCGGAAAAGCCTGCTTCTCGGAGAACTCATGGAAATACCATTCATTGTCACCCTCGCGCTCCCAGCCATCGGTGATGTCGCAATTGTGGGCCATAAAAGCCACCATGCGGCCCTTATCGTCGAAGTAGGCCATGTAATGGGGCTCTCTTGTGTCCGAGCGTTCCCATCGCTCCCAGGTGATCCCCGTGCGCGGCCTCGCAGCGCGACCTCTATCGCGGGAATCTGCGGCTTCTTCTTGAGATCGAACACACAATGGAAGATCGGATGGTCGATGCGTGAGCTCGACCGGCTCGCGGTCGGGAAACACCCGTCGCATCTGATCGTGAAAGTCGTCCCACTCGTCCATACCCCAGAAGTCCGTGACGAAAAGGAAACCGCCGTTCAGCAGGTATTTTCGCAGGCACTTGACTTCCTCGTCGGTCAAGACGAAGTGGATCCTCCCGCCGAGATCGTCTGGATTGATGTGAATGAAGGGATAGTTGACGAGATTGGGGTCTGTCAGCTCGAGTCACCAATCCGTCCGGGTTGACTTCCATCGAGGTCAATTGGTGCAGCCGATAGGAGAAATTGAGATCGGCATCAGGAAAGTCTGTCGTCCAACTGCCGCCGCCGAAGCCGCCGCAACCGAAACCGCCCGCGGCCGAACCGTCGCCCGCCATAGCCTGAATTGCCTGAGGCGTGGCGGATGCGCACGAACGTGAAGGCATCCTGGGAGAACTCTTTGTCCGACTGCCAATTGGGCACGCCGTTGCGGTCGTCGTAGCCCTCGCCCCGGCCGTCGTCTCTGGGCCAGGGTCACGGTGGCGGCGATGGCCATCGCGACAAACAGGATGGCCAGCCCTCGTGTCTTGGTCATTTCGACTCCTCCCCGACCATCTTCAGCAGCAACTTGTGGCCCTCACGAAAGCGCGGGGCGTCGGCGAGGGCCTCCAGGATGTACCTCTTCGCCGGCGACGGGGTCCCGCTGCTGGAGCAGCCGCGCCAGACGATAGTTGACCTCGACGGGGTCCGAGGGCTCGAGCAACAGCAGGCGCTGATAGGCCTGGACGGCCTGCTCCGCGCGGCCCAGCTCCTCATCGGCCCGGCCCAGACGCCAATACAAGGCGGAGAGCATCGGGTAGACCGCCAGGTAGCGCTCGCCATTCTGGACGACCTGTTCCCAGTTCTTCTGCTCCAGGCCGATCTCCATCAGCCGATCGTACGCCTCGGCGGCATCGGACGACAGTCCCCGCCAGCGTGCTGAGCACCTCGGCTTCCTGCTGCGTTTCGCCAAGATTACGGTGCGCCTCGGCCAGGAGCTGATAGGCGTTGTCCTTGTCAACCTGATTGGGATACAGGGAGATCATCTTCTGCAGCGGTGTCTTCGCCTGTTCCCACTTGTGGTCGGCCAGAAGACTCTTGGCCTGCACCGCAAGGCCCAGAGACTGTTCGGGTGCTGGCTCAGCCATTGAGCGCTACGGCCTCCGGCGTCGGCAGGGGTCAAGCTGGTCGCGTGGCGGCTGCTCCCAATCGACTCCCGGCGCCAGGGCCTCGGCGCGTTGGCGGGCGAAGGCCGCAAATTCCGTCTCGATCTTGTCCAGCGGTCCGGCGTGTTTCGCGATGGCCGCATTGATCGGGTCACCCTGGGCCAAGTCGGCGAGGATGGCCTTCAAAGAGGCAAGTCCGAACCGCTGGACAAGGAACTCGACCACGAGGGAGGACTCGTAGTAGGCGAATTGCAGGTGCATCGGCGTCTTGGGACTCAGGAAGGCGGCACTGAGGCTGCCGACCGGCGTCAGCTCGCCCTCCAGGATCATCCGCCGATACGTCGGATTCATCTGCTGGCCGCACGTGGGGTCGCGCTGGGACTCTTCGTAGACGGAGATTCCCTCGCTCAGCCACCGGGGCATCTTGTTGGCGGTCAGGCTCAGTGTCACGATGTGGCAGAATTCGTGCCAGAGCATCGACTGCCAGTTGAACGCCGGCGCGGCGCGGGCTGTTGGCCGTGATGACCTTGCCGAAGCAGACGCCGAGAAAGCCCTCGACGGCGGGCATGCCGAACGTGCGGACGGCGAAATCCTGCTGGCTCGGAAATAGCTCCACGGTGACCGGGCCATCCAGTTGATAGCCGTACTTCGCGCAAAGCTGCGACTTGGCCTGCTGGAGCAGCTCCAGCACTTTGTCGCCGTAGAGGGCCGCCTCGCGTTTGTCCATCTTGATGAGCAGGCCGTCCGCCGACAGGACCTGGAAACCGGATAGCGCCTCGTGGAGATGGACGAGGTTGTAAGCCTCGACGTTGTAAGGGTCTTTCTTGTTGACCTCGTTGGCCAGGGTCCAGCCTTCCTGCTCGTTGCCGAGCCGCAGCAGGTCCTCGGCCAACTGGATCTTGGCGGGCAGGTAGTTCGCGTCACACTTCAACGCCCGGCGTTGACAGGCGACGCCTTCGGTGAAACGATAGTTCTGCGACAGCTTTCTGCCGATCAGGTAGTCCACCCGGGGATTGGTCGGCCAGAACTTCAGTGCATTGGCCCGGCGGGCGCTGACCCCATTGGGATCGTTCGCCAGATGGGCGAGCACCGCTTGGTACGCCCAGGCGTCCGGGTCCCAGGGATTGACCGCCAGGGCCCGGTCCAGGGTCTTGGCGGCCGCGTCGCGGTCCTCGCAGTCGATCTGGTGCTCGGCCAGCAGAGACCAGGGCCGGCACGTGCCTGGGGTTCACATGAAGGGCGGCATCCAGGGACGCGATCATGGCCTTGCGGTCGCTGTGGTAGAACGCCTGGGCCAATCCGTAATGCACATCCGGATCGTCGCCGAAGCGTTTCAAGGCTTCCTGGTACTTGTCGGCGGCCAACTTGAAGTCCTGCTTGGCTTGGGCCAGCGAGCCGATGGCCAGATACGCCTCGCGGCAGTTCGGATCGCTCCGCAGGGCCACGTTGTAGAAGTTCTCCAGGACCACGCGCGGCTCGACGCCCAACGCCAGCAAGCATCGGCCCAGCCCGACGGTCTCCGCGCCGGTCAGGTATTCGCTGCGGCGGTAGCTGGCGATCCGGTAGACCATCGTGAGCGTTTGGCCGGCTTGGTTCGCTTGGCCGGTCTGCTGATAGACGGTGTAGGCGAGCGTCAACAGGCGGATGTCGGTGCGGGAATCCCGGATGGCGGCATCCGTGCGCTCCGCCGCCTCCTGGTACCGGCCCAGCGCCAGCAAGGACTCGATTTCGAGGAGCCGCCACTGGATGGAATAGGCGCCGTCCTTGATGGCCTTCTGCGCCGTCTCCAAGCACTTCTCGTATTGACCGGTCTTGAACTGCTCCCGTGCGGCGTCGGTATCCGAGGCGGCCGCAAGCGGGTCGAATCCCGCCGAGAGTAAGGAGGATGCCGGCCAGCACCCACGCATAGCGGCGGCCACAGGACATGTCTGGCAACGGGCGATTCATTTCATCCCTACCCAGCTTCCGGGCCCCCACGCGTCTGTCGCTGGGACCAGGCCCTTTCGGTCTTTCATCACCGCAGGCGGATCACGCCGGTGCACCTGCTGTTGTACCGTGCGTGCGTCGCCTGACCGAATCAGTATTATACCCGTTCGACGCGGTTGTCCGGCTCAGCACCCGCAAAGAACTGGAGCGATCCCCGGTCGCTCCGCAGGCGCAGACCCCACCTGGGGGCCGTGCCCAGAGATGGACACACCGGTCTCTACTGTACTCAGTGTTGACGAGACGACGGCCGGTGGCAAATCGCTCGCAGAAAAATCCGGTATTTTTCGCGCAGGTATCTATCGCATACCGAACCGTGCGGGGTAGAATGTGACGGCAGAGCTGCAACGGGATTCAGTTGCCGTGTGTGCAACTCATTGCGGCTTCGTCAGAGCAAGTCGAACGGGAGGTTACCATGAAGAACACCAATCGGTGCAGAGCGGCGGCGGCGGTCTGCGCGGTTCTTGTCTGCGCAGGGAGCGTGCTCGCCCAGGATTGGCCCCAGTGGCGCGGCGCCAATCGGGATGGAAAGGTCAGCGGGTTCACCGCCCCCGAGAAATGGCCCCAACAGTTGGCGCCGAAGTGGAAGGTCACCGTGGGCGCGGGCGATTCGACGCCGGCCCTGGTGGGCGACAAGCTGTATGTCTTCTCCCGCCAGGGCGACGATGAAGTCCTCACGTGTCTGAATGCGTGCCGACGGCAAGGAAGTCTGGAAAGACAAGTATGCGGCCCAGGCCGTGACCGGACCGGCCGCCCGGCATCCGGGGCCGCGCAGCTCGCCCGCCGTGGCGGACGGCAAGGTGGTCACCTTGGGCGTCGGCGGCGTCGTTTCCTGCTGGGACACCTCGGGCAAGCTCGCGTGGCGCAAAGACCCGTTCCCGAAAGCCGCCCCCCGGTTCTTCGCGGCCACGTCGCCGATCATCGTCGACGGCAAGGCGATCGTGCACGTCGGCGGGCAAGGCAAGGGCGCGATCATCGCGTTCGACTTGGCCAGCGGCGACGAGAAGTGGAGGTGGGACGGCGAGGGCCCGGATTACGGCTCGTCGGCTCTGATGACGGTGGCGGCGTCAAGCAGATCGTGACCCTGACGGAAAAGAGCCTCGTCGGCATCGGTGTGGCCGACGGCAAGCTCCTGTGGCAAAAGCCCTTCCCGATCCAGGGGATGGCGTACAACGCCGCGACGCCGATCATCGATGGTCAGACCGTGATCTATACGGGCAAGGGCCGGGGCGCCAAGGCCGTCACGATTGCCAAGAAGGGCGATGCCTTCGAGGCGACCGACGGGCTGGAGCAACCCGGAGCTGGCGCCGCAGTTCACCTCGCCGGTGCTCAAGGACGGCCTGCTCTTCGGCCTGTCCGACAAGGGCAACCTCTACTGCCTCGACGCCAAGACGGGCAAGACCGCCTGGACCGATCAGGCCAAGCGCGACGGCTCGGGCTTCACGTCGATCGTGGACGCCGGCTCGTGCCTGCTGGCCCTGCCCGAGCAGTTCCGAGATGGTCGTCTTCAAGCCCGATGGCAAGCAGTACCAGGAAGTGGCCAAGATCAAGGTCGCCGACACGGCGATCTACGCCCACCCGGTGCTGGCGGGCAACCGCATCTTCGTCAAGGACGCGGACTCGGTGGCGATGTTGACGGTGCAATGAGTGAGGATCGGCCAGCGGTTGCGGTTGCGACGCTCGTGTCGGTTGCGTAGAGCGTAAGGCGGCGCTGACGCCGCTCGACGCAACCGCCTGACGAAACGAGCCGCGCAACCGCTTGGACGATCGACGGTTTGAAAAGGGCGCCCGGCGGCAAACCGGACTCCGGAACGCAATAAAGCCGGGCCGCCGAGCGTCCTATAATACCAGGAAGCACCAATGTAACGCGAAATGAAAAGCCGTTTCCCCGTGGTCCCATCGTGGGAGTCGAGGGAAACGGCGACTCATAACCTTGATTCAGGAGGACAGTCCCATGAAGAAAAGCACGATGATTGCAGTCAGTGTTCTGCTCACCATGACCGTGGCGTGGGCAGCATTCGGACAAGCCGGGGGCGGTGGCAGGGGCAAGGGCGGCGGCCGCGGCGGCATGATGGGCCCGGCGGCTCAAAAGGCCGTCGCCGACCTGCAGGCGCAAGTGGCCAAGCTCAAGGCCCTCATGGATGAAGGCGCCAAGGCGATGGAGGGCAAGACGTTCGCGGACCTGTCCGACGAGGACCGCGCCAAGATGAAGGAGAGGAACACGGAGCAACAGACGATCCTGACGGCGATTCAGCAGGATGTGGACCGGTTCCGATTCATGCAGATCGCGCGCGAGCACAGCACGGAAATGACGGCCCTGCGGGAAGCGCTGGCCTCGGCGCAGAAGGAGAAGGCTACGGATACCGCCGGCAAGCTCGAGCAATTGATTGCCGAGCGTCAGAAGGCCTTTGAGGCCAAGGGCGAGGCGCTGGGGTACACGCCGGAGCAGATGCAGCGTATGGGCCAGGGACGGCGTGGTGGCCGCGGCGGTCAATAATAGGACGAAACGGTCTGTTGTGTTTAGAAAGGCTCTTTCTTGCGTACGCATGCCGCAAGGCATAAGGGGCGCAAGAAAGAGCCTTTCTCTTGTAATAGCTCGTTGGGACTCCTGCAGAAGTCGGTTTCGAGATCTCATTCGTGCTATGAACGCAGATCAGCGAATCGACATGCGTACCGGCCCGCCGCATCACCTCTATTGATGCCCTACGCGGCCTCGTCATTTTCACCATGATTTACGTCAACGACATCGCGGGCGTGTCCAGCCGGATCGTGCCCGCCTGGATGCGTCACTTCCACGGCCGCAGCGGCATGACCTTCGTCGATCTGGTCTTTCCCGCTTTCCTCTTCATCGTCGGCATGTCTGTCCCCTTCGCTCTGGGCACGCGCCTGGCTCGAGGCGAGCCTCTCTGGAAATGCCTGCTTCACGTCATCATCCGTACGCTGTCGCTGCTCTTCATCGGCATTCTGATGGTCAACGAGTCTCCCGACTCCGACAAGATGGGCTGGTCGGCCGCCCTGTGGTCCACGTGGATGTTCTTCTCCGCGATTCTCGCGTTTAGCTCTCTTGCCCTGCCGCGTCGCGAGCGGCTGTCCCGGATCGTCACCGTGGTTCTTCGTGTCTTTGGTCTGGCGTCTCTGGTATTCCTGGCGTTTGCCTTTCGCGGCAAGGACGATCACCGGATCATTACGTTGTCTCCCTTCTTCATCCACACCGAGTGGTATGGCATCCTCGGCCTGATCGGCTGGGCCTACCTGGTCGCCGCTCTGGTCTTCTTCGTCTTTCGCACGTATCGCACCGCCGTGCTCGGTTGCGTGGTTCTGCTTTTCTGTCTCTATCCCGCCGACCGGGCCGGCGCCTTCCACGGTTTCTGGCTGGCCCGCATCGTCGGGATCGGCGGGACGCTTGGCTCGCAGGGGGCCATCGCCGTCGCCGGTTTGCTCCTGGCTTCGATCCTTCTGGCACCGGATGTCACCACCATCCGCGCGCCGCACCAGATTCACCGTGCTGTTCATCGCCGGCTGCTTCGCGGGGCGCTGCTCCTGCACGGCCTCTACGGCATCAACAAAAATAGTGCCACGCCCTCCTGGTGCCTCTGGGCCTGCGCCATCACCGGCGCCCTGTGGCTCTTCTTCTACTTCCTGGCCGACGTTCGCCCGCAGGGCCTCGGCGCCAAGTTGGCCAAGCCTTTCGCTTTGGCCGGAAGCAACGTCCTATTGGCCTACTTGATCTCGGAGATGGTCCCGTCCGCTCTCGATTTGTTCGGCCTCGACGGCTGGTACTCCCGGCTCGCCGAGCCCGACCTCGCCCACGCGATGGCCCGCTCCATCGGCTGCGCCATCGTCATCTTGGCCGTCTCGGTCGGTCTAAACCGGATCGGCTTTCGTCTCAAGTTGTGAGTCTCAGATGAAGATGCGTTGTTGGAGGTAGGACTATGCGGAGCTTCATCCGGTACGCTAGAAAGGTGGGTGGCAGCGGCAAGCGGAGTCTTCGGAGCTTGCCGATGGTTTCCGAGCCTACGTGGGGGCCATCGGCAAGCTGGCGTTTGCCGCTGCCACCCGGATTCATCAGATTAGGGCGGACTGCGGACTGTGCACTTGTAATCGCTGTCGTGCTGTTCGCGGCGTTGTGTCCGACGGAGCCGGGCCGTGCACAGGAACAACCGACCAAGCAAAAACAACGGCAGACCCAGGGGCAAACCAGCCGCCGGTCCGGGCGAGTAAGGATGGAGCAGATCCAGGTGGTCAGCCCGGACGGCAAGGTCAAGCTGACCATCGCGCCCAACGCGGAACGGCTGACCTTCACCGTGACGCTGGGGGACAAAACGGTGATCGAACCCTCGACCATCGTGATGAAGGTAGATGACTACGATCTCTCCTCCGGCGTCGTCCTCGGCCAAGTGGAGCGCTACGAAATCAATGAGACCTATCCGTGGCACGGGGCCCACAGCACAGCCGTGGACCATTGCAACGGCGTGCGCATCCCGCTCCAGCACGATTTGTCCTTCATCAACTACGTGCTGGAGGTTCGGGTCTTCAACGACGGCGTGGCTTTTCGCCACGTCATCCCGGGCGAGGAGAAGGCCGCGCGGGTGCCGGATGAATACACCACCTTCGTGATTCCCGCCGGCTCGATCGTCTGGCATCACGACCTCAGCGGGCACTACGAGGCGGCATATAAGAAGGATGACATTTCCGACATCAAGCCGGGCGAGTGGTCGGGGCCGCCGGTGACGTTCGAGTTGCCGGGCGGGGCCGGCTACGGCTCGATCACCGAGGCGAACCTGGTGAATTACAGCGGCATGGGTTTGGAGGCCGACGGTCGGCGGGGCCTGATTACGGGTCTGGGCCATCGCGAGCCGCTGAACTACCCGTTCGAGCTGCGCTACGGCCGCGAGGAGGGTAAGCGTCTGGCCAAGCCCGCCGCCGTGGTCGGGACGATCACGACGCCTTGGCGGGTCGTGCTGGTGGGGTCCGATCTGAATACGCTGGTCAACAGCGACATCCTGCCCAACCTCTGCCCCGCGCCGGACAAGAAGTACTTCCCCCAGGGGATCGACACGCCGTGGGTCAAGCCGGGCCGGGCCGTGTGGCGGTATCTCGACGGCGGTGACAACTCGTTCGAGGGCCTTAAAGGCTTCTCTCGCATGGCGGGCGAGTTGGGCTTCGAGTATCACATCCTCGAAGGTATCTGGAGCCGCTGGAGTGACGAGCAGATCAAGGACATCGTCGCGTACTCCAAAGAGCGCGGCGTGCGGCTTCTGTTCTGGAAACACAGCAACCAACTGCGTACGCCGGAGGCCCGCGAGGCGTTCTTCAACAAGCTGCACGGCTTGGGCGTCGCCGGGGCCAAGATCGACTTCTTCGATCACGAGGCCAAGGAGAACATCGACCTCTACGAAGAGCTGCTCAAGCTGGCGGCCGAACGCCAAATGGTGCTCGACTTCCACGGGGCGAACAAGCCGACAGGCCGCAATAGAACATGGCCGAACGAGTTGGTCCGCGAGGCTGTTCGCGGCATGGAGAGCAGCGCCCTCAAGGAGCGGGCCCGGCACGAGACGATTCTTCCCTTCACGCGCTACTCTGGCCGGTCCGGCCGACTACACGACGATTCACTTCGGCGCTCGGCGGGCCGACTCGAC
Organism: uncultured Planctomycetota bacterium; assembly: GCA_963750205.1. Lineage (GTDB taxonomy): Bacteria > Planctomycetota > Phycisphaerae > Sedimentisphaerales > Anaerobacaceae > PLanc-01. The sequence continues at coordinate 241,116 of CAVVRJ010000011.1, forward strand.
CTGGGCGCACCAGATCGCCAGCTTCGCGATCTTCGCCAGTCCTATGCTGACGCTGGCGGCAAATCCGCAAGCTGTGCTGGATAATCCGGCGGCCAACGTGATCAAGAGCATTCCGGCCGTGTGGGACCAGACTATCGTATTGCCGGAATCGAGGATCGGCGAATTGGCGATCTTCGCCCGGCGCACGGGGGACACCTGGTTCTTAGCCGTCATGGCCGGCCCGCAGGGCAAAACGATCCAAGTGCCGCTATCGTTCTTGGGCGAAGGTTCCTACAAGGCCTCGCTGGTCCGTGACAACAAGGAGAAGGCCGATGCGGTGGTCCTGGAGGACAAAACCGTGCAGCGGTCCGACACCCTCACGATCGAAATGACTAACGGCGGCGGCTTTCTCGCCCGCTTCGTGAAGGAGAAATAAAGATGAGAAGCGACTCTGTTCTGGCTTGTGCTTGCCTTTGTGCTCTTGCCTGGGTCAGTCTGGGCGGCCGACAATGTTGTGCCTTTGGCTTCCTCGGGGACGCTGGCGATTTCCGGCGTGTCAGTCAGCAAGGCCGAAGTGGCCCGCTATGAGACCGTGGAAGTCACGTTCCGGATGGAGGGCCAGTGGCAAAACCCCTTCGATCCGAATGAGGTCCGCGTGGACGCGGTCTTCACGGCCTCGGACGGAGCACAGGTTACGGTCCCGGGTTTCTTTTACCAGGAGTATAGCCGGACGGTCTCCAACGGGCGTGAGTCCTACCAACGCGTGGGTGAGCCTTGCTGGAAGGTGCGGTTCGCACCATCCCAGACGGGAAAGTACATCTGCGTGTTGAAGGCGAAGAACGGAGGACGGGAGATCAGCGGCGGAAGCCCCCGCCTTCACTGTGTACCGCGGCGGGCAGTGGCCACGGCTATCTGCGGATTTCCCGCCATAATCCACTCTATTTCGAATTCGATGACGGTACGCCGTTCTGTGCTGTGGCGATGGATAAGGCGCTGGGCTCCGTCTCTCAGTTCGAGCGGATGTACGACCGCTTTGCCGGGGCCGGAGGCAACTTCAATCGCCTGTTCCTGACGCACAGCTATTTCGACATCATGGAACGCGTCGTCGCGAGCGGGCGCCCGGACAAGGGCGTGGGCAGGCTGAACCTGGAATACTGCTGGGCCGTGGATCAGGTGCTGGGGCTGGGCGAACGGCTGGGCGTGTACCACATGCTGACGCTCACCAATCAGACGAACTTTCGCACCAGCGACAGCGGCTGGGACACGAATGTCTACAACGTCAAGAACGGCGGCTTCCTCCAGCAACCCGGCGAATACTGGACCGACGAACGGGCCCAGCGCGTTTTCGAGAACCTGTTGCGTTATGTCGTCGCCCGCTGGGGTAGCTCGACCAGCGTCTTCTCGTGGGACCTGTGGAACGAGGCCAGTGCGGCGGGAGGATTCAACCCCAAGACCGCGGCGCGGTGGCACCAACGGATGGCACGCTATCTGCGGGCGGCAGATCCGGTGAAACATGTCATCCACACGAACTTCGGGAACTTGAACAGCTACGCCGAGGTGGACGGCCTGCCGGAGATGGAGCTGGTCTCGACGAACACCTATGCCGTCAAGGACATCGCTGCTGATCGGCGAGGTCTGGACGAAGCGGCTCATCGAGCAGTTCCACAAACCCTATATGCTCACGGAGTATGGAATCGGGCACACCATGGGCCCCGGTGGCTACGCGGCGCATGATCCCGAGCGGGTGATGGTCCATGACGGGCTCTGGAGTCCCCTCGTCAGCGGCAGCGCCGGCACCGGCATGGCGTGGGACTGGAACTGGCTGGACGACGATCGTTTCTATCGCTACATCCAGGCCGTGGCGCAGGTCGTCAAGGGCGTTCCTTTCAGCCGGCGCACGTGGCGGCCCGTGCAGGTGCAGGCGTTCGAGTTTGCCGATGCCGCGCGGCCGGTCTACTACGCCAATGCCTTCGTCGAGGGCTTTCCGGGCAACTACACGTTCCCGCCGGAAGCTCGGGACCGGGACACCTTCACCGTCCTGGAGAACGGACGGCTGGACCGGCAGGACCTGCTCTATGCTCGATTGGAAAACCGGCCCACTGGCCAGGGACGGGCCAAGTCGTTCCAGGTCCGCTATTCGGTGGACGGGCAATTCATCGTCTACGTGCCGGAATTCGATGGAGCGGCGAAGTCCGCGCCACGGCTGACGGTGTCAGTCGATGGTAACATCGCCCTGGAGCAGGAACTTGGGCCCGAAGGTCTGGCGCAGCAGAACGGCGTCCGGGCTTCCTATCAGAAGTATCCAATCAAGATCGCCGCGGGCAGTCACACGATTCGGGTGGCCAACACCGGCGGCGGCTCCATGACCACCGCCTTCGAGCTGACGAATTACGTCCGGCGCACTGGACCGAATCTGGAAGTGCGCGGGCTACAGACTGACGATTACTTGCTGCTCTGGCTCAAGCACCCGGAGTTCAATTGGATGTACAGCCGGATGGGTATGCAGCCCGAGGAGCAACCCGCCGGACGGCTGACTCTGCGGGGCGTGCCGGATGGGAAATGGGAGGCACAGTGGATGGACACCGTGGAGGCCCGCCTTGTCGGGCAGGAAGCCGTGACATCGAAGGACGGGAGTATGGTATTGAAGACGCCGCCGACCGCCAAGAGCGTGGTCGTGCGGTTGCGGTTGGCCCATTGATAAAGGAAGGCAATTACATGAAGTGCAGGTTGGAACCGTTGTTGATCGCGCTGGGTGCGGTTTGGTGTGGGGCGGCGGAGTTCGAGTGGACGACCGCCACGCCGGAAAGCCAGGGCATGTCCAGCCAGAAGCTCGAAGCGATGCGCGACGACTTGGCGGCCCGGAAAACCTCCGGCCTTCTGGTCATTCGCAACGACAAGATCGTTTTGCGAATGGTACGGGCCCGGCCAGTCGGCCACGAGCAAACATGGCACGGCCTCGATGGCCAAAGCGGTGGTCGGCGGCGTGTCGCTGGCCGTGGCGATGAGCGATGGACGAATCACGCTGGATGACAAGGCGGCCAAGTTCATCCCCCCATGGAAGGACGATCCGCTGAAATCCCGCATCACGATTCGCCAGCTTGGCTCGCATACCTCGGGCATCGAGGACGCCGAGGAGGGCGATCTGCCCCACAACAAGCTGACGGGCTGGAAAGGCGAGTTTTGGCAGCCGGCCGATCCCCCGCACGACTCGTTCACCGTCGCGCGCGATGCCGCACCCGGTGATGTTCGAGCCGGGCACCAAGATAGCGTACAGCAATCCCGGCATCGCTATGCTGACGTATGCGGTCACCGCGTCGCTACGGGATGCACCCAGAAGGACGTCCGCACGCTGCTGCGGGACCGTGTCATGCGGCCCATCGGTGCGGCGGACCAGGATTGGTCCGTCGGCTATGGCCGGACTCCCGTCGTGGACGGGTTGCCGCTGGTCGGCTCCTGGGGCGGTGCCGCCTATACGGCGCGGGCCGTGGCCCGGGTGGGTCGGCTCATGCTCCGCGAAGGCGATTGGGACGGCCGGCGGCTCATCAGCGCCGAGGCCGTGCGCCTGGTCACGCGCGACGTGGGCACGCCCGGCAACTGCGGCATCGGCTGGTGGAGCAATAACGACGGCACGTACCCCGAACTGCCCAGAGACGCCTACTGGGGTTCTGGAGCAGGCCACCAGATCCTGCTGGTCATTCCCAGCCTGAACCTCATCGCGGTGCGCAACGGTGAGGTCATCACACCGGCAGCCGGTGACCCGAACGCCTACCACGCTCCCGTGCGCCGGTACTTGTTCGGGCCGTTGGTGAACGCCGTCGTTCGTAGTGTGCCCGTAAGGGCATCTGTGGAGACGCAGAATCTTGCGTCTCCACGCGGCGTCACTGCCAACACGCCCGACCCTGCCCGGCAAGCCCCGCACCGGGCGGCTTGGATGCAGGAGGCCCGGTGGGGCGTGATGACCCACTACCTGGCCGACTGGAAGGCCCGCGAGCTGAATGAGCCCATGACCGTCGCGAAATGGAACGAGATGATCGGCCATTTCGACGTGGAGGGATTGGCCGAGCAACTCAAGGCGGTCGGGGCGGGCTACTACCTTGTTACTATCGGCCAAAACTCCGGCTATTATCTCTCGCCCAATGCCACGTATGACCGGCTTGTCGGCATCCGCCCGAGCAAGTGCTCCCGGCGGGACCTGATTGCGGGCCTGTACACGGCGATGCACAAGCGTGGCATCAAACTGATGGTCTACCTGCCGGCCGGCGCGCCGGGAGGCGATGCCACCGCGCGGCAGGCACTGCAATGGCAGACTGGGCCCTACCGCAATCGCGAATTCCAGCTCAAATGGGAGCAGGTCATTCGCGAATGGTCCACGCGCTGGGGCCGCAATGTGGCCGGGTGGTGGTTCGACGGTTGCTACTGGCCCAATACGATGTACCGCACCGACGAGGCCCCCAACTTCGCCAGCTTCGCTGCGGCGGCCCGGGCGGGCAACCCGGATAGCATCGTCGCCTTTAACCCGGGCGTGGTCCCGCGCATCCTGTCCGTTACGCCGCACGAGGACTACACCGCCGGCGAGATCAACGATCCCAACCGCGTGGAAATCCGCCGGGCTGTTAATGGCAGGATTGACGGGACTCAAGTACATATCTTGAGCTACCTCGGCCGAACATGGGGCATGGGCACGCCCCGATTCTCTACCGAGCAAGTCGTTACCTGGAGCCAGCGGATTCACAAGCAGGGCGGTGCTATCACCTGGGACGTCCCTATCCAGCCCACCGGCCTGATCGCCCAGCCTTTCCTCGACCAGTTGACCGCCGTCGGCAAGGCACTCGGTTCACGTTGAGGCGTAAGATGGAGCAAGCCCGGCCTTCCCCTGACAGGACGAACGTGATATTATATGCGCATGCAGACGCAGTTGACTCTGTTTGAAGATGTCGCAGAGACGACCGCCGACCCCAGAGTGTCGCGCTCCGGCACTTTCGTGGACAACATGGCGCTTCCCGTGCATCGGTGGTTTCGCTATTCCGCAGGCTTCGCCGCGCAATGGGTCGAGCAGGTCTTGGGCGACGTGGGGGATCACGGACCGACACCTTGTCCTTGACCCTTTCGCAGGATCGGGAACTGTGTTAGTCGTGTGTGACAGTCTGGGGATTCCCAGCCTTGGAGTCGAGGCACATCCGGTGGTCTCGAGGATATGCAAGGCAAAGCTGCTCTGGGCCGTGCCGCCCGAGCGGTTCGCCGGTTTCGCCGCTCATGTTCTGGAGGAAGCAGGGACACGGGAATCATGCCCGGCGCATTACCCACCTCTGATTTGCAGGAGCTACGATCTGGACGCCCTTGCCGTTCTCGACACACTAAAATCGTCTTGGTTGCGTGTGCAGGACAAGTCGGCCGAATCGGAATTGACTTGGCTGGCGTTGACCGCCATCCTTCGTGCGACTTCCAAGGCCGGCACGGCGCAGTGGCAGTATATCCTTCCCAATAAGACAAAGAAGAGAGTCTTGGCCCCTCTGTGCGCCTTCCAGCAGCAAGTTGAGATTATGAAGATGGACCTTCGGTCGATGCAGGCCAGAGCAGAACGACCACGTGCGGAGGTCATTGCCGGAGATGCGCGTGCCTTTGCAGACAACGCGTCACGCGAGATAGATGCTGTTGTTACCTCGCCGCCGTATGCCAACAACTATGATTACGCGGACGCACTGCGTTTCGAAATGAGTTTCTGGGGCGACGTGAATGGATGGGGGGATATCCACGACGCCGTGCGGAAGCATCTCATTGTTTCATCGTCTCAGCATTCGTCGCGTGAGAAGCTGAGGCTTCCCGAACTCCTGCAGACGGACGCGGTTTCCCCGATTCGTTCCGAATTGAGTGGTATTGTCCAGCAGTTGGCGGAGGTGCGCGAGAACCATGGAGGCAAGAAGCACTATCACACCATGGTCGCCGCTTACTGCCGTGACATCAGCCTCGTCCTTCAGCAACTTCGGCGTGTCTGCAAGCCTGGCTCGCGCATGTGCTGGGTCATCGGCGACTCCGCTCCCTACGGCGTCTACTGCCCCATTGAGAAGTGGATTGCCGAACTGGCCATCGCCGCGGGCTTCAAGAGCTACCGTTTCGAGAAACTCAGGGACAGGAACATCAAATGGAAGAACCGCAAGCACCGAGTCCCTCTGAAAGAAGGGCTCCTGTGGATTGAGGGATAGGGGATGGCGGAATCGTTGGCCCACACGTTCGGGCAGATCATTGGCAACATGCTCGAAGAAGCGATTGAACCGGCCCTGCGTGAATTTGCCGATAAGCATGGCTTGTACCTGGACAGGAAGGGCCCACGCCCAGCGAGAGAAGGCAGGAAGGTGACGTGGACGGACCTCTACGGCAATGCGCACGATCTGGATTTCGTTCTCGAACGCGGCGGAACGAATGAGGCCATAGGGACACCCGTGGCTTTCATTGAGACGGCGTGGCGGCGCTACACAAAGCATTCCAGGAACAAAGCCCAAGAGATTCAAGGCGCGATTCAGGTTCTTGCGCTCACGCACAAGTATTGTTGCCCGTTCCTCGGCGCGATCCTTGCCGGCGTCTTCACCGGTGGCGCGATCAACCAACTGAAGTCATTGGGATTCCACGTCCTCTATTTCTCTTATCAGTCGATCATCGCGGCATTCCAGACAGCAGGTGTCGACGCGGGCTTTGACGAGCACACCCTGGAGAAGGAGTTTCGTAAGAAGCTCAATCGGTGGAAGACTACGAGCAAGAAGGCAAAGCGAGCTGTCGCGGCACAGCTTGTCGCCAAACACCGGAAGGATGTCGATGATTTCTTCTCCGCCCTTGCCAGCACGGTGGGGCGCCACGTTGAGAAGATTATCGTTATTCCGCTGCACGGTCGGGAGACTGAATGCTCCTCGGCAGGGGAGGCGATCGCTTTCCTGACCTCCTACGAGTCCACGCAGATACAAGGGGCGGTCTACCGATACGAGATTCACGTCCGATACAGCAATGGGGACCGGATCGTGGCTGAATTTGCCGAGAAATCCGCGGCTTTGGAGTTTCTCAAGAGATACCAGTAGGCTGCATGAGTGTTGACATGGCACTCAGGTCCTTCGGGACGGTCAGAACCGGCCACTAATGAGTTTTGACGAGCAACTTCGGTCATCGCTGGCCCCCGGCTCGGAGGGTATGAGAAGTCGGCTCCTGCTGGCATGGGCTTCCAGCCCGTGTGCACCGCCAGGGATGCCGATGCCGCCCAACGACGAGAGCTTGGACTACCGATCTTGCTCGTCAAGACTCATTAGGCGGATCAGGGGTCCGACCTTGATGAGACAGAACGGTGTGCAGGGCGCACCCTACCCGCCGTTGTGATTCGGCGGTTCGGTGCCGAGCAGAGTACGCACGAAGAAATCCTGCAAACGCCGCTGGGTGACGGGGCTGGGAGCACCGTGATCGGCGCCGGGGACGACCAGCAGGTCGAAGTCCTTGCTGGCTTTGATCAGAGCGTCCACGAAGCGCATGGTCGATTCCGGGGGCACATTCTTGTCCATCTCGCCGACGATCAGGAACAGAGGGCCCTTGAGATTGGCCGCATGGTCGATATTGGAGCACTCGGAATAGCACGGCCCGACGGGATAACCCATCCATTGCTCGTTCCAGGAGGCTTTGTCCAGCCGGTTGTCGTGGCAGCCGGAGTTGGCCACGGCGGCTTTGTAGAAATCCGGATGGAACAGCACGGCGCCCGCCGCGTTCTGGCCGCCGGCGGAGTTGCCGTAGATGCCCACGCGGCTGATGTCATAGTACGGATACTTGGCGGCGATGGCCTTGTGCCAGAGGATGCGGTCCGGGAACCCGGCATCCTTGAGGTTGTGCCAGCAGACATCGTGGAAGGCCTTGGAGCGGTGGGCCGTGCCCATCGCGTCGGCCTGCACGACGATGAAGCCCAGGTCCGTGAGCGACGAGAACGGACGCGCACCGCTGAAGCTCTTGGGCACATACGCACTCTGAGGGCCGTTGTAGATTTGCTCAAGGACCGGATACTTCTTGCTCGGATCGAGATTCTTGGGCCGGCAGATGATGCCCCAGATGTCGGTCTTGCCGTCGCGTCCCTTGGCCACAAACACTTCCGGCGGCGCCCACCCCGAGGCGACCAGCTCATGGATATCCGCTTCTTCCAAGGCACACATGAGCTTGCCGTCGGAAACGCGGTGCAGCTTGTGGACGGGGGCCGCATCCACGCGGCTGTACGTATCGATCAGGTACTTGCGATCGGGCGAGTACTGGACCGTGTGGTTACCGTTGCCTTCCGTCAGGGCGACCAGGCCGGACCCGTCGAAGTTGACGCGGTAGTAATGGAGGAAATAGGGGTCCTGATCGGAGTACATGCCGCAGGCGGTAAACCAGATCTGGCGTGTGTCTTCGTCGATGCGGTCGATGCCGCGCACGACCCACTGTCCCTTGGTGATCTGGTGGACGATCTTGCCCTGCCCGACGTCGGCTAAGTAGAGATGCCGCCACCCGTCCCGCTCGGAGACGTAGATGATCTCGTCGGTCTTCTCCAGCCAGTTCACGAAAGCCAGGTTCAGGGCCTCGGCGTGGGCTGTCCAGATGAAGGTCTCGGTCTTCTCCTCGATGACATTCGAGACCGCGCCGGTGCGCGAGTCCACCTTCACCACGCGGAAACGCTGATGACCGCGATCCTCCTGTTGATACGTGAAATCCCGGCCGTCCTTGGCCCAATGGAGAGCGGGCGGGTTGGAGGAGCCGTAATCCGGATCGGTCCACCGGTCGATTTGAGGCTTGGTCTGCTTACTGTTGGCGACGTCGAACAGATTCAGCTCCAGCAGCGGGTACTTGTCGCCCGCCTGCGCGTAGGGCCGCGACTGGAGGACCGCACGACCGCCGTCCGCCGGTGACGAGCGAACCAGATAGACTTCCTTGTTCTCGCCGGGCTCGACCCGCCAGCTCACCAGCGTCGTAGAGTCGGCCGACCAGGAGAATCGATCCGCGTACGCATTGCCTTCGGCGCCGTCCTTGCTGAGCTGGACCTCCTTGTTGGGGTCCTGGCTGCGAACGAATACGTTGTGGTCTTGTAGGGCGGCCGTCCATTTGCCATCGGGAGAAGTGGCCGACGCGCCTCGGCCCCGCCCGCGGCCCGTTCCCGCCGGGCCGGTGCCGCCCCGGCCCCCGCGCATGCCGCGCATCCCCGGACTCTCTTCGGTTGTTGTGATCTTCGCGTCACTGGCCGCACTTGATAAGTGCTCAAATCGCACTTCCACGTTTTGTCGGCCGCCGTGAAGAGGATCGCCTTATCACCGTCGGTGAACTCAATGAGGTTGAACGGCAATTGATCGGCCTTGTACTCGGCTCCAGCCGCTTGGGACAGCGCCGCGGCGAGCCTGGCGTGATCGAACGCCGGTTGGCGCGCGCCCTTCTCGGCATCGACCAGGATGAACTCCTTGGTCTTGCCGGGCAGATCGTTGCGGTACCAGAACCGCGTGTTGTCCCCCAACCAGTGGGGCGTGATCCGGTCCTTGTACACGCCCTGGACCGGGCGTGCCCCCCGGAAACCCTGGGCCCACGCCGGGGACGTAGCCAGAATCTGGAGGAAGGCAAGTGCCAGGAACGGCACAGTGAGTCTGCCGGATGGGATAGGGATGCTTCTCGTCATTGCTCATTCTCCGTGAATAGCGATACAGGACCAGGGCCCCATGATACCAAAGCATACTCCGTCAATACATCCTTTTCCTTTTCCCGGGCCGGCCCGGGAGCGTTAGAATAGGAAGCCATGCAGTCGTCGGTTCTGCGAAGAGAGCGTCACAATAGCGTCCCGTGAACGGAGGTAGAGAATGAGAAGCGCGATAGCGATCGTCTTGACCGCAGCCGTGTGGCCGGCGCTGTGCCAGGCCCAGGGAGTCACCGCCGGCAACCTGCCAGCCCCCATCGTCACGAAGAACTCGGTGGAGACCTGTCTCAACAGCCGGTATTCACAGCATTCCCTGAGCAAGACACCCGCCACAGCCCAACAGATCAGCAACATCCTGTGGGCGGCGGGACGGGCTCCGATTACGGGGGCTTACCGGAACATCTACGTCGCGACGCCCGGCGGAACGTACTTATACAACCCGGCCGGCCACTCGCTCAGTTGGTATTCGAGCGAAGTCACGCCCGACGGGGGCTTCGCGATTGTCTATGACGCCCAGCGGCCGTTCGACGCGGGCGTCATGTTCATGCCGGCAATCCTCGCCACACACATTCCGCAAGCGATCGTCAGCCTCGGCCCGATCGCTGCTTCGACCTCTTTGCCGGGCGACGCTAACTGTGACAACAGAGTCGATCTTGATGATTACGCCATCCTGTCCCGAAGCTGGCTGTCCTCTAAACCACAGCCGGCTTATGACGCTCGTGCCGACTTCAATCGGGATGGTCTCATCAACGTGGCGGATCTTTGTCTGCTGGCGGCCAATTGGCTGAAGACAGCCCCGTAGGGTGTGCCGTGCACACCTTCTCGCGGACGTCGGATCAGCGGTAGCGCCAGTCCACTTTGCCTTTGTAGGCCATCGTCTCGTTCACCAAGCGCGAACAGGTCGGGGTCGTACTGCTGGAGGGCCTCGCGCGTGGTGATCGGGTGCTCGGCATCGGCGGGCGCCGCGGCCGCCGGACCGGTGGCATTGAAGTAGGCCAGCACGCCTTCGGCCCAGTACTCCACCCGGTTGTGAACGGCGGCGGTGCCTTTCCAGCGGCCTTTGCTCATCGCGCCTTCGTAGGCGGCCTTGAGCTTCTCGTCGAAGCGGACGTCCATCCGCTGGACCCGCATCTCGTATTGCTGCACGTCCCGGCCGCGCTTGTCCCAGTTCGGATCGACGGGGCGCGTGCCGGTCACGTAATAGATCGCTTTGGCAAACACGCGGATCACTTGAGAGCCGGTGGCATACGGGTCCTTAGGGTCGGCCAGCACGTTTTCTTGGCCGACGACCAGCAGCTTGATCTCGGGCGAGTAGTCAAGGAAGCGGGCCGTATGATCGAGGTTTGTAGTGACGCCGTCAGGCCGTTTCTCTTGGATGCCCTTACGGGCTGAAGCCATCCTACAAACTCCGGCAGAGTCGGAGATGCTTCTCCTGGGGGCCCAGCACGACCAGCTTGACGCCATCGGCGATCAACGCCTTCAGGATGTCGTGGCGATAGGCGAACATCTTGCGGATCGTGTCGTTGGCCTTGAGCAGGGCCTCGTCGCTGGCTTGGCGTCCGACCACGGTGAACTCGCGGGCCCAGGTGAATTTCGTGTAATAGGGATCGATCTTGAACTTGGCCGGCGGGGTCGTGACGTTCGGCAGCGGTTGCAGCCAGGCGTACCGCCAGTCCTGCTCGGGACTGAGGTGGAACGTGGTCCGGATCAGCTCGTAGCCCTCCGGGTCGTAGATCTTGAGCTGCTCGCGCCGGGCGATGGGGCCGTGGTTCCAGTTGTTGACGCGGTCGCTGTCGAAATAGGTCTGGGCGATCTCGGCCCAATACTCCGCCGGATTGGAGCCGGCGTAGGTGTCCTTGAAGAGGCCCTTGGCCACGGCGTTCTTGTAGGCGGCGTTGCGCCGGCCAGTCCAGCTCGGATCGATCCGGGCCAGCGTGCTGTCGATCGTGTGGCAGAACTCGTGCACGCCGATGCTCTCGTCGTCGTAGCGGTCCAGCGGCAGGCACAGCAGGTTCTCCTCGCCGAAGCTGGTGGGAAAGCCGCCGGTGCCGCGGACCCGCTCGTTGAGGTAGGCCGGGTTGGGGGCGTGGCGGTACTCCGGCATATCGGTGTAGACCTGGTCCTTGCCGATGATAATCAGGTACATGCCCCGGTCGACCATCGCCTTGACCACGTCGGGCCGGCCGGCCAGCATGTGCGTCACGATCTCGTAGGTCCGCTGCAGCGCCCGGTCCGCCACTTCGGCCGAGGCCACCACCGGCATGCCCTGGACGTCCAGGTACTTCTTGTAGAACGCCCGGGCGGCGTCCCGGTCTCTCTCGCGGACCTTCTGAAAGAACGACTCCGGCGGCGCCGTCACTGGTGGATACGTGTTGGTAGTGACGCCGGCGGGCGCTCCTTGAGATGCTCTGGCGCGGGCACACCACCGAACTTGGGCATCAAGACCAACGCTCAGCAGGAAAACGGTTAAGGCAATGGCGATCGTGACGTACTTCGTGAGGTTCATAGCGGTTCTCCGGATGGCCCTTGTTTGTCCAACGTTCAGAGGATACCATAATAGATGGATTTGGCAACCGGTGGACGGCACATTGCCGGAGGTCGATCGGGAGACGGAACGTTCGGGGCGGTTTCGTCGGGGGGCCCGTAGGATGGCACAAATGGCCCAGAATGGATGATTCCGTTCCGCTGGTTCGCTGCACGGTCGGAAGACAATCCGAAGAGGAGGCCACCGAGCAGAAGAAGGAGTAGCCGCTGTACGCCCGGCGGTTTTCTTTGACTTGCCCGCGGAAACAGCCTTTACACTCTCCGTCAGGTACGGATTGTTGGCGGAGATCGGAATGAATTATCAGTTCGACATCGAGAAGGTATCGCAGCACATCGTGAAGTACGGCGTGGACATGCGGCCGCCGCTGCTGCCGGAGCAGGACCGGACCAAGCTCCAGGACTACGGCAACTGGCTGGTCGAGCAGTTCCCGGAGGTCTTCGAGACGCTGCTGGTGGGCCCGCACGAACTGCGGGTGCAGCGGACGTTCCTGCTGCCGAACGCCAAGCGGGTCGAGCTGCCGACGTTCGTGCTGACGAATCGCGGCCCGGTCTTCACGTTCCCGGTGCGGCTGTACATCGACCGGCCGCACGAGCTGGACATCGCGGAAAAGGACAAGATCTTTCGTCGCACGTTCGACGAACTGCGGTCGCGGTTCCCCGACCGCTCCGTGCCGCGCGTCGGCGTCGTCCATGAGATCGTCTTCGACACCGGCTTCATCAACTCGCTCGACATCGTCGCCAGCAACCTGAAGAACGAGCTGTGGCGGCAGCGGGCCAAGAATGTCCGCCTCCTGCTGGAGACGCCCACCGAAGACAAGAACGTCAACATCGAAATCCGCCCGACTTACCTGCAGCGCACGGGGACGCCCGGCGAGACTGTCCCCCCGGAGGACATGAAGTTCGGCGTCATCGTCAATGTGGACATCAACAACCGCCAAATGGCCGGCGACCTGACCAAGGCCGAGATCAGCGACGTTCTGGCCTTTGCCAGCGACTATGTCCCCGACGAGCTGATCAGATTCCTCAATAACGAAGAGTAGTCCTGGCTGACGGTCCTATTCGTCCTGTGGGTCCACTTCGTCGACGGATAGGCCGGATTGGACCTATAGGCCGTCGCGAAGGACGTACGGACCGCGCGAGCGCGGGGGCTGCACGCGCAAAGAAAAACAGGGCTGAGGAGCGGAGGGAGAGGAAAAGCGAGATAACCCCAGCCCTGTTATAGTGCTTACTACTACTCAGGACCAAATCCAACTTGTAGTAGTATACTTCATCGGCTGCGGTGCTGACAAGGAAAATTCCACACAAAAATCAGGCAAACCCTGTTTCCTGTCGGTCGCAGGGGACACAAACAGGTCGCGTCATCGCGCCGCTGCGTACAAAATCTTGGGGGCCTTTGCGGCCGGCGGCACAAGAGCTTGGGCGTGAATGGGATTCTCGGACGGTCGCCAAGAGGCACGACCAGCCACGAATTTTTTTAGCCGGCCGCGAATCAGCCGCATCCATGGCCTCGGTTAGGCCGGCAGATGCGCCGTGGAAGTAGCTTGCCCACTTCTGTGCGTCCGGCGGTAGCGGTCGTCTGGGTGGGTAGGCGCAAAAAAAAGGCTGAGGTAGGAGGAAGGAGGACTTTGGACCTCAGCCTTTGTGTGCAACCGTATTCTTTACGTGTCGCGCGCTGATTTGTTCGGCACGAATGGCCGGCGAGATAAGGCGAGCGTGCTGTTTCCACGGGAGGAAAGCACGCCCCCGGAATGATCAACCCTATTGACAGATCGTCGGCCCGTCTGTATCTGTCCGGTCTAAACGTTAGAGGCCGAACAGCCGATAAGACGCGGATGGGACCCAAAACGCGGTAAATACGGATGAGATCGCTTTTGGGAAACCAACACCCGTCGAAAGGCTCGAACCTAATTGCGCTGACGCCAGTAATGAAGGGGTCCTAATGCGACCTGGGTTCCCAAAGGCGATATCATCGCGTTTGGGGTCCCCCTTTCGCGTGAGAGCCCCAGTCAGCGTTGGAACTGAAGCAGACAAATGGCAAAATCGAATTCGCAGAAATCGTTGGTGATCGTCGAGTCGCCCGCCAAGGCCAAGACGATCAATCACTATCTCGGGTCGGACTACGAGGTCAAGGCCTCGATGGGGCATATCCGCGATCTGCCTTCGAAGGGCCTGAATATCGATCTCGAGAACAACTTCGAGCCCACTTACGACATTATGCCGGGCAAGAAGGCGGTCGTCTCGCAGCTCAAAGCGGCGGCCAAGAAGTGCGACAAGCTCTATCTGGCGACAGACCTTGACCGCGAGGGGGAGGCCATCGCTTGGCATTTGGCGCAGATCCTCGGCATTCCGGAGGACCGAACCTACCGGGTCATCTTCAACGCGATCACCAAATCGGCGATCCAGGAGGCGTTTTCCGAGCCGGGGCGGGTCAACCTGGACAAGGTGATGGCCCAGCAGGCCCGCCGGGTCCTCGACCGGATCGTCGGCTATGAGATCAGTCCGCTGCTGTGGAAGAAGGTTACGCGGGGCCTGTCGGCCGGCCGCGTGCAATCGGTGGCGGTCAAGATCATCGTCGAGCGGGAGAAGGAGATTCGCGAGTTCAAGCCGGAGGAATACTGGCTGATCCCGGCGGTCTTCACGACCGATCTCCAGGGCAACTATCATCAGCCATGGGTCGATTTCATGACGCCCAAGACGGCCGACGGCAAAGGGCCGACCGTCGAACAGCAAAGCAAGTGGTTGGCCGATCATCATGCCTTCGAGGCGGAGCTGTCCAGGATCGGCGACGCGAAGTTCCAGGCCTCCAACGAGGAACAAGCCCAGAAGGTCTTCCGCGAGCTGGAGCACGCCCAGTTCAAAGTCGGCGATATCGAGACGAAGGAATCGGTCTCGCGGGCCTCGCCGCCCTTTATCACCTCGACGCTGCAGCAGGCGGCCGCCAACCGGCTCGGCTTCACCGCCAAGAGAACGATGGCCGTCGCCCAGCAGCTTTACGAAGGCATCGACCTCGGCTCGATGGGCTCGCTGGGTCTGATCACGTACATGCGAACGGACAGCACGCACATCTCGGGCGAGGCCCTCGGCGAGGTGCGGAACTTCATTCAGAATCAGTTCGGGCCGAAGTACGTGCCGGAGAAGCCGAACTTCTACGCGGCCAAGAAGTCCGCCCAGCAGGCCCACGAGGCCATCCGCCCGACCGATGTGGACCTGACGCCGCAGGAGATCAAGCAGCACCTCAACGAGGAGCAGTTCAAGCTCTATGATCTGATCTGGCGGCGGTTCGTCGCCTGCCAGATGGAGCCGGCGCGGTGGAATGTGACGACCCTGAGCATCACGACGCCCACGAGCCTCGGCGTCGGCCACCTACAAGGCCGCCGGCCGTGTTCTGGTCTTTGACGGGTTCAGCAAGGTCTGGCCGGTCGCCTCGACCGAGCAGCAGCTTCCGCCGACCCAGGTGGGCCAGCCGCTGGCCACGGTGGACATCAAGCCCGAGCAGCATTTCACCAAGCCGCCGGCCCGGTATACGGAAGCCTCTTTGATCAAGAGCCCTCGAAAAGGAGGGCATCGGCCGTCCCAGCACCTACTGCGCCGATCATCAGCACGATTCAGGAGCGCGGGTACGTCGAGCAACGGGAGAAGAAATTCCACGCCACCGACCTCGGCGAGGTCGTCACGAACAAGCTGAACGAATACTTCCCCAAGATCATGGACATCGCCTTCACCCGGCAGATGGAGGAGCAGCTCGACCAGATCGAGGACCAGCATCTCGACTGGGTGCGTGTTCTGCGGGATTTTTATGGGCCCTTCAAGGCCAATCTGGAAACGGCCAAGCAGGAGATGAAGCACGCCAAGGCGGAGACCACGCCCAGCGAGTACACGTGCCCGGACTGCGGCAAGCCGCTGGTCTACAAGTTCGGCAAGAGCGGCCGGTTCCTGAGTTGCTCGGCATACCCCGAGTGCAAGTTCGCTTCGCCTTGCGACAAAGAAGGCAAGATGGTTCAGGACGAGGTCAGCGAGCACAAGTGCCCCAATTGCGGCAAGCCGATGGTCCGCAAAAACGGCCGGTTCGGGGCATTCCTGGGGTGCAGCGATTACCCCACCTGCAAGACCACCCTCCGGTTGGACAAAGAGGGCAATCCTCTGCCGCCGAAGCCCAAACCCGAAGCGACGGGCATCAAGTGCTATAAGTGCAAAGAGGGCGAACTGGTCATTCGCAAGAGCAAACGCGGCCCCTTCCTCGGCTGCAACCGCTTCCCGCGCTGCCGCACGATCGTCAACGCCAAGGCTCTGGACCGCCTCAAGGAGCTCCAGGCCCAGGGCGAATGGCCGCCCAAGACGCCGCGAGCAAACGCAAGCGATCCTCGACGAGTTCAAGACCACCAAACCGGCCGCGGCAAAGAAGTAAAATCCACTTGCCTACCGACCAAGTCCCGGGACTTGGTATGGTGACTCTCCATCCGAACGGCGTCTGCGCTGCCAGACCATGCCCACCACCTCCACTTTGGCTGTTTTGTCTCCTTTGCCGAGGAGCCCTAATTGCTTTCTCGGACTCAAGGCTATGTTCTTTATTTTCCGATGCTTATGCTGTACAAGAGACGCGCGGCACGGAGGCTGCTTGTTCCCCGTTTGCCGCCGACGGGGACGGAGTCTCTCTATTTATGATTTACGATTGACGATTTGCCGCTTAGGATTTGTGCCAACGGCCGGCGCAACAGTCGGCGCGGCAGTTCAAATAGAAAATCTGCAGTAGTAGATAAATATGAAGGCATTCATCACAGGCGGGGCGGGATTCATCGGCTCTCATTTGGCCGAGCGGCTGCTCCAGGATGGCAACGAGGTCGCGATCCTGGATGACCTCAGCACGGGCCGGCTGGAGAACCTGCAAGGGTTCCGGCAGCACGCCAAGCTGCAATTCGTCCAGGGCGACATCCGGGATTCCACGCTGGTGCAGTTGCTGGCGTCGCGCTGCGATGTCATTTTCCACCTGGCGGCGGCCGTCGGCGTGCAACTGATCGCCGATGACCCCGTCCGCACGATCGAAACGAATATTGCCGGGACGGAGGTCGTTCTGGAAGCCGCGCACAAGTTCGGCCGCAAGATTCTTCTGGCGTCGAGCAGCGAGATCTACGGTAAGAGTGAGAAAGTTCCCTTTGCCGAGGATGACGATTTCGTGTTGGGCGGCACGGCGTTCTCCCGTTGGGCCTACGCGTGCAGCAAGGCCGTCGATGAATTCCTGGGACAGGCGTTTCATCAGCAGTATGGCCTGAGTGTGGTCGCGGCACGATTCTTCAACACGATCGGGCCGCGCCAGACGGGCCGCTACGGCATGGTCGTGCCACGCTTCGTGCAGTGGGCCCTGCGCCACGAGCCGATTCAGATTTATGGGACGGGCCGGCAGACTCGGTGCTTCTGCTACGTGCAGGACTTGGTGGAGGCCGTCATCGGTCTGATGCACTGCGAGCAGGCGGCCGGCAAGGTCTTCAACATCGGCGCGACGGAGGAGATTTCGATGGAGGCCCTGGCGGACAAGATCATCGGCATCACGGGCAGCCACAGCCGCAAGGAGTTCGTGCCCTACACGGTGGCCTACGGCCGGCCCATCGAAGACATGATGCGACGCGTGCCGGACACGGAACGAATCCGTCAGACCATTGGCTGGCAACCGAAAACCAGCCTCGATCAAACGCTGAAGACCATTGTCGATTATCATAAGGCACAAACGACGGATAGGTGAGGCGGAGATGGACAGTATGCACGGGAAATCTCGTCCCTGGGATTACCTGATTGTCACGGCTTCGAATGAACGACAGGCCGAGGCGTACCAGACGCAACTGAACGTCCGCCGCGAACTGGGGCTGCTGAGCGATGTGCGGGAAGTCCTGGTCGTCGCCGACCCTGGCGGCCAGCGCGTCGGCAGCGGGGGCAGCACACTGTACTGCCTGATGGAGGTCCTGTCCCGCCGGTTGGGGCGCGGGGCGGCTCGTTCGGACCCCGTGGCGTGGGAACAGGTGCTCGGGGAGCTTCGAATCCTGATTGTTCATGCGGGCGGCGACTCGCGGCGTCTGCCGGCGTACAGCGCTTGCGGCAAGCTCTTTATCCCCATGCCCGGCGAGAACGACAGCGCCGTATGCCTAAGCCTGTTCGACCGGCAGTTGCCCACGTACCTGGCGCTGCCGGAGCCGATGCAGGGACGCGGGCAGGTCGTCATGACCTCCGGCGATGTGCTGCTGCGCTTCGATCCGACGCAGGTGCGATTCCGCCAGCAGGGCGTCACCGGCTTGGCCTGCTATGCTCACCCGCAGCAGGCGAGCCGTCACGGGGTCTTCTGTTGCGGACCGGATGACGAAGTCCGGCTATACCTGCAGAAGCCCTCCATTCCCGAGCAGAAGAAGCACGCGGCCATCGATGCCTATGGTCAATCCTGCCTCGACATCGGCGTCATGCACTTCGATGCGGCCACGGCGGTCCGGCTTCTGCGGCTCTTTGGGGCTAAGGCGGATGGAAAGGGACGGCTGGTCTTTGCCGGCCGACGCGGACAGGCCGTCCTGGAGAAGGGACTCGATTTCTATCGCGAAATCTGCTGCGCTATGGGGCGTGAAACCAGTCCGGAACATCACGTCAAGTCCGCCTACGAGAGCGGATCGAAGTGGGCGGGATCTATGCTGGGCGAGCTTTTTGGCCCTCTCTCGGCCATCCCATTCCACGTGCAGTTGCTCAAACACTGCGAGTTCCTCGACTTCGGCATGAACCGCAGCATCCTCAAGAGCGGCACGCGCCTGCTTCAGGAGGATCAGGGTATCTCGCACCTCCAGACGTGCTTGGACGTCAACAATGAAATCACTGCCGGTGGCGCGATTCAGGGTCCCACCGGTTGGGTCGAGGGTTGTCGGATTCACGCGTCTCTGTCGCTGGGGGGAGACAACGTAGTCGTCGGCATTGACGTCCATGAGCCGTTATCCCTGCCGGCGGGTGGGTGTCTCGATGTGATCGGGGGCCGGGATGAAAAACGCAAGAGCGTGTGGTTCGTCCGGTGCTATGGCGTGGATGACGCCTTCAAGGAGCCGGCGGATGCCGGCGCGGTCTTCTGTGGCACACCCTTGCTCGCGTGGCTCCAAAAGGTCGGAGCCCGGGAGGACGAGGTGTGGCCTGTCGGCACCGAGCGGAAGGACTGCACGATCTGGAATGCCCGGCTCTTTCCGGCGGTGAAGCGGCATAACGAATACCGGCAGTGGCTGTGGATGCTCGATCCGGCACAAGCGGCCGATCGTCAGCGTCAGGCCTGGCGCTGGGCCCCGCGTTACAGCCTCGAACAGATTCTCACGCTGGCCGACCACCGGGGCTTCTACGAGCGGCGCGGCATCATTCGGGCGCAAGTGGTCTTGGGCACGCTGCAACGGGCTTTTCGGCCGGACAGCGGCCTGTCGGCGCGCGAGCTGACCGCCTTGATGCGCCGGGGCAGGAATCCGACGATCTGGGTGGTGGAGGCCCTGAGGCAGGCCTGTTGCTACGGCGACAGTCAACAAGAGCGGGGCACGGCGTCGCTGGTTCTCCCTCGCATCGTGCACACGCTGGGCTCGGCCTTGACGGATCTGCATCCGGAACAGGACCAGCCGGCGACGCAAATGCTGGCCGGCTTGACCGATCTGCTCGATCAGACGACCCGGCGCCGACTCAAGTCGCTCTCGCTCGATCCGGCGGAAGGGATGACCTTGTCCGAATGGTGCCGGCGGATGCAGCGGGCGGCCTTCCAAGGTCTGGAGCAGGCAATCGTGGCCAGCGGGGGCGAGGAGGATGTCCGGCCGCACAGCGTGCTGCGCAGCGACGAGATCGTCTGGGCCCGCGCCGGCCCGGCTGGATCTGGGCGGCGGCTGGACGGATACGCCGCCCTACTCGCTGGAGTGGGGCGGGTGCGTTACCAATGCCGCCGTGGACCTGAACGGCCAGCCCCCGATCCAGGCCTACGTCCGGGTGATCGACGAGCCCGTGATTCGGATCGGCTCGATCGATCTGGGCGTGCGGATCGAAGCACGCAAATTCGCCGACCTGATGGACTATCGCCAGGCCACGGGCAGCTTCGCCCTGGCCAAGGCGGCGCTGGCCCTCTCCGGCCTGGCGCCGAACCGACGGACGGGAGCTACGAGTCTGAAGAAAGCCCTCGAAGCTTTCGGCGGCGGCATCGAGCTGACCACGCTGGCGGCCATTCCCAAAGGAAGCGGGCTGGGAACATCCAGCATCATGGGGGCCGTGATCGTGGCGGCACTGGGGCGTGTCATGGGCAAGCAACTGTCCGCGCGCGAGCTGTTCCACAGCGTGCTGCGGCTGGAGCAGGCCCTGACCACCGGCGGCGGCTGGCAGGACCAGATCGGCGGCGTGGTCGATGGCGTCAAGATGATTGTCACCGAGCCGGGCATGGTCCCGGACGCGCACATCCACTACCTGCCCGCGGACATCCTGGACCCCCGGGCCAATGGCGGCCGGACGCTGCTGTACTACACGGGCATCACCCGCCTGGCAAAGAACATCCTCCAGCAGGTCGTAGGGCGGTATCTCAACCGGGACCGGGAAGCGATGACGACGTTGCGGCACATCGGGTCGCTCGCCCGCGACGTGATGGATACGTTCATCCGCAAGGACATCGAGCAGTTCGGGGGCCTGATGGACGTGGCGTGGCAGCTCAATAAGCGCCTGGACCCCAACAGCAGCAACGAGGAGATCGAGACGCTGTTCGCCCGCGTCCGGCCGCACATCTATGGCGGCAAGCTCCTCGGCGCCGGCGGCGGCGGTTTCCTGCTGATGGTCTGCAAGTCGCCCGAAGACGCGGCCGCCGTGCGGCGGATGCTCGAAACCGAGCCGCCCAACCCCCGTGCCCGCTTCTTCGATTTCCGTGTCAGCACGGAAGGGCTCGTCGTGACGGTCTGTTGAGACGGATTGCGATGGAGCAGGTAGGGTGGGTTCTCAACCCACGCATTTAGAGCGCATCCACCGGGACAACGCGTGGGTTAAGAACCCACCGTACGAACCTCGGTCCGCTGGCCACGATGAATCGGATATCATCAATGCCCCTCAGATATGGCGTGGTTCTCCTCGGCGCAGTGATTCTCTACGGCCTCAGTTGCTGCGCCGGGGGCGGCGTGGCAGGATAGCGGGCTGTTTCAGTACCGGGTGTGGCACAACGATGTCGAAGGCTTCGAAGGGCTGGCCCTTGCGCATCCGCTGTATCATCTCGTTGCCATCGGGGCCAAGCACGTGCCCGTCGGGGAGTTCGGTCGGCGGGTCAATCTTGTCTCCGCCGTGGCGGCCGCCTTCGCGGTGGCGAACCTGTACCTGCTGGTCCGCTTGTGGCTGGGCAAGGATTTCCCGGCCGTCATCGCCGCCGTGACCCTGGCCGTCTCGCACACCTTCTGGTGGCACGCGAGCATCGCCGAGGTCTACACGCTCTGGGCCGCACTATTCCTGGGCGAGTTGGTTGTGCTGCTGGAGTACACCCGGACCAAGAAGGTTGGCTATCTCTACGGCCTCGGCTTGCTCAATGGCTTGGCCCTCGCGGTCCACATGCTCGCCATAATCCCCCTGGTGTGCTACGGCGTGTTTCTCGTCGGGCTGCTGGCACGCGGAGGGTTCGCGTGAGGGACGTTGCGGCCATTGGGGGGCTGTGGGTCCTCGGTGCGCTGCCTTATGAGTATCTGATCGTCAAGAACATGATCCACAGCGGCGACGTCCTCGGCACGCTCGCTTCGGCCGCCTTCGGCAACCGCTGGCGGGCCGACGTCCTCAATATCCACCTGTCGTGGAAGCTGGTGCGGGAGGATCTCCTCTACCTCGTGCTCAACTTCCCGACGCCCAATGCCTTGCTGTTTCTCGCTGGTCTCGTGGGCCTGCGCAGGACCAGGGGAACTTCAGGCTTTCCCGCCATAATTATGGCACTTCTGGTCTTGTTCTTCCTCTTTGCTTGCCGATACACCGTGGTGGATCGCTTTGCGTTCTTTCTGCCGTTCTATTGTGTGGTCGCGGTCGTGGTCGGCGTGGGCGTGTACGAGTTGGTAGGGTGGGGCTTGTCCCACCGTCGTCGATTTGGTGGGGCAAGCCCCACCCTACTCGTGGCGGCATTCTCCCTCCTACCGGTGGCCGTCTACGCGCTGCTACCGACGCTGGCGCAGCGTCTGCATCTATCCCTCGGGACCCGGCAGGATATCCCGTATCGCAACGACTACGAGTATTTCCTGCGGCCTTGGAGGACCGGCGACACGGGGGCCCAGCGCTTCGCCCGTGAAGCCCTGGAGCAAGGCCGAACCCGGCGCCATCATCTACGCGGACAGCACGACCGTGCCCCCGCTGCTGTACGTGCAGGAAGTCGAGAACCTGCGGCCGGATGTGAAGATCGTCGGCGCAGCGGTCGGCAGCCCGGGGGCCCCGCGGGTCCAGGAGGGGACGATGCCCCAGTTGCTGGACGAGCATTCCGGTTTACGTCGTCTCCCGCCGCCCCGGATATTGCCCCGCGTTCCTGCTCGCGCGGTACGAGCTCGCCGAGGCCGGCGTCTTGTGGCGCGTCGTCCGCAAATCCTAATCCTCAGCACACGGAAGGATCCGATTCGCCTCTATGGCCAAGACAGTCACCACCTCACGCACGCTGGTTCGCAACACGATCTCCAATCTCGTGATGCTGATGAGCAACGCGATCGTCACTTTTCTCCTGATCGGTTTCTACGTGAAATGCTTCGGCGAAGAGCGCAGCGGCGTCTGGGCGACCGTCGGCGAGATCTTCCGCTACCGGATGACCCTGGGCCTGGGGCTCAACAGTGCGATCAACCGCCGGATCCCGATGTACTTGGCCGCGGATGACCAGGAGGGCATTCGCAAGGTCGTCAGCACGGCCCTGTTCTTCTTCTCGATCATGGGCGGAGTGATGGTGCTCCTGACGTTCGTGCTGGCCGCGAAAATCGGCGATTGGTTCACCATTCCGCCGGCCTTGGTCCGCGAAGCGGGCATGCTGACCTTGGTCGTCGGCCTGACCTTCGCCGCCTCGATGCCCCTGCAATTGACGACCGCCGTGCTTAGCGGCTTGCAGCGGTATGATATGGTCAGCATCGTGACGGTCGTGACGCTGACGCTCCGCACGATTGTGACCGTGGTTCTCTTGCTGCGCGGTTATGGCTTGGTGACCCTCGGGCTCATCTACGGCATCAGTGAGATTGTCGCGCGGGGCACCCAGCACCTTCTGGCCCGTCGGCTGCTGCCCCGGGGGTACGCCTCGTGGCGGTATGTGGATCGCACCCTGCTCAAAGAGATGCTCTTCTACGGCGTGAACACGTTCCTGTATGCGATTGGGGCCATCATCATTTATCACGCCAGCAAGATGGTCGCCGGCATTTATCTCACGATGGAGGTGGTCACCCAGCTCTGGGTTACCGTGGCGGCGCTGTACTTGTTGTCGCAGTTCGTGGAGGCGTTCACGGCGGTCATCAAGCCGGCCGTTAGCGATCTGGACGCTCGGGACGATCACGAGACGGTCCGGCTGATCGCCTTCGTGACGCAAAAGTACAGCCTGCTGATCCTCATCCCTGCGGCGGCCTTTCTGATGATCATGGGCCGCGAGTTCCTGACGGTCTGGGTAGGCCGGAAGTTTGGCGACCCGGCCGTCGTGGAATCCATGGCGACGGTGATGACCATCCTGACGGTCGGCTACTTCTTCCTCCTGAGCCAGCACAGTAATTACCTGGTCCTGGCGGGGCGCGGCGAGCACCGCGTCTTTGGCATTCTCACGGTCGTCGAAGCGGTTCTGTGCGTCGCGAGCGCCGTCTGCTTTGTGAAGGTCTTCGGCTGGGGGCTGGAAGGCATCGCGTGGAGCAATTTGCTGCCCATGGCCCTGGTGGCGGGCCTCATCCTCCCGATCTACTTCAACCGCAAGATGAAGATCTCGGCGTGGGAGAGCCTCCGCCGCGTCTGGCGGCCGGCGCTGTTGAGCACAGTTCCCAGCGTGGCGTTGCTCGGTCTGTGGAAGCACTTTGCCCCGCCGGCATCTTGGACCGGACTATTCGCGGTCGTGGCGGCCGTAGGCGCCACCACCGTCCTGGGTAGCTGGTTCCTGGGCATGGACGCTGTCGAGCACCGTCGGCTACTGTCGGTGCTGCGACGCGGCAAACGCCAACCTGCCGCGCAAACCGCCGAGATGACCGTCCCGGCTCAATGAAATGCGGACCCTTGTGCCGATAACCTCTGGTATCGGCGTTCGCGACTGGATGACAGATCGCAGCGTTGAATATCTGAGAAATAACGGCGGTGCCTCGGTGCGCCGATATCCATGTCGATGTACAGCACCTACGCCAACGAGATTGACGAGTATGCGCCTGCTCGAGGAGCCGCCGGAGCGCACGTCCGATATTCCGCTTTCGCCGGCGCTGAGCTATCTGCTTCTCACCGCCTGGCTTCTTCTCTGTGCGGTCGGGCTGGGTGTTGTCGTTCTGGCCAAGAGCCCAATGGCGGGCGTGGCGGTAGTCGCGCTGCCGACCTTCGTCGGGATGGTGCTCAAGCCGACATTCGCTCTGAGCATTCTCATGCTGGTTCTGCCGACCGGGGCGGGCGTGGGCTGGCAAGCGGCGTTTAGTCTCGACCGCGCCGTGGGCCTGGCCGTGGCGGTCAGCTTCTTTCTTAATGTGCTGATGACACACCCGGGCCTGCGGGTTCGGCACAAGGCCCTTTGGGTCGCGGTGGGTTTGAGCTTGTGGATTGGCGTGACATCGTTGACGCAGCCGTACTTGGCCGAGGAGTTGTCGCGGGCGTTCACCCAATTCCAGCTCGTCCTGCTGATCCTGATCGTCTATTGGATTTTGGAAACGAACTACGAGAGTACCTTCCGCTGGGCCTTGCGGTCCTACGTCGTCGGCATGGTCGGCTCCGTCGTCCTGATCCTCAAGACCGGCCAGGCGATTCGGGCCGTACCGGAGGGGCGGGACGTGCGGTACGCGGCGACACTCGGTCAGGCGATCGACGCCAATATGTTGTCGGCCCTGATCGCCGTCGCGTTTCTCTCGGCCATTTACCTGTTCGCTCGCGACCGTAGCTTTTTCTGGCGGGCGGTTTATTTTGTGGCTCTTCTGTTCCTGCCGGTGATGATGCTCCGCACGGGCTCGCGCGGCGGGCTGGTGGCTTTAGCGTTCACGCTGCTGTCGCCGCTGCTCTTCGTGCGGCAGGTCCTGCGTCGCCCCACCTTGGCGGCCTTGCTGCTGGCGATCGTTCTGCTGGCCTCGATATCGGCGGGCTTGCTGGTCCGCGAGCACGGGTTGGCCAGTGCGGTCTCCGAGCGTCTGACCAACGTCGGCCGTGCCAAGGAGGCCCTGGCTTTCCGAGCCGAGGCGCTCCAGAGTGCCGTGCGGGCAGTGCTGGCTTATCCGGCCGGGACCGGCTACGTGAGCTGGTTCGAGAGAACGGGCAGCTCGATCTGGCCTCACAATGATTTCTTCTTCTCTCTGGGCGTATACGGCATCCCGGCGGCGGTCTTATTCGCCGCCTTCGTGATCCTGCTGATGCTGACGGTCAAGCGCACGCCGCTGACGGTGGAGAAACTGTACGCCCGGGCTATGTTGACGTTCCTGCTGGTGATGGGCCTCAACATCAAGCAGGTCTCCGCCAAGTACTACTGGGTCTTTCTGGGTTTTGTCCTGGCGGCCGAACGCCTCGGCTGGGGCCACGTCGCACCGCCCGAAGACGTGACGGAAGCGACGGACGGCGCAGAAGAATGCTGAGGATTTCAAGTTGGGGGCTCGGCCCCCAAGCCCCCGGCATTTGTCGCATTGGACCAATCGCATGCTTGAAAAGCCTGTAGGATGGGCTTTAGCCCATGCCGCTTCTATCGACTCGCACGGATGATCCGCATGGGCTGAAGCCCATCCTACTTGACTCCGTGGGATTTCCCTCTTCTACCATGCTATTGGTGAAAAGCGAAAAATGCCAGGGGTCTGGGGACGGCGTCCCCAGCAGTGGGGCGATGATAAAGACCAAAACGCTCCGGAGTTCTGACGATCAGCCACATGTTTCCCGACGAGGCACTCGGCTCAGTACGGGGCGTTCCTGTGCCGGGAAGCGGAGGACCTACAGCGGCACAACATCGAATGCTGTTTTCTCGTTGGCCGGCCGTGGGCGCCTTGGCCGTTGTACTATGTCCCGCGTTGGCGCGATTACGGACCGGCGAATCCGCTGACCCCGCCCCAAGGATGGGAGGCTCGTCCGGTGGCGTACTTTCGCCCGCCCGGCTTCGGGTTTCGGCGTTTCGAAGGCAAGTCGATGGCGCGTCGGTTGCTGCCGGTGGCTCGGAGATGGCATCGTGAGAACCGCTTCGATTTGGTTTTGGGCGTTTCGATGCTCCCGGATGCCGAGGCAGCCGTGGCGATCGGGGACGCGCTGGGGCTTCCGGTGGCGACTTTGGCGGTGGGAAGCGACGTAATGGTGTACCCGGACCGGATGCCCGCTCTATGGCAGCATCTCGGCGCGACGCTCGAACGCGTCGATCTGCCCGTCGGCGTCAGTCAGTCGATTTGCCGTCGCCTGGCCGAGACAGGCCGATGCCGGCGCGAGCCGCTGTGCGTGTACCTGGGTCGAGACACGCAACCAATTCGTCCCGGCCCAGGACAAGAACCGCGTTCGAGAGCAACTTGGATGGGCGAGAGAGAGCATTATCGGCGTGTACGTTGGCGGGCTGGTCGAGACCAAAGGCATGAAGGAATTGGCGGCCGCCGCGGAGCCGCTACTCGGGAAACACGAGCGGTTCCGACTTGTCTGCGTCGGCGCTGGACCGGCGCAGGGCAGGCTGGTCGCGCTCGCACGTCGCGCGGGGCGTAAGGGGGCGGTCGTGTTGCCCGGCCGCGTGCCGCCGGAGGAGGTCCCGCGTTTTCTCCAAGCGGCCGATTTTCTGGTGCTGCCTTCGCATAGCGAGGGCATGCCCCAGGCGGTCTTGGAGGCGATGAACTGCGGGCTTCCCATCGTGGCGACACGCGTCGGCGGTATCCCGGAGGCGGTTATCGACGGCGAGACCGGTCTGCTGGTCGAAGCGAAGAATGTCGGATCAGCTCCAAGGGGCGATGGAACGGATGGTCACCGATGAGGCGTTTCGTCGGAACGGCCGGACAAAGAGGGCTGACGCGAGCCCGGGAAGTCTTCGACCCCGAGCGCAACGCCCGTATTTTTGCCGATGCCCTATGGTCCTTGGCGAAGGCAGATGAGTGACGTGCCCAAACAACGTGGCGCCAAGGTTTGCCTGATGACCTCGGTGCATCAGCCGTTCGACGGCCGGATCTTCCACCGGGCGGCCAAGAGTCTGGCCCAGGCGGGTTACGACGTGGTCCTGATCGCCCGGCATGACAAGGAAGAGGTCGTGGACGGCGTTCGCGTGGTGCCGCTGCCGCCGCCGAAGAATCGGCTGCACCGGATGACGAAGATTCTCTGGCGGGTCTACCGCTTGGCGGTGCAGGAGGACGCGGACGTTTATCATTTCCATGACCCCGAGTTGATGATCGTCGGCCTGCTCCTGAAACGGCGGGGCAAGAAGGTCATCTGGGATGTCCACGAGCACTACCCCAACAGCATCCTCGACAAGTATTACATCGCCAAGCCGCTCCGGCGGCTCATCAGCAAATCGTTCGACCTGTTCGAGCGGGCCGTGGTGCGGTTCTTCGACTATGTGATCTATACGACCCCTTTCGTCGGGCAGCGCTACCAGACGATGAAGGTTCGTTCCGGACCGATCGAGAACTATCCCATCCTCAAGCTGTCGGAGACGTTCCAGAGGGAGCCGCAAAAGAGGATCATCTACCTGGGCGGCATGGCGCGGATTCGCGGTTTGGTGGAAGTGGTCGAGGCGTTTGCCCTCGTCGCCAAGAAGCATCCGGACTGGGAGCTTTACTTGGTTGGATCGAGCCAGCCGGCCTCCTTCGAGCAGGAGCTCAAGGATTTGGCGAAGAAGCTCGGGCGTGGAGGCGAACGTCAAGTTCATCGCCTGGGTGCCCTACGAGGAGAAGGAACGGCTGTCGTCGCAAGCCACGATGGGCGTCATCACGTACTTGCCCTACTCGAACAACACAAGCTGCTTGCCCAACAAGCTCTTTGACTATATGCTGGTCGGCCTGCCGGTGGTGGCGTCGAATTTCCCACTCTACCAGGAGGTCGTGGAGTCGCATCGGTGCGGACTGACCGTCGATCCGACCCGGCCCGAGGAGATCGCCCGGGCGATGGAGTATCTGATCGAGCATCCGCAGGAGGCGCAGCAGATGGGAGCCAATGGCCGGCGGGCCGTGCTGGAAAGGTATAACTGGGAAAAGGAAAGCCGGAAACTCCTGCAGATCTATGATACGGTTTTGAAAACGGCAGGAGATCGTTGACGTGGCGAAAGTGCTCTTAGTCGTGGGGGCGCGGCCCAATTTCATGAAAATGGCCCCGCTCTATTTCGCGCTGGACCCGGCCGGGCCGCTGAAGCCTCTGATCGTCCATACGGGGCAGCATTACGACTATGCGATGTCCCAGGCGTTCTTCGAGGACCTGGACCTGCCGCGGCCGCACCATTTCCTCGGCGCCGGCTCCGGCTCCCATGCCGAGCAGACAGCCCGGATCATGGTCGAGTTCGAGAAGGTGCTCCTGGCGGAAAAGCCCGATCTCGTGGTCGTTTTCGGCGACGTGAATTCGACGCTGGCCTGCAGCTTGACGGCCAAGAAATTGCTGATCTCCGTCGCTCACGTCGAGGCGGGCCTGCGCAGCTTCGATGAGACCATGCCGGAAGAGATCAACCGGCGGGTGACGGACACCGTCTCCGACCTGCTCTTTACGCCCTCGCCCGACGGCGATGAGAACCTGCGGCGGGAAGGGGTAGCGCCGAATAGAGTTCACCGGGTCGGCAATATCATGATCGACTCGCTGATCCGCATTCTCGATCGCATCGACCCGAACGACCAGGAGCAAATCATCCAACGCTTTGGCCTGGCGCGACGAAATTACGTGCTGGTGACTCTGCACCGGCCGTCGAATGTGGACGAACGGGACGGCCTGGAGCAAATCTTGGCGTATCTCGATCGGCTGTCGGCCCAGGTGCCGGTGGTTTTTCCGGTGCATCCCCGGACGCGGAAGAACATCGAGACTTTTGGTCTCAGCGCCTCCGGCCGCGATCGCCTGCACCTCATCGACCCCGTGCGGTACCGGGAGTTCATCACGCTCGAAAACAACGCCCGCTTTATCGTGACGGATTCCGGCGGCATTCAGGAGGAGGCGACGTATCTGGGATTGCCGTGCTTGACGCTGCGGCCGAACACGGAACGGCCGATCACGATTACCGAGGGCACGAACGAGCTGGTGGACATGAGCAACATCGAAGAGCGCTCGGCCCGCATCCTGGCGGGACAATGGAAGCGGGGCAAGGTCCCGGCCTTGTGGGACGGCCACACGGCCGAGCGGATCGTGCGGATCCTCGTCGGACTTTACGAGACCAGGGAGGGTGAGCGGATGAAGGTGCTGTCCATCGTGGGGGCCCGGCCGCAGTTCATCAAGGCGGCGGTTGTCTCGCAGCAGATGCGCCACGTCGGCTTCGAGGAGCTCCTGGTGCACACGGGCCAGCACTACGATTTCAACATGTCGGAGGTCTTCTTCCGCGAGCTCGACCTGCCGCAGCCCAACTACTATCTGGGGATCGGCTCCGGCCGGCACGGCGAACAAACCGGAAAAATGCTTGCGGGCATCGAGGAAGTGCTGCTCAAAGAGGACCCGGATATCGTCGTCGTCTACGGCGATACGAACACGACGCTGGCCGGGGCGCTGGCCCCCGTGAAGCTGCACATCCCCGTCGCGCACGTCGAGGCGGGGCTCCGCAGCTTCAACCGGCGGATGCCCGAAGAGATCAATCGCATCGTCGCGGACCACTGTTCCGACCTCCTGTTCTGCCCGACCCAGACCGCCGTGGAGAACCTCCAGCGAGAGGGATTTCATAACATCATCATCGCTTCTGATTGCGGATTGCGAATTGATGATTGCGGATTAGGAAGGGCGCTGATTTGAATCCGCAATCCGCAATCCGCAATCCGCAATCAAAGGCTCCTCTGGTCCTCAACGTGGGGGACGTGATGCTCGATCTGGCCCGGGAAGTGAAGGAGCGGCTGGAGCACGAAGGGCGGAGAAAGGCGGATATTCTGGGCCGTTATGGTCTCACGCCGCACGAGTATGTCCTGACAACGATCCACCGCGCCGGCAATACCGATGAGCCGGAGAATCTCCGCTGCATCCTGGAGGCGATGCGGCAGATCGCCCTGGGCGGACTGAAAGTCCTCTTTCCCGTCCACCCGCGCACGAAGAAGGCGATGGAAAAAGCCGACTCTGCTGCCGACGCTGGACGCGGCAGGAGATCATCGCGAGCGATCCGGTGTCGTACGTGGAGATGATCGCACTGGAAAGCGAGGCACGCTTGCTGCTGACGGATTCCGGCGGTGTCCAGAAGGAAGCGTACTTCTTCGGCGTGCCCTGCGTTGTAGCCCGGGAGGAGACCGAGTGGACGGAACTGGTGGAGATCGGGTGGAACCGGCTCGCCGGAGCGACGACGGAGGCCATCCGCGCCGCCACGGAGGCCATCCTCGGCGAGGACTTTGCGCACAAACCGCGACCGGACTTCTACGGCGACGGCCATGCCGCCGCGCGGATCGCGAGCGTCCTGAAGTGGTTCTCGACCGCCGGACGGTAGCCCCGGAGTGACTTGGGGTCAGAGCTTGATTAGTGATTAAGCACGCCACGCCGGGCTGCAGGGAAGACCCCAAACATGAATTGAAGCATGGATCGAGATGGGGCGGAGAAAACCTTAATCACTAATCAAGCTCTGACCCCAAGATGGCGCAAGGTGATCCGGGCCGGGACCGGTGATATGCGAGTCCTCTACATCCATCAATACTTTGCCTCGCGCCAGGGCAAGACGGGGACGCGGTCGTACGAGTTCGGCCGGTATCTGGTGAGCCGAGGCCACGAGGTGACGATGATCACGTCGGGGTTGGCCAACGCCGAATTCCCGGTCGGTCCGAACGAGCGGAGTCATGAATACGAGATTGGCGGCATACGGGTGATTTCTGTCGCCGCCGGTTACAACGACCCCTACGGGGGCACCGCCCTGAGCGGCTGGCGGCGGATGCTTCAATTCCAGCAATTTGCCAAGGCGGCCACGGCGGCGGGGCAACGCCTCGCTAAGCCCGAGATGGTCTTCGCCACGCACACGCCGCTGACGGTCGGACTGGCGGGGATGGAACTGAGTCGCCATTTTGGCGTTCCCTTCGTTTTCGAGGTTCGCGATCTGTGGCCTGATGCGCTCATCAACGTGGGCGCGGTGACCAACCCGGTCGTGATTTGGTGGCTGCGGCGCATGGCTCATCGCATTTATCGC
Source organism: uncultured Planctomycetota bacterium (assembly GCA_963750205.1). Taxonomy (GTDB): domain Bacteria; phylum Planctomycetota; class Phycisphaerae; order Sedimentisphaerales; family Anaerobacaceae; genus PLanc-01. The sequence goes on from CAVVRJ010000011.1 coordinate 272,699, forward strand.
GCGGCCCACCACATTGTGGCTCTATCGCCCGGCATGAAAGACGGAATCGTCCGGGCCGGTGTGCCCTCCGAGAAGGTCACGGTGATTCCGAATGGCAGCGATTTGGATCTGTTCCGCCCCGACCTCGACGGCCGCACCGCACGCGAGCAACTCGGATTAGGCGAACGCTTCACTGCCCTTTACTTCGGGGCGATGGGCGTGGCCAACGGTCTTGAATACATCATCGACGCGGCTCGCATCCTGGCTCAACGCGGGAAGGACCGGATCGCTTTTGTCCTGCTCGGTAGCGGCGGCCGGCAGAAGGAACTCGAGGCTCGCGCACGCTCCTGCGGCCTGCGCAATGTGATCTTCCGCCCACCGGTGAGTAAAGAAGAGATTGCTCGTGTTGTGGCCGGTTGTAACGCCTGCCTGACAATCTATCGGGCGGCCCGAGAGCACACTTGGTCGCCCAACAAGATGTTCGATGCTCTGGCCGCGGGCAAGCCCGTGCTCGTCAACGTCCCCGGCTGGCTGGGAGAGACCATCGAGAGGAACCATTGTGGCCGATTCGTCGATCCCGGTTGCGCGGAGGCCCTGGCGGATGCCTTGGAGGAGCTATCGAACGACCCTGTCCTGTGCCGGCGCATGGGAGAGAACTGCGCGTAGCTTGGCCGAGCGGCAGTTCGATCGGCGCGTTCTGGCCGCCCAGTTTGAACAAGTCTTGAGGAATGCGGTGACCCATGAGTGAAGATGTGCTGAATGTGGCGGTCATTGGGGCCGGGTATTGGGGCAAGAACCTGGTCCGGAACTTCGCCACGGCCAAACGCTGTGCCTTGAAGTACGTTTGCGACATCAATGCGAATGTACGGTCTATGCACCAGCGGAGCTTTCCCTCCCTCCAGACAACGCCCGACGTCGCCGTGATCCTCAAAGACTCGCAGGTGCAGGCGGTGGTCATTGCGACGCCAGTTCCGACTCACTTTGAGATTGCGAGTCAGGCCCTGCAGGCGGGCAAGCACGTGTACGTGGAAAAACCCATGACCTTGCAGGCCGCGCAGGCTCGGCAATTGATAGAGTTGGCGAAGCAAACGCGGCTGAAACTAATGGTGGGCCATCTGCTGGAATATCACCCGGCAGTCATCTATCTCAAGGAGATGCTGGACCGGGGCCAACTGGGCGCAGCCGTACTACATGTACACGCAGCGGGTCAATCTCGGCATCGTTCGCCAAAACGAGAACGCCTGGTGGTCGCTGGCCCCACACGATGTCTCGGTCATCTGCCACCTGCTGGGCTCCGAGCCGGTGTCGGTGGCGGCCCACGGGCAGTGCTATCTGCAGAAGGATATCGAGGACGTGGTCTTTGCGACGATCAAGTTCGCCGACGGCAAGATGGCGCACGTCCATGGCAGTTGGCTCGACCCGCACAAAATCCGGAAGATGACCGTAGTCGGGCCGGAGAAGATGGTCACTTTCGACGACATGGAGGCGACGGAGAAGATTCGGGTCTACGACAAAGGGGCGGCGGTCCGGCACGATATCACGACTTCCTACGCGGACATCATCTCGCTGCGGTTCGGCGATATCGTCATCCCGAAGATTCCCGGCGGCGAGCCTCTGTCGCTGGAATGTCAGCACTTCATCGAGTGCGTGCTGGACAATCGGCCGGTGCGCAGCGATGGGGCGGACGGCCTGCGGGTCGTGCAGGTGCTGGAGGCCGGCCAGCAATCTCTGAAGAATCATGGGACGCCGGTGAATCCAGGAGAGTTCTGATGAGTGAGAAGAAGGAGTACTTCGTTCACGAGTCCGCCTATGTGGACGAGCCCTGTAAGATCGGCAGGGGGACGAAGATCTGGCATTTTTGCCACGTTATGAGAGATGCGGTCATCGGTGCGAACTGCATCCTCGGGCAGAACGTGCTGGTCAGCACGGGCGTCGTCATTGGCAACAACGTCAAAATCCAGAACAACGTCGCCATTTACACCGGGACCATTATCGAGGATGATGTCTTTCTCGGACCCAGTTGCGTCCTGACGAACGTGTCGAACCCGCGGTCGCAGATCGTCCGCCACGACTTGTACGAGCGGACGATGCTGCGGCGGGGGGCGACGGTCGGGGCCAATGCGACGATTGTTTGCGGCGTCGAATTGGGGCGCTACTGCTTCATCGGAGCCGGGGCGGTGGTGACGAAGAACGTGCCGGACTATGCCCTGATGCTGGGCGTGCCCGCGCGGCAGGCGGGCTGGGTCAGCCGGCATGGAAGTCCTTTACCCAAGCCGGACGCCCAGGGTATCATGGTGTGCCCGGAGAGCGCGTATCGGTATCGGGAGATGCGGCCCGGCGTCGTACGCTGCCTCGACTTGGACGAGGAGGCCCCGCTGCCGGAGGAGCAACGGGTGGGAAAGGTTTCCTACCGGGATCTCAAGAACCGCTCGTGATGGATTGAATTGAAGGACGGATCATGGAAGTACCTTTGCTGGATTTGAAGGCACAGTACGCGACGATCAAGGAGCAGGTTTTGGCCGGTATCTCGGAGGTGCTGGATTCGCAGGTCTGCATCGGCGGGCCGAAGGTGCTGGAACTGGAGCAGAGGATCGCGGCGGTCAGCGGCTGCAAGTTCGGCGTCGGCGTTTCGAGCGGGACCGACGCCATTTTGAACTGCCTGATGAGCCTGGACATCGGGCCGGGCGACGAAGTATCACGACGCCGTTCACGTTCTTTGCGACGGTGGGCTGCATCGCGCGGGTCGGGGCGACGCCGGTCCTCGTCGATATCGACCCCAAGACGTACAACATCGATCCGAACCAGATCGAGGTGGCGGTGACCCGGCAGACCAAGGCGATCATCCCGGTTCATTTGTTCGGGCAGATGGCGGACATGAACCCGATCATGGCCGTGGCCCGGCGGTACAAGCTGGCGGTCATCGAGGACGCCGCCCAGTCGATCACGAGCACCTACAAGGGCCGCAAGGCGGGCAGCATCGGCAAGGCCGGCTGCTTCAGCTTCTTCCCGAGCAAGAACCTCGGCGGCATCGGCGACGGCGGCATGATCGTCACCAACGATGAGGCCTTCTACAAGCGTCTGATGCTCATGCGCAATCACGGCGCCGAGCCGAAATACTACCACAAGTTCGTCGGGGCCAACTTCCGGCTCGACCCGATCCAGGCGGCGGCGCTGCTCGTGAAGCTGCCGCACTTGGACGACTGGTCCGAGGCCCGCCGGCGCAACGCGGCCTATTACAACGAGAAGTTCGCCGGGACGGTCGTGCAGACGCCCTACATCCAGCCCCGACTGCCAGACGCATCTACAATCAGTATTGCATTCGCGTGCCGCGCCGCGACGAGGTCGTCGCCCACCTTAAGGCCAATAAGATCGGCTGCGAGATCTACTACCCGGTGCCTTTGCACCTGCAGGAGTGCTTCGCCTACCTGGGCTACAGCGAAGGCGATTTCCCCGCAGCCGAGAAGGCGGCCGATGAGATCATGGCCCTGCCCATCTATCCCGAGCTGACGCGCGCGATGCAGGACACGGTCGTAGACGCGATCCTCACGTTCCTGAAGTGACCGTTTCCTCTCTGCGAGGTCAACGGCGTGGGCCCCCTCTGTCACCCCTGCACCGGCAGGGGGCCCAGAACGCTACGGTACGTTCCTGGATTCCCGCCTCCGCGGGAATGACAGCAAGGCAGCCACCTACGCTGAATCGGCGTTGCATCCGGAGTTTTCATCGTGTCGCTGGCGAGCAGCAAGGTCATCTGGATCGTCAACCACTACGCGGGCAGCCGGGTGCATGGGATGGAGTACCGGCATTACTATCTGGCGCAACAGTTCCGGCGGATGGGTCTGAGACCGGTTATTATCTGTGCCTCTTTTCACCATCTTTTGACGAAGTTGCCCGAGACGAGAACGGCGGACGTCGAGGGTATGCCTTACGTCTGGATCAAGACCTGTCGTTATGAGGGTAATGGCTGGCGACGCGTCCTCAACATGGTCGAATTCTCCGCTCGTCTGGCCCTGCGGAGCCTGCGGGAGCTGCCCCGGCCGGAGGTGGTGATGGCATCCTCGCCGCACCCGTTTGTGGCCGTCAATGGCTACCGGCTCGCCCGGAGATACCGCGCGAAATTCATCTTCGAAGTGCGGGACTTGTGGCCGCTGACGATTCTCGAGGTCGGAGGGCACGCGCCGCGACACCCCTTCCTCCGGGCGATGGCTTGGGCCGAGCGTCTCGGTTATGAGCGAAGCGATTACACCGTCTCGCTGCTGGGTGGGGCGAAGGACTACATGGTCGCCCATGGGCTGAGCGAAGAGAAATTCGTCTATATCCCCAACGGCGTCGAGCCGGAGACGGCGCAGCGGAATGTCGAACCGTTACCGGCCGAACACGGTCAGGTCATCCAGGATCTGAAGAGCCGGGGCAAGCTCATCATTCTCTACAGCGGCAGCCATGGCGTGGTCAACGCTTTGGAGAACGTCCTCGAGGCTGCCCGGCTTCTGCCCGACGAGCCCAGAGTGCACTTTCTGCTCGTGGGCCAGGGGCCGGAGAAAGAGTCGCTGCAGAAGCGGGCCCAACAGGCCGATTTGAAGAACGTCGCGTTCCTGCCACCGGTAGCGCGGTCCCAGATGGCGGCTCTGACCCAGGCGGCGGACCTTGGCTATATCGGTCTCCAGAAGAAGGACCTCTTTCGGTACGGCGTCAGTCCCAACAAGCTGTTCGAGTACATGGCGGCGGGGCTGCCGATTCTGTTCGCGATCGACACGATCCACGACGAAGTGGCCGAGGCCAAGTGCGGCTTCTCGATCCCGGCCCAGGACCCGCCCGCGTTGGCGGAAGTCCTGCGCCAGGTCGTGCAGATGCCTAAGGACGATCTGCGGGCCATAGGCGAGCGGGGCCGGCAGTACGTGCAACGCACGCACACCTACGAGATGCTCGCGCGGGAGTACGCCCGTCTCTTCTAACAGTTCCGCTGCGATACATGTCTGGCCGCGCAGGTCTGGCACCCGACACGGGGGGCCGCAGTCACACGATGTATGTCTTTCTCAAGAGAGCGTTCGATCTGGTGGTGCGCCGGCCTGCTGCTGGTCCTCCTGTCCCCGGTGCTGATAGCGATTGTCGCAGCGGTCCGGCTCACCAGCCGGGGGCCGGCGATCTTCCGGCAGGAGCGCGCGGGCCGGAACGGCGTGCCTTTCACGTTCTACAAATTCCGGACCATGCGGCTGGAGGCGGACCCGTTCGGGCCCAGCCCGCGGTCCGGCGCCGATCCCCGGCTGACGCGGATCGGCCCGTTCCTGCGGGAGTATTCCCTTGATGAGTTGCCGCAATTGGTTAACATACTACGGGGCGACATGAGTTTCGTCGGCCCCCGGCCCTTGTACGTGTCGCAGATCGCGGAATGGGACCTGCGGCAGAGACAACGGCTGCTCGTCAAGCCGGGGTTGACCGGGTCTGGCCCAGATTGGCGGCCGGGGCGGTCTGACGCGCGAAGAGAAATTGGAACTCGATGTGCGGTATGTGGAGCGGGCGAGCCTGGGGCTGGACGTCCGGATTCTGCTGACCACGTTCGTGCGGGTCCTGGCCCGCCGGGGGATTTACGAGGAGAGGTACTCGCGCTGAGGCAGCGCACACGCGGGCAGACACGTTAACCGGCTATGTGGAAATACGCGATCCCAGTGTCGTTGATCTTGTTGGCGTGGGGGCAGATCGGGTGGGCCCTGGAGCCGAGCGAGATCCTGGTCCTGGCCGATCCGGACAATGCCGCCTCGGCCCGGCTGGCCCGGTACTACTGCGAAAAACGCGGCATTCCCTCCAACCACGTGTTCAAGGTGGCTCTGGGGACGCCGCTGCGCGACACCATCGGCCGCGGCGGACTACGACCGTTGGCTGGCCGGGCCGCTGCGCCACGCCCTGCAATCGCGCCCGGACCTTGCGGGCATCCAGTGTATCGTGACCACCTACGGGATTCCGTTCCGCGTGGGACCGCGACCGCCGCTGACCGGGTATGACGCTCAGCTCAAGCAACTGCGTCAATTGCTGGAGCAGGAAAAGCAGGCTGTCGACCGAGCTGGAGCAGAAAGGCCAGACCGACTCGGTTGCGTACCGCACGCACCAACTCGGAGCGAGCCAGATTCAGTCGGATATCGACCGGATCATGGGCAAGGAGACGGAGGCCTCCGTCGATAGCGAGCTGTCCCTGGTCCTGTGCAACGCCTATGAGCTCTATCGCTGGCAGCCGAATGATCTGCGGAATCCTGCCGGACCGAAGCCCTTCAAGACCCTGATGGTGTCACGGCTGGACGGTCCGAGCTACGGTATCGCCCAGGGCCTGATCGACAAAGCCCTCGCGGCGGAGGAGAAGGGCCTGACGGGCGTCGCCTACATCGACTCGCGCGGGCTGTTCGGCAAGGACTTGTACAGCTACTACGATCAATCTATGCGCGATCTGGCGCTGCTGCTGCGGCTGCGCACGTCGCTACCTGTGAAAGAAGAGCGGACGGCGGAGTTATTCCCGCCCGGCAGTTGCCCGCAGACGGCTCTGTATTGCGGCTGGTACAGCCTGGCGAAGTACGTCGATGCGTTCGAGTTCGTGGAGGGGGCCGTGGGGTTCCACATCGCCAGTCTCGAAGCGGTCAACCTGCGGGACGCCAACAGCACGCAATGGTGTCCGTCCCTGCTCCAGCACGGCATCACCGCCACCCTCGGGCCCGTAGGGGAGCCGTATCTCCACGCGTTTCCCGAGCCCAAGCTGTTTTTCGGAGCGCTGCTGGACGGCCACTGCCTCGTCGAGGCGTACTACCTGACCCAGCCGCTCAACTCCTGGCAGATGGTCCTGATCGGCGATCCGCTTTACACGCCGTTCAAGAAGAGTCCCTCCCCGCCGCCCGCGAAGTGAGAACTCTCTCTGGCAAAAAGACGTAGGATCGGGTAAGATAAATGGGCAGAATAGCGATGGGATCTGTGACTATTACGAATCGATTGGAGGATAAGACCATGACAGGCAGGGCGTCCTCAAACCACCATGTCGCCGTGTATTCTCGGAAAACCCCTTTGGTTCTCTTGAGCTTGCTGGTGGTCTCCGGGATCTGTGCGGCACGGCAGTCCCCGCCCGGACGCGACGCGCCGGGGGCCGGCATCCAAGTTCAAAGTGGTCCAACTCCCCGAGCCGTCCACGAGCAGTGCCGTCGGTGTCGAGCAGGCGCTGCTGGGCTTGGGCAAGCTGCAACCGCCGGGGAATCAGCGGTTGGACCTGCCGAAGGTCAGTCAACTCGCCTGGGCGATTCAGAGAGTGATGCTGACCAGCGGCGTTGGACCCGCCGGTCCGGCGGCGGTGCCTCCCGAGGTCGCCGCGATGAAGGCTTATTTCGTGCTGCCCGACGGCGTGTTTCTCTACAACCCGCTGGATCACACGCTGCAGCAGATCGAGGAGCAAGACCAGCGGGAGGCTCTCGCGACCGCGTTGTTGAACCAGGCGGGTGCGCCGACAGGGGGGTGCCAGATCATCCTGACGGCTTCCGCGCAGGAGTTCAACCAGGTCTATGGCACGCGGGGCCGGATAGCCATGCTGCTGAAGGCCGGACAGATGTCGCGAAATGTGCAGCTCGAGGCGATTGCCCAGGGCCTGACGTTCATCAGTGTCGATGCGGTCGATCCGGCCGCGATTCGGCGGGTGACGCGCGTCCAGCGGAATCTCGACCCGCTCTACGTCGTCTTCCTCGGCTATCCGGCCGGGCAGGCCCCGTCGGCCACCGCCGACCAGGCACGTGCCGGGATGACGGCCCTGTTCGTGGTGCCTCCCCAGGGCTACCAGGAGGAGGAATTCCTGGCGACCAAACGCGCCTTGGAGCAGGCCGGCGTCCAGGTGATCGTCGGGAGCACGCGCATGGGGACGCTCACGGGCATGCTCAACGGCCTGATCCGGACGGATTTGCTCCTGAACCAGGCGAACCTGGACAACTTCAACGCGGTCGTCCTGATCGGCGGTCTCGGCGCGATCGATTATCTCAATAATCCGACTGTTCTGAAGTTGGTGCGGGAGGCGGTTACTCGCCGCAAGGTGCTGGCGGCCAGCGGCACGGCCCCGAGCATTCTCGCCAGCGCCGGCGCACTCAAAGGCGCGCGGGCCACGGCCTATTTTTCCGAGCAGAGCCGGGTCACTCTGGGCGGCGCCATGTACACGGGCAATGCGGTAGAAAAAGACGGGCTGACCATCACGTCCACCGGGCCCCTGGCGGTGCCCGTGTTCGCCGAGGCCATTCTGGAGGCCCTGGGCACGACTGGGCAGTCTGCCCCGCATTGAACCCACGGGAAGAAAATCCCAAATTCCAAATCCCCAATTCCAAACAAACCCAAATGACCGAGATTTCAAATCCCAAACGGGACTGAGTACGTGCCCCCTTTCGGTCATTGAGATTTGGCGTTTTGAGTTTGCCTGGGATTTGGAATTTGGGATTTGAGATTTCCGATCGTCGTCGTGTAATGATTCGTGATCGGCAGACGCCGGTCCTTGCCGAAGGCTTTGGCCGTGATCCGCACCCCCGGCGGCGACTGTCTTCGCTTGTACTCATTCCGATCGATCATCCGGATGACCCGCTCGACCTCATAGGCCGGCAGACCGGCTTCCACGAGCTCTCGCGCGGACAGGTCCTGCTCGACGTAGCCCATGATGATCCGGTCGAGCACGTCATACTCCGGCAGCGAATCCCGGTCCCTCTGATTGGGCCGTAGCTCCGCTGTCGGCACCCGCTGAATCACACTGACCGGGATCACTTCGCGCCCGGCTCGCTCGTTGATGTACTCGGCGAGCCGGTACACCATCGTCTTAAGGACGTCCTTGATGACACTGAAGCCGCCAGCGGTGTCGCCGTAGAGCGTGCTGTAGCCGACGGAGACCTCACTCTTGTTGCCCGTGGTCAAGACCAGGGCGCCGATCTGATTGCTCAGGGACATGAGGATCATGCCGCGAATGCGGGCCTGGAGGTTCTCATAAGCCAAGCCCCGGTCGTTCCAGCGGGGTTCGGCCTTGAGCGACTCATTGAAAGGCTTCAGAATCGGCTCGATGGGGATTGTCAGCAGGGGACAGCCGAGGTTGTCCGCAGCGAGTTTCGCATCGGCGATAGTCTCGGGACTGTTGAACCGCGACGGCATGGTGACGCAGATGACGTTCTCCGGTCCCAGCGCCGCTGCTGCCACGGCGGCGGTCACGGCCGAATCGATCCCACCGCTGAGGCCCAGCAGGACCTGCTGGAAGCCGTTCTTGAGGGCATAGTCCCGGGTCCCCAGCACCAGGGCTTGGTACACCTCTTCGACTTCGTCCTTCGGCTGCGGCGCCGGCGGCAGCAGGGGTGATACTTGCACCGTAGCATGGGCGTCCCGCCCATGAGTATCAGGGGCATCCTGCCCCTGTCGCTTTGCGATCGACAATTCCTCCACGGGCAAGATGCCTGTGGTACTCACGGCCGGGACGGCCGTGCTACTCATGGGCGGGACGCCCATGCTATGATCGACATCGGCGATCAGCAGGTCCTCCTCAAAGGCTTTGGCTTTGGTGACGACTTCGCCGGTCGAATCCACGAGCATGCTCCGGCCGTCGAAAACCAGCTCATCCTGGCCGCCCACCAGGTTGCAGTAGGCCACGGCACAATGAAAGAGATTTGCGCAATCCGCGACGACCTCGCACCTCTGGTAGATCTTGTTCACGTGGAACGGGGAGGCTGAGATGTTCACCATCAGGTCGAAGGGCGGCGTCCCGGCAAAGAAACCGGCCAGCCACTCCTTATCCCAGATGTCCTCGCAGATCGTCAGCGCGACCCGCAAGCCCTCGAGGTCAATGATAAGCGGGCGGCTGCCGGGCTTGAAGTACGCGCTGCTCGTCGAACACGCTGGTATTGGGCAGAAGGCCCTTGTGATAGACGTGGACGATGCGCCCCGCCCGGATCACGGCGGCGGCATTATACAGGTTGCCTCTCGAACACTCCACAAACCCCACAACCAGTACTTTCTCCGGGCAGGCGGTGGCCAACTCCTCCAGGGCCGAGCGGTTGTCCTTGACGAACTGCTTTTTGTAGACCAAATCCTCCGGCGGATAGCCGCAGATTGCCAACTCCGGAAAGACCACCAAGTCCGCCCCGGCCGCCTTGGCGTCGGCCCACATCTGCCTCATCTTCTCGACATTGCCGGCCAAATCGCCGACTGTCGCATCGAATTGTCCCAACGCGATACGCACCGATCAAACCTCCAACAGAAGGCTCCCACCCGAGGCTGTACACCCCCGGACCGTCTCGCACCTCTTCATTCTACGGCGGCGGAGCCATACAGCAACAGTTTTGTCGCCGGCTCTTGTAGTCTGGAGACGAGGGTTCTATGATAGAGCGTCCGGTCGGATCCGGGGGATCGCCGTCGCGTGCGGAAATCGCCATAAACGGGGCTATATGCGACCAAAACGCAAGGCGACAGAGAAGCGGAGGGGCGGGAACTCCGCTGGCGTGCTCGCCTCGCGCCAGCCGGCGGAGGCGGCGCTCAGGCTGTTCCGCGCCCTGATTGACCGGTCGAATGATATCATCGAGGTAGTTGACCCCGAGACCGGCCGCTTCTTGGACGTGAACGAGAGGGGGTGCGTGACTTTGGACTATAGTCGCGCGGAGTATCTTGCCCTTCACGTGTCTGATATCGACCCCAACGCGGCCGGAGCCGTGTTCACCAGGAATCTGGCAACGGTCTTCTTCGAGGACGGGGCGGGCAAGCCGCTGGACGACGAGTTGCGGGCCGTGCTGTTTCGCAGCGTGCGGGAGCTGCTCACGAATGCCGTCAAGCATGCCCACGCCACGCGGGTGGCGGTGTCCATAACCCGCGCCGGGGACCAGATCGCGGTGGTGGTCGAGGACGATGGGGTTGGTTTTGACCCCGAGGAGGCGATGGCCCGCATGTCGATATCGGAGCGGATCTCGATACGGAAATCAAGCGGCTGCCACGGGCTGCTGGGATGGGGAACACGGTTCATGATGCGGGTGTTGCCTCAAAGGAACGAATTCGGTAAAATGAAAAAGCAGTACTTGAATCCGTGCAGCACGGCCAGATAGGTAAGGAGTGGTCATATGGCGAATTGTCTTCGGTCATTTCAATCGGCGGGATGTTCTCAGGGGTTTGGGCGGCGGGGTCATGGCGGCGGCTTTCGGGTCGCATGGCGCTGCGGCCCGGCCGGGCGGCGGCGCAGGCCGAGAAGGCTATCGAAGGCGGCGGGAAACGGCTTTTCATACCCTATTCCAAGGCGTCCAAGGTCAGCTTGGTCAAGGGCAATGACCGGCGGGAGATCATCACCCAAGCCCTGAAGAACATCGAGGATGACATTCTGGCGTCCCTCGGGAGCAAGAAGAGAATCCTCGTGAAGCCCAATTTCGTATCGACCACCGTCCCGTTGGCCGCGTCCCACGCGGACGAAATCCGGGCCATTCTCGATTTCTTCAAGACCCGCTTCAAAGGCGAGATCATCGTGGGCGAGTCCGCCCCCTCCAGGAACGGCACGTTCGAGGGCTACCAGAGGTTCGGCTATCTGCCCCTGGAGAAGGAGTACGGCATCAAGCTGGTGGACCTGAACAAAGAGCCCTGGGTGTATCGCTACGTATTCGGCAAAGAGAGTCGCCCGATCCCCATTCGGATCATCTCGACGTTCCTGGATCGCGACACGTACATCGTCTCCGCGGCCAAAATGAAGACGCACGACCGGGCCGTGACCACGCTGTCGCTCAAGAACATCCTGATCGTGCGCCGCTCAACGACGGCAAAAAGAACGACAAGGGCCTGACCCACCTGGATTACATCGTTCACGCCGAAGGAAACGCTGCACTTCAACATGTTCCATTTGGCCCAGGAGATCTGGCCGGACCTCAGCGTGATCGACGGCTTCGAGGCCATGGAAGGCAACGGCCCCATCGGCGGCACGCCCGTGGATGCCAAGGTGGCACTGGCGAGCCTGGACTCGCTGGCACTGGACACGCTGACGACCAAGATCATGGGTTTCGACGTGGCTAAGATCCCCTATCTGATGGCGATGGCCGAGGCCGGCATGGGCCAGGGCGACCTGACGAAGGTCCAGGTCCTGGGCACGCCGGTCGAGCAGTGCCAGTATCAAGTTCAAGCCCAATGAGAAGATCATCGAGTCCTACGGCTTGAAGTGACCGCGTGCCGCCAATCCGTCAGTTCGGCCTCAGTGTCCACCCGGAGAGGATGCTAACATTCCGCGAGTCGAAACGGAGTTCGACCATTGGCAGGGATGGTGAGATGAACAATCATGGATCGTTGAAAATGGATTTCCTGTGTCTTGGCCTGCTGGCGGGGCTTTGTCTGCTTATTGGCCTCGACCAAGTCCAAAAGAGCGTCCTCATCAATCCGGATGGGGTCTTCTACATCGGCCAAGCCCAGAAACTCTCGGGGCACTACGCCGATACCGTCCAGCAGCATCCGATGGGATATCCTTGTATCCTGTGGGTCGCCCATCGAGCTGCGCTCGCCTTGGGGGGGCGTGACTCCCCGATGCTTTGGCTCCATTCGGCCCAGGCCGCCACGCTGTTATGCCAGATATTGGCCCTGCTTCCACTGTATTTTCTCGGACAAGCTCCTGGTGGGAGCGGAGAACGAGCTTCTGGGCCCTGTTGGTGCTGATCGTTCTGCCTTATCCGGCCCAATACGCCGCGGAAGTGCTGCGGGAATGGCCCTACATACTCTTTTTGAGTCTGGGATTCTGGCTGCTTTGCTGGGGGCTGCGTCGAGGGACACTGGTGGGTGCTCGCTCTGGTCGGATTGGATGCGGGGTTGGGCTACATCATCCGCCCGGAAGTGCATTCAGTTGGTCCTCTATGGCTGTCCTCGGACTGGCGGGCGTCTCGCCTGGGCGTCGCAAGATTTCGTCTGGCGACGCGGTTGCGGCGCGGGATTGCTGCTGGTGGTGGGTTTCTTCCTCTCTGGCTGCTCCCAATGTCCTGGCCGCCGGTATCCTCCGTGCCGCACCAGTTGCGGCCCTTCCGCCCGAATGCAGGCCGCCCGTCATCCGTGGCGATCGGTCCCAAGGCGGCCCAGACGATCCGCTGGAGTTCGAGGTGGCCGCGGGCGAGTTGTTGGAACTGCCGATCCACGCGAGCGACCCGGACGGCGGCCTGTTGGCTTTCTCCCTGGTGGGAGTGCCGGTGGGGTCGCGGCCCGTCTATCAATTCTGGTCGATGCGTCTGGGGGGGCATTTCTGGACCGTCCGGGACGACGAGAAGACATCGGCTGCTTTCGACTTACCCGCGTGACGCGTGGGACTACGAGGGCATTGTCTATTACGCTTACGCCCGGGCCGACGCCCGGGTGGGCTGCACGGCGTCCACCGGTTCTGGTCGCCCATCCGCGCAGCGGCATTTCTACACGATGGACGGGGGGAGGAAGAGGCCCTCCGGCCAGGGGGCCCCGGGGAATTCATGGGAGTATGAGGGTGTCGCCTTTTATGCCTTTGCCGAGGGCGGCCGCCCGCCCGACACGGTGCCTGGTGTATCAGATCCTCGGGACATCGACAGAGGAGCGGACGGTCGCGTGGTATCGCGCACCAGGCGGGCCAGGCACCTGCCGGGGCCAGATCGAGGATGGAGTCCTTCGCTGGCGGCCCCGTTCCGACAAAAGGGCGAGTATCAGGTCAACGTCATTGTAGATGACGGGTTCCTGCAAAGCTGCCAATTGATCCGGATTCGTGTCGCGACCACTCCTGCCGCGCCGACAGGGCGACCCCCGATCGGAACCGGGCGGACCGGTCCCGGAGATGCCAGCGTCTGACGGCCCCCTTGCCCCAGACAGTCTCTCGCGCGGCGACGGGCCCCCGCCGGGAGATATTGCCGCAAGCGGTGTCATAAGGTCGTGGACGGCATCGCGGAGGACCTCATGGTGATCTTCTTTGTGCCGTGGCTGCTGGGACTCTATGGGCGTCTGCGGTACCAGGCTGACCGCACGGAGCGGATCTTGATCGTGGCGGTGGTGATCGTCAACATCGCTTTGATGCTCGGGCGGCACGTCTGTCTCGGGCCCGGAGAATGACCGGCGGTACAGCGTGGCGAATGATCGCTCTGACCATCTTCTATATCCCGGCCGGGATGGAGATCATGGCACGATGGCTGAACCGCCTGTGTCCCCTGCCGCGTCCGCGATCGGCTGCCGCCGAGCCTGGCGGCAGTCCGTCCTGGTTCTACCTTCTGCTGGCGGTGGGTATCCTGGTGTGTCTGCCCAAGCTGGTGCTGCCGTCGCCGGGGAACAAGGCAGGCTATCGTGCGGCCGCCGACTTGGCTCCAGCAGAATACCCCAGCCGATGCCGTGCTGGCCGTGCCGGACATCCGCATCTGAGCTTCTACGCCCAGCGCCGGGGCCTTCTCTATGTGCAGATACCCCAACGCCGGGCGGGCGGACTATGTCGTCATGATCGACGATGACGGACGGAGGTGCAGGTCCCGGAGCAGTGGCACCGGGAGTATTCGGTGATGGTTGACCGGCAGGAGCAAAGAAGACCCTGGTCGATCTACAGCACGGCGAAGGAAGTCGATTTTTGATCTGTGATTCATGAACTGGTGAGAAAAGCCTGGGAGGTAGTGCGAAAGCCCGAGGTGTGCGGCCGGCCCTACTATGTCCAGCTCGAAATCACGACCCACTGCAATCTGGCCTGCTACATGTGCGTGCGGAACGAGGTCATCAAGCACCCCCGGCACTTGCCGCTGGCCGAGTTCCAGCGTCTGTTCGACCAGATCCGGCCGCGCCGGCTGACGCTGTCGGGGGCCGGCGAGCCTCTGCTGAACCCCGACCTCGTGGCCATGATCGCCCACGCCGCACGGCACGGGGCCTCGACGATGATCCCGAGCAACGGCACGCTGCTGCGCCGGGGCGAGTTGGCCCGGGGGCTGGTGGAGGCGGGCCTGAACACTCTGAAGATCTCCCTCGACGCCGCGACGGCACAGACCTACCAGGCCATCCGCCGTCAGGACTGCTTCGACCAGATCCTGGAAGGCATCCGGCAGTTGGACCAGATCAAGCGGCAATGCGGCCGCCGCACGCCCGAGTTGCGGCTCGACGTCGTGATTCTAAAGGAGAACGGGGCCCAGATTCCGGACATCGTGGAACTGGCCCGGCGCCTGAACATCGGGACCATCTTTTTCCGTCCGCTTCAGGTCACGGGCATCGGCAAAGAGCGCGAGGTGATCGGCGGGGACGTGGATTTCGACGGCTCTTTACCATGCGGTGCGGGAGGGACTTGCTCGGGCGAGACACTTGGGTGTTCGCACGAACCTCCAGGAGGTCGCCCGTGATTTCGCCACCTATCGGTCCATTTACGTCCGCCGGGATGCGGCCCTGGGCCGCCAGGTGTGCCTGCTGCCCTGGGTGCAGTGTTTCGTCTCCGTCCAGGGGGAGCTGGCCCCGTGCTGTGCCACGTGCACGAACGCGGGCTTCTCCGCCGGCAACGTGTTCGAGGAAGGGTTCGAGGCGGTCTGGAACGGCCCGCGGATGCGGACGATCCGCCGTCAGTTCCGTCAGCACAAGAACCCGTTTGCCGTGTGTCGCGATTGCATCCCGCGTAGTGTCCCGGTCCTGCTCAAGATGAGCTCGCTGCTGCCCGGCTTGTCATGGCGAAGATCGTGAAGGTTGGATGTTGTGATGGTTACCGATCAACCATACAAAGACTCAAACTTCCCGGCGCGGGGTCGCCCGGAAGAGGAGCTTGCGCCAGGAGCATAGAGACCGGAGGAAGATGGCGGCATAGATCAACGCATTGGTCGCACGCGAGTAGTCGGCGGCAAAATGCTTCTTGTGGAACAGGTACATGGCCCGGTAGAACTCGAGGGCGGCCCGGCGGCTGTTGTACTTGGTGGATTCGCCCTTGTAATGGACGATCTGGGCGTCGGGGTAGTACATCACGGCCCAGCCGGCCCGCTTGGCCCGCAGGCACCAGTCGAGCTCCTCGCCGTACATGAAGAACCGCTCATCGAGCAGGCCGATCTTTTCGACCACCTGGCGGCGGATCATCAGGAATGCCCCGGAGACGGCATCGACCTCATGGGTCTGATCGGGGCTCTCGTAGGTCATGTTGTACTTGGCCATGATCCGGCTCTTGGGAAAGAGCTTGCTCAGGCCGGTCAGCCGGTAGAAGGCCACCTCCGGCGTCGGGATGCTGCGCCGGCAGGCCAGTTGCAGCGTGCCGTCCCGGTTGAGCACCTTGCAGCCGGCGATCCCGGCCTCCGGATGCGCGTCCATGAATTTGACCATCCGCTCGATGGCGTCCCCGAGGATCACCGTGTCGGGGTTGAGCAGGAGAATGTAGTCCGACCGGCTCTGGGAGACCACCAGGTTGTTGGCCCGGGAGAAGCCGACGTTCGAGTCGTTCTCAAGCACGCGGACCCGGGGAAACCGGGACTTGACCATCGGCCACGCTCTCGTCCCGGGAGTGGTTGTCCACGACCCAGATGTCGAGCGGGCGTGCCGTTGGCGCCGGCATAGACCGATTCCAGGCAGCCCTGCAGCAATCGCTCCGTGTTATAGTTCACGATGACAATCGACAAAGTCATGATGTCTTTGCCCAGCTCAACGGACCGAGCCGAGGTCAGGCCTGAATCCGGTTTTCGAAGAAGCTATACACGAAATCACGAGTCCTGTAAATACCCTATAGCGTTTCTTGCGGGGACGTCCATGAGGAAAAATCTTACCAGGGTGGAGTTCCGCGTATTACGGCCAGCATCGCACTGTTCTTGCCCGCCTAATCGGGTTTTGACGAACAGCCGCTCGTAGAGTTGTCCCTGCTGCCGCGCAAGGGTCTGGACGGTGAACTCCTGTTCCACCTTTCTCCGAGCCGCCTCGACCATCGGCCGGACCTGGGTGGGAGGCTGGGCGAGATACGTCAGCACGGCCCGCGCCAGGGCACCGGCGTCGCCCGGCGGGACCACGAAGCCGCTGTGGCCATCCGTCACCATCTCCCGGACCGAGCCGACATCCGTGGCCACCACGGGCACCTGCATGGCCATCGCTTCGAGCAGGGCCACGGGACACGATTCCTGGAGGGACGGGAGCACGAACAGATCGAGGGCGGACAGGAGCGCCGGGACATCGTCCCGAAAGCCGGTGTAAATGACGTCCTGCTCCAGGCCCAACTCGGCGGTCAGCCGCTGCAGGTGGTCCCAATACCCGGGGTCCGTGTCCAGTTTCCGGCCGACCACCAGGAATCTGGCCGAGTGCCACCGCCTTTTTGATTGGCCCGGCGGCTTGCAGAAAATACGTGTAGCCTTTCAGGCGGTTCACGTTGCGCACGGTGCCGATCACGGTGCAGCCCGCCGGGAGGCCCAGTTCCTGCCGGATGCGCCGGCGCTGGGCGGGGGTGTCTGCGCCGGCGGCGAATTTGCCGGGATCGACGGCGGAATGGAGGACGACGGTCTTGTTCCGCAGCCGGGGATAGCCGACCGTCAGGGACTCTTTGAGGCATTCGCCCTGGACGACGAGCGCCGCGGCCCAAGTGGTGACGAGGGGCAGGAGCACGCGCCGCAGGGGGCCGGGCAGATAGTCGTTATAGAGCCAGACGACCGGTCGGCCGGTCAGGCGGGCGGCCAGGGCCGGGACGAAGTTGGTGACGCCATCCACATGGACGATGTCGATCGCGTTGGACTGGATGATGCGCCGCATCTGGAGCAGATTGCCGGGCAGCGCCGCCGCGAAGCGCAGGAGATTCCGGAGGGGAGCCTGCCGTCGAAAGCATTGAATGTTCCGGCACAGGAAGGAGCGGGAACCCGTCGGGACGCCAGCAGTCGCCGGCTTTGTATCCGAGCAGGAAGACCGTCTCGATGTTCTGTTCCCGCAATTGGCCGGCCACCGCGTGTGCCAGCCGGTGCGGCCCGCCGCAACGGTTGTCGAGAATGCAGTAGAGGGCCCGCAGCGGCTTAGGACGCTGCCAAGGCTCTATCGTTGATGAGCGATCATCTGACATGTCTTTGTCCCCAGCATTTTCGAGAGTGCCCAGGCACTATGATAACCGTCACTGGGCCACGCGACAACCAGCGTCGAAAACTCGATTGGCGTTTGCCCTCCAGTGACGTGGGGGTGCACGACCGGCGTTGCGCGGTTCGGAGTTCCGCCTTCAGGCGGGTGTGAGAGTCTTCCGGCGCAGCCGGGGCGACATCGCATAGACGCCGAATCAAGAAGGAGGTTTGGACTGGTTGACCCGCCTAAAGGCGGAACTCCGAACATCCCTGGAGTGACGCAAAAGCGGCGCGCACCCGGGTGACATAGCAGTCGCTTGACAGGCCCAAAGGGCGAGCTTATCTTCAAGAGTTGACCGGGGGGGAAGAAAGGAGGGGACGCGCTTTGGGAGAAGGTTATGCTGGTTAATCGCCTCCGGTACTTCAGGGCCAAGGTTCGCCGGGCTTGGGTCGACGGCACCCTGCGGCAGAAAGCGGGGCGGTTCCTCGTTTCCTCGATTCGAATCCCCGCCGGGACCATCTGCGGGCATCTGCGGCTGCCCCGCGCGGATCGTCACTTGGACGTGGCGGGGGGCTTTGCCGATCATCGGGGGCGCCCCAGGCAGATCCGGTCGGGAGCCGAACATCTGCGCCGCATTATCGCGGCGTACCAGGCATCCAAAGAGCTACAGCGAACGGCGCCACCCCCGTTTGCGATTCGCGGTCTCTGGTCGGAATGGATCGCGGTCAATTTCCAGCGACTCATGGGAGCCCTGAACTCTGGGGACACCTCTGCTCTGGCCGCGCTTTTCGAAAACCTGCACCGGGAGCAGTTTACTCTCGGTGCGGGCAGCAGTTACGACGAGTACATTCGCTACCGGACGTCGGTGACGGGCCGTTTCTACGTGCGCACCGTGTGGTGCCGCTATCGGGATCTGTTTCGCAAGGGCATCCCTGGGACCGCCAATCTCCCGATTGGCAGTTGGAACAGCTCTGAGCCTTCCGCCTCTCTGGCGGCAGGGGTGAAGAGCCAATCGGGAGATTGGCGGTCCCAGGGTTTGGGGACCCAGATTGGCGGTCCCGCGACCCCGAGCCCCATCCCGATTGGCTCTTTCGGGCCTGGCGCCGGGGAAGGCGGAAGGGTCGGACCTGTTCCGATGGCCAATCAGGAGATTGGCGGTCCCGGGGGCCCCATCCATTATCCGCCGGTGGGGAACCCGGCGGGCATCGTTCTTGACGGCGAGTTGATTCCCATCCACGCGTTTCGACACGCCTATCACGCGCTGGAGATGTCGGAGTGGCTGCGGGATGTTCCGGGCGCCGTGGTCGCTGAGATTGGCGGAGGCATTGGCGGGCAGGCCTACCAGATGATGCGCCGCTCCGGGGCTGCCATCGCCAAGTACCTCGTTTTCGACATTCCGGAGATGACCAGTATCTGCTCTTATTTTCTGTTGTCGGCCTTCCCCGACCGGCGGATTCGCCTCTTCGGCGAAGGGCCCGTTTCCACCGGCGCCGCCGAGGACTACGACATTGCCGTCTTCCCTCATTTTGCCGTCACCGCCCTGGAAGATCGGTCGGTGGACCTCTTTCACAACGCGTGCAGCTTCTCGGAGATGGACAGTGTCTCCAGCGCGGAGTACCTGCGGGTGATCGAGCGGGCCTGCCGCAAGTACTTCTCGCATATCAATCACGAGACCCGGTTCCAGTATCGTAATCCCGACGGCTCGACTTCCGTGAACCGGATCGGGTCCGAGTTGGTGCCCGATCCGCGCCGGTTCAAGCGGGTCTTCCGGAAACCGCGGGTCTTCTGCCTGCCGGAAGACCGGGGATTCCGCTATTACGAATACCTCTATGAACGTTTGACGGCCCCGAGGGAAGAATGGAATAATGGAATGATGGAATAATGGGTGCGTGGGGCGTCGGGCTACCCGTCCTTGGGTCCCCAAACGCGAACTTCGGCGTTTGGGAGCCTTCCATTATTCCAATATTCCACTATTCCATTCTTCTCGGTCCGGCAATTCGTAACGGAACAGGATGAAGCCGAACAGGATCTGCAGGTAGAATTGACTCGACTGCAGGCAGTAATGGAACCAGGAGAACATCAGCGGCACCAGCAGGAGGAGATATACGTTGAGATACTGGAAATGCCGCTGGGCCGGACCTTTGAGGGCCGCCATCAGCACGCCGTAGACGTAGGGTACGACGGCGACGCCTAGGAGGCCGAAATCCTCGTAGAAGATCGCGCAGGTACGTGTAGGTGTTGACCGGATGGGGGATGTAGATGAACTCGTAGAGGAGCGGGAAACTGTGCGGGCCGATCAAGTGGAAGCGGTGCAGCCACTTGAAAAAGGCGGGAAAGGTCCGCTCGCCCAGCAGGGCACGCCGTGGAAGTGGCCGAGCAAGTCGTTGAACGCCGCGAGCGAGGAGGCCACGTTCCAGTAAAACGGGAAGACGTGGGTGCGCAGGCCGCCGGACTGGTGGTAGATGGCGCTTTTGTGCAGCAGCAGCTCGACGATCACGAAGATGATCACGACCCCCAGCATGGGAGGCAAGAGGTCTCGAACAGGCGGCGGCCGGTTTCCCGGCGGACGGAAGCGGCGGTCATGCCATAGGCCAGGATCAGGTACAGGATGCTCGTCGTCATATCGTACCGGCTGAGATTGACCATGCAGGTCGCGAAGGCTACGAGAAGAAAGGCGACGAGATAGACGTATCTGCCGGGCCGTTGTGTCGAGACGCAGAAACACGCCGAGCAGGATGAATCCCATGGCTGAAGAAGCCACTCGTCAGCGAAATCAGCATGGTCGTCGGACTGGCCTGCCAGGCGGCCGTGACAAACGACTCGATAGCTTGGAGACGCAACAGCGGGGGATTCGTCAACAACTCCCACAGACCCGGTATTGTTGCGGGCCCCATTTGCGCGAGATGATAAAGCATCAGCAGCAGGGCGATCACCCCCATCAGCAGAGTGAAGGCCAGGCCTTGCTGTATCTGTCCGGTAGCGCGGGCTGGAGGGTCGTCTGCAGGGGCTCGAGTGGCTCCGGCGGCAAATCCCTGCAGCAGGGTCCACGTCAGATAGCCGAGGGAGAACGCGGCGATGTTGAGCGACAACGCGACGGTGGTCAGGGCGTGGGGTGCGGGAAGAGCCCGGTGTACACGCCGCCCAGGTACAAGGCGATGGCAATGCTCCAGATGACCAGAAACAGAAACAACGGATTGGTGGCGCACGGATCACGGCCCAGGTCCTCCCGCCGGCCCAGCCGTCCGGCCCATCCGTCCCGGATCGCCCGGAGGACGAGGGCCAGGCCGCGGGGGCCGTGGCGCAGGCCCCGGCCCAGGCTCAGGAAAGTCAGCCGGAGATTCCGCAACACCGGAAAGCTGAAATGGCGGTTCACGACGAACATGTTGCGGATATTGTAGTACTGCCGCCAGTCGAACAGGCGATTCGGTGAAACTCCGGGTGAAAGACCTTGCTGTCCACGACCGTGTAGACGTTGAAGCGGCGGGCCGCCCGCCACAGAAAGTCCCGCTCGTCGCCCTAGAGGAAGAACTCCCGGTTGGGCAGGCCGATCTCGGCCACGGCCCGGGCCGGGACCAAGGTCCCGTTGAAGGGGCAAATCCAGCGATAGAGGCCGTCCTGTGACTTGGTCCCGGACCTCCGACAGCCGCCAATGGCAGACCCGGCTCCGGAGCCGGTGGAGCCGGACCGGGTCGCGGGTGGCAGACACCTGAAGCAAGGGAAAGCCAGCGTGTCGCCGTCCGGCCGGTCCCGGCGAGGACCAGAGAATTGAGAAGGAAGGGCTCTTCGCCCGCGCTCTGCAGGGCGTTCTTCTTTCGGACCAGCGCCTCCAGGGCCTCGGGGGCGGTCAAGCAAGTCGTCATCCATCAGCCACAGCCAATCGAACCCCGCCTGCGGCGGCCCGCTTCATCCCCTCGTGAAAGCCGCCGGCCCCGCCCGTATTCTCCGGCATCCGGACGTAGTGGATCTCCAGCCGCCGGTCGGCGAACCCCGGCACCGGGACTGGCTGGATTGTCTCTGCGGCTCGGCCGTCAGGCCTTTCATCGGTGCAATCAGATCCCGGGCCAGCAGGGAGTCGTAAGTGCCGTCGGTGGAGTGATTGTCAATGATGTAGATGGCGTCGAGGGGCTGGGTTTGCCGGAGCAGGGAGTCCAGACACTGACCGAGCAGGTCTTTCCTGTTGTACGTCACGACGACCGCCGCGATGGTCTCTTGGCCCTGCTGCACGTCCCGATGTCTCTCCGAATCGACTTGTTCGTAGCGGATGGTCCGCCCTTTCTTCTGGGTTCCCAAACGCGAGCAATCGCGTTTCGGAGGCCCCTACACCCACCGTGCCTTAGTCTACCAGGAAAACCCGTCCCGTCCACCATTGGAAAGGTGGATTCCCAGAGCGAATGCCCAGTCATTCGATGGCGTCGGCCCGGCGGGAGCAAATAGGCTACGAAACTTGAGTCTCTCACGCCGCGGACATCCGAAGGGGCGGAACGGGCGAAGATGTTCAGGCCGTTCCGGCGTAGGGCCACGAACATCGCCCCGGTCACGGCGATCGTGGTTACCAGCGCGGCGTAGGCGACCCCGATGTGCTGGAACGGTCGGGCCAGCGCGGCCGCCAGCAGGATATTCAGGAGGCCGCCGGCGGTCAGGATGCGGGTGAGGAGCCGCTGGAGGCCGAAATTGACCATGATCTGGATGCCGAAGATGTTGCTCAGGCACAAGAGGAACGGCAGCGGCGCCAGGACGCGAATCACCGGGACGCCAGCCTGGAACTTCGGGCCGAGCACGGCGCCGATGTAGGGGGCGGTCACGAACAGGGCCACCGAGATCGCCAGCGTTGCCAGGCCGGCGATCTTCGCGGCTTGTGCGGTGAAGCGCAAGGCCGCCGGCCGCGACCGGGAGGCCAGCCGGCCGATGTGGGGGAAAATCGCCTGCGACAGGGGCATCTGCAGGCCGTCGGCGGCCGCCCGGACGATCTTGTCGCCCGGGGCGTAGAGGGCCACAAAGCGGCTGTCCGTGAGCAGGCCCAGGAGGGCGATGTTGCTGGTGGTGTACAGCGTGGTCGCCATCGTCGAGAGGAACAAGGGCCAGCCGCCGGCCAACTCACGGGCGAGCACGCGGACGGGCGGGACGCGAAAGCGGAGGTGGAACTTGCCGAGGGCCAGGACCAGGCCGGCCAACCCGAGCAGGATCGTCCCCGCCGACTGCAGCAGAGGGACGTACAGGTAATCGGCCGGGTGGCGGATCACGACGAAAGTGCCCACGATGACGAGCGTTTTCGTCGTCACGTTCAGCAGGGGGACGTACTTCATACGCTCCAGGCCCTGAAACAGCCAGATCGGAAACAGCCACATGCCGACGACGTTGCCAAAGGAGAGGTAGTAGACCGGCCAGTCGGCCCGGAGCTTGGGTACGGCGAACACGACCAAGGAGAGGAGCCCGGCACTGAGGACCAGCAGGAGGAATTTCAGCAGCATGACGGAGGAGAAGACCTCCGCGACTTTTTGCGGATCGTCCCGG
The DNA here is from genome assembly GCA_963750205.1 of uncultured Planctomycetota bacterium. Classification (GTDB taxonomy): domain Bacteria; phylum Planctomycetota; class Phycisphaerae; order Sedimentisphaerales; family Anaerobacaceae; genus PLanc-01. The sequence continues at coordinate 296,141 of CAVVRJ010000011.1, forward strand.
TGAACGGAGATCTCCTGGGTCGCGGAGAGACTGAAGCCATAGTCCGTCAGCATCAGGAAATACACGCTGATGGCGCGGGCCAGCTCAGTCAGGCCGTACGTTGGAGGTCCCAGGACCCGGAACAGATAGGGCAGGGTGATCAGGGGAGCCGCGAAATTGGCGAACTGGATGATGGACAGAGCGAAGAAGTTGCCCAGGACTCGCCGGCCGTCCGAGGGAGGATCGGCGTGATTGGGGAGGGAGGAGGGCGGCCCCGGAGCGAAATCCGGTGTGCCAGGAGGGCGGATCAGCGCCGCACCCCAAATCCGCCGTCCGAATTCCGCCATCCGAAATCGAGTCAACTCGACATCCCCAAGGCCGTCGCGCCGGATCTCGCTCCGGGGCCGCCGGCCCGCCGAGGGCTGGCGGCGCCGTGCCAGGCCGATGCTCCAGCAGCAACGGCCACGAATCCCGTGATCATCAGGCACCAGACCGCCGTGAGGATGCTATTCCTCAGGATATGCTTGGCGATCGGGTAAACGACGGGCTTCTCGCCGGCGCGCGTGTTCACCAGGACCAGGTTCTCCATCTTGCCCTGGCACGAGCGGAGATAATCGGCCAGCATCGGATCTTGGCACGCGCGCAGTTGCTCGCCCACGAACCCGAGGTATTGCTGCGCCGTGTAGTAGGTCGGCAGGCTTTCTTCCACCTTGGCGAGCAGCCGGTTGTCGAGGTCCGCTGCTTGCAGGTCAAAATCATGCTTCTGGGTATTGCTGCGGAGCGTCTCCTGCAAATCGACGATCTTCGACTCGACCGCCCGGATCTGGTAGGACAGGGGAAGGAATTCATACAAGTTGTATTTTTCCGTCCCCGGGCTGAGTATATCCTGCGAATTGACCATCTTGGGCGGTCCGCCCTGGACCGGATAGAACAAGGGCAGCGGACCGCGGCTTGGGTCCATGCCGAGTTGGAGAATGACGCCGCCGGGGGCGGTCTCGCCCGGACGGGTCGTGCGTGCCAGCCAGGGCCTTGAGCTTCTCCAGCTTCGCCTTCTCCTTCTGCAGGTCGAGAGACAGCTTGACTCGGTCCTCCTCGATCTTGGCGGCGTCGCCCCGGAGCTTCGCCAGGGAGTCTTTCAGATAGTTGCGCAGGTCGTAAAGGGGAAGGATGTCCTCGAGATTGGCGGTCACGATCGCCGCGGCCCCGGCCACCTCCTGGGCCGAGCCTCCCGAGACCTGGACGGACAGGAGCTTGGCCCGGAAAGCGCTGATTCTCTCGGACGAGCAAGGATCGGTGGTCTGGAGCCGCAGGGGGTAGGCCGGCAAGACCTCGAAGCGGATCAGCTTATCGAAGGATTCCTGCGTCTGGGCACGATCCAACCGCCGTACGTAGTGGGTCAGCCCCTGCTGCTGCAGGCGGCCGACGAGCTTGTCCAAGTTCTCCTGGCTGTGGAAGCGTCGCAGCAGGACGTTGTACTCGGTCTCCGCCAGCCGGCGCTCGTAGAAGAACGTGACGGTGTACTTGGTCGGCCACAGATATAGGACCAGAGCGAGCAGCAGGGCGGGAAGAAGCGATCCGGCCAGAATCAGCCCCCGGTGTTCCCACAGGAGGCGGAGATAACGGAGGATCGACGGCTCACGATAGGGCACCTCGGGTTCCCCATCGCGAGGGGGGACTCGGGTCCCTTCCCCGGCCCGCCGGGGCGGGGTTCCGTCGGATTTGCGGCTGTAGGCTGTGGTTCATCCATCACAAGGACGCCACTATAGAAGCCGGCGCCTCGGCTGTCAAGCGGCTATCCAAATCGACCAGGGCAATTGCCCTGCCGTCCAGCATCAGAATTGGAGGTTATGGAGGAGTTGGAGCGCATAAAAAAAGGAGACCCAGGCGACGACATAATAACGTGTTGTAGGCCGGTCTCCTTGTTGCGGGGTGCCATAACGCACTATACCGCGGATGGTGCTTGCGAGACCCACTGATCTCCGTATGCACCCGCAACACTTATATATTACGACAAATTGTCCTCTTGGTCAAGGAAATCCACACGATTTATCACGGATTTCCGCGGGAGGAAGGCACTTTCCTGTGCGCCAGGCATCCTCCAGTCCGCCCCGTGATCCGAATGTCTGTCGCCGAAAGCCTTGCTCTGGACATGATGCAGCCCGACCATATCGCTCCAAGCACGACATCGGTGTGCCAAGGTCGGCCGTGCCGGTCGAGCCGAGGACCTTGGGCGCGATGTACACGCAGACTTCATCTACCAGACCTTCCCGCAGGAAAGACGCCGCCACGTGCGGACCGCCCTCGACCAGCACCTGCTGCACGCCGCGCTTGCTCAGCTCATCGAGCAGGAACCGCAGGTCCGGCATCGGGCCGGGACCCTCGTAGGCGAGCACCTCCGCGCCTTTGTTGCGGATTTGCTCGGCGTGTTTCGGGTTCGCCTCGACGGCGGCTTTGTGCGTGTAGACCAGAACCGGGCTCGTTTTGGTCGTTCGCAGCAAGCCGGCACTGGAGCGGAATCTTGAGCGCATCGTCCAGAACAACGCGCATCGGCGTGCGGCCTTTGCTCGGCCGAGGCGTCAGCAGCGGATCGTCCGCCAGGACCGTGTTGATTCCGACCAGCGATCGCTCCGACCCGGCGCCGCAGCCGGTGGGCGTCGTTGCGGCTGGCCTCGTTCGTGATCCACCGCTTCTCGGCCGACTGATCGGCGTAGGCCAGCTTGCCGTCGAGGCTCTGGGCCCACTTGAGCACGACCCAGGGTTTGCCCGTCGTCACATATTTGAAGAAGGGGGCATTGAGCAGCCGGGCCTCCTGCTCGCACAGTCCGACTTCCACCTCGATTCCCGCCTGCCGCAATTGCTCCATGCCTTTGCCGTTGGCATGCTCTGACGGATCGATCGTGGCGGCGATGACCCGGGCGATCCCGGCGCCGATGATGGCCTGGGTGCAGGGGCCGGTCTTGCCCTGGTGGCAGCACGGCTCCAGCGTCACGTACATCGTTCCGCCCTCCGGCGTCATGCCCAGCGTCCGGCAATCCTCGAGGGCGTTGACCTCCGCGTGCGGGCCGCCGAATTTCTTGTGGTAGCCTTTGCCGATCAGTTGCCCGGCCTTGATGATGATGCACCCGACTGCCGGATTCGGCTCCACCGAGCTGATCCCCTTTTCCGCCAGCTTCAGAGCCGACTGCATGAATTTCTCGTCCTGCGCGTTCACGTCATCATCCCCTTCCCGGCGAGGATCGGTTGAACTGTTCCTCGTCGATGACCTCGACGCCGAGCTCCCGGGCCTTCTGCAGCTTGCTGCCGGGGTCCTCGCCGGCTAGGACATAATCCGTCTTCTTGCTGACGCTGCCTGAGACCTTGCCGCCGGCCTCCCGGATGGCCTGCTCGGCCTGCTGGCGCGAGAAGTCCTTGAGCGTTCCGGTGACAACGACGGTCTTGCCTTGGAGGCCGCCCGTCGCTTTCTGGCGCCGGCGGCTGGGGACGAACGCCGGCGGCCAGCAGATCGTCGATCACCATGCGATGGCGCGGGTTGTGGAAGTACTGGTAGACGCTCTCGGCCATGACCGGACCGACCTGATCGATGGCCTCCAACTGATCCTGGCCGGCGTTCATGAGGGCATCGAGCGAGCCGAAATGCTCCGCCAGGACCTCAGCCGACTGTCCGCCCACGTGGCGGATGCCCAGGGCGGCGATGAACCGCCACAGCGGCCGCGTCTTGCTGGCCTCGATGCCGTCCAGCACGTTCTGGGCGCTCTTGTCGCCCATGCGCTCCAGCGCGGTCAAGTCGTCTCTCTTGAGCCGGTAGATGTCGGCGAAGGTCTTCACCAGGCCCGCGTCGATCAACTGCTCGATCAGCGCCACGCCCAGGTGCTCGATGTCCATCTGATCCCGGCCCGCGAAGTACCGCAGCCTCTCCTTCAACATGCCGAAGCAGTCGGGATTCGGGCAGCGAACGTACACGCCGGCCTCGTCCTTGACCACTTCCGTGCCGCAATTCGGGCAGTTCTTGGGCACCGGGAAGGGCTCGGCGCCGGCCGGCCGGAATTCCTTCTTGACCTCGACGACCTGCGGGATGATCTCGCCGGCCTTTTCGATCATCACGGTATCGCCCGGCCGGACGTCCAGCCGCTGCATCTCGTCGAAGTTGTGCAGGCTGGCCCGCCGGACCGTGGTTCCCGCGAGCTGCACAGCCTTGAGATTGGCCACCGGCGTCAAGGCCCCGGTCTTGCCCACCTGCACGGCGATGGATTCCACCACCGTCTGGGCCTGCTCGGCCGGGTATTTGTAGGCGATGCACCAGCGCGGGCGAGCGGCCCGTTGCCCCCAGAATATCCCGCTGGTCGTAGCGGTTGACCTTGATGACCATGCCGTCGATCTGGTACGCCAGCGCGGACCGCCGGTCGCTCCAGCTTTGGCAGATCTCGATGACTTCGGCGATGTCCCGGGCTCTGCGGGTGTGCGGATTCACGGGCAGCCCCAGCTTCTTGAACCGCTGCAAGGTCTGATAATGATCCTCGGCCGGCGGCTGCGAGAGCTTCTCCGATCCCGTAGGCGAAGAACGACAGATTGCGCGTCGCCGTGATCCGGGCGTCGAGCAGCTTCAGCGAGCCGGCGGCCGCGTTGCGCGGGTTGGCGAAGGCCGTCTCGCCCGCCTCGGCCCGGGCCTTGTTCAAGGCCACGAAGGACTTCGTCGGCATGTACACCTCGCCGCGAACTTCCAGCACGCCCGCGACGTTCTCTCCGTCGATCAGGCACAGCGGGATGGCCCGGATCGTCCGGATATTGGTGGTCACGTCGTCGCCGACCTCGCCGTCGCCGCGGGTGGCCCCCGTGACGAGCACCCCATCGACGTACCGCAGGCTCACCGCCAGGCCGTCGATCTTGTGCTCGACGACGTAGTCATAATCCGTCGACGTCCAACTGCTTGCGGACCCGCTCATCGAAGGCCTTGAGCTCGTCGGCATTGTAGGTGTTGTCCACGCTGAGCATGGGGATGGCATGGCGCACGGTCGCGAATTCCCCCAGCGGCCGGCCGGCCACCCGTTGGGTGGGGGAGTCCGGCGTGACGACCTCCGGGTGCTGGGCCTCCAGGGCCTTGAGCTCCGCGAAGAGCTTGTCGTAGTCCTGATCGCTGATCTCGGGCTCATTCTGGACGTAGTAGAGGAAATCGTGCCGGCGGATCTCGCGCCGGAGCCAGTCGATTCGCTTCTGGAAGTCTCCAGCCATAACCATTCATCCGCAATCCATGACGCAATTATAACCGGCGAGCGACGCGTTCTGGCTACGGAGAAATCTTGGCTCGTGGTGTGCTCCGTAAGGGCCGGAAGCCAGTTGCGGCGGGAAGTCTGGAGTTCCGGCGGAGAAATCGGCTATCCATGCTTATGCCTGGTGGGCTTGCCTCCGGGAGCGAGCCCGGAGCGGGCGTGCGATCGAAATCACCCTCCCCCGGGGAACCGGGTCATGAGAGCCGTTCCCCGGGGCTTGGCCTCCGTGCCGCTCGCTCTGGCGGTATTGCCTGCGGCCGACCTTGCCGGCCGAGTCTCAGCGGCCCAGCGGTCCTCTGTCGGCCTGGTCGCCGATCACGAAACGTCCCTTCGCCAGGTCGTAGCACGAACGTCCCGCGGGAGCGGGACTGGATCTGAACCTGCTGGTTGTTGACCGCGAAGATCATCTCCTGGCTCTTGCCGTAGTAGACGTCGGCGGCGCCGGAGCGCCGCAGGGCGTTGTACAAATCCGTGCCCAGATCGAGGATCTGCTGGTCCGAGAACCCGACGCGCTGCATGATCCGGACGATATCGTCGGAGCTCAGCTTCGCGCCACCTCCCGGTTGCTGCGGGCCACGACTTGCAACTCCTCCTTGTCCTGCTTGGAGGAGTTGCTCTGTGTTTCGGCTGGCTTTCGCTGCTTCGGTCTTGCTTCGGAGCCCAGTTCGGACCATCCTGCCCCGTGGCAGCCCACCGCCGCCCCGGCCAGGAGGAATAGGACCGTCCCCACGCCGGCCGTCGTTTTCCAGATGGATCCACTGCCTATACCGCACCGCTTCTGCTCTCCTGACTGTTCGATCGACTATTGACTTTTACGCATCGAATTCTCGAGTTGCCGGCGGAAATCGTCGGACGATACTTCCGGGGTCGCCGCCACGGGCGGCGGCTCGGCCAGTCGGTTGGTCGGTTGGGTCCCTTCCGCCACCAGGTGGGCCGTCACAAAGACCGCCACCTCGCGGGTGGACTTGTCGTTGTTGTGGTTCTTGAACAGCCCGCCGAGCAACGGAATATCGCCCAGGAAGGGGACCTTCTGCTCATCCGTCCGGCTGCGGTTCTCCGTCAAGCCGGCCACCGCGACGGTACCGCCGTCTTTCACGGTGACGGCGTTCTTGGCCATACGCCGGGTCACGAGCGGCAGATCGCTGCCGCGGGCCTTCGGGATGCTGTCGCTGACTTCCACGGCCATGTTGCAGCGTGATGTCGTTGTTGTCACCGATGTACGGCGTGATCGTCAGGACCGTACCGGATTCGATCTTCTGGAGCTGCGCCTGCGAGTAGTAGACTGAGGAGCCGCTGGGCTTGCATCATGAACCACTCTTCCTGGATGACCCGCATTTCCGCCCGGCGGCCATCCTGGGCCACCACGGTCGGGTTGGCGATGATGTCCGCCTGGCGTGTTCTCCACCAGGAGGTTCAACTGCATCATCAAAGCGTTCGTGAAGGTCTGGTCGGGAGCATAGCCGATCTGGACGCCGTAGGGCCAACTGCTGGTGGTCGTGGCGGTGGTGGTCCCGCTCGTGGAGGCGCCGATGCCGTGGCTGGTAAAGGTGCCCGCCGCGATCGTAGGCCAGCTCCACTGGGAACCCATGTTCAACAGGTTGCCTTTCTCCATCGACACCACGCGGGCGTCCAGCATCACCTGCCGTTTGTAGCGGTCGATCTTCTTGATGTCCTCGACGATGCGGTCGGCAATGGCGGGGGCCGCCGTCACCAGCAGCATGTTGCCCTGGTCGTTCGGGTCCCGTGGATTCGGCAGCTCGGCTTGGACATAGCTGGGCAAAGACCGGAGACAACAGCTGCTTGACCCGCGCCGGCTGCGTGTAGTTCAGGCGGACGCGCCGCGTTTCGCTGATCTCCGGGAAGGCCTGGCTCCGTCATGTTGCGGCTGGCCACCAGGTAGTAGTGCGGCGTCTTCTTGCACACGTACGGACTTTCCCGCCAGCATCAACTGGAGGGCCTCATCCAGGGGCACATTGTCGAAACTGACGAAGACGTCGCCCGTCACGTTGGGATCGACCACGATCGGCACCCCGGCAGCGGTCGCAATATCCTGCAACGCGGAGCCCAACCGCGTGCCCGTGAACGCGTTCGAGATCGGGCGATAGACGTGGTACACCTTGTCGTTCTCCGCCTTGACCGTGTACGGCGGTTGTATGCTCGTCGCGGCCGCCACCACGGCTTGCCCTACGGGCATATTGATCACGTTACTCTCGGAGAACGTTACCGGATCGTTCTTGACGGTCGCATCCCAGTCGATCGTCACGCCGTACTTCTTCGCCAGATCGTGCAAGACGTCCTGCAGACCCGGCCCTTCGGCGACCGGGGGCACGATGGGCGGCGTGCGGCCGGCTGCGTGTTCGGGCCGGAGCCGGGCGACGGCGTATTCTCCGGAGTCGTAGCCGTTGGCCAGATGGCTGTTCATCAGCTTCGTGATCTGGTGTTCGATCTGGCTGTACCGTTGGGTCAGGGCCGTGGGCGGCTTCGCACCTTTCTGCGTGTAGGTGCCGATCTCGTTGGTCAACCGAGTTCTGTTCCGCTTGGAGTTGGATAAGCCGCGGATTCATCGATCGGCGCCGGCGGTGGCACGGACGGCGGCTCGGTCGGTGTTTGCTGCGTCGTGCCGCTGGGTCGCGCCTGCTGGGTCGGCGCCTGTGGCGTCGGCGACTGTTGCGTCGGCGGCTGCTGCGTGGGCGGCTGCTGCGGCGTCGGCGTCTTCTTGTTAGGATTATCGGGTCCATGTTCTCCATTACGCTCGCGAACGATTTGGTATCGTTGGGGGTGAAGTCGAGTCCCTCTTTTTCGAACTTCAATTGGCCCGTCCAGCCGTAGGGGACCTGGACCTTGTAGACGCCCGAGGGATCCGTGTAGACGCTCGTGCCGCCGGGCGTGGCGGTGATCTTCACGCCGGAGACGGGCTGGTTATCGCCATCGACGATGCGGTCCGCGATGGTCAGCATGATGGCCTTGGCGGCGATCGCCAGATTGCTGACGTCCGCGGCGACCGGAGTTCATCGACTTGACGGGCGGATTGAAGGAGTATCCCTCCTTCTGGAACGTCAGCTCGCCCGTCCAGGCGTAGTTGACCTTGAGACTGAATTTGCCCGTGGCGTCGGTTGTCGCCGTGCCGGCGTCTTTGCTGCCTTGGACGGTCACGCCCTCCACGCCCTTGCCGGACTCATCCGTGATCTGGCCCGCCAGCGTGCACTGCATGATCTTCGGCGTGTAGTCCTGGTTGACCTGCGGGGACAAGATCCTCTCATACGGCCGGGCATTCGGGATCGAACGAGAACCCCATCTTCTGGGGTAGGACGGTGCCTTTCCAGCCGTAGGGCACGTCGACGGCGTAGGAGCCATCCTGTCCCGTCATTACGGTCGCTCGCGCCCGGGAAGCCCTTGAGAACAACCTGCCCCAAGCCATTGACGTTGCCGGAAATCTTGAACAGGATAGCATCGGCGGAATAGTTCTGGACCTGGGCCTGGGAGACGGCGTTATAATCCTTGCTGGGTGGAGTTGAAGTTGAAGCCTTCCTTGGTCGGGGTCACGGTCCCGCTAAAGCCGTACTCGACCGTGGCCGTGTATTGCCCTTTGTCCCCCGTGACCACATTGCCGGGCAGCCCCACGAGCTTCACGCCGGGAACGCCGGCGGCCTTGGAGGTGATGCTGCCGGAGACCATGTAGGTCAGGATCTTGCCGTTGAAATTCTGGTTCTCTTTCGCGGCGGTCACGTTCGTCAGCGGCGATCGAGGGCGGCGTAAACGTGTACCCCGCCTTCTCCGGCGTAATCTTTCCGGACCAGCCGTCCTCGACGGTGGCCGTGAAGAAGCCGGAGGCATCGGTCAGAGGCTCGCCGGGCAGACCCTTCATGGCCACCCCGGCCATGCCCGCCGTGCCCGAGATCTTGTAGGTGAAGATGCTGGCCTTGTAGTTCTGATTCGTCTGGTTCTCCGTCAGAGACGGCGTAGTCCATCTGCGGCGGGTGAACTCATGCCGGGCCAGTGTCGGAATGACTGTCCCGCTCCAGTTGTATTTGACCTCGACCCGATAATCGCCTCCCACGCCCGCCATCGGATTGCCCGGCAGCCCCTTCATCGCCGCTCCCTGGACGCCGGTGGTGCCTGAGATCACGATCATCTGCTCGGACCCCCGGTAGTTCTGGTCCGTCAAGTCCGCCGCTGACCTGGTTGTACGGGCCGGCTCTTGGGCTCGAACTGGTAGGCCTTCTTCTCCGGCGTGACGGTCCCGCTCCAGTTCCAGGGGACCTTGGTCGTGTATTTGCCGGCCGCGTCGGTGATCACGTCCTCCGGTCCGGGAAAGCCGTTCATCTTGACGCCGGGGTACGTGGCGGAGCCGGAGATCGTATAGGTCACCGGCGTGGGCGGTGTAGTCCTGGTTCTCCTGGGGACCGGTGACCTTCGGGTACTTCGTGCATCCGCGGCTCGAACTTGTAGCCGTGCAACGTGGGCGTGACGTGCCGGTCCACCCGTAGTCGACCTCCACGCGGTAGCTGCCGTCCTGATCGGTCACGGTCGGCCCAGGGAAAGCCGGTCAGCGTGACGCCCTGCCAGGCCCACCTTCCCCGAGATCGCGAACTTCTTCTTCGTGACGACCATCTGCCCGCGCGTGATCTGGGGCCCATAATAGGATGGCACAAAGGGCTATCATCCCACCTAATGGTAGTCCGACATATTTCCTGGCCATAGGTCAACGTCCCTTTCTTTCAGCCGCGTGGACACCCCCACGCGACTCGAAATCTGTATCGGCAATCCCGCGCCCTGCTTTAAGCAAAAACCTCCCCTGCGGTCTGCTACAACTGGATGACTTGGGTACTCTCTCCGGCTTCCACCATGCGGGCGGTCTTGCGTCCACCCTGCTCGGTCACCTCAATCACGATCTGCTTCTGCGCCCCCGCCGCCGGCCCGCCGGGCCACTTGACCACCGTGGTCAAGTAGTAGCGCTGATTCGCCTCCACGTCGGACAGGTCCAAGTCCCCGGAGCAAGCTGCGTACGTCAAAGGGGAGCAGCATGCCCGGTCTGTCCGTACAGCGCTCACTGCTCATGAGGAACCGCTTGACGATGGCCGCGCCCCCGCCACCGGCACCCACCTTGGACAGGATTCCCTGGCAAGTGAGCGACATGGCGTGGGTCTCGCTCGTGTTCGAGCAAGAGGCGGAGGCGAGATAGCGGCCCGGCGTGTTCTCCGGAGAGGAGATCGTCAAGACGGTGGCGCCCATCACCGGCGTGCCCTTCACCTGCTTGTTCTGGGCACAGATCAACACCTCTTTCGTCCCCGCGGGCGTGCCGTCCGCGTAGGACGCGTGGAGACGCAATGTCGCGTAATAGCACGGGTATTTCAGCAGTTCTTTGGGTGCCTTGGTGACGATCATGATGTTCCGCCGGGCGTGTCCGCGCAGGGGAAACGTCGTCGGGTTCAGGGTCACCCAGTCTTGACACCCCAGGTCATCTCCCTTGACCCCTTGCTTACTCACGCCGACAGCATGTGCTCCGGCAGGATCAGCTCGGCCTTCACGGTGACGTCTTCATCGGAGCCATTCATCACTTGCAGGGACGTGGACCGGGTGGCCCCGGGGGCCATGTCGATGAACAACGGGGAGGGCAGCAAGGTCAGCGCGACCATCCCGCGCATACTTGGGGCAATGGTCGGGTCCCCTTCATATTTGACGGTCTTGCGGAGGTTGGGTCCGCGCCGGCCATCGACGAACAGATTGCCTTCTATCTGGTAGTTTCCGGAGGGGAGCACCTGTGCCACTTTCTGCCGCAGGTGCACCTTTACCCCGGGCATGATCATGATTTCTGTCAGTTTCACATCCCCTAATTTCTTCCAGTGGGTGCCGTCCTGCCCCGAAACACGGACAAAGGGCGGCAACGCGTGAAAGCGTCCCGCCCGAGTTCGTGATGTCGATGTGACGGTGTCACATCGGCGGTTTGCCCGACCCAGGGATTGGAAGCTGAGACCCACGTCCGTCACCGCGATCTCGTGCGGCATCGGCGTGCTCTGGACTTCCAGAATGATCGGGACCATGACCTGCATGTTCACCGGGGCAACTGCCCGGTGGCGGTCGGCATCAGCCGAGGGGTCGTGGTGCCCACGATGGCCGCGAAGTAGAAGCCGCGTGTTCCCCCCGGGCACGTCGAGTTGCAGATTGAAAGGGACGATTTGGTAGGGGCCGACCTGTGATTTCGCCCGGCGGCAGGGTCAGCCAGCTCGCGCAGCTTCGCACGCTGGCCTTGCTGAAATTGGGATCGTCCGACCGAAACTCCGTCCACGAGCCGTCCGGCCTCTGGGTCAGTTCCGCCAGGCGAGCGTCAACGTCTCGGCTTGCTTCGGGTCCGAGTTCTCCAGCTTCATCTCGCGGGTGTAGCGTTTGCCCGGCTGAACCGCCATGTTCAAGAGCATCGGTTGGACGAGGAAATCGGCGAAGGCCGAGTTCCCTGGCGAGCAGCACCACCAGCAGCAGTCCGATAATGCGTCCCGGTGGCTGCCCCGTGCGAAGCCGTCGTCTGCCGGCTTGGTCCGGGAGAGTTTTGTTTGTGCTTCGTGTGAGTTGCTTCTGGCCCATCATGCTTGCTCCACAATCCTGAAGTCCCATAGTGACTCCCTGCCTCCAAAGGCAGAGAGTACGTGCGGTCAGTTCTACGCCGATCTTACGCTCTTTCGGCAATATAAGGATGGCACTTGCCCTGTTTCTGGCGAATTTCCCGTGAGACACCCCCAACGCAATGTGCCGCTTCGCACCAGGACCTTTTCAGCAATCCTGATGGTCGCTACGGCTAAGATATTACGTAGATTACCATATTGCGGGTGGCTTTGTCAATACCCAAGTTGTCACCGAGGGCGGTTTTGTTGAAGATGTCACTTGCGGGGCGGGACCTCTTCCTGCCATCCCTACGCCGGCGTAGACATGGCACCCGAGAGGTTGGTCTCTTATAGGGACGTGCCAAGACGCTCGCAGCCATGACTCTGTCATCCCTTCGATTAGGCAGAGCGGGCTCTGAGAGGGTGTGGGGAAGGGGTGGCAGCCTCGCGAGTTGGGGATGGCTTAGCTCGTAAGCCGAAATCGGACTGTGATGGCGGTCCAACCATCCCAAGGCCTTCGGCCTTGAGACTGCCATCCGGAAGGTCCCTGACTTCCGATACACTCTGCTGAGGGAAGCCGAAGGAGGACAAGGGAGTGCATAACCGATCCGAATCCGTATGCGGACATATTCGCCCCCGGCGGGGCGGGCGGAGAGTTCGTGGGACCATAAAAAGAGGAGGGCTGGATAATTCTATCCAGCCCTCCCCGCAGAGTTTCTCTGCTCAGGCTTGTATTCACCCGTGCGGGCCTCAAGTGCAAGCCGAGACACAGGGGAGCCTGTCGGATGACCTATCAGCTGCAGCCACCGACGAGCAAGGGGTCACGTTCGGCGTCACGCTCAGCGTAACGGTGCCGACTTGCAGGCAGGGTGCCGCCCGGCGGACGTGGGATCAGCGGCATCCACGTTCGAAAGCGTGAGGCTCACGATCGTCACGATGCCACCCGGAGCACTGCCAGGCGTGCTCGGAGTGACCGAGAAGCTGTTGCCGTAGTATATCGCTGCCGCTCAGGCTAACGTTGCGGCTTGAGCCCAAGCTAACGCTCACCTTAATGTTCACGTTGCAGGTGATCGTGACATCCACGGTAGCCGGTGTACGTGTGAATGTCCACCTGCTTCAGCTTCAGGACGAGGTTCGTGCAGTTGTTGACCTTAATCCAGAAGCCAACATCCATCTTCACCGGGATGATGCAGATGGGCTGGGCGGTGAACGTAGCCGGCCAGTTCCAAGCCTCGGCTTGCGCTCGGCGTCAGCGCCATTGTACTCCCAATCCGGACTGGTCGGGTTGCCAGCGCCTGCTGGTGGTCGACCCATCAGAATGGACGTACATTACGGGCATAGGCTCCGGCAGACAGCAGAGCCACTACGGCCACAATAAACAGCCTTCTTCATGTTTACTTCCTTTCTAACCTAACCCTCGCTCCGAATCGCCCGAAAGGGCCTAAGGAGCTAACCCAGTTGCTCAGGCCCAGACATACAATTGCTTGGGCCGCACACTCCAGCGGGCACGGACAACGCAAACGATCGATACGGACCGGCCCGCTCGGGGTCCGCCGGATCGTGGCCTTTCAGACACATGATTTGACCTGCGATTTCATTCCCACTTGGCATTGACATCATCCATCCTCCGGGAAGAAGGCCAATCTTCTCGGATGTCTCGCAAACCGTCCCCAGCTTGCGAGACTCATGTCATCACCATACCTCCTTTCTCCCCTGTCCCTTGTCGAGGGGGCTGTTTTGGGATCGCACCTTTCCGTAGGTCCTGGGCATTTCTAAGTTTGTTGAATAGCATCACCCGGCAACGTGCAGCCCGGTGATTCTGGCTTCATCACCCTCTCCGGACTACAAAGCCCGGCTTGACAGCCAGCACCAAGCTGCCGCCGTACTGTCCTGCCCGGCAAGAAGAAGCTCCGGTTTTTATCTCCATCTCAATCACCACCGGGACATCCACGCCCGCCGGCGGCGTCGGTCCTCCCGTGCCGATCGGGACGCACGGTCCGTCCCGACCGGGACTTCCTTGCCGTTGATTTTCACCACCATCTGTGCGGCGGGTATCGCCGTTTTCTTGCCTGCCACTTCCATAAGACCCTGGAACGCGGCCGCCAGCCGATAAGGGCAATTCGCCACCACGTGGGCGGTTGTCTGCGCCTTCAGTCGCACCGGTCCACGTCCCAAAACCTTCCCGAACTGCAAAGGCGTATTCGGCACCGACACCACGGTCATAGGCCGCCATCGGGCCCCTGGGCCCGATGCGAGCAGCGGCTTCTACGCCGCCGGTCACTGCCAGGCAGATCGCGACCATCGCACAAATCCGCGCCAGATTCCACATTTCATCGCCCCCCACAACTACCATCACACTTCAAGAACCCGTGCGGTTCCGTCCTCTGGCGTTAGGCGATCCTTGCGTTTGCTTCGATTTGACTCACCAGGTTATCTGAGAGCATGTCCGGCCCGGGCGACCGCATGAGCTACTTCTCCACGAAGCGGCCATCCCGTCCGACGAACCTTGTGAGAAAAAGGACATGTCGTCTGACCTCTCGACCCTCCTCCTTTTCCCACTCCTGCGTTCAAGCCCCTAATCCCGGATATCCGTGTCGGCTTGTTCGCAAAACAAATCCACAATATCGAACTTGTCTAAGTCACCGAGCTTACCACGTTTCACAATCCATGTCAAGGACAAAAAGTCAAAAATCCATTTTTTATCCCAGTCACTTGAGCTATCCATATTGTGTATTTTACCCATACATCCAATAAATGTCAACCCCTGTCACAGGAAAAAACGCCGCGTGGACATCGTAGTTGGCGTGGATTCTGGTTCGCGGTCGGCACGGGGGATGATCGCCAGCGCATGAAGTCCAGCCGTCGGGTAAAACGACGTCGCGTAAATATCGGCATACGCGTCACTTATGGCAGAACAGAGAGTGTCTGGGATTGGTGGCGGCATCTTGCTTGCTTTCTGCCGGCAGGGTGCTCTGTTACGGGATGGTGACTTTAGGGGGACGAAATGTTACGTCGGACTTGTTACAAGCAACCGGGACGGACGAGCAACCCACTTTAACTCCGCATGTCGTGCCATTTCCTCAACTCCCCGAGTAGGGCTCGAACCTACGACCTAGCGGTTAACAGCCGCTCGCTCTACCTATTGAGCTATCGGGGAATAAACCCGAAGGTGAGGCCTGCGCGGACGCTCAAGACCTCCACAACAGTATCGGCGTAAGTAAACCAGACTTCAACGACTTTGTCAAGATTTATCTGCGCCGGCCGATACAGAAAAATCGCCCGTGGTGATGGACACAGGAGATCTTCATGGACTAAAGTGGGTAGTTTACGTATTCTGTGCAAAGTTGGCTCGGCCGATGTCGCCATAGGAGGATTATTCCTCACGCGGGGCCACGGATCGGCCGAGGAATTTAAGGAACACGGCTGGATTGCGGCGCATCTACATGGTCCGTGGACGCCGTCCTGCGGAACTTGACTTCTTAGGTTAAGGTGACATGGGCAAGGATATTCTCAGTGTGGGGGGGTTCACGATCATCCGACGGATCGGCAACGGCGCCCGCAGCACGATCTACCTGGCGACGGACGACGAGGATGGGAGCGTCGTTGCCCTGAAACGCCTGATCTTCGAGAAGCCCGAGGATCACCGGGTCTTCGAGCAGACCGAACTCGAGTTCAAGGTCGCCCAGAAAATCGACCATCCTTACGTCCGGAAATGCTACAAACTGCGCAAAATCCGCAGCATGTTCCGGGTCAAAGAGCTGCTGCTGTCCATGGAGCATTTCGAGGGCAAGACCCTGGAGGAGACGACGACCCTCAGTCTGGGCGACGTCCTGCTGGTCTTTCGCATGGTGGCGGCCGGACTCAATGCCATGCATCAGCAGGGGTATGTCCATTGCGACATCAAGCCCAATAACATCCTCATCAATAAGAACGGCGCGATCAAGATCATCGACCTGGGCCAGAGCTGCCCCATCGGCACCGTCAAATCGCGCATCCAGGGCACGCCGGCCTACATCGCACCCGAGCAGGTCCAGCGCAAAACGCTGGGTCCGAAAACGGATATTTTCAACCTCGGGGCCACGATGTACTGGGCCCTGACCGGAAAAAATGTGCCGACGCTCATCTCCAAGAAGGAGACGCTGCTGCGCGAAAGGCCGACAACGGCTCCTACGGGTCCACGAAGTGTCCCGCGCCGCACGAGCTCAGGCGGCAGGTGCCGCTCGGCGTCTCCAAGCTGGTGATGGATTGCGTCAAGCAGGACCCGGCGGAGCGGCCGGCCAACATGGTGGAGGTGATGTCCCGGCTGGACCTCATGATCCACAGTATCTTCGGCAGCAAGATCAAAGCGAACCGAAATGCCTCAAACAACCATCGACCTGCTCAATAAGGGGATTCGAGCCAACCAGACCGACAGATTCCGACACGCCAATCTTATCGGTCTGCCCGCGGCGGGCTCGTTGGTTGTCGGCGGGCGACCTCCACGGGCACCGCCGGAACTTCGAACGCCTCGTCACCTACGCCCAATTGGCCGACCACCCGGATCGGCACCTCGTGCTCCAGGAGATCATCCACGGCGGTCCGGAAGACGGCGCCGGGGGGTGCCTATCCTACCAACTGCTGCTCGACGCGGTCCGGTACAAGCTGAGTTTTCCGGACCAGGTCCATTTCGTGATGGGAAACCACGATACGGCCGCCATCAACAGCAGCGAGGTGATGAAAAACGGCAAGGAGATGAACCGGGCCATGTCGCTGGCCCTGGAGCGGCAGTTCGGCCCGGCCGGTCCGGACGTCCGGCTCGCCATCCGGCAGTTCCTCTTCTCGCAGCCTTTGGCCGTCAAGTGCAGCAACCGGGTGTGGATTTCCCACTCCCTGCCGAACGATCGTTGCATCGACCAGTTCGATCCGGGCGTCTTCGAGCGGGAACTGCGGCTCAGCGACTGTGAAAAGCCGGGTTCCGCGTACCTGCTGACGTGGGGGCGCCGGCACAGCCAGGCGGCTCTGGATCGCATGGCCAAGCTGCTCGACGTGGACCTCTTTGTGCTGGGCCATCAGCCGCAGCCCGAACGGCTGGAGCCAAGCCGGGAACAACCTCATCATCCTCGCCTCCGACCACGATCACGGCTGCCTGCTTCAGATCGACTTGTCCAAAACCTACCAGACCGCCGAGTTGGTGAAGTCGCTGATACCGCTGGCCTCGATCGCCTGACATCAGGCGGTCATGCACTTCGCCAAACGGCTATGGCTCGACATATGCCTGTCCTGTTTGGTAGAGTTGCAGTTCTTTGGTGATATCCTGCACAACATCTGCCTGGTTGGCCGCCTTGGCCAGGGCAATTGCCTTCTGGGCCGTCTCAACCGCTCGTCTCGAACTGATTCACGCGGGCGTAGGCCGCCGCCAGCGTGTCCAGGCAGTTGTAATCCCGAGAAGAGGTGAGTTCGCACGCCTTCTCGGCCAGCCGGACCGCTTCGGACGGGTCCCTGACCCGCTCCTCCTTGGCTGTCGCCAGAATCCACGCCAGATCGTTCAAGGAAGGGACAAAGTCCGGCTTGAGTTCCAGGGCACGGCGATGCTGGGAGACAGCCTCCGGCAGCTCGGCCCTGTTCCTTCAAAATCCTGCGCCAGCTTGTAGCACACCGCGACATCGCGAGGTCTGAACTTTAGCGCCTGCTGGTAGGACTCGATGGCTTCCTGCGGTTTTCCTTGCGCGTGGAGGCAGTCCGCGAGATTGGTCCACGCCGCACCATCGTCCGGCTTGAGCTTCAGGGCAATGTGAAACTGAGCGACAGCCTCCTCGGTTTTGCCCTGCTGCTGGAGAGCGATCCCCAGGCCAGAATAGGCTTCCGCGGTAGCCTGCGTTCAGGCGAATACTCCGGCGGAAGTAGTCGGCGGCCTCGTTCCACGCGCGCTGCTGCGCTCTTGCCACCCCGGCGTAATACAGCGGCTTGAAATCCGCAGGATCAAGTTGGATCGCCCGCTCGTAGCACGCCAGGGCGTCAACGTACTTCTTTTGGGCCGTGAGCACCTGCCCCAGGTCGAGGTGGGCCTTGGCGAAGCCATTGTTGAGTTGGAGACTCTGCCGCAAGAGGCTCTCGGCCTCCGCCAGCAGACCCTGCCGGGCTTTTATCGCCCCTGCTTTGTAAAACGCCTGCCAATCCGCGGGCGCCACTTGCATGGCCTGCTCATAGGATTGCAGAGCCGCGGCGTACTTGCCTTGCCCTTCGAGAACCTGTCCCAAGCCCAGGTGCGCCCGGCGACCCCGGCGTGAAGGCGGAGGCTTTCGCGATACAGCTTCTCGGCCTCATCCAGTTGGCCCTGCTCCTCGAGGAGCGTGGCGAGGAAGTGACACGCGAGGTAGTTGTCCCGGGTCACGGACAAGGCGTGACGGTACAGCGACGCGCTGTCCTTCCAATAGGATATCTGGGTTCGCGTGCCTGCCAGCATCCCCAGACCGAGCACGGCACTGAGCTGCGGCCAGGGCTATCCGGTGATGTCGCCACGGGGCCACCAGCTCCGCCGCACCCCAGGAAAGCATGATGAAGATCCCGATGGACGGCAGGTAGCTGTAGCGGTCCGCCATCGCCTGGCTGCCGATCTGCACGAGCCCGATAACCGGGACCAGGGTCACGAGGTACCACGCCCAGCCAACCGGCAGGTAAGGGCGTCGCCGTCTTTCATACACGACAAAACCCGAGACCAGGACCAGCAAAAGAAAACAGACCACCGGCTTCCAGAGAGGCCAGCCGTCGGGCGGCGACGGATAGATGGCCGCCAGATGCACCGGACAGGCCAATTTGCACAGGTAGCCGACGTAGCTCACGAGGGCGTTCGACAGGCGATACGCCAGCCCCACGTCGCAGTTCAGCCACCGCTCCCCCTTTCTGCTGCACCAGGAGCGTGACAACAGAGGAGGCAAGGGTGAGCACGAAGAGGGGCACTTTCTCCAGGATCAGACCGGTCAGTGGCATCGGTCCGCATCCCGGCCGACGGCCGCGGCGGAGACGCCGCCCTCACGGGTCATCGACGACCGACACAGGGGCCAGAAGTCCAGGGCCAAGAGCACCACAGGCAGGGTCACGATCATCGGC
This sequence comes from uncultured Planctomycetota bacterium, assembly GCA_963750205.1. Lineage (GTDB taxonomy): Bacteria > Planctomycetota > Phycisphaerae > Sedimentisphaerales > Anaerobacaceae > PLanc-01. The sequence continues at coordinate 315,066 of CAVVRJ010000011.1, forward strand.
TTGGCCATCAGTCCCAGGGCAAAGCACAAGACCACCAGCACGTAACGCAGGGCGCCCCCGCGCTGGGCGTAGGACAGGTAGGCGGCGATGGTCAGCATCCAGAAGACCGCGCACAGCACGTCTTTCCGTTCCGCGGCCCACGCGACCGACTCCACATGGAGCGGGTGCAATCCGAAGGCCAGGGCCACGAACGCGCTGCGCCACAGAGCGCCGGTCATGCGCCGCAGCACCCAGAACAACAGAAGGGTGGCCGCGATGTGCAGTCCCAGGTTGTGCAGATGGTGCCCCAGCGGGCTGAGCCCGAACAACTCGATATCCAGCATGTGACTTAGCCAGGTCAGGGGGTGCCAGTTGGCCGCGTACCCGGACGTGAATGCCCACTTCACGGATTGAGCGGTGAAACCCGACTGGATGTGCGGGTTCTCGGTGATATATTGGGGATCGTCGTAGCTTGACGAACCCATTCTGCCGGATCGGCTCGAACGCCGCGAGGATCAGCACGACCAGGGCCGCCGAAACGAGCAGGACCCGATAATCTCCGGATTGGACCCCTGGGGACATATCTACGCTCGGTATGATCCGTTGAATATCTTCGGTTTCATCAGGTTCATCCGGGCCAGACGAAGGCACATGGCGGCGGCCAAGCAGCCGAAACCGTACTTGACGCTCCGCCGGAAGTTGATGGAGGAGGCGTCCTTCGAATATCTCGTCGGGCAGCTCACCTCCGCGATCTGGTAGCCGTGCCAAAGGATTTGCGCGAGCATTTGGTTGTCGAAGACGAAGTCGTCCGAGTTCTTCTCCAGCGGGAGCTTCTCGATCAGCTCCCGCGAGAAGGCCCGATATCCGGTGTGGTATTCGGAGAGCTTCGCCCCCACCAGGAGGTTCTCGACGAGCGTCAGGAACCGGTTGGCGACGTACTTCCAGACGGGCATTCCGCCCTTCAAGGCATGACCGCCGAGGATTCGCGAGCCGAGCACGCAGTGATAGAGCCCGTTGCCGATCAGGCAGGCCATGGCCGGAATGAGCTTGGGCGTGTACTGGTAATCGGCGTGCACCATGATGATGATATCCGCTCCGGCCTCCAGGGCGGACCGGTAGCATGTCTTCTGGTTCGCACCGTAGCCCCTATTGGCCGGATGGGTGTGCACGATCGCGCCGGGCAGGCCCTGCGCGATCGCGGTCGTCTCGTCCCGGCTGGCATCGTCCACGATGATGACCTGATCGACAATCCCCTGGGCCATGATCTCCTCGTAGGTCCGGCGCAGGGTCTGCGCGGCGTTATACGCCGGCATGACCACGACGACTTTTCTTCCGTTGAACATAGCGCATCCGCGACCAGCTTTCTGCTGTTATCGGCGGTTGCCGTGGGGGACTTAATCGGTACATGGGATCGTACGGCGGCCGCGAACTTCGGATTTGCAGCCGTCTTTGCGCGTCGCGAGAGGTTCAACCGCAGTAGCATGCCGACGGCCACGCCGCCCGAAGTGATATCCACGAAGTTGATGCCGTAATCCAGGCACTTGGCAACCACCTCCGTGCGGTTCCTGGCCACGACGCGAAACACACTCTCGCTCAACCATCGTTCTTCCCTCGCCATCCGAAATCTTCACTCTCGTCCGTTTTCCGCTCGCTGGGAGCGGTAACGTTACCGTCCTTGCGCTGGCATGAGCATCCAAGCTGAATTGACCCAAAAATGTTACCCACCGCTCGCACTTCTGTCTGTCGTCAAATCTGTGGACATCCGGGAAATGGAAAAGTCTGGCCTTTTCTCGCGATTCAACTATGGTAATGGCTATGGATTGGTATTTGCCCATTGCCTGTGCGGCTCTCGTGGCGCAGTTGCTCGTTGTATATTACGCCGCCACCAATTATCACTACGTCGCGACGAAACTGGCGGCGCAAGAGGCCGCCTCGTTTTCGGCCCCGCACGGCCTTGATCGTGCCGTGCAAAGGTATCGACGCCCGATTCACGGCCAACATCCACTCTTTCTTCGAGCAGGATTACGAGAACTACTATCTGCTTTTTGTGGTCGAGAGTGAGTCCGACCCGGCCTATCAGGAATTGGTGGCACTAAAGGACCGGCAGACCCCCAGGTCGCACGCTCTGGCTGTCCAAATCCTGGTCGCAGGTCCCTCCCGGTCTTCCAGTCAGAAGATTCATAATCTGCTGTATGCCTTGGACCGAGTTCCAACGGATACGGAGGTTCTGGCCTTCGCAGATTCGGATGTCTGTGTCCACCGGGATTGGCTGGGGCACTTGGTTCATCCGCTGTATCAGCCCAAGCGCGGCGCCACGACCGGATATCGGTGGTTCGTCCCAACGAGCTGCAACGTGGCAACCCTGGCGTTGTCCGCCCTCAATGCCGCCGTCGCCCAGTTTCTGGGCAACAGCATGTTTAACCAGGCCTGGGGCGGCTCGATGGCCATTCGCGCGGAAGATTTTCGCCGGCTGGGAATGCCGGAGATCTGGTCTCAAGCCCTCAGCGATGACCTATCCCTGAGCCGGGCGGTGCGGCGGGCCGGCCTGCGGATCGTCTTTGTCCCGGAGTGCCTGGTGGCCTCCTTTCGAGTCTTTCACGTGGCGCCGGCTCTGTGAATTCGGCCGCCGGCAGTTTCTCATCACGCGCGTCTACGCGCCCGGTGCCTGGTGGCTGGGGTTCCTCAGCAGCTTGGCCTCTGTTCTGGGCCTGTGGGGTGGCGCAGCGGCGGCGGTCTACGCCGGGGTGATCCACGCCGAGCACGTGGTGCTTTACGCCGCTGTACCCCTGGCCTTCTTTGCCGGCCAAGTCACTCGGGCGGTGCTGCGCCAGAGTTCCATGACCAAGGCGTTGACGCGAACATATGCCCCAACTGCGGCCGGCCGCCGTTGCCGACATCTGCGGCTGCTGGCTTTGGTCGGCGCTGTTGTTCGTCCTGTTGCTCTCATCGGCCGTGGGACGCACTATCCGCTGGCGCGGCATCCGCTACCGGCTCCTCAGCCCTACCCAGATCCGCATCCTCGACGCACAGACCTGATCGCTCAAGACGCCGGACGGTCTCACGGCGGGTGCCCCCTCTCGGCTCTCTACGCGCTCAAGACTTCGGACGGCTTGACGCCGGGCTTGGGCTCCTGGGTCACGGCTTCGACGGTGGGGGTCACTTGAATCCGCCGGTACTTGTAAATGTCCAGGCGGGAGGGCTGGTCCCGCGTGAATTTGATGCCGCGACCGGTGATGATCTCCTTATCCTCCCGGATGAAGTCCACGTATTGGAGCAGGGCCCAGGCACTGTTGTTCCAGCGCATCTGGTAGCCGCGCTGGTGGGCTTGCCGCTCCATCATCAGCCGTTTGTTCTCGTTGAAAACGAGGTAGTCAATCGCCTGCGCGATCTGCTCGACGGAGGGCTCGCCCGGATCGACCAGGATGCCGCGGGCGTATCGGCCGATAATCAGGCCCTCGGGACACGGCTTGTTCGAGTGGATCAACTCCTGGGCGTAGCGGAACTTGGTGGTGATGGCGGCCCGTCCGGCCCCGAGGGTATCAGCCAGGATGCCGCTGGAGATCTGCTGCATGTTCAGGTAGGGCAGCAGCATGGCGTTCGTTGCCCCGTACAGCTTCAGCAGCGTGTTCTCGTCGAGGAAGGTGTCGAGGAACACGATGTCGTACTCGTCGAAATTGGTCCCGCCGAGCTCTTTGACTTTGCACCATTTCACTTTTGCCTGCTCCAGGGCCTGCTCCAGGGAGGCCCGGAACCGCCGGTAGGGCTCGCCGCCTTCTGCGCGGATGAAGTCCGGGTGACACTTGCCCGCGATGAGGTAGACCATCCGCTTGCGCTGTTCCTCGGTGAGCGACTCATCGAGGAACAGGCCGTAACCCCGGATGCCGTACTCGATGCCCTTGCCCGGCGAGAGCATGCCGAGCGTCGTGACGAGAAAACGGTTCTCCAGATCATATTCCTGCTTGGTCGCCAGGCGGTCGAAGTAGGACGGGTGGTGCATCCGCACGCCGTGATCGATGTGCTTGAGCTTCTCGTTCGGGATGCCGTACACGTCCGACCCGAGGATCTGAATGGCGCTCTCCGTGGTGACGATCAGCCCGTCGCTGTATCGGGCCAGATTCTGAATGGTGGTCTTTTCGTGGGGACTGGGCTCATCCGGGACCGTGTGCAGGTAGACGACGGTAATCAAGCCTCTTTCATGAAAGGCCCGGGCCAGATTGACGAAGCTGCTGCCCTCGCCCGACTTGCCTTCGGGGCTGGGGTCCAGGCCGAATTCATGCTGGAGGGCGATCACCGTGGGGTTTCGCGCCTCCTCGGCCCGCGTGCTGATGTGGGTGACGGCGTCCCGCCAGGACTGCGGGTTGTGCTGATCGATCACCAGATCGACCGGGATGTCATAGGGCTCACTGCCATTGTCGATGGCCGCGACGCGGATGTGGCCCACTTCCGAGGTGAAATGGGCCAGCGCCGTGGCCAAATCACGTGAAAAAGTCCCGATCCCGCACCGGCGCGGCGGATACGTGCTGACAATCCGAATATTGTAAGGCATATGGTGCTCCCGACGTCTCGAAACAATCGGGCGTCGTGCTGCACGGGGCCGCACGACGCCCGAAATACCATACGGAGCACCGATTGGGCGTGTTTGGGTCGTTCGTTGCTAATCACGAACGGCCGGTTGCGGCTCAGACGGTCGCCATCACGCCTCGGACGTAGCCGACCGACTCGGCCAAGCCCGGCAGCGGATCGTTTTCGTCCTTCTCGTATTCAAATGACACGAACCCCGTATAGTTGATCTTGAGGAGGGCCCGAATGACCTTCGGAATGTCGATCACGCCCCGGCCGACCTCGATCGGGTGACCGGCGGCCGTGGTGCCCGTCTCGTCCTTCATGTGGACGTCGAGCAGCCGATCGCCGTATTTCTCGATGGAGGTCGCCGCGTCCACGCCGGCGCGGGTCGTGTGGCCGATGTCGTTGCACAGCCCGATGCGCTTGTCCAAGTCCTTGATCTTCTCGTAGATGAACTCCGGCACCTGGAAGACCTTCTCGTCCGGGCCGTGATTGTGAATCGCGACCTTGATGTCGTATTCCTTGACCTTCTTGTCCACGAGTGGCAGCAGGTCGGGCTCGGGCACGCCGATGATGACCCTCATCCCGGCGGCTTTGGCGTAATCGAACGCCTGGTTGACCTGGGCCTCGTTCTTCATGTAGATGACGCCGCCGCCGTAGAGGTCGATGCCCGCCGCCTTCACCTGGTCCGCCACTGCCTTGAATTGCTCCGGCGTGCTCTTCATGGCCAGGTGCACGTCCTTGAGAGCGATATGCTTGAGGCCCACGCGATTCGCCATCTCCAGCGTTTTGGCCAGATCGAACTTCCGGCACGTGTACGAGGCCAAGCCCAACTCGAAGGGCAGCTTGCGGCCCCCCGTTGGAGCCGGCTCCGCCGCCTTCTGCGCCCGCCGCTTTCCGCGCTTCTTGCTGTTGTCGCTTTCCTCAGCCCCCAACGCCGGACCCGCGACCAATGCGGCGGCCCCGGCGGTCGCGATTTGCAGGAACTCTCTTCGATTGTGACTTGTCATCATAAATGGCATCTCCTTTACTGGTACTCATTCGTCACTCTGACTCGCCGCATGATAGCGAAATGGCCCCGGCGCAGCAATTCCTTCTCTCGTCTCGCTGGGTGAGAATCTTACCGGCGGGCTTTCCACCATCGACCATGAGGATTCGGGTCAATTCATGCGCTCTGCTTGTCATCCTGAGCGCAGCGAAGGATCTGGCCTGCGAGAGAAATGTCCTATTCGATGCCCAGATCCTTCGGCTTCGCCTCAGGATGACAAGGTCCCTCCCGCGCCCATGCTGCGAGCGAGATTGCTTCATCGCTGCGCTCCTCGCAATGACATGTGCACGTTTGTTCCGTGAGGGCTCTCAGAGGGTGGCCATGATGCCGCGAATGTAGCCGACCGACTCGGCCAGGCCCGGCAGCGGATCGCTTTCGAAATTGGGCTTTTCGTATTCGAAGGAGACGATGCCGGCGTAGTTGATCTTGACGAGGGCCCGCATGACCGCCGGGAGGTCGATCACGCCGCGGCCGGCCTCCGTGCAAGTGCCGCCGGCCGTGGCGGATGTCTCATCCTTCATATGGACATCGAGAAGGCGGTCGCCGAACTGCTCGATCGAGGCGGCCGCATCCACGCCGGAGCGAGTCGTGTGGCCGATATCGTTGCATAGCCCGATGCGCTTGTCGAGGTTCTTAATGCTCCCATAAACGATTTCCGGCGTGGCGTACGTATTATCGCCCGGGCCATGGTTATGAATGGCCACCTTGATGTCGTATTCCTTGACTTTCTTTTCCACCAGGGGCAGCAGTGTGGTCGGTGAGGGCACGCCGATGATGACCCGCATGCCGGCGGCCTTGGCATAGTCGAACGCTTGGTTGACGTCGGCTTCGCTATACATGTAGATCACGCCGCCGCCGTAGAGGTCGAGGCCCGCCGCTTTGACTTGGGCGGCCGCGGCTTGGATCTGCGTCGGCGTGCTGTTTAGGGCCAGGTGGACGTCTTTGAGGGCGATGTGCGTGAGGTTCACGCGGTTCGCCATCACCAAGGTCTGTGCGAGGCTGAACGTGCGGCACGTGTACGACGCCAAGCCCAGCTCGAAGGGCAGCTTGGAACTCTGGGCCTTTATGGGGGCGGCTGCGGCCTGGGTGGACCGGTTGCGGCTCCTGGTGCCCTGGGCGTTCACCGCCGGGCCGGCGGCCAACGCCATAGTCCCGGCTGTCGTGACCTGGAGGAACTCCCTGCGGGTGTGATTGGGTTCCATAGATGCCCTCTGCTTTTGTTGACATTATTCTGTCGTCGAGAAACGTCTACCATGGTAACCCGGTTGTCCCGTTGTGGCAACCATATCGTCTGATCGGGTTTCCGGCGGTCTTGCCGACGGGCGGTCCGCACGGTAAGCTTAGGCGTGGTCAGGCCCCCGATCCCATAGTTTCTGACGATCCAGGCCTGACGAGAAAGACCAGATTGAGGAGTGCACCATGACAAGGTTCCACGGTCATCCATCGGCAATCCGCCCTCTATCCCGTCGTGACTTCCTGAAAACGTCGGTGGCGGTAGGGGTGGGCCTTGCTCTTCCCACGATTGTCCCCGCGTCGGTCTTCGGGGCCCAGGCTCCGAGCGAGCGGATCAACGTCGGCTGCATCGGCGTCGGCCGCATGGGCAATGGCGACCTCACCGACGCCCTCGGTGTGCCGCAGGTGCAGGTGGTGGCCGTCTGCGACCTCGATTCCAAGCGGGCGGCGCTCGCCAAGAAGAGGGTCGAGACCAGCTACGCCAAACGATACCCCGGCGGGGAGTACCAAGGATGTGCGGTGTACGGCGACTTCCGGGAACTGATCGCGCGGAGCGACATCGACGCGGTGCAGATCTCCACGCCGGATCATTGGCATGCTCTGCCCGCCCTGGAAGCAGCCAGGAACGGCAAGGATATCTTCATGCAAAAACCGTGTTCTCTGACCATTCAGGAAGGACGCGTGGTCAGCGATACGGTCCGCCGGTACAACCGCATCTTTCAGATCGGGAGCCAGCAGCGGTCCGACGCGAAGTTCCGGCAGGCCTGCGAGCTGGTCCGCAACGGCCGGGTTGGCAAGCTCCAGCGGATTATCATCGGCTTTGGCACCGACCCGGGCTGCGGCCCCAAGCCGACGATGCCGGTGCCGGAGAACCTCAACTATGACATGTGGCTGGGGCCGGTCCCCTGGGCCCCTTACACCGAAGAGCGCGTGCACCCGCAAAATAGCCTCAACGATCGGCCGGGCTGGCTTCGCATTTCCGATTACGGGGCGGGCATGATCACCGGCTGGGGCAGTCACCACCTCGATATCGCTCATTGGGGCATGGGGACCGAATTCACCGGGCCGGTCGAGATCCAGGGCCAGGCCGAATTCCCGAAGGACGGGCTCTGGGACGTGCACGGGACCTTCCACATCGAGTACACCTACGCCAACGGTGTCCAGATGATCTGCGCGGACGAGAAGAAGGTCAAGAACGGCATCCGGTTCGAGGGCGACAAAGGCTGGGTTTTCGTGACGCGGGGCGCGATTGACGCCCAGCCGAAGTCGCTGTTGCAGGAGACCATCGGCCCCGGCGAGACGAAGCTCTACGTGAGCAATCACCACAAGGGCAATTTCTACGAGTGCGTCAAGTCCCGCAAGGAGACGATTGCACCGGTCGAGGTCGCGCATCGCTCGTGCTCGGCCTGCCTGCTGGGCGACATCGCGATGCACCTCGGCCGCAAGCTGCGCTGGGACCCGGTCAAGGAACAGTTCCTCAATGACGGCCAGGCCAGCGGGATGCTCTCTCGAACGATGCGGGCTCCGTGGACGCTGTAGCAGAAGGTAAGAAGGTGAGAAGGTAAGAAAGTGAGAGAAGAAGGCGTGGGAGTGGAGAGAAAGAAGAGTGTCCGGCATTTTCGCGATCTGGATGTCTATCAGCGTGCCTTTGCTGCCGCGATGCAGATCTTTGAGATCACGAAGCGTTTTCCGGCCGAGGAGAAATACTCTATGGTCGATCAAAAGAGAAGAGCTTCCCGGTCGGTCTGCACCAACATCGCAGAGGCGTGGCGTAAGAGACGGTATGCCGCCGTCTTCAAGAATAAGATGACGGACGCCATGCAGGAGGCATCTGAGACACAATGTTGGTTGGAGTTTGCCAGCGCGTGCCGATATGTTTCCGAGGACGTGTTTCGACGGCTGGACAAAGAGTATGAGGAGATCATCAACATGTTGAATGCGATGGACATGAAGTCAGACACGTTCTGTTACTGAGAACCCAATGTCGAGTTCTCACCCTCCGAACTTCGTACCTTCTCAACCTCGTGCTTCTCTGAAAGGACGTGCGAATGGATAGCCGCAGGTGGTTAGTGCTGATTGACACGATGACGATGCTGTGGCTGCCGGCTTGTCTCTGGGCACAAGACCCGGTGCCGTCGGCGGCGGAAATTGCCAAAATGCAGGCGGCGGCGCCGGAAAAGGCCCGCGTCCCGCCGGCCAAGCCGCACAAGCTGCTGGTCTTCTCGCGGTCGTGGGGCTACAAGCACACGGCCCGGCCGTTTGGCGCCAGGGCCATCGAGATCATGGGCCACAAGACCGGGGCCTTCGAAGCGGTCCTGACCGAGGAGGACACCCTGTTCGAGCCGCAGAACCTCAAGCAGTTCGACGCAGTCGTGCTCAACAACACGAACGAAGAGATCTTCCTGCCGGAGGACTTCGCCAAGCTGCCGCCTCCGGAGCAGGCCAAGGCCCGCCAGCGGGACGAGATGCTCAAGAAGAGCTTCGCCGAATTTCTTCAGGCTGGCGGCGGTCTGGCGGTGATTCATGCGGCCGTCAACAGCTTCCGGGACTGGCCCGAGTTCGGCAATATCATCGGGGCGCGGTTCGACAATCATCCCTGGGGCTCCGGCTCGACCGTCGTGTTGCGGGTCGAGGAGCCGAGTCATCCGCTGATGGCGGCGTTCAAAGAGCCTCTCTTCATCGTAACCGATGAAATCTATCAGGTGACGGCGCCGTACTCGCGCGAGAATCTGCGGGTCCTGCTCAGCGTGGACCCGGTGCGGACCCGGATCACGCCGGAGCAGAAGAAGAATATCCACCGCCAGGACATGGACTTCGCCATGACGTGGATCAAGACCTACGGCAAGGGCCGGGTGTTCTACTGTGCCCTCGGCCACGAGCACGAGCTGTTCTGGAACCCCATCGTCTTGCAGCACTATCTCGACGGCATTCAGTTTGTCCTCGGCGACCTCCAGGCCGACACTACACCCAGCGCGAAGCTGAGCCGGAAGTAAGCCCAACCAGGAGTTCGGAGATGAATAAGAAGACTGTTCGCGCCGGCATTGTGGGGGCGGGGTTCTCCGCCTCTTTTCACTTTGAGGCGATCCAGCAGGTGTACGGCGCCAACGTCGAGATCAAGGGCGTGTACGCTCTGGAAGGGGCGGAAGCCTACGCCCAGCAGCGGGACATCGCCGTCTACGATTCGCTCGAAAGACTCCTTGATGACGTGGATGTCATTCATTGTTGTGCCACGGCGTCGGCCCACGAGCCAATCGCCATCGCCGCCCTGGAGCGGAACAAGTTCGCCATTGTCGAGAAGCCCCTGACAGGCTTCTTCGGCGACGGCTCCGAGGATTTCAACGGCGAGGTCTTCCCCAAGGAGACGGCGCGGGAAAAGGCCCTCGCGAGCATCGAGCGGATGCTCAAGGCCGAGAGAAGAAGCAAGGGCCGAATCCTCTACGCAGAGAACTGGATCTATGCTCCCGCTGTCCAGAAGGAGCGTGAAATCATCGAGAAGACGGGGGCCCAGGTCCTCTGGATTCACGCGGAAGAAGCCCATTCCGGCTCGCATGCCAAGACTTACGCCTACTGGAAGTACTCCGGCGGCGGCGTCATGATCGGCAAGGGCTGTCATCCGCTGGCGGCGGCCCTGTATCTCAAACGCGTGGAGGGCAAGGCCCGCGACGGCAAGCCCATCCGGCCCAAGACCGTCACCGCCCGGATCCACGCGCTGACGCGGATGCCGACCTTCCGCGATGAAGGCCACATCCGGTCCAACTACTTCGATATCGACGATTTCTCGATGATGCACGTCCTCTTCGAGGATGGGACCGTCGCGACGATCTTCGCCTCGGACATCATCCTGGGCGGGATTCACAACTGGCTGGAGGTCGCGGCCAACAACCACCGGACGTTCTGCCACATCAATCCCAACACGGCCATGCAGACCTACAATCCCGTGGAGGCGAATTTCCAGGACATCTACGTGGTCGAGAAGATCGGGACCAAGCAGGGCTGGACGTATCCTTCGCCGGATGAGGACTGGTTCACCGGGCTATCCGCAGGAGATCGAGGCGTTCTACCGCGCGGTGGCCTATGGCGCAGCCGGTGGAAAGCGACAGCAGCATCGCGGCGGACTGCATCTCCACGATCTACAGCGCCTACGTCTCCGCCGAGCGCAAAGGCGCGGAAGTCTCGATCAAGTGTGATGTATTGAAGTTGCGATTTTTGATTCTGTCAGAATCAACAATGACAATCAACCATCAAACTTCTGAGGCATAGGATGACCAACGAACAATGGGAAAAGCTGCTGGCGGTGCTGGCGGGCGAGGTCTTCGACCCGCTCCCGGTCGGGTTCATCATCGATAGTCCGTGGCTTCCCGGCTGGGCGGGCATTTCCACGCTGGATTACTATGCCAGTGATGCGAAGTGGCTGGCGGCCAATCTCCAGGCGGTGCGGACGTTTCCCGAGATTATGTTCCTGCCGGGCTTCTGGTCCGAGTTCGGCATGTGCACGGAGCCGTCCGCGTTCGGGACCAGGTGCCGCTGGGCCGAGAGCGAGCTGCCTTTCGCCGAGAAGATCCTCCAGACGATCAGATGACCTGGGCCGCTTGGAGAAGCCGAATGTCAAGACCGATGGGCTGCTGCCTTTCGTGCTGCGCCGCCTGCAGCTTCAGCAGAAGGCCATCGACAGACGCGGGACATTCCCTCCGGTTCGCCGTCTCGCGCGGCCCGCTCAATATCGCCAGCTTCCTGATGGGGACCACCGAGTTCCTGATGGCGGTTCGCACCAATCCGGATGAGATCATCGGCTTCTGACGCTGATCACCGATTTCATCGTCGATTGGCTGCAACAGCAGAAAGAGTGTCTGCCCTCCATCGAAGGCATCTTCGTGCTCGATGACATCGTCGGCTTCCTGGGCGAAGCCGATTTTCGCAGCACCGCCTTGCCTTATCTCAAGCGGGTGTTCGGCTGTCTCGACGTGCCCGTGCGTTTCTTCCACAACGATGCCCAAGGACGGGTCTGTGCGAAGTTCCTGAGCGAGATCGGCATCAACCTCTTCAACTTCAGCTTCGAGCATTCGCTGGCGGCAGATGCGGGAGTGGACGGGCCCGAGCGTGACGCTCTTGGGGAATATCCCGCCGCGGGACGTCCTGGCCCAGGGCACGCCCGCGGAAGTGGTGGCCAGTGTGAAGGCCGCCATCGAGCCTCTGACCGACAGAAGCCGGATCATCCTCTCCTGCGGCGGCGGCCTGCCCCCGGCCGTGCCAACGGAGAACATGCGCAGTCTCCTGTAGCGTGTGCCGTGCACGCCTTCTCTTCGATCGCAGTGCCCCTGCAGGGGCAACCCCTCGTGGTTGCCCTTGGGATGGGCAGGCACGGGGCCTGCTCCTACCGCGGCCTAGGACCGCGCAAACGCGGAACTCCCAACAGTCAGGACTCTGAACCTAGCTTGTGCCACTGGCGGCCGTCGGCTTCGATCAGGGCGTCGGCTGGCGGGAAGCTCTCGCTGCCGGCGGGGTACTCGAACGGTCGCCGCGGACTGTGCTGCCACGCCTCCAGCACCGGCATGAGCAGCCGCCAGGAAACCTCGATGCCGTCGAAGCGCGTGAAGAGCGTCTGGTCGCCGGCCATGCAGTCCAGCAGCAGGCGCTGATAGGCCTCGGGCATCTCCACGCCGAAGAGGTCCTTGTAGCTGAACGTCATCTGGCAGCGTGCCGATGCAGATTTTCGAGCCCGGCCGCTTGGCCTGAAATCGCAGCGAAATCCCCTCCTCCGGCTGGATCTGGAAGACCAGCACATTCGGGGGCATTTGCGTCCAGCCCGACCGAGCCGAACAGCGAATGCGGGATCTCCTTGAACGTGACGACGATCTCGGTGTCCTTCTTGGCCATTCGCTTGCCGGTGCGCAGATAAAAGGGCACATCCTTCCAGCGCCAGTTGTCGACGAGCAGCCGGGCGGCGACGAAGGTCTCGGTCTTCGAATTGGGGTCCACGCCCGGCTTCCTCGCGGTAGCCGGGCACCGGTTGGCCGTCGATCTGACCCGGCCCGTACTGGCCCCGACACCACCCGGCAGCGGGAGGACGCGGTCGTCCGCGTCCAGCCTTCTGCTCCGCAATCGAAGGGCCGGAGCGCGCGCAGGAGCTTGGCCTTCTCGTCGCGGACGCTGTCGGCGTCGAACGAGATGGGCGGCTCCATCGCCACCAGGGCCAGCATCTGGAGCATGTGGTTCTGGAAGATGTCCCGCAGGGCGCCGGATTTGTCGTAGTAGTCGGCCCGGTGCTCGACGCCCAGCGTCTCGGCGATGGTGATTTGGATGTTGTCGATGTGATTGCGGTTCCAGATCGGCTCGAAGATGGCGTTGGCAAAGCGAAAGATCATGATGTTCTGAACGGTCTCTTTGCCCAGGTAGTGGTCGATGCGGTAGACTCTGGGATTCGTCGAACCACTTCGAGATGGTGTTGTTGAGCTCGGTCGCGCTTTGCAGGTCGCGGCCGAAGGGCTTCTCCACCATGAGCCGGGCCCGCTTTTCACATTCGTGGCCGTTCTTTGCCGGACAGACCCGCCGCACCGATCCGCTCGATGATGGTTTGATAGAGGAAAGGCGGGCACCGAGAGATAGAACAGGTTGCAGCCGTCCACGTTGTGCTTCTGCCGCAGCTCGGCCAGGCGGCTCTTGATGCGGTCGTAGGTCCCGGCGTCGCCGTAGTCGCCGCTGAGGTAATAGAGCTTGTCGAGAAATGCCTTCGAGGCCTCGGCGGAGACGCCGCCCGAGTTCTTCCGGATGGCTTCGGCCGCCAATTGGCGGAACTGGTCGTCGGAGTACTCGGTCCGCCCGCAGCCCAACAGGCAAAACTGCTCGCTCAGCAGGCCCCGCTCCTGGATCTGGGCGAGGCTCGGCAGCAGCTTGCGGCTGGCCAGGTCGCCCGAGGCGCCGAACACGACCATCGCGGTGGGCGGGGCCGGCGTCTCGGCGCAAATCATCTCCAGCGCAGTCACGGACGGATGAATCTCTCGATTCGCCATGTCTCACCCCCACGAAGATCGTCAAGCGTCAGCGGTTACGAAGCTCGTGTGGCCGCTTGATCCCCAGCGAAATCCGGCTCACGCAACCGCCGGACGAAACGAGCTGCGCACCGCAACCTATTTACGCTACTCGTCGATCGGCTCGAAATCCTCTTTGCCCGCGCCGCAATCCGGGCACACCCACTCCGCCGGCAGGTCTTCGAAGGCGGTGCCGGGCTGAACTCCATTCTCCGGGTCTCCCACGGCGGGGTCGTAAACGTAACTGCACAGGGTACATCGATACTTCATTCCAGACTCCTTACGGCAGCGCCGGTGTCGTTAGACGGCGGCAGGTTGCAGCGCGGCCAATTGCCGCCGCAGGTCGGCCGCGTGGCGGACCTCTTCGCTGATGATGGCTTGGACTTTGTCCTGGCCGGCCGCGGTGGGGACCATCTCCCGCAAGCCGACATAGTAGAGGATGGAGTTCCTCTCGGCGTTGATCGCGATCTCGAGCATCTCCGGCGTGGACTCCTTGCCGGTCAGCTTGGTGCCGCGGCTCCTCATGCCCTCGGACCCTCGGTCATCCGCCATCGCTTGCAGGTACAGGGAGGCCTCCCCCTCGGGATCGAAGGTCGTGCCGCCTTTTTCCTGGTCGCTGAGCGTCTTTCTCATCTGCTGAAACGTCCGCAGGTGGCCCTCCTCCATGCCGGCCAGGCGGAGGAACAAGTTCTTCGTCTGCTGGTCCGAGGTCTTGGCGGCGGCCTCGCGATAGAACTTGGCGGCGTTGCGCTCGATCTGCTCGGCCATTTCGAACACTTCATCCGCGTTGAATGAGACAGTCATGCCGTTTTCTCCTTTGGCTTTCGCGGTCGCTTACTTGCGCTCGCCCATCTGGTGGTCCAGCATGAGCAGGGCGCCGGGGGAATTCGCCGCCATCTTGAGCATCTGGACGATCCGGTCCGCCGTGGCCTCTTCCTCGACCTGCTCCTTGACGAACCACTGCAGGAGGCCGGCGGTGGCGTGGTCCTTCTCCGCGACGGCCAGATTCACGAGGTCGTTGATGCGTCCGGTGATGTACTGCTCGTGCTCCAATGCCGCTTCGAACGCCGCCAAGGGCGACTTCCACTCCTTGGCCGGTTCCTTGATCGCCTTGAGCACGACCCGGCCGCGGCGCTCGTTCACGTACTCGAAGAATTTCATGCGCGTGCGTGTTCTCCTCCCGCGCCTGGACCTTCATCCAGGCGGCAAACCCCGGGAGGTTCTGCGACTTCGAACCAGGCCGACATGGCCAGATACAGGTAGTCCGAATACAGCTCTTCGTTGATCTGCTCGTTCAGAGCTTTTTCCATTTTCTCCGTCATCATGTTATTTCGCCTCCCATAGTCCGTGAAGATTGCAGTGCTCTCTGGCACGTGACGTTCTCGGCGGCCAGGTAGAAGACCGCCTCCGGCGCCTGGCCGGGCTTGAGGGACTGGCGATAGACCTTGCCGTCCGTGACGACTTCGACCCACTCGAATGAAATGCTTCTCCTCCATCGGATGGGGGATGCTGCCGATCTTCACCTTGAAGCCGCCGTTGAACCTTCTCGATGACCGGCACGTGTTTCTCCTTGCCCTGGTCCGCCGATCTTGGCGGCCAGGTGCTCCATCGGCTTGCCACAGCACACGAAACTGCCGTTGCCGGCGTTCAGGACCTCCACGACATTGCCGCAATCGACGCACTTGTAGACTTGAAGCTTCTCTGCCATCCTTTTTCTTCCCTTTCCATTGTTGGCCACAGAGGGCACAGAGAGCACAGAGAAGCAGGAAAAACAAGAACGTAAGAGCATCGAAACGTCTCCCTCTCTTTCTTCCTGCTTTCGGTCTTCTCTGTGTTCCTCTGTGACCTCTGTGGCTTCGTTTCTTTTGGCTCTCTATTATCGAGCCACGATTCTCATTTGGCGATTCCGGCCGCTTGGTGTACGGCCAGAATCTGATCGGCCAAGTCATCCAAGGCGGCAAAATCCGCTTCCTTCGGCTGTCCTTTGGCGATTACCGGAGGGATCAGCTCCACCTTCAGATTCGCCAATAATCCGGCGAGTTGATCGACCATCTTGCCGCCCCAGCCGAAGGAGCCGATGATCGAGGCGAACCGCGTCTTCGGCCGCAGGGCGTTGGCGACGAACGCGGCATAGGCCGCCTTGGGGTGGGCTCCCGTCAGGACGGTGGGCGAGCCGAGCACGATCGTGGCGGCATCGACGAGCGCGATCGCCAGCCGGCCGAGGTCGGCCACGGTGAGATTGAACTGCTTGACCGTGATGCCGCGTTGGATCAGGGCTTGCGTGAAGTACTCGACCATCATCTTCGTGCTCTCGTGCATGGAGACGTAGGCCAAGCACGACCTCGTTCTTGACGTCATCGCCCACCCAGCCCTTGTACGCGTTGACGATGAAATCGGGGTTGTCGTACACCGGCCCGTGGCTGGGGGCGATCATGTCGATCGGGAGCTTGCCCAGCTTTTCGAGGTTCTTTTTGATCACGGTCCGGAAGGGCATCATGATCTCGGCGTAGTACCTCTTGGCGGATTCGTAGACCAGCGCCTCATCCTTGGCATAGAGACTGCTGGTGGCCAAATGCGACCCGAAGAGGTCGCACGGGAACAGGATGCGATCCTCCTGCAAGTAGGTGCACATGGTTTCCGGCCAGTGAACCCACGGGATATCGAAGAATTGCAGTGTTTTGCCCCCGAGCGGCAGCGTCTGGCCTTCCGTGATCGTGAGGAACTTGCTTTCATCGACGTGCAGGAGGTCGATGAGCATGGATTTGCATTTGGCGTTGGTAACGACCTTGGCGCTCGGATAGCGGGCGAGCACGTGCGGGATCGAGCCGGAATGATCCTGCTCGGCGTGGTGCGAAACGACGTAGTCGATGCGGTCCACGCCGGAGGCGGCGAGGCTGTCCATGAGAACGCTGGTCTTCGTCGGGTCCACGGTATCGAGCAGGGCGATCTTCTCGCTGCCCTCGACCAGGTAGGCATTGTACGTGGTCCCCTCGGGCAGCGGGATCAGCTCATCGAAGAGCCGCCGATCCCAGTCGATGGCACGGATCGAATAGACGTCTGGCCTCAGTTCCTGCATCTTGCCCATTCCCTTTACAGGAGTTTCTTGGCGGCGGCCAGCGCGGCATCGTAATTCGGCTCGCTCGCCACTTCTTTCACTAACTCTACGTACCGAATATGCCCTGTTTGTCCAATACGAACACGGCGCGGGCCAGGAGGCGCAGGTCCTTGATCAGCACGCCATAGGCTTTGCCGAAGGCGGCCTCCCGATAATCGGAGAGCGTCTGAACGTTTTTGCACGCCTGCGGCGCCGCACCAGCGTTTCTGGGCGAAGGGCAGGTCCATGCTGACGGTCAGGATGACCACATCCTCGCCCAGTTTGCCGGCCTCTTCGTTGAATCGTCGCGTCTCCAGATCGCAGACCGCCGTATCCAGCGACGGCACCGCCGTAATGATGCAGACCTTGCCTCGGCACAAAGAGGATAGCTTGACGACCGATAAATCGTTGGCCACCAGCTCTGCCTCCGGCGCTTTCTGACCGATTTTGACCTCGTTGCCGACCAGGGTCAACGGACTGCCCTTCATCGTTACCAGGCCCGTTCTTTCTGCCATGTCAGTCTCCTTCTTCTCCTTTGACTCGTGGCATCCCACGACGGTGCCCAGGATGATTCCCACGAGAAGCAAAGCCGGTCGATTGATCTGGTGGTGAGTGTGTATCCTCATTCTCATGGTTGCACCTTGGCCTCAAGCGAGGATCGGCTAATAGTTGGCGGCATCGATCTCGAAATAGGCTCGTGGCTTGCCGCAGGCCGGGCAGACCTTGGGGGCCTCCAGCCCCTCGTGGACCAGCCCACAGTGGCGACAAACCCACCGAACGGGCGTACTGCGCTTGAAGACGGTGCCCTCCGAGATGTTCTTGGCCAGTGCGACGTACCGGTCCTCGTGCCGTTTCTCTGCGATGGCGATCTTGCGAAACACGGCGGCGATTTCCTTCAATCCTTCTTTCTCCGCCACTTGTGCGAACCCCGGGTACATCTCGGTGTTCTCGTAGTGCTCCCCGGCGGCGGCGGCTTTCAGGTTCTCCAGCGTGCCGTGCCGACCATGCCGGCCGGGAAGGCGGCCCGAATCTCGACCTCGCCGCCTTCGAGGAAACCGAACAGCCGCTTGGCGTGCTCCTTTTCCTGGTTGGCCGTCTCTTCGAAGATGGCCGCCATTTGCTCGTAGCCTTCCTCGCGGGCCTTGCCGGCGAAGTACGTATAGCGGTTCCTGGCTTGCGATTCGCCCGCGAAGGCGGTCAGCAGATTCCGTTCGGTTTCGGTGCCCTTTAGACTCATTCACGATCTCCTATGGAAGTAAAAAGTAAAAAGTACGGTAGAGAGTGTAGGCACGCAAGACAGCACGCACGCTCGAGTGCGGCATCGGGTCTCCATCGGTGTGCTTTTCCCTTTGGCCTTTTTACTTTTTACTTGCTTTGCACAGTTCACAGTACCCTTCGAGATATACGGTCTTTTTGAGTACGGTGAACCGGTCAGTCAGGTTTTCCGGAATGTCGATGGAATCAAAGGCTTCGTGATGGAAGTCTATGATCCGCTTGCACTTAACGCATTTGAAATGCTGATGATTTTTCAGATTGGCGTCGAACCGCTTGGCGTCCCCGGAGCCTTCGACGACGAAAGCGGCGCCGATGTCGCTCAGGGTCAGCAGGGTCCGGTTGACGGTATCGAGCGAGATGCTCGGAAAGCTCTCCCGGATCTGGCGGAACACCACCTCGGCGGACGGGTGCTCGACGCTTTCGAGGAGGGTCTGGTAGACCGCCATCCGTTGCGGCGTGATCTTCAGTCCGGCCTGGCGACACTTTTCCCGGAAGGCGTCCATCTGTTCCTCGATCCGATGTCCCGTGTTCGCGTTCGTTTCTCCCCTCATGCTTGTCCCCTCTTGACCCTGAGTCTCCCGCAGGTCCCTTCGCCCTTGTTATCTCAATTCAGACGAACCGTGAGGATTCTTACGGTACTCCGCCGCTACAACCTCGGCCATCCTCATCGCGCACAGTGCTCGGCTGGCCGACGGGGGCCCATCATAGTCGCTTCCCGCCGATCCCGCAAGCGTTCTTTGGAAGAAGTTTCAGGGCAAGTGCAGAGTGTCAGGGAGACAGGGCCACGCGTTCGCCGGGGTAGGCTCTGTCGATGATTCATGGGGTTGAGCACTTCTAACAAGGGACACCGTCCCACCGGGTGCGGGCAGGGCCGGCCGGCTTGGCGTGAATCTCGTCCGGGAAGTTCAAGTAGATGAAGGGCCCGAAGAGTTCATAGGCCTTGCGGTCGCGGGCCTTGGCCGCCTCCACCTGTCGTCGAAGACCTCCCGGTAGACGACCTTGCTGCCGCTGGTGGACCTCGGCCTCGCCACTTCTTCCCATAGGGATAGACCCCCGACGAAGCCGGATTGGCTGCGAGCGCACCGGCGATTGCGCTGATTCTCCTGCGCCGTGCAGTTCCACAGGTTGCTGCGCCGGTTGTGGAGCGGATTGTGGTCCTTGTGGTCCGCCACCTTGCCCGGCGGCGTCTGCATGATCTCGCGGTGCATGAAGATTCTCTTGCCGCGTTCGACCCGGTAGGCGTAACCCACGACCCCCGGCCCGCGCCAGCAGTCGCCAGGTGTACCGGTTGAGCCAGTCGAAATCGGCGGCATCGACGATCGCGAATTCCCGCTGGCCCAGCGGGATGTACTTGACCTCAGGACCGGGCCGCGGGGGCGGCGTGCTCCCCCGGCTCGGCTCCCGCCGGGCCTCGAAGTTCCGGCAGCACTCGCACGGATGCACCTCCCGGACCACGCCCGGCGTCCGGGCGTGGTTCAGGCACAGCGGCAGGATCGACTGCGGCTCCGTCATCTCCCGGCTGCTATGGATCAAGGCCGGACTGAGCAGAAAGATGCACTTGGCGCACCGGGGCCTGTTCACGCCCGGGAAAAAGGGCCGGCGTGGCTTGGGCCCTCCCCGTCCCCGATTGGCTTTGTTTGGCAGCGATGGGCAGAGGCTGGAATCTTGGAATGATGGAATATTGGAATGATGGGTCGGATCAACCGCCGGGTCCGTGTTCGTAGTGGCGTCGTCAGACGCTTCTTCGTAGCTTGGGCGTCCCCGCCCGAGTTCCTGCGTTTGGGCACAGGCTCCCGATCCTCCAGGCCCGCCACGTCGATTGGCTTTGTTTGGCACAATCGTCCTCGCTGGGCCCCGTTCGTAGTGACGCCGCCAGGCGTTCCTGGTAGGGTGTGCACCGCACACCTTCTCGTCTTGTCCCCTGGTCCCTCGACCCTGGGGTCCGGGCCTTCCTTTGGCTTTGTTTCGTCGAAAGGCTCCTCTGCCTCGCCCCCGTTCGCACTGACGCCGTAAGGCGGCTCTTCGTAGCCCGGGCGTCCCCGCCCGGTTTCTTCCGCCTTGCCATTAGGCCCCCCACTATCCAGGTTCCCCGCATCCATTGGCTTTGTTTCGCACGATGTCCCCTCTGGGTCCGCGTGATGGCCTGCTCGCAGGGGACCGCCCCGTTCGTAGTGGCGTCGTCAGACGCTTCTTCGTGGCTTGGGCGTCCCCGCCCGAGTTCTCGCCTTCGCCCCCTGCCAGGTGGCAGGGTCATCAGTGGACGGCAGGCTCCTCCGACTCTTGCCCGTGGGCGCCTGCCCAATCGCGGAATCCCGTCGACCCACCTCCGACCTCCGGCTGTCCGTTACCCGCCACTGCTTGCGTCTGAATTCCCCCACCGTCCGATACAGGCTGTTCTCGATCCGCCGCTCGTAGCCGAGCAACTGATCGAGCACCGGGCGTTGCCGAAGTCCTTGACGACCACGCGGGCAAGAACGGCCTCTTCGTCGTCCGGGCCCTGTCCCTCCGGCCGGCCGACCCCCTGGGCCCGCGCGAACCGCCGACGCCTTGGCGACGATAGTCCGCCTCCAGCGTGGCCCAGGCCGCATTCTCGATCCGCTCCGCCCGGCGCAGCCGCCAGCCGAGATGGGCGACCCGCTCCGCCAGCAGGCTCTCCAGCGACCCCACCGGGTCCAGGTCCTGCACCATCCGGTCCCGGAACAGCTCAAATTCGCCCGGATCTTCGCCCCGAATGACCACCTGCTGGGCCAAAAGGCCGTGTTTGACGGCATTCTGCGCCACGACCGCTTTGCCTTCCGGCGTCCGGGGCCCGGTGGACTTCTGGGCATTCAAACGATTGGCTCGAACTTGCGCGACACTGGCCATGATGTTCCCTCCAAATTGACTCATTGTGATTTCAACCCATTTCTACAATACGCTTTATGTGCCATGTCGATACGTTAAATAGTGAGCAAATTCCATGCCACCAAGGGACATCCGGGGAGCAAGAACAGACGTTGTAACTCCTTCTTGTATAAGCAGTTAGGATGCATCCCCCACCGCGAGCGCCGGTCTGCCCACGTGATGGCCTGCCACCTGCTGAAAAGGCAGGGAGAACTGAAGGGGGCAGGTACGTTTATCGGCAAGGGACATCGCATTTGTGGCTCATCAGGTTCTTCCGCGCTTCGCCCACAGCGTAGAGAAGACGGAGAAGAAAAGAGGCGGTTCAGGGGCGTGGACGCTACGCACGGACCCGCCGCCGGTCCAGCATGCCAATAACGGCGCGTGCACTTGCGACGTTCTCCGGAGGCGGTTCATGGGCCGAACCCCTTTTGAGGACGGCCCATAGGCGGATTGGGTTCCCAAACGCGATGCGTCGCGTTTGGGGTCCCCTTCCTACGGAACCAGTCCGATTCACGGCTTCGCCTCTTGATTCCGGCCTCCTCCGCTGGTGCCCGGTCTCTTCTGGTTCCGGGCACGGGTGATCGTACGGGCGAATAACTATTCGCCCCTACCGCCAGACGGACCGACGCGTCCGATTCGGCGGCTCACGGGCGTGGAAGGTCCCCCCATTCCCGCACCCTAAGGGACCCCAAACGCGATCTATCGCGTTTGGGAACCCAACCGCCTCTCCTCTTGTCCCCTTGCCCATGAGTATCACGGGCTGGCCCCATGCACTGGGAACGCCGCACGGCGGCACTACAAACGGGTTACTTCCACTTGGTCCGGCGTTGGGGCAGGCGGTGATTGCCGTGACAGTCGGTGCAGACCTGCTTGCCTTCGGTGTCGGCCAGGACGCCCTGGTGCTGCGGGGCGTCGATCTTGTCTTTGGTATGGCAGTGCATGCAGGCGGGGTTGATCTTGTCCCTGGGGTACATGCGGTCCGGGGGCGTGCCTTTTCCGCCGGAGGCCCAGGATTCATCCGCGATGTGGGCGTCGCTGGCCCCGTGACAGCGGGCACATCCGATCCCCGCGTTGGCATGCCTGACGGCAATCTGCTCCTGCATGTAGTTGGCGTGACAAACGAAACAGCGGCTGTTGTCGGCGGACGCCTGGTTGGCCGTCTCCGTTGTCGGCTCGTCTTTCAGAAGCAGGGGCGCCTGCTCCTGGCGGTTTCGGGGCTTCCTTGGCAGTTCCCGGATGGTCCCCCATGGCGATCTGTGACTGAGGTTGCGCGGGCGTGGCTGCCTGTTTGCAGCCTCCGCCCAGGAGAATCCAGAGCGTGCCCACCAAGATCAGACCGACGTACCGGTTCTCCATCAGACATACTGCCAATCCTTGAGCCACTGGTAATTCGCGGGCAGGCGGGCCCAGGCTTGGCGACTGGCTTGCTCCAACTCCGCGCTTTCTTTCAGATCCAACTGCCGCCTTTCTTTCACGGCCTTGACGACGTTGTCCACTTCCGGGAGGCTGTTCATGCCGGGAATGGGGGTGACGGTGTTGGTGTGCAGGATGTAGCGGAGGGCGAGCCGGCCGCGCTGGTTGTTCTCTTCGGGCGTGCTTGCAAAGAGCGATCGCGGCGGCGAAGGGCTTGATCCCGAAGGCCCCGACGTCGCGCTTCTTCAACGCCTCGAAGAGGCTGTCCTGCGGCGCCTGCTTGCTCATCGTCGTGAAGGGAAAGCATACGACGTCGATCTGCGGGAAGTACTCGATCATGAACTTGATCCAGCGGCGGTCGTGCGAGGAGAAGCCGCCGAAGCGGGCCTTGCCCTGTTTCTTGGCCTTCTCCAGGGCATCGACGATCTCGCAGGAGGTATTGAACGTGTGCCGGCCGCCGGGCTCGAAGCAGGTGATCCGCCACAAATCGGTATACTCCTGGCCCGAGTCTTTCAGCAGCTCATCCAGCGATTCCAGGAGCTTCTTGGACGGTGCGGAAGTTCTCGTTGCGGGCCTCCTTGGCCCCGTGCGACAGCGCGAGGTAGGCCTGGTCCCGCCGGCCCTTGAGGGCCTTGGCGTCCCGCTTGACCTCGTTGTCCCAGCAGGCGTCGATGTAGTTGATCCCCGCCTCCAGGCAGCGGGTGACGATCTCCCGGCGCTCGTCGTCATTGCTGCGCGAGTGACCGCCCAGACCCACGGCGGAGATCATGAGATTCGTCTTGCCCAGCCGGCGGTACTCCATGTCCGGGTTATAGCTGGGGATCTTGGACGTGCTGACCGGCTCCTTCGCGTTCGTCGCCGTGAGCCCGGCGGCCAAACTGGCGGCTGTGGCGGCAGCCCCGTATACGAACTGTCGGCGGTTGATCTCATTTTGGTTCATCCTGATCTCCTTCATTTCGCCTTTGGCAGGGGCTGGTCCGTTTGGAGTTTGAAAAGGGCGTCGATTTCTTCATCACTGAGCGCGCGATCGTAGATCCGCAGATCATCCAGGAGGCCCTTGAATCCGCGGCCGATGCGGACAGGCAGGTCCTGACCGGTCTGGATCGGCCACAAGTCGAGAAGCCCGATGTCATGAATCTCGGCGATCGCACCGTCGAGGTACAGCGTCACATTATCGTGCAGATTCGGCAATTCCGCCTTCTGGACCACGACGGCGACGTGGTGCCACTTGTCGTCGTGGGTCTCGGCGTTCATGTAGAGATAGCCGCCATTGGGCGTGACGCCGACCCGGCCGCGAATGTAGCCGAAGGTGAACATCTGGCCGAAGTCCTTCTTGCCCCAGGAGACGATCTCGCCCTGTGCGGAGGTCGTCTTGATCCAGGCCGCCACGGTCCGCGGCCGCGTCCCGCCGATCCCCTTGTAGTCCTTGACCTCGACCATGGCGTCCTTGGCGTCGAACCGCAGGGCCTTGCCCGCCTTCCCCGGTACGGAGTTCTTGTCGAACGAAATGCCGCCTTGGAGCGTGCCGTCGCGCTTATGCCCGCTGGAATCCGCCGCGGTGCTTCCCGTCGTCTCCTCGAAGCGCCACCAGCCGACCAGGTTGGGATCGGTATCGAGCGTTACCGGCTTGCTGGCGGCGGTCGCCACACCGGCAAGGAACGCGACGGCCAAGAGTGCCGCCACACACCCAAGCGATCATCCGCCACGTAGGTCTCATCCTGTCTCCTCTACTGCCCACGGAGAACTGTCAACTGCCAACTCATCCCAGACACCACGGGGCTTCGCATCGGCTTGTAGAGCATCTGATTGGCTTCCTCGCTGTCGGTGAAGCGTTCCGCGACCGGGTCCCAATGGAGCTTGCGGCCGAGCCGCATCGCGATATTGCCGAGGTGGCAGATCGAGGTCGAGCGATGGCCGATCTCCACGGGGGCCGCCGTGGGTTGGCGGCTCTTGATGCAGTCAAGGAAGTTGCGATGATGATCGTTGCTCTTGTAGAGGTGGATCTCGTTGGGCCCGATGACCGTCGTCTTGAGCGACGCCGGCGAACTGGTCCACTTGTTGTCCTGCACGTCGATCCAGCCTTCGGTCCCTTCGAGCCGCCAGGACTCCGTTTTATCGGTCTTGCACGTGAACTCGACGCCGTTGGCGTAGCGGGCCCGGAAACTCACCTTGGTGGCGGTCGTGAACAGGCCGTCCGTGGGCCACTCGCTGCCGAGGTCCTCGAACTCGACCGGGCCGGTGTCATCGGTGCCGTTGGCCCACTGGATGACGTCGATGACATGGGCGCCGAGGTTCGTGGTCTGGCCGCCGGAATAGTCGAGGCCGAAGCGGAAGGTGTAGAGGCAGCGGTCCTTGTGGTAGGGGGCCCAGGGGGCGGGGCCCAGCCACATGTCGTAATCAAACCCGGCGGGGACCGGCATCGGCTTCCAGTCGTGCAGCGGGGCGACCTTATTGTTCGGCCCGATGGTGCTGATGACCCGCTGGAGCTTGCCGATGCGGCCGTTGCGGACCAGCTCGCAGAGGAAGCGGTACTGTTCCTCGGATCTGCGCATCGTGCCGGTCTGGAAGACGGTGCCATGCCGCTTTACGGCCTGGGCCATCGCCCGGCCCTCCGCGACCGTCAGGCTCAGGGGCTTCTCGCAGTAGATGTCCTTGCCGGCGGCCGTGGCCATGATGACGGGGATCGCATGCCAATGGTCCGGCGTGGTCACGCACACGGCGTCGATGTCATCCCGGGCGATGATCTCCCGGAAATCGACATAGGCCTGCAACCCTTGTAGCTGCCCGCGGGGCTCTTCTGGGCATACTCGTTCTCAACGATCTTGCGGGCGGGCTCGCGGCCGAACCACTCTCCGTTCCAGCCCTTTTTGTACCAGTGCCCATACTCGTTGTTGGCCTCGACCACGTCACAGACGGCCACCACCTGGACGTCGGGCTGGGCCAGGAAGGCCCGCATGTTGTTCGTCCCCATGCCGCCGACGCCGATGGAGGCCAGCGTGATCCGTTCGCTGGCCGCCGCCCGGCCGGCGCGGCCCAGGGCGCTGGATTGGACAAAGAGAGGCAGGCCCAGCGCTCCGATTGCGGTTCCGGCTGCTCGTTTCAGGAATGTGCGTCGTTCTATGGCTCGTCGCATAGTCGTCCTCCAGACAAAGACCTTGTCACACATCGGCGATCGATGCACCGATCTATTATAAGCAGGAGACCTGGGCATTTGAAGAGTGGAAGGGGTCTTTCATTCGCGAAAAAGTGGCGCCCGGTCAACGGTTGGGGCGGCATTCTTGACGCCGACCAGACGGGGCGACACCGTGGCGTGGTCCGGCACGTGCTGACGCCGGGGGCTCAATAGCCGTTCGTAGAGACTCTGCGTATCCGCAACGAGTACGGCGTCGGTGAGACGGGCTTGGGCCCAGGCCCGGGCATTGCGTCCCACCTGCCTGCGCAAGTCGCCGTCCATGGCCAGATCGAGCAGGACGCGGCTCACCGCATCAATGCTCCTATCGGATACGAGGAAGCCGGTCTCATGGTGGCGGATGCAGTAGGATTCTTCGGGACGGCGGGACCACGCGCAGATGACAGGGAGGCCGCACATCATGGCTTCGTAGCGTACCGAGCCGCCCGACAGACTCACCAACACGTCCAGCCCGGCCAAGACCTCCGCGATGTCGTCGCGCCGGCCGGTGAAATGGACGTGGCCGGTCAGGCCGCTGGCCCGGATCTGCCTCACGAGGCGGGCGTGGTACGACCGGTCCTTGATATCTCCGATGATGAAGAAGGCGGCCCTATTTGTGCGTTTCAGAACTTCGCCGGCGATCTGGACGAAGCCGAGCTGTTCCTTGGCCTCTTCCACGCGTCCGACCATCCCTACCAGGACCGCCTCGCCCGCGTGGTACTGCTGTCTCAGCAGATCGAGGCAAGAGGCCCTCGGCTGGAAGAGCTCCGGGTCCACGGCATCGTGGATCAGGACGATCTTGTCCTTGGGGATCCCCCGCCTGTTGGGCCAGCCGCAGCTCCACCCGGCGGGAAATGGCCACCACCGCCGTTGCCTGGGCACAGTGGTACTTCTCGGCCATACGTTTGTCGATCGGGGCGCGAACATGGAGCACGGAGGGAATGCCCACGCTCCGGGCGCTGCGGAGCATGTACTCGCTCAACTGAAAATCCGAGCTATGAACGAGGGAGACGCCTTCGCTCCGAACCAGTTGGGTGAGACGGGCCGCATCGCGGTACCGGGAAAAGACGTGCTTGAGCTTGCGCCAATGGGCGCATTTCCACAGCCGGCCCGGCACCTGCAAGGCTTGCAACTCGTGTAGAAAGGGGCCTTCCGTCGTGCACAGGACCAGGGGGAGAACTGGTCCCTGTTGAGCCCCCGGAGCAGGTACAACAACTGCCGCTGTGCCCCGTAAACAGGCCCGCCGCGGGTCAAATACAGAATTTTGTGCTTCTTGCCGGACATCCGTTACTCCAAGCGGGTCCCTAATGAGTTTTGACGAACAAAACCGGTAATCCAAGACTGTCTATCGCTGGGTGCCATGTCTACGCCTCGTAGACATGCCTGACTTCGCACGCTGGACATAGCTACGCAAAGCCGTAGGCATGGCACCGGGCTCCCCAACGCGATTCATCGCGTTGGGGACCCGCACCCACCCATTACCGAACTTGCTCGTCAAAACTCATCAGGTCTTGCCGGGAATGAGGGCGTTTACCCCAATAAGTGCATCGTAGGATAGAGACGGTTACAAGGAAAGCAAATCTTCCAAGGTATTCGCCACGGGCCGACAGCATCAGGCCCAGGTTTAGAGGAGAGTCAATCCCAGATCGTGGTCGCCGCTGTTGGCGGACGGGGGCGTAAAGCTCATCGAGGGCAGTATCTGGTGGGATCGGCGCCTTCACGCGGGTGACTACATGACCATCCTCCTCAACGATCTCGACGGTCCGCCGGCTGCATGCCCGTAAGGACACACCGCCAATAAAAAAGCCTCTGCGACGGCGAGACGAGGTACTCGGTATCCTTATTTTTGGGTTTTTGCCTGATGTAATACTCGTCTGCTTCTTCGCAGAGGCACGCCAAATTGTACGCGACTCTTTCGTACGGCTTTGAGCCGCGTTTTGAGAGCAGTGTAGCTCACCCGTCAACCTCTTCTTCGACAACCCCAATTCGCTTTCTTGAACCTTTTTGCGGGACATTTGGACGCGGAAGATCGCGTGTATCAGTGCAGGAAACAAGCGCCGGCCGGAGGGGATTTGGCCGGTTCTTTCAGTCTGCCGATCCTGACGCCCTCCGTGGCAAAATGAGTTGCCGCGGCGCGAACAACCTCTCCGGTTTAACCCCGATAACCTGGGCCCTTGCGCGGCAGATTTTTTTCGCAAATCTTGCCCGCCGCCATCTCGATTTCGCGCGAGAGACTCGTGCATCGTCCGCCGTGGCGTGAATTTCGTCGGTTCTCGCTGCACCCAAAAGAAGAAGGCCCCGTCGCTGGTCGCGACAGGGCCTTGTTCGATCATGTGATTCGATGATAGGTTCGGACGCCGCTCAGTAGCCGAGTCTGCCCCAGCAGCCCTTCTGCATCCGCTGCAGGTCTTCCAGATCGTCGTCGCTAACAGGTTTCAATTGGTGTATCGGGTTCGCCAACTTTCCGTCGTTGATTGTCGCTGTCCCTTCCACTTCCAGTAATCGCTGTGACCATCGACAAAGGAGACGTTCGTGCCGTCGCCATGGCGGACCATCGGCGGGTCCCACCACGTCGCGGTGTCGTAGTGAACGGCATAGCTGTCCGGCGTCACGCGGCCCTCATCGACGAAGACGAGCCTGTCCGCCGGGGCCGGATCCGCGATATCAGTCGTCTTCTTGCACCACAACACGGTTCTCCCCACGCGTGCCCCCGCCGTTCCGGTGCTGTTGGTAACAGGCCCTCTACCGGAGGTCAGTCCGTTCATGGAGTCCATGATGCGAGTAGGTTCGCATCTCGCCCCGGACACCGGTCGGGCATTGGTACAGCCCAGCCGACGGAACGAAGGGGAACAAGGCGCCGGCCCGGATGGCCGTGAGCTGCGACCTGCTGGTCCAGCTTCCCGCCAGTCATGTAGTCGGAGGCCCAGTCGGAGCCCACCCAATTCTTCTCGCCGTTATGGGCAGCCGCCCGTAGGCGTCGGGCACGTGCCGGAGGCGGCGCCGGAGGCTTCGCCGTTGATGATCCTGTCATCGTTGTCCCCAGCGTAGGCGATCCAAGCCAATTGCAGTTGCCGGAGGTTGTTCAGGCAGGCTGCACGTTTACCCTGCTCGCGGGCCCGGTTCAGGGCCGGCATCAGGATGGCCATCAGGATCGCGATAATCGCGATGACGACCAGCAGTTCGATCAGTGTAAAGCCCTTCGACCTCTTCATAGCGTGTTTCCTCCCTTAAAGAAACGGGCATTTGGAGACCACCATTTTTTGCCATCCGGACACGTTCGATGCTCCGGCGATATGCCTTTAAGAGTCGCGCAGCGGCCCATGTGTTCCTGCCTGAATCACTTTTTTGTCTGCCGTCCTCCGACGACGCAGGTAATTGTCTTTATTGTACAGAACCGCCGGCCCCGCATCAAGAGGAAAACCTTGACAGAAGGGACAGAAAAATGGATAATAAAGAGAACAGGGGTAGGCCGGGAGGACTCGGCTGTGTCTAATAAGCAGGGAAGTGGAAAGGTTGGCTGCCGGTCCAGAGGATTCCTTGCTGGCTGGACGGGACCAAAGGGAAGGACGGAGTGATGAGAAGAATCCACGCAGTGGCCCTTGCCATGGGTTTTCTGCTGTTGGCCGGCGGTTGTTTCGGTGCCAGAGGAGCGAAGAACGCCTCTGTTGGGGCGGGGGACGCGACATCGGCCGAACCGAAAGGTGGTCGCGCCGGCCCGTGTCTGGAGCGGCATGGCTTTGCCGTCTACGGTTTTCGGGCGATCCGCGACGACTATGGGCAGGTGTCCGTCATCGGAGAGATCAAGAACACCGGCTCTGCCTCGCAGGGCGTCGAGTTGCAAGCTTCCTTGCGGGACGCCGGCGGCCGCCTCGTCGCGGTAGGGAACTTCTGCCCCGCCTCGAGCCGGAACATCGTACCCAACGAGACTTGGCCGTTCACGTATTCCTTTGGCAGACAAGAAGATGCGCTTGATGCCGAACTGCGGATCGTAGGGAGCTTCCGCACGGCGGACATCCTGAACACCCCCTCCACGACGCCATAAAAGATCGCCGCATCGCCGCAGCGGGTCTCCAATTGCATTGACGCGCGGGCGGAGGTTCTCTATACTCCCAAGACAGAAACGCGTCTGCGTGGCAACCTATCCTAGGAAAAGCAGGGGGCCCGGAGCCGGGAGAGCAGCACATGGCGGAGATACCTATTGCCTTTATCTCGTCGACCTGTGAAGACCTAAAGCAAATGGGTCATCGGGAAATGGCCCGTGACGCGGCTATCGGGGCCGGGTTCTATCCGGAGATGCAGGAATACTGGGCGGCCAAAGACAATCCGCCCCTGAGGGAGTGTCTGACGCGAGTCGCCAAGGCCGACGTCCTGGTGGTGATTGTCGCCCATCGGTTGGGCTGGGTGCCGCAAAGGCAGCCTGGGAAAGATCGGAAGAAGCACAAGAGCATCACCTGGTTGGAATGCGAAAAAGCCAAGAAGGCCCATAAGCACGTCCTGGTGTTCCTCGTTGAGGAAAGTCACGAATGGCCTGCGGAAATGCGGGAGGAATATGCGCTTGTCCTGGCAGCCCGAGACGGCAAACTGACCGCGAAGTTGGCCGCGGACATTCAATGGCGCGTCAACCGGCTCAAGGACTTCAAGAAATGGCTCGGTGGCGAGAAACGGACTCGCGTAGCCTTCACCACTCCGGACGATCTGCGCGGCAAGGTCGAGCGAGCTCTACGGGAGTGGGGCCATGACCATGGTATTGCCGAAGGACCCTCGGCGCGCGTATGCGACCCTGACCGATACCTGCGCGTCCTGCGGACCGAGAATTCGCACATCGACATTCGCGGTTTCGAGGTGGCCAGCGGGCGGGCGCACGCTTTCCGATCGACGATCTCTATATCCCTCTCAAGACGGTTCTTGCGGATCAGTTGCGGAAGCCTCAACGCGGGGCCAAGGGCGGGGAGGAGATTTCGCTCCACATGGAGGACCGCAGACCGATTGAACTCGACCACGCTCTGAGGCACCGCAATCTCGTTATTCTGGGCGATCCGGGTGCGGGCAAAACCACGTTCCTTCGACGCATCGCCTACGGTTTGTGCAACAGCAGGCTCGGTCTCGACGGCAAGACCACAGCCGAGACTCTCGGCCTGGACAGACGCGCCTTCCCCATGCTGATTCGTATCCCGGACCTTCTTCGACATATTCAGGCCTGTCTCGGGGAAGATCCGGGTGCGCCGCACACGGACAACTCGCCCGCATGGTTGGCGCACTTCATGGCGGGCGGCAGCGCCGAGGGGAGGACGGGCCTGGATCGAGAGTTCTTCGAAGAGACGATCGAAAAGGGCGCGGGCGTGGTCCTCCTGGATGGTTTGGATGAAGCCCCGACGAGACAGCAGCGCGAGAGCATCGCCGATCTGGTGGCTCGGGCCGCCGGGCACTTCGAAAAGTGCCGGTTCGTCGTGACCAGCCGGCCGCAGGGCTTTGAGGGCAAAGCCGTGCTGGAGGGCTTCGCCCAAGTCTCCATCGATCCCCTGGAAGATGCCGCTATCGAGGGATTCCTGACCCGCTGGTGCCGGGCGATCTTCGGGGGAGACGACCGCCAGGCCGGGCAGCATTGCGAAGAACTGCTCCATGCCGTTCGGTCGCGCAGCGAGATCCGGCGGATGGCCCGCAACGCAACGATGCTCACGGCTCTGGCCGTAGTGCACTGGCACGAGAAGCGGCTGCCCGAACAGCGCCCACCTCTATGAGTCGATCATCACGTGGTTGTCCCGCGCAGCGAGAAACGAGAAGGCAGGCTTGCTCCCGAGATCTGTGTCAATCGTCTTCAGGGACTGGCGTTGGCGATGCACATGCACCCGCAAGGCCGTCAGGTCCAGGTGCCTCGGCGCTGGGCAGCCGAACAGATTGGCGGGGAATGGACTGACGTGCGCGAGTCGTATCGCGTCGATGCAGCCGAGCGATTCCTCACGGAGGAGGAAATCGACAGCGGCATCGTGGTCCGGCGGGGCGACGACATTCGTTTTTGGCATCTAACCTTCCAGGAGTTCCTGGCGGCCCGAGCCATCGCCGCTCGGTCGGAATCGAAGCAGGTGGAGATCCTGTTGCGCCCCCCGAGCAGGAGCGTCTGTATCTGTCGTCGTGGCGCGAAGCGGTCTTGCTTCTGGCCGGTATCCTCCACAAGCAAGGCGAGCGTTTCAAGGTCGATGTCCTCTTTACGGCCGTCCTCGATAGAGCTTGGCGGGGCGGGTCGCTCGCCCGGGAAGCCCGGTGTGCGGGGCTCCTGGGGGCGGCGGTGCGCGACCTGACGCCGGTGAAGTATCGGCCCGCAGACCCGCGTTATCAGGAGCTCCTCGACAAGGTGATGGGCATCTTCGACGCCGAGAAGGCCCAGGGGATCGACATCAAGGTCATCATTGAGGCCGCCGAAGCCCTTGGGCAGGCGGGCGACCCCCGCTTCACGGATGCCGCGCGGGCCCAGAATTGGGTGGACATCCCCGCCGGCAAATTCCTCCTGGGGGCCCAGAAGAGCGACCGTTCCAAGCCCAACTACGACCCCGAAGCGTACGAGGATGAGGCTCCCGTTCACCCGGTTACTCTGAGCTTGCCGGATCGGACGTTACCCCGTGACCGTGGGTGAGTACCTCAGGTTCATCGAGGCGGATGGCTACCAAGACCAGGATTTCTGGCGCGAAGGTGGTTTTGGCAAATGGCCGATGCCGGAAGGGTGGGAGAGCCAACTCGAACACCCCACAAGACCGGTGGTGGGCGTGAGTTGGTATGAGGCCGCCGCCCACGCGGCCTGGGCGGGCGCCCGCCTGCCGACCGAGGCCGAATGGGAGCGGGCAGCGCGTGGTCCCCAGAGCCGGCGCTACCCCTGGGGCGACGAGAAGCTCGACCCCTCGCGCTTGAACTACTATGAGAGCAAAGTCGGTTGTCCGACGCCAGTAGGTGCGTACGCACGCGGTTCCACGCCGGAGGGAATCGTGGACATGGCCGGCAATGTGTGGGAATGGTGCAGTGATTGGTTTGCTGGCTATGCAAAGGCAGGTGTCGAGGACCCAAAGGGGCCGCCCTCTGGCTCGGGTCGCGTGTTGCGTGGCGGTGCCTGGACCATCAATCCCTGGCTCTGTCGGGGTGCGTTCCGCAGCTACTACGTCGTCCCTGACGAGCGCGGCGGCGGTCTTGGTTTTCGTCTGGTGTCGCTGTCGTGTGGCCTTGGACTTTCCGAATAACCCTTTGCACTTTTCCTTTTTACCCTTTATATTGTCAGGTTGAGTGAAGGGGCACGCTGTATGGCTCGGGTCGCGTGTTGCGTGGCGGTGCCTGGAACAACAATCCCAGGAACTGTCGGAGTACGTACCGCAACAACAACGACCCTGACGAACGCAACGACAATCTTGGTTTTCGTCTGGTGTCGCTGTCGTGTGGCCTTGCACTTCTGCTCAGAAGGCTTGCTTCTGTGCCCAGAATCCCGCCATTCAAGGATGGCGGGAGCGTGGCTCCGGAAGTCCTGGCGCTGCTCCTGAGTTGTCGGGCCGGTGTCCCGGCAACCGAATTTACGTCACAGGACCGCGCGGGACTGGTAGGGGATGGTATCCGAACGTGCCGCGCGGCCTTTTTCCTTTTCGAGGGGCAATTCATGGCGAAAGAGCTCAAGGTGGTGGCGGACTTCTACGAGTTCACGCCCTGGCTGCTTCGTCACGTCGAGAAGTTCCCGCGTCACCATCGGTACGGTTTGGGCCGCGATATGGAGAGCAGACTCCAAACGATCCTGGCCCTCTTGCTCAGGGCGAAGTACTCCAAAAGCAAGGCTGGCTACTTGGCGGACGCCAATATCGAGCTGGAGACCCTGCGCTTCCAGCTTCGACTGGCGACCGATTTGGCCCTCCTGCCGCAAAAGAGTCACGGCTACGCCGCCGAGCAAACGGTGAGCATTGGCAGCCAAATCGGCGGCTGGCTCCACAGCGAGGTACGATGAAGCGCTACGGCGGCTTGTGGGAGCGCATGATTGCCTGGGAGAACCTGCTTCTTGCTGCTCGCAAATCGCGCCGGGGAAAACGTGGGCGAGGCGAGGTCGAGCGGTTCGAGTTCCAGCGGGAGGCCGAGCTTCTGCGGTTGCAGGCGGAACTCGCGGACGGCATGTATCAGCCCGGTGCCTTCAGGTCCCACTGGATCATCCGCCCGAAGCGACGCCTGATATCGGCGGCGCCGTATCGCGACCGCGTCGTCCACCATGCCTTGATGAACGTCCTTGAACCGCTCCTGGATCGCCATTTTCACCCTCACAGCTACGCCTGCCGCAAGGGTAAGGGGACCCATGCAGCGGCGAACAGGCTGCAGCGTCTGATGCGCCATTGTGGCTATTTTGTCCAGTGTGACATACGCAAGTACTTCCCGAGCATCGACCACGAAATCCTCAAGGGTCTTTTCCGGCGCCTGGTAAAGGACGAGCGGGTGTTGGGCCTGATGGATTTGCTTGTGGACCATTCCAACCGGCAGGAGACCGTGGTCGACTATTTCCAGGGGGACGACCTGTTCACGCCCTCCGAACGCAGGCGCGGCCTGCCTATTGGCAATCTGACCAGCCAGTGGTTCGCCAATTGGTATCTCACCGGACTCGACCACCACCTGACAAGTCGCCTGGGGTTGCGCGGCTACGTTCGCTACTGCGACGATTTCGTGCTCTTGCACGACGATCGGGCCGCCTTGTCGGAATCGCTCCAGGCGGTTAGCGACTGGCTGGCGGGCCTTCGCTTACGTCTGAAGCGGGAAAGACCGCCCGTGACGCCGGTCCGAGCAGGATTAGCCTTTGTGGGATTCCGCCTGTGGCCCACGCACAGGCTGCTCCGCAAGCAGAACGTCCGACAATTTCGCCGGCGGGTACGCTGGATGCGCGAGGGCTATGCCCGCGGCGTTGTCGAATGGTCTGTCATCAAACCCCGTCTCGATAGCTGGATAGGCCATGCTCGACAAGCGAACAGTGTGCGGCTCCTTGGCCGGGTCAGTCGAGACTGGAAGTTCGTGAGAGCATATCGCTCCGACACGATCACGCTGGCGCGAGGATAGACCACAAGCCCTTGCGAGATAAAGGCTTGGGGTGAATGGAGCCGATGAGAGTCGAACTCACGACCTCTTGCATGCCATGCAAGCGCTCTCCCAACTGAGCTACGGCCCCGGACCTTCAAAGGTCGCCTGTCGTTAGTAGTTGGTCGCTAACGACCGACAGCCAGCGATTATCGTAGCAATGCTATCACACCTGTGGCAAGTGGGCAAGCATTTTTTTCCACGTATTTGCCTGCATACATTCCGCAGGCTCTTCGCTCCCCAGACAAAAGTTGTGTCCTACGGCTCCATTCGCTATAATCCGCCGGTCGGGAGATGGTTCTGAGGTCATGATCATGACGAATCGCGGGCCAAGCGGCGGTCCTATGGCACCTAACCGAGCGGCAGCTACGGTTGAGGCATATCTGTCTGAACTGAGAGACATCCGAGCAAGCGGCGCAGGAGTGCCCGAGACCTCCTACTATCCCGCCTTAGCCGGCCTTTTCAATGCTGTTGGCCTGACTCTCAAGCCGAAAGTGCGTTGTGTGATGAATCTGAAGAACCTGGGGGCGGGCATGCCCGATGGGGGACTGTTCACCGCCGACCAGTCTCACGGTCGATCGGATACCTCGTCTGGGCTTGACCAACCGCCGTCGCGCGGGGCCATAGAAGTCAAGGGTACCAAGCCCGACGTAAGGGTGATCGCCGCAAGCGAGCAGGTCACGGGCTACTTGAGAACCTACGGTATTGTCATCGTTTCGAATCTGCGCGACTTTCTGATCGTCGAACACGGTCCCAATGGTCTGCCGGTAGAACGAGAGTCTTTCGCTCTGGCCGAGGACGAACAGGACTTCTGGCAACACAGAGCCGCGCTTCCGCGCGCCACGGCCCAGGAAAAGGGAGCGCAGTTCATCGAGTTTATCAAGCGAGCCTGCCTGCACGCCGCACCGCTATTGAACCCAAAGGACGTGGCGCGGTTCCTGGCATCCTACGCGATCACTGCTCTTTCCCGTGTCGAGCAACAGAAGCAATTGCCGGCCCTGCAAGCCGTCCGATCCGCCCTGGAAGACGCCTTGGGTATGAAGTTCACCGCCGATAAGGGCGAGCACTTCTTCCGGTCAACCCTGGTTCAGACTCTCTTCTACGGCGTTTTCTCCGCCTGGGTGAGCTGGCACAAGGCCAGCCCCGGTCCCAACGCGCGATTTGACTGGCGGACCGCCGAATGGTCCCTGCACGTTCCCTTCATCCGAACGCTATACCGCCAAGTCGCCGAGCCCAACCAGCTTGGGCAGTTAGGCTTGGTGGAACTGCTGGACTGGGCTGCCGGCGTGCTGAACCGCGTTGACCGGGGCGAGTTCTTCAGGAGTTTCGAGGACGAACACGCGGTTCAATACTTCTATGAGCCGTTCCTGGAAGCCTACGACCCGGACTTGCGCAAGGCATTGGGGGTCTGGTACACCCCGCCGGAGATCATCAAATATCAAGTTGCGAGGGTGGACACCGTATTGCGCGAAGAACTGGACTTGCCCGATGGCTTGGCCGACCCGAACGTCATCGTGCTGGACCCCTGTTGCGGCACGGGGGCCTATCTGGTCGAAGTCCTCCGCCGAATTGCCACGACCCTGCGCGACAAGGCGGGAGATGCGCTCGTGGCGTCGGACCTAAAGGAAGCGGCGATGAATCGCGTGTTCGGATTTGAGATTCTGCCCGCCCCGTTTGTAGTATCACACCTCCAGTTAGGGCTGATGCTCCAGAGAGAAGGCGCGCCACTATCACACGAAACCGGCGAGCGAGTTGGGGTCTATCTCACCAACTCGCTGACGGGCTGGGATGCAGCAGAGAGCCCGAAGCAGCAGGTCATGGCGTTCGCTGGACTGGGGGAGGAGCGCGACGCAGCAGCTAATGTCAAACAGCAAGAGAAGATACTTGTTGTCATAGGAAACCCGCCCTACAACAGCAAGCCGAAGAAAGGCAAGGTCGATATTCTCTACTCCGCTGCCGAAGCCGCGAGTCCGAGCGTGAACACGGCGGTGTACAAGGAGGGACTGAACAAGCCTTTCCGGGAGGGTGGTTGGGGGATCAAGAAATTCAACCTTGACGACTTGTACATCCGGTTCTTCCGCTTGGCTGAGCGGCGCATAGCAGAAATGAGCGGCAAGGGTGTGGTGTCATTTATCTCCAGTTTCTCCTACCTTGGCGATCCGTCTTTCGTGGTGATGCGACAGCGATTCCTGGCCGAGTTCGACAAGCTATGGCTGGACTGCATGAATGGCGACAGCCGGGAAACCGGCAAGCTGACCCCCGACGGCAAGCCCGATCCGTCCGTTTTCTCTACCGACTACAACCGTGAAGGTATCCAAGTTGGCACGGCCGTTTGCGTCATCGTCCGCAAGACCCGCGCCGGAAGAAACCTATCGTTCGCTTCCGCCACTTTTGGGGTGTCGGCAAGCGGGTGGAACTGCTTGACAGCCTCAAGACCCGGCGGTTCGATGCGACGTACACGTTGGCCTGTCCATCGCGTGAGAACCGGCTTTCTTTTCGCCCGGAGAATGTGACGGGAGATTACGAGAGCTGGCCCAAGCTCGTCGATCTGTGCGCCGTAGCCCCCTTCAACGGGCCCGTCGAGCGCCGCGGCAATTCGCTGATCCGTTTCGCATCGCAAGTCCATGAGTTTGAGTGTTTGCGAGCGTATCTGGACCCCACCGCAGTGGACAGCGAAATCCGTTTGCTTGAGCCGCGTTTCATGCTCTCCTCGGGAGAGTTTCATGCGGAGGAGTCTCGGATGGCATTGAAGGGCAAAGTGAAGTATGGCGTGCAGAACGTCGTCCGTTACCCATTCAAGCCTTTCGACGTTCGGGCCGCCTACCTGGACCCGGCCATCCAGCCGCTGTTTTCCCGACCAAGTCCCCAGTTGCTCGCCCAGCGTTATCCCCGCAACGGTTTCTTCCTTTCGCGGGACACCGCCGACAAGACCCCGGAAGGTCCTCCCTTCTTCTTCTCACGGTTGGTTTGTGATTACGACTGCATTTCCGGCCACGCGCGTCATTTTCCTGTCCTTCTCCGCAACGGCTCTCGGCTCGAAAGGGAGGCCGAAGCGACGCTCTTCGCCGCTTTGGGGGAGAAACCGGAAGCGGACAGACCCGTGGCGAACCTATCCGGCACAAGTACGAGAGTACTTAGGGACCCTGAGATTCAGGAACCCCGACGCCGACGCAAAGGTGGCGGGCCTGATTTGGATGCACGCTCTGGCCATAGGCTATAGCCCGGCCTATCTGAGCGAGAACGCGGACGGCATCCGCCGGGACTGGCCTCGTGTTCCGCTGCCCGCGGATCGCAAGGCCCTGGAAGCGTCTGCGGCTCTGGGTGAGCAGATCGCGGCGCTTCTGGATACCGAAACCGAAGTCCCCGGCATCACCGTGGGCAAGTTCGCTCCTCTGCTCAAGACCATCGGGATCACGACGAAGGTTGGGGAGAGCGTGCTCGACCTGGCCGTCACCGCCGGCTGGGGCCACTCCGGCAAGGGCGGGGTTGTCATGCCCGCCAAGGGCAGACGATCTGAGCGGGCGTACGATGCGGAGGAGCTCAAGGCCATCGAAGCCGAAGCCGCAACGCGCCGGATGGCGGTCAAGGACGTGATTCGTCTGCTGGGTGAGAAGACCTGCGACGTGTATCTGAACGAGACGGCCTACTGGCGCAATATCCCCTTGAACGTGTGGAAGTACTACATCGGCGGATACCCGGTCATCAGGAAATGGCTGAGCTATCGGGAAGAGGGCATCCTTGGCCGGGCGATCAGCCCCGAAGAGGCTCGTGAGGTCATGAACATGGCCCGGCGAATCGCGGCCATTCTCCTGCTGCAACTGAAGCTGGACGAAAACTACCGTGCCGTGAAGGCCTCGACCT
The DNA here is from genome assembly GCA_963750205.1 of uncultured Planctomycetota bacterium. Taxonomy (GTDB): domain Bacteria; phylum Planctomycetota; class Phycisphaerae; order Sedimentisphaerales; family Anaerobacaceae; genus PLanc-01. The sequence continues at coordinate 353,684 of CAVVRJ010000011.1, forward strand.
TCGCTTGGGGTGTTGCGTAGTAGGTGAGAGTGAAAAGACTCAGTGGTTGTGGGGGGCTGCACAAGATCGAAAAGAAGCGAGTCAATCGCCTTGATTAAGAGAGAGAAGATACTGATGACCGGCCGCGTGCAGGGGGTGGGCTTTCGGCCGGCGGTGTACCGTCTGGCCCGCGAACTGGGCCTGACGGGCAGCGTTTTCAACGACACCAAGGGGGTGACCATCGAGCTCCAGGGGGCCGAAGAGGGGATCGAGGAGTTCCTCCAACGGCTGCAAAAGGGGCCGGATAAGCCGCCGCTGGCCGAGATTCAGTCGTGCCGGCGAGTGGATGTCGAGCCGGTGCAGGGCGAGACGGGGTTTGTCATCGAAAAAAGCGATTCCCAGGGCACGGCCCTCTCGCAGGTGACGGCGGACATCGCCACCTGCGGCGACTTGCCTGGGCGGAGTTGTTCGATCCGGAGGATTTTCGGTATCGCTATCCCTTCATCAACTGCACCAACTGCGGGCCGCGGTACTCGATCATCAAGACGATTCCCTATGACCGCCCGAATACCACCATGTCTGCCTTCGAGATGTGCGAACGGTGTGCCGCCCAGTACCGCGACGTGGCGGATCGGCGATTTCACGCCCAGCCCGTCGCGTGTCCGCGGTGCGGACCGAAGATCTGGCTGACCGACCCCGCCGGCAAGACGCTGCCAGACCGGGACCGACGAGGTCATCCAGGAAACGGTCCGGCGGCTGCGGACGGGAGAAACCGTCGCGATCAAAGGAATCGGCGGATTTCATTTGGCTTGCGACGCACTCAACGACGAGGCGGTGCTCCGGCTGCGCCGGCGCAAGCGGCGGGACCACAAGCCCTTTGCGCTGATGGCGCGGTCGGTGGAGGACGATGAGACGGTACGCGGTCGTGGATCGGGCCGCCGAAGAGATGCTGACGAGCCCTCAGAGCCCCATCGTGCTCCTGCCTAAGAGGCCCTATGACGGGTGGCAGCCTCAAGGCCAAAGGCCTTGGGGATGGCTGGGCTCTGGTTGCGAGCAGATCCCCGTTATGGTGCAGACCATCCCCAAGCTGCGCTTGAGGCTGCCACCCGGAGAATGCCGGCTTCGCACATTGCTTCTAAGGGTCCTGACTACGGGATTGCACCTTCGGTAGCGCCGGGCGTCAGCACGTTCGGCTTCATGCTCTGCTATGCACCGCTTCATCATCTGCTGTTTGACCAAGGGTCTGGACGTGCTGGTAATGACCAGCGCGAACCTCTCCGATGAGCCGCTGATCTGCCGCAACGAATTAGCTTTGGAACGGCTGGGCGACGTGGCGGATGCCTTCCTGATGCACGACCGGGAAATCTATCGGCAGGTGGACGACTCCATCGTGCAGTTCGTCGGCGATGAGCCGGTCCTGCTGCGGCGAGCGCGAGGGTACGTGCCGACGCCGATTCTGATGACGGAGCCCACGCCGCAGGAAGTGCTCGCGACCGGGGCCGACCTGAAGAACACGTTCTGCTTCGCGAAGCAGAACCAGCTTATTCTCAGCGAGCATATCGGCGATTTGGAGGATGCCGAGGTCTATCATCATTACATCGGGTCCATCCGGCATCTGGCGGGCTTGTTCGAAGTCGAGCCGAAGGTCGTCGCCTGCGACCTGCATCCGGGCTATCTATCGACGCAATACGCGAAATCCCTTCCCGGCGTGAGGGTGATTCCGATCCAGCATCATTGGGCTCACATCGCCTCGGTCTTGGCCGAGCACGGGCTGGCCGGACCGGTAATCGGCCTTGAATGCGACGGCACGGGCTACGGTACGGACGGGGCCATCTGGGGCTGCGAGTGCATGATCGCCTCCCTGACGGAATTCAGGCGGTTCGGGCATCTCGCCTACTACCCCTTGCCCGGCGGCGACAAGGCCAGCAAAGAGGCCATCCGGCCGCTCCTGAGCCTCCTGAAGCAAGCCTATGGCGACGATTTCAAGCTCGACCGAGTTCGCGTGGCTGCTGGAACGAGTGGAGTCCGACCGCAGCAAGATGAAACTTGATTCTCGAGCAGATCGACAAGCGGATCAATACGGTGAGCACTTCCAGCCTGGGCAGGGTCTTTGACGCGGTGGCGGCGCTGCTGGGCCTGGGCAACTACAACCATTTTGACGCCCAGCTTCCGATGGCCCTGGAATCACTGGCGGAGCCGGGCGTCGATGACCGCTACGAGTTCGACCTGCTGCCAGGCGGTGAACCGCTGCAATTGGACCTGCGTAGAACGCTCAAAGGCGTAGTGGAGGACCTCAGGAGCGAAAGGAAAGTGGCAGTCGTCTCGGCGAAGTTCCATAACACGTTGGCCGAGGCATTGTTGGCGATGGCCCAAGGCGGCCCGACAGAGCACCGGACTGGAGACTGCCGCCCTGAGCGGCGGCGTGTTCTGCAACCGGTTCCTCACGGATCGTCTGATTCGGCGATTGAAGCAGGAGGGATTTACGGTATTATGGAACCGTAGCGTCCCGTCCAACGACGGCGGCATCGCCCTCGGCCAGGCGGCCATCGCGGCACAACTCGTGGATCGCGTGGCAAAAGGGTGAGGTGGTCGACGCATTTCGGGCGCAGAGTGAGTGAAGAGGTGTCATGCAAAGGGTATATGTCGAGACGTCCATAGTGAGTTATCTGACGGCCAAGGCCAGTCGGGACTTGATCGTTGCCGCTCATCAGCAGATCACCCAAGAGTGGTGGCAGACGTCTCGTGACCGGTTCGAATTGTGGGTATCCGAGGCCGTGCTCGGAGAAGTGCGAGCCGGGGATCCCGAGGCCGTTGAGAGACGCTTGCGGCTTGTAGGGAGTCTGCCGGTCCTCGCCCTCAATGATGATGTGCGGGCATTGACAGGTCACTATGAAAGGACTCTCGCCTTGTCCGGCCGAGCACGAGCCGATGTTCCGCACTTTGCGTACGCTGTGGCGTACCGAATGGATTATTTGGTAACCTGGAATTGCGCCCACATCGCCAACGGTGAGACGATTCAGAGATTGCTCAGAGTGAACGGCGAATTGAATCGCCCGACCCCTTTGATCGTTACGCCCGAGGAGATATTGGAGTCGCCAGGGGATTGATTGCTATGGGTAGAGACCCAATCGTTGAAGAAGTCAGAGCGGCGCGCCAGAAACTCTTCGAAGCGTGCGGCGAAGACCTGAATGCCCTCTTGGATCACTTCCAGGAGCAGGAAAAGCTCGATCAAGACCGGATTGTGGCCGAAGTTCCACCGAAGGTCGAACAGGTGGCTGGCCCAGCCCGACAAGGTGAGGAAGGCTCCGCCCGCCAAACCCGTGGTTGAGCGCGAGACGCATGAAGAGCGGCTTGAAAGAGCACGCGGCTGGAGACCGCGGCCTTGAGCGGCAGTGTGTTCTGCAACCGGTTCCTGGCGGATCGTCTGATTCGGCGATTGAAGCAGGAGGGATTTACGGTATTATGGAACCGTAGCGTCCCGTCCAACGACGGCGGCCTCGCCCTCGGCCAGGCGGCGATTGCAGTAAGGTTGGCAAGTCCTGTTTCGTCAATTATGCGCCATGGGGCAACATTTTGATCACGCGTGGCTCGGGATACTCCGCTGGCGAAAACGAGAGCGTCGTGGTCGCTGTTGAACGGGCAGCCCATTGCATTATGCGCAACAGCTCGCACTCCTTCCTTAGCAGCTCGACTGTTGGACGCATTTTGTCCATTTGACCGGCCACGTCAAATGGCACGTTATCCCTCGGCAGTTTGCGCATGTAGAACGAGAGAGAGATCAAGGCTTTCTCCGTTGCCCTGCACACGCTGGAAAGGCAATCCGATTTGGCGAATTTGGTGCAGGGGTATTCTTTAGGCTCAATGACTTCTCCCAACGGCTTGTTCTTCTCGTAATTCGACGGCCAGAACAGTAGACCAATTCCTTGCTCCTTGAGGGACAGATTCTCATTTTCGAGGTTTATCCAGCTCTGCATCGTTGACTGCAAATTCTGCATGTCACTCAGTCTTTCCTGTGGCGTGCTGGGTTCCCGGATGTCGATCTCCAGGATTGGCTTGCCAGTCGCCCTGTGCGCCTCTCAAAGTCGGGTTCTGGAATGCCGTCCCCCTTGTCATCCACGACCAGCGAAAAACCTTCTTCTCGGCCGAGTCCCCAAAAGAAATGCAGGCGGTTGAGGGTGTTGTACACGGTGAGGGTAAGATCCTGCCGGGAGACCACACCCAAGAAAAACGGCAAAGAAGAACCATACAGGCAGTCTCTCTTGTCCTGTGTGTCAAAGGCAAGAGAGTCGTTGCCCGATTTAATCTGTATGCCAAACGCTTTGCCCGTGGGAGCCACCACTCCGTTGGCGGTATTGGCAAGATGCACGATAAAGTCGATGCCAAAGTGGTCTTCTTGACGCGGGACCGGGATCGTGAAACCCAGTTTGCTCAGCGCCGGAATCGCCAAGTACTCCGAGCGATTGCCTTGGTAAAAGCCATTGGGAATGCACACTGACTCTATCCTCCTCTATCCAGTGCATACATCCGAATGAATGTATGTGCAGCACGCATACGCAGTCTTATGGCGGAACCGCCTCGTGCGAAGACGCACGAGTTAAGGGCGTTTATCGCTTTGCGGGCTTCCAGCAGGAGCGGGGAAGCGGGCTCGGCTTGGCCAAGCCCGTTCTGCCGTATAGCCGCCGGGACGGCGCTCGGGTCGCACGCCTGCGTTGCCCTATCCTCCGGCCCGGCAAGTCTATCGTATCTTGGCTTCCCCGACTCGACAAGGCCGTCTGAACGCGCCAGACCAGGGAACCGTCTGTTCTGCTGGAAGCCTGCAAAGCGGTAAACGCAATCCATCGCACGGAAACGCCTACGAATTCGCACCAAGCCGGCAGGTCCGGTGTCTTTGCCGCAAGATTGACCCCGACTGCTCTGGCTCATACAATGCGAAGTTCAGTCGCCGTGGGCACGCACAAACAGGCGGTTGAGCCGTAATAACAGAGTCCAGGCGATAGGCACGGTTGTAAGGAACGAGTATCGAACCATGTGTTTAGCAGTACCGGCACGAATTATTGAGTTGGAGGGCGACCGGGCGGTGGTCGATGCGATGGGCAATCGCTGGAAGGCGAAGACCACGCTCCTGCCCGAGGCGAAGCTCGGGGATATCGTGCTGGTGCACGCCGGCTTTGCCATCTCCCAGGTGGATGAAGAAGAAGCGAAAAAGACGTGGGAGCTCTTTGCCGAGATGGAGAATCTCGAAAACGCAGTCAGATGTGATAGGGTTTCCGGGTAGCACGGATGTTGGACAGGGTCGCGCAAGCACAGCATACCATTGAAGAAGCGTGCCGGGGGTTGGACCGGCAGATCACGATCATGGAGGTCTGCGGGACCCACACGGTCTCCATCTTTCGCAGCGGGATTCGGTCGATTCTGCCCGACAACTTGAAGCTGCTCTCCGGGCCGGGATGCCCCGTGTGTGTCACGGATCAGGGCTACATCGACACCGTGATGCAGTTGGCGGACCGCGACGACTGCCTGATTGCGACCTACGGCGATATGATCCGCGTGCCGGGCAGCGATGGATCGCTGGAAACCCGGAGTTCGCGGGGCAACGTCAAGGTCGTTCTGAGCAGCGAAGACGCGCTGCAATTGGCCCGGGACAATCCCGGCAAGACCGTCGTATTCATCGCCGTCGGCTTCGAGACGACGACCCCGGCGACCGCCGTCGCGGTCAAGGAGGCGGCGCACGAAGGCATCCGGAATTTCTGCATCCTCAGCAGCCACAAATTGGTCATTCCCGCCATGCGGGCCCTGCTGGGCGGCATGAACGACCGGATCGACGCGTTTCTGTGCCCGGGGCACGTCAGCGTGATCATCGGCTCGGGCGCTTTTGCGGAGATCGTGCGGGACTACCGGCGGCCCTGTGTCGTCGCGGGCTTCGAGCCGTTGCAGATCATCGAGGGCCTGGCCGAGATTTGCCGGCAGCTCGCGGCCGGGACGGCGGAGTTGAAGTCGATCTACAACGCGGTCGTGACCGAGAAGGGCAACACCGCCGCCCAGCGGATCGTCGCGGAATGCTTTGAGCCGGTGGATGGCTATTGGCGCGGCGTCGGGAAGATCGCGAAAAGCACGCTTGCCCTCAAGGAGCCGTACAGCCGGTTCGATGCCTTCAAGCGGTTCGGCCTGGAGGACAAGCCCGGCAAAGAGATCAAGGGCTGCCGGTGCGGTGAAGTCCTGTGCGGCTTGATCGAGCCGATCCAATGCCCGCTGTTCGGGACCCGGTGCACGCCGCAAAAGCCGGTCGGCCCGTGCATGGTCAGCTCGGAAGGGACCTGTGCGGCGTGGTTCAAGTACGGGCGGAGGAAGTGACGCGAACGATGGCGACTGAGCCGGAGAGAATCCTGCTTGCTCACGGCGGCGGCGGCCAACTCCAGAACCAGCTTATCCGCGAGCGCATCCTGCCGAAGCTCCGAAATGACGTGTTGGGCGAGCTGGGCGACTCCGCTCATCTGAAGCTTTCCTCCAACGCGATCTGCTTCACGACGGATAGCTACGTGGTCAAGCCGCTGTTCTTCAAGGGCGGCGATATCGGCAAGCTCGCCATCTGCGGGACGGTGAACGATCTGGCGGTGTCCGGGTCGAGGCCGCTGGCTTTGTCGCTGGCGCTGATTATCGAAGAAGGGTTCGAGATCGGGCTTTTGGACAGAATCCTGCAAAGCATCAGCGACGCGGCCGAGCACAATCACGTGAGCATCGTGACGGGCGATACCAAGACCGTCGATCATGGCTCCGCCGACGGGATTTTCATCAACACGGCCGGCATCGGTCTCAAGCTGCCGGGCGTGGAGCTGGGATTGGGCCGGATCGAGGTGGGCGACAAGATTCTGATCAACGGCACGATCGGCGATCACGGCATGACGATCGTCTCGCAGCGCGAGGGGATCAGCTTCGAATCGCCGTTGGCGAGCGATTGTGCCGGGCTGGCGGAATTGACGTGCCGCCTGTTCGAGAGCGTGCCGGGGATCAGGTTCATGCGGGACCCGACGCGCGGCGGCTTGGCGGCGATCACTCAATGAGATCGTCGAGGGCAGCCGCCGGAGCGTGGAGATCGAGGAGCGAGCAGATTCCCGTGCAGGCCGGCGGTCCAGGCGGCCGCCGACATGCTGGGCTTCGACGTGCTCAATGCGGCCAACGAGGGCAAATTCGTGGCCGTCGTGTCGCCCGAAGCGGCCGCGGAGTGCCTGAGGATCTGCCGGGAGCATCCGTTGGGCGCGCGAGGCCAGGATCATCGGCGCAGATCGTGGAGACGCGCGATGTCCCGCTGGTCGAGATGAAGACGAAGATCGGCGGCCGGCGGATCGTGCAGATGCCTTACGGGCGGGAATTGCCGAGGATTTGCTGATGCACGAGACGGCGGTGGCGCAGAGTCTGGTGGAGATGATCGCGCAGGAGGCCGAGAGCCGCCACGCCAAGCCGATCCGTGCGAAAATGAGCTGCGGCGAGCTCAACGCGATCAACGATGAGGCGCTGTCCTTCGCCTTTGAGGCCATCGCCGAGGGCACGCCGTGCGAGGGGACGAAACTCCAGATCGTGCACAAGCCGCTGGAGGCGAAGTGCAGGACTTGCGGCCGTGTCTTCGCCGTCGATTTTGCGAACGTGAGATGTCCGGACTGCGGCGGGGGGGATTTCGAACTGTTGCCCGACGCTCCTTTGCTGGTGGAAGAGATCGAATTTGAAGGATTGGACGATGGAGAAGGTTGACGTCGGCAAGAAAGTCCTGAACGCCAATGAGGTCGTATGCGCTGAAGAACAGCCAGCTTCTGGCCCGCTACGGCACGCCGTGCTTCAACATCATCTCCTCGCCCGGCTCCGGCAAGACGACGATCCTCGTGCGGACGATCACGGACCTGGCCGGTGCGCTCCGGCTCGGCGTCATCGAGGGTGACATTCAGACGGATATCGACGCCCAGAGGATCAGGGCTGCCAAGGCGCCCGCCGTCCAGATCAACACGGAAGGAGCATGTCACTTGTCCGCCGCCCAGGTGAACCGAGGCTCTGACGGAATTGCCTCTGGGCAATCTGGATATCGTCTTGATTGAGAATGTCGGCAATCTTGTGTGTCCCTCGGCCTTTGAATTGGGTGAAACGGGAAGATTGTCGTGCTGTCCGTGCCCGAAGGCGACGATAAACCCGCCAAGTACCCGGCCATCTTTGCCAAATCCAAAGTCCTGCTCATCAACAAGATCGATCTGCTCCAGGGCGGTGCCCAAGTCGATTTCGATCTGGAGCGCGTCAAAACCGATGCGCGAGCGCTCAACAAGGGCTTGGAGATCTTCCCCGTCTCCGCCAAGACGGGCGAAGGCATGCAGGCGTGGTACGATTGGCTGACGCATCAAGTCCGCACACAACCATAGGTTGTCATCCTGAACGCAGCGAAGCGGAGTGAAGGATCTGGGCTTCGAGCGAGTAGAACCGCTCCCATTTGCCGGCCAGATCCTGCTGGCCTTCGGCTCAGGATGACAGAGCCCTGTACGAGTGGCACTCTGCAGGAACACTATGGCTAGTGCGGTCTTTCGATAGAGATTATGCTCGCGGATGTACCGGATCACGTCGGGGTGGAGCATCCCGGTGACATCTTCGCCGGCGGCCAGTCGCTTTCGCACCTCCGTGCTGCTGATATTGACCAGCGGGGTCTCGATCATGTTCTCTTTCAGCTTGGCCACGCGCTGCGGTCCCCACAGAGGCTCGAACCGGTCGAAATCGGGCGCCGGATAGCCGGGACGCCGCATCGTGGTCAGGTTGCATTCGTCGATCAGCTCCTGGATCTTGTGCCAGTGCACGAGGTCGCCGATGCCATCGGCGCCGATGAGCCAGTGGATGGCGGTCTCCGGGCCGTACTGGCGCTGGAACTGCCGCACCGTGTCGAGCGTGTAGCTGGGAGCGGGGCGCTGGAGCTCGCAATCGCTGACGGCGAAGCGGTCGTTGCCGGCGATGGCCAGCTCGATCATCCGGAGCCGGTCGTTGTCACGGGCGAAGGGGAAGAACCCTTTCAGCGGCGAGATCTTCGCGGGAACGAAGATCAGTTTCTCGGCCTCAAGTCAGTCGCGCCGCCGCGTCCGCCACGGTCGTATGGCCCAGGTGAATCGGGTCAAAAGTCCCCCCGAACAGAGCTATTCGTTTTGTCGCCATAACGTCCAAAAAAGTTTTTATGAAGGTTTCCGAATTACTTGGACGATAACTAACATAACAATTGTTATCAGCATTTGCCATAATGCGGTTCTAAAGGAGACCTGAGAATGGCCCAGAAAAAGGCAGCCAAGAAGGTAGCAAAGAAGAAGGTGGCAAAGAAGACGGTGAAGAAGACCACGAAGAAGAAGACTGCCAAGAAAGCGAAGAAGAAGTAGCGTGACGATGTGTCACGAGGAAAGCCCCAGACCGGCGGCTTTCGGCCCCGGCCGGAAGCCGCCGCGAGGCGATCGAAGCTTCCCTTAGGCCGTCCTGAGCGACCCAGATACCGCAAACCTCGTTTTGCAGCAGGCTTTCAGGCAACGGAAGGTCCTCCAGAGGCTGGAGAGCCTTCCGTTTTTCTATGGGCCGGTGAGCTGCCCGTTGCGCCGAGCCGCCACGGCCCCTTGATTCTCCCTCCCGCCTCGGGTCCCGCCTGGTTCCTTGTAATTCGTGCCGATTCCTCTATACTGTCAGCCGTGTTCGTGGCAATGACTCAGGATGTGCGGCCTTAGGAGAAATCGGGTCTATGGATTTGTTTCGTTACCAAGGCGGCCGGCTGTTCGCGGAAGACGTGGAGGTCGAGCGTATTGCGGCCCAGGTCGGCACGCCCGCCTATATCTATAGTAAAGGCACGTTCCTCGACCACCTGCACAAGATGCAGGAGGCGTACGCCCTGCTCGATACGACCATCTGCTTCTCGGTCAAGGCTTGCGGCAATATCCACATCCTGAAGCTCATGGCCCAGCAGGGCAGCGGCTTCGATATCGTCAGCGGCGGTGAGTTGTACCGCGTCCAGCAGGCGGGGGCCGACCTCTCGAAGGTGGTCTACGCCGGCGTGGGCAAGACCGATGAGGAGATCGTCAGTGCCCTGCGGGCCGGCATCGGATGCTTCAATATCGAGTCGGAACAGGAATTGGAGAACCTCAGCCGGCTGGCGGCAGCAGCACGCCCAGGGCTCGAAGGCCAAAGTGAACGCCGCGTTACGGGTGAATCCGGACATCGAATACCAGACCCACGCCTATCTGACCACCGGCAAGAAGGACACGAAGTTCGGCGTGGACATCGAGCGGGCCATCGCGGTCTTCGAGAAGTACGGCAAAAGCCGGTCGATCCGGCTGAGCACGATCCACGTTCACCTCGGCAGCGGCGGCAAGACGATTGACCCGTACGTGGAAGCGGTGAAGAAGATCTTGCCCCTGATCGATCTGCTCCGTCAAAAGGGCCACGCGATCGAGGCCTTGGACCTCGGGCGGCGGCTACGGCGCCGACTATGAGAGCCAGACCGTGCCCTCTGCCGAGCAGTACGCCGCCGGGATCGTCCCGCTGCTGAAAGGGCAAGAACCTCCGGCTGATTCTCGAACCCGGCAAGAGCATCTGTGCCAACGCTGCGATTCTCCTGACGCGGGTCCTCTACACCAAGCAGGGGGCCAGCAAGCGGTTCGTCATCGTGGATGCGGGGATGAACGATCTGATCCGTCCCTCGCTCTACGGCGCCTTCCATTTCATCTGGCCCGCCCAAACGGCGCCGCGCTTTGTCCCCACGGTTCGCAGCCAGGACCTGCACGTGGAAGGCAGCGAGATGGTAGACATCGTTGGCCCGATCTGTGAAGGGGCGGACTTCCTCGCCAAAGACCGCTCGATCCCTCCCGTCCAGCGGGGCGACCTGATGGCGGTCTTCACGGCCGGCGCCTACGGCTTCACGATGGCCAGCAACTACAACGCCCGCCCCCGCGCCCGGAGGTCCTCGTCGCCGGCGACCAATTCGAGATCATCCGCCGGCGGGAGACCTACGAAGACTTGGTGGCTGCGGAGCGGTGACTCCCTTGTCCTGATATCACAGGTGCTTGAGTATCTGGTCATATTCGGCATGGGAGCCGATCCAGTACATTGGCAGATTGCTCCAGTGTTTGGTCCCACCGAGCCTCGCCCGCCAACTCCTCAAGCAACTCGCGCGAGTTCGTCTTGCAGGTTCTCTGGCAGTTTCGACGCCTTCTCAAAGGCTTGGTTGAGCAACTTGGTCATAGTGCGGTTTCCTCGAAAGGCCGTAAGCCGATTCGACAATACTGTAGCCACACGCTCATGCTCCGTCAACAACTGTCAACGACTCCTTCATGGACTGCCTTACCAGATCGCCGCCCGCTGAGGGTTGACCATGGGGCAGTTGTCCGGGAGGTGGAAGGCTTTCTGAAATTCCGGCAGGTTTACCAGGGTGCCGTTGACGCGCCAGAGGCCCGGCGGGTGCGGGTCGGTCAGGACGCGCCGGTGAGCCTCCTCCGGCCGGATGTTCATGGCCCAAACGTGCGCGAAACCCAGGAAGAACAGCTGATCGGGCGTGTACGTGCCGTAGCGTGACTTGTCCGGCGCGGGATCGTGCTGTGCGGTGTCCGCTTGAGCCGCTTGAAACGCCCGCCAAGCCAGTTTGACGCCGCCCAGGTCCGCGACCGCTTCCCCGGTCACTAGCTTGCCCTGGAGGTGCACGCCGCCGGCTACGGTGTACTTCGAGAACTGATCGGAGACCGCCGTCGTGGCCGCCTGGAATTTCTTGAGGTCTTCGTCGGTCCACCAATTCTTCAGGTTCCCTTGGCCGTCGTATTGGCAGCCCTGGTCGTCGAAGCCATGCGTGATTTCGTGGCCCATGACGGCCCCGATCGCGCCGTAATTCATCGCGGCGGGGGCGGTCGGATCGAAGAACGGCGGCTGCAAAATCCCCGCCGGGAACACGATTTCGTTCCGCGAGGGGTTGTAGTAGGCGTTGACGGTCTGCGGCGTCATCCCCCACTCGGTGCGGTCCACCGGCTTGCCGATCTTGGCGAGCTGACGCCGGTGCTCGAATTCGTTGGCACGCAGCACATTCATCACGTATGAGCCGCGATCGATCTGGAGTTTGGAGTAATCGCGCCACACGTCGGGATAGCCGATCTTCTCCTCGATCATCGACAGTTTCTCGATGGCCTGGGCCCGCGTCGCCGGGCTCATCCACGGCAGTTGCGCCAGATCGTCCTTCAGGGCGGCCTTGACCTGGTGCAGAATGGCTGTCACCTGGGCCTTGGATTGGGCGGGGAAGTACCGCGCGACGAACAGTTTGCCGACCGCGAATCCCAGGGCACGATCCTCCGCGGCGGCCACCCGCTGCCAGCGCGGCAGATTCTGCTTGGCCCCGCTGAGAACGGCACTGAATTTGAAATCTTCGTCGACAAAAGGATCGCTCAGATAGGGTGCGGCCGTATCGATGAGACGCCAGCGCAGGTACGTCTTCCAGTCGTCCAGCGCCAGAGCGTCAAGCTGCTTATCCGCTTCCTTGAAGAACTCCGGCTGGGCCACGTTGATGCTCTTGAGTTCCGGCGTGTCCACGAGCGTGAAGTATTCCGGCCAAGGCAGATGGGGCGTCAGCGTCTTGAGCTGCTCCAGGTCCATGGGATGATACACATTGTGCGGGTTGCGCATGTCGATGCGCGACATCGAGGCCCGCGCCAGCGTCGTTTCGAATTGCAGAATCCCCGCCGCCGCGGCTTGGGCCTTGTCCTTATTTTCGCCCGCTAGGCCGAGCAGTGCCGCCACGTGCGCGACGTATGCCTCCCGCACGGCCTTGGATTTGTCGTCCTGGTTGAGGTAGTAATCGCGGTCGGGCAGGCCGAGGCCGCCCTGGTGGGCTGCCCCGATCACCTTGGTCGAGTCCATGAAGTCCTGCATCTGGCCGAAATGAAAGAGCGCGCCCACGCCCATCATCTGCAGACGCGTGATTTCCCGCAGCAGCGTCTGCCTGTCATTGATGCCATTGATGCGATCCAATTCGGGCCGGAGCGGCTCGATCCCGGCGGCATTGATCGCGGCGGTGTTCATGCCGCTGGCGTAGAAATCGCCGATCTTGCGTTCCTCGATCTGGGCGGCGCTAGGCTGTCCGCTGCCGCCGGTCTCGGCCTTGGCCGCGGCTTCCTCCAGGATGGCGCGGATCAATTGGTCGTTGCGCTTGCCCAGCAACTGGAACGTTCCCCAGCGTGAATAATCCTCCGGCAGGGGGTTGGCCCGGTTCCAGCCGCCGTTGGCGAACTGGAAGAAGTCCTGGCCGGGGTCGGCGCTGCGGTCCAGATCGGCCAGCGAGAACACCGGCGGCGGCAGCGGGGTTTCTTGGGCGCCGGACCCGGCCGCTGCGAGAACGCCCGCAGCCGTGAGCGCCGCCAGGCACGAACCACCAATGACGAGATACGAATAATTGAGCATGAGCTTTTCCTTTTCACAGGATAAACAGAACGATAATAACGCGAATAGAATACCAGTGCAAATCGCCAGAATCAACCCAGCGTGGCTATCCTGCTGTTGTGCAGACCATTGAAAAACTGCGGTTCTCCAGTAATGCTTACCCGAGGAAGCCCTCTATAGCTTCAGAGATCTTCGAGGTTGCAACCAAGCCTGGGACCCAAGGCGTCGTTCAAAAGGTGGTTCAGAGTTGTCCGACGAACGATTCGAAGAGCTGGTGAACGCCCACGGCCGGCACGTCTTGAACGTGGCGTTGCGGACCGTGCGCGACGCCGAGATGGCGAAAGACGTGTACCAGGAGGTCTTTCTGGCCGTCTGGCGGCGGTGGCCCACGTACACCGGCCCGGTGCAGTGGGGGCGGTACCTTTACCGGGTGACCGTCCGCAAAGCGCTGGAACTGGTTCGGCGGCGGGGACCGGCGCCGGTGGACGTGGACGATTGCGAGCCCGAAAGCCGCGGCCCGAATCCGGATACGGCCCTGCGGCTGGAAGACTTGCAGCGGAAGCTGACGAAGTCGCTGGCGAAGCTGCCAAAGCATCAGGCCGAGGTGTTCATCCTGTCTCGGATCGAGGGCCTGGACCACGCGGCGATCGCGGAGATTCTCGGCTGCACAGCCAACAACGTGCGGGTGTCTTTGCACCGGGCCGTGAAGCAATTGGCCGGCGAGATGAGTGATTACTTGGATTAAGCGGCGGTGAGATATGGCCAATCATGAACAGAGGAAAGACCAACTCGTGAGCCTCGTGCTCGGCGAGTTACCCGAGCCGGAGGCCTCCGAGATTCGGGCCCACGCCGGGCAATGCGATGAATGCCGCACCGAGCTGCGACGCCTGGAGCGGCTTCTGGACGTGGCCGGCCGGCGGAAGAGTATGTCCGCGCCGGAGCCCGTGCAGGAGTCGGCTCGGCAAAGTCTTCTTATCGCTGTGAGTCGTGAAGAAGAAACGAGAACGAGCGCCCGGTCGGTAGTCCGGCCGGCATGGATATGGAGAAAAATCATGACAAGCTCAATGGCAAAGATAGCCGTGGCGGCGGGGATCGTGATCGCCGTCGTGGTGTTTGGTCTCTCGAAGTTTCCGGCGGGCGACCACGGTCGTCCGGGGGTGCGCAACCTCCTGTCCACCGCTTGTGCGGCGGAGGAATCTCTGTTCGCCGGGACCAAGATCGTTCACATTCAAAACGAGATCATCGTGCAGGGCGTCGGCACAGGCGGGCCTGCCCCGGAACTCAATGACAACTGGCTTCCGATGTGCTCGCTGAAACCCGACGGGCAGTTGCGGACCAATCAACTCCAACTCCCTGCCGCACCGGAGTCGTATGTAGTGACAGACCACTCGTGGTATGACCCGCTGACGGGGTGCTTCGCCCGCGTGCTGAAAATGGGCGAGGCCGTCGTCTTCGGGAATGCCTATGACGGCCGATTTGTCTATGACGCGATCATCGGGGCCGGTTCCGTCGTGCAGGTCTCCAGCCAGATCGTCAGCAGCGGTTTCAAACCGCCGCAAAGCCCGGCCGAATATCTCGGACTGGCCGCCGGTCTCAAGAGCGCATTGGCGCAAGACGACTCGATGGTGCAGAGCGTCGAGCCGGGCACCCTTGCGGACGGCGCACCCGTCCACATTTTCAAGGTCGGAATGTCGGGCCCGGACGGGCAGTTGCCGGGCTGGTGGCTGTTCAAGGTGCGCGACGATGATTCCACCATTGCAGAGAAGGAGTTCGTACTGCTGGGGCGTTCGCGCCTGCTGATCCGGCGCGTCGTAACGGAGTCCGTCGAAAAGCCGGCCATCTCCTGGAACCTCAGCGAAATCGCCGGAACCGGCGTCCCGGCGGCCCAACCGGTTTCCGTCGCGCCGGATATGGTGATCCCGAATGTCTCCGTCCAGCACATGGTCGAGCACGCGGCATTCGAGACGTATGTCTTTTCGACTCAGCCCGCGTGGACCGGCGCCGTCCAGATCACAGATTGCATCGACCCTGTCACTCCCGGCGGGCGCATGTTCATTCTGACCGCCCGCGCCGACGACCACCGGCACATCGTCGTGGTCCAATCCCCGACCTACAACGCCATGTCCGGGCACGTGGTGAAAAAAGAGGGCACGCTGGTCTACACCTCGCCCAACGGCTTCAAGGTCTGGGGCGGCGGGCCGCAGAAGTGGTTCTCTCAGATCCTCCTCCAAAGCGCCCGTGCCTTCATCCAGGACCCGCCGTCCGAAGATCGTACCGGCTACATCCTGGAATCGCCCGCGGGGACGTTCCCGGCTTTGGCGATCAACGGCCCGATCAGCGATGAGGAACTCCACAAGCTGGTCGACAGCCTTACGCCGGCCCGAGGACACTTGAACAATCAGGCGAACAGCCCCGACAAGAAGTAATCACACGTTTTGCGATCACGTGGGAGGCCGGGCCCGAGTGCCCGGCCTCTTCTTTGCGCTCGGAGCGGGTATGGTCGGAATGTCGTGGCAACGCCCAGACGCTCTTCGTAGCACGGGCGTCCTCGCCCGTTGACCTGGCGGAGGGAGGGACGCCACAGATATCGTGCCCGCTCCGCCCAGCGCCGCCGGGGCAGAGCCCGGGTCTTGCCTGCAGAGGCACACCCTGCGAAGCGGGCGAGGACGCCCGCGCTACCAAGAGGTTGAATCCGCCACCTTATGCCGGCTGCACCCCTTCGAAGCGGCCCCCCGCGAAAAATATGGACGTTGCTCATACGGGAACGATAGGTTCTGGTGTATTACATGGGGAAAGAGAGCTCTCGTGAGTAGACATGATGCTGGAAGAACGATACCTGATCTGGCGGTTCAAGCACGCCAGCGCCGAGCAATGGATCAAGGAAGGTAGATATGCCTTGAACTGGACGAGACTTTCGTGTCACGACTCTGCGGACAATCAGGTTCGTCTTCAGTGGTTGGAATTGAATAGAGCATGGTGGTATCATGAGACGCACAGCGTGCAGGAGAACCACTTATGAAACCATATGGGAAATCCCCGCTGGTAGTAAGGAAGGAGTACAGTCACGATCCTGAGTAGCCCATTGGACCGCACAGCATGGAAAGGAGACCTACATGCTTACCGATTCACGCAGAGATGACCTATTCGGAACGATCAGCGTCTTAGTCCTCTTAATCGGGACAGCAACGGGTAACGCAATTATCTTGTTCGCTATGTCGCTTGCAGCACTCCTCCTGATGGTGATGTTCGGCCGAACGCGATTGGGGCGTGGGGCACTTCTGGCCGCGCTCGTGGCGGCGGTTACAGCCGCTGTGATTGCGATCGTCTTGAGCATACGGTGATCGCGGAGCCGCATGGGTTGAGAGCCCACCCTACCGGACGAGGAAGTTGAGGTATTCTTCCAGATTCGTGTAGCCGTCATGGTCGCGATCCTGGCGACCGTCGGCGGGGTCGTTCGGATTGAGGCCGTGGGCGGTTTCCCACGCGTCCGGCATGCCGTCGCCGTCACTGTCCCGCGGGGCGGGCAGGGTATGGAGTGTCGGCCAGCCGCCGACTTGGTCCTGCGAGTCGATCAACCGGCCTTTGTGCTCGCGGACGTTGCTGATGACCCTCTCATCCACGGCATCACGCTTGAGTGATGCACCGGCACGGGCGAGCACCTGCTCATAGGCCTCCTGGGCCGATTGGGTCGCCGGGACGTTGTCGCCGAGGCTGGACGCGTCGGCTTTCCAGTCGGCGAGGGTGCCGGCGTATTTGTAGTTCGAGCCCGGGCCGAGCCACCGCTGGAAATCCAGGGCCGCGTAATTGTCCTTGGTCCAGTCGTCGTGGGCTTCGAAGAAGTTGCCGGTCATGAAGCCGCGGGCGGCGTGCGGTAAATCGCCTTTGATTGCGATGGGCAGACGCCGGGCATCGGTTTCGGGGCCGCCGCGCCAATAGTTGTTCACGGCGTTGACGAAATGGTCGCAGAAATTGGCCGTCCCGCTCCAGTTGTAGATCACGTTGTTGCGGAAATCGACGATAGTTAGTGGATCGCCCTCTTTGGCGCTGCCGAGCGTCGGATGGCGGTCCCGGCAGGTAGTAAAGAGGTTGTGGTGCAGCGTCAACGGGCCGGTAAGGTCGCGATAAGAGGCACCCATGGCGTGCGGCCCTTTCTCGTGGATACTGTCGTTCAACGCCTCGCTGAAGAGGCACCACTGGACCGTCACGTTCTTGCCCCGGCGGAGGTCGTGCGTGCCGTCAATGGCCCAGCTCAGCGACACGTGGTCCAGG
This sequence comes from uncultured Planctomycetota bacterium, assembly GCA_963750205.1. Taxonomy (GTDB): domain Bacteria; phylum Planctomycetota; class Phycisphaerae; order Sedimentisphaerales; family Anaerobacaceae; genus PLanc-01. The sequence goes on from CAVVRJ010000011.1 coordinate 371,339, forward strand.
ATCACGTCGGCGATGTCGTTGGTGGTCAGGGTATCGTAGCCGGCGGGTCTCTTGTTCTTGTCGCCTAGCCGCAAGCGGATGTACCGAATGATGATGTCGTGGCAATCCTTCAGAGCGACCGTCTGATCGCGCAGGGTAATGCCGTCGCCGGGAGCCGTCTGGCCCGCGATGGTCAGGTAGGACTGCTTGATTCGCAGCTCGGACTTCAACTGGATCGTGCCGGAGAGGTCGAAAACGATCGTGCGCGGCCCGCCGGCCGTCTTGATGCCGTACCGCAGCGACCCGGGCCCATCGTCATTGAGATTCGTCACGTGGTAGACATCCCCGCCCCGGCCGCCCGCGGCGAAGCGTCCAAACCCCTGGGCCCCCGGAAATGCCAATGCCCGCTCCTTGCTTTGCCCCTTGCCGGCGGAAGTCAACGCCAGCGACAGACCCAGTGCGATAATAATCCGTGTTGTGACCGAGCCAGCCATATTCATCTCCTGTATCGAAATCCGCGTCCATCCTATCACAACAGAGGGGGTCAGGACAGATGGAGCGCTGCGGGGCAGGATCCCCAAGGGGCTCTCTTCGTAGGTCGTGCGTCCCCGCACGACTATTAGGCGAGCGAGGATGCTCGCCTTACAACCGTGGTTGTCGCCAAGCTCTTTTGTCGAAACTCATAGACCCGAAGAGGTCTCTCGATTGTTATATTGTCGAACGGACGTTTATGGGTACTCAATGGGCCGGCCGATGGAAGACATGCTGCTTGTGCTCCGGTGCCAGCGCGGGAGCCGCGAGGCTCTCACGCGGATCTACGAGAAGTACAAGGCGGATTTGTTGCTGCTGGCCCTGAGTCTGCTCAACGACAAAACGGCGGCGGAGGACATCGTGCACGATGTGTTTCTGTCCTTCGTTCGGCATTTGGACGATTTCCGCCTGACCGGCAGTCTCAAGGGATACTTGCTGACCTGCACCGCCAACCAAGCCCGCAATTGGAACAAGGCGCAGCGCGTACGTAGCGATCAGCGGTCCTCAACAGCCGATCGGGCCCGATGGTGGGCAGTGCCCACCCTACCAGGAGCGCGAGGGGCCGCTGGATACGCTGGTCTGCAACGAGCAGCTTGAAACGCTCAGCGGGGCGTTGGCGGAGCTGCCGTTCGAGCAGCGGGAGATCCTGATGCTGCATCTGCATGGGCAGATGACCTTTCGGGCGATTGCCCGGGCCCGGCAGATTTCCACGAATACGGCCAAGAGCCGCTACCGATACGGAATTGACAAACTGCGGAGCATTCTCGATGGCAAGGTGAGCCCATGCGACCAGCAGACAACATAAAACGTTTGATCGACACAGCGCAGGTTACATCGTCCTCCCAGGTCGAGCGCCGGATTCTCGGTGATGCCCTGGAGGACTTGGAGAAGCGCCGGGCGGACCGGCTCACGCGTCACCCCGGCGTGTGGAGAAGAGTCATGAGAACCCGAACCGCAAAACTGGCCGCGGCGGCCGTGATCGTCGCGGTAATCCTCCTCAGCATACCGCATGTCAACGACAACGTGGTGAAGGCCGTCGAATTCGAAGAAATCACCCAAGCCATGCAGCATGTCCCCTGGTTGCACGCGGTCATCGCGGGATTCCAGCCGTTAGCGAATGGTCTCGGCGAGCAATGGATCGGCTTCGAAACAAAAATCTCTGCCAACAAGTCGGCGGATGGAACGGCCCGCTTCATGAGTGAAAAAGACCACCAGCAAGTGGATTACGATCCTCAAAGCAAAGCAATCACCGTTCGCTATCTGGAGTCCCTCCCGCTCGACGTGCCCTCGCCGACGGCGATGATCACGGCGATCCACAAGGTAGCGGAGCAGCAGGGGGCCCAAATTGACGTCAAGATGGGAACCTACCAGGGCCGCAAGGCCCAAATCCAGGGTTTCACGCTGTCTCAGCCCCGGAGGACTCGGGGCCAAGCAGTCGGCGACCCTCTATATCGATCCCGAGGCCAAGCTGCTGTACTGCGGGGAAGTGAAGGCCTTCGATGCGGCGGGCGGGGTGGTCACCGCGGGGACGATTACGTTCGACTATCCGTCCTCCGGCCCGCAGAGCATTTACGATCTCGGCGTCCCGCGTGACGCAAAGATCGAGGGCAACGCGCCCGGGGCCGGCGTCCAGTCCCCTCTCAATCAGTACGAGCGGGCTCGCGGGGAGGCGACGACCGAGTACATCGCTGTGATGGCGATGCGCGAGGTTCCCTCCTATGTGGGGGACGATGGGGTGACCATTGTAGATGTGGACTTCAAATCTGGCCGCAAGCGACGCGTGGAGAGCCATTCGGTCTTCAAGGGGAGAGAGACCGCTGAGGCACGGGCGCAATACCGCCAGCAAATGGGCGATTCATTCGACTCGCTGCTTGCATGGACACGCCGAAATTTCGATGATCCGCGTACTTACCTTCTCCTGTATTTCTACGACGGCCAGTATTGCGCCAACGCCCAGCGGAATGGTGAGGGAGTCTGGGGCAAGTTGGAGAAAAGCTACTCACCAGGCGGCTTCGATACTAATCTGACTCTCTTCTGTCAAGCCTGGCCCCCGATTGACCTTGCGGCCCAAATCATCGAGGACGACTACGCTCGGCAAAATGGCTGGATCTGCCTGGAGATTCTGAAGCAGGGGTTGGTGTCGTCCACTTCGTGGGTGCCGCTGCCCGTCAGGCTCCTCTACTATCTCGATCCTGCCCACGATTATCTGTGCCGGCGCCAGGTGATGGAACAGCGACGGGACGCTTCCTGGCAGAAAGACAAGAACTGGCTGGCCGGCGTCGAGCCCCAGAAGGTGCCCCAAGACTCCACCACCGTCACCGACATCCCCGAAGTCGCCCAAGCCTCCAACGGTCATTGGTACCCGCAGACCATCATCCAATCGGAGAGCGGTTTCAGCCGGGACAAGAAGCCGGTCATGGAGACCCTGATTCGGAAGGTCTATCTGCAAGTTGCGCCGAAGTTTCCCGACGGGATCTTCGATGTGGACAAGCTGCCAGGCCAGTGACGGGACTCTGACATTGACACAACGAGGCCGGGCCGGCGGAGCCCGGCCTTTTTCTTTGCCGCAGAGAACACGGCAGGTCCAGAACCCTCAGCCGGGGCTTCGCCACCAGCGCGATGCTGCCCAACCGGGCGGGCGATACCCGCAGGAACCGTGGACGGCCTATCGGAAAGGGGCTTGACATAGCTCGTGCCCTTGGCCAGAATCACCTCCGTGGAAATCGGATGTGATACCTCAGTGCTTGGGACGCGGGTATGTATGGATTCCATCAGAAGAAGGATGAGCTGAGCGAGCCTGTTCGTGCTCTTCTCTTGCGTTGTGCAGAGGCCGTGCGGAGGGACTACCCGGACGCCCAGATCGTTCTCTACGGCTCCCAAGCCCGGGGCCAGGCCACGCCGGAGTCCGACGTGGACATGCTGATCCTCCTGACGTCGGAGGTCTCCTCTCAGGAGCAATCCAGGATTCACGACAGACTGTACGAGATCGGTCTGGAGTGTGATATGGTGATCAGTGCCATGATTAAGAGCATCCCCCACTGGGAACGACCGATTTCCAAAGCGACGCCGCTGTATCAAGCAATCCAGAAGGAAGGGATTCTCGTGCCATGACTGGCAGTCAGAGGGATCTGGTTCGCTATCGGATGGAACGGGCCTTGGAAACGCTGCAAGACGCCCGGCTGATGTTGGAGAACGGACGTCTTCACAGCGCTGCCAACAGAATCTACTATGCCTGTTTCTACGCGGTTGTGGCCCTGCTTTTGGCAAAGGGGCTATCCAGCCCCAAGCACAGCGGAGTCTTGGCTCTCTTCAACCGGCACTTTATCAAAGAGGGAATCGTGCCCGTCGAGATGGGGAAGTTCTATTCGCGCGTATTCGATCGTCGTCTGGAAAGCGACTATGGCGATGTTGCCGAACCCAAGGAGGAGGACCTCAGGGCCAATCTGGAGAAGGCCCAGGAGTTTATCACGCAAATCCAATCCCGCTTGGGGTTGGTCTGAGGTTTCGTACAACACGGATCATCCTTTCGTGTTTCTCTTCATTTCCGCGACCGAAAACACCCTCCGGCCGCTCCTCCACTTCCGGCACTTGGTCAGTTGCGCGGGCGGGGGCTGGGCGTCTATAATGGTGTAGTTCTGAGGCACGAACGAAAAAGGAGCCTGGATTGAGTGAGCAGCAAGTAGAACTGCTGACGCTGCTGGATCGGTTCGGGGTGGGTCTCCACGCCCTGTTGGCCAGGCTCACCTTGCGCGAGGACGTGGCGGAGGAGCTGATGCAGGAACTATTCCTGAAGCTCCACGGCACGAAGGACCAGGGCCGGATCGAATGCTGGTATGCCTATGCCCGTCGTACGGCGATCAATCTCGCCTTCGACTGGCGGCGCCGGCAATCCGTCCGCCGGACCTGCTCGCTCGACGCACTGTCGGAACGTGCCTCAGAAACCGATAGTCCGTTGGGGAAACTCATCGCCTCCGAAGAGCTCGAACAGGTCCTGGCAGCGGTCGGCCGGCTCCACGGCGCCTCGCGCGAGGTTTTTGTGCTGCGGTTCATCCAGCAGTGCTCGTACGAGGAAATCGCCGAGCAGATCGGCAAGACCGTGCATCAAGTGCGTGCGTTGTGTTTTCGAGCGTTGAGCACGTTACGGGACGTGCTCGGATGCGACCCGGAACCGGCGGATGGAAAGGAGATTCAGCATGTCACAGATGAATGATGCGGAACTCCGCCGTCGCCTGGAAGTGCTGGCCCAAGTGCAGCCCTCGGCCCAGGCGACCGCCCGGGCCCTGGAGCGCGTCCGCCAGACGCTCACAGACCCCAACAGACTTCAAGCTCGCGAGAGCATCGGGAGAATCATCATGAACAGTAGATGGACCAAATTTGCCGTGGCGGCGGCGGTTGTGGTGGCCGCCGTCATCGGGCTGCAATTCGTCGGTGGTTCCACCGTCACTTTTGCCCAAGTTATTCAACCGATTCTCAGCGCCAACACGGCGATTCTCGACATCGTCGTGGGAGCGGAGAATCCGAATACGCCGGTCATCCACGACATGGTTATGGGCTCACGCATCCGCCGGACCATGTCCAACATGCCGGAGCTCGTCAGCATTATCGATCTGGAAAGCGGCAAGATTCTGGCCTTGACCGAGAACAAGAAGGAGGCCACCTACATCGACCTCAAGGGCTTGCCTTCGATGCCCAACTACATGGATCAGCTTCGCAACCTGATCGTCGAGTTGCAGGACAGCCCCGGGTTCGTGGTCGAGGAACTCGGGACGCAGGAGATCGACGGCCGCAAGCTGGTCGGATTCCTAGCCAAGTACGCCGTGGGCGAGATCACGATCTGGGCCGATGCCAAGACCGGCCTGCCCATCCGCATCGATCAAAAGACCGGCCAACTGACCGTCATCGCCAAGAACCTGCAATTCGATACCCCGATGGACGAGGGGCAGTTCAGCATGGACATCCCCGCCGGCTACAAGCTTCAGCAGATGGAGCTTGATCTCGCCGGCGGGACGGAGACGGCCTTTATCGAGGGCCTGCGCACGATGGCCGAGATGTTCGGCAACGGGCAGTTCCCCGACAGCGTGGCGGTCGAAGACTATCTCAAGCAGGCCCCGGCCATCGTCAAAAGATGCGAAGAGCTCAAGCTGTCCGATGAGGAGCAACTGACGCTCGGCAAGAAGATGAATCAATACCTGCTGTTCACCCGGTTCTTCAACGGCGACGGCAAGTGGTACTATCGCGGCGCGGGCGTCAAACTCGGGGCGGCCCAAACACCGATCTTCTGGTACCGGCCGCACGGGTCCAAGACCTATCGCGTGATCTACGGCGATCTGCACGTGGTGGACATGGCCCCGGAGAACCTGCCGGAACCGCTGGCGGCGGATGATGTCGTGAAGACCAGCATCGGCTATCAGTTCTGGTCCAAGCCCGACTTTGCCGGAGCCCAGGAAGACCTCTGGCGGATCGGGGCTTCCGGCTCGATCACGGTCCAGTCCGAGATTACGCTGACGAAAGGGCCGCAGGGCGTCTCGACCATGCCAATCACGTTGCCCTATGCCACCGGGGTCGTGACTTCAGTGTTCCTCGGCGCTACCCCGGTGCCTTTCGAGTTGACGGGAGCAGGCCAGTACAAGCTGCAATTGCCTTTGGACAAGCTTCTGGCGGGCCAGACGAAACTTACGTGCACATGGTCGCTGGTTCTCTCTGATTTGGAGACCGCCAGCCAGAACGTGCCGCTCAAGAGCCTGATCCCGGTCATCTATTACAAGCTGACCGTCACCCTGGACCCGGGCAGCGGTTGGGAGTTCACCAAGGCCCCCGGGCAATCGACTTGGGTGCCGTTTTTTGTCGGGAACCCGAAAGAGCCTGCCGCCAACTTTGGCACCTGCGGCCTCGGCATTCAGAAACGCAAGTAGGTGGATAAGACAGGGAAGTCAACTCCAGGCCGGGCCGCACGAAGCCCGGCCTTTTCTTTGCGCCCTCGCGGCAATCTGCCGGAGGTCCTTGTGAGGATTCTCGCCAGAGGGTATAAACCGCATGGTGTGACATGGGTTCTCTTTTGGGAAAGACGCAGTGCAGACGTATCACAAGATCATCACGGGCGATTCGCGGTGCATGGCGGAGGTGCCGAACGAGTCGGTGCACCTCGTGGTCACCTCGCCGCCCTATTGGCAACTGAAAGACTACGGCCACGGTCGCCAGATCGGCTTTGACGACAGTTACGAGGCCTACATCAACAACCTGAACCTTGTCTGGTCCGAGTGCCACCGGATTCTGGCCCCGGGCTGCCGGTTGTGCGTGAACATTGGTGACCAGTTCGCCCGCTCGGTGTATTACGGGCGGTACAAAGTGATCCCCATTCGCACGGAGATCATCAAGTTCTGCGAGACAATCGGCTTCGACTACATGGGGGCCGTCATCTGGCAGAAAGTGACCACCTGCAACACCACCGGCGGCGCCACGATCATGGGCTCGTTTCCATACCCGAGGAACGGAATCCTCAAGCTGGACTATGAGTTCATCCTAATCTTCAAGAAATACGGTAATGCCCCGGCGGTCAGCCGCGAAATCAAAGAGCAGTCCCGCATGACCACGGAGGAATGGAACCAATTCTTTGCCGGCCACTGGAACATCCCCGGCGAACGGCAGGACAAGCATCTCGCCGTCTTCCCCGAAGAGATCCCTCATCGCTTGATCAGGATGTTCACCTTCGTAGGCGACACCGTTCTCGACCCCTTCCTCGGCAGCGGGACCACCTCCTTGGCGGCCAGAAACCTGCAGCGGAACTCGGTCGGCTACGAGATCAACCCGGATTTCGGCCCCATCATTCGCGAGAAGCTCGGCCTGAACAAAGGGTCGCTGTTCAGGCACGACGACGTCGAATTTGACGTGCAGAGGCAAACCAGGGTGGACTTCCGTCAGGCGATTGAGCGGTTGCCATATGTGTTCAGGGACCCGGTTCAGTTCGACAAGAAGGTCGACCCGCGCAAGCTTCAGTTCGGGTCGAAGATCAACCGCGAGAGTCGAGAAAGAGAAGAGTACCACCGGGTGCATGAAGTCGTGTCCCCGGAGCGTCTTATCTTGGACGATGGCGTGAGGGTTCGTTTGCTCGGTATCAGGGAGAGAGCCGAGACGCGACAACAGGCAGTGCAATTCCTCGAAGAAAGGACTCGCGGCCAAAGAGTAACCATCAAATTCGATAGTGTGAAGTTCGACGGCGATGACAATCTTCTCTGTTACCTCTACCTGCAGAATAGGACTTTCATCAACGCGCACCTGATCAAGGCGGGATTGGTGTCGCTGGATACACACATGGAGTACCGGTTGAAAGAGAAATTCGCACGTCTGGCACAGATGGGAGTGTCCGAAAGGTGAAGATCTACTCGAAGAACTTCGGTAAAAAGGAGAAGGTGCTGAACTACGCCTGTCAGGCCTATCAGTTGTCCCGTCCCAACAAGGTCGGGGCGGTCATGGCCCTCATCCGGCAATGCCAGCCCAAATCCATTGAGGAGTGGGAGCAATGGTATTTCGAGAATGCCTCCACCATCGGCAAGAACCCTTCGAAGATCACAAAAGAGGTCCTTGAGGAACTGGGCGAAAGGCTGTACGTCAAGATCACCGAGATCGTCATCCCGGAATGGCGCGAAGCTTTCAGCCAACTGACTCTTCAGGACTGCATCGACTACATATACAACCTCACGATCAACAGGACCTACGATGGGTTCAATCGGGAGAAATCCGTTGTCACGGACGAGTTGGAGGTAGCGTTTCCTGGCGTCAAGTTCGTCGAGTCGGAGCCAGAACTTGACCATGCCGGGGATATTGACTATCTGGGTTATGTGGGAGAGAAGGCGTTCGGCATCCAGATAAAGCCCGTCACCGCCAGGGCCAATTTCGGCAACTACTCGCCCTCGGAGAGAATGAAGGCCAGCTTCAGGGAATTCGAGCGGAAATACGGTGGAAAAGTATTCATCATCTTCAGTCTCGATGGGGAGATCACGAACAAGGAAGTCTTGGCGGAAATTGAGAAAGAAATCGAGCGTTTGCGTGGCTGAATCACGGAATTTCGACAATTCAGAGGAAAAGGGGGTCCCGACGTCCTCGCTCAACAAGAATCGGACGATTCTCGTGGCGACGACGAATCCCGGGAAGGTGCGGGAACTGCGGGCGATGCTGGGAGACGAGGTCGAGTGGAAGAGTCTGGCCGATTTTCCCGGGATTGGGGAGGTCAAGGAGGATGGGGCGACCTTTGCCGAGAATGCGAGTAAGAAGGCCCTCGGATACGCGAAGGCGACGGGGCTTTGGACACTGGCGGACGATTCCGGGCTGGTCGTCGATGCTCTGGGCGGGGCGCCGGGCGTCAACTCGGCCGCGATTCTCCGCGCGCGGGCCCAGGGGGCGGATCGCCAGGTGGTCGATCGGCGGAATATGGAGAAGCTCCTTTCTCTGCTGCAAGAGGTGCCGAGGGACAAACGGACGGCCCGGTTCGTCTGCTGCCTGTGCTTGGCGAGCCCGGAGAAGGTCCTCATCGAGACACGAGGCACCTTGGAGGGCGTGATAGCGGAAGAACCATCTGGCACGGGCGGGTTTGGGTATGACCCAGTTGTCCTCGTGCCCTCGCTCGGCAAGACCGTCGCCGAACTGGGGGAAGACGAGAAAAACGCCATCTCTCACCGCGGCAATGCCATGCGCAAACTCGAACCCCTGCTCCAGGAGCTTCTCAAGAGCGAGCACCAGGCCGGCTGATCTTCTGGAATCACATGCCTACGCCAGCGTAGACATGGCGCCAGGTCCGCGGGCCAAACGTAGTTGTGCCTGCGGATTGCTGAACAAAGGCTCGGAACGGCGGTAGTAACAACTTGGCGGATACATTCATGGGCGGCAGGTGCAGGGCGGCCGCAGGCAAGGAAGCGAAGAACGGCACTGCTGAGGATCATCCGAGTGGGCTGCTGTGGCATAAAGCCTTTGTGGGACAAGAGATATGAAAGCACCCGATGTTCGGCGCGGCGGTGTGAGAGTGGGTGGTCGAACGGGTCGGGCAGGGGGTCTTCGGCCGGATGGGCGAGTTACCGATTGACTGGGAGCCCCCTGGTAGATAGACTATGACTTCGGTGGGTGGCGTTTTTCTCGAAATGGTCTCTGTAGTTGGCGGTCAGTGAAAACCATGCCTGAGCCGGTTTGGGATAGCAGCGGGTACGAGGTCTCTGCGGAAAAAAAGGAAGAGTGCGGGCTGTTTGGGATCTTCGGCGACCCGGATGCGGTCCAGAAGACCTACTTTGCCCTGCACGCTCTGCAGCATCGCGGGCAGGAGTCGGCCGGGATTGCTTCCAGCGACGGCGAGTGCATCCAGTGCTATAAGGGCATGGGCACCGTCATGCGAGTCTTTCGCAATGGCACGGAGACCCTGGGGAAGCTCCGCAATCCTATTGCCATCGGTCATGTGCGGTATTCGACGACCGGCTCGTCCAGCGTGGAGAACGGTCAGCCGCTGCTGGCGGAGTTCTCGCGCGGGCAGGTGGCGGTCGCTCACAACGGTAATCTGATCAACGCCCGCCTGCTGCGGGACGAATACGAAGCCTACGGCAGCATCTTCAAATCCACCAACGACACCGAGATCATCGTCCACCTGCTGGCCAAGCCGACCCACCAGAGCAAGCCCGATCCGCTGGGGCACGTACTTAACCACCTCCAAGGCGCTTACTCCCTTGTCTTCCTGTTCTCCGATCGTATCGAGGCGGCCCGCGATCCGTATGGGATTCATCCGCTGTGCATCGGTCAGACGCCCGAGGGGGCGTACCTCGTAGCGAGCGAGAGCTGCGCCGTCGATGCGCTCGGAGCCAAGTTCCTCCGCGAGGTCGAGCCGGGCGAGATCGTCCGGCTGGACAGGCACGGGCTGCACAGCCGGTTCTTTGTGAAGCGGGGGAGCATCACGCCGGCCCACTGCATTTTCGAGCACGTCTATTTCTCCAAGCAGAACTCCCGCATCTTCGGCGAGAACGTGCACGAATTTCGCAAGAAGCTCGGTCGCCAGTTGGCCAAAGAGCATCCGGCCCAGGCCGATGTCGTTATTCCGATCCCCGACTCCGGGACCTCATCGGCGATTGGGTATGCGGAGCAGGGCCATATTCCGTTCGACATGGGCATGGTCCGCAGCCACTACATCGGCCGGACGTTCATCTCGCCCAACCAGAAGCTGCGCGAGCTGGAAGTCACGCTCAAGCTGGCCATCATCAAGGAAGTCGTGCACGATAAGCGGATCGTTGTGGTGGACGATTCCATCGTGCGCGGCACGACGACCCGGGGCAAGATCCGGGCCCTCCGCGAGGCAGGCGCCAAGGAAATTCACATGCGGGTGAGCTGCCCGCCCATCCGGTTCCCGTGCTACTACGGCGTGGACTTCCCGACCAAGGAAGAGTTGCTGGCCAATAATCGCACGCTGCAACAGATCAAGGAATTCCTCGAGGTGGACAGCGTTGGCTATCTCTCGCTGGACGGCATGCTGTCCTGTGCCTCGTTGCCCAAGGGGCACTACTGCACGGCCTGCTGGTCCGGCAAGTACCCAATCCCCGTCGATATCAAGCTCAACAAGTTCTGCATGGAACGCTACCAACTCTACATGTTTGAAGGATTCACGACCGCCAATGAGTAAATCCATCACCTACGCCCAGTCCGGCGTGGACATCGAAGCCAACGATGTCATGGTCGATCAGATTCACACCCACTTGGCCAGCACCTATGGGCCGCGCGTGATCGACGTGCCGTGGGGGTTCGCAGGACTCTTCCGCCTGGATTACGACGAGAAGCTCTTCAAAAAGAACTACCGCAATCCGGTCCTTGTCGCCTGCACCGATGGCGTGGGCAGCAAGGTCCAGGTGGCGGCCAAGGCCAAGCGGTTCGATACCGTAGGCATTGACCTGGTGGCGATGAGCGTAAACGACATGCTGGTCATGGGCGCGGAGCCTTTGTTCTTCCTGGATTACGTGGCCCTGCACCAGCTCGAACCGGCCCTCGTCGCTCAGATGGTCAAAGGGGTCGCTGCCGGGTGCCGCGAGTCGGACTGTGCCCTGCTGGGCGGCGAGACGGCCGAGATGCCCGATACCTATCGCCGGGGTGACTTCGATATGGCGGGCTTTGCCGTCGGCGTGGTCGAGAAGGACCGGATCATCACGGGAAAAAACGTTCGGCCGGGCGATGTCATTCTGGGTCTGGGCTCGACGGGCCTGCACAGCAATGGTTACGCCCTGGCCCGGGCCGTCTGCTTCAAACGAAACAAGTTCAAGCTGACCGATGTACTCGACGAGCTGGACGGCAGCACGCTCGGCGACGTGCTGCTGGCCCCGACGCGGATCTATGTTCGTTCCATCCTCAAGCTGATCGCCAAGTACCGGGTCAAGCGGATCGTCCATGCCATGGCCCACATCACCGGCAACGGCCTGCCTGGCAATATCCCGCGCGTCCTCCCGCCGGACTGCAACGCCGTACTCAAGAAGTCAAGCTGGCCCCGGCACAAGATCTTCAGCTTCCTGCAAAAGACCGGCCCGGTTGAGGAAGAAGAGATGTTCCGCGTCTTCAACATGGGTATTGGCTACGTCGTAATCGTGGCGCCCGACTTCGCCGATGCAGCGGCACGAATCCTGATTCAGGTGGGCGAAAAGATCTACAATATCGGACGCATCACCCGCGGCACCGGTCAAGTCGTGTTGAAAGACTGATTCGATTGCGGATTGATGATGGCGGATTGTGGATTAAAGGCAGGGGCCATTCGCAATCCGCAATTATCGGCCTGCGGCCATGCAATCTACGAGAGGGGCAATCCGGAGTCGATGCAATCCGCAATCCACAATCCGAAATCCGCAATTCCCTGGCCCATTGTGTCGGCGGTGCTATACGTTGCGTTCGCCGTCTATCTGTACCGGCCCCACTTTGGTGGTTTCACCCGTTGGGAGTGGCTCCTGCCAGTCAGTGCCTGGGCAGCGGCTTTCGGCGGGTACATCCTGAGCCGCCGCTGGGTGCCGGGATTCACCGGCTCGCTCTTGGCGGGCCTTTTGTACGGCTTCGGTCCCTTCCTCCTGGGCTTGGCAAAGTTTCATCCCGCGTCCAGTCTCCTGGCAGCCGGTGTGCCCTGGCTGTTTATCCCGGCCGCCATCCTGGAACGAAAGCACGGCAAGTGGGTGGGCCTGCCGCTATGGCTGCTGCCCTTCGTGGTGATCGCACTCTTCTTCTATTTCTCTGCCGGACTGCGGCTCTTTGCGGCCCCGCTTCAAGCGAGTGTCCGCCCGCGGGACTTGGTCGGCTTTATCGCTCCGCTGGCCCTGGTCGGTCGGAGCGTGGCTCTGCTTGGCGTCTATCATGTCCCCGTGGCCGCGCTGGTTCTTGGCTTAGCCATGATCTGGAAGGCCCGGCGCTATGGCCTCCTGCTGATCGCCGCCGTGGGTCTGGTACTGGCCTTCAGCCGGACATTTCTCGATGCGGGCAAAGTCGCCTGGCTCGGCGTCAGCCCGATCCTATGGCTAAGTATCCCGATGCTCTGGTGCAGCGTCCTGTGCGGCATCGGCCTGCACGGCTTGATCGAGGCCGGTCCCGCTGACAGAAAATGGGTGCTCGCCGCCGCCATCCTACTCGGCATCTTGGCGATTGTCGCTCTCTTGCTCGCAGCCAAGTGCTTCCAGGCATTTCTGGGCTTGGGCAACGACAGCGGCCGACTCTTCCTCCAAGCCGCTCTACTCTACCTGATCGGCGTGGCAGCGACCGGGATCGTCTTCCTCCTGACTCGTCAGAGCTTGCGTCTGCACTGGCTCCGCTGGATTATCCTCTGCACCGCCCTGGGTATCGACATCTTCGTCAGCGCGACGTACATTGCCGACAAGGTTCTCTGACAGGGTGTTTGGGAAGTCGGTTTACCGCGGGGTGGGCATCTTACCACGTTGTTCTACACCTCTCGACCTAATGAGTTTTGACGAGCAGAATCGGTAACCGAAACTCCCTGGTTGCCGGGTGCCAGACTTGCGCCTCGTAGACATGCTTGACTTCCTGAGCCAGACATGCCTACGCAAAGCCGTAGGCATGGCACCGGGCATCGGCAGGATGCCGATGCCACAGGCTGAACCCGGCGAGCCGCGTAGCCACATGCAATTGCCCTGGATATGTCATTGCGAGGAGCGCAGCGACGAAGCAATCTCAATCTCACGCGTGGGTTTGAGATTGCTTCGCTGCGCTCGCAATGACATACCAGCCTTCCTCTACTATTCATTTCTCATTCTGTCAGACGCTCTTGGGAATAAGCCCAGCGAGTGCGGGACTTGCGAGGGACGGCATTGGTCCTGAGGGACCCTCGGCGGTTCGCGGCGGCCCAACGCTTCACTTTCTCTCGCCTTTTTTCCCGGCAGGGGCTAACGTTCTGCGCGGAGGTTACGTCTATGTAGGCAGAAAGGTGACGGCGTGTAGGAATGACGGATGTGGGTCCGGAGCCTGAGGAAATCGCCCGGCTGGTCCGAGCCGGTCAGGCGGGAGACCGAGCGGCCTTTGAGCGGCTGGTGATGCTGCACCAGCGGCAGGCCGTGGGACTCGCGTTTGGCATTTTAGGAAACAGGGATGATGCGGCCGAGGTCGCGCAGGAGGCGTTCATCAAGGCGCACCTGGGTTTGGCCGGCCTGAGCCAGCCCCAGCGGTTCCGGTTCCGGTTCTGGCTGCTGAGGATCGTGGCGAACGAGGCGATCAGCCGGCGTCGCGCCGCCCGGCGTCACCGGATCGTTACCCGCCTGTTCGTCGCGGCGCCGGCAGCGGCGGGCGCCGGAGCCGCAGGAGAAAGAAGATGTGGACGAGTTGCAGAAAGCGGTCGAGCGGGCGATGCGGCAACTCACAGCCGGGGAAGCCCGGGCGATTGCCCTGTTCGGCCTGGACGATCTGCCCCAGAGCGAAGTGGCTCGGATCATGGGCTGTTCCGCCGGGGTGGTGCGCTGGCACGTGCACCGCGCTTGAAAGAGATTACGCGTGCTGCTGAAGGAGTATCTCGAATGAGCGACGACGATCATGATCTCGATATCCTGCTCCGGCGGAACGCGGAACGGCAGCTTGCCGGCTTCGATTGGGACCGGTTCCGACGCGGCATGGACAGCCGGTTGACCGGTGCCCGCGCTCCAATTCGCTTATGGTATCGGCAGGGCCGGTGGGCGGCGCTGGCGGCGATCGTTGCCCTGACCGCCGGAGTTCTACTATGGGCCGTGTTTTGTGCCAGCGGGCCCGGACGCGGTGAGCCAGGCGCGGGCTGGGCGACGGTGGCCATGATCGAAACCGCGCACGCTCCTGGTATGGCCCAAGTCTCCTTTTCGCCGGTCGATCTCTCCGCGCGCGGCGAGGTCACGATCTTGGCGTCCGACCGGCCGCGCGAGGACCCGGTGCGAGCGAGTTGGTGCATTGTCGCGCCGCACGAGCTTGCCAGGGAGAAGCGGCGTCCGAGCGATGACGCCTCAGATGTCCTATGCCTCTTTTAGAGAATCTCAAGTCAAGGAGCTATGAGAATGACGCGTACCACTTTCACAATGACAGCATTGGTCTTGGTTGGCCTCGGTATTGGGGTCGCGCAGGTGCGGGCCGACCAGACGCAATTGCAGGAGCGGCTCAAACAGGATCTCAGCGTTCAGCTTGAGAATATCACTGTCGCCCAGGCGTTGGAGCAGATCGGGCAGAAGGCGGGTGTGAAGATCGTACTGTCTCCGGGGGCCGTCTGGAAGCTGCCTGAGGGGCCGGACACGCGCGTCTCCGTCACGCTGGCGGGCCGGCTCTCCGAGAGCCTGGAAAAGATGCTCAACAACTTCTTCCTGCGTTACGCGGTGGGCAGCGAAACACTGACGATTTATCCTCGGCCGGAACTGAAGCACGTCATCGGCCGGCCGAGCACCGCCGAGCTGAAGCTGCTGAGGAACATATACGCCAACCAAGTATCGGGCAGCGTCGGGGCTGGCTTACGAGAGGTTCCCGAGGACGCTGTGCTGCGGATGCTCAAGATGTTGGCGGGCGAGCCGATGGCGATCGTGCCCCCTGAAGAAGTGCGTACCCTCGGGAGGATACTGCAAAATGTGGTGACCCAGTCGTCACGCTCCTCCGGCCCAGCGCCGGACGTCAACTCGCCTCGGGGCAATACCTGGACGCTGGCCACGCTGCTGGATGGAGTCGAACGATCGGGCGATCCCCAGAAGACCTGGTACATCCAAGGGCCTGGATTCTCCCGCAAAGTATCGGAAATCCGGATCGTCCCGCGAGAGGAGTTCTGGCGGGCGCATCTGGATCAGGTTGTGGACGTCTCGTTCAGCGGGGAGACAGGCGAAGCGATCATGCGGACCCTGGCGGCACGAGGAGACCTGACGATCCACTTCCCGGGAGGCTCCGTGCCGGAAGCGCTGGCTCGGACAATGACGCTGGAGGTCCAGAACGCCGCGTTGAATGACGTGCTGGAGAGGGCGGCGTCGGTTCTGGGCGTCAGGAGGATGCTTAACATCAGCGAGGGAACGCTGGAACTGACCGCACTAACGAAACCGATCTTGCCCCCAAAGGAAGCATCTCAACCGGCGCCGGGTGAATCCTCCGCCGGCGGGGGCTACGTCGGGAAGATCAGCATTCCGATGGATGGCGGCCGGTACTTCATCGAGTTCATGCTCCGGGAGAGCGATCTGACGGACGAACTGCGGCAGATGCGACAGCAAAAACTGCGGCAAATCCTGGAGGAATTGACCAAGGCGACCCCGAAATCCCCAGACTCAGGCCAACGTCCATAGACTGCCGTTGCGGACGACGCCTACCATGATGTCCCTGACGCGGGGATAGTCGCCCTCCAGGAATGCGGTACGTCTTGCCAATAAGGGGGAAAGCGGATAGTCTGGGATCTATGAGGAAAACCATATACGTCGAAACGTCAATTATCAGCTATCTGACGGCGCAACCCAGCAGGGACCTGCGTGCGGCCGCCTGGCAGCAGATTACCACGCAGTGGTGGCAGCAGGAGCGGATCAAGTACGAGTTGTACACGTCCGCCCTCGCCATCAAGGAAGCCTCGCAAGGAGATGAGGAAGCGGCCAAGAGGCGACTTGAAGTCTTGGCGGATTTGTCCGAACTCACAGTCGATGACGAAGCGGAGCGGTTTGCCGATGAGTTGTTGGAGGGGGGCGGTGTGCCGGCGACCGCAGAGGGTGATGCACTTCACATTGCCGTAGCGGCGGTTCACGAAATGGACTACCTGCTGACCTGGAACTGTCGGCATATCAATAATGCGGTTACGAAACCCATCATTCGCTCCCTGTGTGTAGTCGCAGGGTACACTTGCCCGGAGATCTGCACGCCGGTAGAGCTGTTTTCCGAGGATTCGTTCGATGTATAAGGATGAAATCATTGCCGAAGTCTGGCGGAACCGTGATGCTTACGTTGAGCAGCATCAGCACGATCTTAAGAAGATCGTGGAGGACCTGCGTCGGTGGGAAAAAGAACACCCGTCCAAGGTGGTCGACCGCCGCCGACAGCGCCGGCGTTGATAGGCAGGACAACAGGGACTTCAAACCACGCGCCGGCGCGATATGCTCGATCCTGGATGGGCCGCGGAAGATATCCCACATTATGTGCCTTATGTGGCAACCGGCGTTGTGAGCATCCAGGCCGATTCAGGACAGTAGGAGGACGCTGACATGGGAAGATGGACGTCTCGGAAGAGTAAGGGATACACGGGAAGCGGGCGGTGGTCACGACGGGAGTTCCTGGGCACGACAGCAGCGGCGGCGCTATCCATCGTGCCGCGGCAGGTGCTGGGTGGGGCCAAGCAGGTGGCGCCGAGCGAGAAGATCACCCTGGCGGCCATCGGGACCGGTGGGCAGGGGTTGCAGGACATCCAGTCCTTGCTCGAATTCCCGGAGGTGCAGGTCGTGGCCGTCTGCGACGTGAACCGCGAAGGCGGCGGGTACCTGTCCTGGAACTGGGCCGAGGGCAAGGACCGCAAGACCGGCGGCCGGGAGCCCGCCCGACGGCTGGTCGAGGAATACTACGCGAAGCAGAAGAGCGACGGAAAGTATAAGGGCTGCCGGGCGTATGCGGATTTCCGCGAGCTGCTCGAGAAGGAGGATGTCGATGCCGTGATGGTGGCGACGCCCGACCACGTGCATGCCACGATCACGATGAACGCACTTAAACGCGGCAAGCATGTCTACTGCGAGAAGCCGCTGACCTGGTCGGTCTACGAGGCCCGGCAGGTGACCGAGGCGGCCCGGCGGGCCAAGGTGGCCACGCAATTGGGCAATCAGGGTCAGGCGACCGAAGAAGCCCGGCTGACCTGCGAGATGATCTGGGACGGAGCTATCGGTCCGGTGCACGAGGTGCAGGTCTGGTCACCCGCGCGGTTCTGGAGCTGGCCCACGTGGGCCGGCCGACCGCCGGAGACGCCGCCGATTCCGGACGGCTTGGATTGGGATCTGTGGCTGGGACCGGCCCCGGAGAGGCCTTATCATCCGGCGTACTGCCCGTGGAACTGGCGCAACTGGTGGGATTTCGGCACGGGCATGCTGGGTGACCTCGGCTGTCACAAGCTGTCCACAGTCTTCAAGGCCTTGAAGCTGGGGTATCCTACGAGCGTCGAGGCGTGCTCGACCTTGCTGGGTCCGGAGATCTATCCGCAGGGGGTCATCGCGCGTTTCGAGTTCCCCGCACGGGAGGGCATGCCGCCGTTGCTTTTGACCTGGTACGACGGTGGCTTGATGCCGGCGCGGCCGAGCGAGCTGGAGCCGGGGCGGCCTCTGGGAGACGTGATCTACATTGGCGAGAAGGGCAAGATGATGGGTTATCGGCTGATTCCCGAATCGCGCGTGAAGGAGTACGGCCGGCCGCCCAAGATGCTGCCCCGGTCGCCCGGCCATTTCCAGGAGTGGGTCGCCGCCTGTCGCGGCGGGCCGGCGGCCGGCGCCAACTTCGTCGACCATGCGGGACTGCTGAGCGAGGTCTGTCTGTTGGGGAACGTCGCGGTCCGAGCCGGCAAGAAGATCCAGTGGGACGCAAGTCAGCTCAAGATCGCCAACGACGAGAAGGCCAACCAATACCTGCAGCGGACCTACCGCAAGGGGTGGACGTTGTAGGTGAGCGGGAACCGCTACGCCTGCCGGTAACTCGTTACGAGTTTGGGCCTTGGCCTCGAGCCTTCGCCCGCTCGGAAACGATCTCTTGGAGGATCTTCTCCTGGATTTGGGTGGCCGCCTCGCGACCGGTCCAGAATTGCCGCACGCCGGACGTGATGCCCGAGACCAGCAGGTGAATCATGGCGAGCACGACCAGGATGATAAGAACCAGCTCGAAATTGACGGCGATCGGCAGAAGCCCAAGACAGAGCGCCACAACGAGGGCCAATACGATCCACACGAGTACCTTGGTCTGATGTACCTGGGCCTCGATCTTCTGTAAACGGCTCTCGGTATCCATAGGATCCCCTTTCTCTCGCCCGGACCAGTTCCATGATACAAGAGAATACCCCCTCTGTCAAAATCGACTTCGCTTATTGCCGCGTACGCCAACGCGCCCGGGGAATCGCCAAGAAAAGATAAAACCGTAACACGACGGTAACACGAAGGCACCAGAGTAGGGGACGTAAGGACGCTGCGCAAAAAACGTTGGGCAACTCGCTTTTTTCTTGTTGACACGGACCAATAGTGATATATATTGATAGTACAATAGATTGTCTATATTAAAGTAAAACCAAGTAAAAACTCATGTGTCAGTATTAAAACGCGGATATCAGGATTGGTGCATGGCAATGAATGCTGGTCGAACGCGTCTATAGGGATATGATGCCGTTGGAGTCAGATCTCTGCCGTTGTCGCTGAGCCGCAGTTGTGAGTGAGAGTCTCTGCTTCGGAAGGGCGTGAGTGTGAGAAAACTACGCATACTGATCATCCTGTTAGTGGTCTTTGGCGTCCTCGGGGCGGGCGGCTGGTTCGTCGTGAAGAAGCGTCTCGCTGCCGCCAAGAAGGCTACGATTGTTCGCGTGGAAGAGGCTCAGCCGACCGAGTTGCTGGAGTTGGTCAGCGCCCCGGCGGAACTGGAGCCGAAGACGCACGTCGAGATTTCCGCCAAGGTCTCGGGCCGCGTGGAGCTGTTGCCGTTCAAGGTAGGTGACCGGGTCACGAAGGGCGATCCGAACGCCAAGCCGTCTGTTCCGCCGTCGGTGATCGTGCGATTGGACTCCAAAGACCTCGAGAGCCAATTACTTGAGGCCCAGGCCCGCCGGGCCGCCCAAGCCGCTACGATTGAGTCGGAAAAGGCGAGAATCGCCAGCCAGCGGGCGAGTCTCTTGGGCACCGGCGCCACGCTCGAGCAGGCGAAGACGGATTTGGAGCGTCAGAAGAAGCTGCTCGCCTCCAAGGACATCAGCCAATCCGATCTCGACCAGGCACAACTGAAGCTCGATGAGTTCCAGTCCCAGTACAACGCGGCCAAGCTCAGTCTCGATGCGGCGGACCTGAACCTCAAGGTGCTGGAGCACAATCTCGCCGCCGCCGACGCCCAGATCTCCCAGGCGAAGGAAACGCTCGGCTATACGACCATCACCTCGCCCATCGATGGCGTGATCACGCGGATCAACGCCAAGGTCGGCGAAATGGTGGTCACCGGCATGATGAACAACCCCGGCACGAAGATCCTGGAGGTGGGCGACCTGTCCCAGATGCTCGCCGTGGCGCAGGTCGATGAGGCGGACGTGGGCAAGCTGGAGGTGGGACAGAAGGCCAAGGTGCTCATCGACGCCTATCCCAACCAGGAGTTCAAGGGGACGGTCTATACGATCGCGCTGCTCGACGGACCTGTCGAAGCAGGGGACCAAGTACTACAAGACCGAGATTCTGCTGGAAAGCGACCAGCGGCTTCATTCCGGCCTGACGGCCAACGTGGATATCGAGACCCACAAGTACACGCGGCGTGCTGGCGGTGCCGTCGCAGGCGCGTCATGACGCAGGGACATCGACGCCCTGCCGCTCGATATCCGCGACAACTCGCCCTATGTGGACAAGTCCAAGACCTTCGCGACGGTGGTCTTTCGCTACGTGGACGGCAAGGCGGTCATCACGCCCGTCAAGATCGGCCGCGAGCAACCTGACCCATACGATCTTGGAGGCCGGCGTGGAAAAGGGCGAGAAGGTCATCGTCGGGCCGTACAAGGAGCTGGAGAAGCTCAAGCACGATCAAGTCGTCAAGGACGAGCGCGAGGCCAAGGCCGAGGAAGATGCCAAGAAGAAGGCTGCCAAAACTGCCAGTGATGGGAACAATGCCAAACCAGTCCGATAAGATCGTCATCAAGCTGGAAGAGATCACGCGCGTCTACAAAGTGGGCGTGGAGACCATCCACGCGCTCGACGGCGTTGACCTGGAGCTGCGCGAGAACGAATACGTGGCGATCATGGGCCCCTCCGGCTCCGGCAAGAGCACGCTGATGAACGTGCTGGGCTGCCTGGATCGTGTGACCAGCGGCCGCTACGAGCTGGACGGCCAGAACACCACCGGCATGAGCGACGCCGCCCTGGCCCGGGTCCGCAACGAGCGGATCGGCTTCGTCTTCCAGTCCTTCGAGCTGATGAGCCGGTCCAATGCCCTCAAGAACGTGGAGATGCCCCTGATCTATTCGCGGGACGGCTGGTGGTCGCGGCGCAAACGGGCCACCCAGATGCTCCAGCGCGTCGGCCTGGGCGACCGGATCAAGCACCGTCCGAACCAGCTTTCCGGCGGCGAGAAGCAGCGTGTCGCCATCGCCCGCGCCCTGATCTGCCATCCCAGCATCCTGCTGGCCGACGAGCCGACCGGCAACCTCGACAGCAAGACCAGCGAGGACATCCTCCGACTGTTCGATCAGCTCCACGCGGAGGGCCAGACGATCATCCTGGTGACGCACGAGGAGAGCGTGGCCCGCCACGCCAAACGGATCATCCGCATGAAGGATGGTCGCATCCACAGCGACCTGCCGACGGAAGTGGACCAGGCCCGGCGGGGCGTGCTGGTCGCCGAGCTCGGAAAGGTGACGAAATGAAAGTGGTTCTGTGCCATCCCGCTGGCCTTCTTCCGGCTGTTCTATCAGAGCATTTATCTGGCCCTCACGCAGATCTGGGCGAACAAGACCCGGTCCGTCCTGACCACGCTGGGCATCGTGATCGGCGTCGCCTCCGTGACGGCCGTCATTGCCGCCCTGACCGGGCTGAAGGCCAAGATCCTCAGCCAGGTCGAGACCTTCGGGACCAACACGATCTTCATCTGGCCCGCAAACGCCCGAGCGAGGGCCGTTGCGGCACGCCACCTGGTGGCAAATCCGGTTTCGGCCGGAGCAATTCGACAACGTGCTCGAACACTGCCCGTCGGTGTCCGTGGTCAGCCGCATCGGCGGCGTGGGACGACGCACGGTCCGGTGCGGCGAGCAAGTCGGTGGACAACGTCGATATTACCGGGATCGAGCCGGCCTACCACCAGATCGAGCATCGGCCCGTCGTCCTCGGCCGCGTGTTCTCGCCCATCGATGATGAGCAGGTCCGCCAGGTCTGCCTGATCGAGCCCAAGCTGCGGGACAAGCTGCACATGGACCAGGACTGCATCGGCGAGACGATCCGCATCGCCTCCACCGCTTTTCGCGTGGTCGGCGTCATCGAGCCGCGTCCGCAGATGATCATTGGCGACAGCAGCCAGGAACGGTATGAGATCTTCGTCCCGTTCAAGACGCTCAAGAAACTCGGCGAGCCCTGGATGTACGCCATGGCCTCCGGCAAGTCGGCCGAGACGCTGGAGGACGCCCAGGCGGAACTGAAGTTCTTCCTGCGCCGCACCCGCAACATCCAGCCGGGCCAGCCCGACACGTTCGAGGTCGAGTCGCTGCAGAACGCCCTCGACACTTTCAACAAGATCGCCGTGGTCGTCACGATGGTCGCCGGCGGCATCGTCGGCATCTCCCTGCTCGTCGGCGGCGTCGGCATCATGAACATCATGCTCGTCTCCGTCTCGGAGCGCACCCGCGAGATCGGTCTGCGCAAGGCCGTCGGCGCCGAGCGGTCGGCGATCCTGACCCAATTCCTGATCGAATCCATCACCTTGTGCTTCGTCGGCGGGCTCGTCGGCGTCGGCTTGGGCCAATTGCTGACGATGGCCATCGCCAATATCCCGCAGGCGAAGCTGGACATGGCGCATATCCCGCTGTGGGCGATCGGGATTTCCTTCGGTTTTGCCGGCGTGGTCGGGCATCTGCTTTGGCATGGTCCCGGCCATCAAAGCGGCACGGTTGGATCCTATTGAGGCTCTCAGGCATGAATAGACGTTTCTGTTTGACCGCAGTGTGGACGGCGGTACCCCTGTCTCTGGTGGTCGTGCTGGCGGGTTGTCCGACTCCTTCGGACCGGTACGGCCTGCACGAGCTCGGCTTGTCGCGCCAGCAGGTGCACGACGTGGAGCCGCTCGAACTGAAGAAGACGGAGCCCAACCAGACCGCCGCCCGAACCCAACCAGCCGCCGCCGGCCAAGCTCGAATTGTCTCTGCCCGAGTCCCGGGCCCTGGCCCTGGAGAACAACCTCGAGCTCAAGGCGGCCCTCGTCAGCCCGGCCATCGCCGGGGCCCAGCTCAACCAGGAAGAGGCCAAGTTCGAGGCTTCCTTCTTCGCCAACCTCAACGCCAACAAGGTCAATCAGCCGTCGATTGGCATTTTGGGCCAAATCAGCGGCTCGCAAAGCGAGTCGCTGGGCGGGGACCTCGGCGTGCAGGTTCCCCTGACCACGGGCGGCACCGTGACATTCGACGCGTCGGACCAGTGGAACAAGAGCAACGCCGGATTGCTCATCCGAATTCAATCCCTACTGGCTGTCCAACGCCTCGATCTCGATCAGCCAGCCGCTGCTGCGCAACGCGGGCCAGCGGGCCACGATGTACTCGATCCAAGTCGCCGCCTATAACCGCGACATCACCGACGCGCAGACGAAGCTCGAAGTGATCAACGTTCTGGCCGCTTTGGACCGGGTCTACTGGCGTCTCTACGCCGCCCGCCGGGAACTGGAGGTGCGGCGGCAGCAATATGACCTGGCCCAAGCGCAGCTCGACCGCGCGCGGCGCCTGGTGGAGGCCGGCCAGCGGGCCCAGGTGGAGATCATCCGTGCCGAGGCGGGCGTGTCCGATCAACTCCAGGCTATCATCGTGGCGGAGAACAACCTGCGCGATCGCGAGCGCGAGATCAAACGCGTGCTCCACAAGGCCGGCCTGGGGATGCAGTCGCCCACGGTCGTGATTCCGACGACGGAGCCGGACCCGGTGCACTATCAGTTGGATCGCGCGCCATTAGTCCGGGCGGCGATCGAGAACCGGATGGAACTGCTGCAACTGCAATTGCAGCTCCTGCAGGACGCCAGCACGATCGATTACGCCCGGAACCAGGCCCTGCCTTTGGCCACCGTTAGCTACACGTATAATGTCCCCGGCTTCGGGGCCACCCAGAGCGACGACTTGGACATGCTGATCCATACCGAGTTCTATGGCCATACGGGCCGTCTGCAGATGGTGATCCCGATCGGCAACGAGGCGGCCAAGAGCCGGGTGCGCCAAGCCATCTACACGCGTCAGCAGCGGCTCGCCAACCGGGCCAACCGCGAGGATCTGATCCGGCAGGAGGTCCTCAACGCCGTCGATCAGGTGGAAGCCAACTGGCAGCAGATTCTCGCCGCCCGCCAGACCTCGCTTCTCAACGGCCGGCTCTATGAAGCCGAGCGGCGGCAGTTCGAGCTGGGGCTCCGCACCAGCACGGATGTGCTCGACGCCCAGATTCGCTTCGCGAACGCCCAAAGCAGCGAAATCGCCGCCCTCGCCAATTACCAGATCTCGCTGGTGGACCTGGCCTACGCCACCGGCACGATCCTCGGCTCCGCCAAGGTCCGGTGGGAACCGATCGTCCCCGCGCACGACGCCGAATGACCGTGAGGCACGGCTCCGGGTTCTGAAATTAGTCTCACCGCCCCTGCCCCGGATGGTAGATGAGCCCGCCGGCTTGGGCGTATTGCTGGAGCACCGCCCGGGCGTCCTCACGCTCCACGTCCCGGATCACCTCGATTCCGCGTTGGCGCAGGGCACCGACCCAGTCGGCCGGCTTGGCCCCTTCGTCAAACCCGATGGCGGCGGCATCCTCACCGTGGGCCCCGCACACGACTCGCCGCAGGCCCGACCACGGAATCGCTCCCGAGACACATCGCGCAGGGCTCCACGCTCGTCGCCAGCTCATAAACGCCGGCGGCGCCCAGATCGTAGTGTCCCAGCGCTTGTTGCGCCAGGGCGAGGGCGATCATCTCCGCGTGCGCCAGCGAGCAATGCGACGCCTCGACCAGGTTGACGCCGACGCTCACCAGCTTGCCGCCGGTCGGATTCGAACACCGCGGCCCCAAACGGCCCGCCGGTTCGACGCGCAACGTTCTGCGTCGCCAGCTCAATCACGAACCGCATTCTTGATTCGGTGGATTCGAACGTCCGATCTTCTCGCTGCGTGAGCGTGCGAAGCCACTGCGGCAATCTCAGGACAATCTCATCCCGTCGCGAGCCAGTTTCCGCCACTTGTCCACCTTCCTTCAGATATCGTTCTGTGGTTTTCCATTTCTCGCCGGGCAATGATAAGTTCCGAAGGCGGGGATCGTCAACCACTGGGCCGGCGACCCGGCAGATCGCCGTGAACGAGACTGTGCGAATTCATCCTGCGGCCGCATTCCTGCGACCGGGGGTTGACCTGCTTTTGTCTGGAGAGAGTCTCTTGAACGCCGGGGTATGGCTAGGTCACCATGGGGCACTATGCGCCGATATCCACTTTGTCCTTCTACAAGAGTCCAACGAGCGACCGGATCGTCGAAATCCGGGTTTGCTCCTTAAGGAGAGAGAGCCACTTATGACATTGGATTGGCTCCAAGGAGGATGCCGAAGATGACCAGGGAGAATCCAAACACTCTTCAGGCAATTGCGGCGTAGAGAGAAACTCCGTCGCGCCTCCCTGGTTCTTCTTGGGTTCCCTGATAGACGCCGACTGCGGCCAGGAACTTCTGGCTCTGCACGCTCGTTCCCGAGATGATCGTGTCTGCTATGTCCAGCAGCGACGCCTCGTAGCCGCCAGAGGCAACCATCGCTCTTGCTCGGAGGACTTTTGAGCTTCGGAAGTTTTTGCCTGGTTTGCCCATACTATCCATATGCTATTATCGGTCTTCTCACCTGCACTTCTTCAGGCTTTTTCCTTTTTCCACACTGCTGTCGCGATATTATTGGCATCTTCTGAGGGTGGGTTGGAAGCGAGGCATGAATAACTGGGGCGGCCAACGCGTCTGTTGCCAGACAGAAGGCTCGCCTTGTTCAGATTTGTGCCGATCGCGGTCAGCCGTAGGTACGGCCCGTGTCATCTACGTAAAGCTGGCTCTTGGCGTGGTCTATGACGTCGGCGGCGTCGGCGACTTCCGCCAGGTTGGGGACTTTCAGGAGCAGGAAGCACTTGCGACAGCGCACGCGGCGGTCCAGGGCGCCGGCGTCCAGCCACCAGCGATAGCCACAGCGCGGGCATTGGGTGATAATGTGCATCCGATAACCTCTGCGTAAGTTGGCCTGCGATGCACCTCTAATGACTTTTGTATCGGCCAAGTTATGAGAAAGGCGTTAGCCGCTTTCGTGCTCCCCGTTTTGCGGCGCGACGGCGCGGCCTATAATAATCCACTTGCGGCGGCCATAAACGCCGTTGCGGCAGTTCCGGCGGCTTTCGCAGGTTAGAAGACGGGATTTGTCTTGATCGAAATGGGCAATTGTGCTACGATAGAGGCAATTGGGGGATATGCGTGATGAAGTTGATCGGCTGCAGTGGCATTGATTTCAAGGGTTTAGATTCGACCTACGGGCCGCGCCGGTCCTTTGCCCCCACGGCCCAGCCCCAGGAGCCTATTCCTGTCCAAGTCCGCGTCCGGCCTATGCGGATGCCTTGCCCGAGATAACGCGAGTTCGCACGAGCGGCCCAAATCCGGGGCGATTGCCCGTCGGTGCCACGCTCGACTGCTACGTTTGATGGGACACATAGGACCACCCGGGCCTATGGGACGAATGAGAGGGATTCTCGCGAGAAGAAAGAAAACATGGGGCCTTGTCACCATCCGTGGTAGGCCCCCCGCGGCGATGATCGATCAAGCTGTAAAGTCTTTAGATACCGTAGGTTACGATGTTCTGGGCGGCGGAGCGAATGTTCTGGGGGCTCGTAAGTTGGCCGGATTGGAGTAGCTCCCGTGCCCTTCTGGACGGCGTCCGTTTCCGTCGCAGGCTCCTGCATCGCCTGGTTGATCAGATCCGCAAATGTGACTTGAGCGTACGCGTCCGACCCGTCGGCCGCAGGTTTGTTGGCTGGATCGGGATGGGGCAGGGCGGTCTTGCCCATCCCGTGTGCCATCTGACTATTCTGAACGTTATCGATCATCGTGCAGTTCCTTCAATTGCCGTTTGCCTACTCTTGTTTTCGCATGGTTGTGCGAAGTCTTTAGGCCCTGCCACAGAAAAATGCGTTTTTGGTGCTATTAGCGGCGGTTTCCTCCGGGATGCCGCGCCTGCTCCGTCCTTCTTCCCGCTGGAATGTCCCGGCCACTTCGTAAGCCACGAATTTACAGAAGTTTAGGGGACTGACGACCACCAACTCCTCGCGCAGCGGCGACTGGCCGGAGCGTTGCTGGTCCTCGAGGTACGTCTTGACACGCTTCTGGATGCTCTTGTCGGAGCTATCCCAGACTTGCTCAAGGCCCCAGAGGAGTTGGCCGTCAGTCAGGTCGAGCAGCTTCAGACGTAGACCGACCGCCATGTGGGGATAAGGTTGGTAGCGGGTCACCGTTCCTACGAGCAGGCCGTTGCAGCCGAGAGCTTCCCGAATGGCCTCCAGTTGACGCATCGCCTGCAGTGAATCGAGGTTCTCTTGCAGGCTATGCCACGTCGGACTCGTCCCGGCGGACCGCCATTACGCCAAACACCTGTTTCTTCTGCACTTCCAGAAAGAGCGCATCGGAGATGGCCGCGCCGATCTCGGGGGAATTGGAGGAACTGTCCATCTCCACCAGGGCCACGCGACCAAGTCTTCGTAAGTCTTTATTGGGACTTAGGTAATAGGCGTTGGCCATTCCCTTGTCGTGATCGGAATCGCAGCCGCAAACCAGGAAAAGGAGGACGAGGACAGAGGACGGAGGACGGCTCTCGGAGGACGGAGGACGGGGGACGGAGGACGGTTCGACCCTCGGTCGTCAGCACTCTGTCCTCTGTCTTCTGTCCTCCGTCTTCCGTTATTTGTTGGTCTACTTCGCGCCATTGGGCTCTCCCCCAAGCGGCGTGGTGGGCTTGGCGGCCTGGGCCACGTCCTTCGTCTCCGGGCTGGAGTGTCTCGGCGTGCTTTCGCTCTATGGCGCCCGCCTCGGCTGGGCCGCCGAGGATCTCCAGGATTTTGACCAATGCTTCAAGCTGTGCCTGGGCCGCTTGACGCATCTCGCCGCGGAAGCCGAGGATGTTGCTCTTCCAGTTGTTCAACTCGGTGAGCATCTCGATCAGCAGGTCGTTCGCCTCGCCCAACTCCTTTTGCGTCTGCTTGAGCTTCGCTTCGAGCGAGGTGACTTGTTGCCGCGAGGCTCTCGTTGTCGGTCGTGAGCCGCTGGTTCTCCTGCCGCAGTGCCGAGCTCTGATCGGACAGCTTGGCGTATTTCTCGGACAAGTCGATAGCCGATTGCATGGCGGTGTGGCCTTCGATCGGCGTATCCTGGAATCGCTTGGCCGTAACCTCGCCCTGTTCGGCGCCGGCGGTGACGGTGTCGGGCTTGGCCTCGGGCGTCGTGCAGCCGCCGACGGCCAAGCCAGCAGCAGCCGCAAGCAATAATGCCATGAGTCTTCCTGTTGCAGTCATAAGGTCCTTCTCCATGATCCGCATGGGCTAAAGGCCCAGCCTACAATGCACTGTGCCTTGTGCCGAGGCCTGTCATCTGACGCGGGCGACGGAGCCGTCGCCGCATAGTCACAGCGTATATAAGTCGTTTTGCCGCAAGCACATGTGACCTCAATCACGGCGTACTCGGGATAGCTTTCCGCGATTCGCACACTCGGGCCGGCACGGACGCACTGTGGGTCCGCGCCGTGAGGTCGCACTGCCGGGTCGAGACCCAGTTGAAGCGGGTTGTCGAAAGCCACCTCATCGGCCTTCAGAACGTGTCGTGTGGTCTTGAGCATCTTTCTTTCACCTCCCGCGGCTTCTCTGCCAGACCCGCTTGCGTCAAGCGCGATAGTCAATCACATGCGCGTCGTCTGTCACGCTCCGGCGTCTGCTCCTCTTCGCGTTTTGTCAGGCGGCGCGGCTTGGGTCTCCTGGTCCCGGCGGGGGGGATTCTGCCGGCGTTTTCGCTCCTGGTGCTGGCTCGTGGGCGTCAAACCCGCGACGTTCTGAAGATTCTCCACCGGCCGGATAGGGTTGAAATCGTTATCGGTCATCTCTCCATTGCTCCAATCTCGCCGATAGGCTGAAAAGGGCGCTGGCATGCAACTGGCTGACGCGACTCTCCGTGATCTCGAGTACCTCCGCGATCTGCTTCATCGTCAGGTGTTCGTGGTAGTAGAGGACAATGATTTGGATGCGTCTCTCATCGAGCTCCTGGATGGCTTTGGCCAGCTCCTCGACCAGCTCGGCCTTCTCCAGGAGGCTGTCCGGCGCCTCGGTCTGGGCGGCCGGCAGAAGATCGCCCAGGGCCGGCTGCTCCTCACTGAGGGCGTCGATGGAGACAAAATGCTGGGCCCGGGCATTCTCGAACAGCTCGTAGATCTCTTGGACCGGGATGCCGAGCTTCTCGGCCAGTTCTTCCTCGGTGGGGGGCTTGCCCGTCTGCTCGGTGATCTTGCGGCTCAGCTCCAGGGCGGTGCGGATCTGCCGGTTCACGCCGGAGGGCAGCAGCGAGGCCCGCCGCAGCTCGTCCAGCACGGCCCCTTTGATGCGGATATAGGCGTAGGTCTTGAATTCGGCCTGGTGGGAGGCGTCGAAGTCACGGGCGGCCTTGATCAGGCCGATCGTTCCGGCCGACACCAAGTCCTCGAACGACAGCGGCGGGTTGAGGTAGCTGATCGCCCGGCGGGCGATCTGGCGAACCATCGGCAGCAGTTGCACAATCTCGTCGTCGCCGATCCGGCTGTGCCGGTGCCCGTTGTACGTCCGCAGGGCTACGGCCTTCAGGTGGTCGCGGGCCTCCGCTCTCATCCTGAGCCGCCGGGGGCTCGTTGATCTGCGGAATGTCTTTAGCCTCTGTTGTCACCCGCGTTTTCCTTCCGGATCCGGTCTGCGATCATAGCCTGGGTCACGAATCGCGTTGATCGCACGCACGGCCGCCACCGTCACGAGACAGCCGATCGCGGCCCCCAGCACGGCCCGCTGGCAGCAGGTATAGGGCGACAGGCCGGCCAGAGATCCGACGATGCCGATGGCAAAGAAGCACAGAACGGCGGTGCTGACCGCAATCGGTCGTATTGGCAGCGGCATGGTCACTCATTCCTTATCGTCATTTCGTTCAAAGTCACTGCAATCGTCTCAATGGGCTGGACGTCCGTGCCCAGGACGATCTCGTCATAGGCCACCACCGGCAGCATGGGCAGGCTCCGGCACAGCATCTGCGCCAGCGGCGCCCGCAGCCGGGCGTCACAGAGCAGGACGGTCTTGTCCTTGCCCTTGTCCATGGCCGATTTCCACGCGTCGGCGACCCGCCGGTTCAGCTCGATCGCCGTCTCGGCGGGGCGCTCAGGACCAGCTCGCCGCCTTCCTGGCGGAGCGAAGCGGTCAACTGATGCTCGAAGGCCGGATCGAATGCGATGACGGTCACTTTGCCGCCGGCGTCCCGGTACTGCTCGGTGATCGTTCGGCTCAGGGACTTGCGGACCATTTCGGTGAGCGTGGCCGCATTTTTGGTCTTGGCGGCGTTCTCGGCCAGGGCTTCGAGGATCGCCGTCAGCTCGCGGATCGGGATGCCGCTCTTGAGCAGGTTCCGCAGCACCGCGTTGCAGCAGCCCGGCGGAGACTTCGCCCTCGGTCCCGACCACCTCGCCCACCAGGGACGGCTGATTCTTCCGCAGCCGGTCGATCAGAAGCTGGACGTCCTCGCGGGTGAGCAGCTCGTCGGCGTGCCGCTTGAGCGTCTCCGAGAGGTGGGTGATGAACACGGACTCCGGGTCGATGACCGTGTAGCCGCTGAGCTCGGCGGCCTCTTTCTTGGCCCCGGTGATCCACAGGGCCGGCAGACCGTAGACCGGCTCGGTCGTCTTGATCCCGTCCACCTTCTCCCGGACGGCCCCGGCGTCCATGGCCAGGAACAGCTCCGGCTCCAGGAAGCCCTTGGCCACCGGGACCTCGGAGAGCCGGATCTCGTAGGCGTTGGGCTCGAGGTTCAGGTCGTCCCGCAGCCGGACCAGCGGGATGATGATGCCCATCTGCTGGGCGAACTGCCGGCGCAGGGCGCCGATGCGGTCGAAGATCGCGTTGCTCTTGCGCGGATCGACCATGCCGATCAGACGCACGCCGACGTGGACGGAAACGCGGTCCACGTCGAGCAGCTCCTCGACGGGCTCCTTCTCCGGCTTCTTCTTCTGGGCGGCCGCCTGCTTGGGCGGCATCTTCTCGGCTTTCGTGGCCATCCGGCCGAGCAGGGCGGTGCCGGCGGCCAGGAGCAGGAACTGCACCTTGGGCATCCCCGGCACCAGGGCCATGGCCGCCACGATGCACGCGGCGGTCGTCAACGGCGTGCCCGTCCGGAGGAACTGCTTGGACAGGTCCTGGCCGACGCTGTGGCTGGAAGAGATCTTCGTCACCAGGAAACCCGAGCTGACGGAGATGATCACGGACGGGATCTGGCTGACCAGGCCATCGCCGATGGACAGGATCGAGTAGGTCTTGATGGCGGTCGCGATGCCCATGCCGCGGGAGTAGCCCATGGCGATACCGCCGATGATATTGACCGCCGTGATGATCAGGCCGGCCTTGGCGTCGCCCCGGATGAACTTGCTGGCACCGTCCATCGCGCCGTAGAACTCGCTCTCCTTGACGATTTTGGAGCGCCGCTCGTTGGCCTGGGCCTCCGTGATGGCGCCGGCGTTGAGGTCGGCGTCGATGGCCATCTGCTTGCCGGGCATGGCGTCGAGGGTGAAGCGGGCGGAGACCTCGCTGATGCGCTCGGCGCCTTTGGTGATGACGATGAACTGGATGATGACGAGGATCAGGAAGATCACCAGGCCGACCACGACGCTGCCGCCGGCGACGAAGCCGCCGAACGTCTGAATGATCCGGCCGGCGTCGCCCTGCAGCAGAATCAAGCGGGTCGAAGCGACGTTCAGGGACAGGCGAAACAGCGTCGTGAACAGCAGCAGGGAGGGGAACGTGGACAGCTCCAGCGCCTCGCGGGACGAGAGCGTGACGATCAGGATCGCGATCGACAGCGAGATGCTGCACGCCAGGAGCAAATCGAGCAGGATCGTCGGCAGCGGGACGATCAACGTCGCCAGAATCGCCACCAGGCCGACCGCCAGGATGATGTTCATGTACGAGGCGAACGGCATGTTCAGGAGGCCATCCTCGTTGGCGAGGCTGGTGGGCAGAGCTGGCGGTCATGGCACGATCGGAAGCCATTCGGAGGTCTCAGTTCTCAGTTCTCAGTTCTCAGTTCCCAGTTCTCAGTTCCCGCTGGCCGGCGCCGGCGCCGACGATCTTCTTGATCCGCACGGCGAAGCGGTCCTCGACGACCACCACATCGACTTCCGCGAACTTGGAGTCCTTCAGGTACAGGTCGGCGGGGACCTCGATCGGTTTTTCGAGCTTGAGCACCGAGCCGGGGCCAAGCTGCAGGAGCCGCCGGACCGGAATCTGGGTCTCGCCCAGGACCACCGAAATGGGGACGTTCATGTCGAGGAGAATATCGAATTGGCCGGCGGCGGCCGAGCCGGTGTCCGCCGGCGCCTCGGGGAACTGGACCTCGCGCACGGGCGTCTTGGCCTGGGCGGCTGGCTCGCTTTGCTCCTGCGGTTCGGTCCCTGTCGGCACGTTCATCGTATCAGGCATGGCCCTTCATGTCCTTTCGTTGGATTGGTTGGGTGCTTGGGCCGTTGCGGTTTGTGGGTCACGCGCGGCCGGCGCTTCGAGAATCACTACGGCGTATTGTCCATCGGAGCGGGCGGGACGGCCCCGGAAGACGGTGCGGCCGTCGAGAATCAGCTCTGTCGGCCCATCCACGGACTTGTCGAGCAGCAGGATGTCGCCCGGGCCGAGGTCCAGGACCTCCTGGAACGTCAGCGTGGCCGAGGCGAGGACGGCCCGGACGGTCACGGGCACCTCCTGCAAGTGCTCCCTCAAGGCGCGGGACAATTCCTGCGGGGTGACCTTTCGGCGCCGCCGGCATGGTTTTGCCCGCCAGGGCGGCCAGACGGCTGCAGGGTAGTACAAAGGCGATTTCGCAGGGCTCGCCCGCATCCGCGTTCTTGACTTGGAAGACGATCCTGGCGACCTCCTCCGTCAGCTCGAATTGAATGTCGGGCTGGCCGTGGCACAAGGGCGCGGCGGGTCGGAGATTGTGGACCGCCCCCAGTGGGGCCAGGAAGGCGTCGAGCACCGCTGTGAACAGGTCAGACAGGAGCGATTCTTCCAGCGGCGCGAGCGCTCGGGCCGGAGCGCGGTTCGCCTCCGGGTCGCCGAGCAGCCACGTGACCCATGTCATCGTTGTCTGCGGTGGGATGGAGGCGAAGCCGCAAGGCTGGCCCTTGTCCGGAGCGAAGGCCAGACAATAATCGCGGTCGAGATCCAGATGATGGCACAGGTCACCGGCGAAATGCGGCGTCAGGGCCTTCAGCGCGACCTCGCAGGCACCGCCGTGCGAACGCGCGAAGATTTCCGCCATGCGGGCCGCCACCTGTCCCATGATCTGGGGTGAGCCGACTCTGTTGGTCCGCGTTGAAGCTGTGCGGATCGCGCCAATCGTAAGGACTCGTCTGCGGCGGCACGGGGTCCGCCGCAGGGATCGAGCCGACCGCCGCCAAAAGTCGGGCCAACTCTGGTGCTGCCAAGATGGTTGATCGATAGAGCCATCACTGAATAGCGAACTCCCGGAACAGGACACCTTTGACGCGCGGCTTGCTGCCGGGGAACAGGTTGGCGTTGAGCGTGTCGCAGATTTGGGTCTGCATCCGCATCAGGTTCTTTTCGCCGCGGGCGTCCTCAATCGTCTGGTTGCACAGGAACAGGGTCAGCCAGTGCTTGATCAGGGGCTTCTTCTGGTCCAGGAAGGGCCGGCCCTCTTTCTCCTCCATGGCGCTGCTGACCTCGAGCGTCAGGCCGATGCGGACGTAGCGGGTTACGCCGGGCTCATTCAGATTGACCACGGCCGGGTCGAGCTCATAATACCAGCTCTCGCCCGCGCCGGCTTTCACCGGAGGGGTCGATTCCACCGGCGCCGCGGCTTCGGCCCCGGCCGCCGTCCCCGCTTGTCCTCGTGTCCCGAAGGCCCGACCGATGAGAAAACCGCCCAAGGCAAAGACCAGGACGACCCCGGTCGGGATCAACCACGGCAGGACCTTTGTCAACGGCCCCTTGGCCTTGGGAGCTTGTGACTCAGGGTTGGGACTCTTCTCTGTATTCTCGGGCTCGGCCATAAACGGCTCACTCCATCATGTAGGATGTGCCGTGCACACCCCAATGGTCTTCGAACTTCAGACTTCACACTTCGCACTTGGCGTTTTCATAGCATTCCTGGCGGCGGTAGCGGCGCATCTTCTCCCGCAACGTGCGGTCGCTGATGCCCAGGACCTTGGCAGCCTTGGTCTGGTTGCCGGAGGTCTGGCGCAGCGTTTCGAGAATGGCCCGGCGTTCCAGGTCTTCCAGGGGAATACCGCCCACACCCATTTCCGATTGCGGATTGGGGATTGGGGATGGCAGATTGGCACTGCCAGCCTGATCTAATCCGCCATTCGTAATCCGCAATGTTGTCACCCCCGACTTCGATCCGGGGCCGCAATCCACGGGTTGCTGCGGCAGCGGTTGCAGCTCGTCGAACAGCCAGGACACGTCGGCCAACGACAATACCGGCCCGGTACCGAGGATCAATGAGGTCAGGACGACGTTACGCAACTGGCGGATGTTGCCCGGCCAAGGATAATTGGCGAAGATCCCCATCATCGTGGGGTCCAGCGCGTCGATGCGGCGTTGCGTCTCCTTGGCGTAGAGGTTGACGAAGTGCCACACCAGCTCCGGCAGGTCGTCCCGCCGCTCCCGCAGGGGGGCCAGCACGATCCGGGTGGCGCTGAGGCGATAGTAGAGGTCCTGGCGAAAGCGCCCCCGCTGCGCCTCGTGGAGCAGGTCCCGGTTGGTGGTGCTGATCAAACGCACGTTCACCTTGACGTTCTCATTGCCGCCCACACGCTCGAATTCCTGCTGCTCGATAATGCGGAGCAGCTTGGCTTGGAACTGGGGTGGCGTCTCGGTGATCTCATCCAGCAGGAGCGTCCCGCCGTGGGCCATCTCGAACCGGCCCTTACGCTGCGTGTAAGCGCCGGTGAAGGCGCCCTTCTCGTGGCCGAACAGCTCGCTTTCCAGCAGCGTGTCGCTCAGCGCCGCGCAGTTGACCCGCACGAAGGGCCCCAAAGCTCGGCGGCTTTTGTGGTGGACCAGCAGCGAGACCAGCTCCTTTCCGGTCCCGCTCTCGCCGCTAATCAGGACCGGTACCGACGTGGGGGCAATCCTCTCGGCCAGCGCGATGGTCTGGATGAGCTTCGGGCTCTTGCCCACGATCTGATAGAGAGGATGGTCTCCTTCCTGCGCGGCGGCGGCGGTGGCCACCCGGCGGTTGGGCAACAGGCTTTCCAGCAGGTTGTCGACGATCCGGCTGTCCAGGGGTTTGAGCAGGAAATCGCGGCAGCCCGCCTGCATCGCATGAACGGCGGCCTGAGCTCCCAGCGCGGCGGCCTGAACGGAGGACGTGGCCGCAGGCTCGCCCAGCATGACGATGGGCATCTCGGGGGCCGCCGCCCGAATTTCACTCAACAGTTTGAAACTCTCACCGTGGTCGTCGGTCGTGAGGGCCGTGCTGAGAAAGGCCAGGTCGCAGCCGCCGGCGTCGAGGGCGGCCAGGGCCGCTTTGCGGTCGGCGGCCAAGCGGGCAACAATCCCCTTGCGGGCCAGAATCTCGAGCATGAGCCGGATGGTTTGCGGCTCATGGTCCACAATCAGCACGTTGGCACTGCCGCCGTGTTGTCTCGTCTTGCTTCTGTCGCTTGTGTCGATCCTGCTCACGACTGGGTTCTCCCGTGATGTTCTTCGCAGGGGCCCAAGCCCATCCTGCGTTTACGGCTCCGGTTGCGTCCTTCAGGGTTTGCGTGTTGTCATGAGTTGGTCCGGCCGGGTGCTTTGGTACCAGGTAAGGAGCCGGCTGCCGGCCCGGGCCATCTCGGTCCACGGCGAGTTGGGAAACTCGGCCATCAACTTCGCATAGGCGTCCTGGGCCTTGGCCGAATCCGTTTCCCGGAGGCAATTGCCGAGCTGGAAGAGGATCCAGGCGCGGTCGTCGGCGGACGCGGAATCGCCGGCGCGGGTGTGCCGCAGGGCTTCCTGGTAGAAGGCGGCAGCATCAGTGGGCCGGCCGCTCAAGAACAGCAGTTCCGCGGTTTCCAGCGGATCGCCGACGCGGCTGGGGTTCTTCTGCAGACCGGCGAGGGTCTTTTGGGCCTCGGGAGGCAATTCCGAAGCGGTCTCCGACGCGGTCGGGGCCGGCGCTTGGGCTTCGGCGTGTGCAGCTACGACCGTCGGAGGCCGTGCTGGGGGCGGTTTCGGCGCGGACGCCGGTGGTTGAGCCGCGTTCTTGTCGTTGGTCGCCAGGGCGTGGACTTGGCGGATCAGCCGCTGGAGAGCCAGACTGGTCGCGGCATCCTCGTTGCCGCCGGGTGCCGCAATCCGGCTTGACCAGAGGTCCAGGACCAGAGGGCCGCCATTCTCAGGATTCGCGCGCGATGTGCCCTGTTGAGCCTTCGCACGCGTCACAAGACCGGCGAGAGCAGCACTCGAGTGCCGTGATGCCTCCGGCGTCGCTTTCGTCTGCATCGTTGGGGCGGCGGGGGCACACGGGTCGGTGACCGTCGGATTGGGCATGCGCGCCGCGGCGGAGGCCGACGGCGCCGTCCGACGGTTGGCCGCCGAGCGGGACGGGCTCGGGTTCCCCAACGCGGCGGAGGGCGATGGGAGAGCCGTTCCCGATGCTGAATCTTGCGCCGGGGAGCTCCCCGCGGCTGTGCCCACGGCCCACGCGGCGGTCGTGCCGCCGCAGAAGAGACAGACCAGCAGGCATAGACCCTGGGGGGAGGATCGAGGGGGGCGCCAATAACTCATAGTCAATTGTCCTTAATCGATTCCGGGGTCTCGTAACGATTCAACATGGCGGCCACCGCCTGGTCGTATTTCCCCTGCCGGCGGTAAGCGCTCGTCAGCAGGGCCAGGAGCGCGGGCCGCTCGGCGGCGGAGGCACGCTCCAGCAATTGCGTGCAGAGGGAAACCACCTGCTCCGTCTGGCCCAGACGCAGGCACACACCCGCCAGCTCCCGGCCGATCTGGTTGGCCAGCGGACCGGGCTCCACCGTCGCAAACGCTTGGCTCAGTGCCTTGCCCGCCGCTTCGACATGGCCGGCTTCGAGATGGCACTTGGCTATCTCCAGCGCCACCTTCCCCTGCAAAGCAGGGTTGGGCAGGTATTGCGTCTTCTCCTCCAGGAGTGCCGCTGCTTTGTCCGACAGCCCGATGGCGCAAAAGGCCTGAGCGCGGAGAAGCGCCAGATCGATCCCTTCCTGTTGGGACAACTGCCATCCATTGGTGCCCTCCAACGTGCTGATCGCCTGGAGGTAGAGTCCCTGTTCGAGGCACGTGCGGACCAGAGTGGCGACGGTCTCCACGTGCTGTTGATGGGAGAGATCGCCCTTGATCGCCAGACGCAAAGCGGCTTGGGCCGGCAGCGGTTGGTGCAAGGCCAGGTAGGCTTTGCCCAGCAACAGGCAGGCGGCGGAGAACCCCGGACGGGTCTGGTCCGGGGCCAGGCTCGTGTACCGGACCAGCCACTGGGCCGCTTCCTGGTACTGCTGAATTTCGGAGAGGCACCGGCCCGCTCCCCACGCCGCCTGCGTCTGGGATACGATGGATAGACCCAGATTGTACACCTTGCGATACAAGCCGGCCGCCTCCTCGTAGAGGCCCGCTTTCATCGTCGCTTCCGCCAGGCACAGGCAGGCCCGATCGGACAACTCATTTTCCGGGTACAGTTCCACCAATTGCTTGAGATCGGTATGGGCCCCCGCGTAGTCGCGCAGCCGCACCCTCAGCAAGCCCGATTGCAGCAAGGCGTGCGGGGCCAGGGCGTGCTTGGAGTACCGATTGGCCACCAGCTTGTATTCCGCGATCGCCTGGTCGAACTGCCCCCGCGTGGCCTGCAGCAGCGCCAGGGCGAAGTGGGCGTTGGGGGCACGCGGGTCGTTCTCCGCGGTCAGCAGGGACCTCTGCCAGAGCGTGACCGCCTCCTCGGCGAGCAGGCTGGTGTGGTCGGCCAGGGAGGAATACGAGGTGGGGTCGAGCAGGCGAATGTCGCCCTTGTCGTCGGTTCGGGCGATCAGACCGGCACTGCCGGCGGCCGTCGTGACCACCTGGGGGGTCGTGGCCGAGGTGAGGTAGAGGTAGACGGGCCGGGTCCGGATATTGTCTTCCATCGGAGCCGGATTCCCCGTCACGGAATTCTGCCCTTGGAGGCCCGCCGCCGGCTCATTGCCGGTCCAGCGGATATTGACGGCGGCGTTCGTCGCGAACCGGGCCAGCAGCTCCTCGAGCGTGGCCCCGTTGCAGATCACCGACCAGTGCGGCACCGAGCTTTTGTCGGTGCCGGCGCGAATCTGTGGGCTCAGCACGGCGGTCTCCAGCGGCTCGACTGCCGGACGCCAGGAAGGCCCGTAACTGCGGCTCCTCCATATTCACGAATGGGTCGATGTCGGGGTGCTCGCTCCACAGCTCTTTCGGCAGATTGGCGTCGGCATCGCACAGGGCGAGCAGGTTGCGGGTCATCGCCTCGGCGGCCACGAATCCGCACTGCTGCTGGACGGCCGATACCCACTTCTTGTCGTAGCCGGCCACCTCGACCAGGGCGATCGTCTGGTACGCCTTGGCCACCGCTTCGAGGTAACGCTTGCGGTCCAGGAGCATCGTGCCCTGATGATAGCGGGCCAGGGCCCGGAGGATGCGGCAGACGACTCAGCGAGATGGTGCGGAACATGCTGTCGGCCTGCGTGGCATGGCCGCTGTTCTTATGGCACAGAGCCATGCGCAGCAGCAGGAAGTCCCGCAGGGGCTGGTCCTCGTCCGTCGAGGGCAGCCGCCGGTAGAGCTTGTCGTACATGGGCAGCGCCGGCTCAAAGTCGTGGTGCAGGTAGAGCTTGTCGGCCAACTGGAGGGAAAGCGGCTCCGGGCCTCGGCAGGGCTCGTGTCTCCGAAGGGGATGGGGTTACCCAAGGAGATCCATCGCGTTTGGGCTCAGGCTCCCCCTGGCGAGACTTCGCGACGGGAGACCCGTCCGCTTCCTCCGGTCGGGGTGACTCCGGCGTCGCTTCCGCGGTCGGACGCTGCGGCAGGGCCTTGGTCCGCGTGCCTCTTTCGCTGGGCGGGGCGGCGTGGATTCTTCCGCCGGCGCTTCCGCCGCGGCGAGCGAGTCTGCGGGTACTGGGGCCGGAGCGCCGACCAGCAGAACACCCATGACGGCTACGCCGATGAGCAGGATGCTGGCCGCCAAGACCTTCTGGATCAGGGAGAACTGACGCCAGGTATGGTGGAGGCCGCTGCGGATTCTGGGTAGGTGCGATCCCATGTGGTGCGTGCCGTGTGCCCGCTGTGGCGTCAAGTCGTCCGGCGGCAGGGGACGCCGCAAAGCGAAGAGGTCATCGTGGCTCTGGGATTGACCGAAGGGAGTTGCGAAGATCTCGTCCCCGGACGGCGCCGGGACGGGCGTCCCCGCATGGCCCTGGGACGGGATCCGGAGTGGCACCGGTAGCTCCTGACGCGGGAGAATTGATCCCCGGGGCAGGCGGTGTTACTTCTCGCGGGCCGGTTGTGGTTTTCTTCAGCCATCAGACCTTCTTAGTTAGCAATCGCCATGCCACGGAACCGGAAGGCGGAGGACGGAAGACGGAAGGCAGGCGACAAAAAGCAGAAGACGCACGACAGAGGAGACGCTGGCCTCCCTCCTCTGCCATCCGTCCTCCGGCTTTTCGTGTCAGGATTCTATACGGCCCGCCCGATTTTCTGACAGGGAGGCGAGGGCGGTCAGGAAAGGGCCGCGGCGACGACTTCCGCCGGCGCTGGCGCCTGGCAGCGGCACTTCGTCCGCTGGGCAGCCGTCTTTGCGGATGTCGTACTGTTTGACCTTGGCGTAAAGCGTGGCGCGGGTGATGCCGAGCAGGGCGGCGGCCTGGGTTTTCTGCCAGCCGGTCTCGTGCAGGGCGCGGGCGATCAGCTCGCGCTCGGCCTTCTCCAGCGAGAAGTCCTTGCCGCTGTGCCCGAGGCCCGGGTGCGGCGTCTCGTCGCTATCGATCGGGTCGATGACGATGCTGCCCAGCCCGATCTTGTCCGTCGTTTCGAGCAGGATGGCCCGCTCGACCACGTTGCGCAGCTCGCGCACATTGCCCGGCCAGTCGTGCCGGCACAGGGCTTCCAGGGCGAACGGGGTGATCGACGTGATTTGGCGTTGCTTGTGCGTGCAGATGCTCGACGTCTGGAGGAAGTACGTGGCCAGCAAGGGGATGTCCTGGCGCCGCTGCGGGGACCACAGCGGCGCCAACAGGATCGGGCAGATGTGCAGGCGGTAGTACAGGTCCTGCCGGAAGCGCTTCTCGCGCACTTCCTTCTTCAGAGTCGCGGTTGCTGGAGGCGATGATGGTGGCCTGGCAGTCGAGGTCGCGGACGCCGCCGACTTTGCGGAATGTCTTTTCCTGCAGGATGCGCAGGAGCTTGGCCTGCAAATCCAGCGGCATTTCGCTGATCTCGTCGAGGAAGATCGTGCCCGTGCCGGCCATTTCGAGCAGGCCCGTCTTGTCGCGGTCGGCGCCGGTGAAGGAGCCCTTCACGTGGCCGAAGAGCTCGCTCTCCAGCAGGTTGGCGGTCAGGGCCGCACAATTGACGGCGACGAACGGCTGTCCGGGATGCCGCAGGCGATGCACGGCCCGGGCCGCGACTTCCTTGCCGGTGCCCGTGTCGCCGGCGACGAGCACCGGATTGCACTGGCTGGCGGCGACCAGCCGGATCATCCGCAGGGCTTCGCTCGAGCGCCGGGCTGCGGCCGGCCAGGCCGACGGCGGCGGCCGTCTCATCCAGGAAGTACGCCGACGGGTCGAGCGGCACGCCGGCCGCCCGGGGGACGCCGGCGGCAATTCGGCCGACGAGCTCGCGCAGACGCGCCAGGCCGGCGGGGCCCGTGACGCAATCCGACACGCCCGTCTGGCGGTATTCGTCTTCGCGGAAGGGGTCGGTCCCGGAAAGGACGACCACGGTCGGACAGACCGGCAGCGCGGCGGCCGCGAGCTTCTGGAGGTGCGCCCGGAGCTGCGCCGGCGGACACGTCCCGTCAAACACGACTAAATCGGGATTTACTGTAGAAACAATATCTACACATTCGCCGGCGTCATCGGCGGCGAACACTTCCCGCGCCGACTCCTGCGCGGCGCTGTGAAGGTGCGCGAGGCGGCTGACTACAACGATTCTTCGCAGCAGACTCATATCTCCCCAACCTACCGGGTCGTCAACGTGTCGGCCCACGGCCGAACACCGCACACATCGACAGTGCCTTTCCTGCAGCTTTAATTTTTTATTGGACGCGTTCGGCAGATTACGCCCTCGAACGCGTCTGGCGCCCTCGTCTGCTATGGCCTTTATGGGACGGTCCGAGAAAAGCCGGAGGACGGCGCCGGCACTCCGACATCCAAGCAGAAGAGCCGGCCGGGTTCTTATGGGACGGATACCGATCCCCCGGTCCGGCGCCGGCGCGGGCGCCGGCGGCGGAAGAATTTTCTGCATGGGGAAGATTTTGCCTGCTCCCGGTGTGGGCCGCGCCCGCGACTGCGCGACACGAGGAGGAGAGACGCCGGCCCAAATCAGTATCTCTATCGCGGCTGGAGGAAGGTCGCACCGCGGTAATTTCGTCACTCGGAGCGGGTGTGGCACGCCAATTGCTGTACGGAGGGGCAGAGCAGGCGGCGTGCGCCGCCCCGGAACGAATACCGACGGTCTCGAATAAGGAACGAACGGATGGCTGACACGACCTCGATCACCTCGGCCAGTGATATTCAGACGAACTACCTGCAGTTGCTGGTGACGCAGCTCCAGAATCAGGACCCGCTCAATCCGCTGGACGACCAGGACATGGCATCGCCAAATGGCCCAGTTCTCCCAGTTGCAGCAGACCGAGAACCTGAACACCTCGTTCGGCCAGGTGCTGGACTCGGTGCAGCGCAGCTATGCCAGCTCGCTGATCGGCAAGCAGGTGTCGTACTCGACGCAGGCGACCGACGGCACGACCCAGACCGGCACGGGACAGGTACAGCAAGTGACCATAGGCAGCGACGGAGCGATCCTCCTGGCCGTGGATAGTCAATCCGTCAACTTAGCCGACGTCGCGTCCATCCGCGATTGACGAGGTATCGGCGTCTTTCAGAATAGGAGCAAGCACCAATGTCTTATGCACTGTCTTCCGGCGTAACGGGGCTGCAGGCCAACCAAGAGATGCTGGACGTGGCCGGCAACAACCTGGCCAACGTCAACACGACCGGCTTCAAAGCGAGCCGCGTCGACTTTGCGGAGTTGTTAAGCCAGACCCTGAAAGAGGCCTCCGAGCCGACCGACCGGGTCGGCGGCACGAACCCTCAGCAAATGGGCAGCGGCGTGGGCGTCGCGACGATCACGCCGAATGTCGGCCAGGGCAGCATCGTCAACACGGGCAACCCGCTGGATGTGGCTATCGAAGGGCAGGGGTACTTCGTCGTCAATGACGGAAGCCGCGATCTGTATACGCGCGCGGGGGCCTTCAACGTCGATGCGAGCGGCTACCTGGTGGACCCGGCCACGGGCTACCGCGTCCAGCGCATCGGCCTGACGGGGGAGAGCGATGGCTTCCAAACGCCCGGGGACAGCAACGTTCAAATCCCCTACGGCGTCGCCCTGCCGGCCAAAGAGACCTCCACGATCACGCTCACCGGCAACCTCAGCTCCGACGCCGCCGTCACGCCCCAGACGCAGGTGCTGTCGTCGAGCCTCACCTACACCTACCAGGCGCGCAAGCGACCGGGACGACCGAGATCGATCAGCTCGATCAGTTCAGCGGCGGTTCGGGAACGGGCGGCCAGTTGGGTACCGGCCAGACTGGCACCATCACGATCTCCGGACTCAATCCGGACGGCAGCGCTCTGAGCAGCGGGCTGACCTTCGCCGTGGGGGGAACCACGACGATGAACGACTTGATCGACCACCTGAACAACAGCGTGCTGACGCATGGCACGGCGTCGTTTGTCAACGGCCAGATTTGCATCACGGACGATGCGGCCGGCTACAGCAAGTCCGATCTCTCGCTCTCGTACTCGGGAGCGGGCCAGTTGGCGACGCCGCCGTATTTTGAACTCTCGACCGTCGGCGGCACCGAGTCCCAGAGCGTGAACATCGCCGTCTACGATGCCCAGGGCGGCAAGCACGTGCTGTCGGCCGCGCTGGTGCGTACGGACCAGGTCAACACCTGGGATATCGTCCTCACCTCGATCACGGGAGACGTCCAGGGTATTACCCCGGCGAACCGCCGCGTGAGCGGACTGACGTTCGATCCGCAGACGGGCGCGTTCACCGGCATGCCCGCCTCCCAGACCGGTCAGTTCCAGGTGACGTTCAATCACGACGTTCAGCATCCGCAGACCCTGACTCTGGATTTCGGGACCACCGGCGGGTTTGACGGGCTGACGCAATTCGCGGGCAACTCCACCGCCGTGGCACGCGACCAGGACGGTTATGAAGCGGGCAACATGTCCGCCGTCTCCGTGGGCAGCGATGGCACGCTGACCGGGGCCTTCACGAATGGAGTCAAGGAGGACCTGGGGCGGCTGCAAATTGCCTTGTTCAACAACCCCGCCGGCCTCGAGAACGCCGGCGGCGGATACTTCACGGCCTCCGCGAACTCCGGCTCCCCCGTGGCGACGCAGGCGATGAGCACCGGGGCCGGCACCATTCATGGCGGGGCGCTGGAGAAGTCCAATGCGGACGTGGCGACCGAATTCGTCAACATGATCGAGGCGCAGAACGGCTATCAGGCCAACGCCCGCACCATCCGGGTGGCGACGGAGATTCTGCAGGAGTTAACGAACCTCATCCGATAAAAGCGACTTTGGCAGGGCCATGCACGGCATCGCGCACATCTTGTTGAGATCGACGGCGATGGAGCGATGGGAGGCCTTCCATCGGATGGGCTCGCGCCTGCGCCCCACGATTGGTTCGTGCTGCTTGGCGTGGTGGCCATGGTGGTGCTGCTTCTGCTGCTGGCGGCGATCAGCTACCGGCGCCGCCAACAACGTACGGACCAGACCGTGGAGACCTTTGTCGGTAACGCCCAGCACCGGGGGCTCAATGTCCGCGAGCGTCAAATCCTTCTGGCGGTGGCCCAACGCAGCGGTTTGCCGGACACGCCGGAGATTTTCCATGAGGTGGAGGCCTTCAATCGGGGCACGGGCAGTTGCTGGCGGAATGGGCGCAGACCCGGACACCGCCCGAGATGGAGGAGCTGAGAGGCTCAGATCGCCCGCTTGCGGCTGAAGCTGGGCTTCCAGAAGGCTTCGGTTGGCGCTGCGGCGACGGCGCGCGCAGACAGAGCACTCGCGCGATTCCTATCGGCGGGATTCTGGAGTTGACTGACGTCCGGGACCGCAAGGCGGCCCCCCTGCGGGCCGAGGTCGTTGGCAACGATGAGACGGAGATCGGCCGTGCTGCTGAAGATGCCGCGCGAGAGCAACGCCGGCGAGGCATGGCTGGCCCGCTATTTCGCCGGCATGTCGGCGTGGGAGTTTCGCACGGCGACGGTCCGTTGTGACGGCCTGCGGCTGGTTCTGGCCCCGAGCGAGGAGGTCCAGGTCAGCAACCGCC
Organism: uncultured Planctomycetota bacterium; assembly: GCA_963750205.1. Classification (GTDB taxonomy): domain Bacteria; phylum Planctomycetota; class Phycisphaerae; order Sedimentisphaerales; family Anaerobacaceae; genus PLanc-01. The sequence goes on from CAVVRJ010000011.1 coordinate 416,047, forward strand.
GGCGTTTTCCGCGGGTGGCGGTGCGCTTGCCGGCGCTGCTCGCCCACTTGCCCTTGCTCCGCCGCGAGGACGCCAGCGGACGCGGCGGCCTTCTCGCGGGCGGAGGTCTCTGGGTCGACGCCGACGCGGGCGGCCAGTGCCCCTACGTTCGTGGAGAGCCTCGTGACGGAATTGGCGGGTCCGGGGCTGCGGATCGAGACGCCCTTGCAGGTGCACGTGGACGACCGTGTCCTGGTGGTATTTCAGTGTGCCGGAGGGACGCGCCGGCGTGCCGGCCCGGGGGCTGACGGTGGCGGCCGTGGGCCGGGTAAAGCATGGCCGGGACCTCGAGCACGGGCAGCGAATCCCGGACGCGATCGACCAGGTATGGGACGGGTCCCCCGAGCGAGATTTCCAGGCGTTGGCCGCCGCAGCCCTTGTCGGTTGCGGTCGAGCTGACGGGCCTGAGCGACGAAGAGATCGAAGAGCTGGCGTCCCTGACGCAGGAGTTGTCCGCACGCACCGCGGAGCGTCACGACAATCCCGTCCTGAGGACGGCAACCTCGTGATCCCGGTCGTGCCAGGAGCCGAACGTGGCGAATAGTGCGTCCCAACTCGGTGCGAGTGTCGATGCCTTGGAAAAGGCGTTCGACATCATCGCGCACAACATGGCCAATGCCAACACGGTCGGCTTCAAACGCCGGTGCAACAGCTTCACGCAGGCGATGGCCGCCCAGGGCAACGGCTCGGAGGGGACTACGGGGGCCGCAGCCCGGGGCGTTCGATTTCTCCCAGGGCACGCTCGTGCAGACGGACCGCACGCTGGACGTGGCGCTGTACGGCAAGGGCTTCTTCGTGATCGAGAGCCCGGAAGGACCGCTTGTACACGCGGCACGGGATCTTCCAGACGAACGAACGGGCAGATCGTGGACACGATGGGCCGGCTGGTGGCCGGCACGGCGGGGCCGCTGCTGGTGCCGCCGGGCGTCGATGCTCTCCCAGATTCAGATCGACGCCGCCGGACGGGTCAGCGCCGGCAAGGCGGCCCTGGGGCAATTCCGCATCGTGGAGTTCGGGGACAAGGAGAACCAGTTGGTCGCCGCCGGAGCCAATTGTTTTCGCGCCCCCAAGGACGCTCAAGCCGAAGGACGCGGCCAATGCGACCGTGCGGCAGGGCTACGAAGAAGCCTCGAACGTGAAACTGGTGGATGAACTGGTCAACATGATCATGGTCTCCCGGCTCTACGAGGCGAACATGAAACTGACGACGGTGAACCGGGACAACAGCAGCAGCGCGATCAGCGTGGCGATGGGCTAAAGGATTTCTGATTTCTGATTTACGATTGATGTACCGTTGCCCGTCCGGCCCTCGCACTGTCGCTCGCGGCTGCGGCAAATCATAAATCGAAAATCTAAAGCTTAAATCGAAGGGGGCCGCCCATGATGCGAGCGTTTTCCACGTCGGCCACCGGCATGATGGCCCAGGAGACGTTGGTGGATGTGATCGCCAACAACCTGGCCAACGTGAACACGACGGGCTTCAAGCGCAGCCAGGTCGAGTTCCAGGATCTGCTGTACTCGAAGCTCAAGGAGCCGGGCACCGAGGTCGCGCCGGGCGTCAACACGCCGACGGGGCTGGAGGTCGGCACCGGCGTGCGGGTCGCCGCCACCCTGCGGGTCTTCAGCCATGGGCCAATTCGAGAACACCGGACGCAATCTCGACATCTCGATTCGCGGCAACGGCTTCCTGCAGGTCCTGATGCCGAACGGCGACAAACGCTACACGCGCGACGGCGCGCTGCAGACCAACGCCAACGGGCAGCTCGTGACGCTCGCCGGCTACCAAGTCTCCCCGGCGATCGCCGTGCCGACGGATGCGGCCAGCGTCGACATCGGCGTGGACGGCGGCGTCAACGTGACCGACTCCAAAGGGAACGCGGTCGGTGGTGGGAACGCTGCAGTTGGCCCGGTTCGTCAATCCCTCGGGCCTGACCGACCAGGGGGACAACCTGTATGCCCCGAGCGACGCCAGCGGGCCGGCGGTGACCGGGCTGGCCGGCGAGGAAGGCTTCGGCTCGATCCAGTCCGGGTTCCTGGAGCAATCCAACGTCGAGATGGTCACGGAACTGGTGAACCTGATCACCGCCCAGCGGGCCTACGAGATCAACTCGCGGGCCATTCAAGCGGGCGACGAAATGCTGCGCGATACCAATAACATCTTCCGATAGGAGCGGCAGGATTTATGATTTGGGATTTACGACTTGATGATTTACCATTCGGGTTGTCGGCACTCGCCGTGCTGGCCCTGTCCTCTTCTCGCCGCCGGAGCAAGCTCCGAATCAACCATCCGAACTCGTGGATCGGTAAATCGGAAGCCATTGATAATGGACTGCTTCAGATTCACCTGCCGCGGGAGGTCACCGTCCAGGGCAGCCTCCTGACCCTGGGCCAGATCAGCGTAGTGCGGGGCGATCCGGCGTTGGTGGCCACGGCGACCCAGGTTGCCCTGGGGCAGTTCTCGCTGCCCGGCCAAAAGGCGGTTCTGGACCGGCCGACCATCTTGAGCCGGCTGGCCTCGCAGGGAATCGAGGGGGAGCGGGTCCGCCTCACGGGGGCGGAGGCCGTCACGGTCCGCCGCTGGCAGAAGATCATCAGGGCGGACGAGTTCGTGGACATCGCCAAGACGTTCCTGCGGCAGCATCCGCCCGGCCCGGGGATTTGCGAAACCCTGCCCACGGTCAAACCCAAGGAGTTGGTCCTCCCGGGACAAGTCGAGGACCTCCAGGTGACGCCGCGGTTCGTGCGGACCGCCCTGCGCGGCTTCGTCACGGTGCAGATCACGGTCACGAGCGATGGCAAAGAGTGCGGCGTGCGGGAGATCACGTTTCGCTTGAAGTACCAGGGCCATCGGGTGGTCACGGCCAAGGAGATTCCCGAGGGCACGGCGTTGACCCCGGAGAACGTGAAAGTCGAGACCATCGTGTCGGATGTGCCGGAGCCGGCGGGCTGGAAGCCGCCGTACGGCCTCGTGGCCGCGCATACCCTGGCGGCCGACACGGAGATTCGCAGCGAGCAGGCCAACGCGGCGCAGATGCCGGTCGCCGTGCTGCGCAACGAGGCGGTCGTCATTCGCATCCAGCGGCCCGGCCTGATGGTGACGGCGCTCGGCGTCGCCCTGGACGAAGGCCGCACGCGGGGAATACGTGAAAGTCCGCAACGCCGATTCCAATCGGGTCATCATCTGCAAGGTGAACACCGACGGGACGGTGGAACCGCTACTGTGAAGGAGACCCTATGAACCGAAATATGCTCTTCGTAGCTCTCGTGGTGATTCCTGTCCTGGCCGGGAGCGACCGCCTGCAGGCGGGGTCGATCTGGGCCAAACGCAGCAAGACCCTGCAAAGCCTGTACGCGGATGACGTCGCCCGCCACATCGGGGACGTCCTGACGATCAAGATTTCGGAAGACAGCAAGCAGGACAACACGCGCCCAACGGGACCTGCAAAAGCAGAACAACCTGTCCAGCAACTTCGACGGCAAGCTGGGCATCGGCCAGGTGTTGCCGACGGTCCCGGGCTTCACCATGAGCTCCACGTCGGACAACGAGCTGAAAAGCAAGGGCAACGTCCAGGACCAGCGCAGCTTCGAGGATCAGGTCACCGTCGTGGTGGTGGACATCCTCGCCGAACGGCAACCTCGTGGTGACCGGCACGCGGGACCGGGACATCGCGGGGGACGTCCAGACCATCGAGGTCAGCGGGATCGTCCGCCCCAGCGATATCGCCTATGACAATACGATCAAGAGCCAACAAGTCGCCAATTTCCGGATCGTGACGAAGAACAGCGGCCTCTCCGCGTCCTACGCGGAGCCGGGTTGGCTGGGCAAGATCGCCAATTTCCTCTGGCCTTGGTAACGGAATCTGCATGAGGTCACCTGTATGAAGTTCTCTGAGGTCTGCGCCCGACGATCGAGCGCGATCGTCCGGCTGGGGGCGTTGCTGCTCCTGTGGGCGACGGTCCCGCTGCGCACGGCGAGCGGATCAAGGACATCGTCGATATCCAGGGGGTGCGCAGCAACCCGCTCACCGGGATCGGGCTGGTGACGGGCCTGGCCGGCACGGGCGATTCGACCCAACTGTCGCGGCAGATGCTCACGAACGTGTTGCGGGACCTGGGGCTGGTGCTGGCGCCGACGGACCTGACGGGCAAGAACGTGGCGGTCGTCATGGTCACCGCCGAGCTGGGGCCCTTCGATCGGGAGGGGGCGCGCATCGACGTCGATGTCTCGACCTTGGGCGAAGCGGCCAGCTTGCAGGGGGCCATGCTGCTGCCGACGCCCTTGAAGGGCCTGGACGGCCAGGTATACGCCATCGCCCAGGGCGGCGTCTCCCTCGGCGGCTGGTCGGCCGCCGGGCAACGCCGCCACCGTGGGGAAGAACCATCCGACGGTCGGCCGGATTCCCGACGGGGCGATCGTCGAGAAGTCGGAACTCGCCACCTTCATCGAGCAGGCGGCGGGCCAGCGGTACATCACGCTCAACCTGCGGAACAACGATTTCACGACGGCCCAGCGGATCAGCGACGCCATCAACCAGTCGTTTCCGGCGAGCACCGTCGTGCTCGACGCCGGGGCGGTCAAGGTGACCGTGCCGAACAACGTGACCCAGCAGGGCATCGTCGCGTTCCTCGATGAGATCACGAAGAGAGACGTGACGGTCGATACGCCCGCCGCCGTGGTGATTAACGAGCGGACGGGCACGATCGTCGTCGGCGAGAACGTCGGCATCTCCTCGGTGGCGATCTCCCAGGGCAGCCTGGTGGTCAAAGTCAAAGAGAGCGCCCAGGTTTCCCAGCCGGCGCCCTTCTCCGACGGCGGCAAGACCGAGGTGATTCCGGAAACCACGCTGGACGTCCAGGAGCAGAATGCAGTCCTGATTCCGGTCTCGCGGGCGGTGACGGTCTCGGAATTGGCCAAGGCGCTCAACGCGATCGGGGCCTCGCCGCGGGACCTCATTGCGATCTTCAACGCCCTGAAGAAGGCCGGCGCCCTGCAGGCCAAGCTGGTCATCATGTAGAGAGCGGCTCATGGACGGAATTAGTCCCATTGCGGATTGCGGATTGCAGATTGCGGATTTGAGTCCTGCGCCGAATCCGCCATCTGCCATCCACAATCCGCCATCTGACTGCCGCGGACCCGGTGGACCCGAAGAAAGCAGCAGGTTGCCAAGGATTTCGAGTCCCTCCTGCTGACCCGGCTGTTCGCCCAGGTGCAGCAGACGCTGAGCAGCCTGGACTCCGAAGAAGACGGGACCGGGCAGCAGGTGCAAGGGTTGTTCTGGCTCTATCTGGCCCGCGACGTGGCGGACAAAGGCGGCTTCGGTTTGTGGAAAGAGATCTATCAGCATCTGCCGCAGATGGGCGCGACGCCGAATCCTGCGGATGCCTTGAACGAGGAGTTGTGATCATGAGGTCGCGCGCGACGGAAACCCGAATGGCAGCGCTGCTCGATGTGCTCGACGAGGACATCCGGCACCTGGAGTACACCCTGGTCGCGGCTGGACACGCTGCGGGTGCTGCTGATCAAGAAGGAAGACGCCGCGTTGCAGAGACTCCTGGAAGAGGTCCGCCGGCAGGCGGAGACCTACCAGGCCAACGAGCAGAAACGCCAGCAACTCCGCCGGGAGCTGGCGGCGGACCTGGGATGCACGCCGGGCGAGGTCACGCTTTCCCAGCTCGCGGCCGAGCGGCCCGGATCGACTGCGACCGGCAGGGCGGCGGCACTACGGAGCCGCCGTGGCGGAGCGGCAGACGCGGCTCCGCTCGTTGGCCGCACGGCTGAAACGGGAGTATATGTTGACCGTGCTGCTCGTGCGGGACTGCGTCCGGTTCAACCGATCGCTCCTGGACATCTTTCTCGGGTCCGGCGGCCGGGGGACGACCTACAGTCCGACCGGGGCGGCGCGACTCCGCTCCCGGCGCCGCGCTGATGAATATGAAACTGTGAACGATCCTGGATGGATTAGAGAATGCAGGATTTCGCGATAGGACTGAGTGGTCTGAATGCGGCCCAGGCGGCCTTGGAGGTCGTGGGCAACAACGTGGCCAATGCCGCGACGGACGGCTATCACCGCCAGCAGATCGAGCTGACCCCCGTCGCGTGCGGCGCCATCGGGCGACGGCGTCGACGTGACGGGCGTCACGCCGCATGGTGGACACGCTCCTCGAGAGCGAAATCATGCGGCAACAGTCCGGGCAGGGCCAGGTTTCCCAGGAGCTTTCGCTGCTGAGCACCGTGGAGACGACGTTCGGCGAGTTATCCTCACAGCGGCGGCCTGAACACGGCCCTGGACAACTTCTTTGCCTCCTGGCAGAAGCTGGCGGCCAGTCCCCTGGACCCGATCGCACGCAATGACACGATCAGTTCCGCCCAAGCCCTGGCCAACGAGTTCCAGCGTCTGGGCGCCTCGCTGCAAAGCACCGAGGACCAGGTCACGCTGGAGGCGCAGAACACGGTGGATTCGATCAATGCCCTCACGGCCCAGATTGCCGAGATCAATGGGCAGATCACGACCAGCGCGGTCGGACAGAATCCCGCCAACAACCTGCGCGATCAGCGGGACCATCTGGTCACGGAACTGGCCCAACTGGCGGGGGTCGAGACGCAGTCGTGTGACAGCGGTGCGGTGGATATCTCGATTGCGGGCGTTCCGGTGGTCACGGGGGCCGTGTCTCTCGACCTGGGTGTTCACTCCCAGAACGGCCGGACGCCTGGCGGTCTCGGCGGCCGGCACGGAAGGCGGCAGCGTGCAAGTGGAAGGGGGACAGCTCGGCGGCCTGCTGGCGCTGAAGAACGATCTGTTGCCCGCGATTCACACCGATCTGGACACTCTGGCGAAGACCGTCATCAACGAGGTGAACCGCATCCACCTGCAGGGCGTCGGGCCAGGAAGGGTCGTTCCAGGAGCTGACGGGGTCCAACGCTGGCCTCCACGGACTTGACCGCCCTGGGCGCCGGACGTCACGGATGGGACCTTCTATGTCCGGGTGACGAACACGGCGACGGGCCAGGTCCAGCGGTATGCGGTCGACGTGAACGTCTCCGGAGGCCACGCCGGACACGCCGGCCTCCCTGGCGGCCAAGATCGATGCGATCAACGGCCTCAGCGCTTCCATCAACGGCTCCCGCCTGTACATCGCGGCGGATCAGGGCTACACGTTCGATTTCAGCCCGGCGGTCCTGTCGCAGCCGACCGCGACGAACTTCACGGCGGGCTACGCCGCCGGCCGTAACTGTTTCCGGCCTGTACAACGGGGCGGAGAACCACGTGTTCACCTTCACCGTGGCCGGCAGCGGGTCCGTCGGCAACGGCAATCTGCAGCTCGATGTGCGGGATGAGACGGGAAACGCCGTCGGCAGCATGAATATCGGGGACGGCTACGCCGCCGGCGATACGATCACCCTGAACAACGGCCTCAAGATCGCCGTGGGCACGGGCCAGCTCAACGCCGGCGACAGCTTCCAGGTCCAGGCCCTGGCGACGACGGATACTTCCGGTTTTCTGGCGGCGGCCGGGATGAACGCTTTCTTCTCCGGCGGCAGCGCCTCCGAGATGCAGGTGTCCAGCGACATTCTCCAATCCCCGAACCGCATTGCCACTGCCCTCGGCGCGGACCTGACGGACAACGCGCTGCGCCGAGCAGCTTGCCGCCCTGCGCGACCAGACGCTGGACAGCCTGGCCGGGATGACCCCCAGCGAATATTACCAGCGGATCGTGGCCGACCTGGGGCAGCAGGTGTCCCTGAAGCAAGGCCAGCAGGACAACGGCCAGGCCGTTCTGCAAAACCTTCAGCAGCAGCGCAGCGACCTGAGTTCCGTGAACATCAACGATGAGGCGGCCCAACTGCTGGTCTACCAGCAGATGTTCCAGGCGGCCGCCAAGTACCTGACCAGCGATCCAAACGACTATGACGACACTAATGGACATGGTAGGATCATCATGAGCGGATCCCTGAGCGGCATCTACGACAACATCAGCTACGCCCTGCAACTGCATGGCCGGGAGATCACGCAATTGCAGGAGCAGGCGTCCACCGGCAATCAGATCAACCGGGCTTCCGACGACCCGTCCGATGCCTACCGCATCCTGGGGCTGAATTCCCAGAACCGGTCGCTGAGCACCTACCAGGACAACGTCACCAATTTGATCGGCAACCTGGAGATGTCCGCGACGATCACCACGAACATGGCCTCGCAACTGGCGAGTGTCCAGACGGTTTTGACGCAGATCGTGGGCGGCGTCTACGATCCGGACAGCCGGGCCCGGATTGCCGACGAGCTCAACAGCACGCTGGAGCAACTGGTCACGCTGGCGAACACGAAACAGGGGAACCAGTATCTGTTCGGCGGGAGCAACACGGGGGCCGCTCCCTACACCGTGGTACGCAACAATGGGCAGATCACCCAAGTGAACTACCAAGGGAGTCAGGAGGGGATGAGCGTGGGCGTGGCGCCCGGGCTGGAGATCGACGCGTGCCAGGTGGGCGACGACGTGTTCAACTCCCACAGCCGGGGCACGCCGGTCTTCCTCGGCGCGACCGGGGCGGCGGCGGGAACCGGGACGTCCAGCACCCAAGGCGATGTCTGGCTGACCGTGGACAATGACGGCACCAACTACCGGCTTTCGATCGACGACGGCGCCACGTACGTCACCGTGCCGCCGGGCGGTGATAAGAATCAGGCCGTGACCGATTCCCGTACCGGCCGCGTTTTGTACGTGGATTCGACCGGGATCGACAAGACGGGCGTCGATCTGGTCCGTGAGCCGGGGACGAACAATGTCTTCGACACCCTGTTCAGTCTGCGGGACATGCTGCAAAATGGCCGCGGCTTGGATACCGAAACGTTGCTCAACGACCTCAACCAGTGCGCGAACAATGTGGACGAAGTCCGAAACCAGGTCGTGCAGGCCAACGTCGTCATCGGCTCCCAGGCGGGGTACTTGAACACGCTGAAACAGAACCTGGGCGACATGCAATACAATACCACGAGCCAGACGACGCGGCTGCAGCAGGCCGACATTGCCCAGATCGCCATCGATCTGTCCCGCGAACAGGTGCTCTATCAGATGTCCTTGTCCGTGGCGGGCAAGCTGATGACGACGTCCTTGTTGGATTTCATACAGTAGGAGTGCAAGCGCATGACAACACGGATGGGTTCGGACGACTACCGGCGCGGTCTGGAACTGGTCGAGGCGGGCCGCTACGAGGAGGGCTGGGACTGCCTCCGCACGCACCTGCAGGACCGGCCGCAGGATGCCCAGGCCCTCAACGACGCCGGGGCCGTCCTGCACTACCTGGGACGGCGGAAGAGGCCATCGGCTTGTTGACGCAGGCACGGCAGCTCCAGGCGGACAGCGTCGAGATCGCGGAGAAACCTGGTGGAGGTCTATCTGGCGGCCGGTCGGGCGGTCGAGGCCGCGCAGCTCTTCGACGACCTGGAGCGGCGCGGGGCCCTGAGCATCGAGCTTCTGAACCGGACCGCCACCCTCTTGCTTGACCAGGGCAACAAAGGCTGGGGCCTGAACGTGCTGCTCCGCTCCCAGCGGCTGTGGCCCGATCAGGAGGCCCTGCGGCCGATTCTCGACGCGGTTCGGGCCCAGCGGCCTCAAATCGCCTTCTTCCGCAACCGGCCCGGGAGAGGACAGCATGCCGGCCGACCTCGGCCTGTTCGTGCAGCAGCGTTTCCACACGGAGTTCTATGAGGGCCGGGATTCCGCCGGTATGGAGAAGTTGCTGCAGGTAGAGCGATATCGCCTGGTTCGACGGCGGCGGTGACTTGGCCGCGGCGGCGTCGCGCCGCGGCGGAGCCGCGAAGATGGTGATCAGCCTGCGTACCTCGGACGTGCGGGCCCGCTGGGCGCAGGACATGTCGTGGGAGAACGTCAGCGTCCTGGCGCCGATCGGGAGTTCGGCGGTGGAAGAGATGCTGCGGGCACAAGTGCCCGACCTGCGTCGTCGTACTCGGCTGGTCGTTGTGCCGTATGGGGTGGATCTGCGCCGCTACGCGCTGCGGCGGCGGGACCGGGGCAAGCACCTGGCCTGCATCGGCGGCCTGACCCTGGAGGCCAACCCCGCCTTTCTGCTCCAATGCATGCAGAAGCTCCACTACCTCGATCCCGAGTACCGGCTCTCCTTCGCCGGCACGTTCGAGAGCCCTCTGCTGGAGCAGTACGTCCGCCACATGGTCCGGACCCTGGATCTGACCGGCGTGGTCTCCTTCGAGTCTCGGCCGGGCGATTGGAACGCCTGGTTGAGCGACAAGCACTTCATTGTCGGCGGGGGCCTGGGAGAAAGCCAGATGGAGGGGCTGCTGCTGGGGATGGCCTGCGGCCTCAAGCCGGTCGTGCACCATTTTCCCGGGGCGGACAAGCTGCTGCCGCCCCAGCACCTGTTCCACATCGCGGAGCAGTTCTGCGAGCAAGTCCGCGCCGGCGACTACCGGCCGGCCCAATACCGCCGCTGGGTGGAGGAACGCTACCCGCTCGAGCCGCGGTGGAGAACCGTGGAGGACATTCTGGGCCAGCTTGAGACGGAAATCGAGTTGCAGGCGGCCATGGCCCCGAATCGAGAAACCATCCCGGCGTCAGGACCTCAGGAGGTCTTGGCCGCCGGAGGCGCCATGAGGTAAGCATGAGCACCGCACCGACGAACGAGATGGACAAGCCCCGGCGGATGCAGCATTACGAGGCCCTGCGCGAGCTGGGCGATTGCTATACTTCCGTCGGCAAGTACAGCCAGGCCCAGCACTGCTACGAAAAGGCCGCGACCCTGGGCCCCGATGAGCCGGGGCCCTATATCGGTCTCGGGCGTGGCCGCGCTGCAGACGGACAAGCTCGATGACGCGGAGATCGCGTTCCGCGTGGCTTACCGGCTGGACCCGAAATGCGCGAAGGCTTGTGCGGGACTGGCGATGGTCGCCCAGCAGCGGCGGGACCTGTCCCGGGCCTTCGACTTCTACATGAAGTCGCTCGAACTGGACACGGACAATATCCTGGCCCTGCTGGGCTTGTTCCAGGTCTCCTGTGACATGGGTTCGTTCGCCAAGGTGATTTACTATCTCGAAGTCTACCTGCAGATGCATCCCGGCGATGCGTCCGTGATGTTTGCCTCTGGCCGCCCTGTACCTGCGGGATGGCCGACCCGGGCCCGCCAAGGCGATCCTGCTAAAGCTCCTGACGCTCGAACCCGGCAACCGCGACGCCGCCAACTTGCTGGAAGAAGTCGAACATGCACTCGCGGGGATGAAATGAGCGAGCCTTGACGCAGCAACACGAAGGCCATGGACGGCGGGATGGCGTGGCGACCGCTTGCAGGAATTGTTGCAGCGGCAGCTTGCGTTGGTGCGCCAGGGCCGTTTGGCGGCGGCCTGGGAAGCTGTTCGAGCAGACGGACCGTTGCGTGCAGGCGATCGCCCGCGCCTCCGGCCCGACCCCGCCGGGGCAGGGTGTGGAACGCCTCTACCGGGAACTGGCTCTGGCCGTTGGCGGCGCAGCGCGCGGAGGTCTCGGCCGCCCTGCAGACGATCCGGCGCGGCAAGCGGGCCTTGCGCACCTACTCAAGCATCGTGTCTTTTCGTCGATAATAATGGAATAATGGAGTGATGGATGATTGAGAGAAGAGGTCCGCTTCCCCGCTCCCAGTCATCAATCATCAATAATCCAGTCATCAATCCCAAAGGGTGGATAAAAATGGCTGGCATACAACTACCGGGCTTGTTCACAGGCATTGACACGGGCTCTCTGATTCAGCAGCTCATCACGGCGGATTCGGGAATGCTCAACCAGTACAAGACCGAGCTACAGACCTGGACCGATCGCCAGACGGCGGTCAACGATCTGGAAACCGCGCTCGGCACCCTCAAAACCTCCGTGGCGGCCATGGACGATGCGAGCCAGTTGCGGGCCTACACCGTCACGTCCAGCGACGAAAGTGCGGTGACGGCGGACGGCGTCCAACGATGCGTATGAGGGGAACCACAGCGTGGAAGTCAACCAGCTCGCCAGTCCCGAACGATGGGTGCTCACGACGGGCAAGGAGTCCGCGGACGACACCGTCGGCGCGGGCACGTTCATCTATTCGTACAACCATCAGGAGACGGCGATCACCACCACGGCCGATACGACGCTCAACGATCTGGTCGGGCTGATCAACAACGACGCCAACAACCCGGGCGTGACCGCCGATCTGCTGCAATACAACGGGACGTACCATCTTCTGCTCAACGGCAAAGACGCCGGCTCCGATTACGCCATCTCGATCAACCCCAGCAACACCGAAGTCTGGAAGGCCTCCTCGGCCCTGACCAAAGGCACGGGGAACGCCGCCCTGACCGACAAACTGGTCGATCTGTCGCAATTCAACGGCACGTTGGCGGGCGGCGAGTCCATCACCATCAGCGGCCAGAAACATGACGGCACCGCCGTCAGCCAGACCCTCTCCATCACGAAGAACACGACGGTCAATCAACTCCTTCAGAAGATCAACGACGCCTTTGGCGGCACCGCCACGGCCACCCTGGAGAATGGGGAAATCCAGCTTACCGACAATACGTGCGGCACGAGCCAGATGACCTTGAGCCTGACCTACAATGCCGGGTCCGGCACGCACAACGCTCAACTTGCCGGCGCTGGCCGAATCGGTGCAGGGGGGAGCACCGCCGCCAATCTGGCCGGTTTTGCCGCGGCCGACTTCACCAAAACGCAATCCGCCCAGGACTCGCAATTCAAGGTGGACGGATATCCGCCGGGCGACAGCGAGTGGATCAGCCGCAGCTCGAATGATATCGACGACGTCATTCATGGCGTGACCCTGCACCTGCATGACACCGGGACGGCGCAGATCGACTTGACCCGGGACACCACGTCGCTCAAGTCCAATCTCAACTCGATCATTTCCGCGTATAACGCCGTGGTTTCTCTTTACCAGAAGGATACCGGCTACGATACGGACACCAATGTGGCCGGGCCCCTGTTGGGGGATTCCGTGGTGGCCGACGTGGCGGACAATCTCCGCATGCCGCTCCTGGAAATAGCACGCGGTTTCGTCTCGGGCGGGGACACCTACCTCACCGCGGGGCAGATCGGTCTGCAACTGGATGACCAGGGTCAGTTGAGTCTGGACAGCAGCACCTTTGACGACGCCGTGACCAACAATTACGCGGATGTGCTCAACCTCATCGGGGCCAACAAAACAGGCAGCTCCGACAGCAATACGATCTCGTTCTATGGCGCCTCCAGCGACTATACGACGGCGGGTACTTACAACGTGCAGGTGACCGTCGCCGGCGGGATCATCACCAGCGCCAAGATCAAGAGCGCCGACGATACCGACTATCGGAATGCCTCCGTCCAGGGCAATACCATCACGGGCGACAGCACGTTTGACGCGAACGGCAACCCGGTCCATCCGGAAAACGGCCTGCAGTTGAGCGTCGATACCAGCCAGGACGGGACCTTCACGGCGACGGTCCAGGTCAAGCAGGGCTTCGCCGGCGCGATGGAGGACACCCTCACCCGCATGCTGGACTCGACCACCGGCGCGCTGCCCGTGGACTACCAGAGCATGGGCGATCAGATCCAGCATCTGAACGATCAAATCACGAACGAGCAGAACCGCCTGAACCAGGAGCAATCGGATCTCGAGACAAAGTTCGCCAACCTCGAATCCACCCTGGCCCTGCTCCAAGGCCAGATGGCCGCCCTGGGGTACTCCACCAGCAGCTCCAGCTCCGGCTCCAGCTCCAGCTCCAGCTCCAGCTCCCTCGCGTAGGATTAGGGTTCCCCAACGCGATTTATCGCGTTGGGGGGACCTGCATCTGGGCGGCTTTCTTCTTCTGGCGGAGGCGATAGATCAGGGCGAGCACTTCCGCCACGGCCATATACAAGGCTTCCGGGATGGGCTGGCCGGGCTTGACGGCCGCGTAGATGGTGCGGGCCACAGCGGGACGTTGCACAATGGGAATGCCGTAGGAGCGCGCGATTTGAACGATCCGCTGGGCCATGAGATCGGCGCCTTTGGCCACGAGGATCGGCGCGTCCATCGTCTTGGCGTCGTATTGCAGGGCCACGGCCACGTGCGTCGGGTTGACCAGAATCACGTTGGCCTTGGGCACCTGGTGTTTCAGACGCCGCCTCGACATCTCGATCTGAATCCGCCGGATGCGGCCCTTGATCTCGGGCGCGCCTTCCAAGTCCTTGCGCTCCTGTTTGATTTCCTGGCGGGTCATCTTCAGTTCCTGCGTGTACTGCCACCGCTGGTACAGGGCATCGGCCAGACCGATGACGGCCGCGGCCACGGCCACGCGCAGGCCGAGACCGAGCAGAATCCGGGCGATGGCGGTGGCGATCTCGCCCGTCCAGGCCCAGCGCAAGGCGGCCAGGACCGGCAGCTTGTCGCTCAGATAGAGCCACACGATAAGGCTCACGAAGAACAACTTGAGCAGAGAAGCCAGCAGGTGGACGGCCGACCGCCGGCTGATCATGTTGGGGATGGTGTAGGCGGGATTGATGGCATTCCAGCGCAGCCGCAGGGCCGCCGGGGCGAACGTCAGACCGCCCACGACAACACTCGCCAAGAAGCCGGCGACGGACAAGGCGGCGAGGATGGGCAGGAGCACGACGATCAAGTCGATAAGGTTCTGGCGGACGAAATGGAGGAACTCCTGGGGGTTCGAGAACGCCGTGACGGGGCCCGCCGCGAAAGCCGCCTCAATTTTCAGCTTGCACCAGCGCACCAAGCCGGGCGCCAGCACCGCCAGGCTCAGGACCAGCGCCAGCAGCGTGGCTGCCCCGGCCAGCTCCTGACTTTGCGGAACTTGGCCTTCTTCCCGCGTCTTTTCGAGTCGGCGCGGAGTCGGTTGTTCGGTTCTTTCGGCAGCAGGCTGATCGGCCATGGCAGCAAATCCATTTCGGATTCCGGATTTCGGATTGCGGATTAAGGGCAGGGGTTTTCTTCAATCCGCAATCATCAATCCGCAATCCGCCATCTCCTACAGGGGTAACAGTTTCGCCATCCAGTCGGCCATTTCCGTCACGAATCCGCCCAGGAAGGGGAGGAACACGGTGGTCAGGAATAACCCCAGGGCTACCTGCGCCGGCATGCCGACGAAGAAGATGTCCATCTCCGGGATCAGCCGGGCCAGCAGCGCCAGGGCCACCATCAGGATCAAGAACGCCGCCAGCATGGGCGCGGCCAAACGCAGCGAGGCGACGAACATGACGGAGCCGGTCTGGGCGACGGCGCCGACGAGCGTGCTCACGCTGGGGATGGTGCCCGCCGGAAAGGCGTGGTAACTCTCTGGACAGGATCAGCAGGAACAAATGATGGCCGTTGGCGCTCAGGAAAAGCAGGAGGAAGATCATCTCCAGCAGGCTGGCCAGCGGACCGGCCTCTTCGTCCGTCAGCGGATCGACGATCTCGGCCATAGTCAAGCCCATCTGCTGCTCGATCATGTGGCCCGGTGAGCTGCACCACCGAATACAACAGCATGACGATCAACCCCAGCGCCAAGCCATAGATGGCCTCGCCCGCCAACAGCAGAATGGCCTGCATCGTGGACACGCCGGCGGCACCGACGCTCAGCGGCATGGTCGTGCCGAAGAACAACGACAACAGGACGGCCGCGGCCACCTTGATCTGGACCGGAATGCCTTGGGACCCGAAGGCCGGCAGCACCAGCAAGAAGCTGGAGACACGCATCAGGACCAGGGCAAAGCCCAGAAGCATCGTATCAGTTCCCAGTTCTCAGTTGGCAGATCACAGTGTGCCGTTACGGGGAACTGTGAACTGTCCACTGTCAACTCCGTCTCAATTCCCCCCCAGGTTCTGCACGTAGGCGAAGACTTCCAGGGTGAACCGCAGTGTCACCTGGAGCATCCAACTGCTGAACACGAGGCAAACGAGCCCCGAGGGCGAGGAGCTTGGGGATGATCGTCAGGGTCGTGTCCCGAATGGACGTGACGGCTTGGAACAGGGTCACCACGATGCCGACGACCAGGCAGACGACGAGGATAGGGGCCGCAAGCAGCAAGGCCGTCTCCAGCGTGTGGCGGCCGAGATAAAGGGCAAAGCTGCTATCCATAAGTTCTCAGTTCCCAGTTCTCAGTTCGTTCAGGTGGCAGTCCCCAGCAACTGACAACTGTGAACTGTCAACTGTCAACTCTTATCGGAATCCCAGGCTCAGGCTTTTGGCCAGCAGCCCCCAGCCATCCACGAGGATGAAGAGGATCAGCTTGAACGGCAGCGAAATCATCGCCGGCGGCAGCATGATCATGCCCGCGCTGAGCAGCACGCTGGCGATGACCATGTCGATCAGCAGGAAGGGAATGAACAGCAGGCAGCCGATCTCGAACGCGGTGCGGAACTCGCTGATGATGAAAGCCGGCACGACGATGTGCATGCCGATGTCCATGGGACGGGCCGGCGGCGGCACTTTGGCCATTTCCACGAACAACGCCAAGTCGCTTTTGCGGCTCTGGCGGAGCATGAACTCCTTCAGGCAGTCGCTCGCCTTCTGTGCGGCGGTGCTCAGATTAACCTGGTCCGCCAGATAGGGCTGGATGGCCTCTGCGTTCACCCGCGCGTACGTGGGGGCCATCGTGTACATGGTCAGGAACAGCGCCAAACCGATGATGGCGATCGTCGGCGGGAATGCTTTGCGTGGTCAGGGCCCGCCGGACAAAGGCCAACACGATCACGATCCGGGTGAAGGACGTCATCATGACCAGCAAACTGGGCAGCAAGGCCAGTCCGGCGAAGATGATCACGAGCTTGATCGGTGTGGACCAGTCTTTGCTCTCGGGCTGCTGCGAGGTCGCCTTCTCCAGAACGGTCATCAGATCGCCCACCGAGGGGACGTTGACCGGCTCCCCCGCGCGATTCGTAGCGGTCTGGGGCAGCGTCGGCAGCGTGATCGGGCGTGCGGCTTGCCCGAAGGCCGCCCCGGAGAGCGCCAGCACCAAGGCCCAGGTCCAGAACCCGGGGAAATTCCGATTTCCAAGCACCAGAACCGCTCGGCGCGGAAATTCCAAGCACGGTCGCAAGGCGGAAATTCCAAATCCCAAGCACCAAATCCCAAGCACCAAATCCCAAATTCCAAATTCCAAACGGTCCGTCCTTCCTTGGATTGGGATTTGGGATTTGGAATTTGGGATTTCCGCCCCCGGGGCGGCTTGGGATTTCCGCCCCCGGGGCGGCTGGGGATTTCCGTCTCGGTTCTTCATGCTTTCACCGCCTCTCCGAGTTGGGTTCCCAGACGCGACGTGTCGCGTTTGGGGTCCCTTTCCGCTTGGACGCGTCCGGCCATGCATCGTCCATGGGAGGAGACTCCAGACACGGTGCCTCGCGTTCGGGGACCCCGGCCAGCATGGTGACACTGTCGCTCGTGCTGGCGATGAGCAGCCGCCGGCCGCCGACTTCCACCAGATGGAGCGCTTTACGAGGCCCCAGGTGGGCGGTTTCGAGAACGTGGATCTCTTTGCTGGCGGCCTTGGCGACCCGGGGCAGTGCCCGCTTGGAAAGGTAAAGAGCCACTGCTCCCAGACCGATGACCAGACCCACGGACAGCATCATGCGCAGAAACAATTCAGGGCTCCCCAGCGCGAAATAGGGTTCGGGTCCCCGCCGGCTCTTTTCCGCCGGTGGGAGCCCTTCCCCAATGCGATTCGTCGCGTTGGGGGTACCCTGCCGCGTTGGGGACCCCGAGCCCTCGTTGTTGCCGAGAGTGAGGCTTGGGGCGGCCGGCAAATTGGAGTCGCTCAAGAAGGGGGAAGGAGCAAGTGCGAACTGGGAAGGCGTCCCACTTGCGACCTGGGATTTCAAACTGCCTCCTGTCTTCGGTCCGGCAGTCACCGCGCTTTTGTGCGAAGTGAGCGCGATCCATCCGCTACTCACGATCAGCAGCAGGCACAACAGCCCGATTTTCTTTTTGGGGTCACCCATACGAGGGGGAGTGTGCAAATCGCGTGCCGGATACGAGGTGTGGAATCCTGGAATGGTGGAATAAGGGAGCGAGGAGCGGTTGGCATGCCCGGTCCCCACTATTCCGCCTTCCAGTACGGCATTCCCCCCGCCTGAAGACTGGGCGTCGTGTCGAAAAAGTTGACGCGCCGAAGGTGTCACTTGTTGGGTCGGAGCGTGGCAATCGCAATCTGCGCCTGGCCGGAGATAGGGCTATCCTTCTTGACCCAATCACCGCCGGCCGCCGCACCCCAGGAGAAGAGGCGGCACCCCGTGGAGGACGAGTTGGAGCTCCCCAACTCATTGGATCGGGTTTGGGAACCCTCTCCCATTGTGACAGATCGTGAGGGGGAGCCCGCGCCCGCGCTTCGCGCCAAGGCCGCTGCGGAGGAACTGGGCCGCGGCGTCCGCCCGCAGGGCCGAAAGCAGCCATTGCTCTTGCGGGTCCGGCTCATCGGGGGCCAGACCGACCACGTAGAGGGTCAATCCCTCCACGGACCCGAAGCCCTTCAGATCGGCCAGGAAGCGGCTCAAGGTCTGCCGGGCCGATTCGCTCAAGGCCGATTGTCCCGGGGCAAAGGCGACGGGCAGGACGATGAAATTGGGACTTTGGCCCTGGATTTGGGCCTCGTAGGTCCGGGTGCGTCCGGCCAACTTGGTAAAATCCCGCCGGATGCGCTCTTCACTGGCGTCGATGGTTCGCGTGACGCCGCGGTCGCCTCCCCTCGTCGATCGGATAGTAGACCTTGGAACTGTCGAACTGCATCGGGTCATCCGCCGATCCGAACAGACCCGGCATTCCGAATCCTTCGATCGAGCGGCGGAATCCGTAGAGTGTCTTCTCGAAGATGCCCTCGCCCTCGTTGCACAGCTTGCCACTTTGGGCGGTAGACATGGTCAGGAGCATGACGAAGAACGCCATCAGCAGCGAGATCATATCGGCGAAGGAAATGATCCACAGCGGGGCGCACTCGCCCTTCTCCTCTTCCAGCTGCGGTTTGGGTTTTTGTGGGCCATCCAATAGTTCTCAGTTCTCAGTTCTCAGTTCAAAGTTCACAGTTCTCAGATCACAGTTCTCAGTTAACTGGGAACTGACAACTGGCCACTGCCAACTTTCCTTATTCATACGCGCCCCGGTTGAGCAACGCGATTTCGAGCATGCGCTGGGTGTCGGCACTGTGATCGGGGGACATGCCTTGGGGGGCGATGCTGCAGCGATCTTTGGACACCCCTTTGCGGGTCAGGTAGTTCAGGACACCGATGGCGCGAACGAGCCCTAAATCGGAGGACGGAGGACGGAGGGCGGAGGACGGCCCTGCCCCGGGTGCTCCGTTCTCTGTCTTCTGTCCTCGGTCTTCCGTCCTCCGGTCCCCGGGGCCACTCTCGCTGATGACGAGACGGTCGGGCAGTTTGCTGGCGAAGGAGGCCAGCGTATCGAGGAAGTCCCGTCCGCTGGAAGACAAGGTGACCCCCGTACCCCAGAACACTTTGGCAGATTCGATCAGGAAGATCTTGCGTTGCCGGAAATCGCCGGCCTGGGTTTCTTTCATCAGACCCTTTCCTTGCGTGTCCTGGAGGGTGGGCTTCTCGCTGCCTTTTTCCAGTTGTCCGGCGGCCGGCGGTTGGGAGCCCATGGCGGTGCGCGAACGATGCATTTGCCAGCCGCCGTATTGAGCGCGGAGCGTGGCTTTCACGGTCTTTTCGAGCTTTCGCCGCGGCTCCGGTCCGAACCCGGAGAAGGTGGAGAGCATCACGAAAAACGCCATCAGCAGGGACATCATGTCGGCGAACGAGATGATCCAGAGCGGTGCCCCCTCGCCGGACTCCTCTTCCATCTTTGGTCTGGGCTTATGCGCCATACGGTACCTCCGTTGGAATACTGGAATATTGGAATAATGGAATATTGGGGGCGGGGCACCCCAACTCACCCATCCTTCCACTATTCCATCATTCCATTTCCCTACACCCGTGCCTTTACCGCCTCGCGGTGCTTGGTGGAAACGAAGACCTGCATCTTCTCGCCGACCGCCGTGGGGCTGTCCCCTTTGGCGATGGCACAGAGACCCTCCGCGACCATCTCCATGGACATCTTCTCCGCCTTGGAATACTGCCCGAGCTTGCCGCCCATGGGAATGAAGACCAGATTCGCGATCAGGGCCCCATAGAAAGTGCACACCAGGGCGGTGGCCATCCCGGCGCCGATCTCGTCCGGGCTTTCCATCCGGCTGAGCATGGAGATCAGGCCGATCAGCGTGCCCACCATGGCGAAGGAGGGTGCGGAGGCGCCCATGAAATCCAGGATCTTCTTGCCCATGGCGTGCCGTTCCTCCATGTACTGGATTTCCAGGCCGAGCAACTCGCGGATCGCGTGCTCCTGGGCCCCGTCCACGAGCATTTGCAGCCCTTTCGAGAGGAACGGGTCCTTGACTCTCCCGACTTCCTGCTCCAGGGCGAGGGCGCCGTCCCGGCGATTGATGGCGGAGTAGTTGACCATTCTCTGGATCAGCTCTTGCGGCGCCGGGATCTTGCTCAGGAGGGTCTTCTTGACCACGGACAGCACGCCGAGAAACTGCTTCATGGAGAAATGGATCATGGTCGCACAGGTCGTGCCGCCGACGACGATGGCGATGGCCGGAATATTGAGGAAGATGGCCATCTTCCCGTGGCTTTCGAGCGTGATCGTGCCGAAGATGACAATGAAACCGAAGATCACACCCAAGGTAGTGGCGATATCCATACGCGAAGACTCCCGAAAGAAGTTTCAAGTTGGAAGTTTGAAGTGGGAAGCAAGACGACTCGAAACTCGCTCCTTCCCGCTTGGCACTTCTTCCTGCTTCCGACTTCAAACTTCACACTTTCAACTCTCCTTTTCACTTCTTTTCCGTCACCTGCTTGAGCCTCTGACACAGCGCGGCCGCCAGCGCGGGCTCGGTCGCGGCCATCTCGGCCAAGACTTTGGCCTTGGTCCGTTCCTGCATAAAGTGAAGGATCTTGACGGCGTCATCGGCGTTGGCGCTCCGGGCCGCCGGGGAGCCCGCGGTCTGTCCTTGGGCCATGCTTTTGAGGATGTCCCCGGCGCGGGCCGCATCCATCTTGTCGTACGCCGACGCGATCGCCATCAGGTTGACCTTTTCCACCTGTTCGACCTCGATGCGCGCCTTGAGCAACGCGTCCCGCTCCGTCTTCAGGCTGGCCACGCTGGCCGCCAACTCCACGCGCAGGTTATTCAGCGTGTCGATGTCCTTTTTCAGGGTCTGCTGCGCCGTCAGCATCCGCTCCTTTTCCGTCTCCAAACCCTGGAGCTTGCGGCTATACTCCTGGATCTTCTCCCGGACCTCGACAATCAGGTCTTTGAGCTGTTGCTCGGTCATCGCGCGGGTTCCCGTGGCTTCCTCCGCCGCCAGAGGGCCGGAGGAGGCGAGAAACGCCGGCGGGGCCGGGGCGGACGCCGTCAGCAGACCCGGCTGCTCGGGGCGGCGTGGGACCCGTGGCGCCGGCGACGGCCTTGGGGCCGGTGAGCCAGCCGGCGAGGAACATGCTGGCAAAACTGACCAGCCCCGCCGCCGCCGCCATGATGATGACTTTCTTGTTCACGGGCAATCCATCCTAAAAGTCGTTCTCCTGGTGGGCGAACGTGAGAGTGGTTTGTTCGTCCGCTTCTTTTTGCTCTGCTCTCTCCTGCTCCCGGAGGTACTCTTCCTGGGCCTGCTGGCCGCAGCTTTTCCAAACCTTCCTTGAAACGCCGGACGGCCAGCACCTCCGCGGTCTTTTCCTTGTGCCGCACTTGCAAGGCGGCGAGCTCTTCTTCCAAGCGGCGAATTTGCTTATTGTCGTCGTCGGCGTGCCGCAGGAAGAACTCCTGGGCGCTCCACCGCGCCGGCCCTGGCTGCTCCCGGATCTCCGTCATCAGGTCCTGCAGGATCCTCCGCCGCAGGAGCAGCTCGCCGCGCCGGGCCGCCAACTGCTCGGCGATCTGGAACAACTCGTTGCGTTTGAGCTGCTCCTGCTTGGTCTTGACATCCAACACCTTTTGCAGTCGCCATACGAATCGTTTCATTTGCCGGCCCGCCTCAATTCTTCACGCTCGCTGTTTCGCTGCGGGGCGGGCTCAAAAGCTTGTCCCAGGCCTGGTGGAGGGCCGTCAGCCGTCGGACCGTCTCCGGGAAAGGGGTCTTCTGCCGCACCGGCTGGACCAGAAACTCATTGATCCGGTCGATGAGACTGATGGCCCCGTCGATGCGCCGATTGCTGCCCGGCGCGAACGCCCCGATGTTGATCAGGTCCTCCGCATCGGCGTAGGTGGCGTAGATCTCGCGGAGCTTCTGGGCGGCGTTGCGATGCTCGGCGTCCACCACGGCGGGCATGAGCCGGCTGATGCTCCGGAGGATATCGACGGCGGGGTAGTGACCCCGGTCCGCCAGCTTGCGCGACAGGACGATGTGGCCGTCCAGCAGGCTCCGGGCGCTGTCGGCGACCGGGTCCGTCAAATCGTCGTTCTCGACCAGACCGTGAGAATGCCCGGTGATGCTTCCCGCTCGGCGCCAGCCGAGCCGCTCGATCAGACGCGGCATCAGGGAAAAGACGCTGGGACAATAGCCCTTGGTGGCGGGCGGCTCCCCGGCGGCCAGGCCGATCTCGCGCTGGGCCTGCGCGAACCGCGTCAGCGAGTCCATCATGAACAGGACGTTCCGGGCCCGGTCGCGGAAGTACTCGGCCATGGTGACGGCGACGAAGGCGGCCTTGACCCGCTGGATCGGCGGGGCGTCGGAGGTGGCGACGACCACCACGCTGCGGGCCAGACCTTCGGGACCGAGGTTCTCTTCCAGGAACTCGCGGACCTCGCGGCCCCGCTCGCCGATCAGGGCGACGACGTTAACCGCCGCATCGCTGGACACGGCGATGTCGCCGAGCAGGACGCTCTTGCCGACGCCGCTGCCGGCAAAAATGCCGACGCGCTGGCCGCGCCCGCAGGTCAGGACGCCGTCGATGGAGCGGATGCCCAGAGCCAGGGGCTCGGTGATCTTCTCCCGGCTCAGGGGCGCCGGGCCGCTCACGTCGAGCGGGCGTTTCTCGGTGCCCGCGACGGGACCTTTGCCGTCGATGGGCTCGCCCAGGCCGTTGAACACCCGGCCGAGGGCGGCTTCGCTGAGCAGGATGTGCCGGGGTGTGGTTCGGGCCGTGACCGCGTCGCCGGGCGAGATGCCTTCGATGTGTTCCAGAGGCAGCAGGATCAAATGGTCGTTGCGAAAGCCGACGACCTCGGCGAGGACCCGTCGGCCGTCGCGGATGTGGATGCCGCACAGCTCGCCGAGTCCGACCACCGGGCCGGCGGACTCCACCGTCGAGCCGGAGACCCGGACCACATAGCCCTGGCAGTTCAGCAGGCTCACGCCGTCCAAGGCCGAGTGGAGCTTGTGAAAATCGATCGAGCAGCTTTGCCTCTGTGCCATGGTCACTCCACCCTCTGCAGTGCCTCACTGATGCGTTCGAGATGCTCTTCGAGGAACGACCGGACGATGCCCTTGGGCGTCTCCACGAGGCACTCGCCCCGACCGACGCTCCAGTCGGCCGTGAGCTCCAGTTCGGCCCATGGACTTTGCGGGTTCTCCTGCTGAAGTTGCTGGCAGGGCGGCAGATCCCCGGGGTTCAGATGGACGATGACGTGCTGGCGGGTCGGCGCCTGCTTGAGGGCTTCCTCCACGATCGCCTGGATCTCATAGTCACCCTTGCCGGCCTTGTACATCAAGATGCGCCGCGCGATCTCGACCGCGAGCTTGGCGATTTCCGCATGATTACCCGCCAGGGTCTGCTCATGCAGCGTGCGGAGACCCTCCGCCATGCTGTTTACAGTTTGCAGGAGTTGCGCCAACTTGTCCTTCTGGTGCTGCAACTCCCTGAGCAGATCGTCCGATTGCGGATTTCGGATTTCGGATTTCGGATTGAGTTCAGAGTCGCTAATCCGCAATCCGCCATCCGCCATCCGCAATTCGGCTGCGTCGAAGAGGCAGGCTCGAGCCATCGGGCGGGGCAACTGGATGGTGGGCATCGGGGGCATCGGACTACTCTTCGAAGCTCAGCTCTCCCTTCTTGTTCAACTCCCGCAGGGCCCCGAGGATCTTCTCCTGGGCCAGGCGGACATCTTCTTTCTTGGGCGCGGCCATCAAGGATTTTTCCTCTTCCATCTTGGTGGCGGCCCGCTCGGAAATGCTGGACTTGATCTTGAGGACGATCTCCTCGGGCGCCTCATGCAGGGCCAAGGCCAACTGCCGCTCGTCGATCCCGCGCAGGGCCTGCTGCAGCGAGCGACCGCTCACCGACGGCAGATCCTCCCAGATGAGCATGAGATTCGTGATCTTCTCGCCGGCTTCCTGGTCCTTCTGGCGAATGGCCTCCAGAACCCCATCGCGGACTTCCTTGTCGAGGTTGCGCACGAGCAGGGCGACCTGCCGCAGCGACTGCTCGGGGCGAACGGGGACGGCCGCGCCGGCCTGCGCGCCGGACCCGACGCCTTCGAGGCGCCCCTGCACCAACTGCGCGATTCTCAGCTTGGCTTCCGGCGTGGTGCTGCCGATGCTCGTCATCCGGCTGATCGCGCTGACCCGCACGCTTTCGCTGAGCAGCCCGAGCAGCCCCGACCCGCGCTTGGGCGGCAGCTCTGACAAAACCACCGCCACCGCCTGCGGATGCTCCGTCTCCAGCACCTGCGCCAGCGCCGGCAGGTCGGCCGAACGGAGGGGAAGAAACGGATCGCGCTTCTGCAGGAGGTTGCGAATCTCCTGCTGGATGCGTTGGGCCTGGTCGTCGCCGACAGAATGGCGGAGCATGTCCCGTAGGAAACTCCGGAAGTGAAAACCCGACTCCTGCTGGAGCGATTTGCAGAATTGGCGCGCCACCTCGAATGTTTGGGCGGTGTCGCGGTAGCCGGAGGCATCGAGGTAGCTCAGTTCGACCGCCAATTCCTGCACGGTAGCCGCATCGATCCCTTTGAGCAGCTCCGCCGCCGTGGTGGCGTCGAGACTGGTCAGCAGCACTGCCGCTTTCTGTTTGCCCGTCAATGGCACGGCGTGGCGACTCCTTCCTGGCATGGGTACGGAAAAGAGGGGAGAAGAAGGGAAAACTGGAACAAGAGAATAAGGGAATGAGGGGTGGTCGGGAGCACCGCCGATCCCCAATATTCCATCATTCCATCATTCCATTTTTCCATGCCCTTCTCTCCGCCCATGCTACCCCTTCTCTTGAATCCAACTGAGGAACATCTGCCGGACCTGCTCCGGGTTCTGCCGCAGCGCCTGCGCGATCTGCTGGCGGACTAGCGCCGGTTCCGCGAGGGCCTCGCCCGGCGGCAGCAGTCCGACGGGAACGGCGCCGGGGGCCAGTTGCCCCTGGACCGTCGACCCCGCCTTGCCTTTCGCCCGGCTGAAGATGCGCAGAACGATCAGGGCGCAGATCGCCATGATGCCCAACGAGAGGTGGCGGGCCACCGCCAGATAACGGGACCAATCGGCCCGCTCCGGCTCCGCCGCCGGCTCGGCCGAGCGATGGAACTTGGCGTTGACGACCTTGAGCGAGTCGCTTTCCTTGAGGCCCAGCGCCATGCGGATGATCTGCTCGACGTCGGTGACCGGCATGAGCAGGGCGGGCTGGCCGCCCGTGGCCGGGGCATTGGCATCGGCCGTCAGATCGACGAACGCCGCCACCGAGAGCGATTTGATCGCGCCGGGCAGCACCGTCTGTTGTTTGACGGTCTTGCCGACCTGGTACTCGGTCACCGTGCTCTCGTCTTTCTTGGTAGGGCTCCCGGCCGTCTTCTGGCCGGCCGCGGTGGGCTCGGTCTGGGAATTCTGTGTGATTTCCTCCCGGGTCGGGACCTTCCCCGCGGGGTCGTAGGTTTCGACGACCGTACTGACGCTATTCATGTCCACCACGGCGCTGACCCGGACGGTGGCCCGGCCCGGACCCAGGACGGTGGCCAGCATGTCCTCGGCCTTTTTCGCGAGGTCCTGCTCGACGCGCTCCCGGTAGTCGTGGACGGTGCCGGCCCCGCTGGCCAGGGTCGAATCGCTGTTGCCGGACAGCAGGTGGCCCTCGCTGTCGATGATCGTGACGCTCTCCGGTTTGAGTCCTTTCACGCCGCCGGAGACGAAATGGGTAATCGCCGCGATGTTGGCGCCGCTGAGCCGATAGCCCGGCTTCACTTGCAGGACGACCGAGGCCGTGGTCTTCTCCTGATCCGACGCGAACAGTTTCTGCTCGGGACTGACGATGTGCACGCGGGCATGGGCGACGCCGGCGATCGTCTGGATGCTCTTGGCCATCTCATCTTCGAGGGCGCGCTTGAGATTGATGTTCTGGACGAAGGGGCTGACGCCGATCTTCTCGTCGTCGAAGAGCTTGTACCCTGTTTGGTCTCCCGTCGGCAGCCCCTCTTTCGCGAGGTCCAGCCGGAGTTGGTAGACGTGCTCCCGGGGGACGTAGACCGTCGTGCCGCCGTCCCGCAGCTCGTAGGTGATGCCTTTGCTGCTGATCTTCTCCGTGATTTTGGAGGCCTCGGCCGGCGCCAGGTCCTGGTACAGCATCCGCATGTCCGGGGTGCGGGCCCAGTGAGATCAGCAGCACGCCGATGAGGCCGACCGCCAGGACGACGGCGACCAGCATCGCCCGTTGCACGAGGCTGACTTTCTGCCAGACCAAGACGATTTTGTGCAGGAACTCCATTGAACACTCACGTCTTATTGCGGATGGCAGATGGCGGATTTCGGATCGAATCCGCATCTACATAATCCGCAATTGCAGTACCTACAGCGGCATGTTCATCGTTTGCTTGTAGGCCTCGATCAGCTTGTTCCGGACGCCCACCAGGACCTTGAAGCTGACATCGGCTTTGGCCACGGCCGAGACCACGGCGGTGATATCGTTGTTCTTGCCCGTCAGCAGGTCCTGGATCGAGGCATCGGAGGCCTGCCTGCAGGTCGTTGACCTTGGACACGTATTTGCCTGCGGCCTCGATGGCGTTGAGAAAGGCGGGCTTGGCCGCGCCGGCCTGTCTCGACGTCCGGTGTCGGCGCCTGGGCGTTGGGCAAAGCGGGATGGACTTCGGGTCGAAGTGGATCATGTCAGACTGCCCTCAACTATCGCAGCAACTCCAGCGTGGTCTCCACCATTTTCTCGTAGCGTTTGAGGACCGCCGCATTGGCTTGGTAGGCCCGGCTGGCCATGGTCAGGTTCATCATTTCCACCGGCATGTGCACATTGGGCATGGTGATGTAGCCGGCTTTGTCCGCCCTGGGGTTGCCGGGGTCATAGACGCGCTGCATCCCGCATCTGGTCCGGGACGACCTGGCTGAGCTCGACCCCGCTGGCCCCTTCGGCCGTGGCGCGGAAGACCGCTTCCAGCCGGCAGTACGGCTGACCCTGCCCGGCATCGGCGGTTTGGGCGTTGGCGATATTGGAGGAAATCACCTCGATGTTCTGGCCCTGCGCCCGCATGCCGGACACGGCGATATCGGCGGGCCCGTAGGAATTCTGAACTCTCATGGCATGAAGTCCTTTCCGCGACTACTCCGAAATCGCAACGGCGTCCTCGAACTGGGCGAACTTCTTTCGCAGGAGCCTGACGAAGCGCCGTCTGGCGGGACGAATTCTTCAGCATCTCGCCGATCTCCATTTCCAGATTCACGTCATTGCCGTTGGGTTTGACGAACGTGTTCTTGGGCGAGAAGACCTCCGGCTCCACGTCCGCCGGGTTCGTGCTCGAGCCGGAACGCATCGCTTTCGCCAGCAAGTTCCTCGAAGCGCACCTCCAGCCGGCGGTAGCCGGGCGTCTCCATGTTGGCGATGTTGCTGGCGATCGTTTTCTGACGCATCTCTTCGGCCTTGATCCCCGATTCGAGCAAGCCGATGATATCAACTTGTTGCGACATAGCGTCCCTTCCAAGTCGGCACAGACAGCCTGTGCCGATGCAAGAGCAGCAACACGCGTGCCAGGGGAATTGATGACGGATGATTGATGATTGATTATTTGGAGCTTTCGGCACGCTATCGGCAGTCCGGTCGCAGATGGAACGCAATCACCAATCGTCAATCATCGATCATCAATTCCACCGGTTTGTCCGGTTTCTATACAAGCGGCCGGTTATTTGACAGCGTCGCCACGCGGCGGCCAGGTGCAATGCGTGCGGAGGATTCTTCCTTTCGCGGAGAGTATTTCCCGGAGGGATGGCTGTGTCGCGAGATCGGGTACTCTCCTGCGGCACATTACGCAGATGTAAATCCTTGCGTATCAATGATTTATGTCGTGAGCGGCAAATGAGGTATCGGATTGGCATGTAGATTGCTCCGAACTATGGGCATGAACGCTCGCACGAATTGCTGTGCCCTGTCATTGCCGTATGGCGGTACGTGGGAAAGAACCGGTGGGCCGCGCGCCTGCCAAGCTGCAGCGGCGTTTCGCGGATGCCGCAGCCCTGGCCGGCGACAAGGATCAGACAAAGGCCGGCAACAACGGCAGCGGCAAGACTGCCATCGCTATGGATGCGGCGTCTGCGGAGGGAGATCTCCTCGCCTCCGATCGCCAGATTCAATCAACGTCTGATAACAGCTTACCGGCTGCGTCGCCCGCATTATCGGGCCTGCTGGGCCCGAGGACGGTGCGGACCGGTAGCGGTGTCGCCAAGCTGGGTTCCGCCCTGATATCCCCGACCCCAATACTCTCGAAAGAATCGCCTGGGGCCCAGACCCTCTCTCGGAAAGTGTCGGACAACTCCGTGGATGCCGCGGCCGGCGGTCCATCAAGTGTTGGGCATGCCGAGCTGTCTGCCGCTGTGCCCGTGGGGACCGGGAAGGGTGTCGCCAACCTTGATTCTGCTGCAACATCCCCAGCATGTGCGGCTGATTCTCGTGGAGGACCGACCTGCGTTTGTGATGCTGAGCCGGGCGAAGCATCTGGCCAGCGGATGGAATCGGCGCGTGCTACACTACTCGGGCCGGATCCTTCGCTACCGCTCAGGATGACAGAGAGGACCGCCCGGCTCCTACCAAATGCGGTCGCATACTCACCGGCCCGAATGCTCTCGAAAGAATCGTCTGAGGCAGGGACGCCCTCTGACAAAGCGACGGACGACTCCGGGCACACTGCGGCCGGCAGTCTGTCAGGTGCTTGGCAAGGCGTGCACGACTCGCCGGCCGCTGTGCTGGCGGGGGCCGGCAAGAGTGCTGCCAAGCTCAATCCTTGCGAGACAGCCCCAGCCTCGATACGCGCGAAAGGATCCTCCGGGAGTAAGACCCCTTCTCATCAAACGACAAACAACTCCGTGGGCACCATGGCAAGCGGTGCCTCAAGTGCTTGGCATAGCGTGCAGGATCTGCCGGCTACCGTGCCGGAGGCGGGCGGGAAGGATGCCGCCCAACTCGATCTTGCCACAAAAACGCCGACCTCCAAGCTCTCAAGAGAATCGCCCGAGGCCAAGGCACCTTCCCGCAGAGTCCCCGACAACTTCGTGGATGCCGCGAGCGGCGGTCCGTCAAGTGCTTGGCCTGCCATGCCGGGCCTGTCGGCTGACATATCACGTGGCTCCATGGAACGGACCAAGAGCGCCACGATCCTAACGAACGCGGCCCGGCCCGGCCGCGCCGGAACCAACCGGAGGTCCAGAGCGCAAGCCCTGAGCGGCTCGACCCGGATCGCCTCAGTTCGCAGAGGTCCCAAGCCGGCGATAAGTCGGATGTGATCGCGACGCCCCCAACCGGGTCGAAGGACACGGGGAAGAAGGAATCGGCCGTCAGCGTCGGGCCAGCCGATCGAACATGCCCAAGTCGCGCAAGCAGAAAGCGGCAAACGCCGGCGAATGCCGGCCTGAATGCACCTTTCACGGCTTCGCCAAAGGATGATTCGCCGCCGCGGCCCAGAAGCCGGATCAAGCGGCCCCCAAAGCCTCCTCCACGCGTCAGGACCAGGTGGCCGAGACGCCGCAAAAGCCGCCGGAGAGCTCCCAGCAAGTCCGCAGAGAGGGCCAGGAGACCGCGTCGCCCCAAACGTGACGATACGCCCGTCCGTCAGCACCGGCCGACAGAAGTCATGGGGCTCGACGACAAGAAGGCAGACCCGGAACTGCGCGCGGATGGAGTGAAGGCGCAAACAGGGACATCGGCTCTCTGCCATCAGCCCGCCAGCCGCGGTGACGCCGCATTCTTCTGCGGAGACTGCTCTTCCGAGAATCGTGGATCTCGGGACGGGTCCCAGTGCCGTTCAGACGGTGAGCGAGCAAATCCTGGAGGGCGTGCGGGCCTCTGTGGCCCAGGGCGATGGGCAGATTTCGATTCGTCTGCAACCGCCGGAGCTGGGGACGGTTACGGTCCGGCTGCGCGAACACGGCGAACGCCTGGAGGGCACGGTCGAAGTGGACAGAAGCGACACGCGCCGGGAAATCGAGCGGGCCCTGCCGGAGGTGGTTCGGAGCCTCCAGGACGCCGGGATTCAGGTGCACAAGCTCGACGTCACCGGCGGAGACGGGACCGCCGTGGCGAAGGATCGCCATGGGACCCGATTCGTCCGGTCCGGACTTCGGCCGGGGGGCATGGCAGCAGGATGGCGGGTCCGGGCAGAACGGCTCGGGTCAGAGCCGGGATCATCTCCCGGCCTCCTATACGTCCGGGGCGCAGGAAGCGGCGCATTACCCCAGGCGTTCGGAGGAGACGGCCAAGGCGGGGCGTTCGATCAGGTGCACCGCCCGGCCGGATCGACATGCTTCTGTAGAGGAGTCAACGACGCCTCGGTCATCGAGCCAGTGCCCGCCGGCAGCGGTCCCCCCGCACCGACGCGGGACCGACCTTGCGCGTTAGCCATTTCCGCCGTGCGATCTCGATCGAGCGGAGAAACGCGTGCTTGAATCGCAGGAGGGAGAATCGCTCCGCCACCGTCTTGCGCGCTTGGCGTCCCATCAGGAGGGCGAGTTCCTTGTCCTCCAGGAGCATCCGGGCATAGCGCTGCAACTGCCGGGGTCATCGCTGAGAAATCCGGTGATGCCATGCCGGATCGGCGAGGTGGGGTGACAATTCCCCAGGACGGGCAGTCCGGCGGCCATCGCCTCGGCCGTCGCCATGTTGTGGCCCGCCTCGAAACGCGGGTCGGCCGTGTGGATATAGAAGCGGTGGGACTGCAGGATCGTCTTGAGGTGGTCCCAGTTCTGGGCGGCCTCGACGCCGGGAAGGTCCGGATTGTGGCCGACGAGCGTCACGGGCAGGCCCGCGAAGGCCCGCTCATGGAAATCCCAGAGCAGGATCTGGCGGCGGCTGCTGATGAAATTGCAGATCCGCAGGCCGCGTGCCTGCTCGCCCGTGCAGAGAGGATAATCCTTGACGTCGATGCCGAACTGCACGATATCGTCCGTGAATCCCCAGGATTCCCCCTTGAACATGGACGTCGCCACGACGTGGACGCCGAAGAGATCGACGTAGGTGTGGAGCAGGTCCAGCATCTTCTGCGGGTCGATCGTGGCGTGCTCCTCCTGCAAGCGGCCCTCGAGCGTGTGATGAAGCACGAGCAGTCGCGGCTCCGGGCGGGACCGGGCGTCGAGCAGGTCCGTCGTGTTGTGCGTGACGATGCAGTAGTAGCTCTTGGGCGACGCGAGCGCCTCGGGCAGGGTGATGAGCCGGGCGTGGGCCGGCACCGGCCGCATCCGCTCGTCCCAGCCCCGGTTGTACTTGCCCGGCAGGTTCACGATGATGTCGAGCGGGTAGCCCAGGGTCCCGAGCTGGTAGATCCAGGGCTCGTGACAGTTGAAGACCAGCAGTGTCTTGTCCGTGGCGGTGGGCATTGGCATCCCGTCGATTGCGATAAGCCTAGTATCGGTTGTTGGCGCTGAGCCCTCATGAGAGTTTGCCGGGTCATGAGGGACGTTTCAGGAAGAAGGGCAGGTGTGCGGCCTTCGCGGGGGACGCCGCTCCGACATTTTCGAAATCTCGACCGGCGGGTGAGCGGGGACTCTCGACCCTATCAGTACTGGCAAGCGGCACATTAAAGGGCCCTGGACTTTTGTCGTCATCTGGCCTATCCAAACCCCTTAAGTCCTCCATTTTTCCCTCGATAATCAACGTAGTGCAGGCCAAGAGTCTCTGCCGGAGCCCTTGGCCGCATGCGTGAATTCGTAAGGGGGCCGTATTGGGGTCTTTTTTTAAGGAGTTGAGCACATGTTAGCAATTGCGAACAACATGATGGCCGCGAACGCCGCCCGGTACCTCGGGAAGAGCTACGACGCCTTGGCCACGTCGGTGCAAAGGCTGTCGTCCGGCTTGCGGATCAACAGCGCCAGTGATGACGCCGCCGGCATGGCCGTGAGCCAGTCGATGAAGGCGGATGTCACCGTGCTGGACCAGGGCAGCCGCAATGCCCAGGACGGGATCAGCATGCTGCAAACGATGGAAGGCGCCATGGGCACGATGGACAACGCCCTGGTCCGTATGAAGCAGTTGGCGGAGCAGGCCTCGACGGGTTCCTACACGTCCGCCCAGCGCGTCATCATGAACAACGAGTTCGAGCAGATGGCCGCCGAAGTGGACCGCATTGCCAAGTCCACTCAGTTCAACGGCATCGGCATGCTCAACACGGTCTCCGATGCGTCGGATGTGACGGTCCGGTTCGGGACGGGCAGCAACGATGCGATCAGCATCGCGCGGAGCGACATGACGGAAAGCGGCCTGGGCATCACGACGGGCAGCGCCGGCGAGCAGGCGACCTCCGACCACGGGGTCGCGGCCGTTGGCAGCGGCGCTTACCTGACCACGGCGGGCGTCTCGGGGACCGATACTGCCACGCTCCATATCCAGTTCACCGGGCCCAGCAGCACCACGGAGGACGCAGATCGACGTCACCTTGGACGGCGGCAAGAGCTACACCCTGCAGCAGGTGGTCGACGCGATCAACGCGAAGAGCGAAAACAATGGCAACGATGCCAACGGCAACAGCAAGAACTACGCCATGGC
The DNA here is from genome assembly GCA_963750205.1 of uncultured Planctomycetota bacterium. Taxonomy (GTDB): domain Bacteria; phylum Planctomycetota; class Phycisphaerae; order Sedimentisphaerales; family Anaerobacaceae; genus PLanc-01. The sequence goes on from CAVVRJ010000011.1 coordinate 449,018, forward strand.
CTCGACGGTGTACGACTCCGGTAGCAACACGTACCAGTTGAAGCTCGGCTCGCGCACGTCGACCATGACGGGCGTCACCATGACCGCCGACAGCACCGCGGCTGGCGGAATCAGCGGGGCCTTTACGGTGGGTCGCCGCCTCGGGGATCGGTCCTCACGGGCGGTAGTGGTACCGTGAACGGCGACACGTTGATGAAGGCGGCGGCGGGCACGGGCATCAACATCCTCTCGACGACCAACGCCGCGGCAGCGTTGACGGCCGTGACCAATGCGATTTCCCTGCAGGACACGGCCCGGGCCAAGTTCGGCTACATGGTCAACCGTCTCCAGAGCACCAGGGAAGTGCTGGGGATTCAGAAAGAGAACCTGCAAACCGCTCAATCGCGCATTGCGGACGTCGATGTGGCCACGGAAATGGCGACCCTGACCCGCAACCAGGTGCTGGCACAAGCCGGTACCGCCATGCTGGCGCAGGCGAACTCGATTCCGCAGATGGCGTTGACGCTCCTGAAGTAAGGGCGTGGGACGCCTTGATCGATTGATCTGGGAAGATGACCGGCTGCGCCAGGGCCGGTCATCTTCCCCTTCTTACGTCCACAACAGATCCCGCCCATTTCCAGCCCGGCCGGACCCAGCCGCAGCGTTGCCGGGAATCGAAGGGGCCCTTTCCATGCGGGAGGTCGGACCATGAAGGGAGTCGAGGCATACCAGCAAACGGCCATCAGCACGCAGAGCCGCGGACGCTTGATCGTCCTGCTCTATGATGGCGCCATCAAGTTCATGAAACTGGCCATCCAGGAGATTGAGGCGGGCAACTGGGCGGCCAAGGGGCAATACCTCGACCGAGCCCAGGACATCATCAATGAGCTGAGCAGTGTGCTGGACATGGAGGGCGGCGGCGAGATTGCCCAGAACCTGGGGCGGCTCTACAACTACATGAATCGGCGTCTCTTCCAGGCCAACGCCAAGAAAGACCCGCAGAGGATTCGCGAGGTCATCACTCTGATGGAAGAGCTCAACGCGAGCTGGAAAACGATCACGGGGTGATGGCGGATTCCAGACTTCGGATTCGTGGCGACCCACCTTCCCAATCCGAAATCGTCCATCCGCAATTCTCAGAACTTTCGGATCAGCCCCAGCTCGAAAATGTGGTTGTTGCCTCCATCGCGGCTGGCCCATTGCTCGAAGCGGTAGCCGCCTTGGACCTGCCAATTCTGGGAGGGGAAGTACGTCACGCCCACCTCGTAGATGTTCCCGGCGTGCGCGCCGTCGCCAAGCCAATGCATGGTTCGGTCGTAGGACACGTTGACGATGAGGTCGCTCGTCAGATAGTGCGACACCTGCAGGAACAGGTCGCGCGACTGCGTCCCCATGAAATGGCCGATGACTCTGCTGTCGTAGGTATATCCGGAAGTGTAGACACTGTGCGTGTAGAAGACGTCGAACGAGTCGGGCACGATATCGTCGGCGTACTCGACGCGAAAATCCGTCCGGCCGGTCTTGAAGATGTCGTTGAACTGGACGCCCAGGAGATCGCCCCACTTGCTCGGGAAATAATTGGCTTCATCCTCCCCCGCGGCGTCCACGTACAGCTTGATCGTGCGGAGCAGGCCATTATCGGGCAACGGAACCAGAACGGAAGCGTCAAACCCGGCGATTTGGTTGGTTTGCTCGTCGTTGTGGCGGGGCAGAAAGGTCAGAAAATAATCGGAGAAGCCCGGCCGCGCCGCCCCGTGACCACCAAACTGGACAACACGTGAGACCCCCAGCTCCACCGACGGGTGGGGCTTGATGCTGATCCGTAAGCCGGTCAGATCGGTGTGCGGGAAATCTCGATCTGCCTCCAACCGCGCCAAGAACCACTCGGCTTTGATCGGACCCAGGGCGCGAAAGATCCAGGGCAGCAGGATCGGCTGAGGATTGGAGATCTTGATCATGTCGAGCGGCCTGGCGTTGTCGCTCATGATGATAGCGCCATGAGAGCCCGGCCCCCACCACAGCGAATCCCGGCCCGCCTCCAGTTCCCAGGACCCGAGCCCCACTTTGCCGTAGCCCTCGATCAAATCCACTTTGTTGTCGCCCTCCGGCGCACCGGCATATTGCGGGTGCAGATAAAAGGCGAAGGCGTCGGACAGTGTGCCGCGGGAAGCGAAACCGGCCCGGGCGTTCGAGCCGCTCTGGAAGACATCGCCGCGCTGGTTCTCCAGGTCCGGCTTGCGATCGGCATAGAGATACTTGGCGTAGGGGTCCTCCACCGGTTTGAGGCTCGATTCGCTGTGGGAGCCGTCGAGCACGCCCAGTTCCACCAGTTCGGCCTTGTACTCGCGCGTGAGCCTCTCCACAATGGCCGTGAGAATCTCCGGCGGGTCCTTCATCTGCTCCAGAGCGTCCTGGGCCCGTCCCACGTGCCGGGCCATCTCCAGCCGCGACAGGGGTTTGATCGTCAGCATGGCGCTGTCGATCAACCCGTAATTGGCGAGTTTCTCGACCGCATCATAACTCCAGTGACCGAGAGGGACGTTCGTGGAAACCGAGGCCGGGGACGGCACGCTCAGCGACGCCAACAGAATCAGAGCAACTGCAATCCTTCGCATGACCCAATCTGTGACAAACCTCTACTACCCGGGTCCCCACATGCGATGCCTTACAGGCGGGGCTCCAACCAGTCCATACAGAGCTACTCAGAAGTAAACCATGACCGACGCAGGGTCAAGCGAATTGTAACTGCCCGCGCGAAATAACGTGCAACTCGGTTCGAGGCCACTGAGTGGAGTCTACCGTGGCGACGGTTCCGAACTGTTTCGTCGGGCAACTCGCCCGGACACGAACGAAAGTGCTTCCGTGAGTCTCGCGACGGGCTGCTTGGCCGCCGGAAGATCGAGTTTGCCGCGGATCGGGTACGATTGTGCTCAACCTGGGCGGTAGGATGAAAGGCAGCCCGAGGGAGACGCGTCAGCGCTGTCATCATCAAGAAGGCCATGTTTTTCATGAGTCCTCAGAAAACACGAGTTGACTTGTCGTGAAAATTGGTTGTGATGGCGGACGTATTCGGGGTGTATGAAAATACTGTTCTGGTGTGTGCAATTGGGGGGCAAGGAACCATCTGAATCCCTCGGCATAGCGCCGGCCGCAAGGCCACCGCGCCCAGACCGACTTCTGCTGCCTGTCAGGCTCGGAGGGCGTTACAGAGTCCCGGAGCGGTTGACGCGATGCCTGCCATCCCAGCAGGGTCCGAACGCTCAGACTACCACGGTGGCTTCCTTGGGCTTCCGGGACGTGCTCGCGTAGAGCCGTTCTCCGCCGAGAGTGTTGCAGTCGTCGCATCTGGGCCAGCCAGAGGAGGAGCTTGCGCCGTGACCCCAATGTTTTCATCAAGACGACGCGGCATGGGGACCGCGCCACGGTCCTACGGGCCTGCCCTGAGGAGGGTGCTTGACCTTGCATCCCACGGAGACGGAGTCCGCCTGTGTCTATGACGGAGCGGTATTAGCCGGAGGTACGAGCAGAGTGAGAATTGCGCGGAGTCGCCCCGCCTGGGGCCGTGTGCTGCGTCGGCAGGCAACCTGGGGTATGCTTACGGCAGTCTCTGCCAGATTCTGTGGCGGGGACGCTGGCTGATTCTATCTTCGGTGGCTCTGGCTGCCGCGGGATCCTGTCTATACTTGCGGGTGGCTCCCCCGATGTACACGAGTGCTGGTCGATAAGCCCACTCCCCAGCGTCAAGGGGAGAAGCACTATGGCGATCTGCTGGTGAAACGCAAAGAGCGGATGCTTTTCGAGCAGAGGCACCCGGAGGTGCTGGAGAGCACGCCGGGGGGCATGATTGCCAAGGCGCTGGAAGTGCTCAGAAATGAGTTGGCGGAGGCCCTGATCCCCGCGAAGAAGAACAACGTATAGACAGGATCGAACGGACAACCGCAGACGGGCGATCCGTCTCCCGGGGACCGGGCAGGAGGGAGTAAACACACACGTACATCTGGGTCTATTTGGGTGCGGCGTACTTGGCGGTTATCGTGACGCCTCTCGTAATCTGGCTGGCACGCTGGATGGGGGCGCTGGATTGCCCGGGCCTCCGCAGCATTCATACGCAGCCCATCCCTCGAATCGGCGGCGTGGCCATCTTTCTTTCGTCGGTCTGTGCCATCGTGTCCCTGCTCCTTCTGAACAACACGATCGGGCAGGCGTTTCGCGCGGTGTGGCCCCAGATCGTAACCTTGCTCGGCGCTGCCGCCGCGGTGTTTCTGATCGGGCTGATCGACGATCTCTGGGGCCTGCCGGCCTGTTTCAAGTTCGCGGCAGAGTCCCTCGGCGCCGCCGTTCTATGTCTGGCGGGCATCCGGATCGGCGATATCGGCTGGGGGCCAGGGAGCACGATCGGCCTGGGCTGGTTCGGCTGGCCGCTCACGGTGCTCTGGATCGTTGGCATCACGAACGCGGTCAACCTCAGCGACGGCCTCGACGGACTGGCCGCCGGCGTCTCAGCGATGGCGTGCGGCGTGATCGCGATCTTCGCCATTCACGGCAGCACGATCCACCTCGGCGCGGCCCAGCACAACGACATCATGATGGCCGTCTTCTCCCTGGCCCTGCTGGGCGGTCTCTCGGGCTTTCTCTTCTTCAATTTTAACCCCGCCCAAGTCTTCATGGGCGATTGTGGCAGCCTCTTCATCGGTTTTACCATTGCCTCCGTCAGTGTGATGTGCGTCTCGAAGTCGATGGCCTTGCTCGGCTTAGTCCTGCCCGCGCTGGCCCTCGGGATCCCTATCTTCGATACCCTCTTCTCCATGATTCGCCGGTTCCTGGAGCGTCGTTCCGTCTTCTCCCCCGACCGCAGCCATCTTCATCACCGGCTGCTGGAGAAGGGCTGGAGCCAGCGCGGCGCCGTCGCCGTCATTTACCTGATGACGGCCCTCGCCGCCGGTCTGGGCCTGCTCGTGATGACCCGCCACGACCTCAGCGTTCTGCTGGTGTCTGCCCTGGTGCTGTGTCTGATCGTGTTGTTCTTCTACGCCGTCGGGGCCCTCCCGCTACGGAAGACTCTGGCCGACCTGCGGGCCAAGTACCGGTATTCTCATCAAGCTCGGGAGGACAAGAGAGCGTTTGACGACCTCCAACTGCGGTTCCGCCGAGTGCAAGATCCGACCCAATGGTGGCAAGCGGTCTGCACGGCGGCTCAGCGGATGGATTTCGCCTGGGTCTGTGTCAAGACAACGTACGCCGACGGCCGGACGGACCGGGAGCTATGGCGAACCCCCGTCGCCCCAGTGGACGTCCCATCAATGGTCGTCCTCAACGTCCCGCTGCGTCCCCTGCCGCCCCATCAATTGGTCCATCTGGAGTTGGCCCTCGCCCGCAACGGCTCCCTCGAAGCTGCCACCCGTCGCGCCACCCTCTTCGCCCGGCTGCTCGATGAGAATGGGACCGCCGGCCCTAAAACCGATGTGGTTGTGATAGGTCCATGACGATGGTCTGATCCCACACCTGTAGTTCCCACCGCGGCAGCGTTCTGCCGTTACCTGGGCCCAAGATCTCCTTGGCTTTGGGACGCCGGCTGGGTACGATGGTGCCGTCCTCCGTAGGTCATCTTTTTATAGGAGACAGGGGTATGGCTGGAGTCCGGACTTGGGTGGCAGCCGGAGTGGTTCTGGGCTGTAGTGCTATGGGCTGGACAGGTGAGTTACCGGCTTTTCCCGGGGCGGAAGGGTTCGGCTCCACTACACCCGGCGGCCGCGGGGGGAAAGTCCTGTTCGTCACGAATTTGGACGACTCCGGACCGGGCAGTCTGCGGGAGGCCTGCACGGCCGAGGACCCTCGGATCGTAGTCTTCCGGGTCTCCGGTTTGATCAGCCTGGAAAAGCCCATCCGGGTCCAGAATCCCTATCTGACTCTGGCCGGCCAATCGGCCCCGGGGGACGGGATCTGCCTGCGGAACTACCCCTTTGAGGTGGCCACTCACGATGTCGTGATCCGGTACCTGCGGAGCCGCCTGGGCGACTTGGCCGGCAAGGCGGAGGATTCGATCACTCTGGCGCACGGAGCCAGCCATGTGATCCTGGACCATTGTTCGGCCACGTGGTCTATCGACGAGTGTCTGTCGCTGGCCGGCGGTGTCTCCGACGCCACCGTCCAGCGGTGCCTGATCGCCGAAGGGCTCGACAAAAGCAAGCACCCCAAGGGGCCGCACGGCTACGGATCGTTGGCGCGGGCCAACGGGCCGGTGTCTCTGCACCACAATCTCTGGGCCCACCACCGCGCCCGCAGCCCCCGGCTCGGAGACAACTACGACAAGCCACCGTATCCGATGTTCGACGTCCGCAATAACGTCATGTACGACTTCGGGAACACCTGCTCCGGCCTGACGCAGGGCAAGTTCCCTGTCAACTACGTGGCAAACTACATTCGACCCGGCCCCAGCTCCACGGCGCGGACGCCGATCACGATCGGCAGTCCCTCGGACCTGGCCTTCTTCATCCGGGACAATATTTTCGAGGGCAACGACGCTCTTACGGCGGACAACGCGCAGTTCTTCAGCCGGGTGGAGATTGATGGCGTGAGGCAAGTCCGGGTCGTGGATAAGCCCTTTGAGGCGGCGCCGGTCAAGACCCTCTCCGCCAAGGAAGCCTTTGAGACCGTGCTGGCCACGGTCGGCGCCTCGCTGCCGGTCCGAGACGTGGTGGATGCCCGCATCGTGGACGAAGTGCGACAGCGCAAGGGGTCGATCATCGATTCGCAGACCCAGGTGGGGGGCTGGCCCCAGTACCGACAGGCCCGGCCACCGCAGGATTCAGACAACGACGGCATCCCCGACGCTTGGGAGATCGCCCACGGGCTCAACCCCAACGACGCGGCCGATGCCAATCTGGACCGCGATGGCGACGGGTACACGAACATCGAAGAGTACCTGAACGATCTGGTCGTCCACCCCAGGACATGAGTAGGAAGAAAGGACTGACATATGAACAAGATCTGTCTGTTGGGCATGGTAATTCTGTCGTCGGCCTCGCTCCTGCACGCCGCGGACACCCTGGACATGTATGTGATCGACACGGAGGGCGGCAAGGCCCTGTTGCTTGTCTCGCCGGCAGGCCAGTCCATGCTGATCGATGCGGGCTTTCCCGGGAACAACGATCGGGACGCGACGCGCATCGAGGAGGCGGCCAAAGCGGCGGGTGTCAAGAAGTTTGACTACTTCGTGGTGACTCATTATGACCTCGACCACGTGGGCAATGTGCCGGCGACCGTGGCGCGGATTCCGGCGGTGACTTTTGTCGACCATGGTCCGGCGGCGGTGCATGACCCCATGACCACGGCCTCGGTCAAGGCGTATGATGCGATAGTGGCCAAGGCCAAGCATCTGGTCGTGAAGCCCGGCGACAAGATTCCGTTCCAGGGCGTGGACGTCCTGGTTGTGACCTCTGCCGGTCAGGCGATCAAGACCCCGGTCGCGGGAGGCGGGGCCCCGAATCCCTTCACGGAAAGCACGCCGCCCATGACCTGGAAGGGGACCAACGAGGACGAGTCGGAGAACGCCCAGTGTGTGGGCCTGCTGTTTACTCTTGGGAAGTTTCGTATGCTGGATTTGGCGGACCTGACCTGGAACAAGGAACGGGCCCTGATGTGCCCGAACAATCCGATCGGGACCGTGGACCTCTTCATGGTCAGCCACCACGGCAATGACATCTCCAACTCGCCGGCCCTGGTGCACGCCCTGAGGCCCCGCGTGGCCATCATGAACAACGGGGCCCGGAAGGTCGGAGCCCCGGCGGCCCTGAAGGTCATCCGATCCTCTCCCGGCTTGGAAGCCCTGTACCAACTGCACTGGTCGGTTCGGGGTGGCAGCGAAAATACCCCGGACGAATTCATCGCCAACCTCCAGGACTCGCCCGACGGCAAATGGATCAAGGTGTCGGCGTCGCAAGATGGGAGCTTCACGGTCACCAACGGTCGCACGGGTGCGTCCAGGACATTCAAACGCTAACGCTTCTCGGGTGTAACGATGAGAGTCTCTACGGTTTTGTTCTGCGGTCTTCTGGCGGGCTCCGCGTGGGCGGAGGACGTCAGTATTCTCGATTGTGGGGCCGTGCCCGATGGGACGACGCTGGCCACGCCGGCCATTCAGAAGGCGATAGACCGCTGTGCGTCCACCGGCGGAGGCACGGTCACGGTGCCCCCGGGGCGGTTTCTGACCAACACAGTCTTCCTCAAGAGCAACGTCAATCTGCATCTCGACCAGGGGGCTGTCCTTTTGGGCAGCACCGATCCGAAAGCCTTCACCCAAGCCGTCGTATACGCCAACGGCATTGAGAACGCCTCGATCACGGGCCGGGGGACCATCGACGGGCAGGGATTCAAGAAGTACTATCCTACCAACGGACCCCGCCACAACGACATCCGCTTGTTCCGCAGCAAGAAGATCACGGTCGAGGACGTCACGTTGGTCAACTCCCCCAGTTGGGTCTTTCGTATTCTGGAGAGCGAGGCCGTTATCCGTCCGGGGTGTGCGGATCTATTCGTTCGCCAACGAGAACAACGACGGCATCGACATCGACGGCAAGAATATCACGATCTCCGACTGCATCATCGACTGCGACGATGACGCCGTATGCCTCAAGAGCGACGATCCCAATTACTTGGTGGAGAACGTCGCCATCACCAATTGCGTCATCGCGTCCAACTGCAACGCCATCAAGTTCGGCACGTCGAGTTGCTGCGGGTTCCGGAACGTGTCGATCGGCAATTGTGTGATTCGGCGGCCCTCCGAGGCGGCCCAGCGCCACTGGGCGGCGACGATTCCGGGCGTGACGCGCGACGATACCGTGATTTCGGGCCTCGCCCTGGAAGTCGTGGACGGCGGCGCCATGGACCAGGTCGCGATCACGAACGTCTCGATGACCGGGGTGCAGACTCCGCTCTTCATTCGCCTGGGAAGCCGTCGCGGCCGGGGCTCGCTGCGCAACGTGGTCATCAGCAATATCACGGCGACCAACGAGAGCCTGATCACCAGCTCCATCACCGGCATACCCGGAAGCTATGTGGAGAATGTGACGATCCGAGACGTCATCTTCACGTACAAGGGGACGGGAACTATGGCCCAAGCCAACGCCCCGGTTCCGGAGAAGGAAGCGACTTATCCGGAGAACCGGATGTTCGGCGCCAGCCTGCCGGCCTACGGATTGTACGTCCGGCACGTGAAGAACCTCGTCGTCGAGAACTTCCGGTTCAATCTGGCCGCCCCCGACGCCCGTCCGGCCGTGCTTTTGGACGATTGCCACAACGTCCGGTTGACCGGTTTTGATGTCGCGGCGCCATCCAACGATCAGCCTCTCGTACGCTTGATCCAGTCCACGAATGTTGTCCTCTCCGGATATCAATCCGTCACGCCGGTGGCGAAATTCGTGCAGGTGGAAGGGAAGGCATCGTCTGGCATCAAGCTCACGGGCAACGATCTCACCGGCGTGAAGAACGTCGTCACGCTGGGCCAGGAGTGCGAAGGCTCCGCGGTCAGGGAGTGGAACAATCTGAGGTAGTACGACATGATGAAGTATCTCAAAGTAAGGATTCAATTCTTCGCGAAATCGGCCGGCCATGTCTCGGCATCATCGTGGCCGGCATTCTTCTCGCGTCTCCAAGCCCTCGTTCACGCGAACTGGCCCGGGTTCCGCGGCCCGACGGGCCTGGGCTACACGACGGAGGAGAATCTGCCGATCACCTGGGGCGGCCCGGCGCATGAGAACGTGCGGTGGGTTTCGCCGTTGACCGGCGAAGGGCATGCCAGTCCCATCGTCTGGGATCAGGCGGTTATCGTCTGCACCGTCAACTGGCCGGCGGATGTCCAAGACCGCAAGAAAGTGATCCCGGAGCATCATGTCGCCTGCTATCGCACCTCCGATGGCAAGTTGCTCTGGGATACGCTCGTACCGCCGGGACCCTGGTTGCGGAACGATTTTCGCAGCGGACCGGGCGGAGGCTACGCCGCGGCCACACCGGTCACCGATGGCAGACTCATTTATTGTGCGTTCGCCTCCTCGGTCCTGGCGGCGCTCGATTTTCAGGGCCACATCGTGTGGCGAAAGCCCATCGTTCCCTACTCCTTCGATGTTACGCTGGGCAGCAGCCCGGTCCTCTATGGCGATACAGTTATCCTCCTGCGCGCGATGGCCAAGCCGGAAGACTCGCATGTCGTTGCCTTCGACAAGGCCAATGGCGAGGTCAAATGGGAGAAGAAATTCCCGCAAATGCAGTTCGGGCACAGCACGCCTGTGATTCTACAGATTGCCAACAAACCCCAGATGCTTGTCGTGGCCTCGGGCATGAAGGAGGCGGGCGATGCCCTGCAAAGTCTCGATCCTGCCGACGGGAAGCTCCTGTGGTGGTGCCGGGGCGCTGGGGACGCCTCCTCGCCCGCCTACGGGCAGGGCCTCGTCTACTTTGACAGTGGCCGGGGCAGCACGGGCGTCGCGGTGGACCCGACCGGTTCGGGCGACGTCTCCGGCACACACATTGGATGGACGATCGCGCAAAGAGGCGAAGCCCTGAGTTCGCCCATCGTCGTCGGCCCGTATCTGTATCGCTTGCGCACTCCGGGCTGTTCTCCAGTGCTGGGAAATGGCCACCGGCAAAGAGATGTACTCCGAGCGTCTGGCCGACATATCCACCGCCTGGGCCAGCCCGATCGCGGACCCCAAAGGACATTTGTTCTTCGCCAATGCCGGCAAAAGCTACGTCGTTCAGGCAGGGCCGGAGTGTCGGATCCTTGCCGTCAACGATCTGGGCGACGGCAATCACCCCTCACCTGCCGCGGCGGAGGGCAAACTCTTTCTCGTTGGGATGAAGAACATTTACTGCATCGGCAAGCAGAATGTACGGCACATCGAAATAGTCCTGTCGAATACGCTCACCGCCACTTCACTGTGGCCGCTGCACGCGCCGTCATCTTGTCTCTGTGCTGGTGGGGTACCGTCCACGCCGAATGCTTGACTTGGGGGTGTTAAATGGGGTAAGATGAAACTGGCGGAGGCGGTCAGTGGACCGCTGGGAAGGGCGACCGTCTCCGGTCGGGTAGAGACGCAAAATCTTGCGTCTGTACCGCCGCGGCAAGATTGGCATAGAAGCAGGGTCGTGCGGGGACGCGCGGGCTGCACGATGAAGGGCGATGGACATGTTCCAAGCGAGAAGAGTCCCGGTTAAGAGCCGTCGAACGGGGAGCGGGTGGGGACGTCAAATGCCGTGGATCGCGTTTGTCGTTCTTTTGTGGTGGGGCGGGATCGGGTGGGGGCAGGCGGAGTCCGCGATTGTCATCAACGAGCTGCACACGAACCCGGATGTCAAGACGGAGCTGGTCGAGTTCGTCGAGTTGTACAACGCCGGGACGAGCGACATGGACCTCTCCGGCTGGCAGTTCACCGAGGGCGTCCTCTATACCTTCCCGGCCGGGACGAAACTGCGTGCCGGCGGATACCTGATCGTGGCCCAGAATCCCGCGGCCATCCAGGCCAAGTGGAACGCCGGACGGGCGGGGGTGCCGGAGAATCTCATTTTTGGGCCGTATGCGGGCAGTTTGAGCAACGAGGGCGAGCGGATCGTCCTGCGCGATGCCGCAGGGGTGCTCATGGACGAGGTCGAGTATCAGCTTGGGTTCCCGTGGCCGATCGTGGGCGACCCCATATCGGACACCCAGCCGGGCACCGGGTATTCACTCCAATTGATGAATCCGGCGCTGGACAACAATCTGGGCGGCAGTTGGCGCTCGGCGCTGCCCACGCCGGCGGCGCCGAACAAGAGCGTCTTGGCCAACAATATCCCGCCCCAGATCCGGCAGGTGCAGCACACGCCCAAACAGCCTAAGAGCGGCGAGGTCGTGACCATCACGGCCAAGGTCACTGATCCGGACGGCGTTGCCAGCGTCATGTTGTTCTACCAGGTGGTCGAGCCGGGAGCCTATTTCTCAAAGGCCGATCCCGCGTACGCAAGCGGCTGGATCGCGGTCCCGATGCACGACGACGGCCTCGCCGGCGATGCGCGGGCCGGGGACGATATCTACACTGCGCAGATCCCGGCCAGTGTGCAGATGCACCGGCGCCTGGTTCGCTACAAGATTATGGCGGTGGACGGCGTGGGACTGGGGCTCACCGTGCCGTATGCGGATGATCCGCAGCCGAACTTTGCCTACTTTGTCTACGACGGCGTACCCGCCTGGCGGGGGGCCATCCAGCCCGGCGTCACCCCGATTATCGAGTTTCCCGCCGAGGTGATGCAGAGCGTGCCGGTCTATCACTTGATCAGCAGGAATTCGGATGTTGAGGACTGCACGTGGCTGTCCAAGTACACCGGCAGCGAATACCTGTGGCACGGCACACTTGTCTACGACGGCGATGTCTACGACCACATCAACTATCGGGCCCGCGGCGGGGTGTGGCGCTACTCCATGGGCAAGAACATGTGGAAATTCGATTTCCTGCGCGGGCATGACTTCCAGGCCCGCGATGACTATGGGAATCCGTATAGCACGACCTGGAAGAAGCTGAATTTCTCGGCTTGCATTCAGCAGGGCAGCTTCGGGCAGCGGGGCGAGCAAGGGATGTTCGAGGCGCTCTCCTTCCGGCTGTTCAACCTGGCCGGCTGTCCGGCGTGTAAGACGAACTGGGTGGAGTTTCGAATCATCGACGAGACCTACGAGGACGGCACGCGCAACGCGGCCCATCCGCCGCTGACGACCAGCGGGACGCAGTATGACGGCGACTTCTGGGGCCTGTACATGACCATCGAGCAGATGGACGGGCGATTCCTTGACGAGCACGATTTGCCCGACGGCAACCTCTACAAGATGGAAAATGGCACCGGCGCCTCGAACAACCAGGGCCCGACGCAGCCGTCCAATGGGTCCGACCTCAACCAGTTTCTCAGCGCGTACACCGGCGCTTCGGAGACGTGGTGGCGGCAGAATGTCAACCTCCCCGCTTACTACGGCTATTACGCCGTTTACCAGGCCGTGCATGACGGCGACATCACCAGCAAGAACTGGTTCCTCTATCACGACCCCGACACCAACCAATGGTGGCAACTGCCGTGGGACAAGGACCTGACGTGGACCACCTACTACGGCAGCAACGATCCAACTGACCCCTTCAGCCGGGCCGGTCTGCTCAACATCAGCAATATCGGCATTGAGAACAAGAACCGCCTGCGCGAGGTCACGGACCTGCTGTTCAACACCGATCAGACGAACCAACTCATCGACGAGTACGCTGCGGTCATCAACGACCCCGCCGGGGGCCTGTCGATCGTCGACGCCGACCGGTGTATGTGGGATTATCATTGGGTCATGGGGACCGGGGCCTACCCCAAGTACCTCGATCAGGCCGCCAGCTTCAAGGCGGGCCAGAACATGTTCTACCAGTCCGCCGCGAGCAAGGGCTACGCGCGGACCTTCGAGGGCATGGTCCAGGTCATGAAGGACTACGTAAAGACGCGGGGGACCTATCTCGATACCAAATCCGCCGACACCGCAATCCCCAATACGCCCACGATCACGGCCACCGGGCCCGCCGGTTTCCCGATCAACGCCCTGACGTTCCGGACCTCTGCTTTCAGCGACCCGCAGGGGTCCGGCACGTTCGGTGCCCTGCAATGGCGAATCGCCGAGGTCACCCCCGGTTCGACGGCCCCCGTACAACAGACCACCTCGGGCGGCGTCGTCCTGGTGCCTGACAGCAGCACCTGGAAGTACTTCAAAGGCACGAAGGAGCCTTCCACGCCCCAAACGGCGTGGCGTCAGCTTGGCTTCAACGACTCCACTTGGCTCTCGGGCCCGGCGCCGATCGGCTATGACCCTGAGATCGTCATGGGGACGCCCCTGGCCGACATGCGGGGCGGTTACACCAGCCTCTATTTCCGCAAGACCCTCAATGTGACGGGGATCTCCGCGCTCACCAAGCTGAAGCTCGAAGTCAAGTACGACGACGGCATCAACCTGTGGATCAACGGCAAGCTCGCCTATCAGGATAATCTCGCGGGCGAGAACCTGCCCTACAACGCCACGGCCACGGCCGCCATCGAGAACTCCGACTTCGTGCCGGTCGATCTGGGCGACCCGCACACTTGGCTGGTCGAAGGCACCAACGTGATTGCTGCGCAGGTCCTTAACGCTTCGCTCAGCGACAGCTCCGACGCCTTCCTGGATGTCCGTCTCACGAGCCAGCAGTCGCAGACGGCCGGCAGCACGGGCGGGTCCGGCTCGACTCAGATCCAGCGTAAAGTCGCCGGCAAGTATGAGATCGAGGCCACCTGGCAGAGTGACGAAATCAAGACGTACAGCAGCGATATCAAGATCCCGGCGGCCGGCGTCACGCCCGGACACACGTACCGAGTCCGCGGCCGGATGAAGAACAACACGGGCCGCTGGAGCCATTGGTCCAGCCCGGTCCAGTTCGTCGCCGGGGAGCCGTTGGCCGCCAGCCTCCTGGACAACCTGCGCGTCACCGAGGTCATGTACAACCCGGCGGCCCCGCCCAGCGGCGGCGACAACAATGACTTCGAGTTCCTCGAGCTCAAGAATATCGGCGCTCAAGCGCTCGACCTATCGGGCGTCTCCCTCCAACAGGGCGTGACTTTCGGCTTTGCCGGCAGTAGCGTCACGACGCTCGGTCCCGGCCAGTTTGTTCTGGTCGTGAGGAACAAGCAGGCCTTCCTGTCTCGCTACGGCACGGGCCTGGCCGGTTTGATTGCCGGCGAGTACCAGGGCAAGCTGTCCAACAGCGGCGAGACTGTCACGCTGGTCGATCAAGGGAACGGGACGGTCGTCGAATTCACGTATGGCGACGGCCCGGGCTGGCCGAAGGCCGCCGATGGCGGCGGGCACTCGCTCGTCCCGCTGCCGGCGGCCCTGCTCACGGAGCCGCAGGGCTCGCTCAACTACGCCGGCAACTGGCGGGCCAGCGCGTACATCCACGGCTCGCCCGGTGCGGATGACCCCGCGCGTCCGCGACGATTCTCCTCAACGAGTTCGTGGCCAACCCGGCGCGGGGCCAGGGTAGCGACTGGATCGAGCTGTACAATCCGACCGAGGCGAGCGTGAGTCTCGCCGGGTGGTATCTGAGCGACGACGTACACGATCCGGGCCGCTGGGCGATTCCCGCGGCGACGATCGCGCCCCACGGCTATATGACCTTCGACGCGGACACCAGCTTCGGGGCCGGCGACGGCTTCGGTCTGAGCCAGGATGGGGAAGACGTCGTTCTCTCGTATTTGCCGGCAGCCGCGGCCGGGCGGATCGTCGATTGCCTCTCGTTCAAGGGGCAGGAGCAGGGGGTGTCCCTCGGCCGCTATCCCGACGGCGGTCCCCATTGGTTCCGCCTGGAGCCCACCCACAACGCGGCGAACAAGAACCCGAGCCTCGATGTCGTCATCGACGAGATCCTGTACCATCCTGTGGATCCCAATGAGGAATACATCGAGCTCTACAACCCCACTGCCAAACCGGTGGACCTGCACAGTGCCACTGCCGCTTGGCGTCTGAGCAGCGGAGTGGACTGCAACTTCCCGGGCGGCGTGTCGATCCCGGCCGGGGGCCGGCTGGTGGTCGTCGGCTTCGATCCGGTCGTGGAGACCTCGCGCTACAGTGCCTTCCTCGCCGCCTACCACGCGACGACTCTGATCCCCGGCATGACCCTCGTGGGTCCCTGGACCGGCAGTCTGTCCAACTCCAGGCGCGAGTGGCCCTGGAGAAGTCGCAGCCCGGCGAGAATCCGGCCAGTCCCGTTGCCTGGGTGGTCGTGGACGAGGTGATTTACAGCAACCTGTCTCCCTGGCCGACGAACGCCGACGGCCACGGCAGTGTGCTCCAGCGTGTCCACGCCGAAGCCGCCTATAGCGGCAATGACCCAACGAACTGGCAGGGGGCGGCTCCGACTCCAGGCAAGTAGTGAGGATAGCAACGTGACCGAGTGCGAAGACAAAGGCTTGCCGACCGGTCGAGGACCGCGGCGGCATGCTTCAACGTTTCTTGCTGCGGGTCAGGAGTTCCGCTTCCTCCAGAAAAGCGATCAGTTGGGCGCGGTCGATGGGCTTGAAAAGGTATCCATCGGCAAGCTCGTCGTAGGCGGAGAGGATATTGTGCCGATCCGTCAAGGCCGTGGTCATGAGGATCTTGGCGCTTTCGTTGGGGACCATGCCCTCGGCTTCCTCCATCTCCAGGCGGCGGATTTCCTTCAGGGCGGCCTGCCCGTCCATCTGGGGCATCATGATGTCCAGGCAGATCAGGTCGTAGGGTGCACCGCTTTTCAAGGCAGCCGACACGGCCTCCAATGCCTCCACGCCGTTGGTGGCCGAGTGACACTCCCCATAAGGTTCCAGGAGCTTCTGTAGCAGCAGGCGACTGCTGAAATCGTCTTCCACGATCAGGCATTTCATTGCCGTATCTCCGATGGGCCCATGTTGTTTGGGGCGGTGCCCTGCCGCACTGTGCGGATATCGGACAGATTCGGCCCGTTCTTTACGTCGGGTTCGTCTCCTTGGGCTTTGGTCCGGATCGCGGTCAAGCGTATCCTCGCGTGCGACGATAGACGTACCATGCTAATGCGTCCGTGGATAAACGCGCGATAGGAAAGCCGGGTCGAGTATGAGCAAATCGAAGAAGGGGTTATGGCTCGCGGCGGTGCTGCTGCTGGCGGTTGCCGGGACGACGTTTACGTGGCGAACCATTGGGCAGAAGGACCTCCACATGCGTGAGGAACTCGTCGAGAAGGCCACGCTGCTGGTTCAGGCCGTGGATGTCAAGGCCCTGGAGGCATTGACGGGCACGGAGGCGGATCTTGCCCGGCCGGAGTACGTACGCCTCAAAGAACAGCTTAGGCAGGTCCGATATATCGTCCCGCAGTGCCGGTTTGTCTATCTGCTGGGGCAGAAGAAGGATGGGACGGTGTTCTTCTACGCGGATTCGGAGCCTGCCGGCGCCAAGGACGAATCGCCGGCCGGACAAACCTACGACGAGGCCCCGGCCAGTTGCCGCCGAGTATTGGCAGGCGGACAAGGGGAGACGGAAGGTCCGTATACGGATCGTTGGGGCATGTGGATCAGTGCGTTTGCTCCTATCGGCGACCGCCAAGGCCAGGGGGGCGGGGCCGCCGTTGGGATTGATATCAATGCCAGGGATTGGAAATGGACCGCCACGCAGGCGGGCACGGCCCCCTTGCTGTTCACCAGCGCCGGAGTGCTGGTTCTCTTGACCGGCGGCGTGCTCTTGTGGCGGCGGAGCCGGTTGGCCATGAAGGAGCAAGGATGGCTCTTCCGTCACGCGGAAGCCGCGATCTGTATGGCGCTCGGCGTAACCGTGACCCTCTTCCTGGCCTATCTGGCCCACGACTATGAGTGTCGCGCCACGGGGGAGGATTTCTCCCACGTGGCGGTCGCCGATACCGCCCGTGTTGCGGACGCCATCCGGCACCTCCGGGACAGCCAACTGGAAGGACTGGCCCGTTTCTGTGAAAACAGCGCCCATGTGGGGCGGCAGGAATTCCGGAACTATGCCCAACACCTGGCGAACGAGGTCTCGGTGCAAGCATGGGAGTGGATTCCCGCCGTGGCGGCAGAGGAGCAAGGCCGCTGGGAAAGCGAAGCCCGGCAGGACGGTCCGGCGAAGCTCACCCTATGGCAGAAAGACGCGCAAGGAGCCCGCGTGCCGGCCGCGGGTCGTGCCACCTACTATCCCGTCTACTATGTCGAGCCTCTGGCGGGGAACGAATCGGCAGCAGGCTATGATCTGGGTTCGGAGCCGACGCGCCGAGCGGCCCTCGAGATGGCGGCCGGTGCGCGACTCATGACGGCGACGGACCCGATCACGCTGGTCCAGGAAACCCAGACGCAGAAGGGGGTGCTCGTCTATCGGCCGATCTTCGGCCGGGAGGCAGGGGCGCCTTTGCACGGATTTGCCCTCGCGGTGCTGCGACTCGGCTCCCTGCTCCACAGCGCCACGGGCCAGACGGATTCGCGCGTCGACTTGTATCAGCTCCAGACGGACGCTCAGCCTCTGCTGCTCGCGTCCACCGGGTCACAACGGGGCGGCACCGACGGGACACAAGAGAGACAGCCGCGCGACCGTCCGGGCAGCTTGTCCTTCGCACGCCCGGCCTTTGCCTTTGGCAAGGTCTACGCCTTTGTAGCCCACCCGGGACCGCAGTTTCTCTCGACGCATCCCGTGCGGGCCGGGTGGGATTCCCTGGCGGGAGGCTTGCTCCTGACGGGGCTGGTAGGGGCCTTGGTCACGCTCCTGACACGTCGGCGCGAAGAGCTGGAACGGCAGGTGGCCGCCCGCACGGCCGAGCTGCACGAGAGCAACGAATTCCATCGCACCCTCTTGAACTGCCTGACGGCGGGCGTGATCATTGTGGACGTCAAATCCCATGTGATTGAGGCGGTGAACCCCGCGGCGGCAGCGATGTTCGGGGCGACCGCGGACGCAATCGTGGGACACATCTGCCAGCAGTACTTGTGTCCGGCCGAAGAGGGCCGCTGCCCCATCACGGATTTGGGACAGCAAGTGGACAACTCCGATCGGACGATGCTGCGCATCGACGGCACCCGCATCCCCATTCTGAAATCCGCCCGGCGCATCACGATTCAGGGCCGCGAGAAGCTCCTGGAGTCCTTTGTGGATATCACCGCCCGCAAGCGGGCCGAGGAGAATCTGCGCCAGGCCCTGAGCGAGGCCGAGCGACTGAACCGTCACCTGGAGGAGCAAACGGCCTACGCCAACCGCATGACCGCGATGGCCGAGATGGCCAGCCAGGCCAAGAGCGAGTTTCTGGCCAACATGAGCCACGAGATCCGCACGCCGATGAACGGGGTCATCGGCATGACCGGGCTACTGCTGGACACGCCGTTGACCGACGAGCAGCGGCAGTATGCCGAGATCGTGCGCAGCAGTGGCGAGTCTCTGTTGTCCCTGATCAACGACATTCTGGATTTCTCCAAGATTGAGGCTGGCAAGCTGGAATTGGAGACCGTCGATTTCGATATTCGCGATCTCCTGGAGGAGTTCGCCGGGACCCTGGCGGTGCGGGCGCATCAGAAGGGGTTGGAGTTGCTTTGTGCCGCCGGTCCCGACGTGCCGTCGCACCTCCGGGGCGATCCCGGGCGTCTGCGTCAGATCCTGACGAATTTGGCCGGGAACGCCATCAAATTCACCCCCGCCGGGGAAGTCGTGGTGCGGGCGACGGTCGTGTCCCCGGCCGAGGGCGAGGTCGTGCTGCGTTTCTCCGTCCGCGACACCGGCATCGGCATCCCCAGCGACAAGATCCATCTGCTGTTCCAGAAGTTCACGCAGGTGGATGGCTCCACGACCCGCAAGTACGGCGGGACAGGATTGGGCCTGGCCATCTCCAAGCAGCTCGCCGAGAAAATGGGGGGCGAGAT
Source organism: uncultured Planctomycetota bacterium (assembly GCA_963750205.1). Lineage (GTDB taxonomy): Bacteria > Planctomycetota > Phycisphaerae > Sedimentisphaerales > Anaerobacaceae > PLanc-01. The sequence goes on from CAVVRJ010000011.1 coordinate 468,425, forward strand.
CGGGGTCAGCAGCGAGGAAGGAAAAGGCTCCGAGTTTTGGTTCACCGTCCGGCTGGCCGCCGAAACCGAGCCGGGTCGCGGCAAGAGCACGTCTCTGGCCGCGCTCGCCGGCGCCCGCATTCTCGTGGTGGACGACAACGCGACGAACCGCCAGATTCTGACCACACGCCTGACCTCCTGGGGCACGCTGGTGACGGAGGCGGCGGATGGCCCCGCGGCACTGCGTTTGGTAGCCGAAGCCTGCGCGAGCGGCCAGCCGTTCCGCGTGGTCATTACGGATATGCAGATGCCGGAGATGAATGGCGAGATGCTCGGCCGCCGGATCAAGTCGGACGAGCGCTGCCAAGAGACGCACCTGATCATGATGACATCTCTCGGTCAGCGGAGTGACGGCGCGGAGCTGGTGCGGATTGGCTTCGCGGCCTGTTTGACCAAGCCGGTGCGTCCGTCGGAATTGTTCCGCCATTTGAGCGCCGTACTGGGCGGCCCGACCGGCAAGCAAGAACCGTTCGGGACCGTCACCAGGCAGCCCAGGCGCTGGAGCACGGCGCGTATCCTGCTGGCGGAAGATGACACCACCAACCTGCAGGTGGCTCTGGGGATTCTCCAGAAGCTCGGACTGTCGGCGGATACCGTGGCCAACGGGGCCGCAGCGGTCCGGGCGCTGGCGGCCAGTGCGTATGACCTGGTATTGATGGATATACAAATGCCTGAGCTGGACGGCATGGAAGCCACCGCACGAATCCGAGACCCCCGGTCCGCGGTCCTGAATCACGAGGTAACGATCGTCGCGATGACGGCCCATGCCTTGCAGGGCGACAAGGAGCGGTTCCTGGCCGCCGGGATGAATGACTACCTCCCCAAGCCGATTGACCCCAAGGCCTTGGCCGCCGTGTTGGAGAAGTGGTTGGCCCGGAAGGCGGGCGCTGCGCCGGCCGCTGTCGCGCTGGCGGCTGGGGACACGGCCGTAGGCAGCGCGATCGCGCCAGGACCCTCGGCCGCTGTCTTCGATCGGTCCGCTTTCCTGGGGCGCCTCTTGGGAGACGAGCATTTGGCCCGCGCGGTGGTGCAGGCCTTCTATGGCGATATGCCCGGTTTGGTGGAGAAGCTGGCCCTCGCCGTCGCGGCGGATGACCTGCCGCTCGTCCTACGTCATGCGCACACCATCAAAGGAGCCGCGGCCAACGTCAGCGCCGAAGCCCTGCGCCAAGTCGCGCTGGGCCTGGAACAAGCCGGCCGGGCGAACGATCGGGAGACGATGGGCCTGCTCCTGCCGCAACTGCGGAGCGCCTGGGAGGCCGTGCAGAACACGCTGCGGGAAATCGGGTGGGTATCTCTTTGAAAAACTCTGCATTTCGCGGCCGGCAACCATCATCTGCCCCCGGCCGAACTGCTGGCAGTCATCTGGTGGACCCTGCTTCTTCGTCACCGGTTGGCCCACCCATTATCAACTCGCAGCAGCTCCTCAACGCCGAGCTGCATCTCACACCCGGGGAACCGACGATTGCCGGAGGCTTGAGCGGGTCCGGAATCCATACATATACGCTGATCCGCGTCGAAGTCCTGCCGAACTGACCTTGACGAAGGGGTGCTAAATCGGGTAAAATAACACTTTGGTGACGCGGTCAGCCCGACATCACGAGGGGGGACCGCGCAGCCTGAGATTACCATCGCTCGGTGTGCGCGGCGCACCGTCCAGGTCAGGGCGAGCGAGGACGCTTGCCCTACCTTGGCTTCGCCGTCGATCCGTGAGGAGTCAATAGAGATGAGGAGTGTGACGTGTCGCTTCGGACTCCTGTCGGCGGTGTTGGCTCTAGGCCTCGGGGCGAGCGGGCTGGCCCAACAGAGACAAGGGTCGGCGGTCTCAGTCGTGATCAACGAAGTGATGGCGCTGAACCATGCGACGCTGGCCGATTCCCAGGGGCGGTACGACGACTGGATCGAGCTGTACAACACGGGCAGCATGACCGTCGATCTGGGCGGGTGCTACCTGACGGATGATCTGTCCGCCCCGACGAAATGGCAAATCCCGGCGGGCACAACCATCGCCGGACATGGTTTTTTGCTGATCTGGGCCGACGGCGGGGCCAGCGGCAGCGGCCTGCACGCCGGCTTTCAACTGAGCGAAAAAGGGGAAACGGTAGGGCTCTTCGCCGCCAATGGCGTGACTTTGATCGACAGCGTCTCCTTTGGGCCGCAGCAGGCGGATGTCTCCTACGGCCGGTTCCCCGACGGCGGTCCTGACTGGCGGGCCACCGCGTCGCCCACCCCCGGCGTGGCCAACGCCTTCCTGTACGAGGGTATCGTCGAGCCGCCCCGGATCAACATCAAGAGCGGCTTTTGCAGCGAGCCGATCAGTGTCACCCTCGCGACGGCGACACCGGGAGCCACGATCTACTGCAGCGTCGATGGCAGCGATCCGCTCGAGTGCCAGCCCGAGCCGGAACCGGTCCGGGGTGACGGTCGGCCCTCTCTACACAGCTCCGATCGGCATCAGCAAAACCACGACCTTGAAGGCCCTCGCGACCAAATCCGGGTGGCGGCAGAGCGCCGTCAGCACCGCGCGGTACATCTTCTTCGGCCCGGATGTGCGGGCCTTCAGCTCGCCGCTGCCGATTGCCGTGATCGACACGTTGGGCCAGGACGTACCGACCACCACGAAGATCCCCGCGTTCAGCGGCTTCTTCAATCTGGACGATACCGGCCGGGCCATGGTTCTGAGCGTGGCCGATTACCTCGGACCGGCGGCCATCAACATCCGCGGCAAGAGCTCAGAAGGCTTTCCGAAGAAGCAATATCACTTCGAAACGCACGATGACCAGGGGCGCGGAGAAGAGTGCCTCGATCCTCGGCTTTCCGTCCGAGTCGGACTGGGTCCTCCAGGGGCAGTACTCGGACAAGTCGCTGATGCGCAACACGCTCCCGTATCAGTGGAGTAACGACATTGGGCAGTGGGCGGCGCACACGCGTTTCATCGAGATGTTCCTCCACTCGGGCGGCGGCGATGTCACGATGAGCGATTACGTGGGCGTGTACGTATTCATGGAGAAGATCAAGATCGGGCCCCATCGCGTCAATATTGCCAAGCTCGGGCCGGACGACAACGCGGAACCGGAGGTCTCGGGCGGATATATCATCACCAAGGACAAGATCGACCCAACCGATCAGACGTTTGTCACCAGCCAGGGCCAGACCCTGATCTACAAGGACCCGAACGGTCCCAAGCTGACCCAGGCGCAAAAAGACTGGATCAAGAACTACATCAACGAGTTCGAGGGTGTGCTATACGGCCCGAGTTTCGCGGACCCGGCCGTGGGCTATGCGAAGTACATCGATGTGGCCTCGTTCATCGACAACCACATCATCATCGAGTTGGCCAAGAACATCGATGGCTTTCGCCTGAGCACCTACTACCATAAAGACCGCAATGGCAAGCTCGTTATGGGCCCCATCTGGGATTACGACCTCTCATTGGGCAACGCCAACTACAATGACGGCTGGAATGCCACCGGCTGGTACAACGTCCTGCTCAGCGACGGCGACTACCCGTACTGGCGGCGGCTGTTCCAGGACCCGGAATTCAGCCTGCGTTACGCCGACCGCTGGTTCAACCTGCGCCGGGGCCTGTTCACGACCAGCCGGCTGCTGGGCATCATCGAGAACTACGCCACGCTGCTCGACGAGCCGGCGGCCCGCAACTACGGACGTTGGCCGACGCTGGGCATCTATGTCTGGCCCAACTGGTTCATTGCCAACACCTACCGCGAAGAGATCACTTGGATGGAGGGCTGGCTGGCCGACCGGCTGAAGTGGATGGACAGTCAGATCGCCGTGGACTTCGCGCCGGCCCCGCCTTCCTTCAACCGGCAGGGCGGCCCAGTCGATCCGGGGTTCATGCTGACGATGAGCAGTCCCGGGACCATTTATTACACGCTGGGCGGCTCGGATCCCCGTGCGCTGGCGGGCCCCGTCGGTGCGCCGGTCAGCACGACGATTGTGCCGGAGAATGCGTCCAAACGGGTGTTCGTGCCCGTGCGGCCGGTGGACGATGCCTGGCGCGGCGGCAACGCGTTTGACGATTCTGGCTGGACCACGGTCGCCGGCGGCTCCGGCAGCATCGGCTACAATCAAAACGTTCGCTTGGGTAGTCGCTTCAGCCTCAACGTGGGGGCCCAGATGGCCGGCCTGCGGACGAGTTGCTATGTCCGCGTGCCCTTCACGTATACGGGCAATCTGCAGAACGTGGCCGGCTTGACGCTGCAGATCCACTACAATGACGGTTTCGTGGCCTACCTCAACGGTGTCGAGATCGCCCGCCGCAACTTCACGGGTACTCCTTCCTGGAATTCCGCTGCGGACAAACCACTGGACCCTGATGCTTTCGAGAGCATTGCGATTGTCAATCTCATCGACGCGCTGCGGGTGGGAGACAACGTCCTGGCGCTCCAAGGTCTGACGGCGTCGCCGTCGAGCACGGATTTCCTGATTTCGGCGGCGTTGGTAGTCCAGGAATCCGCCGGCCTGCCGTCGCAGGTGCGGGTCAAGACTTACAATGCCCCGCTGCGTCTCGACGCCAGCACGTCGGTCCAGGCACGGGCGCTGGTGGGCGACCGCTGGAGTGCGCTGAACGAGGCAGTTTTCGGTGTCGGACCGGTGGCCCAAAGCCTGCGGATCAGCGAAATCATGTATCATCCGTTGGACACGGGCCGTCCGAACGATCCGAACACCGAGTACATCGAGGTCGTGAACATCGGGGCCACGCCCATCAATCTGAACCTGGTCCGGTTCTCCGGCAGCATCGAGTTCACGTTTCCCAGCTACACGCTGTCGCCGGCTGGCTGCTGTCTGGCGGTCAAAGATGTGGCGGCTTTCCAGGCCAAATACGGTCAGGGTCTGCCGGTCGCCGGACAATACACGGGCACTCTCAGCTATCTTGGGCAGCAGCTCGTGTTGCAGGACGCCGTCGGCCGCACGATTCACAGCTTCGCCTATCATCGCGGCTGGTACAATCTCACCGACGGCCAGGGGTATTCCCTGACCGTGACCGATCCGTTCACGGTGGACCCGAACGCCCTCGGCGACAAAGATAGCTGGCGGCGCCCAGCGCCGGCCTCGGCGGCTCTCCCGGACGCTTGGAGCAAGCCAAGCCCTAGGAGAGCGAGAGCCGACACGCCGAAGATCTCCGCACGAAGCAGCAGGGGATAGGCTCGGAATCCGAGGCGCGCCATTCGAGAAGAATGGCAGTACGTCAGGAGATGGGGCAGGCTTTCTTGCGAAGACAGCAGTCCAGGGCTCGGCGCCGCCGGCAGTTGCCGACAAAAGGAAAAGGCCGGGTATCCGTTGTCGGATACCCGGCCTTTGGGTTTCCGGTAGGGTCTTGCGGGGTCGTGCTACTTCGACTGCACGACTTCCTTGACCTTGACCTTTTCGGGCTCTTTGACCTCTTCCCCTTCGAACTTCAGGTGCTCCTCGTCCAAGACGTCGATCTTGACGAGGTTCTTGCCGCGGAATTGTCCGCCGAGCATCGCCTCGGAGAGCGGGTCCTCGATGTAGTGCTCGATCGCCCGCCGCAACGGCCGCGCGCCGAATTCCGGATTGTAGCCTTTGTCAATCAAGAATTCCTTGGTCGCCGGCGTCAGCTCGAGCTTGAGCCCGTGCTCGGTCAGGCGCTTGAACACCTTGTTCAACTCGTAATCGACGATGGTCGTCAGGTCGTCGCGCGTCAGCGGCTTGAAGACGATCGTGTCATCGACGCGGTTGAGGAACTCCGGCCGGAAGTGACGCTCCACTTCCTTCGACAGGATTTCCTTCATCTTCTCATACGTGGAATCGGGCGACTTTTTGCCGAAACCGAACCCGCCCTGGTTCTTGATCAATTCCGCGCCGATGTTGCTGGTCATGATCAGGATCACGTTCTTGAAGTCGATGCCGCGGCCGAAGCTGTCGGTCAGGCGGCCCTCATCCATGATCTGCAACAGCATGTTGTAGACGTCCGGATGAGCCTTCTCGATCTCGTCGAGCAGCAGCACCGCGTACGGCCGGCGGCGGATGCGCTCAGTCAACTGGCCGCCTTCCTCGTAGCCGACGTAGCCCGGAGGCGCGCCGACGAGCCGGCTGACGTTGTGCTTCTCCATGAACTCGCTCATGTCGAGCCGGACCAGGGCGTTGCGGTCGCTGAACATGAACTCCGCCAGCGCCTGGGCGAGCAAGGTCTTGCCGACGCCGCTGGGTCCGAGGAAGATGAAGCAGCCCATCGGGCGGTTCGGGTCCTTCATGCCGCTGCGGCTGCGCCGCACGGCCTTGGCCACCGCCTGGATCGCCTCGTGTTGCGAGACCACCGTCTTGTGCAGCTCGTTTTCGAGCTCCAGCAAGCGCTGCGTCTCTTTCTTTTCCAGCCGCGTCAGCGGGACGCCCGTCATATTGCTGACGACCTCGGCGATGATCTCGGTATCGACCAGGCCGGTCGTCTCCTTGTTCTGCTCGTACCAGCTCTTTTGAAGCTTGGTCTTCTCATCGAGAAGCTGCTGGGCCTCATCGCGCAGCGACGCGGCACGCTCGTAATCGGCGCTGCGGACCGCTTCGTCTTTCTCGCGGCCCAATTGCTCGATGCGGCTCTCGATCTTGGTCAAGTCCGGCGGGGGCGTCATGTTCTTGAGCCGCACACGCGCCCCGGCCTCATCGACCACGTCGATCGCCTTATCCGGCAGGCAACGGCCGGTGATGTACCGCGTTGAAAGCTCAACGGCCTGGAAGAGGGCCTCGTTCGTGAAACGCACTCTATGGTGCGCCTCATACCGATCCTGCAAGCCGCGGAGAATCTCGAAGGTCTCTTCCTTGGAAGGCGGCTCGACGATGATCGTCTGGAACCGGCGCTCCAACGCGCCGTCTTTTTCGATGTACTTGCGGTACTCGTCCAGGGTCGTAGCGCCGATGCACTGCACCTCGCCACGGGCCAGGGCAGGCTTGAGGACGTTGGAGGCATCGATGGCGCCTTCCGCGCCACCGGCCCCGACGAGCGTGTGCAACTCATCCACGAAAAGGATGACGTTGGTGGCCCGCCGAACCTCGTTGATGACCGCCTTGATGCGCTCTTCGAACTGCCCGCGGTACTTCGTCCCGGCAACCATCATCGCCAAGTCGAGCACCACGATGCGTTTCTCCTTGAGGATCTCGGGCACCTGCTTGTTGATGATCTGCTGGCTGAGCCCTTCGACGATAGCGGTCTTGCCGACGCCGGCTTCGCCCAAGAGCACGGGGTTGTTCTTCGTGCGGCGGCAAAGAATCTGGATGAGCCGCTCGATTTCCCGCGTCCGGCCGATCACCGGATCGAGCTCATTGTTGATCGCCAACTGGGTGAGGTCGCGGCCGAAGCTGTCCAGAGCGGGCGTCTTGCTCTTGGTCTTGCGACCGACCGCGCCCGGGGGCATCTTCAAGCTGAGATCGTTGGGGGCGTCCTCCACGCCGGCCCCCAGCAGATTGAGAACTTCCTGCCGGACGTCCTCTAACTTCAGACCCAGGTTCATCAGCACCTGGGCAGCGATTCCTTCGCTTTCCCGAAGCAGGCCCAGCAGAATATGCTCGGTACCCACATAATTGTGGTTCAGGGCCGGCGCTTCCTCAATGGCGTACTCGATGACTTTCTTGGCGCGCGGCGTCTGCGGCAGCTTGCCCATCGTGACCATGTCCGGGCCACTCTTGACCAGCTTCTCCACTTCCAGACGCAGCTTCTTGATGTCGACGTCCAGGTTCTTGAGCACCGTGGCGCCGACGCCGCTGCCTTCCTTCACCAAGCCCAGCAGGATATGCTCGGTCCCGATGTATTCGTGGTTGAAGCGTTGGGCCTCTTGGTTGGCCAACGCCATCACTTTCCGCGCTCGATCTGTAAAACGTTCAAACATCTCTTCTATGACCTACTCCCATGAACTGGGTTCACAAACGCGCTATCGATCCGTCGCGTTTGGGGCCCCTTCAGTGCCCTGTTTCCGTCGCTTTCACCGCTACCCGGTTTTCCGATAGCCTCCACCGGGTTCCCAAACGCGTTGTTTCGCGTTTGGGTACCCACCTTATCTCATAATCCTGCCCGCTTGTCAACTCAGTGAGGCCGACGTCGACCTCATTTTGCGACAAAACATACGAGATAGGCATGTGTGGGCTCGGGCCCCCCATCGCGTAGAGACGCAAGATTTTGCGTCTCTACAAGCGTCTGTACCGACACGATTGGGGACCCCTCCCTGTGGCCCAGCCGCCCCCTGTTTTGGCGACCCTGTATCGTGTGACCTATAAATATATCGCGTAACTGCCCCCTATGTTCACAACGTAAACGGAGCAATGTTGGATATTTAAGGTATCGGCAGATTCCAGCGGGAACTTTTCCCCTTTGGGGGTAAAAGCAGAAGGGCTCCTTGTGGCCCAGCCGCCCCCGGCTGGCAGGGCTCGGGGTCCCCAACGCTCTGGTTCGCGTTGGGGAGCCCCTCCCAAACGCATTCTCTCGCGTTTGGGGTCCCGGTTCGATCACCGCCGCGGGCGGCGGTGCCACCTGGTTTGGGGACCCAACTCACGCGGGCGGCTGGACTTGTGGCGCGGCGTAGGGGCAGACGGGCTCCCAAACGCGTCGGTACAGACGACGCAAGATTTTGCGTCTCTACCATCCAACGGGTCCCCAATCGCGGTGAATCGCGATTGGGAGCCCACTTCCCACTCCTGACGTTCATTCAGGGCGTTTGAGGACCCGATCCGCCTTGGCCTTCCTCGCGGTTGCTATCCTCCAGCAGCTTGCGGAGGTAGGTGTTTTCTCGGCGGGTAGCCTCCAGGTCAAACGCCTGGTATTTGATACAGACGCGCAGGTAGTCCAATAATTCCTGGAGCATGTTGATGCTCTTCTGGAGTTGCTGGCGGTTGGCTTGGGCCTGCTTGGCCAGATCGGCCAATTTGGCGTGGGTGAAATCCACCCCGTCGCCGAACTGCTTGGCCAACTCGTTCAAGGCACCTTCGAGGCTGGCTTCGTCCATCGCATCTCCTCCGAGAGGATCGTCAGATTCGTAGGGACGCAAAATCTTGCGTCTGTACCGTGGCACCGCCGCCCTCGGCGGTGAGCGATCGATCCTCAATATTGCCTATTGTAACAGGACGGGCCCAGCGAATAAAGACGGCGCGCCGGGATTCCGGTTCCCCAGCGCAGTTTCGCACGGGAAAAAGACACGAGCGGATTTGGATTTGCCGACGGTGACGATTGTGACAGCCAAGGCCGCTGGTACAGACGCAAAATTTTGCGTCTCTACCGAGGGCACCGCCATACGGAATTCTTACCATGAACGTCTCTACAGTAGCATGGGCGAGATGCCCATGCTACGAGATGGTCCATCTGACGGCATCCGGCATGCCCCTGTAGAGACGCAAAATTTTGCGTCTCTCCCACCGGCGAAACGGAGCCGGCGGGAACCCAGACTGATGGATAAGGGCGACAGAGTGCTGTTGAACAAGGCTGCGCGAGGGTGTAAGGACTCGCTGCGCCGGATCTACGAAGCACACAAGGACCATCTGCTGACCCTGGCCCGCAGTCTCACCGGCAGCCGCAACGCGGCGGAAGACATTGTGCACGATGTCTTTGTGGCTCTTGCCGGAAGTCTGCCCAAGCGGCGTGTGAAGACGAGCCTCCGGGGCTACCTGAGCGTCAGCGTCTGCAACCGCGTGCGCGACCTCGCCCGAACCGAAATTCGGCAGCGCCGCGACGAAGCGGCCGTCCGTCGAGCGCCGGAAGATATGACGGCCCCCGACGCCTGTGCCGCAGAGATCGAACTGACCGAGCGCCTCGACGGGGCTCTGGAGCAGGTGCCCCTGGACCAGCGCGAAGTCCTGCTTTTGCGGACGCAGGCGGGGCTATCCTTCAAGGAGATCGCCCGGCACCAGGGCATTCCCGTGAATACGGCCCAGGGGCGGTATCGGTACGGAATCGACAAACTGCGGTCGCTATTGAACAGCGAGCTCGAACCATGAGACCAGCAGAAGAAATAGAACGGCTTCTCACGGGGCTACAGGACCATGCCTCCGCGGCCTTCGATCGACGAACGCTGCCGGACATGTTCTCGGCCCTGCAGGCGTCTATGAGCGGAACTCCTGCCCGTTCGTGGCAGGAGATCGGGAGAGCGATTATGCACCGTCGAATAACCAAACTCGCCGCGGCTGCGGTGGTAGTCTTGGCCATCCTACTGCTGGCCCGGCACCTGACTGGCCGCGAAACGCCGGTCACGCCGGAAGATAGAGATGTGGTAGCACGCAAGCCCCAGAACGAGGTTGCCCCGCCCCAGGCGACGAGTGTTCCCGCGCAGGAAGGGACCCCAAGCGCGAAACCTCGCGATGGGGAACCCGAACAGCTCGCGGCCCGGGAGCTTTTCGCGAAAGCGGACGTGAAGGGCTTGCTGCAACTGCTCGACACGGGCTCGGATCGGGTCAAAGTTACGGTGGCTGGATATCTGGCCCAAGTGGGAGACGAATCGGCCGTGCCGGCCTTGGAGAAACTGGCGGCCCAGTGGACCGGCCCGGCGGACCAGAATCCCTTCCGCCGGAGCATCGAGCAAATCCAGAACCGCTCTTCCCGGCGGGACAAGGCTCTTCCGAAGGGCCAATCGAAGGAAGAGACGCCCGCCAGTCCGCCGCTGGCCGCGAACAACCACGTCGTCATTGCGGTGCACGTATCCGAGAAAGCCACGGGAGCCCCGATTCCCAAAGCGCCGATTGGGACGTTAGTTCGTGACAAAAGCCAGAAGTACACCGCCGACGACAATGGGGTGTTTCTCTTCGATCTGGGCGAATCCGTGCCCGACGGCGTCACGATTGCGGTTCGCCCGGAGGGATATGTCCATCAAGTCGTACTCTTCCGCAAGCCCACCAGGCAGAGCCTGCCCAAGACCATTCAGTTCTCCCTGGAGAAAGGGACCGTCATCGGGGGCGTCGTCCAGGACAGCGCCGGCCGGCCGATCCAAGGCGCCACTGTGGAGTCGTATATCGGAGAGCTACAGTTCGACCAGCCGCATGTGAACGTACATATCGAGGAGAAGACCGATGACCAGGGGCGGTGGCGGGCTACGTGCGTGCCGGCGCAGATCTCCCGGCTTTGGTTCAGTGTGTACCACGTGCAGTTTGCCCAGGGTGGCTTCGAGATGCCTAAAGATCTGAAACTCGATGACCTGCGAGCGGGGCAGGCCGTCATGGTGTTGCAGCAAGGCATCGCGGTTGCCGGCCGGGTGACGGATACGGCCGGCAATCCCATTGCCGGAGCCAATCTGCTGGCAGGCGAGGACTACCTCGAACGCGACTGGACGAAGACCGATGCGGCGGGCCATTTCGAGTTCCCACACCTGAGGTTTTACAGCAAGACCTTCCTTTTGACGGTCCAAACCAAGGGATTTGCGGCCCAGCGTCGCGAATTATCCTCCGGGAGAGGACCGGCCCCGGTCGAGTTCGTTCTTCAGCCGGCCCAGCTCCTCCTCGGTCGGGTGGTGGACGCAGCCGGCTATCCGATAGAAGACGCTTTTGTTGCGGCGGGGAAGTACAAGGGCTGGCGCACGATCAAATGGCAAGGCAGGACCGATGCCAAGGGCGGGTTTGTGTGGGACTATCCGCCCGCCGACGCCATTCAGATCAGCATCAGCAAGCAAGATTGCCGACAACTGCTGTGCGACGTCGTTGCCAACGGTCAAGAACAGGTTTTCGTCCTGGCCAAGCCGATGACGATCCAGGGTACCGTTACCGACGGTCAGACGGGAAGGCCGGTCGAACGTTTCCAGGTGATTCCCGGATTCAGGGGTGCCCGCGGCGGGTTCGCCACCTGGCAGCGGGGGGTGGTCTGGGCCCAATGGCAGACGGCCGGCCGGTACAGCTACACGTTTTCCGACGACGCCCAAGCCTATGCGGTTCGCATCGAGGCCGACGCCTACGTGCCGGTCGAATCCCGGTTCGTGGACGCCAATGAGCCGCCGGCTACGATCGACCTTGTCCTGACCAAGGGTCCGGGACTGTCCGGCTATGTGTACGATGCCAACGCCCGGCCGGTTGCCGGGGCGGAGGTCTTTTGGCAGGGCCTGTCGATCCTTGCGAATGGACAAGCCGTAAACAAGCAATCGCTCGTCTGCACGACCACCGACCGCGAGGGGCACTTCCTCTTCCCGCCGGACAATCGCGAGGTACCCTCTCATGGTCCTCTGCAATCAGGGCATCGGGGTCGTTCCCCATGATGAATTCGTCAAGACCGGGGTAATCACGCTAACGCCTTGGGCTCGTGTCCAAGGTGATCTACGGATTGGCCGCCAAAAGGGTGTCAACCGGACGTTGCATCTGAGTCGGATCGCCCGCGTTCAGGAGAATGTCCCGATGATGTCCAACGAAACCACCACGGACGCGGACGGGCGGTTCGTGTTCGAACGGGTCTATCCGGGGGAATTCGCTCTCTACAACCAAAGGTATGAAGTTGCGCCCGGGCAGACTTTGGAACTCCACCTGGGTGGTGCCGGCCGGACCGTTAAGGGCGAGTTGATCCTGCCGGGGCTCGGGGACACGCCGATCTGGGCTGAACTGTATCTTGCTGCGCCCGCCACGCCAATCCCGTTCGAGCAGCTTCCCAAGCCGTCCGGATATCAAGAGATGAGTCTCGGTGAGCTGGAGGCATGGCTCGAGCGTTATGGTGAGAGCCAGGAGGGTCAGGCATACATAGCTTGGCTGCAGAAGATGTACCCCAACATGGATGGAAAGGGCCTCCGCGTCGAGATGGATGATCGGCGGGCGTTCCACTTGGACAACGTCGAGCCGGGCGTGTATGCCCTGCGCGGCGTTGTCCACCGCTCACCGGGATTCAGCGGCGCTCAGGAACTCGAGGTCCTGGGGCGTTTCTGGCGGCAAGTCGTGGTCCCGTCCATCACCCAGGAGAGCCCATTGGATGTCCCGCTGGATCTGGGCGCCGTGACGGCGCTGCCGGGTGACTTGAAAGTGGGCGATCCGGCCCCGGAGTTCGATGTGCCCACGTTCGGGTCGGAGCGCCTCCGCTTGCTGGACTACCGCGGCAAGGTGCTGCTGGTGGGCTTCTACAGCCGCCATTATGTGCGCAGCCCCGCGGTGGAAGACCTCAAGAACACCTATCGGCAGTTTCACGAGAATCCTGCGCTTCGCGCAGATCGGCCTTCTATTCTCGGATCTCTACCTCCTGCTGGACAGAAAGGCGGTGGAGGAAGGTGGTCTGAGCTGGCCGCACGGGTTGGTGGATCACGACGGCAAGGAAAGCACGGAATACGGTGTCCCCACGAACTCTACCCGGAGCGTCCTCATCGGTCCTCGGGGGGAGGTCCTCGCGGTGGGCTTGTCCGGCGCGGCGTTGATGCAGGTCATCGAGCAAGCATTGCGCATCGCTCCGTAGGACCAGCCGCCGGGGGCGCCCTACGATCTTTTGTTGAAGGCAATGACCGCCGCCAGGACCATGACGGTGGAGAAAGCCAGCAGGAAGAGCCCGTCAATGGGTAGCGGATACAGAAAAATCGTATCCGCCACTTCCTGAGGAATGTCGCCCCGCAGGACGATCTGCCGCAGCGCATCGACGCTGTAGGTGAGCGGGTTGAGGTTGGACAGGACCACCATCCATTTGGGCGCCTCTGTCAACGGGAAGAATGCGCCGGATAGAAAGAACATGGGGAAGATCAAAATCTGGACCACGATGCCGAAGCTCTCCGTCGTCTTCATCCGCGCGGCGATCAGCAGGCCCAAGCCGGAGACGGCCAGCGACAGCATGAGCATGTAGAGGATCAGCAGGGGAATCCGCGCCAGGTGCAGCTCGACGCCGATGACCGGGGCCAGGCACAGGAGAATGAGCGCCTGGACGGAGGCAATCGTGGCGGCGCCGATCGTTTTGCCCAGGGCGATTGCCGTCCGTGGAATGGGGGCGACCAAGACCTCTTTCAGGAAGCCGAACTCGCGATCCCAGACGGTGGAGACGGTGGAGAAGAACGCGACACCCATGATGGTCATGGCGATCGTGCCGGGATACATGAAAGCGAGAAAGTCCATGCCCAGCCCGGCGGCCAGGATCTTGCGAAAGCCGGAGCCGAAGACGATCAGAAACATGATCGGCTGCACAATCGTCGAAACGATCCGCGTGCGGTCCCGCCGGTAACGGGTGATCTCCCGCTGCCAAATAGTCGTCATCGCCTGCCAAAAGCGGACAGGATGGAGTCTGCTTCTCATCATGGCCGATCCTGTCCTTTGTCCTCTGCTTTCCGGATGTCTCTTCCGGTCAGCGACAGGAAGACATCATCGAGCGTGGGTTTGCGCAGCTCCACAGCTTGAATCTTCGCTTGTACCTCCGCAAACAGACGCGGCAGAAACTTGGCGCCGTTGGCGATCTTGAATTGGAGGGCATTGTCTTCCTGATGCACCGGCACGCCGTACCGTTGCTCCAGTTCTTTCTTGAGTAGCCCAGCCGCCCCCGGCTGGGAATCGCTCACCCCCGAGGGCGGGGGTGCTACATTGATGCGGATCATGTCGCCGCCGAGCTGCTGCTTGAGGTGGGCCGGAGTATCCAAGGCCACGATCTTGCCGCGGTCCATAATCGCGATGCGGTCGCAGTATTCGGCCTCATCCATGTAGTGCGTGGTCATGAAAATCGTCATCGCCCGGTCATGCTTCAGTTTCAGGATGTAGTCCCAGAGCAGGGCGCGGGTCTGCGGGTCCAGGCCGATCGTCGGCTCGTCGAGAAACAGCACGTCGGGATAATGAATCAGCCCCCGGGCGATCTCCAGCCGCCGCTTCATGCCGCCCGAGAAGGTTTCGACGATATCCCGTCGGCGGTCCCACAGATCGACCAGCCGCAGGACCTCCTCCATGCGCCGGAGGTAGTCGTCCCGGGGCACGCCGTAAAGGCGGGCGTGGAAACGCAGGTTCTCTTCCGCCGTAAGGCGATTATCCAAGGAGGGGTCCTGGAAGACCAGGCCGATGGAGCGGCGGACCCCGTTGCGCTGCCGGCGAATGCTGAAGCCGCTGATCGTGGCGTCGCCTTCCGAGGGAGTCAGGATCGTGGACAACATACTGATCGTGGTCGATTTGCCCGCCCCGTTGGGACCCAGGAAGCCGAAAATCTCGCCCTTGCCCACGGTGAACGAGACGTGGTCCACGGCGCTCGAGGCCATCGAATCGCTTGGTCAATTGTTTGACTTCGATGATATCCACAATCCGGTCCGGTCCTGCCTGTGTACGAGAAGTATGCGTCCTGGTGGTTGCTGGGGCAATAGGAATTTCCCATGAGGCAGCAGGGGTTCACCTGATTTACGGGTTTGTGGTGAAGGCGGTTGCCAGGGCACAGTGGGAGCGGTAGAGTGTGACTTCTCCGAATCATTGTGAAGGGCTCGGGGTCCCCAACGCATCTTTTCGTGTTGGGGAGCCCCTCCCAAACGCGTCGGTACAGACGCAAGATTTTGCGTCTCTACGCGTTTGGGAACCCGAGAGTGCTCTGTTAAGGATGATACCGTGCGTTTTGGATTCTCTCGACAACAGATTGTGCCGCTGGCTCTCGCCTTGCTGCTTCTCGGCGCGAGCCGGCTGATGGCGGACTACTACGATTCTCAGGCCCTGGCCCGGCAGCTTGCAGGCTTGGCCCAGAAGGAGCCGGAGTTGGTGCGCAGTCCGCGAATTGGCCGAATCGCGCGAGAAGCGCAAGGTCTGGCTGGTGGAAGTTGGCGTTGGCTCCGACGAGAACCGCGGCACGCGGCCGGCCGTGCTGGTCGTCGCCGGCATCGAAGGCAACGATCTGGTCGGGCCGGTCACCGCGGTCTCCTGGGTCGAACGCCTGATGAAGCAATATCGGGACGATGCGCCCACTGCCGTAGAGACGCAAAATCTTGCGTCTCTACTGAAGACGACGACGATCTATGTCGTCCCCTGTCTTAATCCGGATGGCATTGAGCGATATTTCCTCCGCCCGCAGATAGAGCTGAGCGGCAACAACGTCCCGCGGGACGACGATCACGATGGATTGATCGATGAGGACCCCTGCGAGGACCTTAACGGCGACGGCCTGATCACAATGATGCGCGTCGAGGACAAAGAAGGCGAGTACTATCCTGGACCCGAACGAGAAGCGGCTGCTGCTCAAGGCCGACCCACTGAAAGGGGAGAAGGGTACTTGGCGGCTGCTGTCGGAGGGGATCGACAACGATCACGATGGACGCTGGAACGAGGACGGGCCCAACGGCACCAACTTCAATCGGAACTTCCCCTGCAACTACGCGTATTTCACCGCCGAGGCGGGTCTGCATCCAGTCTGCGAGGCCGAGACGCGGGCCCTGGCCGATTTCGTCGTGGCCCATCCAAATATCGGCATCGTTCTGACCTACGGGGCGGCGGACAACCTTCGCAAGACCCCGAAGGCGGCCAAGTCGTCAGGCCGGGCCAAGCCGATGGAGGCCATTGATGAGAAGGATGCGGGCTATTACGAGACGTTTGGCAAACTCTATCGCAAAGCCATCGGATTAAGCAGAGAGATAGACTCCATTTCCGAGCCGGGGACCTTCAGCGACTGGATGTATTTCCACTGCGGCCGGCTGTCGCTGGCGGCCCGGCCGTGGGATGTGACGCTCGCCCGCGCGCTGGCGGAGCCGAAAAAGACGGAAGACGAAGACAGAAGCGGAGGACAGCACGGCGACACTGCCGTCGTCTGTCGTCCTTCGTCCGTCCTCCGGTTCTGCCGATCCGAATGGGGCCAAAGCGGAGAAGAAGCCGGTCAAGAAGGAGGACAAGCGGGGCGAGGAGGAGCGTCAGCAACTCAAATGGTTCGACGAGCATGCGCCGGAGGCGTTCATTCCGTGGCAGGCCATCGAGCATCCGGATTTTCCGGGCCGGCGGGTCGAAGTGGGCGGCTACCGGCCCTTCGTGCTGACGAATCCGCCGGCGGCCATGCTGGCCGGGGTGGCGGCGCAAGCAGGGGGATTTCCTCATGGAGGTGGTCCGGCGGCTCCCGCGGATCGGCATCGGCAAGATCGAATGCCATCTCTTGGCCGATTCGCTCTACTCAATTGAGATTCACGTGGTCAACACGGGCTTTCTGCCGACGGCGCTATCCCACGGGGAGACGACGCAGGAGGTGTATCCGACGCGGGCGATTCTGGAACTGCCGCCGGAGTGCTTCCTGGCCGGGGCCAAGATGACGTTCCTGCCCACCATTGCGGGCAGCGGCGGCATCGCCAAGGTGCGCTACACCATCCACGTCGCCAACCGGCAGGAGATCAGCTTCAAAGTCGTGTCTATGCTTGCCGGCCGGGCGGAAGCTACGGTCGAGCTACTGAAGGCGGACAAGAATAGGTAAGCATCAAGTGAAACTGGTAGGGTGTGCACGGCACACCATTTCCTTTTGATTGGTGTGCCGTGCACACCCTACCGAGACTTACAGGGCCAAGGCTATGATCTCCATGTCCAGGATTCGCGTCGCTGCCGTTGCGTTATCTTTGCTGTGTTTGTTCTGGTCGCCAGCGCCGGGCGGTCGGCCCAAGACGCCCGAACTGGCGGATTGTGCGCTACCTGCCCTCGGGGCATCCTACCCGCGCAAGGTGGAGATCGCGTGGAACCGGTTCTACGACCATGCGGGCCTGGCGTCCATCCTGACGCGTCTGCACGAAGCCTTCCCCGACCTTACGGCGCTCTACTCCATCGGCAAATCCACCGAGGGACGCGACCTATGGTGCCTGGAGGTGACGGCCCGGCGCGTCGGCGATCCCAAGCGCAAGCCCGGCATGTACATCGATGGCAACATCCACGGCAACGAGGTCCAGGCGGGCGAGGCTGTCGCCTACACGGCCTGGTACCTGTGCCATCAGTACGGTCGACTCGACCGGGTCACGGCTTTGCTCGACAACTACATCTTCTATCTGGTGCCGACGGTCAACCCGGACGGCCGGGACCGCTGGCTGCGCGACTGCACCGGGGCGCGGAATTCCCGGGGCGGCTCCGCGCCCGTCGATGGCGACCGCGACGGTACCATCAATAAGAACGAGTACGAGGACCTCGACGGCAACGGATGCATCACTCAAATGCGGATCAAGGACCCGCAGGGCCGCTGGAAAAAGCACCCGGATTACCCCGAATACCTGATGGTCCGGGCCAAGCCCGATGAGCCGGGCGAGTACACCCTGCTGGGCTGGGAAGGGCTCGACAAGGACGGCAATGGCCGGATTGACACGGGCGGCCTCGGCAGCTACGACCTGAACCGCAACTACCCCTATGACTGGCAGCCCGAGTATATTCAGTTCGGGTCCATGCACTATCCGCTGTCGCAGCCGGAGACACGGGCCGTGGCGGATTTCGTGCTCGCCCACCCCAACATCGCGGCGGCCCAGTGCTACCACAACTCCGGCGGCGAGATCCTGCGCGGCCCTGGCCACGAAGGGGGCGAGATGAAAAAAGCCGACGAGCGGCTGCTGGAGATCATCGGCCAGCGCGGCGAGCGCATCCTGCCGTACTATCGCTCGATCATCACGTGGAAGGACCTCTACACGACCTGGGGCGACGAGGATACGTGGCTCTATGGCGGCCGGGGCATTCTGGCCTACACCAATGAGATGTGGACCGAGAAGAATCTGTACAAGGGAAATCAGCCGACCTCCAACGAGGACGAGGCGGAGTTCCTCAAGCAGGTCCTGCTGGGCGACGGAGTCGTTCCCTGGAAGCCGTACAAGCATCCCACCTTCGGTTGGATTGAGATCGGGGGCCTCAAGAAGGAGTGGGGCCGGACGCCGCCGTCGTTCCTGCTCGAAGAAGAGCTGCACCGGAATATGGCGTTTACGCTCTACCATGCCGGGACGCTGCCGCTGGTGCGGATCAGCGATGTGAACGTAACGCCGCTGGGCGGCCGGCTGTTCAACGTCTGGGTGACGATCGAGAATCAGCGGCTGATGCCGACGCGGACCGCCCAGGACGTGGACCACCACATCAGCCCGCCGGACATCGTTTCGATCCAGGGGGACGACATTAAGGTAGTATCGAGCGGTCGCGTGACCGACCGGTTTTTCAAGCGGGTCGAAGCGGTCGAATACCGGCCGGAACGGGTGGAATTGGAAACCATCCCGGGCATGGAGGCGGCCCGCGTGCAGTTCCTCCTCCAGGGCAGCGGCCGTTTCACCGTGACCTTCGACTCCGCCCGCGGCGGCTTGCTGCATAGAGAGGGTGCGCTACCGTAGGACCATACGAAGTGTGGGCTGGCGCACGCAGGGATTCGTTGCTTCCAACCTGAGCGGAGCCAGGTTGCAGCAAGAGCATAAGCTGCGGAAAGGGCCGCGCTGAGCCTTGGACGTGGCCACCGACCGGACGTGTCTTAGGGGCCGGCCGGTCGTTTCCGCGCCCGTTCGGATCAGCGATTCCTGCGCATCAGATAGCAGAGTTTCTTCCGCCAGATGCTGATGTAGAGCCTCTTGAATAGCCTAACCTTCTCCCGGAAACTCTGTGGAGGCCGCTTGGCATCCTTCGGTACGTACCAGCAGTTGAGACCGGTTCTTTTGCACAGCCGGTAGCCATGCCGTCGCAGATGTCTGTGCTTGTGCAGGTTGAAATGCTTGTCTTCCAGGAGAATCGGCGCCGGTTTATATTTGGCAAGGTCGCCCCCCGGAGGACCTCCATCTCCGCTCCTTCGACGTCGATCGACAGCAGATCAATGTGACGGATGCGGGCCTCCTCCAGGATGTGATTGAGCGGTCTGCCGCGGACTCTGAGTTCACGGAAGCTGGAGTAACTATGACTGTCCAGATTCTTCCCTATGGCGGCATGGAGATGCGATCTCCGCCCCATCTGCGCTTTTCGGAATGTACAGCGTCACCTCCGCCTCCGTGGCACAGCACGCACACTCAAACGTCAGGGCGTTGGGTCGCTGCGTTCTGGCGCTGGGCAAATTCGGGGTTGGGCTCCACCAGAATCGCTCTCCAGCCGAGCTGATTCTCGAGATGCCAGGACTGGGAGAACGCGCTCACCGGTTCATTCGCTCCGATGTCAACCACGGTGCCGGACGGTGCCTGATCAAAGTATGCTCGCACCAGGGCTTTCTCCCATTCCTCCCGCACCTCTTTGGGCAGTTTCGCCTTCTGGGTTACCATGTGTGCCTCTGGGCCGCCGCGGCGGCCTGTTTTGCTCCACGGATGATTTGTGCCGCCGACTCAGTACACTTGTCCCACGGGCTGATGTCGGCACGATAGCGCTGCGTGGGCCGCAAGTCAATACCCTTCTGAGCGCATCGTCTCCATTCTCCGTTCCGAAGACATGGGCGTCGCCCCGCGTCAGAGGAGGAGGCGAGGAGGCGCTCATGGCGATTGGCGTTGACGCCGTGCTTCAGAGAGGCTATCGTATCCGCACCCGATCACATAAGGATTCCGATGGTGCGAAGGAGTCGCGATGGTAGAGCCAAATCCGCTGGTCAGCATCTGCATTCCGCACTGGCAGGTCAAAGAGCTCGTGACCTTGTGCCTGCGGGCGATTCGCAAGTACACCCAGGGCGTCCCCTATGAAGTCCTCGTTGTGGACAATGGCTCGCAGGATGAATCACTCGATTATCTCCGCGGCCTGTCCTGGATTCGGCTGATCGAGCGGGGCGAGGACATACCGGAGAATTGGGTCACGGCCTTCCAGACGGCGCTCGACGTCGGCCTGGCGAACAGCCGGGGCCGGTACTTCGTCATCATGCATACGGACACGATCGTCAAGCATCCCCAGTGGTTGGAGCGCCTGATGGCCCCGCTCCAGGCCGATCCCAAGTGTGCGGCCTCGGGCGCCTGGAAGCTGGAGATGCGCAGCCCCCTGGAGGCCTTCGCCAAGGCGGTCACCGACACCAAGAAGCTCAAGCTGTGGCTGCGGCGGATGTTCCTGGGCGATCGAGGCGCCCGGCAACTGATGCGGGAGATCTGTCCGCGCGACTACGGCTCGATGTATTGCGCCGAGCCGATCCGCCGGTTCTCCTTGCGTTTCGAGTGCGACGCCCGCTTCCCCGGCTATACGGCGGGCGAGCAGATGTACTACCAGCTCAAGGAGCACGGCTATCGGGCTGAGGTGATTCCGACCGCCGAGATGATGCAGTACCTGGTTCACCTCGGCCACGCGACGGCCGGACTGCGGCCCGCGCAACGCGGGCTGCGTCACGCGCATGCCCAGAAAAAATCCGAGCGGCGCCTCCGGCACTTGTTCGGTTCGGATCTGGCGGCGAGCCTGGCCGCCGACGTCACGCTGGACCGGTAGCCGGCTCGCCTAAGGGGGCCGAAGTCCCCCCGTAGGTGGTGTCGCGGATCGGAATCGCACGCGCCGGGTGGGGTTCCGCGCCGGGCCGCGGGCTCGCGCAGCAAGTCATCGAAATAATGGATGGTCTTCGTCAGACCCTCTTGCAGGGACACTTGGGGCCGCCAGCCGAGTTCCTCTTCCGCCAGCGTGATGTCCGGACGCCGCCGTTTCGGATCGTCGGCGGGGA
Organism: uncultured Planctomycetota bacterium; assembly: GCA_963750205.1. Taxonomy (GTDB): domain Bacteria; phylum Planctomycetota; class Phycisphaerae; order Sedimentisphaerales; family Anaerobacaceae; genus PLanc-01. The sequence goes on from CAVVRJ010000011.1 coordinate 489,891, forward strand.
GCGGCTTCATCACGAGAGGGGAACGCGAGCCGGCCAGGTGGATGATCATCTGGGCCAATTCCAGCATCGTTGTCTCCTGGGGATTGCCCAGATTGATCGGGCCGGTCAGCTCGTCCCGCGTATCCATGAAACGAATCCACGCTTCGATCTGGTCGTCGACATAGCAGAAACAGCGGGTCTGCGTGCCTTCGCCGTAGATGGTGATGGGCTCATTGCGGAGCGCCTGCACGATGAAATTGGAGACGACCCGGCCGTCGTTGGGATGCATCCGAGGGCCGTAGGTGTTGAAGATCCGCGCCACCTTGATGCGCAGGTGATGCTGGCGGTAGTAGTCGAAGAACAGCGTCTCCGCACAGCGCTTGCCTTCATCGTAGCAGGAGCGTATGCCGATCGGGTTGACGTGTCCCCAATAATCCTCCGTCTGAGGATGCCGCTGCGGGTCCCCGTACACCTCGCTGGTCGAAGCGTGGAAGATCTTGGCCCTCACCCGCTTGGCCAATCCCAGCATATTGATCGCCCCATGCACGCTGGTTTTCGTGGTTTGCACCGGATCGAACTGATAGTGAACGGGCGACGCCGGACAGGCCAGATTGTAGATTTCGTCCACCTCCACGTACAGCGGGAACGTCACGTCATGCCGCATCGTTTCGAAATGAGGATTGCCCAACAGGGGCGCCACATTGCTCTTACGGCCCGTGAAATAGTTGTCGACGCAGAGGACATCGTGCCCTTCGCGCACCAACCGTTCGCACAGATGCGAGCCGAGAAACCCGGCCCCGCCCGTCACCAGAATCCTCGCATAAGCAGACTCCCATTCGCCAACACTCAGATTATGAGACGATTAAGGTGGCCATTATACCGAGCGACACAGGATTCGTCCACGGCAGATGCGGATCAGGTCTTTCCCGGCCTCCACTACCGCGGCTTGGCATAACGGGATCGCGACGGCGCGTCCATACTCGAATCAGGCACGGGGCCGATGCTCCCGTCCAAACGAAAAGGGCAGGACTTGCGTGCCTGCCCTTTCGCCTTCTTTCTTTCCGCGGGGGTTCCGAGCGCTACGGATACGGACCTCCCCCTCCCATTCCTTCATAGTCACCGTACCCACCGTAGGCGCCCATGTCGTCGTACATTCCGCCCTCCTCGCCTTCCATGCCGCGGCCGCCACGGCCTCGGGTCCGCATGCCGCTCTTGTTGAACGACCGGAACGGCTGGGGATCCTTGCGTTTCTCCGTCTGAATGGACTGATAGGTCGTCGCGAGGTCTTTGGACCAATTGGAGGCGCTCACGGGCATGTGCTCGATCCGCGTCCCGTCACTCGTGTAGAGCATGTCGCTGTACATGCGGGGCCGCAGGTTCGGGGCGTTGCCCCAATCGTTGACGGGGACCAGATCGACCAGGACCTTGCCCGTGCGATAGTCCACTTTGTTGAGGGCGTTCTGCTTGTCGAGGCCCAGCGGCCCGTAGCCTGGCATCCCCCCTGGCAGGGCACCCGGCATCGGGCCCGGCCCCATGGGCGGACCGCCGCGCGCCCCCGTGATGCGGTCGGCGCCTCCGGGCGGCACGCCGTAGCCGCCGGCGGCCATCTTGGCCTTGCTGCGGCTCTTCTCTTTGTCGTCCTCCTTCTTCGGCTCCGTTACCTTCCCGATCACTTCCCCGGGCTTGACTTGGAAGTCCTGGGAATGCCAATAGCCAAGGGAGTAACGGGCTACCTCCACGGTCGCCGTGCTGGCCTTGTCCTGGACATCCTTGGCGAACAGATAGATCATCTTCTGGATCTCGACCGGTTTGGTCACCTCCGAGTACGGACTCCACAGGATGACCTGATTCTTCTTGCCCATGTCCCGCTCGACGAACTGGCTGGTCCCGGCCACAGGATTGAAGACGCCGAAACGAACCCGATACTGGTAGACCTTGCCCGGCTGAACGGTATCGTCGAAGACCCAGAACAGCAGGGGCTTGTCCCGCTTGGACAGGTCCTCCCGGTACGTGATCATCTCCTTGGCGAAATCCCAGTAGACTTCACTGACGCCCGATCTGCGGCGCATCATCCCCGGCTCGCCTCCTGGTCCGTAAGCACCGCCGCCATAACCGCCGTAGTACTGATCGGCGGGTCCCTGTTTCCCGGTGCGGCCCCGACCTGCCATCATCGGGTCACCACCCGGGCCCATAGGGTTGGCGCCCCGGCCGCCCCGCGCTCCGCGTCCGCCCATGCCGTACATGGCATCGCCCCCCATGCCGCCGGGAGTATTGCCGCGCATCATCGAGCGGCCTTGGCCTGGAGCGCCGCGGCCGCTTCCCGGCGTCTGGTTGTACCCGCCACCCGCGCCGTAGGCGCCGCCCTGGGGGCCGCCGCGTGCGGTCATTCCGGGGGCCGGCATATTTCGGTCGCTCTGCTTGCGATCTTTCTCTTTGTCGTCCCTTTTTTTGTCGGCGTCGATCTTCCTTTGCAGGTCCTTATACTTGTTGTAGTAGGTCGGGGGGAACCACTCTTCTTCCGCCGAAGCGATCTGATACGCTTCCGGCTGGAGCAGCCCCATGGAGATCTCCTCGTTCTTGTACTGCATCAGGCGCAGGTCCAGCCCGCCCGTAGGCAGGTCCTCGATCCGCTCGCACACTTGCAGCAAGTTGCGGTTGGCTTCCACGCGGCTGCGCGGCACCGCCTGCCACGTGCCCCACGAGCCGTCTTCCTGCACCTCCTGCCGCTCCAACTGCACGGCGGCGAAAACCGGCTTCGCCAGGCAGGGGTCGCGCCAGTCCTCTTTCTGAACGTCTACGCCGGCAAAGCTGGCTTGGAACCGGCGAAAGAGCTCCGCCACGTCCAACCGGCCCTCCACCGTCACCAGATCGACGTCGTTCGGCTCCACCGCGACCTTGTCGTAAGCCATCTGCGGCGTCAGTTCCTGGAGGGGCACATACGCGGCGGCACGGATGTGGTTGGCTGCCACCTCCGTCACGTCTGGGACCACGGGCAGCCGGTACTTGCGGTCGGCGTAGAGCCGGTCCGACGGCACCGACGCCGGCTTCGTGGTGACGCTGGTCGTGAGGAAGCTCAGCGGGGAATCGAACAGACCGGCAAACCCCTTGGGCAGGGGTCGGCCGATCACGCCGGCAATCACAGGGTCCTTCAGGCCAATCGGACCGTCGAACTTCCGGGCATAGGTCTTGGCGGCCACGTTCTTTTTCTGCTGCTGCAGCTTGCCGAGCAAGTCCTTGGCCTTGCCCGCGTAGATCTGGCCGTCGATCTCGCTTGGGGTATACACCTTCTTGCCGGTCCGGTCGAGGGCCAGGCTGTCGGGACTGAAGATCACGCGCGTGAGGAAGAGCCAGACGCACACGCCGCTCACGAGCACCAGCACGATCTTCTCGACGTGATTCTCGCAGAAACGCCCGATCTTTCCGATGAGGTCCTTCATGGTCTCTATCCGCAATCCCAGGTCTTTGGTGTTCTATCTCTTGTTCTTCGAAGTCTTGGCCGCCTCGATGTCGTCGGACACCACCTTCGGCACGATGGTCTCTGGGGCGTCGTTAGCAGCCGCCTTAGCGCCTTTAGCGTCTTTGGCATCTTTGGCATCTTTGGTGTCTTGGGTGTCTTTGGCTTTCTCGACGTCGAAAGCCGCCTTATCGAAGACATACTCGCAAATCATGTCCAGATCGACGACCTCGTCCGGCCCGTATTCGTAGCTGCTGTGGTCGGGGTCCTCGCGATCGACGGGGAGGATATGGCTTTCCAGGATGGCGATCTGGTTGTGCTTGAAGGTCTGCTCCGGCAGGTCGCCGCGCCAGCCGCGGAACTTGTGCGTCTTGGAGCCGCACAACTCCTGCATGAAGTGCATCACGTCCGCCGCGTTGACGATCACGTGGACCTCGAACTGCATCACGAAAAGGTTGTCGTCACAGAACCGGCCGGTGCAGGGGCTGCCCGACATCGCCGTTTTGATGTTCACGGCGTAGGTCGGTGTCTGCTTGTCTTTGGCCGAGCTGCCACGGCGCATCCGTCCGCCGAGCATGCTGCGCGAGGTCTTCGTTTGCGTGAACAGCGCGCCCATAACCCGCTTCACGGGGGATTTCAGCACGTTCTCCGAATTCTTATTCATCTGCTGGATCGTGGTGGTGACGTCCTCGAGGATCCAATACGCCATCTGCCAATACCAACAGTCCTTGATGGCCTTATCCCAACCCTCGAATTTCCAGTCGGTCCAAAACACGTATCCCCCGAAGTCGATCGGCGTGGCGTAAACCTTGATTCCCTTGGCTTTGTCCTCGCAGACCGTGGCGAGAATCTTGCGTTCCGCCTCCGGCAGCATGCGGATGTTCAGCCGCTGGTTGCCCCGGGCGTTGGCCGCGGGGGTCCGGCGGTTCTTGAAACGCGAGGTCGAGGCCTCCAGGGCGGCGTAGAGGTCTGTATCGGCGGGCGGCATGCCGGCGTTGAGGCCCTTGAGCATGGCGTCCACTCCCGACAGATACCCTTGACGGAAGGGCTCGAACAGCAGCGGCGAGGTCTCATTCATGTCCGGGAACAGCTTGTAGCTGAGCAGCTCGCGCTGCGTGCTGTGCAGGATCGCGTCGTCCATGGTATCGGCGTCCTGCTTGTAGGCCTCGATGTACGGCTTCATGGCCTCGGCTTCGGCCGCCTGATCCACTTTCTTGGTCAGGTCGTCGATATCCCGGCTCATCTTCACGCTTTGCGTCTCCATTTTGCCGCGGAGCCGGCTCGACAGGAGCGTCGTCGGAACGAACAACAGAATCGCCACGACCGCGATAATGATCGGCACCAGCAGGGCGAGGTTGTTCTTGAGGTTCTTGACGTTCTTGAGAAAGCTGAGCTTCTTGACCAGACTGCGAAGAGTGTCGAGATCAATATTGGGTGAACTCATCTGTCTACCTGCCTCTATCCGCCTGAGGTTCTATTTCGTTCTCGGCCGTCGGGAGGGCGCCGGCCCGGCCGCGGGCGCCGGGGCCGCACTCTTCGGAGCCTCTTTCCAGACCAGCTTGAACTGCAATTTGAACCAGTAATCGTGGACGAGCTTTTTCGGCCTGGCCGTGGCATCATAGGCGAGGTTGCCGTACTGGTCCTTGATGGCTTCGGCGCTGATGGTCTCCTTGGTCATGGGATCGACCAGAATCCATGTTCCCGAGCGTGTGGACAGGCTCATCGCATACATGGCGCCGCCGCCGGGAGCGGTCATAGTACCCGGCGCCACCGGATCGGGAATGAATTGCCAGTCACCCACGCCTTTGGGGATGTCCCCATCGGGGTCTGCCGGCCCGGTCTCCAGTTTGTAGTGCTGCGGGTCGTCCTTCTTGTAGATCTCACAGGGGAAGTTGACGTCCGGCAGGAAGTCCTTGAGGTTCTGCAGCCGCGTCGCGAAGCCCCACCGGTTCCGATCCTCTTTCACATTGGGCGGATCGAGCAGATCGCCGATCCTCCGGTAGGGGCTGTAGCCCTCGATCGTAATGACAAAGCCGGCTTGTTTCTGGGCCGCCGCATTCTGCCCAAAGGCGCCCGGGTACATATTCTCATACCCGCATCAATTCCTGGTACGCGCCCGTGTCCGACTCTTCCTGCATCTCACGCATCAGGGCGTCCCGGCGGGCCGACATCGTCTGCCGGAAGACGGCCTTCTCCAGATCGTCGGCGAAGAAAATCGAGATGGTGGTCAGGAACAACTGCTTCCGGTTCGCCCGGAGGGTCTCCTTGATCTTCGCGATATCGCCGCGGGCGAAGGCGTCATAAAGGTCCTTCTGGTCCGGATTGTTCTTGGCGTTCGGCAGGGCCGCGATGAGGATCTCGTGGAGCTGCGGAATGACGTCCCGATAGCGGAACCATTCGAAGTCCTTCTTCATGCGGTCCTGGAAGGAACCCTCCTGGGAGGTGACACCACTGGCCGCATTAATAACCTGCCTGGCCTCGGAGACCACACGGTTGGTCTGGGTGCGCTTGGCCTCGGTGCTGCCGTTGCCATAGGTGAAACTGTCGTAGAGGACCCGCCCCAGACACAAGCCCGAGACCGTCAGCAGCATCAGGGCCGCGCCGACGAAGTATTTCGTCTTGCTCTCCCAGGCCATCGACCGGGCGATGCTCTTGGGCAGCAGGTTGCTCTCGATCCGGGCCATGCCCAGCCCTTGCAGGCCTAGCCCGTAGACCACGCCAAAATCGGCCACGTTCTCGTGGAACTTGGCGGCCGAGACGCCGGCGACCACGGCGAGCCGTTTGAACGCCTCCGGCTTCTCCACCGGCAGTTGCAGCGTCTGGCTCAGGTACTTGACCAGTCCCCGGAGCTTCGTGCCGCCGCCCATGGCCACGACCCGAGCGATCTTTACATCGGGGTTGCTGCTCGTGTAGAAGCCGAGGGACCGCTGGACTTCGCCGCTCCAATCCGTGAAGACCGGCCGCATCGCTTGGAAAATCTGGCGGGCATACTTGCTCACCGGGGCGGTGCGCTTGAGTTTCTCCGCCTTCTCGAAGCTCAATTTGAAGGTCTGGGCGATGGCATTGGTGAAAGCGTTACCTCCCATCATGATGCAGCGCTGCCAGACGCCCGAGGGTGTGCACACGACCAAGTCGGTGCTCTCGGCCCCGACATTGACGATCACCGTGGCCCGTTTGTCGGAGTTGACCAGGTCCGGCCGGTCGAACAGCAGGAAGTTGTACAGGGCCATCGGGGTCATCTGCACGTAGCTGATCTGCAGGTCCTCCCGCTCGAAGGACTCCATCGCCGCGTTGACCACCTCGTTCTTGATCGCGAACAGCCCGACTTTCTTTTCCGGGCTATCGGGATCGCTCATGAGCTGATAGTCCCATTGCACCTCGCTCATGTCGAACGGGATTTGCTGGGCCGCTTCGAATTTGACGATCTCGGGCAGCCGCTTGGCCTCCACCGGCGGCAGGGTAACAAAGCGGGCGAAGCTGTTCTGACTGGGCACGGAGATGATGATCGGGTCGTAGCCGAGGTCGTTGCGTTGGGCGAACTGCCGCAAACTGATCGCGATCAACTCCTCCTTCTCGGCGGGACTGGCCGCGCTCGCCAGGATCTTGCCGTGCGGAATGTGATCGAACCCGATCACTTGGACGGCCTCCCCGACCGCCGCCAGGTGCAGCGCCTTCAGCGAGTTATTGCCCAAGTCGATCGCCCAAACCGCATCCGATGCTGCTGCCATTATCAACCTCCCGCCCTGATCGTCAAACGGCCATCGGTTGGGCGGCTCGTTACGTCTGACGTCTGACGTCTGACGTCTTACGGGACGAGCTTCGCAACCGCAACCGCTCGACGATCTATAGTTTCGTGCGTTGGTCTTGTAACCAGTGCCCAGGACGCCTACATTATATCATATGCTTCACAGTTTCGCCATCTTAACTCTCGGCTGCAAGGTCAATCAGTACGAGAGTCAGCAGATTCGCCAGCTTCTGGAGGCCTTCGGGCTGACCCAGGTTGACGCCGCGCAAGCGCCGCAGCTCGTTGTCATCAACACCTGTTGTGTGACTCACACCGCCTCGGCCAAGAGTCGGCACCTGCTCTGCCAGGCCCAAAAACGCGGTCCTGAAGCTGTCATCATCTGCGGCTGCCTGCCCACAGTCGAGACAGACGAACTAAAAGCAGTCGGGGAGAACGTCCATGTTGTCAAGAACCGATGTGACCTCGCGGCTACCCTCAGCCGCTTGGTCCACATCGAGTCCGCCGCCCCAGATTTGACTCGGATGCCTCCCGCCCCCGCGGGAGTACCGTCCGAGCCCTATAGGCATTCCATAGACCTCTTCATTAGACCAGAAAGTGACTCCAAAGTCAAGTCCGAAAGAGACTTATGTCCGACTGAGGAACTGCCGCCGCTGACCTCCTTTCAAGGTCAAACTCGCGCTTTTCTCAAGATTCAGGACGGTTGTGACGCATTCTGTTCCTATTGTATAATACCGACGGCCCGGCCGAACGTTCGATTCAGGAAACCCGAAGAAATCCTCGCCGAAGCGACAGCTTTGGTCGCTGGCGGCCACAAGGAAATCGTCCTAACCGGCGTCCACATCGGCTCTTACGGCCAGACGACCGCCCGTCGCCACCGCTGGCCCACGGAAGAGAACCCGCACCTGCCTGCTCTATTGAACGAAGTCGCCCAAATCCCCGGTTTGGCTCGCATCCGCCTAAGCTCCTTAGACCCGGCGGACGTCACATTGGCTTTGCTTGACGTTTTCCATGCGCATCCTAACCTTCTGCCCCACCTGCACTTATCGCTCCAGTCCGGCTCGGACGCCGTCCTGCGCCGCATGGCGCGACCCTATACGGCCGATGACTTCCGGGCCAAAGTGGCCCTGATCCGCAGCCGCTTGGACCGTCCTGCCCTGACAACCGATATTATCGTCGGTTTCCCGGATGAGACGGACGCCGACTTCGACCAGACGGTCGCCTTGGCAAGGGAAGTGGCCTTCGCCAAGATGCACGTCTTCGTCTTCTCCTCGCGCAAAGGCACTGCCGCCGCCCGCATGCAACCCAAGGTTCCACCAGAGGTTAAGAAAGCCCGCTCGCGGACCCTCCGCGAATTGGACTTGGCCCTGCAAAGCCAATTCCGCTCCCAGTTCTTGGGCGAAACCGCGCAAATCCTGATCGAAAGCACCAACGGCCGCCTTTGCGGCCGGGCCGAGCGGTACTTCGAGGTCCAGGTGGTGACTGAGCCTCGTGGGACCGACGGGACCCACGGGACGAACAGGACCTACGCGCCCGGCGACATAGCCACTGCCCGCCTCCAAGAAAACACCGCCGACAGCGTTTTGGCGGAACCGCTTGGTGCTTGATTGGCTGCTACGATCAAGCCCACGGAGAGGCTCTTAGGAAGCGGCGCGGAGTATGGTCAGCCGGGCAACCGCGCGGCAGTAGGCGTGGGCCGACCCGCTCAGATCGACGTATCGGAGAACCGGCTGCGCCGAGCTCGGGGCCGGCCCCGCCGGGATCTCGTCCGGGAAGTTCAGATAGGCGAACGCGCCGAAGAACTCATACGCCTTGCGGTCACGGGCCTTGGCCGCCTCGACCTTGTCATCGAAGTCCTCCTGGTAAACGACTTTGCCGCCGCTATGAATGGCGGCCCTCCACTTCCTGCCATGGGGATAGACCCCGACAAAGCCCGACTTGTTGCGTCTGGGGCGTCTATTGCAGTTATTCTGCTGACGGTTACTGTTCCGCAGATTGCACCGCCGGTTATTGATCGGATTGTGGTTCTTGTGGTCCACAACCTTGCCCGGCGGGGTCTGCATGATCTCGCGGTGCATGAAGATGGTCTTGCCGCGCTCGGTCCGGCAGGCGTAATAAATCCCGTTGCTGCCCTTGAGATGCCAGGTGTACTGGTTGAGCCAGTCGAAGTCCGCCGCATCGACGATAGCGAATTGGTCCCCGTCCAGCGGGATGTACTTGATGTCCGGGCTGGGCGGCTCGGGCAGTTTAGACGCGCCGGTCCGCACGTTCGGCACATGCCGCGCCTGGAAGTTCCGGCAGCACTCGCTCGGGTGAACCTCCCGGATCTCGCCCGGCGTCTCGGCATGGTTCATGCACAAGGGCAAGATCAACTGCGCCTCCATCGTATCTCGCACAAGGTGCCGCCGGGTCGCTTGGAGCAGATAAACGCAATGGGCGCACGATCGCTCGGTCGCAACACGAGGGCCCTCGCTCAAGTCTGAAGTTTGAGGTGTGGAGTTTGAAGTTGGAAGAGGCGGAAGACTCGCCCTTCAGCCCGGTTGACTTGCCACTTGACACTTCACGCTGGAATCCTCATTTGGCTTTGTTTCGCAGGATGCCCCTTGGGCCTCTGCCCCGTTTGTAGTGACGCCGCCAGGCGTTTGCGGGGTCCCAAACGCATTCGTTCGCGTTTGGGAACTCTCTTTGTAGGTCGGGCGTCCCCGCCCGATTTCCTCGGCCGTCGCCTCAGAGGAAGCCTGATCTTCGAGTCTATCCGCGCGAATCAGGTTTGTTTGGCACGATCCGTCCTCGGCCTCTGCCCCGTTCGTAGTGACGCCGCCAGGCGTTTGGTCCGAAGCGTCAATTGTGACGTTTGCCGCCGGAAGGCTCAGCGGGGCCAGCAATTGGCTTTGTTTGCCTGAAACATCTCCCGCGTCCTCGTCCGGTGTCCCCAACTGCCGCAGGAGACGTTCCTTACGCAGCTCGCCCATGCTGCGATACAAGCTATTCTCGATCCGCCGTTCATACCCGAGCAACTGATCGAGCAATCTATGCTTGCCGAAGTCCTGCACCACCATTTGGGCGAGGACCGCCTCTTCATCGTCCTGAATGGCGTTCTCCCCCGGCTGGTCCTTCGCCTTGGCCACGCGCTGGGCCTCCAGCACGTCGAACGCCGCAGTTTCCAGCCTCTCCGCCCGCCGCAGCCGCCACGCGAGATTGACGATCCGTTCCGCGAGGATCGTTTCCACGGAGCCCACGGGCTCCAGGTCCTCCAGCATCCCCTCCCGGTAGAGCGTGAACTCCTGGGGATCTTCTCCTTTGACGACCACCCGCTGCGCCAAGAGGCCGTGCTGGACGGCATTCTGGGCGACGATGGCTTTGCCCTCCGGCGTGCGGGGCCCCGTGGACTTTTGGGCATTGGAACGATTGGCGACTGTTTGTGCAACGCTGGCCATGATGATCCCTCCTAATGCTGGCCTGTGGTTGGTTTACTCTTCGCCGTCACGCATGGCGAAGTTCGAGAGATATTATACACTCGCCCGCGGCCCATGTGCCGAAAAAGAGACATTTTCCCGAAAATTTCTCCGCCCGTAACCCCTTGTCCCGCCACGAGTAGGGAGCCGACGCAAAAATATTTCGAGAATTCTTGGATTTGCCCCAGAGGTCACCGAGGCCACAGGGAATGGAGGACGGAAGACAGAGGACGAACTGGCAAATTCTCTCAACCGCGAAATACGCGAACGACGCGAAAAAAAGGGGACAAGAACCACCCGGCGGAACTGTCTCCCCGTCGGTACCCGCAAGGCGTTAAACGCCAAGGAAGGTCCGGCCTTCCACTGCCACCGAGCGTATTCTCAACCACAAATCACACGAATCACCCAGGGCGGCCTCGGTGCGCTCGGCCGCAACCAAAAGAGATGCTCTCACAAAGACACAGAGACACAAAGAAAACCGGCACGGAAACAGGGCCCAGAACTTCGTGGCTTCGTGGCTTTGTGAGAGAACCGAGTATTTGTAGATTAAGGCCTTGCCGCCGATCCGAAAATTCGCACAAGAAGACAAAATTTGAATGCGTAGTGGCATAGAGAGCGGGCGATGGAGGACAGAAGACGGAGGACGGAGCCACTGCCTTTGAACCGCGAAACAGGTCAGGGGCGAGCACCGCGAAGGATTGGGCCCGCGGGAGAGGAGCATCCTCTCCGATGGCCAGATCCTTTGGCTTCGGCTCAGGACGACAAAGTCCCCGCCGCGCACGAACTCCTGCGAATCCGTGTCAGTCCTATGGGTCCTACGTGCCGGGTTTGAACTTGCAGCTTTGCCGGCTCGTCTGTATCTTCTGAACTGGCAGGCAGTGTTGGCGAGCCCAGGCAAACCGTATGCAAGGTTGCGAGAGTGGATGAGCACCGCATATTCGTAGGCCGACAAGCTGAATTGGGCCGATTCCGGGAGATCCTGGAGGACCCCGCGGACAGGCCATCGTGGTCGTCGGCCAGGCCGGCATGGGCAAGACGTGGCTGATCGACCGAATGGCCGACTTGGCGACGCAGCATCCCACCCTGAAGTGCGGCTGGGTCCGCTACGAGGTGACACCGACGGACAGCCCCGATGCCCACGATGGCGCTGATGATGGACAACGCCTTCGAGGCGGCGCAGACATGCGAGGACTCGTTCGACAAGACCGACCGCCGGCGGTCACAATGGATCGCCTTGCTCAAGGCCATCATGCCACAAGGCCGCGAAGTCGCAGAGCTGATTGCCAGCCTCCGCCGCGATCCGCAAAAGCACACGCGGGAGCAGTTCCTCGAACGTCTGCGTCTGACCTCGAGACGAATGGGGCCGGATGGGCGGGCGCTCTTCGTGATCGATCCCGAGAAGCTCATGTACCCAGCCTCTGCCGACTCCTGGCGATTAGTGACGCGAGAACTCCCGGAGAAGATCAAGTTCCTCTTCGCCCAGCGACCGGAGGATGAGTTGATCGGCAGCAACAGCTTCATGGCTCTGGAGAACGTCATCCGTCTCCCGCCCGAGCCCCTGGGCGTGCTCGCCGCCGAGGAGGTTGATGATCTCGTCCGTCTGCGCCGGTGAAGTGGGTCAACCGGCTTTTATCCTGCAGGACGCGGTGAGCAGGTATCAGGGGCATCCCTACGCTATTCAGGCAGCCTTGGACATCGTCCAAAAGACGAAACGCGCCGCAGACTTGCCTCATGATCCAACGAGTGAGGGAATCGCAGCGCGACAATGGCAGCAAATCTGCCGCGCCGGCAAAAGCGCGATCCGTCTGTTCGAAGCCTATGCCATTCTGGAGGTGGCTGTGCCGCGCGACATCGTCCGCGCGGTCAGTGGTCTGGACGTGCCCACCTTGAAGCGATTGTTGAGCGACTCGTATCTGCGTGGCCTGTTGCGGGAGGCGGGACAGGGCCAGCGAATCTACCATGCTATTCTTGCCGATCACGTGCGCTGCCAAATCGATCGGGCCGGACAGCAGGCCCTTCACATTCGCGCGATCGACGTCTATCGCACGAGCCTCAAGGAGGCCCGCGAGCAGAACAAGGCCCCTGATGCCCTCGCTGCTGTTCGCCTGCCCGAGCACGTCCTCGCCGCCGAAGGGCCAAGCGCGTTTGTCGTGACGTTCGTCAACGAGTGTAATGTTCCGTTGCTGATCCTTGGCCTGCTTGACGTGGCCATAGATCTGTTACACCGTTGCCGGGAGTCTACTGAGAAAGGCAGCCAAGCGGAAGCAGTAGTCATTGGGAACCAAGCGGTGATTTTGAAGGCCCGTGGCGACTATGACAGGGCGATGTCCCTGCACAAGGATGAAGAGCGAATCTGGCGCCAGTTGGCCAATGTGGAGGGTCTGGCCACCTCGCTCGTTAATCAGGCGTCGGCGCTCCTCCAGATGGGCCGCGTGCGCGAAGCTCTGCCGTTGGCCGAACAGACGCAGCAACTTGCCACGCAACATGGCTATGCCGCGTTGGCCAAGCGGATTGAACCACTCGCGAGCGAGTTGCGTAGCGTGGCTCAAGGAGCGTGAGCTATGCCTTCTCGCGGGTGTTTGGAGAGAATGGGGTCATTCATCATGCAATGGCGATTATTCGTACTTGGCTTGGTTTGCCTTTTGCCAACGGTTACCTGGGGCAAGGTGGACGTTACGTCGGTCGCATCGAGCGCGCGGAGTGTCGGCTTGCATGGCAAATTCGAGCTGACTTTCACCCTTTCGCAGAGCTACGGCAATCCGTTTGACCCCAGCGTGGTGGACGTCACGGCTCAGTTTGTCCAGCCGGACGGCAATACCGTCACGGTGCCGGCGTTCTTCTATCAGGACTATGACTACGTGGGTGGACGCTACGTCAACGGGCGTGATCCCTGTTGGAAGGTACGGTTTGCCCCGGCGCAGGTAGGCGTGTACCGGGTCAGCCGGATTACGGCTGTCGATGCGAGCGGCTCGACCGCTTTCGACCCGGGGGTGACCTTCACCGCAACCGCGAGCGGCAACAGGGGCATTGTGCGCAGGGATCCGCGCGACGCCGGGTATCTGCGACACGCCGACGGGCGGGCCTATCTGCCTGTCGGACATAACGTGGCTTGGTTGCCGGCGGGACCGAGTGACTGGCAGCACTATTTCACGGCTATGAGCGGTGTGGGCGAGAACTGGACTCGCGTCTGGATGACCCATTTCTACGAGGGCCAGACCCTGGAATGGAGCACCAAACAGAGCAGCTATTACCACGGCGTCGGGCGGCTGAGTCTGGAAATGGGCTGGAAACTCGACCGGATGATCGAGTTGGCGGAGGCAGAATGGCATCGCGATTCAATTGGTCCTGCAACACCACGGCCAGTTCAGCACGACCACGGACTCCAACTGGAGTCAGAATCCGTACAATTTGGCCAACGCCGGGGCGGATGGCGGCTTTCTGAGCAAGGCCGAGGACTTCTTTACCGATCCCCGGGCCATCCAACTGACGAAGAACAAGTTCCGCTACATCGTCGCCCGCTGGGGCTATTCCAGTGCCATCCTCGCCTGGGAAATCTTCAACGAGGTCCAGTACACCGATGGCTGGCAGAAGAATCGCGCCAGCGTCGTGGCGTGGCACGACCAAATGGCCAAGTACATTGCCTCCATCGATCCGTTCGATCATCTGATTACCACCAGCAGCGACACTACCGGCTTCGATGCCCTGTGGAGTCTGGGCAGCATCGATGTCGTCCAGGTTCACCATTACGGCGGCGAGACGGGCGGATTCATCAACGACATGGCCGTCCGGCTAGCGGGCTATGGGAAACCGGTGCTCCTGGGCGAGTTCGGCGCGGGCAAGACGGGGAGCATAAGCAATCCGGAATCGAACGTAGCAGGCTTGGCCGAGCCGTATAAGACGCAGATGCTTCAAGCCCTCGATTTGCACAACGGGATCTGGACCGCGTTCCATCGTAAATCCGGGGCACATCTGTGGTGGTGGGACAGCTACATCGAGGCGCTCAATCTCTATGGCGAGTTCCGCGCCTTGGCACAGTACGCCGAGGGTGAAGATCCTGCGGCCTGCCACCTGGCCAGGGCGGACCTCGACACGACCGGGCTGCCGAAGTGGGTCCTGGTGACGCCGGGGCTGACCGGGTTCTATGACGTTTCCACTCAGACGGCGTTCACGGTGGGTCCGGATGGCAGCGTCCCGGGGACGGACAAGCTCTCCACCTGGCTGCACGGCTCCTCCAAGAGCGCCTACCGCTCCGATCCGACTTTTACTCTCGACGTGGTCGCGGGGGACGTTCTGAGAATCCACGTGCAGGAGGTCTCCGCCTGGGGCAACAACAGCCTGCGGGTGCTGGTAGATACCCGACAGGTCTTCTCGTCAACGTACGCAGATGGCTCCGCCAATTTCACGATCGAGGTCGTGCTGCCGGCCGGCCGGCACGCCGTGAAGATCGAGAACACGGGGCAGGACTGGTTCGACATCGCCAGCTATGAGTTCGTGAATCCCTCGCAAGGCTGCCTGGAATTCATCGGGCTTGCGGGCCTCGATCACGCCTACCTGTGGGCACACGACGTTGGCAGCAGCTACGGCCGGACGGCGCACGGCACCTTCTCCGCCGTCTGCATCGGCCTGCGCGGGCTGAAGGACGGGTCCTACGTCGTAGAGTTTCACGCGACCCGCGGCCCCGGCGGCATTCTTCAAACGCAGAACGTCGCCGCCAAAGCAGGCAATCTCCCCCTGGGCTTCCCTGATTTTGCCCAGGACATCGCCGTGAAAGTCAAACCGGCCGGCCAACCTTGATCGTCAACTGCACGACATTCGTTCGGAGTTCCGCCTTCAGGCGGGACCGAGAGTCTTGCGGCGCAGCCGGCTCCATCCTATGTCGGTGTGGGATTTCAGAGGCTGGCCGGACTGTCTACCCGCCTGAAGGCGGAACTCCAAACAGAAACCGGCACGTTATCGACTGGTGTGCGTCACGTTCAAGTCGGATGCCGCCGTCAGCAGCGGGCGGTCGAGGGTCCACAGAGGAAAGCCGCTGAGCTTGGCGGAGGCCAGGAGGTGCATGTCGATGTAACCCAGTCCCCGGCCCATCAGGCGGCCCCCTTCGATGAAGGTCAGGACTTCCTCATGACTCGCGACTTGGCACGTGCAGAGAGCTTGGAGCAGTTCGAGGATCTCCCGGCGGTTTTTGAGATTGCCGCAGGCCAACTCGCCAAGCACGAAGGGATGGCAAACAACAGCGCCGGCCTCCAGCAGTCTCGCCAGTTCCGGCAAGCCGCGCCGCAGATGCTCGACCCAGACCGAGGTATCGACCAGGATCATCGGCTACTCCTGCACCCTGCGTCGGCGCGGACGACGAAGCTGTTTCTCCGTGCCGCCCAGCTTGGCCAGCCGCTGGGCGCTCTTCTGGGTGATCAAGGCTTCCAAACCCATGCGCACCAGCGCGGTCCGCTCTTGCACGCCGGTTAGTTCGGATGCCTTGGCCACCAACTCATCATCCACGTTCATTGTCGTTCGCATGATCGATTCTCCTGATGCATCGTCTATACATACATATATGTATCGGGCGTATGTCTTGTCAAGAAGAAGGCAAAGGCGAATTCCGTCTTGGGTGCACGACAAGAAAGTGGCATTTCGATCCGGGTGGCAGCGCCAAGCGCAGTCTTCGAAGCTTGCCGATGGGACGAAGGCGTGCCAACGAACCATCGGCAAGACCTCCGCAAAGCCTCCGGCCTTGCCGCTGCCACCCGTGCCCTGCTTGTTTGGATGCCACGATCTTGTCATGCACCCTCCGGCCTTTCAGGGACAAAGAAAAGATTGCATAGCGGGCGCTCCTGGCATAGAATTCGCGATTTGGACTGGGGATTTTGAAAGGGACCGTGGATGAAATACGACGTAGCTGACTTGTCGTTGGCATCGGAAGGGAAACGCAGAATTCTGTGGGCGGATAACGATATGCCGGTCCTGGCGGCGATTCGCGAGCGGTTCGCGCGGACGCAGCCGTTCCGAGGCAAGAACATGTCCGCGTGCCTGCATATCACCGCCGAGACCGCCAATCTGGGGCGGGCGCTGAAGGCAGGGGGGGCCAATCTGGTGCTCTGTGCGTCCAACCCGTTGAGCACGCAGGATGACGTGGCCGCCGCGCTGGTCAAGGACTTCAAGATTCCGGTGTTTGCCATTCGGGGCGAGAACCGGGCGACCTACTACAAGCACATCAATGCCGCGATCGACCACGAGCCGGTGATCACGTTCGACGATGGGGCCGATCTCGTCAACGAAATGCACATGAAGCGCAAGCAGGACGCCGGGCGGATCATCGCCAGCATGGAAGAAACGACCACGGGGGTCATTCGCCTGCGGGCGATGGACAAGCAGGGCAAGCTCAAGTTCCCGGTGATCGCGGTCAACGACGCCAAGAGCAAGCACATGTTCGACAACCGCTATGGCACGGGACAATCGACGCTGGACGGCATCATTCGCGCGACGGATTTCCTCGTCGCGGGGACGAAGGTGGTCGTGGCCGGCTACGGCTGGTGCGGGCGCGGCTTTGCCATGCGGGTCCGCGGGATGGGGGCGATCACGATCGTCACCGAGGTCGATCCGATCAAGGCGCTGGAGGCGGCGATGGAAGGCTTCTTGGTCATGCCGATGGAAGAGGCGGCCAAGATCGGCGACGTGTTCGTGACGTTGACCGGCGACAAGCACGTGATCCGGCCGGAGCACATCCGCCGGATGAAGGATCGCGCGGTAATCGCCAACAGCGGCCATTTCAACGTCGAGATCGACATCCCCGGCCTGACCAAGATGAGCAGCAAGATCAATCGCGGCGTGCGGCAGCACGTCGATGAATATATCGTGGGGCGGAACAAACGCATTTACCTCCTGGCCGAGGGCCGGCTGATCAACCTGGCGGCGGCGAAAGGGCATCCCGCCAGTGTGATGGACATGAGCTTTGCCACCCAGGCGTTGCAGGCCGAATGGGTCTGCAAACATGCGGGCAAGCTCGAACCCAGAGTCTATGACGTGCCGTCGGAGATCGAGGACCAGGTGTGCCGGCTGAAGCTGGAGGCGATGGGCCTCGCCATCGACACGCTGACGCCGGAACAGGTGGCCTATCTGGCCTCCAGCGGCGAAGGAACGTGACGGATCTATGATTTATGATTTATGATTGAAGATTGATCCGCGCCCGTGTCGGTCAGATGGTGCGTGTGCGCCGGTCCTCAGTTCACAAATAATAAATAGTAAATAATAGATCATAAATCAGAAATGGCCGCAGGGCTCGAAAAAACGCCGAAGACGCCGAAGACCTTTCTGGCGGTTGGTCCTACGCTGCACTACAGCCACCGGAATGTGCAATTCTATTGGCTCTTGGCGGCCTTCATGTTCGCTCTGACCTGCTTGGTCTGGTCGCGGATCGTGTCGGGGACGTTCTGGGCCTTCGATTTCGAGTCGCAGCGGATTCCTGATTTCCACGACCTGGGCCGGGCCACCGTTACCGGGGTCAGCATCTTCGAATATCCCTGGCAGATCGTCGTTTTGGGCCTGCTGATGGGGATTCTGGCGGTGGTCCCCGTGCTTGTTGCCCAACTGATGAGCTTCGGGCACAGTTTCATCTTCGTGCTGGCCGTGTTCTTCTTGGCGAACTTGCCGGGCTTCGCGGTGTTTCTGATTGTCAGTTGTTTTGCGGTGGCGGCCCGGCCGTTGCGGTTCCGCTCTCGGATCATCGCCATTGCCCTGTGCCTGGCCCCGCAATTGATCTATTGGGGGGCGTTCGGCGGGGCGCGCGGCGTCGAGCCGCTGGAATGGGGCTTCTCCTTCGCCCCGTGGATCTGGGCCTGGCTGACCGGCATGACCGTGGCCGGCATCGTGCTCGCCATCGGGCACTATACGCGGTACAAGCCCGGGCTGATCTGGACCTTCACAACCACGACCTTGCTGCTGGCGCTGGGGATCTTCGGCTGGGCCATCGGCTTCGACGAGCTGGACTATCAGCTTTACGTCGCGCGGAACAATCCGGAGGAGGTGGCCGAGTTCCGCGACCGCAGCATTCGCCAGACGCTGGACAAGACGATCTCCGACCCGAATGAAAAGGAGTACCGCAAGGTGTTCTCCTATACGACCGAAGTCATCCTGTGGCGGGAGGAGTTGAAAAGAGACATTCAAAACTCCCTGGCACGCGACGACCGCTGGCCGAAGGGGCTGATCGTGTCGGAGGACCTGCAGTACGAGGACAAGCGGCAATGGTTGAACGAGCAATACGATCGGTTCATCCACCCGTCGCGGCCGCGCTGGATGCCGCTTGCCATCTATGCGCGGACCATGGAGCGGCGGTCCCGCAGCCATCGCATGGCGATCGCCCTGTATTACAAAGCGCTGCTGAACGAATACACGCCGGACCTGCGGCGTCTGGGACAGGATGAAACGCTCCATTTCTGCAGCGATTATCCGCAGAAGTTCTCGTCGCGCCTCTGGCTGCGTTTGTGCCACGATCCCCGTTACAACGACCGCCCGGAATCGGCGGAAGCCCGTTGGCGTGCGGCCAAGTTGCTCGTCAGTCAAAAGAGTCTGGAGAAGGCCCGGGACATCCTGACGGAGGCCGATGACATCATCTGCGCGGCGCTGGCGGCCCAGCCCAACCCGAGCCCGGCGCCGAGCGACAGCCTGTTCAGTGCCTTTCGCCGTCCGCCGGACACGGTGATGACGCCGATGAAGCTCCACGAGTTGCAGGGCCGGATCTATGAGTTGCAGACGCTCATTAGCGATCAGAACCTGACCGGCGGGGAAGGCGCTCTGACCCGGCTGACGGAGTTCGTGATGCTCAATCCATATGGTCTGGAGTACGGGCCGCAGCTCGATGCCTTGCTGGCGCGGACGGGCGAGAAGGAAGGCCTGCGCGACAATATCCTGCTGGCCAAGGCTAAGCTGATTGCGGACGATCAGCTTCGGGCCCAGCGTCTCAGCGAGTTGAGCCTGCAATACCAGAACACTGACGGCGGCATGCAGGCGTTGTACGAACTGACGCGTTTGAACATCCGGCTGTACCAGCGGGAATTGAAGCGTGATACGCTGATGCAGGCCCGCAAGATGCTGACCAGCTTCCTGAGCCTGTACCCCGACAGTTTCTACGCGCCGCAGGTCAACAAGAACCTGGAGGACCTGCCTCGGCCGGAATAAATCGGGCCGGGTCCACGCGCTCCTATCTGACCGTACTCTTATCCGTCGCGTCGCTTTGGAGTTGCGACAGTGCGTTACGGCAGTATCCGCCGCCCGTGGGCCCGCT
The DNA here is from genome assembly GCA_963750205.1 of uncultured Planctomycetota bacterium. GTDB lineage: Bacteria > Planctomycetota > Phycisphaerae > Sedimentisphaerales > Anaerobacaceae > PLanc-01. Next base: position 509,795 of record CAVVRJ010000011.1, read on the forward strand.
GGCCACGAAGGTCGCCGGGAAAACTTCGCTTTGCATTTGCGGCTTTCTCTCGGTACGATAAGTCATGGTGGGTGGTCTCAAGGCCGACCCACCGGCACAGGCCAGGGTCCGAATCCCATGTTTCGTGGTGGGACCCCAGACAAGCAGGCAGGGTCTTCCGGGATGGCAACAGGTGGTCCAAGTCTTGGTTCGTATGTCGTGGTCGTGGGCGACCCGAGCAGCGAGCTCGTGCAAACGACGATGCAGTGGGCGCGGGAAGGGGAATCGACGCCGTGGCGTGTGACAACGTGTATGCGGCGGTGACCCGGATCTGGCGCAAGCGGCGTAGTCGACGAATCCTGGCCGTGGGAACAATACAGGAGTTGACGAGAGAGAAGGATGCCTTCTTTCGAATTATGGCCGCCCATGTGATTCCCTGCTGCTGCCTGCTCGACAAGACGGGACCGGTAGGACGGAAGAATCTGCTGGCGGCGGCGGCATTCGCCGTCAGACTCCTGGACGCCGTGGCAGACGTCCGGAGCGTTCTCGAAGAGTGGCGGGCGACGCCGCCACCGCGTGGTGAACCCCGTGTCGCTCCGGCGTCGTCGGGACGCTGCCGGAACGACGTCGCGGATACGTCGTATGAGGAGTTTCGGGCCACGGAGGCGGAGCTGAGTGCTTTGTTGGGGTAGGGTGGAGAGCCAATGGACAGGGCGTCGGATGCGATGGCTGCGCCGGCAGGTGGCAGGGTATTGCTGATCGGCGACATCGGCAAGGCCTTGTTGGATGCCCTGCAGGTGAACCGGTACCCGTGCGAGGTGCGGACGAATATCCTGGAGGGAATCGATGCCGCCGCACGCGGGCAGTTTGCGGCGGTAGGGATCGTGATGAACGGAACGACCCATCAGCTTGCCCCGGCCCTCAAGGCCCTGCGGGCGGGCACGACCGCGCGAATCCTCCTCCTGGCCCAGATGCACGAAGAGCCGATCGCGCGACGGCTGGTCGAGACGGGGGGGGACGGGAAGCTGGCAGATGCCTACCTCGTGTGCCCCACCTGTCTGGCGAGTCTCTGCACGCATGCCGGCGTAGACCGGAAACCGGAAGACGGAGGGCAGAAGACAGAGGACGGAGAACAGAGGACGGCGCCGTCATCCGTCATCGGTCCTCTGTCCTCCGAGATCCGTCCTTCGGAGTTAGCGGCTCTGGAGCAGAAGATCCGGCACTTGGAGCGGCTGGCAACGACCGACGATCTGACCGGCTTGAAGAACCGCCGGTACATCTGGGAGTTCGCCCGGCAGATCCTGGAGCAGGCCCGGCAGGCTCAGGGCCGCGTCACGCTGCTGGTCTTCGACATCGACAATTTCAAACACTACAACGACGTCTACGGCCATATGACTGGTGACGAGATTCTGCGGCAGGCGGCGGTCCTGATGCGGCGTTGCTGCCGGAGCCACGACGTGGTCGGCCGCATCGGCGGCGACGAGTTCGCCGTGATCTTCTGGGATGACCCGAACCAGACCCCCGGCGCCATCGAGCGGGAGAGGCGTGCCGCCACGGCGGAGCATCCGAGCGAGGCCGTCCTGCTGGCCCAGCGCTTCCAGAAGGAGTTCGGCAACGCCGATCTGGGCCTGCTCGGCCCCGGCGGTGTGGGCGACCTTGACCATCAGTGGCGGCCTGGCGAGCTTTCCGCGCGACGGTACCACCGTCCAGCAACTCTTCGAGCGGGCTGACCTGGCCTTGCGCGACGCCAAAGGCAGCGGCAAGAACCGCATCTACCTCGTCGGCGAGCCGAGGAGCGACATCGGCGACATCCAATAGTCTGCCCGTGACCTCTGGATCGGCAAGATAAGCCGGCAGTAGCAGTTTGAAGGTGGAAGTATCGAGGATGTCATTGCGAGGAGCGCAGCGACGAAGCAATCTCAATCCGGCACGTTCGAGATTGCTTCGCTACGCTCGCAATGACATTCGTTAAACTCGCAGCTTCAAACCCCGACCGCGATTCGGTACAGATGGACGCTCCACACCGGGAAATCGTCTTCGAAAGTGCCATCTGCCAGTTGCAGCGTGCGGTTTTCGCCCAGGACTTCCACGGTTAGCGGTCCGGAGATGCCCTGAAGCGCGAACCGGGCCCGGGTCTGGCCCTCGCGCATGGTCACAGCGAACAGGTAAACGGCTCCCCCGTATTTCTTGACCATTGTGGCTATCGGCACGTTCTGGTCCGTGGGCGCAGCCTTGGCGCCCTCGATAAGCGTCGGGCTGTTCAGCACCGGCGCCAACCCGCCGATTTGCTGGTTGATCTGGGTCACCGCCGCCAGCATGTTGGGATCGCTCAGCAACGCCGACTCGTTGAACTGCGGCTGCCATTCGTGCACGAAGTAAATCAGCCCCGTAGAGCCGGCGATGAGCGACATCCAGACTTCACAGCGGACCTGCTGAGGCGTGGCTTTATGGTCCTTGCTGTTGATGTGGGTACACTCGAGGCAGTTCCAGACGGGCCGGTTGCCGGCCCACTGCTTGAGCCGGTCCACGCCGAAGGGGACAAGCCACAACTCCCCCGATACCTGCGGGTCGTCATTGGCCACGGGGTAAATGTCGAAAGAGGCGATGTCACAGCCCTGGACGTACTGGGAATAATCCTCCGGGTGGTTGGTGCGTACGCCGCGTCCGTACCAGCCGTCCCAGGCCACGCCCTGGCTGAGGTTCAGCAGCACGGGCCGATTCGGGTCGGCGGCCCGGATGCGGTTATAGGACGCCACGACCGTCTCCGGCAGGATTGGCGGCCCGTATTGGCCGTCGGCGGTCGCTTGGGCGTCGTCCGGCTCATCGTCCTGCAGCCAGCCGATGATCGTCGGGTCATTGAGATGTTGGAGCCCGATGGCGTTCTGGCTGCAGATCACCTGCATCCCCGCCTGCTTGAGTTGAGCTAACTGGTCGTCGGTCGGGCCGTTCCAGAGCCCCACGTACACATTGAACCCCGCGGCCTTGTAGAGTCCGGCTTTGGCGGGGTCCTGCAGCCATACGCTGATGGGAAAGAAGTCCGCCGCGCTCGACGGACCGCGGCTCCATTGCGCGTAGGGGCTGGTGGAGGGTTCGGACCCGGTGGCGATTATTGACAGGATCAACAACGACAGGAACGACGCCGTCAGGACACCAAGCTTTCTCATTTCAGGCACCTCCCAGAGGGTAACGGTATACGTCATGATAATATCGGGGCAATTCGGGGCAAGCTTCAATGCCGTGTTTCCAGAATTCGAGGCTTGTGCCACCGTTCTGGTCCGTGTGCGTTCCACTTGTCAGACGCGGCGGTGCCCGTTAGAATCGTCATAGCTCTCGGACCCATCCGATCTCGAGAAGTCCGCTCCCGGATACTACTCGTCAGGTGGCAAGCCCCACCGCATGGGGATTGGCGTCATCACCAAGTAAAGGAGATGTCATGGGACGGTGCTGCGTAGGGAGATATGCTCTTGCCGCGGTGGTTGTCTTCGCAGGGTGCGGTGCGCTCTCCTGCCGCAAGCATCCTGCGCCGCCCAAACAGACGCGGGCTCCTATCGCTATGCCCATGGACCTGAGCCATTGTACCCGTATCGAGACCTGTTATGTCCCCTCTACAAGGGGTTACTTTCTTCTCACTAAGGAACAGCAGAGATTTGTCGGCGACAAGGACTTTGCAGACCTATTCTCGCGGGAGGCGTTCATCATCGACGAGCGCGAGCAGGTGGAGGCTCTGGCGTGCAAACTGATGGGTGCAGTGCGTTCGAATGGAGCCAGGGCGATGGAAGCGGCGCGGGTCACATTCCATCGTGATGAACAGATCGTGGCGTCATTCACCTTCAGGCAGGGTGGATATGTAATAACGGCGGCCGGCGAGTGGCTTAGTCTGCGGGGCACGGGTTTGAGCCTCTCCGACTTCACGCCGGGGGTGCAGCCTCTTATCCTGCGTTTGGAATGCGCCCGCACAATACGCTCCCTCCCAAGCAACTGGGCACCATACATACAGGTCGCGCCGAAGCCATACCCACCGGCGGACAGATGGTGTGATGCCACCCTTGAGTTGTTCTTGAGGCTTCACGGGCATGGATATGGTGCCGGTTCTGATTTCGTCAAGCAAGTAGAGAACGGTTTCCGGTGCCCGGCGGCGGGCGAAGGCCGGTGCCATTATGCGATGAACCCGGATTGCCGGAGGGATTCGCCGCCGGATACCGTGTTCCTATTTGAAACAAGAGGCGGATGGAACCAGCACGGCGGTCCTGAGTTGTTCTCGGTCGACAATCACGATCCCAAGGGCGGCTGTGTCCTTCTAAACGACGGAACGGTGAAGTTCATCCACACCGAAGAGGAATTGAAGCAACTCCGTTGGAAGTAGGAGGATCGTGCGCAAGAACGGCTTTCGTTTGCCGCCGCCTCGTCCACCGGTTAGAATCGGCACGGCCCGCGGTCGAATAGTATGGCCGAGCGGGTAAAGGCAAAGCGTGGAGAGAAAGGGAACGTCATGAAGAGCAGGAAGGCCAATCGGCTCCGTATGGTGGGACTGTGTGCGGTGTGTGTTCTGGCTGCCGGTGGTCTGTGGGCCGCCCAGCAGACGCAGCAGAAGTTGGACCTGCCCATCGCGCCGGGGCCGTTCCAGCCCGAGTTTGAATCCTTCACACAATACCAGTGCCCCGATTGGTTCCGCGACGCCAAGCTCGGCATCTGGGCCCACTGGGGACCGCAGTCGGTGCCCATGATGGGCGACTGGTACGCCCGCAAGATGTATCAGGAAAGAGATGCCGACTACAAGGACCATCTCGAGCGGTAGGGCCACCCTTCGGAGCACGGCTACAAGGACATCATCCCGCTGTGGAAGGCCGAGAAGTGGGACCCGGACCGGCTGATGGCCCTCTACAAGAAGGCCGGGGCCAAGTACTTCGTCAGCATGGGCTCGCACCACGACAACTTCTACCTGTGGAACTCGAAGCTCCACAAGTGGAACGCGGTCAAGATGGGCCCGCAGCGCGACGTGGTGGGCGACTGGCAGAAGGCGGCCAAGAAGCTGGGCCTGCGTTTCGGCGTCTCGGAGCACCTCGGGGCCAGCTTCACCTGGTTCCAGGACAGCCACAAGTCCGACAAGACCGGCCCGAAGGCCGGCGTGCCCTACGACGGGGCCGACCCGAAGTACCAGGACCTGTATCATTTCCCCGCCGAGCCCGGCGACACGGGCTGGTACAGCAAGAACCCCCGCTGGCAGCAGCAGTGGTTCGACCGCATCAAGGAGCTGGTGGACAAGTACCATCCGGACCTGCTGTACACCGACGGCGGCGTGCCCTTCGGCAACGAGGTCGGCCGCAGCCTGATCGCCCATTTCTACAACGCCGACGCCGCCAAGCACGACGGCAAGCCGCAGGTGGTCTACACCTGCAAGCAGGAATCCAAGGGCATGTGGATCGACGACCTCGAACGCGGCGTCATGCCCGGCATCCGCCCGACGCCCTGGCAGACCGACACCTCCATCGGCGACTGGTTCTACAACAAGAACTGGAAGTACCGCGGCGCCGACTGGGTGATCCAGATGCTCGTGGACATCGTCAGCAAGAACGGCAACCTCCTGATCAACGTCGTGCAGCGGCCCGACGGCACGCTCGACCCGGAAGCCGAGCAGATCCTCGCCCAGATGGCCGACTGGATCGCCATCAACGGCGAGGCCATCTACGGCACCCGGCCCTGGCTGGTCCACGGCGAAGGCCCGGTCCGCGCCAAGGGCGGCCACTTCAACGAGGACTTCGCCTACACCGCCAAGGACATCCGCTTCACGACGAAGGGCGACGGCACTCTCTATGCGTTCGTCATGGGCTGGCCGACGGAGGAGCAGGTCACCATCCGCTCGCTGGCCAAGCTGCCCGGCGTGACCGGCAAGATCACCGGCGTGACGCTTCTGGGCTCCTCCGGCCAACTCAAGTGGACGCACGACACCAACGGCCTGACGATCCAACTGCCCGACCAGAAGCCCTGCGATTACGCCGTGGCGTTCAAGATCACCGGCGCAGGACCTGCGCGGCTTCAAGCCGGAGCTGGCCGTGCCGACGCCCAGCGCGGTGGTCCAGCCCGACGCCGCCGGCAAGTACACGCTGGCCCCGGATACCGCCGATCTGCACGGCAATCTCAAGGAAGAGACCCGCGGCGGCCAAGCCAATATCGGCTTCTGGGATAGTCCCAAGGACTGGGCCTCGTGGAAAGTGAACTTCAAGCAGCCGGGGAAATTCAAGATCGCTGCCAGTTGCGCCACGGTGCATTCGGGCGTCTCCATTAGCGTTGAGGCCGCCGGCCAGAAGTTGACGAGCAACGTGCCGGCGACCGGCGACTGGGAGAAGTTCGAGGAATTGACTCTGGGCACGATCGACATCAAGCAGGGCGGTGAGCAGACCCTCAGCATCCGGCCGAGCGATGCGAAGACCTGGAAAGCTATCAACCTGCGACGCATTGTTCTCGCTCCGGAAGGGTGGGCTCCGGTGAGTTCGGAGGCCGCGGTTAAGTAAGACGTCGAAGAGGCCTCTGCGGGCAGTGCAGTGACATGCTTCACACTTGCAGCTTCAAACCTGCAATTTCTCCGGTCGCGAACCGACGACAGAGATAGGTCATGAATGCAATAGATCTGGACAACGTGTGCAAGTCGTTCGGGCCGGTGCGGGCGGTGGATGGACTGAGCATCTCCGTGCCGTCGGGCTGCGTATACGGCTTTCTCGGCCCCAACGGGGCGGGCAAGACGACGACGCTGCGCATGGTCATGGACATCATCCGGCCGGATAGCGGCAGCATTCGGCTGTTCGATGAGCCGACCTCCGCGCGGGCCCGCGGCCGCGTCGGGTACATGCCGGAGGAACGCGGACTCTACCGCAAGATGACCGTCACAGCCGTGCTCAACTACTTCGGTTCGCTCAAAGGCATGACCGCAGGTCAGCTTCGGCAGCGCGGGCCCGAATGGCTCCGGCGGGTCGACCTGGCCGAGCATGCCCGCAAGAAGGTCGAGGAGCTTTCCCGCGGGATGCACCAGAAGCTCCAATTTGCGGTGACGGTCATCAACGATCCGGACCTGGTCATCCTGGACGAGCCATTCTCGGGTCTCGACCCGGTGAACCAGGACATGCTGCGGGACATTATCAGCAGTATGCGGCGGGCCGGCAAGACCGTCCTGTTCTCCACTCATGTCATGCACGAGGCGGAGCAGTTGTGCGACTTTATCGTGCTCATCAACCGAGGCAAGATCGTCGTCAACGGCACGCTCGATGAGATTCGGGCCGGCCACGAGGCCAACACCGTCTCCCTCGAGCTGGAAGGGGACACGGAGTTTGTCCGGACGCTGCCGATGGTCGGATCGGTCGAGCCTAATGGTCGGCGGCTGGACGTGCGCTTGCGGGATCAGGCTGATCCACAGGATTTACTGCGGGCCCTCGTCGAGCGGGCCCGCGTGCGGGCGTTCGAGATCAAACAGCCCTCATTGCACGAGATCTTCGTGCGACTGGTCGGAGGCGATCATGCGGAAAATCTATAAGGTCGCCCAGCGCGAGTTTACCGAGACGGTCAAGACCCGCACGTTCCTGATCAGTCTGCTGTTCATTCCCATCATCATCGGCGGCTTCGTCCTCTTCGGCGAAAAGCTGGTGCCGCGCAAGGACGCCCCCCGGCCGCCGGTTCGAATCCGCGTGGCCAGTCCGACGCCGTCGTTATCGGACAAGATCGAGGCCGTGTTGCGCGAGTACAATAAGTCTCATCCGCAGGCCGCGATCGCGTTCCAGGTCGTCCCGGGGACGGGCGAAGGGGTCGAAGAGCAGGGCAAGAGCGACCTGCGCGGCGGGCAGTTGGATGCCTTTGTTGTGATGAACGGGGATTTGGAAGGGCAGGACGGCAGCGTGCATTTCTTCACCTACAAGCCCAAGCCGTCCCAGGTGGATGCCCTGGGGACGGTGGAGCGTCTCTTGCGGGACGCGGTGATCAATCGGCGCTACGAGACTCGCGGCTTGGATCGAAAAGTGCTCGAGGGAATCTGGAACATCCCGGTGCAGTGGACGGAGTTGGGCGAGGGCAAAGGGCAGGAGCAGACGCAAGGACAGGGTCAGCGCATGGCCCGCATGATGGTGCCGTTCGCCTTCATGTACCTGATCTTCCTCGGCATCGTCAGCATGGGCCAATACATGATCAGCAGCATCATTGAGGAGAAGAACTCGCGTATTATCGAGGTGCTGTTGTCGGCGGTCAGCCCGTTCGAGCTGATGGCGGGCAAGATCGTGGGGCTGGCGGCCGTCAGCCTGGCCGTGATGGCCTTGTGGGGCGTGGCCGCCTATGGAGCGGCGCGCTGGCGCGGCATCCCGATCGGGGTGGACGCCGAGCTGCTTATCTATTGCCTCGTCTACTACATTCTGGGTTTCGTTCTCTTCAGTGCCATCCTGGCCGGCATCGGCTCGATCTGCAATACGATCAAGGAGACGCAGAGCCTGATGATGCCGATCATGCTCCTGTTCATCATCCCGCTGATCGCTTGGCCGCGCCTGGCCCAGGAGCCCAACGGCGAGCTGGCCCGCGTGTTGTCCTACGTGCCCCCGGCGACGCCCATGGTGATGGTCCTGCGTCTGTCGAGCGGCACCGGGATCTGGACAGGAGAGGTAGTTTTATCAATTCTCGCGCTGAGCCTCGGCGTCTTGGCCGCCCTGTGGGCCGCGGCCAAGCTCTTTCGCACCGGCATCCTCCTCTACGGCAAGCGCCCCAGCGCCCGCGAAATCCTCCGCTGGCTGCGGGAGAAGTAGGTGAATCGGTAGCGCAAGCCCCACCCTACGGTTCCCGTGCGGGGCTTGTGTCCGTAGGGTGGGGCTTGCCCCACCGCTATGCCTCGAATAGACTGTGGCCTCATGCCGAATTACGTTCGTGCCAAATGCGAGGGAGCATGTTACTTCTTCACGGTCGTCACGTACGACCGCGGAAACTGTTTTGCTCGGAATGGGCACGTCGATGTTTACGGGAGGCACTGCTGCCAGACTCAATCACGATACCCGTACCAATCGGTCGCCTTCTGTCTGATGCCGGAGCACTTGCATTGCATCTGGGAAGCTGCCGTTGGATGATGCGGATTTCTCTATTCGTTGGTCGCTGATAAAAGGGCTCTTCACGCGAAGGTACCGGCTGCGAACCGCTCGTCGTGAACCGACGTCCGCCTCGCACAAGCAGAAGGGCGAGGCCTGCATCTGGCAGCGCCGATTCTGGGAACACCGAATCCGCGACGAGCACGACCTGCAAAAGCACGTAGATTACATTCACTACAACCCGGTCAAGCATGGCTTGGCTCAGCGGATGGAAGACTGGCCGTGGTCAACGTATCATCAGTACGTGAAAGAGGGGCTCTACGGGCGGGTCGTGACGGACAACACGGGCCGATCGACAGCGACCCAGCCGATTTTGGCGAATGAGAAGTTGAGGCCGAACACGAATCTCACGGGGCATGCTGAGGGGTTGCCTGGGGAATCGGTGGGGCAAGCCCCACCCTACGGCCTTCGCCTGTTCCTGACAGTCATCCCGTAGATCTCTGGCAGACACACACGGATCAGGCCGTTCCGCGTTCCCGGGCTTGCGTTGTGTAGGGTGGGGCTTGCCCCACCGCTACGCCTCGGATATGTTGTGGCGTGATGTTTCGTTGTCGCGATATGGTTAAGGCCGGGAATGGGTGATGTCGGTAAGGAAGTCGCTATGAGTGTCATTGACATCAGCCCGCTGACATGGGAGGCGCTGCTGTGCTGCTTCTTGTCCGGGATCATCATTGGGTTGGAGCGGCAGTTGCGGGGTAAGCCCGTGGGGATGCGGACGAGCGCCCTGATCTGCCTCGGGACGTATGTCTTTATCGCGATCAGCACAGCATGTGGCCAACCAGGTCACGGACCCCTCCCGCATCATCGGCCAGGTGATTACCGGGATCGGCTTTCTCGGCGCCGGCGTCATTCTGGCCCGGCATGGAGCCATCATCGGCGTCACTTCGGCCTCGGCCATCTGGGTCTTGGCGGCGATCGGCGTCGTGATCGGGCTCGGATTTCCCTGGCTGGGCGTCAAGCTGGCCCTCCTGACGGTGGCGATCCTCGTGGGGGTGGACCTTGTCGAGAGCCGCTTCGAGTTCCTCCAGCGCGGCGTCCATCACAATCCCAATGCCCGGCCCAAGCACCCGCAGGCCCAACCCTGGCGGCCAGACCCGGGACTCGCAATAGCTTGGTCGAGCCGGTTAGCCCAGCTTGACGAGCCGCTTCTCTCTGGGCGGACCGGTAGATCGCGAGAATCACTTCGACCGCTTTGCGGGCCTCGGGACCGCTGATCCAGAAGTCCTTGCCTGTCTCCAGGGCGTCGAGGAACGCCTTGAAATTGCGGGTGTGGTTCTCGTGCGTGATGGCCGCCGGGTCGGCGACGCCGCCGCCGCCCTGGATCTTCATGAACTTCTCGCGGATTTGCGCGTCCTCGGGCCGTTCGTCGGCGAACTGCCAGACCGTGATGCTGTTCTCGACGTTGATGACGGTGCCCTTGGTGCCCGTGATCTCGAAGCGGCGGAACTGGCCCGGAAAGGACGCGGTCGTGCCGTAGATGACGCCGAGGGCGCCGGTCTGTGTAGCGCAGCGACCGCCACGGCGGTGTCTTCCGTCTCGATCGCGTGGCCCAGCGTGGCCGTGTACGCCTGCACCGATTCGATGCGGCGGCATCAGGTCGCAGAGCATGTCCACCATGTGGATGGACTGGTTCATCAGGGCCCCGCCGCCGTCGAGCTTCTGGGTGCCGTGCCAGGAGTCCTTGTAGTAGGCGTCGGTCCGCCACCAGGGGACGTAGACGCTGGCATAGGTGATCGTGCCGAACCGGCCGGACTGGATCGCCTCGCCGCAGCGGCACCATGAGATCGTTGAAACGGTAGGGGAACACGCCGCCCAGCCGGGTGCCGGCCTTCTTGTGGGCCGCGATCATCGCGTCGATCCGCTCCAGGGTGATCTCGATGGGCTTCTCGCAGATGACGTGCTTGCCCGCCTTGGCCGCCGCAACGGTCGGCTCCATGTGCAGCCCGCTCGGTGTGGCGATGGTCACGATGTCGATGTCGTCGCTCTGGACCATCTCCTCATAGCTGCTGTACGCCCGGGCCCCGTACTTGGCGGCGAGGGCCTGGGCCTTCGGCACGCACCGTATCGCAACAGGCTACAAACCTGGCATTCGGAATATCGCGGATCGCGCGGGCGTGAAAATCCGCGATCAACCCGGCGCCGACCACCCCGAAGTTCCATGTCTTCATATTCTACTCCTCGTAGCATGGGCTTTAGCCCATGAGTAGCACGGATCTCGCCCGTGGGCAGGGCCAGGATGGCCCTGCACATGGGCAAAGCCCATGCTACGTAACTCAATCCACTCTCAGACCGACCTCGTTGGCGAGGTACCGCACGGCCGCGATGGCCTGGGAGAACAGTTGCGGGCCGGTGGAGCCGCCGAACTGGCCGCCCGACTGCAAATGCGGCTCCATCGTCACGCAGCCGTTGTATTTCATCGCCGCCAGCTCGGCCAATAACTGCTTGATTTGGCCGTCGCCCTGGCCGGGCATACTGCCGATGTCTTTGGCGCCGAGCTTCCAGTCCTTGATGTGGACGTGAACGACGTAGGGCTTCATCAAGGGCCAGCAGACCTCGACGTTGTTCGTGATCTTCTCGCGCCCAGACGAAATTGGCGGGATCGTAGGCGAGCCGCAGCTTCGGCGAATCGATCGTCTTGACGAGGTCCACGCAATTGGCGGCCGTGTGGCCGTAGATATTGGCTTCGTTCTCATGGACCATGATGACGTTCGTGCCCGCGAGGGCCTCGATCTTGGCCACCATGCGGTCCATGACCTGCCAGCGATAGTCGTCGATGTTCTTGCCCTCCGGGGCGTAATAGCTGAACATGCGGATGAACGGCGTCTCCAGGTATTGGGCGATCTCGACGGCGTGCTTGAACTTGTCCAAGTGCGGCTTGAAGGGCTGGTCCAGCCGGACCTTGCCGATGGGCGAGCCGATCGCGCTGACCTTCAAGCCGTGGTCCCGAATCATCTTGCGGGCGTCCGCCAGCTCCTTTTGATTCAGGTCCATGATGTTCTTCTTGTTGATGAACCGCGGCTCGATGTAGCCGACCTTCTCCTTCGCCAGGAACTCGACTTGGCCCCGGAAATCCTCCGTCACTTCATCCGCAAAAGCACTCATCTTAGCCATCTTCGATCACTCCCGAAACTGTCAGAACGCTGGTATAGGCTCTCGCCATGTAGTGGGTCAGGGCACTCGTTTGCCCGTGGGTCCGCATGGTCATAACCGCAGAAAGAACTCTCGCGTTTGGGAACCCGAACCCACCCTACGGCCTTGCCCTGCATGCTCCTATTTGGAGAAGCTCGCTGCCTTGTCGGGCAACTGTCGTTTGATCTCGTCCAATCGGTAGCCGAAACCGGGGCCGCGAAGGGAGGACAGGTCCACTTCGCCGTTGCGCCGCCGGTAGAGTCCCGGATGCACCGCCTCTTCCGGCGCCGAGGCGGCCGGGTAGAACTGCATCGCGTTCGTCTCCACGCCCATGATCGTCCCTGCGTGGGCCGCCAGGAGGACGTGCGGGATCTGGGCCAGCATGGGGTTGGTCAGGTCCTGGACCATGAGGGTCATGCCGTGGGCCTTGGCCCAGCACAGGCTCAGCAGGGCCCCCGTCTGGGTCTTGCAGGTCTTGAGGGCGACGCCGGTCCAGCCCAACTGCCGTCCCAGCCGGATCAGCTTCCAGTCGTGGGCGCTCTCGTCCATGAACAGGGGCTTGCGGGCCGAGACGCTGTGTACGTCGATCTGGTTGGCCTCCAGGTCGTAGGGGAACGGCTGCTCGACGTAGAGCATCATCTGGTAGATGCGCGGATGCTCCTGCATCAGCTTGTCCAGCATCTCGTTGACGTAGGCCGGATCGGTCACGGTGCAGTTGTAGTCGGTGGTCAGCCAGAGGACGTCATGCTTGAGGGCGATCTCGCCGACTTTGACCAGCCGGTCGTAGTCCCAGGCGGCGTCGTTGCCCCGCAGTTTCACTTTGAGGCACTTGAGGCCGTCCCGCTCGATCCAGTCCGGCAGGACGACCGGGTAGCCGTCTTTCGGCTCGTCGCCCGTCAACTCCGAGGCATCGAGCAGGTCCTTGCCGCCCACGAGGTGGACCGCGGGCATCCGCTGAGCGGCCGGCAGCTTGAAGAAATCCGCCGGGTACTTGCCCGCGAACGATACCTTGCTGCCGGTGGCGGGCTCCAGGAAGTAGCTCAGGTCCACGTTCATGTACTTGGCGTTGTAGGTATCGTAAACCGGGACGCCCAGGAGTTGGCCATAGGCGTCGTGCAAGGCGATATCGAACGGCGAGCAGCAAACGAGGGCCGCCAAGTACGGCATCGGCTCTTTGCCGGCCCGCTGCTGGCGATTGAAGGCTTTGAGCAAGTCCGGCAGCAGGGACCGCCAGAAGTCGTGACCTACCTCGATGGGGTGGCCCTGGGTGCGGAAATAGGCCCAGGCCTGGGCCAGTTGCCGGCAGAACTCCTGCATCGCGTCGCCGCGTTCCTGGTTCGTGGTCACAGTGCTCGGCCAGGTCCACTGGACGCTCAGCGGCGTCTCGCCCCAACCTTGGGCCCGCTGCCCATTGCTCGCCGGCGACCGTCATGCACACCCGGCGCAAATCACCGAGGTGAGCGTCTCCGGCCCGAACTTCAAGGGCACTCGCGTTGTCACCGGAAGAAAGTACAGATCGACGGAAACGGGATGAATGTCTGTCGCCATATCACCTCACCACGGCCGAAACGGACGATAACGAAGACAACACAGCCAGCGCTACCAAGGTGTAAGGCTTAGATGAAGTCTTGTCAACCATAAGGCTGCCGGATCGGCGAACCCGGTGCGGCCGGCATAAGGTGGCGGGATCAGCCTCTTCGTAGCACGGGCGTCCTCGCCCGTCGATCGGAAGCACGGTGGCCCCCTTGAGAGTCGTGCGAAGGCGCACGACTCGAGGGCGGGCGGGGACGCCCGCACTACGAAGACTACATCGGCTGCCACCGCATTCCGGCCGCACGCGGCAAATCGGCGTACAGGACTATCCAAAGGTTCGAAGGGGGAGCCGCGGCACCAAAAGCTGCCGTATGTGACCGATTCTCGTGGGGACTCGCCTACACTTAGGCTCCACTTTGGTCCGGCTATTTCAGCACACAAATCGCCTCCGGCACCTGGATCCACAACGCGAGGCTTTCGATCAGGGCAAACTCGTACCGGGCCGGTCCCGGCCCGGTGAAACTCGCCGCCATGTCCTGGCCCAGGACGATATTGGCGTAAGGGCCGCTGGTATCGACGAGCACGCCGCCGCCGGGGATGGCCGGCGCCTTGACAACGAGGTCCGTCGCAATCTGCCGGACGTGCTCGAGCTCCGTCAGCTCGCTGTTCGGATAGAGTCGGAAGAGGTGGTTGTAGGAGGCGGGGGTCAGGGCGAGGGAATAGGGGCCGGAAAAACCGGCATGGTCCAGCTCCGTGACAGCGCCGATGATGTCCGCGACGGCGTCGCCCGGCTGGTTCCAGGGCCGCAGCTTGATCGACCGGCAGCCGGGGGTGTTGAGCAGGCCGACGACATTGAGCGACGGGAAGCCGTCGAAAACCAGTTGATCCTCCTGTCGGGCGAGGGCCAGGGCCGCTTGGACGATCTGATTGACGTCGAGCGGCACTCCCGATTCCTCAAAGGCGGCGACATCGCGCACGGACAGACTGAACTCGCTGTGGATCATGGCCACCGGGACCATGCAACTGGAACTGACGGTCACGCCCTCGATCGCGCGGCCGGAGACCGCGGCGTCTCGCAGCGGCAGGACTTTGAGTCCCAGACCCTCCGGGTGGATGGTGTGCAGAACCCGCCGGCCGGTCAACAAGCCCTTGGCGGTTTCGACCACCGCCTTGTCGATCTGTTCCCAAACGCGGTCCCCCAACGGCGCATCGCTGCGATTGAGATACTTCTCCGATGCCATTGCCACCCCCATTCGTGATTTGTGATTTATGATTTCGGATTTTCGATTTGACGCTGGGGCATCCCTTGCGCGGTCTCGAATCGTAAATCATAAGTCGCAAATTATAGATCATAGATTCCCTACGCTTCCCGCCTCATGCCCTTGAGATCGCCGATCATTGCTGTCGGTCCTTTCGCCGGCGGCTCGGATGGATTGCTCTCGTCCGGCGGCTCTTTTCCGCCCGCCATCGCGTTGACTTCCTCCGCCCCTTGTGCCAGGAAGCCCTCCTCCTCCTTCGAAAGGATGTTGATCAGCCTTTGGAACTCGCCTTTGTGCACGCGTTCCTCATCGGCGATATCCATCAGGACTTTTTGGGCCAAGGCGTTGTCCGTGGCGTCGGCGTGCGACAAGTAGAGGTGGACGGCCTCCTCCTCCGCGGACAGGTCCAGCCGCAGCGCCCGCAACAACTCGGAGTCCGTCATCTTACGGGTTCCCCCGCCTTCCGTCGCGTGATGGGCCCCATGCCCGGGGACGACGCCGATGAATGGATTCGTGAACTCCGGCATGAGTCGAATCTCCTCATAGGACATACTGTTTACAACTCATTATTTATTCTTCGGCGGCCTGCGCAGAAATGGGGAATTATCCTATTCGGGGGAGGTGAAAACGCCTACGTTGAATTGCGGATTGATGATTGCGGATTGCGGATTGCGGATTGCGAATTCGAGTTGCGGTGCTAATCCGCAATCGCCAATCCGCAATCCGCAATTCTTGTCTTGCTACCGGCCACGGCCCAGCAGCTTATATGCCTGTTCGCCCCCGTTGATCAGATGGATCAGCGGTTGCGGCCGGTCCACGCCCTCGACGAACCTGGGCCGGGCCGCCCACGGGTTGACGCTCTGGATGCCCGTTAAGTCCATCCAGTGCTCCAGGCGGGCCACCGGCAGATTCCAGGTCATGTGGAAATGGTTGGCCGGTGGATATTGCTTGTATTCCAGCATGCTCGCATACTTGGGCACGACGAACGTGTGTGGCCAAGTCGGGTTCGTCAGGTTGCACATGGCCTTGGCGAGCTCTTCCGGCACCTCGGTCGTCTGGGCCTCATCCCAAACCAGGCTGAACAGGCCGCTGACGCTGCTGTACGCCATGCGGGCGGCGATGCCCTGGATGCCGGCGGGCGTCATAAAGGTAACGGAGTTACCGCCGCCCGGGAAGTAGGCGGGGTCGGCCAGCGGCATGGAGACCCGCTCCATAATCTGCTTGACCGTCGCCCCCGGCCCGACGGCCCAATCGAAGGCAGCGCTGCCGGAGTTGTCGCCGTCCACCAGGCCCTTCTTGTACCAGTCGGCGCTGGTGTCGAGCTTCTTGAGGCCGAGCTTGTCCGCCAAGTCCTTGATCTCCCACGCCTCCCAGACCTTACGGAAATCCATGAACAGCGGGGGATTGCCGCCGCTGAGGTAGGTCATGAACAGCATGGTCAGCAAGCCCTGCACGTCGGCCTCCGTGGCGAAAGGCACGGCGGGGGAGTTGCCGTTGTGATCGAAGGTACTGTTGAAGAACGACTCCATCACGTCCGCCACGGGCAGGGGGATACCGCGCGGATCGCTGCCCCATTCGAGCTGACTCATGAAGCCGCCGCCGGCCGCATTGAGGTCGGCAAACAAGTCGCGGACGATCAGGTACATGGCCAGTGACATGTCGAACCGCTCGCTGTCCTCGTCGTTTTTATCGCCAGCCGGTTGCCGACGTACCGATCGACCCAACTGCGCAGGTCTTTGAGTTCCTTGTCCTTATAGGCCTTCTTGTTGAGCATGTCGGCCAAGAGCTTCATGTCGAGCCGGGTGATCTCGATGCCGAAGGTGTTGCGCGTCGGAAGGACGTGGGCGAGCGCCGTCTCCATGCCCATCGAGTCGTGCCCGAAGATGACCACGCGCCGGCCCCGCAGGGCCACCGCCGTCACGGCGGCATAGCACCAATCGATCAGGTTCTTGGCCGTCTGGTCGGTCATCTCCGGCTCCAGGCCCTTGTCCGGCCACGTCCCGACGTTCAGTGTCGCCATCCGGCCGTACTGGGCCAGGGCCCCGTTGAGAGCATGGGCGTACACCACGCCCGGTCGGGGGCCGCTGTTGCCGCAGGTGATGTTGATCGGCGTGTCGCGTGGGAATTGCTGCAGCAACGAGATCGCCGTCAGTTGCGGGAAGGCCCACGTGTCCGGTACGCAGACCAGGATATCGACATCGGCCTTGCGGAACTGCTGGGCGACGATATCAGCCTGGGCCTCGCCATCGACCAGCACGGTCGAATAGACCACCGGCACCGGGGTCTTGTCCGGCATGACGACCGCGCCGCTGATCGTCTCGGCCGCCATTTGGGCGATGTTCTGGCACCGGGTCCGGCTTTCTTCGTCAATCCGCGGGTCGCTGGTGGCAAACACCCCGATCACCGGGATTTTCGGCGTTGCCTTGCGGATCGCCGGCAATCTCGTTGCTTCACCCCTCTTGGCCATGCAAAACTCCTTCTGATCTATGATTCTTGATCTATGATTCGAGCGATGATCTGCGCGAGCCCAAAATCATAACTCATCCATCATAAATCTAAAATTGCTTGGGGTCTTCCAGCATTTTCTTGACAAAATCCAGGAACTGGGCGGCGTAGGCGCCGTTGGTGACCTTGTGATCCACCGACAGCGTCATGTTCATCAGCTTGCGGACCAGGATATTGCCGTTGTCCGGGACGCACGTGTCGGCAATGCGTCCGACACCCAGGATGCTGCACTGGCCGGGGACCACAATCGGAATGAACGACTCGATGCCGAAGGCGCCCAGATTGCTGATAGTGATGCAGCCGCCCTCCAAGTCGGACAGGTCGAGCTTATCGCCGCGGGCCCGCTCGATCAGGGCCTGGCTGTCCCGGGCGATTTGCCGGACATCCTTCTTGTTTACGTCCTTGACCAGGGGAGCGACCAAGCCGTCCGGCACGGAGATCGCCAGACCGATGTGGATGGCGTCGGCCAGCTTGATCGCGTCGCCGGCGAGCTGGCCGGTCATCATCGGGAACTTCTCCAGCCCGGTGGCCACGGCTTTCATGATGAAATCGTTGAACGCCACTTTCGCATTGCCCGCCTCGTTCATCTTGGTCCGGCAGGCCACGAGGTCCGTCATGTCCACCCGGACGGTCAAATAGAAGCAGGGGATTTCCCGCTTGGATTTGAGCATCCGCTCGGCGGTGATGCGCTGGAGGCGATTCAGAGGGATCGTGGCCCCAAGTTTGGCCTGGGCCCTGGGGGTCAGGGTTTCTTGGCGACCGGGGACGGTCGCCTGTGTCGAGGGCGTCCCGCCCTCGAATCGCGGGCTGGAAGCCCGCGACACGGCCGGTTTGGCCTCGGCGGCGTTGCGAATGTCCACCTCGGTGATTTTGCCCGCCGGGCCCGTGCCTTTGACCTTGGCCAAGTCAACGCCCAGCTCTTCCGCCAGTTTCTTCGCCCGCGGCGAGACCATCATCTTGCCGGCCGGCTTGGCCGGCCCCGGCTCGACCGTCGGCGGCAGAATCGTCGTTGGCATTTGGCCCGTCGGCGTTACCAGCGAGCCGGCGGCCAGACCTACGCCACCTGTCAGCTTCTCGACGAAGCTCATCGGCACCTGCTCGTCCTTCTCGCCCAGCACCATCAGGGGCGACCCGACCGGCAGCGTTTGGTTGGTCTGGACCAGGAGGTACTTCACGAAGCCATCGGCGGGAGACTCCATCTCCAGCGTGGCCTTGTCCGTCTCGATCTCGAAGATGACCTGGCCTTTCTGAACTTGATCGCCGACTTTCACGAGGCAGTTGACGACGGTGCCTTCCTCCATCGTCTGGCCCATCTTTGGCAGGTTGATCTCTCTTGCCATCGGTTTCGTCCCCATCCCTATTTGGAGTTGAGATCTCAAATCTGAGATTTCAGATTTCTTCCTCGGCTCACTGGCCCATACTCTGCTTCACGGCTGCCACGATCTGCTCGACGCTGGGGATGCTGGCTTCTTCCAGGGGCTCGCTCATCGGCGGCGGCACGTCCCGCGCGGCCAGGTTGATCGGCCGGCAATCGAGATAATCGAAGCCGCGGGACCCGTCGCCGAAATCGTATTCCATGAACTGTCCCGCGATCTCCCGGCCTGCGCCGCACCAGCAGAAGCCCTCGCTGACGGTGATCAGCCGGCCGGTCTTGCGGACGGACGCGGCGATGGTCTTCATGTCCAGCGGCTTGAGCGTCCGCACGTCGATCACCTCGGCGTCGATGCCGTGCTTGTCCGCCAGGATCTTGGCGGCATCGAGGGCCCGCATGGCCATCCGGCAGTAGCTGACGATCGTTGCGTCGTTGCCCGGCCGCTTGATGTCCGCCACGCCGAGCGGAATGATGTAGTCCTCGGCCGGCACCGGGCCGGTCTGGCCGTAGGTGGCCTTGTGCTCGATGAAGACCACGGGGTTGTCGCTGCGAATCGCCGCCTTGAGCAGGCCCTTGGCGTCATAAGGCGTCGAGGGCATGACAACATACAAGCCCGGCACGTGCATCAGCCAGGCTTCCAGCGATTCCGAGTGGTGGGCGGCGATGCACCGGCCCACGCCGCCTTCCGTCCGCAGGACCATCGGGACCTTCGCCTTGCCGCCGAACATATAGCGGTTGTAGGCGCCGACGTGGACCAGTTGGTCCATCGCGATGGTCACGAAATCGACGTACATGATCTCCGCCACCGGCCGCATACCGCGCAGGGCCGCGCCGACCGCCGCCCCGGCGATGGCCGCCTCTGAGATCGCTGTATCGATGATGCGCTCTTTGCCGAATTCCGCCAGCAGGCCGCGGGTCGCCGCGTAGGCGCCGCCATAGAGGCCGACATCCTCGCCGAAGATGAAGACACGCGGATCGCGCCGCAGTTCTTCGGCCTGGGCGAGCGAAACCGCCTGGGCGATGTTCAGCACGTCCATGCCGAATTGCGACTTTGATTTGGGTCTTGGCTTGCTCGGCCGCCTCCTTCTTGGTCTTGGCGGTGGAGGATGCGACCAGCTTCTGAAACGCCGCCGTCGCCTCCCGCACTTTCTCGGCCCGCCCCTTTTCGCTCTCGACCACCTGGACCGGATAGCTCTCCGGAACGTACACGTCCTTGTCCACGTCGGCGGGGTTCGGCCAGGGACTATTCATCGCGAACTGGGTGGCGGACTCAATCGTCGCGAAGGCCTTGTCCTTGATCTGGTCCAACGCCGCCTCGGTGCAGAACCCTTCGGACGCCAGCTTGCCCCGCAGGACGATGATCGGGTCGCGATCGTGCCAGGCCTTCTCCTCGGCCTTGGTCCGGTACTCGCGCGGGTCGCTGCGGCTATGGCCGTACCAGCGGTAGGTCTTGCACTCGATCATGGTCATCAGGTTCTCTTTGCGGGCCCGCTCGACGGCCTTCTTGACCGCCAGATAGACCGCCAGGACGTCCATGCCATCCACGATCATGGCCGGCACGTCATACGCGGCGGCCCGACAGGCGATGTCCTCGACACTGCTGGCGCACCGCGTCCCCTCGACGGGACTGCCCGAGAACGGCACGCTCATGCCGTAGAGGTTGTTCTCGATGACGGCCACCAGCGGCACTTTCAGCGTCGCGGCCATGTTCATGGACTCGTGGAAGGTGCCGGTGTTGCAGGAGCCGTCGCCGAAGAAGGAGACGACCACTTTGCCGCTTTTCTTGAACTTCTCGGCCAGAGCCGCGCCGACCGCCGGGGGCTGGTTGCCGCCGACGATGCCGGTCGAGCCGAGGTTATTCTGCTTTTCGACGTCCGCGATGTGCATCGAGCCGCCCCGGCCTTTGCAGTAGCCGGTCTCCTTGCCCATCAGCTCGGCCATCATGGCGTTCCAGTGATTCTGCCGGTCCTCCTCGCAGTTGCAGTACTTGTTGCCGATGGCCCCGCAATGGCCGTGACCCCGGTGGGTCGAGCCGATGACGTCGCCCCGCTCGATCGCCGCGACCGCTCCGGTCGCCACCGCCTCCTGTCCGGCGTAGAGGTGCGAGGCCCCCTTGATGATGTTCTGGCCGAGCAGGTCGTAGACCTTCTCTTCGAAGAACCGAATCTCGTAAATCGTTCTGAGCCAATCCTTTACGTCCTCCAGCGTGACCACGCCCGCCCGTGTCAGTTCCTTCACCGTGGAGCGGCTTTCTTTCGCGTGTCCTCGACCGAGAAACTCATGCAGTGACTCCTCAAACGAATTGTGTTCGGTGCCCCAGACGGTAGCTGGCGAACAGTCCCCCGGCCGGGCGCATCAAAAGACCCGTACTATAGCAGATTCCCGTCCCCCCGACAAGCACCTGGTCCCATTTCTCATTTTCTGTCGCGGTTGGCACTGGCGACGGATTCACTCTCTTCGTAGCACGGGCGTCCTCGCCCGCTGGTCTTGAGCACTGACCAGAGCCAGTAGAAGCTGTGCGAAGACGCACGACTGGAAGGCGGGCGAGGACGCCCGCACTACGGAGAGCGTGTCGGTGCCGCCGCACGCCGTCTGCGTCCCATTTTCCGCCGGAGTTCTTGCCCCGCCTTGTCGCCCCACCTAAAATGGCCCTCGACCGGCTCTGTTGGGAACCGGTCGAGGGCAAGTCCCCGAATACGCATCCGCGAGTATTCGGAGCACGTGCCCCCCAGAGGTTGAGTGCCTGACAGATTCACGACGGCTCGTTCGGAGGTCAAAATGGGCGTTCTTTGGGAAGTGGTGCAAACCGGTTTGATGTACGGCCAGAAGCGCAAGTCCGATTCTATCGAGGATCGCGTCAAGGCCCTTGAAGACCAGCTCCAGTTGACGCAGAACACCCTTCGCACCCTGGTCAAGAAGATCGAGGAGCTGCACGGGATCGACATCGATCACGACGGCAAGATCGGATAGCGATCGCCTTGGCAGACTCACTCAGCGTGTACGTGCGAAGTTGTCGTGGAGCCTGAC
Source organism: uncultured Planctomycetota bacterium (assembly GCA_963750205.1). Classification (GTDB taxonomy): domain Bacteria; phylum Planctomycetota; class Phycisphaerae; order Sedimentisphaerales; family Anaerobacaceae; genus PLanc-01. The sequence continues at coordinate 531,703 of CAVVRJ010000011.1, forward strand.
TGGAGCGTGAAGTGTTTGGTGTAGCGACGCCGTACCAATGAGGAATCCTGGGATGAACGAGTCGTACCTCCAAGTAACGTTTCGACATGGGCGGCCATTGGCAGCCTACTATTCTCTGCCACGGCGTCCCAAAGACAAAAGCTATCGTACGAAGCGAGTTGAGCCTGGCCTCGTAATTGACTTCCGACACGATGGCAAGCCCATCGGTATTGAGATTTGGTGCCGAGAATTACTCTCGCCGTGTTCAACCGTGTCCTTCGCGATCTCGGTGTACCGGCCCTGAAGCGGGCCGATCTGATACCGCTTGGAACGTGGAAGCGCAAGAGATCGAGTTCTGACATGGTCGCCACATGGGGCAGAGTTTGGCACAACCACGATTTCCTTGCCTGATTCTCTGTCGGTGTCGTCCCTACGAGGAAGGGCCATTGGCATGTCTGGGCGTCCAGGGATGGTCTTGCTGATCGCATTGGCCCGGTGTATCTTTGTATGCAAATAATGAGAGGCACCCGGATGATCAGCCGAGTACGCAAATGGGGCAACAGCCTGGCGCTGCGGACTCCTCGACCGCTTGCGGCCGATGCCAGCCTGAAGGAGAATTCGACGGTCGAGCTAAGCGTGTGCAGGGGCAAGCTGATTGTCACGCCGTCCGTCACGCCAAGGGTTGAGCAGGCTAACCTTCTATCCAAGGTGACCAAGGAGAATCTCCACGGAGAGGCCGACACAGGTCCTGCGATGGGAAGCGAGGCGTGGTGACACCTATGGCCTACGCTCCGAATCGTATTGATGCACAGTAAAAGGAAAGAGAGATGATGCTACCATCCATACGTGAGTTGACAAGGTGTAAGGCTCGCCACGCGGTCCGCATTGTGCCGCCGATGCTGCTGTCGCTGTTATTGTACGCGCCGGCGTTGGCTGCCGAGCCGGCGGAGGTGGTCAAGCAGGGCTTGCTGAAGGTCTCGGAGAACAAGCGGTTTCTGGTGCATCAGGATGGGACGCCGTTCTTCTATCTGGGGGATACGGCGTGGGAGCTGTTCCATCGGCTCAATCGTGAAGAGGCAGACAAGTATCTCGCGAACCGGGCGGCCAAGGGGTTTACCGTCATTCAGGCCGTGGCGATTGCGGAGGTGGACGGGCACAGCGGCGCGAATGCCTACGGCCATCTGCCGCTGATCGACCTCGATCCTGCCCGGCCGGCCGTCCAGGAGGGACCGGCCAACGACTATTGGGATCACGTGGACTACATCGTGGATAAGGCCAACTCGCTGGGGCTGTACATTGGCTTTCTGCCGACCTGGGGCCGCTATTGGCACGACAAGGTCAAGGACGGCCAGCCGCTGTTCACGCCGCAGAATGCCGAGGTGTACGGCGAGTGGCTGGGACGCCGCTACAAGGACAAGGCCTTGATCTGGATTCTCGGCGGCGACCGGCCCATCGACAATGACACGCAGAAGAGAAGTCATCCGCGCGATGGCTCGCGGCCTGCGCCGGGGCGACGGCGGCGCGCATCTGATGACATTTCATCCGCCGGGCGCCAACGGCTCCTCCACCTGGCTTCCACGAGGACGACTGGCTCGATTTCAACATGCGTCAGAACGGCCACGCGGTCGAATACACCGGCCGATACGACAGCACGCGGAAGGATTACGACCGCATGCCGGTCAAGCCGGTGATCGACGGGGAGCCGGTTTACGAGGACCACCCGGTCAACTTCGATGCCAAGAAGCTCGGACACTCGATCGCGGCCGACGTCCGCCGGGCGCTCTATTGGGACCTGTTCAGCGGGGCCTGCGGCCACACCTACGGCCATCACTCGGTCTGGCAGATGTGGCAGCCCGGCCGCAATCCGATCAACAACCCGCTCCTGCCGTGGTATCGAGGCCCTCGATCAGCCCGGGGCGGGACAAATGCAGTACGGTCGTTGGCTGATCGAGTCGCGTCCCTTCCTGTCCCGCGTTCCGGATGACTCGATCATCGTCACGGACCGCGTGCCCACCAGCGTGCCGGGGGCCGGGCGGTACCGTTTCGTGGGTACGCGGGACGCCGAAGGTTCCTACGCGATGGTCTACGCCCCGGTGGGACGGGCTTTCAAAGTCCGCATGGACGTGATCAAAGGCGCGAAAGTCAGAGCGTCGTGGTACAACCCCCGCAACGGCCAGGCCGCCGTCATCGGCGAGTTCGCCAACACGGGTGAGCGTGAGTTCCAACCGCCTGACAAGGGCGAGATGCTCGATTGGGTCCTCGTCCTCGACGACGCCTCCAAGAACTTCCCGCCGCCGGGCGTTGCCGACCAGTGGACCCGCGTCGGACCTCTGGGAGAGACGCCCAAGCGGGTCACGGATTCGCTGCCGCTGTCGCACCAGTCGCAGGCCGGCGTCTGGGTGAAATACGAGCCGATGAGCGACGAATTCGAAGGTGGCTCGCTCGATACGAGACAAATGGGTCCGCAACATGGAATGGTGGAAAGGCCGGCAGCCCGCTCTCTTCAAGGCCGAGAACGTCACGGTCGAGGGCGGCCAACTGCGGCTGACGATGCGCAAGGAGCCGGTCCCGGAGGAATTCCGCAAGCAGGGCTATCACGACTACACCTCGGCCGCCGTGCATACGCGGGACCGCACGTGCTATGGCTATTTCGAGGTGAAGGCCCGCCCGATGAATTCGGGCGGCTCGAGCTCGTTCTGGTTCCAGCAGGACGCCACGCCGGACTGGGGGACGGAAATCGACGTGTTCGAGATCGGCGGCAAGGCCCCCGGCCACGAGAACAAGTACCACATGAACTGTGCACGTCTTTCGCACGCCGACCGAAAAGCGGCACTGGTCCATCGGCAAGGATTGGGACGCTCCGTGGCATTTGGCGGATGACTTCCACGTCTACGGCTTCGAGTGGGACGCGGAGAGCCTCAAGTACTACGTGGATGGCGTGCTGGTGCGGCGGGTCCGCAATACCCATTGGCACCAGCCGCTGTACCTGATCTTCGACAGTGAGACCATGCCCAACTGGTTCGGCATGCCGGACGACAAGGACCTGCCCTCCACGTTCTGCATCGAGTATGTTCGGGCGTGGAAGAAGCAGGGCAATCCTGGGGCCGCAACTCCATCGTCCCCAAATGCCGCGTCGCGTTCAAAGGCGGACAACGCCAAGTGAGTTGCGATCTTGAAGGAGGTGCGGAATGGTCCCACGAGTGCAAGCCGGGTGTCCCCTTTCGACTCGGCGTGAATTTCTGGTAAACCAGGGTGTTGCGATCGGTGGCTTGGCTGTCGCTTGGTTGATGCCTGCAAGGAAGATACTGGGCGGCGCCGACAATTCCGGCGCTGGTGAAGTCTCATTCCCCCTCAAGGTGAGCGGGAATCATCGATATCTGGTGGATTCCCAGGGCAAGCCGTTTTTCCTCCTGGGTGACACGCCCTGGTTTCTGCAGAAGCTCAAGCTGGAGGATGTGCGGCTCATTCTGGACGATCGCCAAGCCAAGGGCTTCAACACGCTCTTCCTCGAGATCCTCGATGATAGTGCGATGCCTTCCCGCGACGCCTATGGCAACGTGGCGTTCGCGCCCGAGAAGGACATCACCAAACCAGTCGAGGCTTATTGGCAATACGCGGACACGGTTCTGGAAGAGGTCACCAAGCGGGGTTTCTTCGTCATCATGTCCGACCTCTGGTACGGTTACGGGAAGGGGCTCTGGATGCACTACGTCACGCCGGAGAGTGCCCGCATCTACGGGCATTTCCTGGGCCGGCGCTACGCCCGGTTCCAGAACCTGATGTGGATGCACTGCGGCGACCGCAATGTGGATCAGCGCCTGGCCGACTCCGCGAATGAGCTGGCCCGGGCCCTTCAAGTGGAAGCGCCGCACCATCTGCACACAGCGCACCTGGAGCACGAGTTCTCCAGCGCCGATTTCTTTGACCGCAGCGCATGGCTGGACGTGAATATGGCCTACACCTACGCCGCCTCCTACCTCCAGGTGACTAAGGAAGTTCAGCGCAGCGACCCCGTTCGCCCCGTCATTCTCGGCGAGACCGGCTATGAAGACGAGCCCAACGCCATTGAGCTATTGCCCGACGCCAAGGCGGGCGATCTCTGGAATCCGTACCGCATCCGGCGCAATGCCTGGTGGGCGATCCTTTCTGGTGCTTGCGGTTGGTGCGCAGGTACACGACTGTGGCGCTTCGAGCCGAACTGGCGGGAGGTGTTGAACGCTAAATCGAGTCAGCAAGCCCTGTTCCTGCGCCGGCTCTTGGAGCCCAAGCCCTGGTGGCGGTTGGTCCCGGATACGAAACACGAACTGGTGACGGGCGGCTACGGCCAATGGAAACAGGCCGACCATGTAGCCATGGCAGTCACGGACGATGGCTCGCTGGCGATAGCGTATTTGCCACGCGCGGGACGATTCAGGTAGCTATGGATCGCTTCCGCGGACCCGTCCACGCCGCGTGGTTCGACCCAACCAGCGGACAGTACAGGCCTATCGAGGGCTCACCGCTGGGCAATCAGGGGAAACACGATTTCACCCCGCCCGGCAGTAACATGGCGAGGGATGGCGATTTTGTCCTGGTTCTGGAGGTTCAGTAGCCATAAAGGGCAATCCAGGGGCCGTTGCTATAATACCCCAAAGAGGTTGTCTGCTTCAGGACCGGTCCATGATTCGGGCCGGTCCTGCGGACCCCTGGATCACCACGATGCGGGGCGAGAGTAGTCGGCTGGGCTCCCCAACGCTACACCTCGCGTTTGGGATCCCGCCAAGTGGTGGTGCCGCGCGGCCCAGTGATACGGATCTGTTGGGCCGCGCAGCACCTTGTGAGAGATAAGTAGAGGAGAGAAGGTTGTTCCGCCGCTGGGACAGACTCCGTTCGGCGGGAGAAATCCATTTCATCATTCGCGTTGCACCGAAGGACGGCGAGAGGATTGGCTGGAAGCCGCGAGGCAACTCCGCGCCCGTGAGGCCGCGAAGAGGATTCCGCCGCATACAGTAGTCCGTATTGCCGTCGATTGTCCCAGCTTCACGAGACAACGGCAAACGCAGACACACCGGCTGGATTGCCTTACGAATCAATCCGTCCGTCACCATGCCTCATCCTCCCGTCAGAGGCGCTCCTCCCTAAGCACATGGTCCGACAATTGCCACATATGCGACGAGGTGTGGTCTCCTCCATCCCTGCGGACCATGCTAAGGATGTCACTATATTTACCAGCCCGCCGCCCGGGTGTCAATTACTAAACGGCAAAGAAGTGCGAAAAATCATAGGATTTTCGGACTATGCCACGAAGGCAACCAACCCAGGCGTTGCTTTCCGGTTCGTAGTGTGCCCGTAAGGGCATAAAAAGAGCGTCAAACCGGGGCGGCAAGTGTGAAGGGACCAATGTCACGGCCCTCAACTTCACACTTCAAAGTTCACACTGATGTAACAACTTGCCTGTTACGTTTATCGGACCATGACTTGTCCGCTGTCGGCGACCAGGGTCTGTCCCGTGATTGTGCGGGCCTTGTCCGAGCATAGAAAGACCACGGCGTTCGCGATGTCCTGTCCCTTGATCTCCCGCCGCAGAGCAGTCTTGTTCACATAGAAGGGGATGACTTCCTGGGGCTTGATGCCGTTCTTCTTCGCGCAGACCTTGATGTAGTCGGGGTTCCAGATCTTGGAGCCCTCGAACACGTTGCCCGGAGCGATGCTGTTGACGCGGATGCCATGCTCGCCCAGCTCCAGGGCCCAGCCGCGGGCCATGTGCAGCTCGCCGGCTTTCGTGGCGTTGTAAGCGGTGTTGTTCTTGCTCGCGTCGAGACCGGATTTGGAGCTGAGATTGATGATGCTGCCGCCCATGTCTTGCGCGATCATGATCCGTGCCGCTTCGCGGGCCATCAGCAGATAACCCGTCAGGTTCACTTCGAGCGCCATCCGCCACTTGTCCACGGGCATGTCCACCAAAGCACACGCCGGAGCAATGCCGGCGGCGTTCACGAGGATATCCAAGCCGCCCCAGTGCGACAGCAATTCCTGGAACGCTTCCCGCACGCTGTCTTCACTCGTGACATCGCAGCGGATGACCTTGGCCTGGTTCTTCGACCGCTCCCGCGCAATGATGTCCGCCGTCTCCCGGGCGGCTTCTTCGTCAATGTCCGTCAGCGCGACCAAAGCCCCGGCCTTGGCCAGGCCCACGGCGATGCTGCGCCCCAATCCGCTGCCGGCGCCGGTCACGATGGCAATCCGGCTGTTCAACTCGCCCTTGCCCTCGCCCCCGACGAGCTTCTTGCGAAACGCCTCCGATTCCCAGTTGTTGATAAATTCCTGCTCCCGCTTGCTCAAGCCGAAGACGCCGCCGAAGCGGTGCGCGTGCATACGAACGGTCACGGAGCCATCCGCCATTTCCGCTGCCAGGGGAGCGAGCGACTTATCGGCGGCGATGAACAGTCCCAGGTCCTGTGCGATGAACGCATAAGGCGCCTTGCCTGTTTTGGCTAGGCGGGCCTCGATCCGGCGGGCAATCCGGGCCGGGTCGGCGTCCTCGACCCACAAGGCCGGCCCATTGGCAAAAACCAGTTCTTCCGGGTGCAGCGCCGGTGCCGCCAGCAAAGCCTTGCCCTCGCGGTGGGTCATAAAGGCAGCGATATTCGTGGTCGCGGGGTAGTAGCTCACGGGCACGTACTGACCCGTGGCCTCGAATACCGCTCTGCGGATCGCCAGCTTGGCGACGACGATATCCTCCTGTGCCGGTAGCTTGAGACGCGGCATTCGGAAGACCTTGAGCTTGCTCTCACAGCGCTCGATGACCTTGTGGACCAATCGCACGGCAGCGTTGGCGCTGTCGGCCGTCACGAAAACGCCGTGCTTCTCGAGGAAAAGGACTTGCGGCTTGCAGCCATGCTCCTGCTGATAGCCATCGACCAGTCCCGCAATCTTCTTGGCCAGCATATAGCCCGGGTCGGCATAGGGCACCCACAGCGGGGGGAGCTTCTCCTCGGCGAAGAGCCGGGCGATCTCCCTTTGGCCCTTCTGGGCATTGACGTACGCCGAAACGACCAGCGGGTGCAGGTGGATCACGTGCGATTTCAGCAGGGCGTGCAGATGCGATTCGACGGAGGGCCGGGCCCCGCCCGTGCAGTTGTCGTCACAGGCCTCCAGCAGCTTGGTCACGACAAGATTCTCCCGGGCCACCGCGTCGAGCTTGGCCAGCGACCGATCTCTGATGATGCTCAAGACCGGCTCGATCCGCAGTCGCCGCCAGCCGCGCTGCTCGCACATGTCCTTCAGGGCCGTGCCGCTGGCCTTGATGTACATGTGCTTGCCATCCTCGGTCTTGACCGACGTATTGCCGCCGCCGCCCAGCACGAGCGCCGGGTCTTTACCCGTGACGTTCGAAATCCGAATCAGATCCGCCAATGCCTTATCCATCGCAAAACACCTCACAAGAACTCCAGCGCCCAACCAACAAAGCCGCCATTATTAGCACGGTCCGTGCCTGGTGTCCATGCTGAATGGAATAATGGAACAGTGGAATAATGGGGTATTTCGTCGGGCGGAAATTGGGTTCGTTTTGCACGATTCGGTGCGTCAGTGAAACTATCGTTGTCTTGTGATCTGAAAGGAGGTCACCATGGAATGACCCGTTTGCCATGTAGCCCCCCTGGCATGCCGGCGGGTAACCGTGCGGTGTGAAGCTCCGGGGCGGGCGAAGACATGAGCCGTAGCGCAAGCGAACTCGATTTGGCCTCGATATACGAAGTCGAGAGCGGCCAAGCTGCCGAATATGACGAAGCCTATTACCGTCCCTGAAGCAGCGGGTAGGTGCAGGGGACGGGCTCTCCGGGGTAAGTAGAGACGGCGCGTGTCGAAAGAGAACGATGGGAACTGAGAGGCCCTTCCTGGTCCCAGGCAAGCTGGACGCGGCCGGGGGAAACCATAACCCTGGACCGTGCCGGGAAGGGAGTCGGATGGGCTCATAGTAGCGACGAAGCGGGGTAATGCCCGTGGAGCGAAGGAGCCCTGACGGAATCGAAGCTCAAGCAAAAGAAGAGGAGATCCGCTTGTCAGAGAACCTGACCACTACGGGAGAACCGGACGACCTGCCCGAGACGTTTCGCGTCAACGGCGAGGGTCTGCCGGAGAAAGTCTTTTCTTTGCGGCAGAAGCTATACCGTAAGGCGAAACGACAGCCGAACTTTCGGTTCTATGCGTTGTACGACCGCGTGTACCGCCTGGAGGTGCTGCAAGCCGCCTGGCGACGGGTGCGCGCTAATCAAGGTGCTCCCGGCGTGGACGGCGTGAGCCTGGAGGCGGTGGAGGCATCCGAAGGCGGGGTGGAGGGCTTTCTGGCGGCGATCCAACGGTCGCTGCAGGACAAGACCTATCGCCCGCAGCCGGTGAAGCGTGTGTACATCCCCAAAGCCAACGGCAAGAAGCGTCCCTTGGGCATCCCGACGGTCCGAGACCGGGTGGTGCAGATGGCGGTCTTGCTGATCCTGGAGCCGATCTTTGAGGCGGACTTCCTGGACTGCTCGTACGGGTTCCGACCGGGCCGCAACGCCCATCAGGCGCTGGCGGAGATTCGGCGGAACCTCCAGCAGGGGCGGCGGCAGGTGTACGACGCGGACCTGAGCAGCTACTTCGACACGATTCCCCACGACAAGCTGATGGCCTGTGTCCGTAAGCGGGTGTCGGACCGTAGTGTCCTACGTCTGATCCGGATGTGGCTGACGGCGGTGGTGGTGGAAGCAGGCGAAGGGCCGGACGATCCTCCGAAGTATAGTCGGCCCACGCAGGGGACACCGCAGGGTGGGGTGATCTCGCCCTTGCTGGCGAATCTGTACCTGCACTGGTTCGACTACAAATTCCACCGGGCGGAGGGCCCATACCATTGGGCCAACGCCCGGCTGGTGCGGTACGCCGACGACTTCGTCATCCTGGCGAAGTATGTGGGCGGACGCCTCGAGCAGTTCGTGACGCAGACGTTGCAAGAGTGGATGGAGCTGAAGGTCAACCCGGACAAGACCCGCACGGTCTCGTTATCCGAGCCGGGCGTGGGCTTGGACTTCCTGGGCTACACCTTCCGCTACGACCGCGACTGGTACGGCCGGGACGGGCACTACCTGAACCTGATTCCCAGCGCGAAATCGCTCCAACGGGTGCGGGACAAGCTGCGGGAGATGACGGATACCCGCCAGTGCTTTACGCCGATCCGACAGTTGATCGAACGGATCAATCGGACGCTGCGGGGCTGGCAGGCGTACTTCTCTCAAGGCTATGCCCCGCAAGTGTACCGGGACGTGGACAGCTTCACGCTCCGGCGTCTGCGGAACCATCTGAACCGCCGGAGTCAACGCGGGTACAAGAAACCGAAGGACGCGACTTGGTGGGACCACCTGCAACGACTGGGATGGCACCCGCTGCAGAAGCGTGCGGTGCAGTCGTGACAGCCGAACGACGAACGATCCGTGAGAGCCGGATGCGGGAAATCCGCCCGTCCGGTTCGAAGAGGGGGGACTGAGCGGCGTCTTCGTCGCTCAGTCCTCTACTCTACTTGTTTCTATGTCCTTTCGTACTCGGGACTTACACGATCCTCGTTGACAATGCTCGCGAGGAAGACAAGATGTGGTGCCTTTGCAACGCAGGGGGACACAGAGGCGGCAGACCTCCTGGATTTCCTCGATCTGTTCTGACCCTGCGCACCTCTGCGACCTCTGCGGTTAAACGCCCATATGTCATTGCGAGGAGCTTCAGCAAAGCCTGCCCCTGCGAAGGCAGGGGAAGCAATCTCAATCCACAGGATGGGAGATTGCCTTGCTCTGCTCGCAATGACGGGGAAACGGCTTCGCCCAGTCTTGTTCGAGGCTCTCGGTCCTCCCTGGGGATAGGCAAGGCAACCGTGCCGATAAGCTCTTTCCCGACAAGGAGTTACGCGAGTATGCGGAGAGAGCAGTGGGCCTTGTTCAAGACAGGGTAACACTCTTCGGGAGCCGAAGTCATATTGGAGCGTTCATAAAGTACTGTCTCCAAATGCTTTACAGCTATCTCGCCCACTATTGCGGGTCGCACAAGTGTTACCCTGGTTCGTCCGATGCTGAACCAGGCCGAGCAGTGGGCGGACTGACATTCGAGTTGACCTCCCAGACCTCTATGATAGAATAGAGGCTGTGTCAGGGAGACAAAAGCCATGGATAAACAGTTGATTGTCTCAGACCCGAACGTGATGATGGGCAAGCCGGTGGTCGCCGGGACGCGCATCACGGTGGAACTCATCTTGGAGAAACTGTCCGCTGGCGAGACCGTGGAGCAGATTCTTCAAGCTCATCCGCGTCTGACTCGGGAGGCCATCCAAGCGGCCTTGGCCTTCGCGGCCGAGACGCTGCGTGCCGACGTTGTCTATCCCACCGCCGAGACCGCCACATGAACTTTATCGCCGATGAAGGGCTTCACCGTCATCGCGCCCGGTATCTGTCGGACTCGTCGCCTGAATCCATGAGTCGTTGCCCGAACCGCAGGGTGCTCTCCTTGGGAATACAGGGGACAGGCAAAGGGTTCTGGATTCGGACGCACCTGTAATAGGTGACTGTCCCCGTTATCCCCCGATTATGGAACTCCGAAATAGGTGACTGTCCCGAATGGCACTGCCGTCGGCAACTCCTTTATGGGTATGGGGTTATGTTTTCCCGAGTTCCGCTTGCAGTTGCGCGTGGTCGTTGCATAAGCGGGTAGCGATGCCGGCGGCGTTTCAAGACACGCGGTTCAATCCGCCCGGGCCGGTTCGCCACTTCGTTGGCCGCGAGGCGGGCCAACATCAGGTCGTACAGCGCAGGGGAGTTTCGGCAAGCCCCGGTCGCGAGCAACATCCAGGACGTCAAGAGGCTTTGACAGGCCAAAGTGAAGCCCAATTGGCGTGGCTGCTTTTTATGAACCGCCGCCGCCGTGGCGATCACCTTGCGGATCAGATTGTAGGCCAATAAGGTCACCCACAATTCCCGCCGGACCATCTCCGCCGTCTTGCAGCGGACGTGGTCCAGGTGCAGCGTTTGTTTGATCGAGCGGATATCCAGTTCCGCGTTCCAGCGGAAACCATACAAATCAGCGATGTCTTCTCGGGCATAGACCGCCGGGTCGGTCAGGGTGGTGATGACGGTGAGCGTTTCCACCCGGCAGCCGGGGACGGTCACCTGAAACTGCACCTCACGCAGCGTGAGGGTCTCGGGGATTGAGTCGTACTGTTCTTGCGTCATCCACGCCGGCTTCTTCGGACGTGTCCAGGTGATCAGGTGGTCCCCGGGACCCAACCGGCGGCCCCGCCGGAAGTCGCTGCGCCGCCGTTGGTGCAGGCGGACGCACACGTGGAGGCCCCGCTGGGACAGCAGGGCCAGCATCAAGAAGGAACCATAGCACCGGTCGAAGACGACCACGTCGTTCGGGGCAAACGTCTCCAGCAGCCCGCGGAGCAAGGCGCTTTCGCCCGTCTCCTTGCCTTCGCAAGGCCCGACCGCCAAGTCACACACGCCGGCCGTGGCCAGCGAGAGCACCACGCAGGCCCGCGCAATGGGCAACCCCACCCCCGGCCGCTGTTCGCCGATCTGCGGGAACGCGGCTTGGTTCTCAGGGGTATCGGGCATCGTAAAGGTGAAGCCATCGACGAGTTTGGCATGCAAGCCCTTCCATAGCCAGGCGGGAGCCACGGTCTCCTCCAAGTGGCGGGACGACTCCCGGACCAGACGCTGTAACGCCGTCAGCTTCAACTTCGCCCGGGCGCGACAATAAGCGCCCGTGTCCCCGGACGGGGGCTGCCGACCCGTCTGCAGCAGATAGGTGGCGATGTCGGCCACGGCGGACGCGCAGGCGACCCCTTTGCCGTCCCGCAGCATCTGAGCCAGAAAGGCCCACAGCACGATCTCGGTGGAGAAAATGTCGTCCTGCCCGAAGAGCGCCTCTTCCTCGCGGAAGACCCGCTGGATCGCGGCGGCGTCCAACACGGAAGCAAAGGGCAGACCGGGATCATGGAGAAAAGAATCGGCAATGACGGCAAAGGTATTCTTGCCTTCTGTTCGTGGTGTGGATAGGCTCGTCATGAGAAAGCCCTCCTTGGTTTCTATGGGAAGACACGCCAAGGAGGGCTATCAACAATATCGGCTAAGGAAGGCCGAAAACATGATACCGCTCCGACCGCCCGGAGCAAGATTCTCGTGCAGGACGGAGAGCAACAAGATTCTCTTCCTGTCCCGTGGGTAGTCTGTGCGTTGGCACGCCTGAAACTCACGGCAGTGCCATTCGTGACTGTCCCCTAATACCTCCCCCTAATACCTCCAACCGGGTTCATCCCGGCCCGTGCCGCCGCCCGCGCCGACGCCAGGGCCGATTTGGTCGGCCGGCGTGGAAAAGGAATTTGACGCTGATGTCTACCCGTCCAAGCTGGCTGCGGTCGAGGCGATTGGCCGGCGGATCGATAAGGCCGTGCGGGAACTGACCGGAGACGTCAATGCCCCGCGGCAGATCACGCTGTTTCAGGAAGTGTCCGAGCCGGCGTTGATCGCGGGCCTGCGGAACGCGATGCAGCAGGCGCTGCCGCAGTCGCCCTGCACCGTGGAGGCCAATCTGAGGGACGTCCAGCGGGGCGAGCTGGGTGTCATCACGATGGTGTCGGGCACGCAACTGCAACCCGCTCCCTGGTCGCATTCTTCCGAGACTTGCGTCACCGACGGGACGGTTGAGGTCCGTCTATCCACGATAGGAGGCAAACGCGCCACCTTGCAGAAGCGATTCCTGGACATGCCCTGGCTGGAGAATTTCGCCACTTTCGCCAGCACGCGGCCCCAGCAGGCGTTCATCATCGCCCGGTCGCAGGGGACGTGCACGAGCGAGAGCGAAGCGAATCAGCAGGCCCTGGACGATGCCCGGGCCCGGCTGACGGAGGCGATTGGGATTCGGGGAGGGCGAAATCTCGGCCCGTCTGCGCCGCCGATTACGACCACGGACGTTCTTCAGGGCGGCTTTGTCGTGGACCGTTTCGCCCAGAGCCTCGCAGGCTCGGCAGGCAAGATCTGGCGGCAGGCGCTGCTGATCGATGTCTCCGGCCCGAAGCTGGCTCAGTTGTCCCGAGCGAAGGCAGGCGAATTCCGTCAAGTGCAGATGTCCTGGGCCCGGATGGCGATATCCGCGGTCGGGGTGCTCGTGCTGATCGGCGCGATTTATTTCTTCCTCAACATGGCCACCAGGGGATATTACGAGTGGTCATTGAGGATCGCTTCAGTGGTCTTGGCGATTGTCGCCGTGATCTCGGTCCTCATGGTTGTGCGATGAATGGAATGATGGAATAGTAGAATAATGGAATAGTGGGAGCGTGCGGATGGTTCACCCATCGTTCCACCATTCCAATATTCCAAGATTCCAATCTCCCGGTATTCCATGGGTGCCACCCAGGGCGAACAGTATCACTTGGACCGGATTCGGCAGGGTGACGGACAGGTCTGGTCCTCTCGTGGCCGCCGCAACGCCGACCACCTGCGTTCGCGCCGGTGCTTAATCAAGGGGCAGCCTCATGACAACGCTTGTGGTCGTGATCTTCTCCACCTTTGCTTTGGTTCTGTCGGTGATTCTGGTCGGCAAATCACCCAAGGCAGGGGCGTCCTTAGTACCTGTTCAAAAATAACTTAGCCATTTGTATAATCTGCGTGTGCCGCTTCCAAGGATGGAGAGACGGTCATGGCAGACACGGGACGCAAGCGAATCCATCGGTGTCGTTGTCGAGAATGTCGGTCGCGTCGCGATACCGAGGTGGTTGCACAGCATGGAGCCATCAATCGTGTGATGGCCGAACTGGACGAACGAAGTCGGCGGTTGTTCGCGGGGGTTTTGGCCCGGCAGCGGGGGCACGGGGGCATCCAACAGGTGACACGAATCACCGGCCTGAACCGCATGACCATTCGGCGCGGATGGCGGGAGAGCGAACGGGGGCAAGTCGAGTCTTCGGACCGCGTGCGTCGTCCCGGGGGCGGACGAAAGTGCGTGGAAAAAAAGTGCCGCGCGTGGAGTCGTTGTTGAAAGAGTTGTTGCGGGACGCGACGGCGGGCGATCCGCGGGGAGGTCTGCGGTGGACCCACAAGACCACGCGCAAATTGGCCGCGGCTTTGCGGCGCCGTGGCGTGCGGGTGGGACATGTGACGGTGGCGCGCCTGTTGCGGGCGCAAAAGTACTCGTTGCGTTCCAACCGCAAGCGGCTGGGGGGAAAGAAAGACCCGCACCGCGACCAGCAGTTTCGCCTGTTGGGACGTCGGCGACGGCGCTTCCAGCAGCACCATTGGCCTGTAATCAGCGTGGATACGAAGAAGAAGGAGTTGGTGGGCAACTTCAAGAATGACGGGCGCACTTGGCGGTGTGAGGACCGCGATGTGCGGGATCACGACTTTCCCAGCTTGGCCCAAGGGCGAGCCTTTCCCTACGGCATCTATGACGAAAACCGCAACGCCGGCTATGTCATGATCGGCACGACGCATCAGACGGCGGCCTTTGCCGTGGGCGCTATTCGCTCGTGGTGGCTGGACGTGGGACGGCATCGGTATCCCGGCGTGTCCCGGCTGGCTATCGAAGCTGATAGCGGCGGGGCCAAGGGCAACCGTTCTTGGGCCTGGAAGGTGGGCCTGCAAGAGTTGGCCGACGAATTCGGCTTGACGATCACGGTCGGACATTACCCCGCCGGAGCCTCCAAGTGGAATCCCATCGAACACCGCATGTTCAACCTGATCAGTGCCAATTGGGCCGGCGAACCGTTGACCAGCTACGAAGTCATGCTCCAACACATTCGCACAACCCGGTCGACCACTGGTTTTCGCTGCCGCGCCTCGTTGGATCCCAGGTTCTACCCGACCAAAGTCAAGGTATCCGAACCAACCAAGGCCAGTGTGCGGCTGTCGCGCCATACGGTCCTACCCCAATGGAACTACACCATTCGTCCCCGAAAACGAAATGGCTAAGTTATTCTTGAACAACTCCTAAGAGTTGTTTGCGTTGCCTGTACTCCCGAAGTGGCACAGGAAGCGATTTCGCAGATGTGCCCTGAAGCATGTATCGAGTCGGATACAGACATAGGTGACGGTTTTGCATTAGAGCCGGCCTCGTTGATTATATCTGGCGCGGGAGTGGTGTCCGCAACGTTAGCAGCCTACTTTGCGTACCTGGGTACTAAACACAGCTCACACATCATCATTAAGGCTACTGACCAATCTGGTAAGCCTCTGTCAATTGAGTACCCAGCAAGCTTGCCTCCAGCAAAGGTCGACGAAGTACTCGATATAGTAAAGCGATTATCCGTCAACGAATTAATCATCAAATGATAACACACTGGAGGTGGCGCATGTTTGAATACGACATAGGTCAGGGCTGGGTTGATGCAACAACTTGGCTTGTTAGGCTTCCCAAGCCAGACAGTGATTCTCCTTTTCTAAGAAATGGCTATCCAGTTGACCACGCAGAAGATGATGTCGCGTTTGCACTGTCTCATGAGCGCGTCCATTTCTGGCAATCGGTGTCCACGCAGTTTCTCTTTTGGTTTTCCGCAAACTGGTATCTACACCTGGGGATGTGCAAGATCGTGCTCTTTAAGGGGATAGCTGATCTTGAGAGGGTGAGATCAATCGTAAGAGATTCAGTCGCGCGTTTTTCAAAGATACTGCATGCCTCAGTTGATGGAGTCTCAACATCTGATATTATAGAGGGCCATGCAACATTCATAGGACACCGGTCATACTATAATAATTTGAGCACCCACAGGCACTTTACTGCTTATCTGGACAGAGTTCATCCTGGCTGCAACAAGTACTCTAATGCCTACAAGTATGTTGAGGGCTATCTGGGTGAGTGTGCCTTTGAATTCTTTTCGCCTATATGCTACCTCGCTCTACAATTTGGGCATCCTGAGAAGAGATTCGTAGAGCTTGTGAGAGCTGTATATGATCGCCGGACGCGGCTGCGTGATTCGTTTAAGCTCGGTAGTACGAAATGTTCGTGCGGGAATCAACATGGTGATCCTCCTGGCAAAGATATCGTTACCTCTTTACTTGAAATCATCGGCGAGCCACCCGAGCTATGTTTCCCGGTAGCTTGCAGGACACAGGGGCTCTCAGATCGGCCTAGTGCGCCTGAAGAACTGACCGCGAAGGTAGGTGACATGATGGAATTCGACAGGGAAGGGAAAATGCCTGCCAAGCGAATAGTCCATTCTATCTTGGAGGACTATGTCACGGTTTTCACAGAATGCCCACTGTCTGACTTCGAGCTTATCGGGATGTGTGCACGCCCTTATGATTTCTTCATGTATTGTAGCCCGTATTACACATCAGCAGTCGATCACACGTATCGTTGCCTCTGGCCACCAATATTCTTCGTCGAATCCACACGTCAGTTGGATATTAAGGGTGTGGCGTATTCAGATATGACGCCCGAAAAAGAGGAGAGAACACGCGAGCTACTGCGTGAGGTCCTTAGATCAAGCGCAGAGCTTGGTGCTATCAAGAAGTTCGTATGGAACGAGGCTTGGCCGATGCGGTGCCATCACAGAGACTGTCCAGTATACTCGACTGCGCTCTGCAATATGTTCTTCCAGTATCCTCGGCACGATTATCGCCAGTGTGCCTTCCCCAGGATACTTCAAGATTCCTCATTGGGGAGGCTACTGGAAACAAGTTGGGGGAATTGAAGGTGTCAGGTAAATTTTCTCCGCATACTCGCGTAACTTCTTGTTGGGCAAGAGCTTATTCTCGGAGGCCGGAGGTCAAACCTACGTCGCGACAACAAAGCTGGGAGCAGGGAAAACGCTGACGTCAGCGGCGCGAAACCTGCATGAAACCTGGTGGGTGCAAATCCCACGCCGCAACGGTTGGCCACCGGCGGCAAGCGCGTCTTGCGTAGTCCTCGGTGACGGTGACACGAAGCGTAGATAGCGACTCCTGAGGCCTCGCGCGTCGATCCGGAAAGAGACTCCGAACGAAGGCGGAAGTCCGCCGACTGTACTCTGCCCCGACTCCGCATGGGCTTTTCGGCTTGCATTTCCGAACTATCGCGTCTATAATGATAGCATGGGGTAGCCGAGGTTTCCGGCTGTCGCGGTAAACGCTCGATCCCGAGGAGGTTAAAGGAGGTTAGAAATGTGTGACCGAAGCAAGTCATTATTCTTCGTCGTTCTGTGTGTGCTGGCTGGGGGCGGCTCATCGGTCCTGCGCGGCGACACGTACGAGGAAGTTGGTGTTCCCGTGGGCCAGGAGTTTACCATCGACCTGGCCTCGAATCCCAGCACGGGTTATTCCTGGGTGTTGGCGGGGTCCCTGCCGGACTGGCTGCAACAGGTGGATAAGACGTACGTCGCCGACAACCCGGGGCTTCCCGGCGGAGGGGGCACGGAGCACTGGACGTTTCGGGCCACCAAGCCCGGCAGCGCGACGCTGACCTTCCAGTACAAGCGCCGGGGGGAGGCACACCTGCTGACGTATATACTTGCCAAGTCACTGCCACACTGCCGACCGAGACGGAGAACATCTTCGTGGCGGTAGGCGAGAACTTCACGGTCGCCCTGGCGTCGAATCCCAGCACCGGTTACTCCTGGGCGCTGGCGGACGCCCTGCCGAACTGGCTGGTGCAGGTCAATAAGACCTACGTTGCTGACACGGCGGGGCTCACCGGCGGAGGCGGCACGGAATACTGGACGTTTCGGGCCACCGCGGCGGGAAGTGCGGCTCTGACCTTCCAGTACGAGCGCCCGTGGGAAGGCACGCCCATCAAAGCGCATGTTTGCCAGGTTACCGCCGCAGCCCCGGCCGACATAGAGAACATCTCTGTGGCGGTCGGTCAAGCGTTCACGGTGGATCTGGCCTCGAATCCCAGCACGGGGTATTCCTGGGCCCTGGCCCAGTCCCTGCCGAGTTGGCTGGTGCAGGTCGATAAGACGTACGTTGCCACCAACTCCGGGGTGATCGGCGGGGGCGGCACAGAACACTGGACGTTTCGGGCCACCGCGGCCGGCAGCGCGACTCTGATCTTCCAGTATGAGCGTCCCTGGGAAGGCACGCCCGTTCAAACACACGTTTGCCAGGTCACCGCCGCAGCCCCGGCCGATAAAGAGGACATCTTTGTGGCGGCAGGCGAGGACTTGACGGTCGCACTGGCCTCGAATCCCAGCACAGGTTACTCCTGGACGTTGGCGGACGCCCTGCCGAAGTGGCTGGTGCAAGTCAGCAAGACCTATGTTGCTGACACGTCGGGGCTCATCGGCGGGGGTGGCACGGAATACTGGACGTTTCGGGCTACCGCGGCGGGCAGTGCGGCTCTGACCTTCCAGTACGAGCGTCCCTGGGAAGGCACGCCTATCAAATCGCATGTTTGCCAGGTCACCGCCGCAGCCCCGGCCGACATAGAGAACATCTCTGTGGCGGTCGGTCAAGCGTTCACAGTGGATCTGGCCTCGAATCCCAGCACGGGGTACTCTTGGTCCCTGGCCCAATCCCTGCCGAGCTGGCTGGTGCAGGTCGATAAGACCTACGTCGCCACCAACTCCGGGGTGGTCGGCGGGGGCGGCACGGAACACTGGACGTTTCGGGCCACTGCGGCCGGCAGCGTGACTCTGATATTCCAGTACGAGCGTCCCTGGGAAGGCACGCCCGCCCAAGTACACGTCTGCCAGGTTGCCGTCCGGATCGACTAAGTAAGCCTCCCCGAGCCTGACAGTCGGTGAGGCATCGTCTTCGCGCAGGCCCCGGCCGGGGCGGCTACCAGACTCCGTATTATACGGATTCGGAAAAGCCCGTGCGCGTCCGGCTTTGTGGCATCGGCATCCTGCCGATGATGCACGGGCTGGAAGCCCATGCCACGGTCGGGTCAAGCCCACGAATTAAACTGAATCCGTATTACAGCTATCCCTGGGGCAGCAGGCTCTGGGTGTGCCGTTGACTCGGCTCTCTGCCAAAGCGGAAAAGGCAATAGGGCGGAACATGATACACGCCCCGCGCAGGGGGCCGTGTCGCTGTGCCACGATCGTCAGGCGGTGCGCTTCCAGAGCCAGGGCGTGCCGGCGACAAACCAGAGGACCGTGGCCAGGTTCATGATCCATTTGACGGTGTCGAGTTGCATCCGGCCCGCCAGGAAGAGGATCGAGGGCAACATCAGGACGACCAGGGACAGGACCGCGATGACGATCGTGAGGGTACGCATGTGGCTCTCCTATGCTTCCGCTCCGACGGGGCCGGGTTTCGCTTTTCCGATAGCAGGGCGGACCTTTCGCTGATAGACCACGCTCAAGCCGACGTAGAGCGTCGCGGCGATGAACCAGCCGGGCAGCGAGACGAAGAAGATCTGCAGGCCCGCGTACTTGACCAAGACAAAGGCGATGGCCAGCGTCACTAGCCAGGCGGCGCCGGCGGCCCAGTTGAAGGTGGCGCCGCTGCGCTCGGCGTAGGAGCTTTGCAGGCCGAACTTGCGGATCAGCCAGAAGTCCACGAAGATCACCGCCCCCATCGGCATCAGCAGAGGCCGTACAAAGCCACGAAGTCCAGGAGCTTCATCGTGATGGCGGGGAACATGCCGGTCACCGTCGCAAGGGCGCCGGTGGCGATCGTCACCCAGAACCGCGAGGCCTTGGGCATGATGGCCTGGAAGGCCAGACCGGCGCGGTAGATCGTGGGGTTGGCCGTGGTCCAGCCGGCGATGATGACGCAGATGAGCCCCGTCACGCCGGCCGCCTGGTAGGCGAGCGGGCCGGGGAGCACTTTCGTATTGCTCGGGTCCTGGTGCAGTTGGAAGGCGTACAGGATCGCCGCCGCCAGCCAGGCGAGGTAGTGGCCCAGGAACATGCCGGCCCCGCTGGCCACGGCGTACCAGGACTTCTTCGCGAAACGCAGGACCGACAGGTCGGACATGCCGATGTGCATCGCCATGTTGCAGAACCACGCGAAGAACATCACGTGCCAGAACGTGAATTTGGTCTGGCCCGGCAGCGGGGCGCCTCCTTTGCAGATCTGCGTCTTGGCCAGCGTCCAAACGTCGGAGAGGCTATGGACCTGTGCCCCGGTGGCGTCAATGAACTGCCGGAAGCCGATCAGTCCAAACGCGATGAATACCAGCACCATCCACGGCGAGGCGACTTCGCCGACCTTGGCCACGATCTCGTACCCGTACGCGGCCACGACGACGATCATTGCGCCGGATGCCAAGACCGCGAGGACCCAGCCGAGGCTGTTGGGGTAGAGGTCGCTTCAGGGCGGGCATGTCGAAATGGAACCAGACGCCGAGGGCCGTGGCGGAGACGGTCACCATCGCCCCGGCCAGGAAGCAGAACATCACGCCGTTGGCTAGGTCGTAGAGCGTCACCAGCTTGCGGCCGCAGATCTTCTCCAGTTGGTAGTAGAGCGTCAGCCGCGCCCGCGTGGCGATCGGGGCACACAGGAAGACCCAGCTTAGCACCGCCAGGAGGTCGCCCACGAGCAGGCCGACGACGACGTCGAAGGCGCTGACGCCGGCGGCCACGAAGAGCGGCCCGATCATCAGCTCGGTCCCGGCCGTGTGCTCGCCGGCATACATCCCGACGAAGCTGCGGAAGCCCAGCCATCGGTTCTGCGGCACCGGCTCCCGCTCGAACTCGCTGCCGCCCGGCGTTTCCTGGGATTGTGGCTCAGTGCTCATGTTGTCCTTCCTTACGGGTCCTCGGGTGCCACGCCCAAACTTGTTGGACGTGTCTTCGGACGCACAGGATTGTACCGAGAGAATCACGGTCAAACAAGTTCGCCTGCGTTCGGAGGTCCAAGACCGAGGCAGTTTAACGCGGGTGGCATTGTCAGGCCAAGACTCCGACGGACTGCTCGAGATCCATCCCCGAGGGCGGGGGTGCTACACGAGCAGCTCCTCCCGGCGGGTACGACCAGAAGGTGTAGCCCAGCCGCCCTCGGCTGAGATTCTGTGCGCGTCCAACTCGTTCCAGGTCTTCTGCGGACTTGGCTATTGCGCCGCCGTCTGTGCACCGAGATAGTTACCGAAGCCGACGACAATGGTGGACAGGAGTAGAACGAGCAGGCCGAGCATCAGTTTTCTCTTCGTGCCGGTGCTGCTGCCGCGCCATTCCTTCAGGGCGATGCCCCACAGCGAGCTGAAGATGATGATGCTGGCCATGTGCAGGGTCCAACTGGAGAACTCGTACTTGCCCATGCGCATCTGGCCCATGCTGTAGAAGAAGAACTGCAAGTACCAGGTGACGCCCGCCAACGCGCTGAAGAAGTAGTTGCGCACCATCGGCACGCGGGCGACATCGCTCGCCACGGCGCCTGCTCCATCGGTCAGGAGGGTGCCAACCTGGGGCACGGCCCGGCGGCGCGGGCTCTGGCGGAAGTACTGGTAGCCGGTGCCGTTCTTGACGTTCAGCAACACGCACCAGATGAAATTCGTGGTGAAGCCGCCCAGCAGCACGACGACCAATACGGGCAGATTGGACCACAAGTCGGAGCGGTGGTTCTCCTGCAGTACCTGCCCGGCAATCTTCATGATGGGCTTGCCGTAGAACAGGCCGATGGCGAAGCAGGCGCTCAATATGCCCGAGAACGTTGCCACGAAGAATCCCTTCGTGAAATTGAATTCCTTCACGCCGGCTTTCTTCTGCTCCTCGGAGAGTTCCCTTTCTTTGCTCATGCCGGCCAGACCGGCGAGGGCAATGCCGCTGAGGCAAACGGCCACGCCGATCAGGGTGACGATCCCCGATTTCGTGGACAAGAGTTCCCCGAACTTGTGCTCGATGAGCGGGGGCGTGAGCGTGCCCACGGCGGCACAGTAGCCCAAGGCCACCGCCATGCCCAGCCCGATCCCCAGATAGCGCATCGTCAGACCGAACGTCAATCCGCCCAGGCCCCAGAGGGCACCGAACAGATAGGCCAGAAAGATCGTCCTACCATCCGCTTGCAGGATGATGTCGACGGGGTGTGGCACCAGCACCAGCGCGAAGACCCACGGAGCGATGATCCAACTGAAACAGCCGCCGGCCAGCCAATAGACTTCCCACGCCCACTTCTTGACGCCCCGGTAGGGGACGTAGAAGCTGCCCGAAGCGAGACCGCCGAGCCAGTGGAAGAATACGCCGAGGAAGGGATTTGCTACCATGGTTGCTGTGTGTCCTCTTACAACGTTTCCAAAAGGACACGGTCAAACGAGTTTGGCCGTGCCACCCGATTCATCAGCCGGCAAACTACGCCCGCTTACTGAGCACGTTCTTCTCGTAGGTCTTGACCTCGTTCAGCCAAGCGTCACCGACCGGGACGTTCGATTTCGCACAATAGTAATCCCAAACGGCCCCGAAGGGTAGGGTCTTAATCTCTTCGAGCAGCGCCAGGCGGGACGTGAAGTCGCCGGCTGCTTCCACTTGTTGGAGCTTGGCGGTCGGCTCCAGCAGGGCCAGGAGCAGGGCCTTGATCATGCAGCGGGTCCCGATGACCCAGGCGGCGATGCGATTGATGCTGGCGTCGAAGAAGTCCAGGCCGATGTGGGTCCGGCCGAGGTAGTCGCCCCGGACCAACTCCTGGGCCAGGGCCTCCAATTCGTCGGAGAGGATCACCACGTGGTCGCTGTCCCAACGGACGCCGCGACTGACGTGCAGCAGAATCTCATCGACGAACGTCATCACGGCGGAGATCTTGTCGGAGACGACCTCCGTGGGATGGAAGTGGCCCATGTCCAAGCACAGGAGCGTCTTATTCGCCACGGCGTAGCCCAGGTAGAACTCGTGCGAGCCGACGACGTAGCTTTCCGAGCCGAGGCCGAACAGCTTGCCTTCCACGGCGTCCAGCAAGTGCTTGTGGTTCATCGGCTGGGCGAGCATCTCGTCGAGGGATTTCTTGAGCCGCTGCGCGCGGGCCCTGGCGGTCCACCGGGATGTCCTTGTAGCCGTCGGGAATCCAGGTGTTCGTCACGCAGGGCGTGCCGAGCTCCTTGCCCATGTAGGCCCCGATCTTGCGGCAGGCGATCCCGTGCTCGACCCAGAACTTGCGGATGCCCTCGTCGGCACTGGAGAGCGTGAAGCCGTCGGCGGCCTTCGGGTGGGAGAAATAGGTGCCGTTGAAATCCATGCCGAGGCCGTTGGCCTTGGCCCACTGGACCCAGCTTGTGAAATGCTTCGGCTCCAGCTCGTTGCGCTCGACTTTGCCCTTCGTCTCGGCGTACATGGCGTGCAGGTTCAGCCGGTGCTTGCCCGGGATCAGGCTCAGGGCCTTTTCGACATCGGTCCGCAGCTCATCGGCGGTTCGGGCCTTGCCGGGATACGCGCCGGTCGCCATGATCCCGCCGCCGCTGAGTCCCGCGGCGCTCTCGAACCCGCCGACATCATCCCCTTGCCAGCAGTGGAGCGAAATCGCGATCCTTGGCCAGTCGATCCATCGCCTTTTCGGCATTCACGCCCAACTCGGCGTAGCGCTCACTCGCCAGCTTGTACGCCGATTCGATTCCCTTTGGATTCTTCATTTTTCTCCTCTTTATAGCCGGCTTTCTGCCATCCTGTAGGGGCAACCCCCCGTGGTTGCCCTCTGAAGAAGGGCAGGCACGGGGGCCTGCCCCTACGAACGACTATTTCTGGACCTGCTGCGGTCCAACCTTCAGCGCCTCGACGCCGGGCAGCTTGGGGAACGCCGCGTGCGGCTCCGTCTGGTACCAGTACGCAGTCGAGGCGATATCATCCTCTTCCTGGAGATAGCGTCCGCCCGACTGCCAGCCGAGGGCCTGGATCGTCACGCGCAGGTCCTTGTCGAACCGGACCGGGTCGGCGATGTGCCAGCGGTAAAGGCCGAAGCGCTGACCGACCTTCTCGTGCTCCTCCGGCGGCAGGACCTGGATCAGGCCGGTGTAGGGTGTAGAGAACGGCGTGTAGTGCCGCTTGCCGTCCGCGCCGGTGGTATCGAAATCATACGAGCCGCAGAAATAATCCTCAGTGCCCGTGCCGCAGATCGTCGGGAACTCCTTGTCGCCATCCAGGTAGAACTTGATCTCGCCTTCGCCCCACCAGCCGGGACTGTGCACTTCCCAGGCGAGGTAGGTGCCGACGTACTGGCCGTGGCCCTGAACGCCGTCGAGGATCGTGTAGAGACCCTTGGTCTTGAGCGGCGACTCGCGGCGGTACTGGGCATGGAAGTAGCCGGCGTCCTTCGGCACGTCGGTCAGCGTGTAGTTGAGCTGGTAATAGAGCGTCATGCCCTTATCGTCGAGGTTCTCCATCGTGACTTTGGCGCTCTTGCGGAAGGGCATCGGCCAATAGCAGTTGAAGGCGCTGCCCGGGTTCACGCAGATGGGGAGCGAATTGATCTGGGCGTACTTGCCCCAGCCGCAGGCGAAGAAATGACTCATCGGCACTTCCACGGAGGGCGTCGTCTCGCCATCCCAGTAGAAGCGCAGGATGTAGAGCTGCGTCTTATCGAGCGGGGCGGGCGTCATCCAGATTTGCTGAATCACGCCAGGGCCCTTGATCTCGCCTATCGTGAACGTGGACTTCGCGGGAATGCCCACCGACGGCGAAATCTTCCAGCCCTGACCCAACTCGCGGGCGGCAGTTCTTGCCGGTGCCTTCGGTGGCCATGCCGGCCTTGCCCTTCTCGCCGGTGAAGTTCTCCGGGCTGATCGAGCGGGTCTTGGCGCTCGACAGTTTGGGCAGATTGGCCATATCTATCCCTATACCGCTGCATCCCTGGCCGCTGCATTGCGACTTGCTTTGGCACCCTGGCAGATAGACCAGAGAACAGATCGCCAGAGACAACACAAGATGTGTGACGACATTCTCCCGCACCATTTCATTTTTCTGCCCTTTCCATAGTCAACAGATGCTTCGCCATTGGTTCGTCATCCTGAGCAAAGCGAAGGGTCTCTTTCGTGGCATGGGCGTCCCGCCCATGGGTGGCAGGGCCATCTTGGCCCTGCTTTCACGGGCGTTCGCCGTGATACTCATGGGCAAGATGCCCATGCCACTTGGCGAGCGAGGATGCTCGCTCTACGAAGAGATGCTTCGCTGTGCTCAGCATGACGAGCGGTCAATTATCTTCCCGGGTCTGAATACTTGTCGAGCAGTTTCTTCTCGGCTTCGATTGTCCAGAGGCCGTCTTTCAGGCACGCCGCAACGTCGGGCAGCTTCTGGGCGAGTTCCTCCAGCCGGATCAGGCCCATGCTCTTGCAGGCCGGGTAAACCATGATCTTGCCGGGGATGGACCTGTTCTCAACCGCCCGGATTCCCTCGACGGCGCCCGCAAAGCCCGAGACTGCGGCGACGCTGACATTGGTATCCAGCCGGCCGGATTCGACCTTCTCCAGCATCCGCTTCATGTCGTCCAGGGTCGAGCCGCTGGTCCCGATGAAGTACAGCCGCTTCTCGACGTAGGCGTCCAGATCGAGCGGGCCGCTGACGGTCGCCGGGATGCCGGCGAAGATGTTGATAATGCCGCGGGCCGCCGAGTTCTGTACGGCTGCCGCCACCAACTCCGGCACCGGGGCCATCAGGACCGTGTACGTGAGATCCGCCGGGGTCTCCTGGTTCTTGGCGTCGTAGGTCTGGTATTCGACGTCATTGCTTCGGGCCAGAGGCTCCACAATTCGCGTCAAGGCCGCCAGCCGAACGTCGTCCACATCCCCCGCGAAGACGCTGACGCCCGCGATCCCCTGGCAGATGTTGCGGATGACATGCATCATGCCCATGGGCCCGCCGGCCCCGACGACGTTGACGCGGTCGCCGCGACGAATCTCGCCGGTCTTGGGGATGTACTTCATCGACTCCACCGGATTCGAGCCGGCGGTCCCGATGATCCGAATCCCGCCGTAATGGACCCGGCCCACCATTGTCACGACCGGCTGCTCGAACCGTTTACCGTTGAGCATGATGTTCAACAGGCCACTGGCGGCGATCTTCGGGAACAGGCCTTCGACTACGCGTGCGTTCGACCCGAAGTACAGGACATCGTCGTAGGTCGCATCCGCCAGGTCATCGACGCGCTTGGCAACCATCAGTGGAATTGTTGCCATATCGGCCGGTGGGGTCAGCTTCGAAACCCACGTGATCTTGGCGGGCGTTCCGTATCGGTGCAGGAGATCGCTCATCCGACCCAGGGGTACCTCCGTATCCGCCACGATCAGCATCTGTCCGCCGGTCTTGAGCGTGGTCCGCTCTTTCGTGACGTACGCGTCCTCGACGCACGCCCACGGCTCGGACAGGGCGATGGCGGAAGCGGCCCGGTCCTCGGGGGCCGGGATCAGCATGGACTCGCCGTCCGGGGCGGTGATGACTCGCTCATCCATCAGAACGTATTCCTGCAGGGCGCCCTCGAAGTTGTACCCGAACGCGGCGTTGGAGGTGGCCGTGCGGACCCAGCGATAGTCGGTCTGGACGAGATAACGCTCGCCTGGCTTATGTTTCTCGACGCCCGGCCCGACCGCAACGATTCGCACGACTGTCTCATGCCCCGGCACGGTCGGCGCCTCCTCCGGCACGTAACTGGGGATCTCCTTGAGAATCTCGGGATCGACGCCCGCCACGACCTGACCTTTGCGGACATGGCCGGTGAACTGCTTGAGCAGCTTCAAATCGGAGAAGCACAGGCCGACGACCTCGACCGTCGCCAGAACTTGGTGCGGCCCGGGCTGGAACACGTCTTTGGCCTTGTTCAGGACAAGCTGATCCGGCCCAACCAACTGAACGGCGTACTGTTTCGCAGGTATCTTCTCATTCATGGTGATCACGTCCGTACTTTCTTCAGGATCGCATCCGGCGTTGCCTTGCTGTTGAGCCTCGCCAGCGCGTCCTCCTGCCCCGGCTTGAGCGTCGCACCCACCTCTTCGTAGAAGGCGTTCTTGCGGTCCGCGGTGCCGAAGTGCTTGTCCGCCCAGGCACTGGTGTAGCCCAGGCCGCAGTGGCTCTGCAGGACCGAGTGGGCGTAAACAACATAGGCGCTCTTCAGGAAGACCGGCAGCAGGGGGGCCAGCTCCTGACTGTTGAAGTCATCCACAAATTTCTGGCCGGGACTATTCATCTCGGTGCCTTCGACGATGACAAGGTGCCGCCGCTCGGCGACTTCGACCACGCGGTAGAGATTCTTCACCTTCTGGTCCGGGGACCCCGGCGTGTAATTGCGGTCCGGGATGACGTTGAGCGCGACGGCCCCCGTGCTCATCGCGACGTTCAGAAGCTCCTCGATCGCCTGCTCGCCGTCACTGGTGCCGTCGAGCCAGGTGTGAACGGGCATGCCGCCGGCCGCCAGGATGAAGCGGTTCGTGTCGGCCATCCGCGGAAACGAGCCACTGTCCGGCTGGACGTAGCCGACACCGCCGCGCTTCATCGTCTTGGCGCGGATTGTGTTGAGCAGGTCCCGTCCCTCGGGCAGGCCGAGTTTCTTCGCGTCGGCGCCCAGCTTCTGCGACCAGAAGGCCGCCAGCTCGTCGGAGGTCGCGCCGAAGCGGTCCCGGGCCTTGCGGGCGTATGCCAGGCACATGTGACGCTCGGTGGCATTACCGGCCGGCGTCAGGGTCAGCACGTCGGCCTCGTAGTCCAACTCGATGGGACTGAGATACCGGTTGACCCGCTGCATCAGGTCGCGGTTACGCTGCTGGGCGGTCTGCTTGAGGCCCTTTAGGAAGGCTCGCTGGGACGCGGGCACTTTGGCGCTCGGGAAGCCGACGCCCATGTGATAGGAGATCCCCGGCTCGCCCGGCGAGTTGATGACCCGCGTTGAGAACTCCGGCACGTAGACGCGCGTCTCCAAGCCGGAGCAGCCCTTGAGGCCCAGAAGCCGGCATGCCTCGCGGAATTCGTCGAGGGCGTCCAGCACGTCGAAGTCGGTCGTGCCGACGACCGCCAGTCCCGCCTTGCGGGCCAGCCAGGCGAATTTCGTGGGCGAGTAGCCGTAGGTGTTGTACGAAAAGAACGTGTGGCAATGCAGATTCACGAAGCGGCCCGGCTCGGGCAATTTGACCTCGCCGGTCTTCACTTCCTCCAGCAGGGACAGCAACGCCTGCTTTCGCTCTCGGGCGTCGAAGCTGTCCAACTGCTGTTCGAGTTTCTCAATCAATGTCGCTATCTCCTTGTGTGACGTTCTGTCCTTGTTTGTCATTCCCGCGAAGGCGGGAATCCAGTCACGTCGAGACTTTCCTGGACGCCTGCCTTCGCAGGGGTGACAGAGCCGCGTAGTTGCTATGACGGGCTTTAGCTCAGGCTGCTTCCATTGACAATGGGACCTTCCGCATGGGCTAAAGCCCATCCTACTTGTGCTGCTTGTTGTATTGCTTTTCCCACAGGGCCGTATTTTGTGGCTGGTATTCCTTCAGCTCGAACGAGTTGCGGACGACCCCGCGGGCTTCGGCAATGCTCTTGAGCTGGCCGGTGGCCTTGGCCTGCATCAGGATGTTGCCGCTGGCGGTGGCCTCGATGGGGCCGGTGATGACCTTGCGGCCGGTGGCGTCGGCGGTGAATTGGCACAGCAGCTCGTTTTGAATCCCGCCGCCCACGATGTGCAGGACGTCAACCTGACTGCCGGTGACGTCCTCGATCGCGCTCAGCACCGTGCGGTATTTCAAAGCCAAGCTTTCGAGGACCAGGCGGACCATCTGGCCCTTGTCCTGCGTGGGCTTTTGGCCGGTGTCGGACAGGCACTTGTTGATCCGCGCCGGCATGTCGCCCGGGGCGAGAAAATCGCTGTTGTCGCAGTTGATATAGCCGAAGAACGGCTTGGCTTTCACCGCCATCTGCGTCAGCTCGCCATAGGAGAGATCCTGGCCCTCCCGCTGCCACTGCCGTTTGCACTCCTGGACCAGCCAGAGGCCCATGATGTTTTTGAGCAGGCGGATCGTATTCTCCACGCCGCCCTCATTGGTGAACTCGTACTGGAACGTCTTGTCATTTACGATCGCGCTGGGCAGCTCGACGCCCATGAGGCTCCACGTCCCCGAGGATAGGTACGCCCACTTGCCGCCGCTGGCCGGGACGCCCAAAACCGCCGAAGCGGTATCGTGCGAGCCGACAGCGATGACGGGGATTTTCCCACAGCCGATCTCCTTGGCTACCGCGCTCGTCAGATTCGCCACGATCGTCCCCGGCGCCGTGACTTTGGGCATGATCTTCAGCGGTAGCCCCAGTTCCTCGAAGATCGGCTTGGACCACTTGCCGGTCTTCATGTCCATCATTTGGGAGGTGCTTGCCAGCGTGTACTCGCCGAAGGCCTTGCCGCAGAGGAAATAGGAGATCAGATCGGCCATGAACAGCAGCCGATTGGTCTTCGCCAGCACGTCGGAATTTGCCAAGCGCATCGCCAGAACTTGGTAAAGCGAATTGAGCTGCATGAATTGGATGCCGGTGTTTTCGTAGACCCGCCGCTTCGGCATGAGCGCGAAGGCCCTGTCCATCATGCCATTGGTCCGGCTGTCGCGGTAGTGGTAGGGATTCTCCAGGAGCTTGCCATCGGCGCCGAGCAAACCAAAATCGACGCCCCAGGTATCGACGCCAATCCCGGCGACCTTGCCGTCCGCCGCCTTAGCCGCTTTCCCGATCCCGGTCTTGATCTCCGTCATCAGTCGCGGGAAGTCCCACCGCAGCGTGGCGTGCTCCTGCACGGGCCCATTGCTGAAGCGGTGCGCTTGTTCGAGGGTCAGTTTGCCGGCGGCAATCCGCCCCAGCATCACCCGGCCGCTCTCAGCCCCCAAATCCACCGCGATGTAATTGGCATTATCAGCCATCGCTTGCTCCTTCGGGCCCGCGAACATGGCATGCCGCGCCCGGGACCCATCGCAACCGTCCTCTTCTGTCTGACGATATACGCAGACACGTAGGATGGACTTCAGCCCATGCGGAATTCGCAGCATGGGCTAAAGCCCATCCTACAGGTGCTCCGCACGAACAGAGATTAAAAAGCCCCACGGAGGGATCGTCAACATAAAACAGGGCCCGCGCCAGGGATCGGACTCCCAGACCCGCAAGAACCCGATGAGTCGTCCTTTCTGTTGACTTTCCCGATGCGGCGCGGCATCATCTCCCACATCGGACGCAGGAGCATCGGATGTTGGGAGTTCAAAAGGCCGATGGCCGAGGCATGGCGGCGCCTGCGGTGGCTGCTCCAGCGAGAGCCGAACAGATGGCGTCTGGAATCAGCCCAAAGTCGCTGGACCGCTTGGGGTGCGCTTTGGGCCACTTGGAGAAGAGGAACTGAGACACTAAGACTATGCCGGCACGAAGTACGCTACTTCAGAGGGTACTGTTCCACCTTCAGCGGCAGTTGACCGCCAACGCCGCCGTCCAGGAATCTGCGTTTCTCCCGGACCGGTTGGCGAACGGCGCGAAACGGGAAGTCGACGTGGTCATCCGATCAAGGGTCGGCGAACACGAGGTGTTTGTCTCCGTCGAGTGCCTTGACCAGAAGCGTCGTGCCTCTGTCGAGTGGGTGGAGCAAATGGCAGAGAAGCATAGGTCTCTGCCGACGTCCAAACTCGTTCTTGTCTCCGCAAGGGGGTTCTCGAAGACCGCGCGCACCAAGGCCGAGTCGCTTGGGATTGACGCGTATTCCCTAGAACAGGCCGGAGAGGCAGATTGGAAAGGGCTTGTTGGGAAGGAGGGAAGGTCTAACGTCGATCTGTGGGTCTTTAGGATTCGCAAGTGTGCGCTTGTGCTTACCGAAGACGATGCACGCGAACGCGCAGCCGATCCGGGGGTTCTCGTGTTCCGAGAGGATGGAGTCTGCCTAGGCGCGTTGAACGACCTCGTACGACGGAACACGGAAAGATCGGCCGCATTCAACGAGAAGATGGTCGGCCATGTCGAGAAGGAAACCGAGCCATTTATTGGGGCCGAATTGCGCTTTCGCACGCCGATGTTTGTTGAGGATCGCGCCGGAACACGCCATCGGCTAGCGAAGGTTCGCGTGTATATCGAAGCGAGGAAGGCCCCTCCGTTCACGCTCGCAACGACTCGATACAGGAACACGCCTATTGCCTACGGGCATGGTCAGTCCGCGGTTGGAGACTTCACTCTCACCCTGGTTCGACCTGATGACAGGTTGCCTACGGGAGCGGTCTCGGTCGAGAACCCAGAAACCGGCAAGGTTCAGACCGTCGGCATACGATTCACACCGGAACAGGGAAGGCTGGCCTTTCTCACGGAGCCGGTGCAGAAGACAAACGAGGAACCCAAGGCCCAACAGCCGCCTCCATTTTAAGTTGCTCTGCGCCGAAAATGAGGCACGGCCGCAGGTGCTTACGAGACACGGTGCTGATACGACTATCGTGCTCTCGTACGCCGAATCCAGGAACAGGAATACGGCTCATCCGGTTCTTCCGTACTCGGCCCGCCGCAATCGCGGGACAGAACAGGCCAGAAGAAAAGAGAAGAGGCGGTTCAGGGTGCGGGATTGGGGGGACCTTTCCCCGTACCGTGAACCGCTGAGTCGGACGCGTCGGTCCGTCTGGGAGTAAGATCATCCGTGCCCGGAAGGACGAAGAGACCGGGCACCCGCGGGAGGAGGCCGGAATCAAGAAGGCGAAGCCCTCAATCGGACTCCTGCCGTAGGAATCCGCCTATGGGCCGTCTTCAAAAGACGTCGGCCCATGAACCGCCTCCAGAGAACGTCGGCAGTGAACGCGACGTGGTTGGGATGCTGGACCGGCGGCGGATACGTGCGTCGCATCCACGCCCCTGAACCGCCTCTTCTCTTCTTTGGATTCCTCCGGCTTCGGCAGTACGCCACCAACGGTGAATTGCTAGCCCGCTGGAATCTGCGGGACCTGACCCCTGCGTGGACGGGATGCTTGAGATTACCTCACGGGGCAGGCAGCCGACGCGCTACCTGCGCGGCTGATGCCGAGCGCCGGGTGAGGGAGAAGAACAGAAGAAATCGCCTTGACAGGCCATCTGGCATAGGTTATACTTTTGGTATGAAGACCGCGATTTCACTTCCAAAAGACGTTTTTGAGAAAGCTGAGCGTCTGGCAAAAAGGACGCGGAAGTCCCGAAGTCAACTCTATTGCGAGGCGGTACGCGAATACGTGGCCCGCCATTCTCCTGATGAGTTGACCGAAGCGTTGGACCGCGTGGTAGAAGAGAATGGCCAGCCTGAAGGAGGGTTCGTCAAGCTGGCTTCCGCCGAAACGCTGGCGCGGGTGGAGTGGTGATCTCCCAGGGAGAAATCTGGTGGGCTGATCTTCCGGACCCCGCGGGTTCGGGGTCCGGATTCCGCCGGCCGGTGGTCGTCGTACAGGGCGACTCGTTCAACCGAAGCAGGATCGCGACAGTTCTATGCGTACCGCTCACGAGCAATTTGAAGTGGGCCGATGCACCCGGAAACGTTCTTCTTGAAACCCGTCTTACCGGTCTCCCGAAGGACTCTGTCGCGAACGTGTCGCAAGTGGTTGCACTCGACAAGTCGCTGCTCACTGAACGTGCCGGTAAGCTGTCTTGTGCAAAGACGGATCTTGTCCTGGCTGGAATCGACGTGGTACTGGGCAGGTGACAACGCGGGCGCGGATCACCCGATCTGATGCTGCACGTTGACCGGAAGGAGGGCGCGGGAAAACCTAAAGGGACGCGGTGCTTTTTCAGGGGTTGCTCGGCGAACCCTGCGACCCGCCTTCAATGCCTGATCCTATGAATCGGCGTCCGTTTTAGCGAAAGCAGGCGAATGGTCTTCGATTTTTCGCATTGCCTTTCGTCCAGTCGCGCAAGGGTTGAGCGGGATATCGCGCGCCGGGCTTGCCGATTCCTCTGGAACATACTATGGTAAGGGCATCATGGCTGCAATTGACGAAGACGTTCGGCGGCAAGTGAACCGGTTGGTTGATACGTATCGGGACCGGTGCCTATGGTTCCTCCGGCCGGACTACTATCCGGCCGATCTGCCGGAAGTGCTGCGGACGCTTGACTATATCCGCCGGTACGGTGACCGGGAGGCATTCCGCAAAGCCGGGGAGTTATATCAGTGGCTCTCACAGGATTCCAGCAAACCCTCTGCCGTCTCATAGCCGCTAATCGCCTCGAACAAGGGGAGGCCTACGTGGCTGGCGGCGTCGCCCTGAACCTCCTGGCGGGAGGCACGCGGATATCGCGCGATATCGACCTCTTTCACGACACAGTCGCAGCATTGGATGCCACTTGGCAAGCCGATCGGGAGTTGCTTCGGAGCCATGGTTACGAGATACGGTCCATTCACGAACGCCCCGGCTATGTGGAAGCCGTGGTGGCCAAAGGGCAGGACAGCGTGCTGATGCAATGGACCCGGGACAGTGCTTTTCGATTCTTTCCGCTGGTTTGCAGCGAAGAATTTGGGTTGGTGCTGCATCCGTTCGATCTGGCGACCAACAAGGTTCTGGCCCTGGCGGGACGGCTCGAAATCCGCGATTGGATCGATCTGATTACGTGCCACGAGCGAATTCAGCCTTTGGGGTATCTGGCCTGGGCGGCTTGCGGCAAGGACCCTGGCTTCAGCCCTCTGACGATCCTGGAGCAGGCAGATCGGTCAGGGCATTACACCACCGTCGAATTGGACGGACTGTCCTTTGAGGGTCCGCCGCCCGATCTTGCGAACCTGTTGCGGAAATGGCGTCTCATGCTCCAAGAGGCCCGTGAGATGATCGCGGTCCTGCCCCCGGCGCAGGCGGGCACGTGCGTGCTGCAACGACGCGGAGACCTATACAGGGGAGACTTGCTACAACTCAGGCGAGACCTTGTAGCAGACGATCTAATTTTTCACTCGGGGAAAATTCGCGGGGCCTATCCCCAGCTTTCTCAGCAATAACGATGGCCGGAGAGCCAGCGCGACCCGGTTAAGACGCGACCGGCACGCACTGGGGCTGGAAGCGGACTTTGGCCATGCCGATGAGGTAGAAGCTGCCGGTGACGCAGATCAGATCTTCGCGGCCGACGGCGCTGCGGGCCAGTTGGAGGGCCTCGCCGAGGGTGTTGGCGACCTGGCACATCTTGCCGCAAAGCTCGGTGTAGGTATCCGCTAACTCCTGTGGCGGCATGGCTTTAACGGAATTGCTGCGGGTGAAGATCACCTTGTCGGCCCCATACTGAAGCTCGGCCAACATCCCGGGGATGTCCTTGTCGTTGTTGCAGCCGAAGATCATTACCATCGAGTCGTAGGGGATGTTCTGGCCGATCGCATGGATCAACGCGCGGATGCTGGCGGCGTTGTGGGCGCCGTCGATCATCACCCGGGGGTCTTCGCAAACCATCTCCATCCGTCCGGCCAAGACCACATTGCCAAGCCCTTCGGCCGATTTCTCGTTGTCAATCTGGTAGCCGATGGACTTGAGCTTGTCCAACAGGGCCAGAGCCAAACCGCAGTTGATCGCCTGGTGCCTGCCGTGCAACGGCACCCGCAGGTGCTCGAACTTGCTGGTTGGGGTCGAAAGACAGATTCGGGTATGCGGGCCGTGCTCGCGCGAGGTCTCGAATCGGTACGAAAAGTCAATATCAGTGCCTGTAACGCTCAAAGGCGCCTTGATAGCCAGCGACTGGGCCTTCAGGACGTTCATCGCGAGGGGGTCCTGCTGGACGGTCACAATCGGGACGCCCTTCTTGAAGACGCCCGCCTTCTCCTTGGCGATCAGGTCGAGCGTATCACCAAGCTGCTTCTTATGGTCGATGCTAAGGCTGGTAATGCCCACCACCTTCGGTACGATGACGTTGGTGCTGTCCAACCGGCCGCCCATGCCTGTCTCAATGACGCCGATATCGATCCGGCGGTCGGCGAAGTATGCAAATGCCAGCGCCGTCATGATTTCAAAGAATGTCGGTGGATCGCCATCCTTCGTCAGTTTCTCGATGGGGGCGTACAGCCGGTTCATCATTTCCAGCATCTCCGCCTCGCTGATCATCCGTGAGTTGATCGCGATGCGCTCGTGCAGGTGAACCAAATGGGGTGAAGTGTATAGACCGACCGTGTACCCGTTGGCCTCCAGCATTTTCGCCAGCATGGTGGCCGTCGAACCCTTGCCTTTGGTGCCGGCAATGTGAACGGTGCTGATCTTGGTGTGGGGATCGCCCAGAAGCGACAACAACTTCTCCATCCGTTCCAAGCTGAACGTGGTTACGTTGTAGCGTACATGCTCTTCCTTTTCGTAGTCGGTTCTATCCAATAGATAGGCCAGCGCTTCCTTGTAGTTGCTGAAAGCCTTCTTGGCTTTAACCGGGGCGACCTTGGAAGAGTTCCTTCGTGCTTCTTTTTTTCCGGTTGTCCTTATTGTCTTGGCCATGAAACTGCCATGTTAGCAAATCGCGTACTTGTCGTCAACTGATAGTGTGCATAATTAGGAGATTCACTCGAGTTTGGCACAGCTATCACTATATCTACGGGCCATCCTGTTTGCTTGGCCTGAAATCGCCGCGTGCGATTCGCTGATTTCTTAAAAATAAAGACGCGCTGGAGGGGGCATTTATTGCAGACGTTACCTCAGCGCGGCGGGCTTCATGGCGGAAAACAACGAAAGAACCACCTATAGAACAATCGGGGCTGGCTTTTTGATCCCGTCCGGTCTTTCTCCCTGCAAGTACTTGTCGTATCCCTATTGGAGAACTATGAATCGTAACTCGTGTATTTTAAGGCTTTGTCAAGCAGACGTCATTGATGTAGATGCGGCTCGTGCCTGCCCTTGGCGGGATCTGGCGGTCTTTCGCACGAATCATATCTCTTGACTATCTTGCCCATATTCACATCTGTGAGGCTCCTGAGCGGCATTTTCCAATCCATCCGAGCAGCCGCACGGGCCGGAGCAGGGCCGGACACGATGCACACGAAAACTCTTTCTCGAGCCGGCTCGGGCCGTCAGCTTTGCTATTCCCCTATTCGGGCCCCCCAACGCGGAATGTGCGTTGGGGGACCCTTTGTTTCGTTCAGCATGACACAGTTAACGTTTTGAGCGGTCACGCTTACGGTTAAATCATCGGCCCGGCATCATGCCCGCCGGGATCTGGCTCGGATCGAACGTCATGGTCTTGATCGCGTGGATGTCATCAAGGAAAATCAGGCCCGTGCCGCCCTTGACAGGGTTCTGCCGGTTGCCCACGCCGATCATGAGCTTCTTGACGGACATGATATCGACGCCCGTCATCATGAACTGCGGCATGAAGATCCGCCACTCGATCCATTTGTTCTGGGTCAGGATCGTAGGGTCGGGGTTGCTGACAACGCCGACGGTGCCGTGCGTGTCTTTTAGGGCGACGTACAGGGTATCCGGGCTATTCGTGATTTGGCCGTGCACCCAGAGGACCAGCGTATCGATGTCGTAGTTTCCGCCGCCCTCGGCCGCCGGGAATGTCTGCTCAGCCTCACTGTAATAGGGCGTTTTGACATTGTTGTATTCGAACGGCATCGACTGCTTGCCGCCATGCACGATCTTCTGCTCGGCGAACGGCGCGGTCCAGTAGCCGACCTGCGAGCCGGTGCCGTTCGTCAGGCCATCGACCCAGGTCTCGTAGATGCGGTTGCCCTCGTCGTCGGTGTACTTCTCGAAATCATCGACCCTCACGTAGGTCCGGAAGCTCCAGACGGCGCCGGCGCGAACCGTGCCGTCGGCCAGAACCTCATCCACGCGCCAGTAGTAGGTCATGGCCTCCTGGAGATCGCCCGGCGTGAAGGTCGGCTGGTCCACGGTGCCCTTGTCCGCGGTCTTATCGCCCTTGGTCACGGCATCCTGGTTGCTGCTGAAGTACACGTGGTGTTTGACGGCGCCCTGGCCCGGCAGCCACGTCAGGATCGGGCTGGGCGAGGCGTCAATGGCGCCATCCGCCGGACTCGGGATCGTAAGCCGTCAGCGCTTGCGTGGTGAAAGTCCAGACAACGCCCGGGTGAACCGTGACGCCGTCCTTTTCGATCTCATCCACCCGCCAATAGTAGGTCACGCCCTGCTTCATGTCCAGAAGGAAGAACATAGGCACGGGCACGCGGGAACCAATCAGGTTCGCGGCGGTCAGGTTGGGGTCCGTACCCACGTACACATTGTGCGCGGAGATGATGTCCAGCGATTTCCATCCGAGCGTCGGGATCGGTGACGGTCATATCGCCGTCGGCCGGACTGGGGGCCCAGGCCTTGATTTGCGGCGACAGCAGGCATCTGGAAAATCTGTTTCACTTCCGCCGCCGTGATCGCCCGGTTGTAGATGCGGGCCTCGTCGAGGAAGCCGTCGAAGGCTTCATGCTCGTCCGGGTTGCTGTCGTCGCTGATCGAGGCGACCGGGTCGAGGGCGGTCAGGCCGGTATAGGTCCCTGTCGCCACGTTGGCGCCGTCGGTGTAGACCACGTATTTACCATTATCCCACGTCAGCACGACGTGGTGCCACGTCTTGGTCGCCAGGGCCGTGGTCCCGGTCCATTTGGCGTGGGTATCACCGAGGCCGATCGACAGCGTGTTCACCCCGCTGTTCATGTAAACCTGGATGCGGTTGGCGTAGGTGGCGTCCGTGGGCGGACGGCCGGTGGTGTGTCCGAAGAAATAGCGGGTCCGCGCCGCCTGGGGCTCGTTCAGGTACGCCCACAGGGAGATCGTCCCCGCGGAGCGGACATGCCCGCCGTCGGGAACTGCATGCCGGCCTCGTCCACGTCGGTCGCGAGGTAGAGACCCCCGCCGAAATGCCCCGGGGCCCATGCCACACCTTGCCCGTAGAGCGTGCCGTCATTTCCGTGGCCGGAGGAGTCGGCGGCCATGGTTCCGTTGGGCTCGTCCAGCTTAAAATAAGAAGCCAAGCCATCCTGAAGTCCGGCCTGTGCCGCGGCTGCCCCCATACTCAGAAGCAAGCCGACACACACAAGCCACATCAATTCCCTACACTTTCCCATGATCAACCTCCTTACAAAAACACAAACCTCTTGAACACACATCCAACAACCTATCCGGCCCACGAACCGGATAACGTCAGCCAGAAACCCGCCACAAATCACAGCGGGGCATAATCCTTGAAACCTCTCATCCAATCCGGCCAAACCGGGGTCGCGTCGCCGCGCGGTTCTTGGCCCATTGCCGATGCCAGTGGACCTCCCACAGCTCCTTCAGACCCATCGGCCGGGTCGACAAATCAATGAAGACCCCGTTGACAGACCCGTTGTGCCGGTTGAGGCAGAAGCTTCGCATCGCGTCGCCATACCACTGCCATTCGCATTGACCATCGAAGTCCGGCGGGCTGTCGTAGGGCTCGGGCAGGCCGTCCACCCATTGGCAGTCAACAAAGACCGGGACTTGGTAAGCCGCCCTGAATTTGAATCGACCGCCAGTTCTTGTCCGTATGGATGCCGCCCGTGTCGTTGGCGACCCAGCCGTTGAGGCCGAAACTGCCGTAATCGCCCGCCACGGCCCAGTCCGGCACGGAGGTGATATGCCTTGGCCGTACACGCCCCAACCGACAAGCGGCCCGGTCACGCCGTCACTGTAGAACTTCGTCGTGGCCGGACAGACGCGGATCTTGGGCTCGCGGCTGTAGTAAGGACGCATCGCGGGGACCCAACTATGGCTGGCTTCGCTGCCCTCCTCCTGATGGAAATAGCCGTTGTTATCCCCCGTGTACATCGAGAAGGTCAAGCCCATCTGCTTGAGATTGGACTGGCACGCCACCGCCTGGGCTTGTTTTCTGACCCGCTGCAACGCAGGGGCATAAGAATCGCCATCAAAAGGGCGATGATGGCGATCACGACCAGTAGCTCGATCAGGGTGAACGCGGTGCATGCCCGCAGGTCAGCTCTCGGCCTGGAATGTGCATAACGCCAGATTGTGAAAAGACTTAGAGCAGTCCCCCGCGGCGTGTAGTGCCAACACCCTAGTCCTTGATGCCCCCACCCGAAAGTCTCCTCCTGCCCTCTGTCGGCTTCCTGCCCATAGCCGGGAGTGGCAATTGAGATCATCTGAGGCACTCTATACTCACAAATCATCACGTCTGATAATAGCCGGACACGACCTGATTGTCAACGGTCTATATCTATATTATGACATGAAAAGTGCCTTTGCACCCAAGTGTCGCGGCCGCCGGGACTTAGCGTTTTGTGAAGAGATTGCCGGGCAGTTGTTTGATCAGGCCCTTGAGGCGGAGCGACACGACACTGGCGTTGACGGCCCCGGCAGGAAGATCCGTATCCGCAATGAGCTGGTCGATGTGCAGAGGCTCCTTGCCCAAGGCGTCATAGACGGTCTTCTCATGGCCCTTGAGGTTGAACTTGGCCGTCTCGAACAGGGGCGTCTCCACTTTCGTCGGTGGCTTCCTTTGCCGTAAGTGCTGTATGGTCCTTGAGTTGCTCGCCAATGTAGCCGAGGGCCTCCATGACGTCTTCGACGGTTTCGATCAGTTTGGCGCCTTGCTTGATGAGCTGGTGCGGCCCCTGGCTCAGTGGGGAATCGATCTTGCCGGGCACGGCCATGACCTCCCGATTGCTCTCCAGGGCCGCTTGGGCCGTAATCATCGCGCCGGACCTCAGCGTGGCCTCGACGACGATGGTTCCGAGCGACAGGCCCGCGATGATGCGATTTCGTGGCGGGAAGTTCTCGGCCAGCGGCTCCGCTCGTAGCGGAAGCTCGGAAATGCAGGCCCCGGAAGCACTTATGAGCTCGAAGAGCTTGGCATTCTCCGGCGGAAAGACGCGGGACAAGCCGCAACCTTGCACGGCGATGGTCCGGCCCTCGGCCGCCAGGGCACCCGTATGGGCGGCCGTGTCGATCCCGCGTGCCATGCCCGAAACGATGGTAAAACCTGCCGCGGCAAGCAGATGTGCCAAACGCGATGACTGCTCTTGGCCGTAGATACTGCACCGTCGGCAGCCCACGATCCCGACGGCCAGGTTGTCCGCGCGGTCGAGCGTCCCTTTGACGTACAGGACCGGGGGCGGATCGTAAATCTGCCGCAGTCCGGGCGGATAGCGGGGGTCCTCCATGTGGACGATCCAGACCTCCAGCTTGCCCGCCAGCTCCAGCTCGGCAGGAGTATCGAATTTGTCGCGACTTGCGGCGATTCGCTCGGCGGTCCTGGAACCGATCCCCTCCACCTTCATCAGCTCGCTGACCGATGCTCCCAGGGCCGCATCGACCGACCCAAAGCGTTTGAGCAGCTTGCCGAACGTCACCGGCCCGACCTCCTCCGCCCGGATCAGCTTGAGCCACTTCTCGATATCCTTCGAATTCTCAGGTACTTGCGCCATCTTCCTCGTCTCCAGCATTGACAGGGTGACACTGCATTGTGCGAAGAGAGGGCCGGGCGGTCAAGTAGAAACTGGCCCCGTAGCAGGGCAATTGCATGTGACCAGTGATCTAAAGTGGCATGGGCTTCCAGCCCATGAATCATCGGCAGGAGGCCGATGCCACGGGCTGAGCCCAACGAGCGCCGTAGCCACATGCAGTTGCCCTGGGCCCCGTAGGGAGCGAGGAGCGGAATGTAACGACAACGGGACCCGTCACGGCGGTGCGAGTATAGACAACACCCGAGACCGAGGCGGTCCGGATACCGGAGCCGGCCACGGGCGGACGTTCCGTCCGTGGCCAGCCGCATTCTGCCGCAACGTTACGTACGTTCAAGCCGCTTAGATGGCTGCGCAGTCTCCGCAGCCAGCCGACGAAGCTGCTGCCGATCGCCACCAGCAGTAGGGCCGAAGGAGCCGGAATCAAGGTGGCATTCACCTCCATAATCCCGGAGATCTCATTGTAAGCCCCAGGAATGCTGTCGACCAAGTCCTGCCCGCCGAACCACACCCTGAGCTTGCCGTCAGGCTCAAAGGCAGTTTCGGGGTCATCGATCAGGACATCAAAGGTGAACGTCATGCTGGCAGCGTTGGCCGCCGTTATTTCGCCGCCTGCCGGAGCCCTCCAGACCGGCCACGCATAGTCCGTGGGATTGTACGGCTGGTTGGCCATGACAATTCCCGATCCCGCGGCCCAGCCGGGGGGGCTCTGGACGAGACGCCAGGAATTGACGCCAAACGTGCCATCGCCATTGTCGGGAACCGCTCGGTATGGCTGATCCCAAGATGTCGCTGGCACGTACGGGTCCGGAATTGTGTCGCCCCACAAATTGAACTGCGCGAATTTCCAGTTGGCGAGATTCCCCGTGGCCCAGTTCTGGAAATCGCTGACCCCGCCGGAACCCGCTTGCGTCGTCAACTCGGTTTGTATGTTGTAGTCGTCGTCGTACGCACGGAACCGGCGCGGGCAGACTGACTGGCGTACGGGGCAATACCGGTAGTGTAGTTGAACATGTCCGCACCGGTGAAGGTGATTTGGTACCATGCAGGAGTCGCCCATGCTTGGCCGGCCACGAGGGCAGACAGAGCCACAGCAAATGCATACACGAAGTTCTTCATGTTCCATGTCCTTAGAGTGCTTCTTACACAGATCTGTTGGTTCTCCCACGATCCGGGCGAACCGGTCCCGTGGAGATGCGTTGTTCCACCAGCGCATCCAACTGTTCCAAGAGGGACATCCGTGTGTAGCAATCGTACGCAGGTCGTAGGCCCACCTGTGGGACAACAGGTGGAGGGATATCCTCACATCCCTGCTTGCCTAAGTTACCCAGGTTATAACACCTCCGATGTCCCCCTGCAAGCAAAAAACTGAAGAAATATCGGAACTTATCCGCGTTACGCCCCGCACCGCTGCGGAAACACCGTTCGGAGAATGCTTGCTACCGTCACCGGGTGCCGTTATACTCGTTGCGGCGTGGGTAAGCAGCGGATCGGAGATCTCGTTTGCGTATCGGTGGAACGACCCCGGTGATGGCTGACGGCGATCCACCGGCGGTTCACAAGACTGGAAAGGAGAAGTGACATGCAGCGTTCGATGAGAGTTCTGGCGTTGGTGGCAATGGCGGCGACGATCCTTTGCATGGGGGCCAAGGCGCCCAGAAGCCGAGCCTGATCAAGGTCCTGCTGATTACGGGCGACGATGTCTCGGCCCATAATTGGCGCGAGATGTCCGAGACCACGCGGGAGATCCTCGTCGGCTCCGGCAAGTTCGACGTCAAGGTCAGCGAAGACCCGCTGATCCTCGAATCGGCCACGGCCCTGAAGAATTACGACGCGATCGTCTTCACGATCTACGCCGCCAAGCTCGGCGATCTGCCCGCCCAGGCCCGCGAGAACCTCCTGAACTACGTCAAGGGTGGCAAGGGCTTCTTCGTCCAGCACCTGGCGAGCGCCTCGTTCCCGAAGTGGGAAGAGTTCGGCAAGCTGTGCGGCCGCAAGTGGGTCATGGGCACCTCCGGCCACAACGCCCGCAGTGTCTTCGAGGCCAAGATCGCCGATAAGGAACATCCTATCACCAAGGGGCTGAGCAACTTCCAGGTGGACGACGAGTTGTATTCCAAGCTCCAGGGCACCGGCGACATCCACGTTCTGGTGACAGGGCGATTCCACTGTTCAGCAAAAAGACCGAGCCTCTGGTCTTCACGCTGGATTACGGCAAGGGCCGGGTGGTGCACAACGCTTTCGGTCATGACGGCAAGGCCCTCAAGACGCCGAGCGTGCAGAAGCTCATCATCCGCGGCACCGAGTGGGCCGCCACCGGCAAAGTCACGGAATAGAGCTGCCAGCGCCGATTGCGGATTTCGGATTGTAGATTGCGGATTCAGGGGCCACCGTCCGGCAAATTCTGGTGATGGCTCCGTTCGTCGGCGGGTGCATGCCAGCGTCTCTGAATGCGGCCGATTCAATCGGCAATCCGACAACTCCGCCGGAGGCGGATGCCTGTTACCCCGTGTCGTCCGGGAAATCGCAAATCCGCAATCAGAGACTCGTGGCCTGTTCGGCGCCGGGGCGGCCGTGGCATTTCTTGTATTTCTTGCCGCTGCCGCAGGGGCAGGGAGCGTTGCGGGCGGGCTTGGAGGAACGCTCGACGATGGGGATGGGCGGCTCGTCCGGCGCCGGGGCGGCCGGCTCGGGCGGTTCGGGCGGTTCGGCGACTGCCTCGGCAACCTCCTGGATCTGCTGCCGGAAGAACTCCATCAGCCGGCGTTCGCTCATGGCCTCCGGGCCGGTTTCTCGC
The DNA here is from genome assembly GCA_963750205.1 of uncultured Planctomycetota bacterium. Taxonomy (GTDB): domain Bacteria; phylum Planctomycetota; class Phycisphaerae; order Sedimentisphaerales; family Anaerobacaceae; genus PLanc-01. Next base: position 574,642 of record CAVVRJ010000011.1, read on the forward strand.
GCGTCCATCAGGAAGGTCTTGACCGGCCCCCAGTTCTTCCGATCCATGCCCCGCGCGACGATCTGCGTCACTCCAGGTGCGCACCGCCGCGACCAGTCTGTCCGTATCGGCCAGCATACCCTCCGATCCCAGCCAATACAGAAATGCCTCTGTGATCGGGACGATCTTCTGAAGCTGCTCCCGGCTCGCGGAGGTGTCGCGCGGAACGAGATCCAGCAAAAGCTCGCGCAACACGGCCTCGTCCCACTCACGCGGCTGCTTGTGGAGGAACCGGAGCGAGAACCCCACCAGGTCGTGAGCGACCAGGCGGGCCTGGCTCAGCAGGTCGGAGGGCAGTCCCGCGGCTACGGGAGACAGGAGAAAGCCTGGGTGACGAGCTCGCGTATTGCTCGAAGGGGCTTTTGTCCACCTCGTCCTGGACCGGTTCGTACTCGACTTCTTCCTCGACCCCGCTCCAGCGTGGCGTGAGCCACTGCTCGACCGGCTCTTCCCACAATTCCTGGGGCGGGGTGAAATCCAAGCGGTTCTGGAGGAGCTTCAGGGCGTCTTCATACTCATTTCCCCAGCCGGTCTCCGAAGCCCTTTCGTTGAGACGCTGGAGCAGGCCCGTGTACTGGATGCCGCCCAAGAGACGCGAGCGTCCACGCGGCGTGTCCGGCGTCGTCCAGATCGACCTCGCCACGGTCGGCACGTTCGAGCAGATGGACGCAAGCGTCGACGACCCGGCCGCGCAGGTCCTGATCGTCCGTCCGGGCGGCGAGCGTTGTCAGACTCCACAGAAAGAGCCAGGCGCCTCGGGTGTGGGGCTCGCCGGCAAGCGCGTCGAGGACGGCCGGGAGAATGACGGGCCCCACGGTCCCGGCGGCCGCCGTGAGGATCTCCATCGCCACGTCGGCATCCTCGTATCCGGCGGCGACCAACTTCTCGACCAGGAACGATCCGATCTCGCGCCGCTGCTCGTCGTCGAGCCGGGGCGCCGCCAGGGCGAAGATAGCGGGTACGAAGAGGTCTGCATCATCCGGCGGATGGGTCTGTACCTGCCAGGCGCGATCGTAGGCGTCGAAGAGATCCGGCAGCCAAGCTGGCGGTTCGTAACCAAGGCATCGGCGAACGTGTGCAAGGCCGGCCAGGGAATGCTGCCCATGGCGCGGTGCAATTGATCCCAAGGCAGGTGTAATGCCTTATCATTCATAAACCCGTTTTCCTCCATGACAGAAAAACCTATTCACAACTTCCTACCGGGGCAGAAGATACCTTGTTCAAGGCCGATCTGCAACGGAATAGAAGATTGAACATCCGGGTTCGTGGAGTGGAGACAGGCCCGCAGAAATGGGCGCAGACAAGCGATCCCCGGTAGCCCGGGAGAACTCCTGAAAACGGGGCGGCCAATTCCTCTGCCGGCGCGGAGATTGGGTGAGCCTGAGCGAAGAACCAGATGGCAATAAGCAAGAAACTCAGTACTCCGTCTGTGATCATTGGAGGGATACGGGTGGCAGCGGCAAGCGGTGCCTTGCTGCTGCCACCCACTGCTTCAGGGGTGATGAAGTACTGAGTTGGTGGCAGCGGCGCTCCACGGAAAAGCCGAGATACGCAGCCGTGCGGCACCCATCGGGATCAGGGTAACGGTCTCGGTGGGCTCATCGGACTTGAGAGGGCTGGGCTGGACGTCGCCGACCAAGCCGAGGGAGTCCGGCTGCCAGCTCGGGATCTTCTTGGCCTTGGCCCGAATCTCGATCGGGGCGGCCTGGGCCTCGAAGGGCTGGTTGTCCTTGGGCCAGCTCTTCTTCTTGACTTCGAACTGCGTGCTGAGCGGCTTGTCGGCGTCGAGCATCAGGCCGTAATTCCAGGCGCGTGGTCGGGTAGACCTCGAAGGCGGGCCATGCGTCCGTGCCGCCGTGGCGGACGTACTTCTCGCCGATCTTGAGCGAGTAGGTCAGCGGGCCGCGATCGACGGAGGCGAGGTTGCCGTTGCGAATCCAGTAGCGCAGCTTCAGCTCCATCGGCAGCGTCAGCTCGACGGTGTCGCCGTTCTTCCACGGGCGGTCGATGACGAGGAACGTGCGCGGCCCGGCGTAGACCGGCGTCTTGCTGCCGTTGATCCGCAGCGCCGGCCTGCTCGCACCAGCCGGGGATCCGCAGGTACAGGGGGAACGACACGGGCTGGGCCGTGCTCACGGTGAAGCGCACCGTGTCTTCGAACGGGTATTGGGTCTTGGCCTGGAGCGTCACCGGTTGGCCATCGCCCACCTTGGCCGTGACTTCGGAGGCGGCGTAGAAGACGGCGGCCAAGCCGTTGTCGGGCGTGGCCATCCACAAATGCTCGGCCAGATACGGCCAGCCGTGGGCGACGTTGTGCTGGCAGCAGCGGTAGCTGTGCGGGTCGTAGGAGAGCATGTCGCCGTCATTCTGGATATCGGGGGCCTTGTTCTTGCTGTCGAGCTGGCAGACGTTGGGGCTGACGATGTAATGCAGGGCCTTGAGATCGGCCGTCAGGGCGGGCGGGAACGTGTTGAAGGCGACGTCCTCACAGCGGTCGGCCCAGGTCAGGTCGCCCGTGATCTTCAGCAGCATCTCGCACGAGAGCATGAACTCGACGGAGGCGCAGGTTTCGATGCCTTGCCGCGGGCCGTAGTAGCCGCGGCGGCAGTTCTCATCGCCGCCGAACATGCCGCCGGGGACTTGGCCGTAGAGGCCCCAGATCATAGTATAGTTCCGCTCGGTCGCCTGGAGGAAATACGGGATCGCGGGCCTGCTGATAGAAGACGGCCGGGGCACGGAAGCACTGGGCGATGTTGACGTTGTGCCAGCTTGGCACGGTCTCGGTCCAGTTGGCCATCTTGCGCTGAATCTTTGGCGGCGAGCTGGAGCAGGTACTCCCGGCCGGTCCGGTTGTAGAGCCAGTAGACGCTGGCCATGTTGTCGCCGGCCCGCTGCTGTTGCCAGAAGGGGGGCAGGAAGAGCTCGTCCGGCAGCGCCAGCTCCCACTGGAAGTAGCCCTGCATCAACTCCAGCACGCGCGGGTCGCCGGTGTACTCGTAATAGGATTGCAGAGCATTGAGCGCGACCATATTGGGCCAGAGGTCCGGGGCCTTCTTGCTCTCGCCGGCTCCCGGTCTTGTTGGCGACCGGCCCGAACCAGCCGTCGCTCTGGCGGCTGCTGAGCATCGCCTCGATCCAGACCTTGGCCTCGTCGATGATGCGCTGGTCGCCGAGGACATAGCCCAGTATCGCCGAAGCCCTTGAGCCAGTAGGGCAATTCTTCCCACGGGCTGTGGCCCTTGCCATCGGCGGCGAGCCACGCGTTGCCCTCTTTCTTGAGGAACTTGCTGATCTCGGTCAAGACGGCCCGAGAAGCCATCGGCCTGCAACTCCAATTGCCGGCGCAGCCAGCCATCCGGTTTGACCGCTCCGATAGGCAACTTGAGCAGGGGACTGGGCGCCAGTGGGCTTGGCGTTGCTCACGTAGAAATCGTTCGTTGTCGTCGTAGGCGGGACCGGCATAACACGAGTCGCTGAGTACAACGGGGCCGCAGTGGCCAGGACAGTCCAGAGCAGCGAAAAGCACGTCTTATTCATGGGAACCTCCTATGCACCTTTAGCCAACGTCGATCGTACCTTGCCTGCCGGCAAGCGGCGGTAGCATACCACAAGTTGTCCCGGTCATCAAACGCCACCCGCTATCCACCAAATTGACATAGCCGCAGACTATCCTTTGTCCCCTGCGCGGCGAGACCGGCGGGGCGAGGGCGCAGGAATTTGCTGATGCCTGTCAAACGGTCGCCGAAGCCTTCCGGCTGCCGGCAGACTCACCGTGAAAAGCCCACATGAACCGAGCCGACCGACGTGCGTATCCTCAACCGTGACGATCGGCGCGATGAGCGTGACGGATGCACCATCAACCAGCGGAGAATGGGGTACGCACTATGCAAATGGAACAGACAGCAACTCGGCCAGATGTGAGAGCGCGGCAAACAGCGGTGAAACTCGACCCCGAGGCCTTCGGGCTCGCCTGCGGCCTCCTTTGGGGCGTGGGGCTCTTCTCCCTGACGTGGTGGGTTATCGCGCTGGACGGCCCGTCGGACAAGCCCACCGGGCTCAGCAAGCTCTATCGGGGCTATACGATCTCGCCGACCGGCAGCATCATCGGTCTGGTCTGGGGCTTCTTCGACGCCTTGTGCGGCGGCCTGTCCTTGGCTTGGCTCTACAACTGGCTCGTCCACTACCGTCGGTCTTGAAGAAGCACATGAGCGACACTTCTCGAATCGCGGTTCACGCCGCGTGCGCACAACAAATGTGAGTGGCTGTGTGAGAAGGGGTGGCAGCCTCAAGCGCAGCTTGGGGATGGTTTGCGCAGGTAGGGACTTGGCTGTGAATGCAGCCCAACCATCCCCAAGGCCTCCGGCCTTGAGGCTGCCACCCGGAAGATGCTTGCTTCTCACACACCGTCTAAGGCGGCGACCTGTAGCCGGACCAACCGTCAGCCAGGTCGTGTCTGGCGTGTGCCTGTTCCGCCACTTCTCTGTCCCTCACCCCCGCGTCCTGCTCCAGACGTCGGTTCCATTGACCCGGGCCGGATCTTGTGTTACAATTGCATATTATCGGAGTTTGAGTTGGGTCCCCAATGTGATGGATCACGTTCGGGATTCCCTTCCTATCGGTGATGGCTACAGAAGATTATTCTGGGATGAGGTATTTGCCGATTCGAACCGGCCTCGTTGTCGTTCTGCTTATCGTCGGCCCCTCCAGCGTACTATTCGCGCAAGACTCCTTTCAAATCACCGAGTTCATGGCGTCGAACCACACGGGTCTGCACGATGAGGATCGGGACCAGCCGGACTGGATCGAGATCTACAACGCCGGCAACACCGCCGCCAGCTTGGACGGCTGGTATCTGACGGACAGTCACAGCCACCTGGCCAAGTGGAGATTCCCGGCGGTGACGATGGAGTCCAATGCGTATCTCGTGGTGTTCGCCTCCGGCAAAGACCGAAGGGACCCCGCCGGCGAGCTGCACACCAATTTCCGCTTGAGTGCAGCGGGCGAATACCTGGGACTGGTTCGCCCGGACGGTGTGACGATTGCCTCGGAGTATGCCCCGACCTACCCGGTCCAGGTGTCTGACGTTTCCTACGGCCTGAGCGAGGTTACAACAGAGCAGGTGCTACTGACACGCGGGGCACCGGCCAAGGCCCTGGTGCCGACGGACGACAGTCTGGAGCCGCCGCCGGGGTCCGATGCTTTTCGTCCCTGGACGCTCGAGGATTTCAACGACAGTGCCTGGCTCTCCGGCGTGACCGGCGTCGGTTTCGGCTATCCGACCTGGGTCGGGCTGGACGTCTCGGCCATGCGCAACGTCAATCAGACGGTCTACATCCGGGTGCCCTTTGTCGTGGACGACCCCTCGGTGATCCGGGGCCTGACCCTGCGGATACGGTTCGACGACGGCATGATCGCCTATATCAACGGGCATGAGGTCGCCCGGGACAACGCCCCGGCCCTGACCGGCCGAGACGTGGAACTCCGGCGCTCCCGGACGTCTGGCCGCCCGACCGTTCGGCGCCATCCAAGGATTTCGGCATCCGCCGGTTCGACTTTCTCCACGTCGGTAAGAATGTCCTGGCCATTCAGGGCTTGAACAATGGCCTGGCCAGCTCGGACCTGCTGGTCATGCCGGAATTGCTGGCTACGGTCGTGGACAAGACGCCGAAGCGGTGCTACTTCCCCACCCCCACGCCCGGCCAGCCCAATGGTCCCGGCGTCGATGCCCTGGGGCCGATCATCACCGACGTCAATCACTTCCCGCTCATGCCGACCCTGCGCAACGACCTCAAGATCACGGCGCAAATCTCGCCCAGCTTCGACCCCGTGGATTCGGTCCAGTTGCACTATCGGGTGATGTTCGACCCGGAGACGACGGTCCCCATGCTGGATGACGGCCGCAACGGCGACGCGAACGCCGGCGATGGGATCTACACGGCCTGGATTCCCTTCGGCACGTTCCACGCGGGGCAGATGGTGCGCTGGTACATCACGGCCACGGACACCGCCGGACGCCTGTCGCGGTTCCCGGCCTTTCTCGATCCGCTCGACTCCCCGCAGTATGACGGCACCGTCGCCGCCGACACGAGCCTGAGGAACCCACTGCCCGTGCTGTATTGGTTCATCGAGACGCCGGCCGCGGCCGACACCGACACGGGCACCCGCTGCTCGTTCTTCTATGACGGCGAGTTCTACGACAACGCCTATATCAACATCCACGGCCAGTCCAGCCGGAGCTTTCCGAAGAAGAGCTATGATGTCTCCTTCAATTCGGGCCATCACTTCCTGTGGGCGGCGGGCCAGCATCGGGTCGGCGATATCAACCTGATGTCAACCTACGCGGACAAGGCCCAGATGCGCAACATCCTGGCCTACGAGACTTACCGGGACGCGGGCTGTGCCTACCATTGGGTGTTCCCGGTGCGCGTGCAGCAGAACGGGGCCTTCTGGGGCACGGCCCACGTGATGGAGAACGGCGACAAGGACTGGCTGATCCGGATGGGCCTGAACGCCGACGGGGCCCTCTACAAAATGTACAACACCTTCACCAGCTCCACCGACGCCACCGTCGGCGCGGAAAAGAAGACCCGCAAGAGCGAGGATAATGCCGACCTGCTGGCGCTGTTCAACGGCATCAGCCTCTCCGGCGAGGCCTGCCGGCAATATCTCTACGACAACGTGGACGTCGCCGAGGTCGTCGACTTCCTGGCCGCCCGCGCCATCACCGGGGACACCGATTGCTGCCACAAGAACTACTATTTCTACCGCGACACCGGCGGCAGCAACGAATGGCAGATGTGGCCGTGGGACGTCGATTTGAGCTTCGGGCGCGTGTGGAGCAGTCCGTTCACGTACTGGGACCAGATTCTGCACGCCGACACGGCGCTCTTCGTCGGCGGCAACAACCGCCTGCCGTTCGACATCTTCAATACGCCGGAAATGCGGCAGATGTACCTGCGCCGGGTCCGCACGCTCATGGACGAGCTGCTCAAATCCAGCCCCATGGCCGACTCGACCGAACCCCAGCCCGACCGCCGACGCCCCGGCCGCAAGACGTCGGGCCCGAGACGCCCGTGGTCGCCGCTGCGGCGCAGACGCAGCGCACAGCTCTATGAGCCGCGCATCGACGAGTTGGCGGCCCAGATCGCCCCGGATGCGGCCCTCGACAACGCGAAATGGAACTCGAACGCCTGGGGCAACGGGTCCACCGCCCCGAACTATCCGCAGTCGTATGCGGACGCCGTCGCCGAGCTGAGGGATTCCTATCTGCCGGAACGCCGGCGGCAGTTGTTCAACCGTCTGGTGGCCGGGGCCAGCGAAATCCCCGACGCCCAACCGGCCGTCACGGTCGTCACGTTCGGCACCATCGAGGCCAGCCCGCCCAGCGGCAACCAGAACGAAGCAGTACATCCAACTGCTGAATCCCAACTCCTTCGCCGTGGACATCTCCGGCTGGACCTTGAGTCATGGGTCTCAGCCCATCGACCCCGATCTTCACCTTCCGAGGCGGCACGGTCATCCCCGCCGGCGGCACGCTCTACGTGGCGGCCAACCGCCCCGCCTTCCGCGCCCGCCGCCGGTCTCCCACGGGCGGCCAGGCCCTGTTCGTCGTGGGCGACTACACCGGCCGGCTTCCCGCCCAGGGCATGACGCTCGAATTGACGGACCGCCAGGGCGTGACGGTCGCTTCGGCTTCTCGCTGAGCCACTCTCGCCACGTTCGGAGCTAACGCCCATCCGTGCAGGCGGGCCCCAAACGCGACATCTCGCATTCGGGAACTCACTCCGAACGCGCTTCCCAACGCACGATTCGTTCAGTAGAATACCCGCCGAAGTTGGAGGCACGACTGTCGACGACGTGCCAGGAATGGACAAGTTCCTCAAGCGTTGGAAAGGATTAGATAGGATCATGGGAAAAGACAAGCCACGAAATTCCAGCAAGGCCAAGTACCTCTGCGGCAAACGGATTCTGCCGGAGCCGATCTCCGGAGCGACCGATATCGTGCAGTTGATCGACAACATGGACGCCTACAACGGGGGCCGGCTGCGGGCCGCCTGCCATCTGTTGAAGGAGCGTTACTCCCAGAACGACGTGACCATCGGCCTGAGCCTGGCCGGGGCCCTGACGCCGGCGGGGCTGGGACCGGCCGCGATCATTCCGCTCATGAACCACGGCTTCGTGGACTGGATCACGGCCACCGGCGCCAACATGTACCACGACATCCATTTCGCCTTCAACCTGCCGATGTTCCGGGGCAGCCACCACGTGGACGATGTCGACCTGCGGGACAAGGGCGTCACGCGCATCTACGATATTCTGTTCGACTATGAAGACGTCCTGATGGAGACCGACCGGCGGCTCCGGCGAATCCTCGTCCGGCCGGAATTCCAGAAGGAGATGGGCACGCGGGAGTTCTATTACTACCTGGGCAAGATCCTCTCCGAGCACGAGCAGAAGAACGGCCTGGGCCAGGTGAGCATCCTGGCGGCGGCCTACCGCAACGGCATCCCCGTCTTCACCTCGTCGCCGGGCGATTCGACGATCGGGATGAACGTCGCCGGCCTGGAGCTCCTGGCCGAGGCGACGGGCCTGCAGGACCGGTTCAAGCTCAAGATCAATCCCAGCATCGACGTCAACGACTCGACGGCCATCATCCTGAACGCCAAGAAATACGAGAACGGCAAGACCGGCGTCATCCTGATCGGCGGCGGCAGCCCGAAGAACTTCATGCTCCAGACCGAGCCGCAGATTCAGGAAGTCCTGATGATCCCGGAGGTCGGCCAGGATTACGACATCAACGTGACGGACGCCCGGCCCGATACCGGCGGCCTGTCCGGGGCCCCGCCGAGCGAGGCCGTAAGCTGGGGCAAGATCGACTCGACGAAACTGGAAGAGACCGTGACGGCCTACCTCGACGTCACCGCCGCCCTGCCGCTGATGGTGGCCTATTGCCTCAAGACGACCCAGCCCAAGAAGCAGAAGAGGCTGTACGACCGCGGGGCGGAGCTGCGCCAAAAGCTGGCCAAGTCCTATCTCGAAAACAACAAAGAGGTCGAGGCCCTGAAGAAGCTCATCAGGCAGATTGGCTCATAGTGGAATAAGGGCATAGACACGTAGGATGGGCTTCAGCCCATGCGGACATTCGCCGGAAGATTGTCAGCATGGGCTAAAGCCCATCCTACAGAGCTTCAAGACGCTCAAGCTCGAAACGGGAATCAATAGCGACATGAAAGAGGAATCTCTCAGACTGGCCCAGGAGCACGGCACGCCCCTGTTCATCATCGACCATGAGGTGATCCGGGCGAATTACCGCACGTTCAAGCAGCACCTGCCCCGCGTCCAGGCGTACTACGCCGTCAAGGCGAATTCCAACCAGGAGATCGTCAAGACGCTGTTCGAGGAAGGCGCGAGCTTCGACGTGGCCTCCTACAACGAGTTCATGCAGGTCTACGAGTACATCCGGCACTTCGAGGAGAAGGACCAGGACTTCTACATCTGGGACAGGATCATCTTCTCCAACACGGTCAAGGACCGGGACACGCTCCGCAAGATCCGGCGGTACAAGCCGCTCGTCACCTTCGACAACGAGGACGAGCTCAAGAAGATCAAGGAGCACTGCGACACGGCCGGCGTGGTCCTGCGGTTGAAGGTCCCGGACATCGGCTCGCAGGTCGAGATGAGCTCCAAGTTCGGCGCCGAGCCCGGCGACGCCCGGCACTTGATCAGTCGAGCCTTCGACCTGGGCCTCGTGGTCGAGGGTCTGAGCTTCCACGTCGGCAGCCAGTGCACCACCTTCGACAACTACACCGCCGCTTTGGGCATCGCCTCGCAGATCCTGCAGGACGCCCGCCAGAAGGGCTACCACGTCAAGATCGTGGATATCGGCGGCGGGTTCCCCGTCCCCTACGACTCCCGTGTCCCGCAGTTCGAGAAGCTGGCCGGGATCATCGACGCGGAGTGTACGAGGCTGTTCCCGGCCGACGTCGAACTCATCGCCGAGCCGGGGCGGTTCATGGTGGCCACCGCCGCCGTGCTTGGTCTCGGAGATCGTCGGCAAGGCCCGGCGTGACGGCAAGATCTTCTACTACATCAACGACGGCGTCTATCAAACCTTCTCCGGCGTGGTCTACGACCACTGGATCCCCAATTTCCACGCGTTCAAGCCCGGCCGCACGGAAGTCTGTGCCGTGGTCGGCCCGACGTGCGACAGCTTCGACAAGATCTCCCTCTCGGAGCAGCTCCCGGCGGACCTGCAGATCGGGGACTTCCTCTACACCGAGAACATCGGCGCCTACAGCACCGCGTCCTCGACGAGGTTCAACGGCTTCGAAGGCGCGAAGATCCTGCACCAGAACAAGTGAACCCGGAAGATCGTCGACGTCTCGCGGTTACGCGGCTCGTTTCGTTGCGCGGTCGCGTCCACGGCGCGAGCAGTCCGGGACGCCTGCCGCAATCGAAACAAGCATCGTAACCGTAACCAATAGCCGCGTAGGATGGGCTTTAGCCCATGCGGAGCCGAATCGATCAGCAGGGCGAGCATGGGCTACACGTTCTCCAAGAAGCCCCAGCCGCCGGCGGCGTGGTAGCGGTCCGTGATCTCGCTGGGCCGCATCCAGACGATGCGATCGCGCAGGTGCTTGCCGATCCGCTCGATCACCGTTGTGAACGCCGACCAGCCGACGCCTTTGGCCGGGTTCAGGCCCTGCCAGTGAGAGTACCAGAGGCAATACGGCGCCCCGGCCTGGACCCGGCGAACGATCACGCCCGACTTGCCGTCTTCGGTGATGTAGTAGTCGGGGTCAACCCGTTTGGGGGTTGTTCTCCCAGATGCCGAAGTGGTCCCCGCGCGTTGGGCATGAGGTCGTAGACGCCGAACGGGCCGTCGCTCGCTTTACGGTGGAGGCCGTCGTCACTGTCGCTGGAATCGAAGAAACACGGCACCGTGCGGCCGCGGAACCGGCCCTCTTTGGCCAGATTGAGCAGGGCCTGCCACATGGCGGGGTTCGGCTCCTTGTGGCCGGCGGCTCGCAGCTCGGCGTACCGCCGCGTGCAAGCCTCGCAACTGCAGCCCGGCCAAGTCAGCCCCGTGAACCGCACGCCGGCCCGTTGCCCCTCCGCCATGATGTTGCCGAAGTAGCGTTGGTATTCCTCCACGGTGACCGCCGGCTCGTGCAGCCACAGTCCCTCGTGGATCGCGCCCTCCTTCTCGCGATTGGCGTCGAAATCGAACAGGCCATGGTGCGTCATCAGCTCCATGTGCGTGCCGATGCCGCACTCCCACGCCCGCGCGACTTGCTGGAGAAACGCCTTCTCCTCCGCATCCGGCTTGCGGCACATGCTATGGCCGCTCATGCCGAGGATGGCGCTGGCTTCACCGGTAATCCCCTGCTTGGCGCAGTAGTCCAGGAAGGTCTCAAACGCCTTGGCTCCGGCCACGCGGGGGCTCGTGTCGTCGCAATAGAACGACAGAATCGTCTTGCGATTCTGCGACTTGCTCGCACTTTCCGCATGGGACCGATCTGACCGTCCCAACGCCGCAATCACCGCCGAAACGCCGGCAACACCAAGAAGCTGCCGACGCGTACAGGATCGATTTGCCGCTGTCATTGCCTACCTCCTATGAATCTTCTCACGTCGCCGTTGGTGCCACCTGATATTCAATGCCGCTTGGCTGCGTGACCCGACTCGAAGCATCAAGAATCTCCAGCGACACCAGATTGCCGGACGCATCATAGTCCAGAATCACGCCCGGTTTGTCTTCATCGCTCTCGGTCACCGGCGTATCCAGGAAGACGACCGTCAGCGTATCCGTCTCGCGGTCATACGTCACTTTCATCCGATATCTCTCCAGTACTTTGCGATCTTACTTGTGCGATACACCGTCACTACGGCAGGAGGTTCACGGTCAATGTCCACAAAGACCCGAAGCAAGCAAGTCCGGGAGGGGTCACCCGACTGGACCCGGGATTGAAAGACCTCACGTCCGTCTCTGACCGTTTCTCGTCGCTCTGGTGCAACAAACACCTTGGCAAGCTCATCTTCGCTGATCTGACGCCGGCGCATTCTTCTCGGGCGTGGTCCGTCAGACGATATTCAGCGATCGGCTTTCTGCTTGCCATACAACCATTGATTGTACCGCCCCATCCCAAGAAATGCCAAGCCCAACGCCCGCACTCTTGCCCCCGGATGAATGGCATGATGCCAAACGTCTGCCTAATAAGCTCTGACGAGCAAAATCGGTAACCGAGACTCCCTGGCCGCTGGGTGCCATGTCTACGCCTCGTAGACATGCTTGCCTCTATGAGCCGGACATGCCTACGCAAAGTCGTAGGCATGGCACCCTGCGATTACCGAGGTTATCCGTCAAAGCTCATAAGAGTATACTGGCGGTCCACCCAGTGATGCCAGTCGCTGTTATTCGCTGCGGCCGGCGACGTCGGCCCGCGACGGCATCAACTCCCGGTACATGGCGGCGTACTGGCTGGCCATCTCCGCGTAGAGTTGCTTAACGCGTGGCAAGGGACGGGCGTCGGTTTGCAGGACTTGGTCGATCATGCCCCGAACATCCATGTCCTTGAGATCCTCCATGCAGAAAACAAAAGGCAGGTCGAGAACCTGGGCGGTTCCCTTGATCTTTTGCTCGTAGTATTCCCCGGCATAGACGGCCACGCAGGGAACGTCCATCAACGCCGGCAGAACGACGAAATGATAGGCGAAGCCGAATCCGAGCCGCGCCCGGGCCAGACGTGCCAGGAATCTGTCCAATCCTTCTTCGTAGGGATCGTGCACGGCCTGGATAGCGTCCCGGTGCCGCAGACGCAGATTCTCCAGAATGTGGGAGTCGCACGGACCGGGACTTTGGCTGAAGGAGAAGAATTCGACCCGTAAGCCCTTCTCGCGGAGGACCATCAGCAACTCGTCGATTTTGTCCGCGACCGTCGCATACGCGTGATCGGGGAAATCCTTAAGATTGAAGGCCGCCACCGTTCTATCCGTGACGTCGCTCCCATGCTTCAGGTTCTCGATCATGGGAACCAGCAACAAGGCGTCGTCGGCCAGACAGCGGACTTCCAGCTTCGGGTTCATCGCCTTGGCAATCTCCCAGGACCTGCGATCCCGGACGAACAGGCGATCGAACTTGGCCAGAAATGCGCGGAGAAGCAAGGAGGACAGTCGGTCGTGGAATGGTCCCAATCCCATCCCGGTTCCCACGATTTTCAGTCGCGGCTGGATCATGTGCGCCGCCCGGAGGGTCAGGACTTCGAAAGCCAGCCTGTTCCTCCAGCGTCCGGCGAGATAGCCGCCCCCGTTGTAATGAATGACATCCAGCCCGCGAAGAAACGGATGAGATCGCCGTACGGCGATGCACCATTTCGTGACGCGATAGATGCAAATGCTCGCGAAGAAAAGGGCGAGGTTCAGGAGAAGAAGAAGCCTCCGCCCGAAGCGCCGCACGGCGGACACGGCCGTCCCCCCCCGAACGCACACCAGATCATCGATTTCCTTGCTTTCGGCCCATGAGAGACCATCTATTGACCCAGTTTCGCTACACTCCCCAAGTCGCCGGCTTGCGTAAATTTCCAGGCTCTCCGGCGTCCATCCCAGCTCCCGCCGGAGAAAGCGAACGAGAGCCACGAACGTCAGATCGTCGCCCAGATTGAAGCCGCCGTACGAACCTCGGAGCAGAATTCTCATCTGACTCAGGGCTCGCCTCTTCCAAGTGAAGCACCAGACATTGCCGCCATGATGCACACTCCTATTGGGGAGTCCCCCCGTCCTTCTATCGGCAGGGATGTCCCTTCCTGCCCGCGGCAGAGGATAGCACAGCCGAGCACGCGAATCAACAGAATGCGCAACTTTATGACGTCTGTCCGCTAAGAGGGTGTGTGATAAGTGGCATCGGCATCCTGCCGAAGCTGCATGGGCTGGAAGCCCATGCCACAAAGAGCGCCTTCTCAACATCCTCTAAGGTCCCACAGCCAACACCACGTTCGGATGGAGGAAGAACGGCGGCACGAGGGCGGGGATGTTCGAGAGCGGAAGAATTTCTTCGGGCAAGGCGATGCCCAGAACGTCCCGCATGAAAGCCCGCCGCTTCTGACAGCGGGCGAAGCAGTCGGGGTGTTCTCTCTGAATCTGGCGACGCAGGGTATCGTCGGCAATCACGACGCCGTCCTCCATGCGGGTGGAGGAGTAGACGCGCGAGGAGGGGATGACGTCCACCTGCATCGCCATGCCGGAATGAATCCGCACGTCCGATCCCGGGTAGATCGGCGAGCTGAGCCATTCATCGAGGTGGATCAGGTGACCCGCGTTCAGGAAGATGCCGAACTTCTCGAAAGGCAGCTTCTCGGCGACCAACCGGGCCAACTCGCCACCCGGCGTGCCGATGCGCAGCCGGTCGAACCACTCGCTCATCACCTCGAAATATGGACCGGCGAAGCTCTCCACGTAGTCCCGGGCTTCGGCCGGCAGGTCGCGCGCCGAGGAGGCGATCCAGCCAGCCCGACAGATGTTGCTGCCCCAATAGCAGATATTCGTCGAAAGAGGCGTCCCACGCCGAAGGGTCGCGCCGACCGGTCCCGACAGCCCCGGCAGGTCGCCAGTCGCGAGGGTCATGTGGCAGCCCAGAGGCACGCCGTTATAGCCGGCCAGCGTCGCCAGCTCATGGTCGGTCATCCCCTCCCGCATGCCGAAGAGCATGCGTTTCATTCCCTCGGAGGCCAGGACGTTCGTGTACTCGAAATACGCGATCTCGGCGGGCGAACAGAAGGTCCGCAGGCCGGTGTCCGGGTTCATCAGAAGGGCCGTGGCGTTCGTCACGTTCTCCCCGCCGGCCAACTCCCGCAGCGTGTCCACCATGATAGGCGGGCAGGTCGATGGCGTGGGCGCCATCCGGATGCTCGGAATCGGCGAAATACTTCCACCCGACGCATCCGACCGCCGCGCCTTTGCCGATCCCCTCGCCCGCGAAGATCTCCCGCATGAGCCGGCTGTCAGCCCCGGGCTGATTCAGCAGGGAGAACGGTTGGAACCGCTCGTGCCGCAGCTTGCCCGCCACGTACAGTGGGCTGACCGGCAGATACCCCTCGCACTCATTGCCCACGATCAGCAGCGGGTCCCCGCGACGGGAGATCACCAGCACCGCTTCTTCGAAGCGAGGATCGAGCCCCGTAAGCCAGGCCAAATTGGCAAAGTGCTCCCGGTCGCCATAAATAACCAGGTGCGTCAGTCCCAGCTTGTCCATGCGCGGCCCGCGCCGCCTCGATCCGAGACTCGAACTCTGCCACGCGCGCTTGTGTCGGCGGCTCGCCCACGCCGAACACAGGCCACTCGATCTCGATCAACCGATGCTTTCTGGTCTTTTTCATATCTCCCCTTCAGTAAAGCCAAGATCATAACATGGCCACCCGGACAGGACAAGCAGAGGAGCCGGTGGATTCGGGGTGAAGCGCGCGGGCCGAATGGACGTCAATTTCTCGCGTCGCATCCTAACCTCTTTGGGCCTGCTTTGCTCCGGTATCTTTGTTTGGGTCCGCTCCCGAACTGCAAGAGGGCTGCGATCACAAAGGCGGCTTCCGTGGTCTTTGTCCAACGCGCGGCGGATGGCGGACGTCACAAGACTGCGGACGGACAGCGTCCGGGTGGTCAGTCACAACCTTTTCCCAGAGCGCCTGGGTAGCCGTTTGCGACCATGCCGTCGCGGCGGGAATCATCGAAAGCCGTGTCCAACTGACTATCCTCTGACGACTCTCCGCCATCCGGGTCGTCCGGCCGATCGTGTCGATCGCCTGGCGGCGCAGGAATGTCGGTCGGATCGATGCCCTGCCTGAGCCGGAATCGCGGGACCGCCGTCGAGCGGTTGGCCCAGCGGCGTGAGGATTCTGCCGATTACTTCGTCGCCCACGGGTACGGACATCAACCGTCCGGTGGACCGCACGTCGGAGCCTTCCCGGATCTTCGTGTAGTCGCCGTACAGCACGACCGCAAGGGAGTCCTCCTCGAGATTGAAGACCTCTCCTATGGTATCATCCTCGAACAGGAGCATCTCACCGGCCATCGCGTCTTTGAGACCGTGGATGCGGGCAATGCCATCGCCCACCTGTAGGACCCGCCCCACCTTGACCATGTCGAGCCTAGCCTCGTACGGGCGGAGCTCCCGCTTCAGAATCCCGGTGATATCCTGGATATCAATCTTCACAGGCCACCTTGTCCGGGATTTCCTACTCGACTCTTGGCCCTCAGACTGGCCAGGACGACGAGAGCGGCGAGAAACACGAGGACGGACCACAGGTTGTCGGACGCCAACGATTCGGCTAACATGTGGGATAATCCCCCCATTGGCTGACTCCCCGGAGTGTTACCCAATTCCCAGTTCGGTCTTCAGTTGAGCCTCGGCTTCACGCCAGTTCTCTTCATCCCGATCGGGGGAGCGCCCGCGTTCCAGCCAGATGGTCCTGGCCCGCTCCGCAATCGAGTCGTGGGTCAGTACTACGGCTTGCAGCGCGGGGCGCAGTTTGAGGATGGTTGTGTCCTGCTTCATCTGTTCGCTATTCGCGCCGCGAAGCGGGATGATATTTTTGCTGCTGGCTTGAACCTCGTGGTCCGCTGTCCTGCGAATCTTCATAAATCCTCCTTCTTGCTTGCCCAAACGAAGGGCATTCCTGGATATGATCCTATTCGAGTCCATTCTTCCCCGGGCCCTGGCTTCTTCTTGGCCTCCGGGACTCTGCGCGGATGCGGTGGGCATCGCCCCGTTGCCTATTTTCCACCACGGCAGGGGCAGCGAACGCGGCCAGCCCCGGCCGCAGGATCTCTGGGCCGGACCTCCGTAACCGTGATCGTCTGTCCGTTCACGTTCCTGCCATGAACACGGAGAACAGCCCAGACGGCTTCGCTCCGGACCGGCATACCCACAAATCCCATTCCCCTGGATTCCTCGCCCCGATGAGGCTTCACCATGTCCGCCGTGTCCACGCGGCCAAACGATTCAAAGACCTCACGCAGAGTGCTGCCCGTCGTATTCCTGGGCAGGTTTCCTACACAGATATCCATTCTGTGCCTCTTTCCTTCGTATGGAACACCGATCTTGGGAGGGCGTGCTAAACAGAGACAACGGACTCGAGAGATGGGTCTTGAGGCGGGCTAGGCATCGGTCACGCACGAGCGTGCTTCAAGGCTTCATCAGGCGATCATTCTGAGTTCAGAACAACACGCCACCGATCATCATTGTACCGCCGGTCGCCGCCCCTGCCATATTTTTTTATTTATTCCTCCAAAATATTTTTAATACATCCGGCGCAGAGAAAAACCCGGAACCGGCGGAGGTGAATTGATTATTTGGCAAACAAGATCGTCCCCGGCGGGGTATAATCACATATGTGCACGTTTCCGTATGAGTTCCCCACATGACGAATGACCGATCTGGCAGGGACGAGGAGCACGCTTCGGGAGGAGACGCCTCATGAATTCACTGAGCAGGAACGAGAACGAACTCGCCTCGGACAGTTGCTTCGGCTTGACGTTGGCAGAACAGGCGGCTCTGGAGCCTCTGGGAAACCTGCGTCCCGAGCCGTGTCCGCAGGAACTGGCCGAGCGTACGATCCGATGTCTCGGTGCGATGGCCCGAGAGGCACAGGCGCCCGCACCCACCCGAACCCCTCGTCTGCGCTCGCTTGATCTGGAGGATTTCTGGCTATGTCTGTCGAACAATATTCTAATGACGTCATCGTCGTAACGATCGCGGATGGACCTTCGAACTTCAAGGTGTGGCTGCGCGAGGAAGCCCCGGCCGACCTCCGGAGCGACCTGCGCTGGCTGTGTGAGGAGTACATGGACTCCCATGTGGTCCTGGATCTGGCCGATCTGGGCAGTCTGGAGCCCGCCAGCTACCAACTGATGCTGGATCTCCAGGAGTTGGTCGAGGACTCGGATTTCCGTTTTGTCCTGTGCGGCGTTTCCCCGCATCTCCAGTGCCAGTTGCATGGCCTGCATCTCTCCAGCGAATTCGATACGTTTGACACCCGCCAAGCCGCCATTATGGAACTGGCGCCCCAGGATGCCTACTGATCCTATCAGTTTTGGGGTTGCCGTTCGGCCGGGTTTCCGGTAGAATTCCAGAAGTAATCATCGTGCCGCGATAGAATCTCCCAAGAAGCTCAGGGGGTATTGGCGATTATGGAAATTGATGACACCATTCAGACGCTCGCCAAAATCCGTAGAGCCATCGACACGTGGGTCCCACAGAGAACCACCCGTCCTGACGCCCTGATTGCCGACTTGAACGACCTGTATGTGGCCTCCACGGAGAATCGCGACTTCGATGAACTACTTGAGTACGATGACGTGGGAAGCCCATCCATAACCCTGATCATCAGCATCGAGATGGAGTTCGACCTCCAAAGGGTCATGGAGAATCTGCGGACAAGACTGCACATCGTGGAGCCCGGCCGAGCGGATGAGATCGGAAAGGCCGGCGTCGTATGGTCTGATGGACGATATGATTTTGTGTACGACCGTGACTCAGGCTCCCTGCGGATATCCCATAAGTACAGCCATAAGCGGGTAGACACGAAGTCCGTGGCAAGCATAGCAAAGCAAATGATGGAGTACGCCATAGACTATCTGGAGGAAGTCAAGGCCTCTGCGAAAAGAAGTGCCCGTGCCCCGCAAACAGATGGCATACGATTCCCCCGTGAAAGCAAAGCATAAAACAGCCGTTGGGTTCTCTACCTCTTTCTCTACTGCATGATCGGGATGCTCTGACCGCCCGACCGATGACGGAATGCACGCCATGCGACTATATCTGATCAACCCCTCCAACCCGCTCGTCAGCATCGTCAACGTCAAAGAGAGCCGCTGGAACCGGTACCGCGTGTGGAAGCCGCTGAGCCTGATGGTCCTGGCGGGTCTGACACCGCCGGAGTGGGAAATCTCGATCATGGACGAGAACCTCGGCGTGCCGGACTACGCGGCCCTGCCTCGGCCCGACCTGGTGGGCATTACCGCCTTCACCTCCCAGGCGAACCGTGCCTACGAGGTGGCGGATCACTTCCGGCGTCGGGGCGTGCCCGTCGTCATGGGTGGCATCCACGCCACCATGTGCCTGGACGAGGTCCTGGAGCGCGTGGACGCGGTTGTTACGCGGGAGGCCGATAGCATCTGGCCACAGGTCCTGGAGGATGCCCGGCAGGGCTGCCTGAAGCACCGGTACGACGGCGGGTTCGCCCCGATGACCGAGGTGCCCCTCGCCCGTCACGATCTTCTGTCGCGGGGGTACGCCTTCGGAGCCGTCCAGACCACGCGGGGCTGTCCGTTAAATTGCAGCTTTTGCAGCGTGACGGCGTTCAACGGGGCGCACTACCGCCAGCGGCCCATTCCGGACGTCGTGCGCGAGTTCCAATCGATTCGCGAAAAACGGGTGCTGGTCGTGGACGATAACCTCGTCGGCACGCGACCCGAACACATCGCCCGTGCCAAGGACCTGTTCCGCGCCTTGGCCCGGGCGCACCTGCGCAAAGAGTGGATTGCCCAGGCCACCATCAACTTCGCCGACGACGAGGAACTCCTGGCGCTGGCCGCAAGGGCCGGGTGCAGCGGCGTCTTCATCGGCTTTGAATCCCCCGCGCCGGAAGGGCTCCGGGAGTACGGCGGGAAATTCCACCTTCTGAAAGACCGGGACATCCGCGCCTCCGTGCGGCGCATTCAGCGGCACAAGATCCTGGTGGCAGGTTCCTTCATCATGGGGTTGGACGCAGACGAACCCGGGATTGGTCACCGGATCGCCGAGACGGCCCGCCGGTACGGCGTGGACAATCTCAACGTGCTGTTTCTCACACCCTTGCCCGGCACGCGTCTGTGGGACCAGATGAAGTCCCAGGATCGCATCCCCCTCGACACGCTCCCGCAGGACTGGAAATACTACACCCTGACCTACCCGGTGGCCCGCTACCAGCATCTGTCCCTGGATGGCATCATTCAGGAGATGGTCTCCTGCAGTGCGACCTTCTATTCCGTGCCAGGTATCTTCCGACGGGTCCTCCGCAACTTCTGGCATCGGCGCAAGCCGTGGATCAGCCTGGCGGGCAATCTCTCCTACCGGGGCAACCTCCGCCGGGACGCCGAGGCGTACGCACGCTTCCGCCGTCAATGGGGCGACAGACTGGATCGTGGCAAGAAGTCATGAAGCGCAGCGAACGACGGATGGCGAAGGGGGGCAAATGCGCCTGCGCAGAGTGATAACTTCGTGGGGGCTGTGAGCAGAAGGAGGAGGGGAACAGAGAGGCGGCGTGGCGGGCGGGACGCACAAATATTTTGTAGGTTTTAGGTTTCTTTTGTTGACATAAAGGGTGCGCGCCAATAGAATGAGGTCTCATGAAGGTGTACGCTTTCTTCCCTCGGAGTCTACCCCTTATCCACAAAGCAGAGGGAAAGTGCATTTGCAGGCCGGATTGGCCTCAGGAGAAGAACACGTGGCAAAAGGTACCGTAAAATGGTTCAATGCAGGTAAGGGATTCGGCTTCATCACCCCGGCGGATGGCGGCGCAGATTTGTTCGTCCATCATTCGGAGATCAAAACGGCGGGCGACGCTTCTCTCACGGAGGGCCAAGCGGTGAATTTCGAAGTCGGACAGGGCAAAAAGGGCCCGTGTGCGACCAACGTGACGCCCAGCTAAGCCGAAGGAGGCCTGAGCGTAAAGAAGCCCCGCGGCCACAACGGCGGGGTTTTTTTCTGCCCACGCCGACCGGCACAGGCTCCGCCCCAGCGAGACTCCGAACGCTCTACGGAATTGCCGTGAGGCCAGACCTGCGGGGATCGTTGCGGCGCACACTCAACCCCCGTCGTCGGCGCGGGCCGTCAGCGACCGTCCTGGTCCCGAGTCTCCGACACCGGCGACGATCGCGACCCAAACGCATTGCGTGGGCGTATAGTCAATGGCTGAATACTCCATAAGCTGGTCGATGGTCAGCTCCGAAGCGACCTCGATGGTCTCCCGACCGACGCGGTCCTACACGAAGGGCTGTGCGATGCACGCGGCCTGTCGCATGTTTCTGGAGGAGAATCAATCCCAAGATCAGGCTATGGGCCACCCTATGAGGCTCAGCTCCACAGCACCTTGGGCGAGCTGCGTGCCTTGTTTGGCATCCACATCGCCCGGATTGCCTGCGTCTACGACCTGGAAGTGGATACCCATTTGGAGGGCATACTGCCCCCCGAGCCAGACTGAGATCTGCGGCAGAGCCGTGGGGCAACAACGTGGTAACACGGCACGATGCACGATAGAGGACGTATGTGTGTTTGAAAATACCGGCAGGTTCACTCCGTTTCGAAAGCCAATTCCTTCTTGCCGCTTCGAGCTCGAAGTACCATGACCTCATCGGTGCCTCGCGGAGCTACGGGCGAGCCTCTCCGTTGTGAAGTCCTTGGCCCGCGTCACCTGCGGCTGGGAAGCCGGAACGACGAGGAAGAAGGTGCTTCCTTGGCCTGGGGTGCTCCTGACCTTCAGGCGACCGCCCAGAAACTTGATCTGCTCACGGACGCCCAGGAGGCCGGCCCCACCGACCTTCTTGAGTTCCTGCGTGTCGAAGCCGCGGCCCCGATCGGACACGGACAAGCATACGTATCCGCACCGGCGCCGCAGTCGCAGTCTCGCCTCGCTGACCCCCGCGTGCTTGATCACGTTGAACAGCATTTCCCGTGCCGCCTTATAGAGGAAGGACCGGAGCGTCGATTCCAGTTCGATCGGGCCGCCGACATCCAGGTGCACTGTCAGCCCATGGTTCGCCTGCACCTGCTGGGCGAGCCACTGGAAAGTCTCACGCAGGTCGCCCTGGGACAGAGCGGGCGGACTGAGCTCGTGAGACAGACTGCGGGATTGACCGATGGCTTGCTGGAGCAAATCCTTGATGAGCGCCGCGATCTCCTGCGACGGGGCATCCTGCGTGATCCGGCGATTCAGGAGGCCCAGATGGAACTTGGCCGCCGCGAGCAACTGCTGCAGGTCGTCGTGCAGGATCTCCGCCAGACGCTGGCGCTCACGATCCTCCGTCTGCGACAGTTCCAGCGTCAGTCGCTGAAGCTGGCGGGCCTGCTCCTGCAGCTCGAAGAACGCTTTCTGCCGCTCGGTCACGTCTTCCAGGTTCAGCACCAGGAGCTGCGTCTCGCCCACATTGTTCAGCAAAGGCGTGAGCCACCAGTTCCAGTAGGTTATGCCCGGCTGGGGGGCCTCGGGAAGGGCGAACGGCTCGGCATAGGCTCGGTACGCCTGGCGGGTCCGCACGACTTGTTCGAAAATCGTCTGGCCCTTCAGGCTTGGATACAGGGCGAAGAGGTTCTTGCCGATGAAGTACTCGGGGCTCTTTCCATCGATTCTGGCATAGGCCTGGTTGACCCGTACGAAGTTGAAGTCCCGATCCAGGAACACCAGGGGGCTGACGACCGAGATCGCCTTGCGCACCTTGCCCTGGGCCTCGAAGAACAGCAGCAGGAGCATGTTATCCGTGAGATAGCTGGCGTCGGCAGGCGACAGAGTATCACCGACGACGCCGGATTGCCCCATGACGAAGAACGTGGCGACGCCCCGCTGGCCGAGGTACATCAGCAGCTCGTGCATCTGAGCGAGCAGGAACCGCTGATCCGGCATGGCCTGCAGATAGCCGTTGAGACTGTCAATTACCAGGACACTCACGTTATGAGATTCCACTTCCGCGCGGACAATGTGAGCGAACTGGCCCGCCGTAGTTCCGCCGGGGCTGTCTGATGAAAGCCGGAGCCGCCCGTCCTCCAGATGCGACTGGACGTTCATGTGCAGCCCCGAGGCCCGCGCGATCGCCGTCTCCGGGCGTCATCGGAACTGAAGACCGCCGCATTCCCGCCTCGCTCGGCGGCGTTGACGGCAAACTGCATGGCGATCGAGGATTTGCCCGTGCCGGCTGGACCCACGATCAGCGTGCTTCCCCCCGTCATGAGGCCGCCGCCGAGCAGGGCGTCCAACGAGGCAATGCCGCTCGGCAGCACTTCGGGCTGGTGCGGCTCCCCGCGATGCTCCGCCGCCACCAGGCGGGGAAAGACTTCCAGGCCCTCCTTTCGAATCACGAAGTCATGGAACCCGCCGGCATACGTCCTGCCCCGGGCCTTGATGATCCACAAGCGTCGCCGTTCCGACCCGTACGCGGGGGCCAACTGCTCGAGCAGAATCACTCCGTTGGCGCAGGTACGCAGGCTGCTTTCGGCGGTGGCTTCCTCCAGCAGCAGGACCGTGCTTCGGACGGAGCATCCGCCGATCACATGGCCAGCCTCTTCCTGTTGCTAAGTCCGGACATCCTATTATTATAATAGCATGTCGTGGGATCGTGGGCCGCCACGAGGGTGTGGCCCGCCGATGTGCGCTTTTCTCGAGACGCACGAAACCTCGCCGAGGGGCTGCGATACCTGATGGATACAGCCAGAGGCAAAGGAAGAAAATGCCTCCACGACCGCCGAATACTCATGTCTCCATTGTGTCTCCACGATTCTTGAAGTATTCTGATGACGCGGCCGTTTCCGCCTCGATACCTACGTAGAGAGAAAGTCTCCATCCAGAAGGTTGCAGGGCGCCAGGTGATTCCATGGGAGTCAATTGAGGTCGAGAGGCGGAGGGCCGCTGTTCCGAGCGCGGAGTATTGGGCATTTGTGGGACTGACGCGGATCGAGGATGGAGAAGAAGGCGAGGAATCATCCGGTGCTGCCGCGATCCGGTCATGCTTGTTTGACCATAATGGAGGCTATCACATGGACGACGTCTTCGCAGACGTCCAGGACCGTCTCGGCATCTTGATAGATGTCTTTCCATTTGATGACCAGGATCGGGTCCGTTGCGGTTGCGAACAGCTCTGCCAGCACCCGATCGCGCATCACGTCGCCCACGTTCTCCAGGCGGTTGACCTCGACACAGGCGTCGAAGACGACGCGGGCGTTCTTGCTGTGCCGTAGGCCCCCAATGGCCCTGGCCACAGCCCGCACCGACTGTTCGATCACCGCCGCGAATTCCACCAGGTTCTGGTCCACGCCGGTGATGCCATAGACCCGCAGCCGGCTGACGATATTATGGATCATATCTGTAATGTCATCCAGCTCCATCGCCAGGGCATGGACATCCTGCCGATCAAACGGCGTGAGGAATGTCTTGTTCAACTGCTGGATGATCGTATGGGCGGCGTTGTCCCCCTGATGCTCGATGTGAGCCATCTGGTTCAGCATCTCCTCGGTCACAAGGCCCCGGGCCGTCACCTCTTGGAAGAAACAGGCCGCCGCTACTGCGTGGGCTACCTGTTCTTCAAACAGATCGAAGAAATTGCACCGGTTGACAAAGAACTTGAAGATCATGCGTGCCCTCTTCACCCCAGGATTTGCAGATGGGCCCAGGCCGCGCACTTGGCCTTGACGAAGTCAAATACCTCGTCCCACCGGGCGATGGTGAAAACGCCGCGCGGGGCGGGCCCGCCGGATCTTACTCCCATCCATTCGTAGCTGCGCCATTGCCTCCCCTTTCTCTGCGGGACTCCGCCCGGTAGGAGTGGGTGCTCCCCGCCGGGGGGTTCCGACCCGGCAAGAGACAATGGAATCGAGAGATGGGTCTTGAGGGAAGCCACGTACCCATCACGCACGATCATGCTTCAAGGCTTCATCAAGCGATCAGACTGAGTTCAGAACAACACGTACTCAAGCAGAATTATACCGCCGGCCGGGGCGCCCACAAGTTTTTTCCATTTGTTCCCCCAACTATTTCCAACGTCTCTCTCGCAGAGAAAAACGCAGAAAGGGCAGAGACGAGCCGATTATTTGCTAAACGATGCGCCCGTCTTGGGGGTATAATGGCGCTGGCGCACGTTTTTAGGATGGGTTTCGCACACGATGGATAGCCAAGCCTACAAGGACGAGGAATACCCTCCAGGAATGCGAGGCACCGTATGTCTGTCGAGCAATACTCTAATGAAGTGATCGTGGTCGCGGTAGCCGAGGAACCGTCGGCCTTCAAATTATGGCTGCGCGAGGAGGTCCCCACCGACCTCGCGAGTGACCTGCGCTGGCTCTGTGAGGAGTACATGGACTCTCATATCATCCTGGATCTGGCACACCAGGAGAACCTGGAAGTTGCCTTCTACAAATTGATGCTGGATCTCCAGAGCCTGGTCGAAGAGTCCAACTACCGTCTTGTCTTATGCGGCCTCTCTCCCCACCTCCAACAACAAATGCGGTGCGTACGTCTCTCCGACCGATTTGATACCTTTGCCAGCCGTGAGGCTGCCATCCGGGAACTGGCACCCGAGGACGCGTACTGAGCACGCCGGCATCGTATGGTCTTGGGGACGGTATGATTTCGTGCATGACCGGGGCTCAGACTCCTTGCGGATCTCCCCCAAATACAGCCACAAGCGCGTGTACACGAAGTCCGTGGCCCGTATCGCCGGGCCAATGATCAATTATGCCATAGGCTACCGGGAGGAAGGGAAGACGCCTGCGCAGGAACGTGCCGGCACCCGGAATACAAATGCGCTTCGACTCCCCCGTGAGAGCCAGGCATCGGACAGCCTTTATTTGTGTAGTATTTGGGTTGTTTGTGTTTACATACGAGCGGAAAAGGAGGGGAGGGGATCGGTCCGGCGTCTGCTGGGGTGGCCCAGGATCGGGTCGTTTTCGACATATCGTTCCCAGTTGGCCAAGGTATCCAGCATCGTTTTGCCGCGGCGGCAGTCCGCGATCGTCATCTTGCCTGTCTGCACCAATTCATAGTAGGGGCCGAGGTTGCGCTGCCGATACAGATCCGCAAAATTCTGATAGAACTTCTCCCGCGGCAGGCGCATGGGCAGGACGGCGTGCAAAGTGTCAAAGCAGCCGTAATCGTCCGTCAGGAGCTCTTCCTGCCGATCCCGGTAAAGCTGTGTCCCCGGCAGAGGAGTCAAAATCGTAAACTGCGTGTGCGTGATCTCCCGGCGGCTGACGTAATCGCGCAGCCGCTGGAAATCATCGTCCGTCCAATCCGGATCGACGATAAAAGCACCCCAGATGATGACGCCGTTGTCCTGCAGAATCCGAATGGCCTGATCGTTGGTCTGGACGGTGCAGGATTTGTTGACGTCCCGAAGCATCTTGTCCCCGCCGCCTTCCAAACCCAACAGCACGGCATAGAGGCCGATGTCCACCCATTTCTCGATCAATTCCGGATGCCTGACAATGGAATCCGTGCGACACTCCAGGGAGAATCTCCGGCGCACGCCGTGGGACTTGACCAGGTCGGCGATCGCGTGCTCCCGTGGGCAGTTCATGAGGAAATTGTCATCGACCAACGTGATGTGGTCGGTGGCAACGGCCAGAATCTCCGAGAGGACTCGGGGCGGTGTCATCTGATTGATGGCGCCCCGGTAGAATTCGTGGACACTACAGAACTTGCAGCGGAACGGACAGCCCCGGGAGGTGGCGACGGACGTGTCCGGCTTGTCGAAGAGGAAGAAATATTCGTGGCGGTACGCTTCCGTCAAGTCACGCCGCGGCAACGGCAGCGTGCCCAAGTTGACGCGGCGTTCGGAGAGGGCGTTGCGGATAAACGTGCCGTCACCTGTTCGCCGGAAGATGCTGGGGACGCCGGGCAAGCCGCGCCGGTCTGCCACGGCGGCCACCAGCTCCCCGAACATCACCTCGGCTTCGCCGAGGGCAATGGCATCGACGGGAGGAAGGAAGAAGTCCTTGGGCACCAGCGTGGCATGATGACCGCCGACAATCGTGAAGATCTCCGCGGAGAAAGACTTGACCTGCTGCAGGACCTGCTGCGCCGCATACACTTCCGGGGTCAGGGCGGTAACCGCCACGAGCTGGGGCCCGAAGCTCCGTAGGGCCGCCTCCAGGTCGTGATCGAGGCGCATGTCGAGGATACGAACCTCGTGCTCCGGGACCAGCGCCGCCATCATCTCCAGGTGCAGTGGCTCCGGCAAAGCCACGGTGCGAAACCCTACTGCGGCCGGGGCATCCGGTTGGACCAGCAGTATGCGCATGAGACATCCCCTTTTAGCAGTTGGCAAAGACCTTGCGAAAATGAAATCCCTGCACGGCCACGGTCAGCAAGCCCAAGGGCGGCAGCAGAGCCTTTCGGGAAATGATCCGCAGCGCATGCTGGAAGCTCCAGAACGTCTCCGGGCATTCCGGGCACACCAGAAGTATTTTCATGCCGGTGCCTCGTATATGATCTGATACTTCGTTTTCACCAACAAAGATCCTGCCAGCCCTTATCTGAGGCGGATGCCATTCCTACTTCCATAGGACGACGGCATTCTGCGGGAAAGGCGGAAACATCCTTATTCTCACTACGCGCAAAGGCGCACCGTGCACAAAAGCTCCAGACCCAAAACACGCCATTTCCGGTCATCAGGTCAGGCAAAGGCTCTGGCATTGGGCCGAGGCCCTCCGTGACTTCGCCGCCCGTGGAGCAGCCAAAGGATCTTTCTTGTCCAAGAGAGCCTTACAGGCAGACCAAGCAGAAAAATCCAATGTGTCACTCGATAGTCTATGTCATCTTTTGGCGGAGGGCAAGCACTCTTCCGCATTTTTGCCGAATATCATCTCACCAATAGGGAACACCGACTTGGTCAAGGGAAGGTGCTCCTGTGGGCCTTGCGCTGGTGCGACGACGACGGGCCGTCTGGAGGTGACCGTCCTTCTGGCATCTACTCCAAGGCGCGGGCGAGGAGAAAGGGAGATGTCTTGACCCAAGCCAATGCCTCGCGTATATAATAAGAGAATGAATGTGCAGTATGGCTCGCGCCCTGGTTCGTGGCGAAACCCGGATGGTATCGTGCGGCAGGACCCGTAGCGAATCCGGTGTGGAGCATGGCGAGTGCACATGCAAAGCATTGGAACTGCGACATCAAGAAGAACGAGGGTCGGGAACATGAAGGCCGGAGAGAAGCCAGGGCTCAAAGGGCGGGAACTTGTCGTTCGTCTGACAGGCATCCAAACCCCTATCGGGGGAGTCGATTGGCAACCGCCTCTTGAAGAACAGAACCAGGCCCGGGAGATATTGACCTATCTGGCCGAGCAGCAGGTTCTGCGGGATCGTTACCATGTGGCGATCGGCTCTTTTGTCGTGCAATCTATCATCGATCTGCGGGGCCGACTCCGCAGCGAGATCGAGAATCTCCGGACCAACTCCGCATTATGGGAAGGGCTGCACGTCATGCATGCGGTCTGTCGCCGGTTTCTGGAGGAGAATCAGTCCCCCCGCTCCGGCTATGGACCGCCCTATGAGGCGCAGCTTCACTGCACCTTGGGGGAACTGCGGGCCCTGTTCGGAATCCATATCGCTCGGATCGCCTGCGCCTACGATCTGGAAGTGGAGGCCCATCTCACCGACATCCTGCCTCCCGAGCCGGACTGAGTGCCACGGCAAGAGCGCTAAGTCAAGGTTGTGCTCGGCCCCCTCTTGGGCTCTTCTTCAACTCTTGACGGGACCACCTTCAGGCGGTGGCTTGACCGCGGGAGTTCCCCTGGCAGGTGTCCACCTATCTTTTCGAACCTGCTCGATCCAGATCGCCTGGACCTGTTCCTCGGAGTTGCTGAACGGTTTATCCGTGCCGCGCGACTTGCGGTAAGCATTGTTGGTCACGACTCTCGACATATTTCACCTCAGAACGGGCGGCCCAGCCTCGTCGAGAGCTGTCGCCAACTTTCGCCGGAACCAATCGCCCCCGTCTATATTCACCTTCATTCTAACCGTCCGCTCGGGTTTGGGGAACCTTTATTTCCCGGGTCACGGCGCCACAGGGAGGTCCAGGACCGGTTCCGCGCGGTTGGTTCTGCGGAGACACCGCGATATTCGGTCCATCCCTTCGGGTTTTGATGCCGCTACACGGAAAGCCGAGGGCGACAATATTTTTTTTCACGCGACGGTTTTTTCGGTTTCTCCCTGTTCTGGCTCGCTCCCGGCTCATAGATGACGGCGGTTCCTGGGGCGCGGGCGTCAGACCATTGACCGTCAAATTGAATTGTTTTCCTATTTGTTCTCCCCGCGGGTCCGACTATAATACCGGCCTATAGCTGGCGTTACAGGCGCGGGCCGGAACCGGACGTCGCTGTCTGTATTGCAGGCGTTCTGTTGGTATCCTCTCATGACGAAGTATAAGCACGTTCTGGCGTTGAACCCGTATCTCGGCCGCTCCGGGGATGCACGGGTCTTGTTTCCACCCACCGGTCTGGAGTACATCGCCGCGAGTATGAAGAGTCTCGTCGGCAAGATTACCCTCCTCGATCTGCGCCACGCGACGTCCTACCGGGACCCCCAAGTGCTCGGTGAGTTCATCCGCCGCGAGATCGATCTGGTGTGCGTCAGCATCATGTGGCGGTCGCGCTTCAAGGAAGTCTGCGATTTCATCGCCCAACTGCCCGCCGAGATTCCCCTCCTCGTCGGCGGCTACCAGGCGACCCTGGAAGTCGAGTCCGTGTTCGAACGTTGCCCGAATGTTGCTGCAGTCGTGCGGGGCGAAGGCGAGGAGATCATCAAGGAAATCGTGACCGGGATCCCGTTCGAGGAGATTCGGGGGCTCTCGTACCGGCGTGGCGGCCGGATCGTGCACAACGAGAACCAGGTCCTGCCGAGCCTGGAGCATTTAGCCTATCCGGACCGGTCCCTCCGCCGGCACGAGTACTACTGGGGCCACGGGAGCATCCGGTTCAGCCGTCGCACGTTTGATACGATCCTGACCACACGCGGCTGCCCCTTCAAGTGCAAGTTCTGCACGTTCAGTCTCAACCCCCTGGGCCAGAAGCGGGAGTACACGGAGCGGCCCGTGGAATCGGTGATCGAAGAGCTCCAGACGATCAAGGCTGACACGGTGCTCTTCAGCGACGACAATTTCGCCACAAATCCCAAACGGGCCGAGCAACTGTGCGACCTGATCGTCGCCCAGGGCATCCGCAAGACGTTCGTGGTCCAAACCCGGATCGACATTGCGAAACACCGCCGACTCCTCGACAAGGCCTGGCAGGCGGGTTTCCGGGTTTTTTTGATCGGGATCGAGTCACCCCACGACCCCATTCTAACCCAACTCCAGAAAGGCATCACCCAGCAACAGATCCGGGACGCGTTTACCGTCCTGCGGCAATACGATTTCCACCTGCACGGGTACTTCATCTACGGCAACCTCGGCGAAACCGAGGAACAGATGCTCTACATCCCGAAGTTCGCCAAGGAAATCGGGCTGGATTCCATCAGTTTCCAGAAGCTCCGCGTCGAGAAGTACTCGCCGCTGAAAGAAGCGGTGGAAAGCACCCCCGGCTACCACTACGAGGCCATCGGCGGGCCCGTGTACTCCGACACCTACGGACTCGAGGATCTCAAGAGAATCCGCAATCGCATTCGGTCCGGGTTCTACGATGCGCCGCAGCTCCTGCGCCTCGCGGCCAAAGCCCGACGCATTGGACTGTTCACCGGTCGGGACATCGCGGGGATTACCTGGAAGCTGCCTCTCATCCTGGGATTGTGGCTCGGGAGTCGGATCGGAAGAAAGAGAAAGAAGAAGCATAGAGCCTCTTGACTGTCGCGACTGAGGTTCTTCCTTAAAGGCAGTAGTCCGGTTACCCGATACGATGAGTCAAGCATGCTCTGCGGCACACCACGGGAAGCTGGCTTGCGGCCAATGGTGTTCACCCCAAAGTCGCCCAAACCATACTTAGACACTCGGATATTGGCCGTACGATGAACAAGTACACCCACACGCTACGCGGGCAGGAGGCAGAGGCGGTCAAGAGCCTACCCAGTCTGTCTTTGCCCGGTACAGAGGCTCAGAAGGCCCTTGCAATGGGAACCAACCGGGGAGCTATCGGAGGACAGTTGACGCCGGAATTGACACCTACGGCTTTCTCTGGGAGTGACCGTTCGGCACCGATTGGCAGGGCGAAGGGGAAATCCAGCGCGGACCCTGCTAACGATAAGTCTATGCAAGCAGGGCAGTTAGGCGCAAAAAAAGAAGCCCTGTCAGCGATTGACACCGACAAGGCCCTAACGAGGCCGAAGGGTCTCGAACCCTCAACCTTCGGATCGACAGTCCGATGCTCTAACCAATTGAGCTACGGCCCCGAAGCGTTATGGAAACCCCACTATAGCCGGACCCGGACTGCTGCTGTCAACGGTTTTTGAGAGAATTTCCGCCGAATCCGGCCGGACATCCGGCAAACCCTTGTTGACTTCCCAAACAAACGTTTAAAATGGGTGTATGAAACGCTTGTTTGGAGGTGACGTCATGGCAGCACCCGATCATGACACCCACGGCGACGCGGGTGAGAAGAGCGTTCAGGATCGGCTGATCGAGGCGGCGGAAGAGTTGTTCTGCCGGCGTGGGTTCAATGAGACAAGCGTTCGGGACATCGCCGCCGGCGCCGAGTGCAACGTCGCTTCCGTGAACTACTACTTCGGCGGCAAGGATAACCTGTACCTGGAAGTCTGGCGACGCCGGCTGGTTTTCATGCGGGACATCCGCCTTGCCAGTATTGAAAAGGTGATGGCGGCCTCGGATCGGCCCCAGTTGGAGGATCTGCTGCGGTCCTACGCCGTGTCGTTCATCGAGCCGCTGATCGACGGCAGCCCGCATTGCCGGTTCATCAACCTGATGGCGCGGGAAATGATCGAGCCGCATTTGCCCAAGGACATGTACGTGACGGAGATGGTCGCGCCGGTGCTGGATGCCTTCCGCGACGCTCTGCTGGAGATATGTCCCTGGCTGGACAAGGGCAGCGTGCCTATGGTCATCTTTTCGGTGGTCGGGCAATTGCTGATGCACACGGTCTGCGTGAAAGAGATGTTCGAGGGGAGCAGCCATCCGGACCTGTCCAAGATCGACCTCAATGCCATCGTGAATCACGTCGTCGAGTTCTCTGCGGCGGGCATTCGCGGCTATACGAAGGGTGCGGGAGGATAGATGTAAATGTTGGAAAGACCGGGGCTTAGGGATTGGCCCGGTGTCCAGCATTCGTAGTGTGTGACCCCTGTGGGGGAGAAGAAGACTGCGTTTCGAATTGGGAAGGTATGAGGACACTAAGAGCAACGATTTGGAGTCTGACGGTTGTCGCTGTTGGGTCGATGCTTTTGGGAGGGTGCACGAGCCGGGAGGAGTTTGCCAGTGACGTGGCGCTCTCGCGGCAGGCGGCGTATCGCCAATGGGAGCATCAGAAGACGCAGGAGCAAAGCCAGGAGCCGCGCATCAGCGGCAAGCTGAGCGTCGAGGACAGCGTCAAGTTGTCCATGGTTCACAACAAGATGCTGCAGCAGACGCTGGAGGAGAGGAACTTCGCCGAGGGCCAGGTGGTGAGCTCGCGCTCGGTGTATCTGCCCAACCTGTCGCTGTCCGCCCAGTACCGACGGCTCGACGAGGAGACCGTGCTGCCTGCCGGTCTTTTCCCTGGAGTGCCGGCGATTCCGCTGAACACGCTGGACAACTATTCGGCCGGTTTGGTCGTCAATCAGCCACTCTATGCGGGCGGGGCCATCACGGCCCAGGTCCAACTGGCCAGGCTCAGTGTCGCTTTTGGCGGACCAGACGGTCCTGGCCGCCACGCAGGATGTGGTCTATACGACCGAGACCGCCTACTATAACCTCTTGCTCAGTCAGCACTTAGTGGATATCAGCACGGAAGAGGTTCGGGCCGCGCGAACGCATCTGGAGGATGTGGAGAAAAAGCGTGCCGGAGGCGTCGCCTCCAATTTCGATGTTCTGCGGGCCCAGGTGCAATTATCGAACTCCGAAGCGGACTTGATTCGCAGCAAGAACGCCATCAATATCGCCCGGGCCAATCTGATCAAGACGATGGGGGTCTCGCAGGATAGCGACTTCGTGCTCTCGGACGAGTTCGTATTCGCCCCGGAGAAGATTGCGATGGAGGAGGCCGTCAAGACGGCCTTCACGAACCGTCCGGACTTGTACAGCCGGGAATACCAGATTCGCCAGCAGCGGGAGCAGCTTCAGATCGCGCGCAGCCGTTACCTGCCTACCGTCAGTGCGTTCTTCAACTACACGTGGGCCAATCCCAATCCGCACGCCTTCGAGGCTGCGTCGGACTGGGGGTCGCAGTGGATGACGGGACGTCCAAGGAGCATGGCCGATCTTCGACGGCTTCCAGCGGGAAGGCACGATCATGCAGCAGAAGGCCCGGCTCCGGCAGACCCAGATCGGCCTGGTCGATGCCGAAGAGACGGCGGTGTTCGAGCTGACGCAAGCGATCTTGAGCATGGAGAATGCCGAGGAATTCGTCCAGTCGCAGCGGCTGAACCTGACGCGGGCGACGGAAGGGCTGCGGCTGGCCGATGTTGGCTATCAGCAGGGCATCAACACGCAGGTGGAGGTGGTCGACGCCCAATCGGCTCTGACCACCGCACGCGTGAACTACTATCAGGCGATTTATCAACACGTCGTCGCCAAGCTGGCGGTCGAACGCGCCATGGGGACCATCGTGAAGACGCAGGCAGAGGGGGCGGCAACAACCGCCAAGACGGAGGACGGAGGACAGAAGACCGAGGACAGAAAACAGGGTATGGACACCAAGCCGTCCAACCCGCCGGCGCAAGAGGCAAGCAAGAAAGAATGAAACGGTCGCCGGCTGTCTTGTTCGTAGATCGCCTGACGCGTGAAGCATAGGCAAATCCTGCTGGCGTTCTTTGCCGGGCGGGCAATAATGGGGGGATCAGAACGTCGCCGGCGCGAAGCGGTGTGCAAATGGAGATGACGGGCAGGTACAACATCGAGGTGGCCTCCGATGCGGAAGATCTGGCCCGCCGGATGGTTGAGTCGTTCATCCGGACGGCCCGCGAGGCGATTGATCTGCGCGGCGTGTTCTATACGGCCATCTCCGGCGGGCACACGCCCGAGCGATTCTACCGGCTGCTCGCCACCACGCAGGAAGCGAAATCCTTGCCGTGGGACCGCATCCACGTGTTCTGGGTGGACGAACGGTACGTGCCGCCCGATTCCGAGGCGAGCAACTATAAGCTGGCCGCCGACACCTTCCTGGACAAAGCCAACATCCCGGCCCGAAAACGTCCACCGGATTCCCACCGAGTACGAAGACATGACGGATGCCGTCCGTGTTTATGAGCGCGAGATTCGGCAGGTCTTCGGTCTGCAACCGGGCGAGATTCCCACGTTCGATCTGATCGTGCTGGGCATGGGCGCCGACGGGCATACGGGGTCGCTCTTGCCCAACTCCTATGCCACCTTCGATACCGACGATCTGGCCTGTGTCGTCTATGTGATGGACAATACGGGGATGAATCGCATAACCCTGACGCATCCGGTCCTGATGGCGGCTTGGGGCTTGGTAGTGTTGGTCAGTGGGCAGGAAAAAGCACAGACACTAAAAGAGGTGCTCACGACCGAGCCGGACGAGGTGAAGTATCCCATTCACGTGCTTTGGCCCGTGCTCGATAGAATCACGTGGCTGGTGGACCGCGAGGCGGCGAGCGAGATCTTGTAGGGGCAACCCCCTGTCGTTGCCCTCTTACCAGGGCAGGCACGGGGGCCTGCCCCTACTCCGGGATGATCAGCTTCATGCCCACCACGATTCTTGTTGCCGTCTTTGATGGTCTTCTCGTTGGCGGCGACGATCTTGCGCCAATTGTTGGTCGAGCCGTAGTACTGCTGGGCGATGGTAGACAAGGTCTCGCCGGGGAGGACGATGTGGTAGCGGGGCGTCTTCGTCGGCTCGCTCTTGCCCTGGGCCGTCAGGTTGGGCGAACCGGGGGACATACTCCGGACGGCCGAAGACGCAGGACTGAGGACGGAGGGGCTGGTCGACCCATCCGTCGTCTTCGGTCTTTTGTTCTCGGCCTTCTGTCCTCCGGACTTGCCGCTCTGGGCGGTCGAGACCATGGGCACGATGGGCACGGGCTCGTCCGTCCCCAGAGCGGTCTGATCGGCGTCCGGCCCCGACGGCCACCAGGGACCCAGGCTCGGGCGGGTCGCCACCCACGTCAGGGCGACCCCGACTAGAATCGAACCTGCCACCAACCCAATTCGGTAATCCTTACCCATGGTGAAGCGTCCATCGGTTGCGCGGCTCGCTTCGTGGAACGGTTGCGTCGCGCGTTTGCCGATACCGCTTCACGCGCGACGCAACCGAAACGAGCTTCGCAACCTTGTCACCCCGGGCTTCGATCCGGGCGCAGCCGTTTGACGATCCTTAGGCGGCACCTTCGGTCTTGGCTTTTGTCGACCGAACGCCCTCGATCTTCACCGCCGGCTTATTGGCCTTATCCTGCTGGATGGGCAAGCCGAGCAGCAGCAGCGGGGCGGCGATGGCGATCGACGAGTACGTACCGACAATCACACCCACGAGAATCACGAAGTTGAACCCTCGCAGCGTGGCGCCGCCGAAGATATACATCACCACGACGACCAGGAAGACCGTGAAGCTGGTGATGATCGTCCGCGACATCGTCTGGTTGATGCTGTCGTTGATCGTTCGCGCCGTCAACTGCGCCTTGTGCCGGTTCTCACGAATCCGGTCGAACACGACGATCGTGTCGTTTAGCGAGTAGCCCAACAGCGTCAGGATCGCCGCGATGACCGTGCCGTTAATGCGGAAATCGCCGATCAGCAGGGCCTGCCCGAAGACCGTCGTGGCCAGGAACGCGGACAAGGCCACGCAGCCGAGCGCGGTCGAGCAGTCGTGGACCAGGGACAAGACGGCCGCCAATCCGGAACGCAGATTGCCGAACCGCAGCCAAATGTAGGCGATGATCGCGGCCAGCGACAGGACGATGGAGATCAAGGCCCGCGTCCACGCCTCGGAGCCCATGAAGGGATCGATCTGGGTCACGCGCGAGAGCGAAGTCTCGCGCGTGGTGGCCTGCTCGATTCGGGCTTTCTCGTTGTCGACAAACCGATTCCATTCGTCCTCGCTCAGCTCGCGGAGCCCTGCTTCGGGCTCGGTGCTGGCGAAGGTGAACGACGTGACGGCTTGATTGGCGGCCAGCGGCTTGAGATCGGCCCCGAAGATCTGATAGGGATACCACGTCAGGTTCTGAGTATCAGGCCGGAACCGCAGATCCTTCATCCGTTGATCGATCTCCGCCAGGGTGGCCGGGTGGGCGAGGGTGACGTTCATCTTGACGCCCCCGACAAACTCCGACAGCTCCGGATAGGTGTCGAGGACCTTCTCCGCAATCTTCTCGGTCGAGCCGATCGTGGGTTGGAGATTCTGCTGAATCTGCAACTGGCCGCCAAAGGCCTGCATGATGGCGTCGCCGACGACTTGATCCACCTGCGGCTCGGAGATCTGGCCGTTGGGGAACGCGCGGGCGAGAAGGGACTTGGCCAACGGCGGATTGACGCGGTTCGCGGTCAGGACGAAGGATTTGTCGCCGTTGGCAAGCGACCTCGAACTTGCCTAAATCGCCCCGGGACTGCTTCTGGGCCTCCGCGATCGCCGCTGCGACGGTATCGGCCGTCCAGGGGCCGCCGTTCGGGTCGGGTGTAATCGTAGCGTGCAGCTTGTTCGTAGCGGTAGTCGTGATTTCGTACTCATCGTAGACGCGCTCGGAGCCTTGCGCGGTGGTCCTGGGGGCTGCCGACGCTGTAGACGCTGACGTTCTCCAGCTCGCGGTTGGCCAGCTTTCTTGCCGATCTCGACCATCCGGTCTTCGACGTTCTGTCGGGTGAGCGTCGCCTCCGGCTTGACGTCGATCTGGACACTGGTGCCGCCCGTGAACTCGATGTCGTACTTCGACGGCCCGCGGAGCAGGAAGACCGTGAGGCCGCCGAACACGAGCATGGCGGAGATGCTGAACATGATGGGCCGCAGACCCATCCAGTCGACTTTGGCCGTGCGGATGATGTGGAGCATCATCAGCTTATCTTTGATGAGCCGCTTCTGGACCATGAAGTCCAGGATGACGCGGGTCACGAAGATGGCCGTGAACATACTGGCCGAAAGACCGAGGATCAGGACGATGGCGAAGCCTTTGATATCCTCGGAAGCCACGAAGTACAGGATGACCGCCGTCAGGACGGTGGTCAGGTTCGAGTCGAAAATGGCGCTGAACGCTCGTTGATACCCGTTCTTGATCGCCGTGGCCAAGCCGATGCCTTTCGCCTGCTCCTCGCGGATTCTCTCGAAGATCAGCACATTGGCGTCGACGGCCATACCGATCGTCAGGACCAAGCCGGCGATGCCGGGCAGAGTGAACGTGGAGCGAAGCATGGCCATGATCGCCAGGACGAACAGAATGTTCAGCATCAGGGCCGCATCGGCGACCATGCCGCCGATCATGTAATAACCCGCCATAAAGGCGACGACCAGGATCAGGCCAATGACGCCCGATTCGATGCCTTTGTCTCGGTTATCGGCACCGATGGACGGGCCGATGACCCGCTCGGAGATCGGCTGTTCGATCAAGCGAGCGGGCAGCGAACCGGCATTGAGCTTATCGACCATGTCGTTGACTTGGGTCGCGGTGAAGCTGCCGGTGATGATGCCATTGGAGCGGATCGCCGTATGGATGTTGGGGGCGGAAATCGCCCTGTCATCGAGGATGATGGCCAGTGGGCCGTTGCGTGTTCTTGCTGGTGACGTTGTAGAACAGGTCGCCGCCGCGCAAGTCGAGGGCGAAGCCGATGGCCCGGCGGCCGACTTCATCCGACGTGGCACGGGAGTTTTCGAGCTTCCACTCGCGGGTACCCTGACCGTGCAGCAGGCATTCATCGGGCCGGTTGCTGGCCAGGACATAGAACTTGTCGCCGAACTGGCCGACGATCGTGGTCCGTCAGTTTGGCCCACTCCTGCATGTCCTCGATCTCGACCCATATGTACTGGTTGTCCGAGGCGGCCTTGGGGCCTTTGGAGACCAGGTTTTCCTTGTACCGCTGGATCTCCGCGGGGCTGAGCTCCGGCCGGTCGATTGTCGGCAGGATGCGGAATTCGAGGATGCCGGCGCCTTTGAGCATCCGGCGCAGGTCCGCCGGATCGTCCAACCGGCCCTGGTACGGCCGATAGGCATCGTAGGCGACCAGGACCCGGTCGATTTCTTTGACGCGGTCCGGGTGCTGGGCCTTGAGCTTGGCGACCTGGTCGTCTCGTTGGGGCGACTTGGCCTTCTGCTCCGCCACGCTGGTGATCCGCTCGCGGGTGATGGTGAGCTCGTCCAGTTGCTTTTTGCTCTGCTCGTACTTCTCGTTCACGCCACCGGCCCGCCAGCTTGTTTCTGGCGTCCGCCAGCTTGGCGCCGGTCCGCACGTAGGTCTGGATGGACTCCAGGCCTTGGCGCCTCCGCCTTGGGGAACTGCTCGGTCAGGGTCTTCTTCAGGGCTTCATCGCTGAGCTTGCTCCAGTCGCCGCGGTTGGCGTCGATGCGGTTCAGGTCCAGACTCGCGGCCTTGATCTTTTCCCTGGGGCATGCGCTGTCCTTGGTCAGCGTGTCGCGCTGCTGCTGCAATTGCTGGCGCTCGTCATAGTTGGCGGCCAGGGTGTTGAGAATCGCCAGATGGTTCGGATCGTCCTGGGCAAATTTCGTCAGCTCGGCTTTTCGTTGCTCGGCCGGCAGCTTCAGAGTCGCGCATGATCGTCGCGGGGTTGACGTTCTTGGCGAGCAGACTATCCATCGCCGCCTGGAACTCATCCCGCTTGGCCTGCGTCTCCTTGCTGGCCATAGGCATCTGAATCTCGAACCGGGTGTTGCCCAAGGGATGCCAGACGAGGTTCTGGATGTTGGCCGGGTCGATCCGGCGGCGGAGAACCGTGATCATCTTCTGGGCCAAGTCCCGCTCCTGATCGGCACTGAGACCCTCGGTGTTGATGGCGTAGATCAAGCTGGTCCCGCCGGCGAGGTCAATGCCCGGTTTCAGCGTCTGGCTGGGAGGATAGAGGGCCGCCACGGCCAAGACGATCAGAACGAAGATCAGAATGAACTTCGGCACCAGATTTCTGCTCATAAAATGCCCCGTCGAATTTGTTATTTACGGTTTACGATTTGCTCTTTAGAATTTGTCCTTGGGCGAATGCGAGCGGATCCCGACAGTTGCAGGTCTCCAACCGCGAATCACACATGGTAAATCGCAATCAGTCAACTTGTAAATGCCTTCGCTCTTATTCTTTGCCGTGTCTTGCGAGAGGTTCTTGCCGATGGCCGAGACGCTGACGTGAATTTTGGTGTTCGTGGCCTCGTCGATCTTCAGCACGACCTCGTCGCCCTTGACGTCCATCACGGTGCCGTAAATGCCTCCAATCGTGCGGACGCGGTCATTTTTCTTCAGCGACTGGACCATCTGCTTCTGTTGCTGCTGTTGCTTGCGCGGGCCGCGGAGCAGCACCATGTACATGACCACGAAGATCAGAGCCATCATCAGGATGGTCATGGGCAGCGAAGACGGCCTTGTCGGCGCCGGGCGCGCCGCCGGGCCCCGTATTGGGGCTGCCCGGCGCCGCCGTGGTCGATGGGCCGTTGGTCCCTACGGGCTCCGAGCCGATCTTCGTGGGGGCCTCCTGGGCGCCCGCTTGCGCGAGTATCCACAAGTTCTCCATGGAACGTTCCTTTCCAGTCTTAACGACACAGAAACAGGACAGACTATATCAAAAGAGCGAAAATGTCAAATTCAAATGAGATTTGGGCCTTCAGAATCCGTCACGGACGCCGATCGTTTCACCGTTGGGAGTTCCGCGTTTACGCGGGGTTGACATCTCCTTAGCTGCTGGAAGAGAAGCGGCACGAGGGGCGTTTCCCCCGCCTGAAGGCGGAACTCCCAGCAAACGAGCCTCGCAACCTTGTCATCCCGGACGCAACCGCTTGACGATCCTCTGCTACTTATCGGTCTCTACGTATCGTTCGAGCTCCTGGATCGCCCAAATGCCGAAGTCGCCCCGCTCGATATGCGAACGAATCTCGGCCATAAGCCTCTGGTAGAACCGTAAGTTGTGGATGGACAGCAGAATGGGGCCGAGCATCTCGTCGCAGTTGAAGAAGTGCCGGATGGCCCCCCGGGTGAAGTGCCGGCAGCAATAGCAGTCGCATCCCGGCTGGATCGGCTCCGTGGAGTCGATGTGGGTGCTGTTGCGCAGCCGCAGGGCGCCGCCCGGGAGAAAGGCGAAGGCGTTGCGGCCGTTACGCGTCGGGAGGACGCAGTCGAACATGTCCACGCCGGCCAGGACCGCCGCGAGGATGTCCGCCGGCATGCCGACGCCCATCAGGTACCGGGGCCGGTCCGCCGGCAGCAGCGGGGCGGTATATCGGACCGTTTTGACCATCTCCTCGTGGCCCTCGCCGACGCTCAGGCCGCCCAGGGCATAGCCGTCGAAGCCGATATCCACGATCTGCTCGGCGCAGCGCCGGCGAAGATCGAGGTCGGTCCCGCCCTGGACAATGCCGAAAGAAGAGGATGACGGATGGCAGTAGTGACGGAGGACGGACGGGATCGTCTGTCTGTCCTCTGTCCACTGTCCTCGTCCTCCAACCGAGGCAGCTTTGCACCGTTTCGCCCATTCGAAGGTGCGGTCGGCGGCCCGCTGGAGCCTGTCCCTGTCCGCCGGCAGCGGGGTACATTCATCGAAACACATGATGATGTCGCTGCCCATTCGATACTGGATCTCGGTGGCGATCTCCGCGTTCAGGCGGACCCGGGCCCCATCGACATGGCTGGCGAACTCGACGCCTTCATCGTCGATTTTGGTCAATTCGCCGAGCGAGAAGACCTGATAGCCGCCGCTGTCGGTCAGGATCGGCCGGTCCCAGGCCATCAGCCGGTGCAGGCCGCCAAGGGCTTGGACAGCATCGACGCCGGGCCGGAGCATCAGGTGGTAGGTGTTGGCCAGGATGATCTCGGCCCCGGAGGCCTCCAGGTATTCAGGCGTGATCCCTTTCACGGCCCCGGCCGTGCCCACCGGCATGAACGCCGGCGTCTGCACGACCCCGTGCGCCGTCGTCAGAACGCCCCGCCGGGCGGCACTGTGCGAATCGGTGCTGATGACTTCAAAACACGCCATAGAGAATCAGTTCATAGGTCCTATAAGTCTCCATGGGTCCTATCGGTCCCATTTCAGTAGAGATTCACGATCTCCGCGCCGGGGTAGTAGTGCCGCAGGATGCTCTTGGGCGTCGCTGCCCAGCCGGGCCATTCCTTCGGCCCCGCATTGGCACATGCCGACGCCGTGGCCCCAACCCCGGCCGGACACGAAAGCCCAGCCACTGCCCCAGGGCACAATCCGGCAGATGGCACTCTTGATCTTGCGGCCGCTCGGATCGAGAGCCAGTCGCAGGTCCTCGGCCCGCAGCGTGTCTGTTTTGCCGGTGGCGCCGGTGAGCCGAATCCTTCTCAACCGCGAATAATCGCCATAGCAGCTCTCTTCGGTGGCCGTAATATCGGTGATTTCTCCCAACGCTTCGAGCTTGGGATACCTTTCCAGGAGTTGCTTCGTGACCGTCGCACGGTCGAAGGCCGCCATCGGCCAGTAGAACAGCTCCAGTTTGGCGACGTCCTTGCAGTACGGGCACGGGACGCTCCGGAGCGGGCCGAACGAATCGCCGAAGACCTCCTCGCTGCTGGTCGTATGCCCGCCGCAGGAGGAGCTGTAGTAGGCCGGGAACAGGCCACGAATCTCGGAGGACGGAGGGCTGATGACGGAGGACGGCGATCTACCTGCTGTTTCTGTCCTCCGTCTTCCGTCCTCTGGCTTCCGCCTCTGTCATAAGTTCCGGTGCGATCAGGACTTGGCCGCAGGTGCTGTTCACGGCCTCCCAGACCTGCGACGGATTCCGCCCCGACGCCCGCCGTAGACCTGGCTGGACTGCGTCCGGCTGACGTCGTAGCTGCGATTGGTCCCGAAGCGATTCTTGGTATAGAGGCAGTAGGTGCGGGCGGCGATGGCCTGGGCTCGCAGGGCCTCCGGCTCCCAGTAGTCGGGCATCT
This sequence comes from uncultured Planctomycetota bacterium, assembly GCA_963750205.1. GTDB lineage: Bacteria > Planctomycetota > Phycisphaerae > Sedimentisphaerales > Anaerobacaceae > PLanc-01. The sequence continues at coordinate 616,591 of CAVVRJ010000011.1, forward strand.
CCTCGCCGACGACGCCGGCCAGGTAGGGCTCCAGAGGGACCAGATTGATCGCATCGAACGACTGCCCTTCACGATTGACGACCAGCTTCAGCCAGCCGCGATACTTCAGGCCGTTGAGTCCGAAAATGCACGGCTGCTCCGGGCTCAGCACCACTTCCTTGCCTGCCAGAGGGGTGGTCGCCCAGCATGAGTTGGCCACCAACCAGGCTGATCTTCGTCGGTTCGAGAAGCGGCTCGAGCGTCGGCTCGTCGGACTGACGGCCCGGGGTCGGCTCCGCTGATGTCAGCCGAAACGCCGACGGCACCTCGATCAGTGCACTCGGTGAGGTTGTGCAGCAGCAGCACGCGGACCCAGAACCGGGATTCGATGCTCATTTGTGGCGTCGGCCGGATGGTCACGCGGCCCTCGCAGCCGCGCAGCAGCACGATCGCGCCGACCAGGCACAACACCGCCGTCGCACCGCACCCCAACCAGAGGAGCGAAGGCAAACGGCGGAGGACAGAAGACAGACGACGGACGACAGAAGGAGGACGAACGGATTTCGGCAGATGGAGGACAGACCTCAGAAGGTGGCAGAGGACTGACGGGTTCGCTGATCGGTCCTCTGTCTTCTGTCTTCTGTCCTCCGTCCTCAGGTTCTTCGTTCGCCGGACCCGGCATCGGCAGCGGCTTATCGGCGTTCGGCAAAGTCATCTACCACATTCGGATCGGCTTACTCCAGGCTCCGCAGAGACAGGCCGAAACCGGACAGGATCCTCTTGATCTCATTGAGGCTCGTGACCCCGAAGTTCTTGCACCCGAGCAGCTCGGCATCCGTGGTGCGGGTCAGCTCGCCCAACGTGCGTATGTTGAGCTTTTGCAGGCACTTACGGGCCCGGACCGACAATTGCAGGTCGTCCACGGACTTGTTGAGCATGCCCCGGTCTTCCGGCGTGCCCTGCGGCTCCGGCTCATCCGGCTGAAGCTGCTTGTCCTCCAACGCCTGGCCCAGACGCAGCCCCTTCTGCTCCAGAACGGCCTTGATCTCCCGCAGCGAGGTCTCGCCGAAGTTCTTATAGGAGAGCAGCTCCGCCTCGGTGATATTCAGCAGGTCGCCCAACGTGCGTAAGTTCATCTTTCGCAGGCAGTTGCGGCTGCGAACCGACAGCTCGAAATCGGAGATCGGCGTCTCCAGGATTTGGTTCTTGCGGCTCTTCCTCTTTTCCCGGTCCTCGTCGTAGAACATCGTCTTTGGAGCTCTCGACGTCCCGGTAAAAGAGATTGCGCGCGGGTGATTGGGGTGGGATTCGAGGACTTTATCGACGCAGGCGCTGGCCTTTTCGAATTCGCCGCGATCTTCGTAGAGGACCGCCAGATTCAGCAGGGCACTGACATAAGCCGGCGAGTTGCCGACCACCTGCTTGTAGTGCTCGATGGCCTCGTCTTCCATGCCCGAAAGATCGTAGCGGTAGGCCAGATGGAACAGGGCCCGCTGGTGCGTGGGGGCCAGCTCCAGGGCCGTTCTGTAGTTGGCGATGGCGTGCTCGTACTCGCCCTGAGCTTCCTGCAGGCGGGCCAACTGGTAGTGATACTCCGCACTGACGTTCTCGAAATTCGCGCAGGCCCGGAGTTCCTTGGCCGCCGCCTCCAAGTTGCCGGCGTGCCGGTAGGTGGCCGCCTTCTCCAAGCTGACGTTCAGGGCCTCGGCCCCGGCGTCCTTGGCCTTCTGCAGGCTCTGGATCGCCTCGTCGAATTTCTTCAGTTGCCGCTGGGTAAAGGCCAGATACATGTACTTTTCTCTGCAATCCTGGCCCTTGAGCAGCTTTTGCACCGCCTCCTGGTGCCGGCCGAGGATGAACAGGCCGATCCCCGCCTCCAGCGTGCCCACCGGCGAGGTGTTGTTCAAGTTCTGCTCCACCTGCTCGGAAAACCGGTGCTGGTTCACCTCGCTGGAGTGCACGAGATGAGACAGCGTTCGCGTCTCATCCATCGAGGGTAGTTGCTCCCGAAACAGGTTAACCTGTAATTCGGCAGTCTGTTCCATGGGTATCGTCTCCAAAGGATTTTACTGATCTTGGTTCCGCGCAAACCGAGATTTTGACGACGCCGATTATAGAGCCAACGCCGGGTTCTGCAATAGGTATTTTGCGGATCGGACGGCCGGCTTATTGCTCCAGGCGTTCGACCAGGGCCACCCAATCCTTATCGGTATCCGTCAGCGGCTGGCCGATATTGGCCTTGCCCGGGCCGGTCGTCGGACCCGAGCGTTCCCATCTGCAGCGGCCCGCCTTCGCGCGGATTGAACCAGCGGATTTGGAACGTCGCCGTGCTCGTGCCCAGCTCCAGGTCGGTGGTCCCGCCGGCCGGCAGATAGATCGCATACACTTGCCCGGGCCGGGCCAGGCAGTGGTCGCCCCGGGTGGACGTCAGCTCATCGTGATGCTCCATCTTCGCAAACGGCAGGTGGTCGTGGAAGAACTCCAGGGCGTACCGCGTCAGGTCCCACATGTGGTCCCGGCTGCGCCAGTTCTCGCAGTTCAGGTCGTTATTCGGGTAGTTGTAGCCGAAGTACCACTCGACGCCCGCCCCGCCGGCCATCAGATTGCCCCACAAGTGCTGCCGCCGGACGTCATCATGCCAATAGTCGTCGCTATCGGGCTTGACGCCGGTATTCGAGGGGCCGATCTCGTCGAGGCAGACGAACCACGGCCGGCCGGCCTGGGCCGAGAGGTCGATCCATTTCACGGTCTGGCGGTAGGTGTCGTTCGTCTGGAGCGACGGCCCCTCGAAACGCTTGTACCCGAGCAGCGGGCTGTAGACCTCGTCATACTTGCCGGGATAGGTGTGGCAGACGACCGGATGGCTATAGGGGTCCAGGCGATGGATATACTCGGCGAAGGCCTTGCGCTGCTCGTCGGTATTGGTGTTCTCCTCGCCCAGGTTCCAGATCAACGCCGGATGATGGGCGAAGCGGGCGATCAGCTCGCGGTAGTAGAGCTTTCGCTGCCGGCCCAGGTCGCCGCCGTCGAGGCCATGATCGTTCTCCGTCTCCTGCGTGATGACGTGCAGGGCCAGCCCGAGCTTGTCCATGTGCGAGAAGACGATCTCCCACTGGTCCAGCTTGCTGCAATCGAAGCGGAGCTTCTCCTTCGGGCTGGTCCACGGCCAGACGTCCATGCCGTCGCCGCCATCGATGTTATAGGTGAGGAAGTACACGCTGTTCATGCCCTTGGAGGCCAGGTAATTGAGGGCCCCGATGATGCCCTTGCCCTTGCCGTCCCGCCAGGTCGGGTCGCCGGACTGCCAATCCTGGACGTGCGGCTGGTAGTGGTGGATGAACTTGCCCACGTTGGCCTCGCCCGCGCGGTTGCGCGCGCCGGGGCTGGTGTTGTACGTCTGGTCGAAATCCGCGTAGCCCAGGAAGTTCTCCGGGCTATCGGCCCCGCCCTTGATGAAGTACGTCCCGGTATGGGCGAATTGCAGATACCGCTGCCCCGTATACCGGAGCAAGCCCTGGGCCCGGAAGTCCCGCCCGGTCTTATCCGTCGGCGCGATCGTGATATTCCCCGTCGTCCCGTCGAGTGCGGCCGCTTGTCGGGCGAGCTTCTTCGCCCGCGGAGAATCATCCTTCGGGTGCTCCGCCGCATCGTTGATGGCGACATCCGGTCCCGTTCGGAACGAGACCGTGTACGTCCACGTCCCCGGCTCCGGCGGCAGGAAGTGGACCCGCCATTTGTTGCCGCCGGTGGCCCCGGTTTGTCCGGCGTTGCCGTCTGCGGCGTAGTAGCCCGGCACGCCGATGACCGTGTCGCTGCGCTGGCAGAACAGGACGTCCAGCCTGTAATCGAGGAAGGGGTTCGGCTCGCCTGCCTCATCCAGATCGGGCCCGTCGAAGGTCAGCACGACATCATGCCACTGCTTCAGCTCGCCGGAGATGATGACCGTGCCCTTGCTGTGGGGAATCCGGGCCACGCAGCCGCCGCCCAGAACGAGGCAAGCCAGAAATAAGAGGACCAATCCACGCCATTTCATGCCAAGGCTCCTTGTAAGTCGTGCATCCTCGCGCGACCGCCTGTCATTGCGAGCGCAACGCGGCCGTCTCCCCTGGGCCGGCTACGCTCGCCCCAACCACTTCTGTCGCCCCACATGGTATAGGTCCACCACGCTCCTGACAACAGAATCTCGATTGAGGAAGACAAGCCTTCCTGCCAAGATGTTTTGATTTACCCCAAGTCTGGTCAACAGGGAAGGCATCTGGGTTTCTTGACGCGACACACCGTGTGAGGGTGCTGACGGCATATTGCGACGGCAGACGGCGAAAGCTATGATCGCCGTCGCGACGCTTGGCAGTCGGCCGCAGCGCCGTCGTGTCAATGTCTCGGGATACTGGAAAAGGGAGGTTGACGTGAGCTTTACGAACCTTGCGCGTGACGGTTGTGGTGTGTGTTCTCGCTCCTGTGGGGCGGGGCCGGCTGCACGACATCTGGGGCCAGGACGAAATGCGATTCGCCCGGCAAAGTCGCTGCCGGCCTACGACGCCGTGGGACTTGGCCGCCTTGAGCCGGCCGCCCAAATACGAATGGGCGGATCAGCAGGGGGCCGTGTGGTCACTGTATTATGAGGGGCCCCAGTACAAGGGCAAAGCCGACACGTGTGTTTGCCTATTATGCCAGTCCGGCCACGATCGGTTCCGAGGTCGCCCGACGAAGAGGGGCTTTCCCGGCGTTGTCCTTGTGCATGGGGGAGGGGGGACGGCATTCAAGGAATGGGCCGAGTTGTGGGCCAAGCGGGGGTATGCGGCGCTGGCGATGGACTTGGCCGGCTGCGGGCCCGACAAGAAGCGCTTGGCCGACGGCGGGCCGGACCAAAGCGATGACGTGAAGTTCGGCGCGATCGACCAGCCGCCCCAGGACCAGTGGACGTACCAGGCGGTAGCCGACGCGATTCTGGCCCATTCGCTCTTGCGGAGCCTCAAGGAAGTCGATGCGGGACGCACGGCGGTCACGGGGATCAGTTGGGGCGGGTATTTGACGTGCATCGTCGCCGGCCTGGACAACCGCTTCAAGGCGGCCGTGCCGGTCTATGGGTGCGGCTTCCTGCACGAGAATAGCGTGTGGCTGCCGCGGTTCGAGAAGATGACGCCCCAACAAAGAGACAAATGGGTCCAACTGTGGGACCCCTCCCGGTACATCGGCTCGGCGGCAATGCCGGTGTTCTTCCTAGACGGCACCAATGATTTCGCCTACCCGCTCGATAGCTACGCCAAGACCTATAGTCTGGTGAAAGGGCAACGCAACATTCGCATCACGGTGAATATGCCGCACAGTCACAAAGACGGCTGGGCGCCCGCCGAGATCGGGTTGTTCATTGACGAGCATCTGCGCGGTGGCAAGCCGCTGCCCGTAGATTCTGCGGCCCGGGAAGATCGGCGACGAAGTGCGTGCACAAGTGCGTGCGAAGATGAAGGTCGTCTCCGCCGCCTTGCACTACACGACCGAGACCGGCCCGATCAACAAACGGCAGTGGCAGACGGTTGCGGGCCAGGCGAGGGTTCGCGGATTACGGCGAAAGCGCCGCCCGCCGAGACCACGATCTGGTTCCTCACGGCCACCGATGAACGCGGGGCGGTCGTGTCCAGCGAGTTGGTGTTCGGCCCGGGGCGATAGAGCATGTCTACGCGAGCGTAAAGAGCGTAGACATGGCACCCGGCACAGGCTTTGCCTGCGAGAGTATGGGAGAAGCCCGTCTTTCGTGGCATGGGCTTAGGGTCCCGGGATCGCCAATCTCCTGATCGGCATTCTGACGATGCCGCTCCGGAGAGCGGCGTTGGGTCCCCAAACGCGACGTGTCGCGTTTGGGAGCCCTTTCCCAGGGGTGAGGTTCCCATGCCCGTGCCACATTTCACACAGTTACGCTTTGGGATTTACCGTGCGGCCCAGGAAGAGGATGCTGCCGGAGTTGGTGTCGCGGATCAGGAAGATGAAGGGATGATCCGCCCGGAAGACAGGGGTCTGGCCCGGCCCGATCGAGGTCAGACTTCATCGTGCCCGCTGTTGCGGCGGCGGCCTCGGTGCCTTCCTCGTTCACGTCCACGTAGGCCTGGTGGATCACCGCCGAGAGGAACAGGTCGCGCCGGCCGGTCATGCCGGAGAAGTCCGCTTGGGAGGAGAAAGCTTCGGTCATCCCCATCGATTCCAGCACCGCCTTCATGGCGAACTTCTGCGTCATCTTGAACCTGGGCACGGTGACGATGACCTCTTGCCGATGGATTCCCGCGAGCCATTTCGACAGGTTCTGAGCCGTTAGTGACTTCTCCATCGCGCCAGGCCGGCCGCGTCTTTGGGCAGGAGGATGACCATCGAGAGTTCCTGGCCCACATAAGGCATTTCGAGCACCTGGAGTCCATCGGTCTCGGCGTAGCCGAACGGTCTCTTTCTGGTTCATCATGGGGACTTGGACCTTGCTGCCGTCGAGCAGCGTGAAAGGCTGGTCCCGCGTCAGTTCCTTCTTGAATTGGGTGGCCCAGTTGCCCTTGAAGTAGACGGCGTTGGTCAGGACCAGCCGGGTGGTGGCGTCGAGCACGCCCGGGCTGATGAGGTCCTTGATTTTGCCGTTGGTCTGTTTCTCGACCCAGGCATTGATGGTCTGCCGGGCCTGCTCGGCGGCCCGCGACGAAATTGACCCGCTCCAGATGGCCGCCGTACTGGGTCTCGACCAGCTTGGTGAACGAGGCCAGGAATTCATAGTCCTGCTGCCCCCATAGGGCATTGGCGACGCGAAGTTCGTATTTGCCTTGACCGCCGCGTGTGTTCAGGTCCTTGACGATCTCGCCGAACGCGCGGGCGAAGGCCTCCGGCGATAATGGCTCCTGGGATACGGCCAGCTTCTGCACGACGTCCTTCGAGGTTGGGAAGCACAGGGCCTGGGCCATCTGCTCCTGGGTCCGGCCCTTCGCCCCGGCGTAGGTCATGGCCAGCGCCGTCGAGATGCTGTACGGCGAGAAGAAGAGGTTCCCCGGCTGGTCCCGGAGCCTCTCATAGAGTTGCAGAGCGAAACAGTTGTTTCCGGAGGCCGCCAAGTTGGGCGTCTTGGCTGAGATTCGTCTGGGCCGGCTGGGCCGCGAAGCTGTTGCATCCCAGAGACATAACCACCCCCAATAGCAGAACCATCTTACGCGCCGTCATCTCTCGATCCTCCTAACGCAGAATGGATGTCGCTCTTGATCGCTATGACGCCGATTATACCCGTGCGGTTGACCGCCGCCAGGGGTTGCGCTTGAGCAATCGCCTCTACCTTGCTACCATGCAGCCCCGAATCGGCAAGAACACTGAAGTGGTTGGAGCCCGGCGCAAGGCCATCGTCATGGTGCGGATCACACATCTGGAGATCACCTCGCAGGACCAGTGGGTCCGAAGGGCCCGGGCAGGCGTTGAGATCGAGGTCCGCGAGTGCGTGGTCAGGCAGCCGCGCTTCAACCGCTTCCTGTACGAGTATGTCGGCGGCGATTGGCACTGGATCAACCGGCTGGTGTGGTCGGTCCAGCAGTGGCACGACTACGCCGCCAAAGACAATCTCAGGACCTTCGTCGGGTACCAGCAAGGCTCAATCGTGGGTTACTACGAGCTTCAGAAGCAGGAGGAGGGCAAGGGCCCCCAAACGCGGAATGATGCGTTGGGGGACCCCAGCGTGGAGGTTTGCAGCTTCGGCCTGACGCCCCCCTTCATCGGCCAAGGCTACGGCGGTCCGCTCCTCGACACCGCTATCGAGAATGCCTTCGCCTGGGGCGCCCGGCGGGTCTGGCTACACACCTGCTCGCTCGACCATCCCCACGCCCTGAACAACTACCGCAAGTCCGGCTTCAAGATCTTCAAGGTCGAAGAAAAGACGACCTGAATCCGCCTCTCGGTCGGCGTTCTGGCCCTCCATCTACCGTCTATGAGATCGTGATTGAAGGATATCGGGGGCAGCGGTATATTTGTTGTGTGGCCGTCTTCTGGATTGGAGAAACTATGGCGGATCTGACGAACAGAATAACGATCAACCCGGAGCAGTGTGGCGGGCGTCCTTGTATCCGTGGTATGCGAATTCGAGTGATTGATGTCCTGGATTTGCTGGCGGCCGGCTTGAGCCCCGAGCAAATCCTCGAAGAGATGCCCGATCTGGAAATGGAAGATATACAGGCCGCTCTGCAATATGCCGCACGTAGCCTGAACCATCCGGTGCTGGCGGCATGACCATCTGGATTGATGCACAGATATCTCCGGCCATAGCGACTTGGATTCGCGAGTACTTTGGTGTTGAGGCTGTGGCGGTGCGCGATCTCGGCTTGCGCGAGGCTACCGATCAGGAAATATTCTCTGCGGCGAGGCGAGAGAAGGCTGTTGTCATGACCAAGGACAGCGATTTCGTCCTGTTGCTGGAAAGACTCGGTCCACCACCCCAGATCATTTGGCTACGGTGCGGCAATACCTCGAATTCCCGACTCAGAGAAATCCTCACGAGCACGCTGCCCAAAGCTCTGGGACTCCTGAATGTCGGCGAAAGGCTGGTGGAGATCACCGCCATTTAAGAATTGGCGTTGGCAGGCATCTATGTTGAGCAATGGCAGGAAGGCTGATCTAATCGTCACCGACCTCGGCGGGACATTGATGAGGACCGACGAGGCGATCATGACCGCCGTGCGGCGGGCTGCCGGAGAGTTGGGGATTCCCGCAGGATACACCGATCCCGTCTACGACGTCTTCGGGACCAGTATCTGGGAGTACGTTCACGCCTACCTGCCCGACGGCCACAAGGATCGCACGGACGATTGTCACAAGCGATTCTGGTCGCTGTTTCCGTGCGAGGTCCTCGCCCAAATCACGCCGTTCGCCGGCGTGGAAGAAGCCTTGCACGATCTGAAGCGGCGGGGCGTTCGCCTGGCCGTCCTCAGCGGTCTGCGGCTGGAAGCTATCGAGAGCATCCTGTCCACACTGTCTTTCCGGGACTGGGACGTGGTTCGCTCCTGCATGATGTACTCGACCACCTCGGGCGACTCCCGGGCCCTGGGCATCGGAGCCTTGGTCAAAGAGTTCGGCGTGGCCCCCGATCGGACGATCTACATCGGCGATACGGACCATGACGTTCGCCAAGCCAAGAAAGCCGGCGTTCTCTCCGCCGTCGTCAAGACAGGCGGCCAGGCCGTCAAGTACCTCCATAAGATCCAGGCCCAGAACCCGCGTTATCTCCTTGATTCCTTCGCCGGGCTGTGTCGCGTTGTTTCCGCATGACCTCGGCGGGTTGCGTCGCGGCTACTGCCAATTCTCCATCCGTTTCTGGAGAGCTTCGCGGATGAAGTCGGGCACGTCCCCGGCCAGCAGACTCTCGGCGAAATCCTGCGAAATCCACTTCGGGGCCGCCGGCCAGTACACCAGCAAGAACGCTCGGTAGCCCGCCGGCAGGGTATCGTCCTTCACAATCGACGCCAAAACAGGTTCCGCGATGGGGGAGTTGGTGGTGGTTCCGGAGGAACGGCTTCTCATGGATGGATTGGTGCAATGGGCGCAGTAATAATTGATGGACGCGGCAAGGTCTCCCGGCTCGCGGAACAGAGGCGACTGGCCTTGGGTCTCGGTGTACCGCTGCGGCCAGACCTGCTCCAGCAATCCCTCAATCGTAGGTAAAAAGGCGTAACTGCCGGTGCCCAGCAGATCCAGGAGCAGGGTCTGTCGGGGCGTGTCAGAACTGAACTCGCCACAGGCATCGACCACGAAATGGACGTCCACCCTCTCCAAAATGGTAGTGACCGTAGAAGCGAGAGGGTAAGCCTCCAGCACATCCCGAACTGCCTTTTGGAACAACGGCAAGGCCCAATCGTTGGCGCCGTAATCTGGCACGAGTGGATCGTTCTGGAACAAGGGGAAGACCAAATCCCTGGCGGCATAATCCGGCAGGAATAGATCGAACCTCAGCCCGGGGTGGATCGCGCTATTGTCGCCCAGTCGCCCAAGAGCCGCCAGACGTTCCTCATCCAACTCTTCATAATTGGGATGGAAGTATGTCTGGATTGCCTGGGCTTGTCGGATCGCGTCAACAAGGTTCGGGTCCCCTTTATCGATTTCATCCCACGTCATTACCAGGAAGGGCCTGCTGCAGTCCTGCCAGTGCTTGTTCCAGGAGCCGGTGGCGCGTTCCTCCACAATGGGAAGCGCCTGCGCAATGCCCAGATCGGCGAGCGCCCAGGCGATCTCCGCTCTCACGTCCTCCGATTCCGCACTGTCGTGCAGGGCCAGGAGAGTTGACCCGTCGTTCCAGGTGTACAAGACATCCACCGCCCCGACACGCACCCAGGGATCGCCTTTGTCCCAAATCTGCGTGAGCCGGTCCTTGTCTGCGGCTTGTGGCTCTTTGATCCCGGCCAGAACGTACAGAGCATACCAGTCGCCCAGCGTCCTCTCCGACAAAGCGGATCGAAGGATTTCGTCACCAACTTCCGACGGCATCGGGTAAAGCTCATAGCGCCACCAGTGCCTCTGCAGAATCTGAACACGCAGGCTCCCGGTGTTCGTGGTGTAGTAAGGGGTCTGGAAATAGGAACTGAGGGAGGTCATGCCTTCCACCGTAGGTCCCCCTCCTTCGGCGAGGGTCTTGGCCTCATCCGTACCCATCTGGCCCACCAGGGCTTTAGCCGCCTCTGTCGCGTCACACGCTGCCTGTGCCCTTTGTATGAAGGCCAGGGCCGCCCCTGTTCCTCCCACGCCGGCCAGTCGCGTGTAGAGATCCTGGAGAGGGGCTATCAGACGTCCATCCTGTGTGCCCGCAGCCAACCATACGACCCAATCGAACCAGTCCAACGTGGTAGGCGCCGGATGCTGCGGGTCGAGGTGGGCGTACTTGCCCGGACTGCCGAGGGTGGCGAGGGGGCCGGTCAGGGCCTTGACAAGGGCTTCTTTCTGCGATGCTGTCCCGAAGCGCGTGACCCAGTCGGCGACAATATTCATCTCGCACGCCAAAGCCCAGACGCTGGGATCGTAGGCGGAGTCAGAGAAGGGGCCACGGTTTGGAATATAGGCAAGCCGATCCGCCAGGATGGGGCCGAGCTTCTCGGATTGCAGCTTTGTCAGGGCGACATAAGCCTCCATCCGTACGAGTTGATTGTCGTGTTGCGCACACTGCAAGAGCAAGTCTTCGACTTCGCTGCCGGGCTTGTGCTCGACGCCGATTTCGCCGAGTGCCCAGATGAGACTATATACATGCTCGCCGGTGGGACTCAGTTTCCCGGAACCATCCGGAAGATAAGAATCCCTCCAATGGTCGAAGCTGTCGGGAGCATAAGCGGAAAGGATCTTGGCGTATAGCGAGGGCCACGCCTGGTATTCACCCGATCCCGGCCGGACCTGGTCCAGGATGCCCGGAGGACAGCATCTGCACGAGGTAGGGAACAGCGTTCGGATCGCGGTGCCGTCCGTACTGCGTCGCGGCTTGGCCGATGAGCAGCGTGTCTCTCGTATTTGTCTTGTCCAGCCATTTCGAGTAATCCAGGGCGCAAAGAGAAGGTCCTGGGTCATCTCTTCAGGCTGGAAGACCCTGTGGAGCTTCGTCAGGTGCGGCCCGTATTTGGTTTGGGTCCGACCGTTAAGAACTTCGATGGCCAATTCGACATCCGACTGATAGTGGTACTGAGGCACTTGCCGAATCGGTCCGCCAAAGATGTCGATCTGCCAGGGGCCATCAGACAGAGTCTGGGGCACGTAATGCCTGGGGCCTTCGATGTAGATCAACTCCTCCACGGGTCCGGCGGCCAGGCTGGTAAGTCGCATGGGGTAGAGACAGGTAGAGGATGAAAAGGTCATTTGAAGAGGGTTCAGAGTCCCGTTGGCCAGTTTCTCCTGCGTGATGCTGGATAGCGCGTCTTGGTCGATCCTGGATGCCACCATCCACCATCCATTGCGGAGGTAGTCTTCCAGGATCGGGGCAGCCTTCTGTGGCAGGGCGAATCCGTTGTTATTGAGCCACTGGATCACGTCCTCTCCACCGACGGGTCGTAGCAACACGACCTCATAGGCGCCTATCCTGCGTTGCCACTGCACGACGGAAGTACCGCCTCCGGCGGAAAACGTACCGCTGGCCAGGGGGTCAATCGGCAAATGGATGCCAAAAGGACTGCCCGACGTGCTGGTGGGGAAGGACGTGTACGAGAGGTCGGGCCAGTCTGTCTTCTCGCCGAGGTCCTCGAAAACGGTCCCATCCGCCGTTTCAACCGTGGGCTCTGAAGGCACCGGCACGATCCAGACCATCTCCCCGGCGGGCCCCTGGTATTTCGTCTGGATCAGCAGCGTCTCCTGCGAGCCGTCCCAACGGATGTAGACTTTCTGAGTTGGCTGGAGGACGTCCTGGTACGAAACCTCATGAAAGAACATCCCGCCGTCGCCAAGAGAGACGCCGATGGGCAGCAAGAGGCTGACGCAAGAGACTGCGACGAAAAGACTTTTCGCTTTCACGGTGCACACTCCGCCATCCGACACTTCCTCACAGAGCACTGACCCTCGTAGGTCAGTCAGGCTCACCTGCTAACTTCTATCTTACGGTTTTGGTCGAGAATAGCAAGAGAAACGAGACGCAGATGACCCTGGCGTCAAACCCGAGCGACGGATATAGTACAGAATCGTGGAATCACGCCTGTGCGATGGGTTCCTGGATTCCCGCCTGCGCGGGAATGACAGAGCAGGCGGTGATCCTTGTCTCGGGGGTGAGGTGTCATAATGCAGTCCTGTTCAGGTGACGAGTCAAGACGTGATTCTATCGAACATCGAGATTCAGAAGGCGTTGGATGAGGGGCGGTTGGTGATTGCGCCGGAGCCGTTGCCAAGGCGGCCGGAGAAGGGGGGGTACTGTCCCTATGACACCCACGCCGTGGATTTGCGGCTGCATGGCGAAATCTGCGTGCCGCAGGCGGGGCCGTATCAGTATGACGTGTCGGAGCGCGGGACACTGTCGGAGGTCATCGCCGGGCATTCGCAGAGGTTCACGATGACGGACGAGAAGCCGTATCTGCTCCGGCCGCAACAGTTCATTCTCGGCCGGACGCTGGAGCGGGTCGAGCTGCCGGTGGACCGGGGGACGCCGCACCTGGCCGCGCGGATCGAAGGCAAGAGCAGCCGGGCCCGGTGCGGGCTGATGGTCCACTTCACCGCGCCGACCGTCCATCCCGGCTGGGCGGGGCCGCTGACGCTCGAAATGATCAATCTCGGGCCCATGACCCTGCTCCTGCGGCCCGGGATGCACATCGCCCAGCTCATCATCGAGGAAGTCCGCGGCGAGATCTTCCTCAACCCCAGCGAGTTCCACGGGCAGTCCACGCCGGAAGGGCTCGCGTAAGAACGCAAGAATCGGACCGATCGGACTTATGAGACCTAGGTTCTTTGCAGGGCGTGAGTGTGCGACAAGATTGTGGCATTCAAGCGAGCGGATCACGGGTGGCCGCCAAGGCTGAAGGCTATGCGCAGGTCTTGCCGATGGCTTATGGGCCAAGCTATCGGCTAGCTCTCGAAGACTGCGTTGCCGCTGCGACCCCAGGCGACTTTGCGTTTGCCTCGAATTTTGCCCACACGGTCTTGACACCAAGACATGGTGATGATACACTCGAGGGTTTGTTTTTTCGGGAATCCAAGGAGTTGTTTGCGTGCAAGAAGCTATTGCTAAAGCGGATGCTCTGATCGAGGCGATGGGGTATATCCGCGCGTTTCGCGGGCGGGAAGTCGTCCTCAAGCTGGGCGGCAGCGTGCTCGACGACGAAGCCGCCCAGCGGAACCTGCTGACGGACGTGGCGTTCATGGCCACGGTCGGCATGCGGCCGATCATCGTTCACGGCGGGGGCAAGGCCATCACCCGGGCGATGAACGAGGCGGGCCTGGAGCCGGTGTGGGTCCAGGGCCGCCGCTATACCGACCAGCGGACCTTGAACATCGTCGAGCACGTGCTCGTGCGCACGGTCAATGAGCCGATCTGCCGGATTCTCGAAGAACTGGGCTGCAACACGATGGGCCTGCACACGCTCAGCAGTTGCGTGCTGACGGCCGAGACGCTCCGGCTGCCCGGCGAGGACGGCCGCAAGATCGACCTGGGCCTCGTGGGCAAGGTCACCGAGGTCAACGCCAAGCTGCTGCACACGCTCTGCGCCGACGGCACGATCCCCGTCATCTCCTCGACCGCCATGGACAAGAACGGCGGCAAGCTGAACGTCAACGCGGACACCGCCGCCGGCAAGGTGGCCGCCGCCGTGGTGGCGGAGAAGCTGGTGATGGTCAGCGACACGCATGGCATCCGCCGCGATATGAACGACCCGGAGAGCCGGGTCTCCAGCCTCAACGAAGCCCAGATCAAGGAGATGATCGACGCCGGCATCATCACGGACGCGATGTTCCCCAAGGTCGAGGCGTGCCTGATCGCGCTGGAGGCCGGGGTCAAGAAGGCCCACATCGTGGACGGCCGGATCGCCCATTCCCTGCTGCTGGAGATCTACACGGAAAAGGGCATCGGCACGGAGATCGTCAGGGGCTGAAACCTCCCACTGCGAGAGATTCGCAAAGGTGTTGATTGTGATGACCACGAATGTGCTGTTTCGCCGCGATGACATTCGCCGGGTGGCGAGGGCATGCTATGAATTGCCGATGGCGGAGACCGATGCACCAAGGAGCAAGGGCCAGGGTCCCGACGCAATCCGCTCGCGTTCGGGGCAAGATGCCCTCGCCACGGAGGGCTGCTTCCTTGGGCATGGGCTCAAGGGACCGAAGAGGCGGTTCGCTCCCGGCGACGTACGACAACGACATTGACCGAAGGGATACGATCTTCGCGTGAGGATAACCATGACGACACAAGAAACGATTGAACTGTTCAACCAATACGTCATCGCCAACTACGGCCGGCTGCCGCGGGTCATCGTCAAGGGCGAGGGCTGCTACGTGTGGGATGCCGACGGCAACAAGATCCTGGACATGTTTCCCGGCTGGGCCGTCAGCGGCATCGGCCACTGCCCGCCGAAAGTGGTCGAGGCCGTGCGCAAGCAGGTGGGCGAGTTGATCCACATGGACAACACGTTCTACTCGGAGCCGCAGGGCCGGCTGGCCCAGATGCTCAGCGAGCGGGCGTTCGGCGGCAAGTGCTTCTTCTGCAACAGCGGCGCCGAGGCCAACGAAGCGGCCCTGAAGCTCGCCCGGCTCTACACGCCGAAGGAGAAGTACAAGTTCATCACGTGCGAGGGCAGCTTCCACGGCCGGACCTTCGCGACCGTGACGGCCACGGCGCAGCCCAAGTATCACGAGGGTTTCCTGCCGCTGCTGCCGGGCTTTAGCTATATCCCGTTCAACAACGTCAAGGCCCTGGAAGCGGCGTTCACGGATGAAGTGGCGGCCGTGCTGGTCGAGCCGATCCAGGGCGAGGGCGGCATCAACGTCGCCACGCCGAGTTCCTGCAGGCCATCCGCCAGCTGTGCGATGACGAAGGGGGCGGTGATGATCCTCGACGAGGTGCAGACCGGCATGGGCCGGACCGGCAAGTGGTTCGGCTACCAGCATTTCGACGTCGAGCCGGACATCATCACGATGGCCAAGACCCTGGGCGGCGGTGTTGCCATCGGAGCGATGATGGCCAAGGCCCAGATCGCCGCCTGCTTAGTGCCGGGCAAGCACGCCTCGACGTTCGGCGGCAATTGCCTCGCCTGCGCCGCCGGCATTGCGACGATCGAGACCATCGAAGAGGGCAACCTGCTCCAGCACGCCGTCGAGATGGGCCGGTACGCCCAGGAGAAGCTGCGGGCCCTGAAGGAGAAACACTCCGTCGATCGACCACGTTCGGGGCATCGGGCTGATGATCGGCATCCAGCTCACCCGGCCGGGCGCCCAGATCGTCAGCAAGTGCCTCGACAAGGGGCTGCGGATCAACTGCACCCATGACACCGTGATTCGTTTCATGCCGCCGATGGTCGTGACGAAGGAGCAGATCGACGAGGCGGTGGGAATCTTCGAAAGCGTTCTGTCGGAGGGTTGACCATGAAAGACTTCCTGGCTATCAGCGATTGCTCCGCGGCGGAGCTGCACGAGCTGCTCGATGAAAGCATCTTCCTCAAGGCATTCTACAAATCCGGCGGGCGCGACCTGTGCCTGACCGGCAAGACGTTGGCCATGCTCTTCGAGAAGCCGAGCCTGCGGACGCGGCTGAGCTTCCAGGTCGCCATGACGGACCTCGGGCGGCCATCCGATCTACGTCAAGCCCGAGGACATCGGCGGCATCGGCAAGCGCGAGCCGGTCAAAGACATCGCCCGCATCCTGAGCCGGTACGTCCAGGGCATCATGGCCCGGACCTTCGAGCACCAGACGGTCCTCGATCTGGCCCAGTACGCGGACATCCCCGTGATCAACGCGCTGACCGACTGGTCGCACCCATGCCAGGCGATGGCGGACGTCCTGACCATCCGGGAGCACTTCGGCCGCATCGAAGGCATCAAGATCGCCTTCATCGGCGACGGCAACAACGTGGCCCGCTCGCTGGCCTTTGCCGCCGGCAAGCTCAAGATGAAGCTGGTCGTCGCCTCGCCGCACGGCTATGAGCTGGACGCCGAGACGATCCGCACGGGCCAACGCGCTGACGCCGGGCTGCACGGCACAAGTGCGCGACCCTCATGAGGCCGCGGCCGAGGCCGACGTGCTCTATACCGACACGTGGGTCAGCATGGGCCAGGAGAACGAGAAGGCCAAGCGGCAGAAGGATTTCGCCGGCTACGCGATCGATGCCCAGCTGGTCGCCGCCGCCCCGAAGCACGTGAAGATCATGCACTGTCTGCCGGCCTATCGCGGCTACGAGATCACCGACGAGGTCGCCGAGAGTCCCAACTCGATCATGTTCGACCAGGCCGAGAACCGCCTCCACTTCCAGCGCGCCCTGCTCAAGACGCTGATGGCATAGAGATCGCTCTGGCCACTAGGGAACAGCTCAAGTTGTTTGGCACACTCGCGGTATGTGCTAATCAGGTTTCGCAAAGGAGTCTCCAGGTCAAGCTCCCGCGCGGCAGCCAAGAGATTAAGCGAGGACAAGATCCCAAGAGTGATGGGACGCTTCTCGTCCCAGAAGATGCGCGAAGTCAGGTATTCTCTCACAATGGTCGAGTTGAGTATGGTCCCTAGCAATTCAGCCTCGCGTTGGGAGGCACAGGGCAGGAAGTTGCAGGTATCATCAAACACAACAGGTTTGCGCTCGTACGGACCTATGATTCTGAAGTCCAGTTTCTTGTAGAATCCTGATATGGCGACCTTCCAGTCGAAGAACGAATACGGTCCCACTCCAAAAATGGAGAAACGCGGCCGGCGATGGTAAACAGAGCTGGAGCGTGCGTCGAGCAACGTGGCATGGTTCACCAAGTACGTCCATGTCTTCGGGGCCAGTCGATCTGAGTTCTCCGGTATCTTCTCCGATCTGTCGTTGCGTCACGAGCATGAATCGGTGTGGCACCGCGTCATCCCGGCCCGCGAGATCGGCAATTCCGGGGACACCTTACTTATCTCGGTCTTGAATTGAATATGCTGTCCCCAGATATCCCCAGATATCCATGGACAAATCAGGCCGGGAGTTGCCTGCCTCCGCGAGGTCATCAGCGTGAGTCCGCGGTCCCTCCTAGCGATAAAAGGGCTGGCATGGTTCTTGGCAACCCATCCGGCGGAAGCATTTCGCGACCCGCGCGAAGCCGTCCTGCTGGCCGAACGGGCGAGGTCCATCACGCGAGGCCAGGATGTCGCAGTTCTCGACATTTTGGCGGCAGCCTATGCCTCCCAAGGCCGCTATGACAAGGCCGTGAATATTGCGAAGGAGGCTGTGGGCGTGTCCACGAGGCTGGGAGACAATGATTCGGCCAAGCAAATTGAGAAACGGTTGCGTCTTTATGAAGCTCATCGCCCGTACCATAGCGATCCGCATGCTCAGCTTGAAGAGTTCACAAGTGAACCTCAGCATATTTTCGACTATCCCCAAACTCGACTCGAAAGCCTGATGCACAAGGGCATGGCCGCAACGCTGTGCCACTGACATTTGGGAAAGGGCTGATTCGCACCTGAGAGCAGCCATCGAACTCTTGCTCTTTGACAAGTGCAGAACTATAATAAATCCAGCATGGGGGGAAAGGCGCATCTCTGGTCAAACGGATGCGCCGGCAATCTAGGGCATTGGGAAAAGGGGAACCGGGAAAGCGAGGGCTTTTGGCAATGCTCAGGAAGCAACAAGGCAACGCGGTCAACAAGAGGATCGTTCCGAGCGCAACCAAGGCTGGCATGGTTAAAACGGTTCTTGCCGCAGTCGCCATCGGGAGCATTCTCTCTGTGGCAGGCTACGTGTTTCTGATGCGCTCGCTGCCTGCGCCTTCGCCGGCGCCAACCCCCGAACAGAACGACGGGCAGACGCAGACCTCGCGTCTGGCGGACACCGGCGGATCGTCCCTTCTCGGAGATGGGCCGGCCATCCACATGCTACGCGGCACGGACGACGTCCGGGCGGCCGCGCCGCCTCCGATTATTTTCATGGTCGGCCACCCCGAGTCAGGCGGAGGCCCGGACCTCAGCACCCCGGCGCAGGCGGTCCACAGCGCTCTGGAATTGCTGGGTCGGGGCAACACTGAAGCCTTGTCGCAGTGTTTCCGCGACGCTACGGCGGATGCGAACGAAGGCCTGTACCCGCGCTATCTCGGTCCGCCCATCGAGGTTGTGGAGGTGGCCGAAGAGGGCGATACGGCCAGGGTCTACTGGAACGCGACGGTTCATACCGGGTTCACCCTCGAAGGAAAGAAGCGGTCCGCGGGCGAAACGGTCGAGACTTTCGGCCCGCTTGGTCCAGGTAGACGGCGTTTGGAAGCTCACGCGGTTACATGAGCGTAGTCCTTGAGCGGAGGCGATTATGAGCAACAATCCTGCTATATCGAAGCGAAGCGCCGTCGCGGCGCTCGCAGTTGTTACGTGGGTGCTCGTTGGAGCAGTTCGAGCCGAGGAGATTTCCTTGTTTGAGCCCCGCGTGCGCGATGGCCGGGAGCCAACGTCCTGCATTTCCCGCCCGATCAGTGTGTGGGAGGCCTTTATGTGCCGCCGGAGTCTGTCCCCGCTTGGGACCCAAAGCTTGTGTGCCCGAACGAATTGGGAGTATACAGGTACAGCCCGAGGCGATGTGACCATGCCGGGCGAGCGAGCCGTCCAATTGACCGTCTGGCTGCGACCGCGACCGGGGGATTTGGCAGGCCTGTCAGCGCAGGATCGACAGGCTTACCAGATGGCGATGGCCGACCGGACCCGTGTCGATCCGGACGACTTGGTCGGTACTCTCAGCGCTGGGACCTGACGATGTATATTGGCTTCGGGTCACCCCCTGGTTCCGAGAAAGGATGCCGATCGAATCGTGCTGGAACCGATCCAGCGCCTGACGGGTTTACAGATGTTGAGCCTGGACGGCACGGGAGTGACCGATAAGGGAATGGAACACCTCCGAGCGTTGCGTTCGCTCGGGGCCTTGCTGAACTCTCTCGGGAGCGGTCCATCGGCAACGCAGGTCTGGCGGTCTTGAAGGACCTGCCCGCTCTGGCGTATCTGGATCTCGACGCCGCAGTCAGCGACGCCGGGCTCAAACAAGTTGCGCAAGTGGGTAGCCTCCGCTGGCTGCGGATACGAACCGGAGGGTTTTGGGGTCCCGGCTTGGCCGAATTGGCCCAGACGACCCGCCTGGAGCGCCTGTGCCTTTGGGGGGAGGTTCCGATCTCCGACCGGCATCTCCAATACCTGGAGGGCTTGACGCAGATCAAGAGCCTGACCCTTTGGGGCGTGGCCGATCCTCTTACGGACGCCAGCTTCGCTTCCATCGGCAAGCTGCGGAATCTGGAGGAGTTGTACTTCATCCGCACCAGTCCGAGATTTACCCCGGCCGGCATAGCCTATTTGAAGGGCCTCAAGAAACTCAGGAAAGTGGACTTTTCCGGAGCTTGGGCCGTCGCGGAGACCATGGGATACGGCAGAGGATACGCCGATGAGGCGATGCGCCAATTGGCGGCGGTCCTGCCCGGCTTGGAATCCCTCGAAGGTGCCGGCATTCTGTCGGCCGAAGGGGTCAAGGCGCTGGCGACCTTCCGCAATCTCCGGGTCCTGGACTTCAGCTTGAAGGACCGGCGCTTTCAGGGTTACTACGGGCCTACAGGCTTCTCCCACTTGAGAGAGCTCCGCTCCCTGGAGGAGTTGCGAGTCATCGGCGAATCAGCCTTGTCCGATGCGGATCTGGCTTGTATCGAGTCCCTGGACCATCTGAAGGTTTTGCAGATTATGAGTACCGAAGTGAGCGACCGGGGCTTGGCGTCGATCTGCAAGCTGAAGCAGTTGGAGCAGTTGCGGCTGGACGCCGGGGTGACCCGGGGCGGCATGAATCAACTGAACGACTTGGCGCACCTGCAGGTCCTGAGTGTCGGACGGCCGGATGCGCAGGCCCGGGCCGGGATCGATGAGTTGACGCTGGATCTGTCGGGGCTGCAAGACCTTAAGCGCCTGGATCTGGCCGGTTTGTCACTGCAGGACGCGGATTTGGCGTTCCTGGCGAATCTCCGGCATCTTGAATGGGTGGGCATTTCCACGTCTTCCTTGGCGCCTTCGTCTCTGCGACATTTGAGCGGGCTCTCGCAGTTGAAAAGGCTTTTGGTCTGGGGTTTGGCCCGCCCAATGGAGCAGGAGTCTGGCGCCCTTGGCAGACCTAGGCAAACCTCACGGATTTGTCACTGGGCGGAGACATTCCGGATACGGCCCTGTCCGCTCTGGGGGGGCCTGCCGGTCTTCAGGGGCTGACAGTGGAGACCTCTGAGCCCATTAGCAGTCAGACGGTCGCCGATCTCAAACAGCGCCTGCCCACCATCGAGTACATCCGCATCATGGAGCCGTTTCCCCAGCCCACGGTATCCCCCCGACGCCCCGGCGCAAGTCCGCCGCGTGGTGGTCAACCGGCTCCGCCACCTCGTCGCGGAGGCAGGTAACGCGCTTCAGAGCCGGCTTGCCACGTCTTGAGGTTGGGCCACTCGCCATACGATGAATGTCGGCGGGGTCGTTTCCTTCACAGGATAGGACCACGTGGCGATTTGTGCGGAGATCCCGCGCCGACGGATACGCTTATCGACGGAGAGTAGGCCCCGACCTGGGGCCGTGAGAAGGGAGGTGGTGCCTATGGACAGGTGATCGCCGTTTCAAGAATCCGCGGTCGCGTAATCTGGGGACGCCATGAAAGCGCCGGTCAAAGCCGGCAGAGAGTAGCAGATGAAAGAGCCGCACAAGAAAGGAATAGCAGACCATCTTGACCCCGAGTCATGCGCCGACGCGGGCAACCGCGTGGGTGAAGCGTTGACAGGGGCACACGCAGGCCAGCCATCGAGCTCCGAAATCACCTCCCCTGGCGTGCCGACCCTGTATGGTGAGGGGGAAGGTCATATCCGGGACGACGTTACCTGCGAGCCGTCATGGAACGCCACGGAGTCTGAGACCCTGTGCATGCGTGGAAACTCTCTGCACGGAAACCGGGAGACCCCGAAGGCTTCCGCTGTGTCGAACGCCCCTCCGGCGGGCGACGAAGCGGAACGGCCCGAGAAGGCCCTTGGCCGCACGTCGGGTATGCACGCCTTTGGGGAGTCGGACGGTTCCATAGTACCGAAGAGGGGAGAAAGGGGTCAGAGGGGAGGGGTCAGAGGGGTCAGGCTTTGGATATAGGTGTTGACGGCGAGGGGGCAGGTTGGTAGGGTATGAGCATGGCTCGGCCACTGAGAATCGAGTACGCTGGCGCGGTGTACCACGTGCTGAATCGCGGCAACTACCGACAGGACGTTTTCGGGGTCGCGGGCTCCGGCGTGTCGTTGGAACAGACGCTGTTCGAGACGGGCGCAGCGTTTCGGCTGGCGGCTGCACGCCTATGTGCTCATGTCGAACCACTACCACCTGTGTGTGGAGACCCCCGACGGCCGGCTGGCGACCGGGATGCAGTGGCTGCAGAGCACGTTCGCCAATCGCTTCAATCGGCTGGTGCACGACCGCGGTCACGTGTTCCAAGGGCGTTACAAGGCCCTGCTGATCGAAGCGGGCGACTCGCTGCTGCGAGTGGTCAACTACATTCATTTGAATCCTGTGCGGGCGGGTCTGCGGCGCGTGGAGACGCTGGGCGAGTACGAGCTAAGCAGTTTTCCCAAGTTCTTCCGGCGGGGGCGTCCGGAGTGCCTGGTGAATTCGAACTGGCTGGACTTGGCCGGAGGTCTTCAACCGACGCGGGCGGGGATGCGGTGCTACCAGCGGTATCTGGCGCTGTACTCGAAGCCGAGGACCCGTCCGCGCAGGCGGCGCGGCATCAGCAGTTGTGTCGCGGCTGGTACATCGGCACCCGGGAAGGCAAGAAGGCCCTGATTCAGAAGCTGGCGAAGGGCGATCTGGCGGCGGAACGAGGGGCCGAGGTGGCAGGCTATGGCGTGGAACGAGCGGAAGTCCTTCTGGAGGAGGGGCTGCGGCGTCTGGGCAAAACCGGATCGGACCTGCTCGGACCGGAAGCTCGCCGTCTGGAAGGTGGTGTTGGCTGGCTGGATCAAGCAGCATTGTGGCGTCACGAACCGCTGGTTCAGCGAGACCCTGCACATGGGCAACCTCTACGGGATCAGCAAGGCGGTTGCCCAGGAACGCAAGAGACCTCGGCAGGAAGCACTCTGGCGAACAATCCAGACCCCTATATCCAAAGCCTGACCCCTTTTCCCTCCCCCAGATTAATCTGCACTCCGGCCCGCGGCTCAGTAATCCACACCCTGCCAATAGTTGGGCGTGTTCACGATCTCGTATTGGTTCGGGTTCGCCTGCACCAGGGCGTTCGCCACGGAGTTCCACTGCGTCGCGTGGCCGACCATTCCCGTCCCACCCACGTTGTTGTTCTGCACCACGCTCTGATCCAGCAGATAGTTGCTGAACCCCGCCGATTGGCGTGCATTCGTGTTCTGCTGGGCCCAGTAGCCGGCATGTTGTGCGTCGTTGGCCGCCTCGGTGGCCTGCATCCGCGCCGTCGCCTGCGCGCCGATCTGGTGAATCCGGTTGACGGCTTCCTGGCTCCTTTGCAGGAGCGCTTGATCGTTCTGCTGCTTCTGCTGCAACAACGCCGCATTCTGCCGGTTGATCACCTGCATGTTCGGCAAGTAGCTGCTGATCACGGCCGTCAGCAGCGGCTTCTCCCGGTCGGCGATCGCATTGGGCAACAGGGCATGATGCAGCATGACCCCGTACGTGCCCCACTGGGGATCAGGGTCGTTCACCGTCATCAGATCACTGAAGAATTGCATGCCCTTTCCATCCGGATCCATGCGGCCGCTGGCCATCACGGTGTGGCTCCCCGGCGTGTTGTTGGGCATCGTCTGAATCTTCTCCACCTCGATCTTGGCGGGCCCTGCGCCTCCGGCCTTCCTCCACGCCTGAAAGACATTCACGAACTCCTTGGTCAGGTCACCGCGGAAGGGGTACACCACACTGCTCGGCAGGTACACGGAATAATGGGCCTGTGCCATCCGGACCTGCCACGGATTCGTGGGGTCCACGGCGGGCCGTACCATGTCCATTCCCAGTTGTTCCCCGTTCGGCCCATGCACCAGGAGGGTACCGTGACCACTCTGTGGGTCGAGTGTCCAGCCCTCGGGGATCGATATGGCGGCTGAGTCGTCCGCGGCCGTTACCCTGTGCAGGGGC
The DNA here is from genome assembly GCA_963750205.1 of uncultured Planctomycetota bacterium. GTDB lineage: Bacteria > Planctomycetota > Phycisphaerae > Sedimentisphaerales > Anaerobacaceae > PLanc-01. The sequence continues at coordinate 640,307 of CAVVRJ010000011.1, forward strand.
ACCGAGGAAGCCTGCGCCGGGGCTTCTGGCCCCGCCGCTGGATTTGTTGCCGACGCCGCCGGTTTCCCTTCCTCTGATCCTGCCGACCCAGCGGGTTTCCCTCCCTCTGATCCTGCTGACCCAGCGGGTTTCCATACGGCAAACAATTGCCGCATCATGCCATTCGCTGTCTGGCCAAACCGGTTGGCGGAATCGGCCACTACAGCGGCTTCCATCCGGTTGGTCCCGCCCTGCGCCGCAAGGACCAGGCCGGCCAACGGCCGGTTGCCTTGTGCGTGAGCCACCACCGTGAAGAAGACGCCCGCCGAGCTGGAGCCCTTGACGCGGAACACCTGGCCCACGACGGGCCTTTCTCCACAGGCCTGGTGCACCTGCCGCAACACGCTGGCCATCGCCGCCGGGAGCGTGCTTGCCTCCGCGACGACCCCGTACTCGATGATGCCGCCCGGTATGGTCGGAATCAGGGTCAGGGGTTGCTGTGTGTCGGCGCTGGCCTGGTTCGAGGCCGCGTGGGAGGCGAGGGGCAACGCCGATAAAGCGAGGATTACGACAGAGATTCGTGCGAAACACATAGCGATTGTGTCCTTTGCACCGCCCAAGTTAATCGTTGGTCCTGCCCGATGGTTGGTACTGATAGGAGATTCCTTCTGGGCGCCGCGGTGCTCAGCGCTGTGCCCGTGAGGGAGAATGGGTTTTTCATCTCACCCAACATGACGCCACAGTACCAGAGGGCAGCGGGGCGTGTCAACGGGTGGTTTGGGCGGTCTTCGGGCCGGCCGTGCTGCACCCGCTCGAAATAGGCCCGGATGGTCGGGGAGCGATACACCCCTTGCGAGGCGGCTTCCACCAGATACTGGCGGGCCGTGGCCGGGCCTTGCCGCGTGATGTGTCCCAGGCGATTGACCCCGGCACTGGCGTCCTGGCAGGGAACCAGGCCGAAATAGGCACCCACCTGCGCGCTCGCAAGAAACGCTTGGCATTGTCCATGTACGCGGCGATCGTCTCGGCCGTGCGGATCCCTACTCCGGGGATCGTCCGCAGCAGCAACACCGTCGGGTGGGGCTCCCGTTACGTGACGGGAGATCTCCGATGAACACGGTCAAACAAGTTTGGCCGTGCCACCCGGTGCTTGTGTTCCCTTGGCGGAGGTGGGGATTGTCGGAGCGTGCTTGCGTGGGTATCATGGCGGCGTGTCGGGTCCAAGCTGGTCAGTGCTTTTCGAGAGGTGTCGGATGGGACGCTATGGAGTGCTCGCGTTGTTGTTCGTGTCCATGCTGGCTCTTTCCTTGCCTGCCCGCGGGGCGGAAGACTCGGGCAGCCCGTATGCCAAGTGGAGTCACGGGCCCTCCGGCAAGGCCGATTACTTCCCCATTGGGGTGTGGCTGCAGGCCCCGGCCAAGGCTCAGCGCTATCGGGACGCGGGGTTCAATCTGTTCGTGGGGCTCTGGAACGGGCCGACGGAAGAGCATCTGCAACAGCTCAAGCAAGCGGGAATGCAGGTGATTTGCAGCCAGAACGCGGTGGCGGTCAAGCACTTGAACGATCCGACGATTGTGGGCTGGATGCACGGCGACGAGCCGGACAACGCGCAATGGAATGGTCAGACCAAGAGTTATGGGCCGCCGATCCCGCCGGCGACGATCGTCGAGTCCTACAACCGCATCCGGACGGCGGACCCGGATCGGCCCGTGATGCTGAACCTGGGGCAGGGGGTCGCCTGGGACGGCTATATTGGTCGCGGCGTGCGAACGAACCATCCGGAGGATTACGCCGAGTACGTCAAAGGTTGTGACATCGCGTCGTTCGACATCTACCCCGCGGCGCACGACAACGTAAAGATCGCGGGAAACCTGTGGTACGTGGCCAGCGGCGTCGAGCGGCTCAAGAAATGGGCCCGCGGCAAAGTGGTCTGGAATTGCATCGAGTGCACCCGCATCCAGAACAAGGAACAGCACAAGGCCACGCCGCTGCAGGTGCGCTCGGAGGTGTGGATGTCCATCATTCATGGCTCCATGGGGCTGATCTACTTCGTCCATGAGTGGCAGCCGAAGTTCGATGAATCGGCGCTGCTGAGCGATCCGGAGATGTTGACGGCTGTATCGAAAATCAACCATCAGATTGCTGAGTTGGCCCCCGTCCTGAACAGCCCGACGGTGGTCGATGGCGTCAAGGCGGCTGTCCTCCAACAAGAATGTCCCGGTGGCGACGATGGTCAAGAAGCAGGGCCAGGCCATCTATCTGTTCGCGGTGGCGATGCGGGACGGCCAGACGCGGACCCGGTTCTCCGTGCAGGGTCTGTCGGGGGCAAGGACCGTCGAGGTTTTGGGCGAGAATCGCACGCTGGAGTCAAAAGACGGCGCGTTCGAGGACGATTTCCCGTCGTGGGGCGTCCACCTGTACCGAATCGCTACGGGAGTTTGAAGTTGTAGGGGCGACCGGGACCCCAAACGCGACAAGATCGCGTTTGGGAACCCGACCCTGTGGTCGCCCGGTGTCAGGGCAGGCACGGGGACCTGCCCCTACACCCTCCAATTTCAAGCTGCCCTCTATTGAGCAATCTTGCCCTTCCAGACACCCTGGGTGCTGACGTCGACGCTGGTGACATACAACTGCACGGTATGGCCGTTGACGGACGCCGAGACCAAGAGGTCCTTCACGCCTTGGCGGTGCCACTGGAACGTGGACGGCATTTGGGCGTCGATCTCGTCGGGCAGCAGATTCATGGTCTCGAATGTCCCGGAGGCACTCAGTTCAAGCTGCGTGGCCGTGGTCTGGAGGTCGAAGTCCTTGCTCTGGCCGCTGAACTGGACGGAGCCACTGTACTTGAACACGGGGTCTTGGGCCAGGATGTTCTGACTGGACTTGGTGTAGTCGGCAAAGACGCCGGTCGTGGGATCGATGGAGTAGGGACCCTGCGGTTTCGAGACCGCAAACGAGGCCTGGACCGACAGCGCGAACAGGAGGCTCACGCCGGAACCGGGCTGTTGGATCGTGGCGTTGGACGTGGTCGCGGCCGTTTGTACTTGGAGGTTCGCCAGCGTCGTGGTTTGCTTGTTGAAATCCAGGGCCATCTGCATCGAGGTGCTGGAGGTGGAGAGCTTGACGGTCGGCGCGGAGATCTGGGCGTCCTTGCCGTCCACCGTGGCACTGAGCGTGAGAGAATACGACGCCCCTTGCGATCCGCCGGTGAAGTTGTAGGACGCGTTGCCCGGCAGGGACAGGGCTGGGCGTAGGCATACCAGGCTATCCCCTCGAATTGTCCAGATCAGCGGGTAGTTCTGGAGGACCCGAAGTTCTTTTCGTTCTCATCGATCGTATAGAAATGCGAGCCGAGGTAATCCGACCAGAAGCGATAGACGGGCAAGGTGCCGAACGGCTGGCGGCCCGCCGGGTAGGCATAGAAGGCCACGCCTTCGTAGGTCCAGTAGTCCGGCCAATTCCGCTGGACCCGCTGCCGCTCGTCTTCACTGATGGTGTAAAAATGCGAGTCCACTGAGGGTGCCACGAAACGATACACCGGCAGCAGGTTCTTCGCGGCCGGCACGTAGAAGGCGTAGAAGGCCACGCACTCGAGTTGCCAATCGTTCGGGCGTGCCAGGTATTGGTCCCGCTCCGTGGACGAGATCGTGTAGAAGTGCCGGCCCTCGGTCGCGGACCAGAAGCGATAGACGGGACCCGAGACCCTGGAACTCGTAGGCGCCCAGATCGACGGCGGAGCCCATGAGTCGCGGCGTGCCGTCCAGATCGGTCTGGCCGGATTTGGGGACATAGGTCGGGTCGCCGGCATTGATGCAAGGCGAATCCGGGGAAAGATGGTAGTCGCCGTGGGCGGGCCCCACGAAGAGCGGGTCGCGATTGATGTTATGAGCGGAGTCCCAGGTGAGGGTGCAGCCGGCCTCGGTGTACGTGCTGCCGCGCCCGCCGTCCACGTCGCAGAATTCGACCGTCGCCGTGGAGGTCTGAACCGGGCTCCACTGTATAAGCTTCCCAGGTACAGGCTCGGGGCCTGCGTGGCGGTGTTGTTCCACAGGATGCTATGACTGATGAGGGGATTGCTGCCTCCTTTGGCGGCTACCGCGCCGCCGGTGGAGGCCCCATTGCCGACGAAGGTGCAATTGTGAATGTCCGGGCTGCTGTTCCAGACGTTCTGGATCGCGCCGCCGGTGCCCGTGGCGGTGTTGCCCACGAACAGGCAACTGGTCGTGGTGGGGCTCGAACGATAATTGTAGATGGCTCCGCCATCCTGGCTGGCCGCGTTTACCGTGAAGGTGCAGGCGCTGATAGTGGCTTGGGCGCCGTAGTTGTAGAGGGCCCCGCCGCAGGTGCTGGCGGAATTGGCGCTGAAGGTGCAGCGGCTCAGACTCAGCGTGGTGGAGGCCGGAGTGGTGTCGGCGTGGCTGTGAATGGCACCGCCGTCCTGGCCCTTGTTATTCTGGAAACTGCACCCGGTCGAGGTCACTTGGCAATCGTAGGTCTCGATGGCGCATCCGCCGCTGTCTTGAAATGAGCAGTTCACAAAATCAAGCTGGCTGCCGGTGGCGTACAGGGTCCCGCCATGCAGGGTGTCCGAGACACTATTGGAGAACGTGCATCCCACAAACCGGGCATGATTGTTACTGCAGAAAACGGCCCCGCCCTGCATCTGGCTCTCGTTGTCCTCAAAGATGCAGTTGATCACATCCAGGTCGGCTCCGTCGCCGCGGAGCGCGCCGCCGGCGCCAACATCGAAAGCATTGGCGACGGTCACGTCCGGCGAGCGTCAGGTGGGTGTCGTTTCCCGTGGCGGATCCCGGTAGGGAGTTCGCATCGCCATGCCCGCATCAGCCCAGTGGGTGGCCCAGGGCGTGCGATTTCCCTCGCAGTCGATAACGGTATTGGTGACGACGGTCGGGTTGTTCGGATCCTGGCTGCGTACGGTCAGAGTCTTTGCCGCTGAACGAGACGTCCCAGTTGTTTAAGCCGAAGTAGATGCCCTGTTTGAGGACAATAACATCCCCCGTTTGGGCCGCTGTGACAGCCGCCCCAATGGTCGGATAATCACCTGTGCCGTCGGCATTGATGGAGATGGTCTTTGCCTGGACCGGACTCCCTAACGCGAAGCCGAGCGTTTGCGGACTCACTGCGGTCGCCAACCGCCCACAGGGCGAAGGCAAACGGGAGAGATCGTCCCACAGTTTGCCTATTCATGTTATGACCTCCTCCAGAGGTTTTGGGCCCCAGGCGACGTGTCGCAAGTGGAGACCTCTCATGCTGGACTCCTATCGACTATAATCTTACCCCACTTAACATATGTTTGTCCAGTGCATTTTATCGTAATATTACCACAACTGCACTGGTCATGAGAAGATGGGTATAGTGGTTTGCGGCTGTGGCCGTACGACCCAACGGTAGTCGGAGAATGACAGACTTCTTCCATTTAACCCCCTACTGGTCAAATAGTGATTCAGAAAGAGCGGGACCTTTGACCGAACAGTCTTTGCCCCTGTCATAGGTCTGCGCCAAATCTGCACGGGAGGTCGAGTCGGCCTCTAATCTGTTAAACGGCAGGATCCGGGTCGTGCCAAATACATCGTCCGCAGATCGGGGCATGAAAGGACGCGGAACTCCATTGCGTGACATATTGTGCACACGTGACGTTATGATGAGAGGATGATTGCACGGCCTCTATCCTTTGGAATTGCTGTACGCTAAGGCACACGGCAGGCTGGCTGCCCAAGGCGGTTGCATGGTCCGGCGAGAAGATCGAATCGTGCGAATGCTTGCCACCACCGGTTTGCCATGCTTACAATCCGGGCGTGATGGCACACGCTGGTCCCAAAGGAGAGATCGAATGGTGCTGAAGTGGTTCCGTGCGGGCGTCTTGGTTTTGGTGCTGCTCGGGTCTTTGCGGGGGTGGGGGCCTGGGATCTATCCGAAGATTTTCGCGAACCGCCGGCTTCGGCACGGCCCTGGGCGTACTGGTTCTTCATGGATGGCAACCTCAGCCGGGAGGGCATTACGGCGGACCTGGAGGCGATGCAAGCAGGCCGGCATTGGCGGCGTTATCCTCATGGAAGTGGACGTGGGCATTCCCAAGGGGCCGGTCCCATTCATGAGCGAGCCGTGGATGGCCCTGTTCAAACACGCCGTGTGCGAGGCCCAGCGGCTGGGGCTGGAGATCACGCTGAATGCCGGTCCCGGCTGGACCGGCAGCGGCGGGCCTTGGGTCAAGCCGGAGCAGTCCATGCAGCACCTCGTCGCCAGCGAGACCCAGGTCACGGGCGGGCGGCGGTTTGACGGGAGTTCTGGCCCAGCCGCAGCCACGACCGCCTTTTTTCGGACCTGTTCCGCGCGAGTTGGAGCCGCTGCGGAGCGGTTTTTATCGCGACGTGGCCGTGCTGGCGTTTCCCGACGCCGGAGGAGGGGCCTCGCATCGCCGATTTGGACGAGAAGGCCCTGTATGTGCGAGCGCCGTATTCCTCACAACCCGGCGTCAAACCCTTCCTTCCCGCGCCGGCGGAGTATCCCGCTGTGTCCTGGGGCGGCGACCATTGCCCGGGACCGGATCGTGGACCTGACGGACCGGCTGGGCCCCGACGGGCGGCTCACGTGGGACGTGCCCGAGGGCAACTGGACAATCCTACGCTTCGGCCGGACCACCACCGGAGCGAATACGCGCCCTGCGCCGCAGTCGGGGCTTGGTTTCGAATGTGACAAGTTCGATCCGGCGGCCTCGGACGCCCATTTCGAGGCGTTTGTCGGCAGGCTGCTGCGCGAGGTGGGTCCCCAGCCGGAGCATCGTACCTCGGGCTGGACGATGCTGCACATCGACAGTTGGGAGATGGGTGCTCAGAACTGGACGGGACGCTTCCGGGACGAGTTCCAGCGCCGGCGCGGGTACGATCCGCTCCGGTATCTGCCCGTGATGACCGGCCGGGTCGTGGAAAGCCTCGAAGTCTCCGAGCGATTCCTGTGGGACTTGCGCCTGACCGCTCAGGAGTTGGTCCTCGAAAATCACGCCCAGCACCTCAAGGATCTGGGGCGTCGCTACGGGTTGGGGCTTTCCATCGAGCCTTATGACATGAATCCCTGTGCCGATCTGAGCCTGGGGGCCGTGGCGGATGTCCCGATGTGCGAGTTCTGGGCCCAGGGCTATGGCTTCGACAGCCGCGTTCAGTTGTTTCGAGGCGGTCTCCATCGCCCACACGCTCGGCCGGCCCATCGTGGCGGCGGAATCCTTCACGTCCGGCGCCAAGGAAGCCTGGCAACTTCATCCCGGGGATCATGAAACCCCAGGCCGACTGGGCCTTTTGCATGGGCATCAACCGGCTGGTCTTCCACCGCTACGCGCACCAGCCGTGGCTGGACCGCTGGCCGGGCATGACGATGGGACCCTACGGCGTCCATTACGAGCGCACCCAGACCTGGTGGCCGATGGTGGGGGCTTGGCACCAATACCTGGCGCGTTGCCAGACTATGCTGCGGCGTGGATCGCCGGTGGCGGATATCTGCTACCTCGCGCCGGAAGGGCGCCCCACGTCTTTCGACCGCCCACCTCCGCTCTGGCAGGGGGCAAGGCTGTCCCCGACCGCAAAGGTTACAACTTCGACGGCTGTGCGCCGGACACGCTTCTGCAGCGACGGTGAACGACAGGCAGTTGGTGCTGCCCGGCGGAACAACGTACCGCGTGCTGGTTCTGCCCCGAGATGGACACTATGACGCCCGCGCTGCTTCATAAGATTCGCGACCTGGTCCTCGCCGGTGTGACGGTGATCGGTCCACGACCGCTGAAATCGCCGAGCCTATCGGACTATCCGCAGTGCGATCTGGAGGTCCAACGCCTGGCGGCGGAATTGTGGGGGACGGACCAGGCGGCCGAACGCCGTGTGGGCCGAGGCCGAATCGTCACCACCAAGCCCAGCCCGTCCGATGCGCCGGCCGAGCCTGCGCCGTCACTGCCCGCCAACACTCGCTGGATCTGGTATCCCGAGGGTTCTCCGGCCGTCAGCGCCCCGGTCGGTATCCGGCTCTTCCGTCGGACGTTCACGATTGCGGCGGACGCCCGCATCGAGTCGGCTCGGCTGCTGATTACCGCCGACAATGCCTTCCAGGTGCGTGTGAACGATCAGCCGGTCGGCGAAGGGGACAACTTCAAACTGGTCTATGCGTTCGACGTTGGGCCTCGTCTGAAGCCGGGCGTCAACTTACTGACGGTGCTGGCGGAGAACGGAGGGGAGTCGCCCAATCCGGCCGGCCTGATCGGTGCTCTGATTATCCGGTTCAGCGATGGCCGCACTGAGACCATTATGACCGATCGGCAGTGGGAGACGGCCGAAACCGCGCAGGCATCCTGGCGATCGGCGTTGGAATTGGGTGAACTGGGGATGGCGCCCTGGGGTCCTGATCGGCAAGGCGACGGGCCCGCAGAAGTTCCCGGACCTTTACTGCGAGTACGACGTGGTCGGCCGGCGTTCTTGGGAGGATGGGCGTCCCGCCGGATTTCGAGTCCGATGCGAGCCTTCGTTACACGCACCGTCGCGACGGCCGGGCGGACATCTACTTTGTCGCCAACCCGGCGGACCAGCCGGTCGCTGCCCGGTGCGTATTCCGCGTGACGGGCAAGCAGCCGGAGGTTTGGGACCCCATGACGGGGGCCACCCACACGCCGTAGCGGGTTCGAAGAAAAGGGCAAGCGTACGCAGATGGAACTATCTTTGGAGCAGGGCGGCTCAGCCTTTGTCGTGTTCGGCAACTCCCACCATGATCGAAAGGTCGGCCCGCCCGTGCCTTCCAGTTTGCCCGCTTCCGCCCCCATCGAGATCCATGGTCCTTGGCAGGTCCGGTTCCAACCCGGGCGCGGCGCCCCGGAGCAAATCGTCATGGAAAAGCTCGTAGACTGGTCCCAGCACCCGGACCCCGGCGTGAAATATTTCAGCGGACAAGCCACGTATTCCACCACCTTCCCCTTCGCCCCGGCGTCTGGAGCGCAGGGCACGCGGCTGATGCTGGACCTTGGCCGCGTGCAGGTCATGGCCCAGGTGACGGTGAACGGTAAGAACGTAGGAGTCGCGTGGAGGTCGCCCTTCCAGGTGGACATCACGAGTACCGTGCAGCCCGGCGAAAACAGGCTGGAGATTACCGTCGCCAACCTCTGGCCCAATCGGCTGATCGGCGACCAGTCGCTGCCGCCCGAGAAGCGCATGGCCTGGACCACGTGGAACCCCTTCAAGAAGGACAGCCCCCTCCTCGAATCAGGCTTGCTGGGTCCGGTTCGCTGCAAAATCGTGCCTCCTACCGAATAACCACGCCGTGGGGGGCAAGTATGTCGTTGCAAGCCGCGAAGCCGCTGCGCGGCGGGTGGGGGAAAGAAACCCGGCTTCCTGCTTTGGGTGGCACGGCCAAGCGCAGCTTGACCGTGTCTTCGAACGTTAGGGAGCATACCAACGAGCACGGTCAAACAAGTTTGGCCGTGCCACGCGGACGTTCAGTTTCTTAGGAGCGTAGCGATGCAATCTCAAGCCCAGGCGTTAGGCCGAGATTGCTTCGTCCCTGCGCTCCTCGCAATGACATATGGACATTCATTCTGTTAGAGGCTCTTAGCTGCACACGGGGCAGCGATAATTGCGCGACCGTCCCACAAGGTCGTCTCCGGCGTTCCAGATTACGCCCGAATTTTTCAAGCGAGCGACGGGCCCGGAACGATAACACCAACCGGGCCATGGGGGCCGCTCGTGCAAAGAACTCATTAACGTGTCTCTGGGCGGATACGCCGGGGACGATCCATTCACCCGAATTGTCTTGAGGGAATTGACCAAGGAGGTCTTCATGATGAAACGGACTTTGCTCGCCGTCGCCACCACTGTCGTCGTGCTTCTCGTCGCCGCCGGCGTTGCGGAGGCGACCGATCTTTTCGGCGTGGAGGCTACCTACAGCGGCGGGACCATCACCCAGAGTGCCAGCTCCCTTCCCGACCTGGTCCAGGACCTCATCAAGAACCAAGGTGCCTTCGCCCCGCTGGTCGGAAACAACTTCATCGGCAGTCTGACCTACTACGGCCTTCCCGGCGCCGTCGTCGTCAATGTGCAGGGCGATACGCAACTGACCGTCACCTCGCCGCTGACCGGCCTGAACAAGACCTTCACCGGGACGGACCGCAATGACTTGGAGAGCCAGGTGAAGGACTGGCTGCTCAAACAAGGCAGCGACGAGGTCGGCAAGCTCATGCAGGCCGTGGCCCAGCAGTCCGCCGCGGCGATTACCGACGGCAACCCGTCCTCCGCGACCGCCCGCATGGCGGATCGTGCCTTCAGCACGTTTGCGATGTCCCCGGCCACCCGCGTCATGCACGGCAGTGCAGAAGGCCATTCCTTCGGCCTGTGGTTCAATGCCCGCCAATCCAAGTCCGAAACGCCCGTCGGGACCGTCGATAACTCCGACTACGAGCTGAGCTTCCCCTGGTGGCTGAACTTCGGTCCGCACGTCTCCCTGGTCGGCGTCGGCAGCGGCCAGTACATGGACGCCTCCGGCACGGCGATCTACGGCGGCGGCGGCGATCTGGGTCTCGCCATCCGCCCGGTCGTTCGCAATGAGGAGGACCCCTTCTTCGGTTGGCAAATCACGCCCTTTGCCGGCCTCCAGGGCGTCGGGACCTACGACGGCGCCACGGGTGGACTGCTGGACCAGTTCGGCGTGGCCAACCGCTTCGAGTTCGGACTGGGGCACGACATTCAGCTCATCGTGGCCAGCCAGTACTCGCACCTGAGCAGCTTGAAGTTGAAGATCGAGGGTGTTGACATCGATCCGAAGGTCCGGCAGGACGTCCTGAAGAACGCCCTGATGGTGGACTTCCCGCTCTGGCCGGCCGCATCGCTCTACGGCAACGGCTTCTTCGCCGATACCCGTTTCTTCCAGTCCGCGGCGATCGACCACTACGAAACCCTCGGCGCGGGCCTCTCTCTCCGCCACGACAGCGTCTCGCTGAACGTCTTCGTCAGTCGCGATTTCGCCCACGACTACCGCAGTTGGAACGCCGGCCTCGGCCTCGTCTTCGGCCTGTAGCCCGGGACCAGCCTGGGACCGCCGATCTCCCGATCGGCTCCTTGGAAGCCACTGCCAGAATGAGCGTCCATTTGTCATTGCGAGGAGCGCAGCGACGAAGCAATCTCAGTCGCACGCGGGAGTTTGAGATTGCTTCGCTGCGCTCGCAACGACATACCTGCCGCCGTCTGCCATTGATTTCTCATTTTGTTAGACGCTCTCAGCCAATCAGGAGATTGGCGATTCCAGGACCGGCCGGCCCGGTGTACTCCCGTCGCGCTCACCTCGCTTCTGTTCGTCTGCACTCCCTTGACTGATCCCCGCGTCTGTGTTTATCATCGTTGTTGTCAGTGGAGGTTATATTGATGACGACAACAGAGGCTATCTTGCAGCATCTGCAATCCCTCCCGGATTCGGCCCAGCGGGAGGTGCTCGATTTCGTCAAATTCCTCGAATCCCGGCGCGAGGAACTGATCCAAAGGGACGAGGAGGCCACTTGGTCGCATTTCTCTCTCACCGCCGCCCTGAGGGGCATGGAGGATGAGGAGACGCCATATACCCTTGCCGATCTCAAGGAGTCGTTTGGATGATTCAGGCGGGCCAACTCGTCCTTTTCACCTTTCCGAAGACCGACCAAGATGCAGGCAGTCTTCGTCCGGCACTGGTTTTGCGGTCCCTGCCACGTTTCCATGACGATTGGAGACCTCGTACTTATTTCCAGGCTAACGTGCTCCCAGAATCAAAAAGTTTGGCGTCGGCAGAATTCCTCTAGGGGGATTCCGGTGACGTCATACTTATTTCCCGGCGAGTGGAATCTGTTGTCCCGAGATTTCGAGGTCTTGTTACATTGGCAAGGGCTCGGTGCCTTTGTCCAGAATTCGGACATATTGGTCGTAGAGGTAAATTCGGTCCCGCTGCTTGCCGGCCTTGAGAAAGCCCACTTTCCTAGGGGAAACCGCTAAGAAAACATACTGCCATTTCTTCTCTTAGCCAACGGAGCCCTGAGAGGACTGTGCAAGTCTGGTTGACTGAAAGGATTATGTCTCGCGCAAAGACGCAGAGATCGCCAAGGGGAAGTAGGGGTCTGGCTGGGACTTCTTTGCGTGCTTGGCGTCTTGGCGAGAGGCAATCTTGGTTCCGGCCGGAGGCCGGGCTGGGCTCATCCCTGTTCATCTGCGGTCAGAAGAGCCGTTGTTTGTAGTCGGCAGCCGGGACCTCGGAATTGATGCTCGAGGGCTTTTCCTGGGACCCTCTGCGTCCTCTGTGGTGGAAATTCTTTCATAGCGTCCCTTAGTCTCGGCGGGACAAGGACTTACGGATGCATCTTTTTCTCGTTAAACTGTCATTTTTCGGGGACATCGCCCAATAGTTCGGTTATAATATGCATAACATTCCGAGCGGGATGTGCCGGTTGCTAACGGGAGGGCCGGCGAGTGACCTGGGTGCGTCGGGACGCCGGCAACGAGGCGGCCCGGCGGGGCCCGGTCGAGAGAAATGGTTTTGGGACAGATTACGGAGGTAAACATGGAGAAGCGAACGAAAGAAAGGAATGTCACCCCCGGAACGCCCTTGTCGGGGGCGGAAGGCGGCAGGCAGGAGGAAGCGGGGCGGGGGCCGATGGTCCGGCGGCCGATCACGGGCCAGGAACGGGCGGAGATCATGAGGGCGAGGTCGGTGCGGAACTGTCACAACTGCATTTTCTGTGTCTCCCACCTGGTGCTGTGGGCGCGGACGCTGCTGTCGGGGTTCCCCATGACAGGGCAGTGTGCGAATCATCCGGAGACGGCGGGCCGGATGCGGCCGGTCCCGGGCACGCCGTGCCGCAACTTCCAGATGAAGTCCCGGCCGAACGGCGTGACACCGCCCGTGCCGCCGGGGCCCGAGTGCCGTTACATCACGCTGACGCGGGACCTGCACGCCCTCGTGGACGCCCAGGACTATGAATGGCTCAAGGACTACAAATGGCACGCGACTAGGGACCGTGGTCCCGGGAGCATCTATGCCAGCCGTTGGGAAAAAGGGCATGCTGTGCCGATGCACCGGCAGATCATGGATCCGCCGCAGGGAATGGTCGTCGACCACAAGAACGGCAATGGTTTGGACAACCGGCGGTGCAATCTGCGCATCTGCCCGCAAGGGGACAACGCACGCCACAGCCGCAAACGCCGCAACGGCCGGTCCCGCTTCATCGGCGTCTCTCCGGTCGGCAACAAGTGGTGCGCCAAGGTCGCCGGGGAGCACCTGGGGACTTTCGATGACGAGGTGGAGGCGGCCCAGGTGCGCGATCGCCGGGCCCGGGAGGTATACGGCGAGTTCGCCTGGCTGAACTTCCCGCCGGAAGACCCGCCGGAGGAAGGCTGTAGGCGGTAGGCGGGAGGCTGTAGGCTACAGGTGCCCCCGATCAGCGGCCTGGGGTGGCGAGGTCGGGGGCAGTTCGGAGTTCCGCCTTCAGGCGCGAGGGCACCCCAACGCGAGGGATCGCGTTGGGCAACCTTGAGACTGGTCCGACCCGCGTGAACGTGGGACTCCGAACCAGATTCCCCATGCGCCGCGCCACCGCGCCGAGTCCCATGGGGTGCATACAGAACCTTGCTCCGTTGGAGGTCGTGGGTTTCGGATCTGGTGAACGTCGGACCCAGATCGGGACGACGTTGGCTATTTCGCTTCGCCGCTGCCCGTATGCCATGTCCCTGTCTTCTGATCCAGCTTGTGGCAATTGGTGCAGGTTCCTTTCGCGACGGTCAGGAAATGGTTCTCCGGGCCGCCCACCAGGTGGATGGCGTGCAGCAGCTTGGCGAACGGGGGAGCCGTTTGAGAATCTGCGCCCGTGGCACATCAGGCAGTCGTTCGGGATGAATCGGATCTGGGCCGAGACGTCCGGGTGTTTGCCGGCGAGGGTCTTGCCCTCCGGCACGGCGGCTTGGGCCTTCTCGATGATCTTGGGATCGGTCCCGTTCTTCCACTGGGCCAGGATCGAGGGCAGGCGATAGTCCATCTTGCTCTCGGGATGATTCACGTGGCAATCCACACACGCATGAGGGGTTCTGTCCGGCGTCGTGATGCCCGGAATATCCGACGGCGTTGTTGCCGCGGCCGGTTTGGCCTCCTGCTTGGGGGCAAGTCTTCCACCCTGTTTGGCATTGGCGGCCAGGATGACGGAACAGACGGTCACGGCCATCGCCAGGAGTGCCGCTATGGTTGTGGACTTCATTTTCGCGCTCTCCTTCCCGGAAGAACCGGGGCCCGCCGCCTTCACGGCGTTTGCCTTTGCGAAAGCCTACTTTCTCAGCGAAAACCGCTAAGAGAGCATACCGCCGGGTCTCTTCTCGGTCAAGGCAGACCGCGATCCGGGCGATTCGGGACGCCTGCTTCTTCTGGGGACGATGTGCCGATCCTACGCGAGCGGCACCAGGTCCAGCGACTTGAGGTTCATCGGCTGCCAGCCTTCGGGGATGGGCCGCACGGCCAACGTGACGGGACCGACCGCCGGCACTTCCAGAGTGCCGAGGTCGATTTTCTCGAAGCGTTGGTAGTCGCCGGTGTTCGGGGCGGCGGCCTCCAGCTTCTGGTCCCCGAGGGTCACCTGGAACCGGCCGGCGGCTACGGCCGCGATCTCGGCGCGGACCTGGAACCGGCCGGGCCGCGCCAGGTTGAGATTCCACTGGGCCCAGTCGCGCGGATTATTCCAATAGCCCAGGTTGTCCCGACCGGGGCCCGTCTCGTAGCGGAGCTGCTCGCCGTGCCGGACGGCCTGCGCCGCGGACAGCCGCACCGGCTCGGCCGCGTCGGCGCTCTCCGGCGGCAGGGCCTGGAACCAAACGGCCTCGGTTGCGGCCGGCGCCGGTTGGCTCTCCCGCATCTCCCGCAGGTCCGGGAGGCGGCCGGTGGTCAGCGCCGCCATGGCGGCGTTGGCCAGCTCGCCGATCATGTGACGCGTGGTCTCGCGCGCCGTCGTCTGTTCCACGGCCATGCTGCCGACGGCCGTGACGATCTGCTCCGCCGTCTCCACGGCCTTTTCGACTTGCGCGTGCAGCGTATTCTGGCTCTCCTCCAGAATCTGGGCGGCGCCCGTCCACATCTGCGCGTGATCCTGCAGCGAGCTGCGCAGGGCCGTCTGCTCGCCCGCGACGCCCGTCACGTTGTCGGCCACCGCCTGGGTGAGCTCGTGCAGTTCCTGGATATCCGTGGTCAGCTTTTCCTGCCCGGCCGTCAAGGCGGCCAGGGCCGTACCGGTCGTGCCGACGTGGGCCCGCAGGGTCTCCCGGAGGGTGTCCTGGCCGGCGCCCAGGCCGGTCACCCCGGCCAGAGCCTTCTTGGTGGTCTCGTGGGCGGCCGTCTGCCCCAGGGTCGCGGCCGTCACGGCGGCGCTGGTCTGGCGTGCGGCTTCGGCGACCTTCTGGATCTCCGCCAGCAGGGCCTTTTGGCTCTGCCCAATCGCGTCCGTCATGGCGACGAGTGCCCGCGTGCTGTCCCGCAGGGTGTTCTGGGCGGCGGTCTGCTCCTGGGCGGCATCCGTGAGGCTGCCGGCGGTTCTCTGGCTGAGCTCCTGAAGGGCTTGGACCTGGCCGGCCAGCTTATCGCAGCTACCGACCAAGCCGCCCAGCGCGGCCCCAGTAGCCTCGGCGCGCTCCCGCACAATGGCGCCGACGCCGCCGAGGGTCTTCTGGCTCAGCTCGCTCAACGCCTGGACCTGGGTGGCCAGCTTGTCACAGCCGGCGGCCAAGCCGCCAATGGTGGCGCGGGTCGCCTCGGCCCGCTCGCGCACGACGTCCGCCACGCTGCCGACCGTCTTCTGCGTCTGTTCATTCAGGCCCTGGATTTGGCCGGCCAGCTTGTCGTAACCGCCCGCGAGGCCGCCGATCGCGGCACGGGCGGCTTCGGCCCGTTCCCGCACGACATCCGCGACGCTGCCGACGGTCTTCTGAATCGACTCGTTCAAGGCCTGGATCTGGCCGGCCAGTTTGTCGTAGCCACCGGCCAGGCCGCCGATCGCGGCCCCAGTCGCCTCGGTGCGCTCCCGCACCATGTCCGTGACACTGGTGGCGGTCTTCTGGCTCAGCTCGTTCAGGGCCTGGACTTGGCCGGCCAGTTTGTCGTAGCCGCCCGCCAGACCGCCAATAATCGCGGCCTGGGTCGCCTGCGCCCGTTCCCGTACTACGTCGGCCACGCTGCCGACAGTTTTCTGGCTCGACTCGTTCAAGGCCTGGATCTGGCCGGCCAGTTTGTCGTATCCACCGGCCAGACCGCCGATCGCGGCCTGAGTCGCCTCGGTGCGCTCCCGTACCATGTCCGTGACACTGGTGGCGGTTTTCTGGCTCAGCTCGTTCAGGGCCTGGACTTGGCCGGCCAGCTTGTCGTAGCCGCCCGCCAGACCGCCGATCGCGGCCTGGGTCGCCTCGGCCCGCTCCCGTGCCACGTCTGCCACGCTGCCGACCGTCTTTTGGGTCTGTTCGCTCAGGCCCTGAACTTGGCCGGCCAGACCGCCGATCGCGCCGCGGATCGCTTCGGCCCGCTCCCGCACCACGTCCGCGACACTGCCGACCGTCTTTTGCGTCTGTTCATTCAGGCCTTGGACCTGGCCGGCCAGCCTGTCGTGACCGCCGACTAAGCCACCGATGGCGGCGTGAAGTGTCTCCACGCGTTCCCGCACCACATCCGCGACGATCCCGACCGTCTTCTGCGTCAGCTCACTCAAGGCCTGGATCTGCCCGGCCAGCTTGTCATGGCCGCCGGCCAGACCGCCGAGCGCGGCCCCAGTGGCCTCGGTCCGCTCGCGCACGACGTCCGCGACGCCGCCCACGGTCTTCTGCATCGACTCATTCAGGGCCTGGATCTGGCCCGCCAACTTGTCGTAACCGCCGGTCAGGCCGCCGAGGGCGGCATGCATAGCTTCTACGCGTTCCCGCACCGCGTCGGTGACGCCGCCGACATTCTTCTCGCTCGCCTCGCGCAGCGTCTGGAGGTCGGCCGTCAGCCGCCCGTAGCTGGCGGCCAGGCTGGTGACGCCCGTGTGCGTCGCCTCCATGTGCCCTTGTACCATCTCGCGCAGGCCGGCGGCACTCGTGGTCACGGTCTGCACGCTGCCAACCAGATCCTGCAGGAGCTGGTGATTCTTCTCCTCCAGCGCTGCCCTCGTGCTGCCTTCCAGATTGGTCTTGCGCAGCGTCGGCCAGGCGGATTTGCGTCTCCTGGATCGCGGTCAAGGTTGCGGCCAGTGGTTCGAGGTTGCGCTCGACACGCGTCAGCTCGCGGCTGCAACCGAGCGCGGTGAGGTAGGCAGTGAGGAGGCTGCACACCAGGGCCGTCAGAACGAGCAGCACGATTTCGGCTGTGCCGAGGGCCTTCAGCGACGAACGGTAATAAAACAGGGCTGCCGCGAGGCCGATCGTCAGCGTCAGCAGGACCGCCGGGACCGTCCACCACGTCCCGTTCGCCCTTGCCGGAGTCTGGTCATCCACAACGTTGAAAGGAGCATTCGTTTCTGTCATGATCGACTTCCTTCTTCTCCGGCGCCGTCGCCCGTCCCCGGTGCGGCGTCCGCTACAGATGAAAGACACCGGTCCTTGGCGTGCTGATAGGGTTCCCAAACGCGATCTTCCGCGTTTGGGGGCCCTCCTCCTCCCCGGCCCCACAGGCCGCGAGGAATGTGAGCCGAACACGTACAAGCTCACTCGGCGTTATCGGCCGAATCCGGGCCGGTGTTCACCTCGGCCCTGCCGGCGTGCCAGAGAATGAAGAAGGAGAGGGAACGAGACGCCTCCGCCTCGGAACCGCACTTCCGCAACGTCCGGAAACAGGCAGCCGGACAGTGGCTTGGCGAGGCCGAGTTCATCTCTCTCGAAAAGCTCAGAGCGAGTCGCAGATCATGAGTTACTATGAGGTCGCCGATGGCAGTGCCTACGCAGTTGCGGTCTTGCCCATGCGTCGCAGCCCACGTGGATCGAGAGGAGACCGCGCGGCAGAGGCTAACTCTTGTTTGAACGGGTCCGCGGCTCTCAAGCGTCCCCGCAGTCTCACAATTCTTCGTAGAAATGCAGGGCTTCCTCGGCGGCTTGGCGGGCGGTGCGGCGGTCTTCGTCGTTGGCGAATTTCGGGTTCGTATCCAGCCAGTGCAGCACGCCTTGGACGTACTTGCGGAGATACACGACCGAGGCTTCCTCACGGACCTTGCGGCCGTCCTGGAGGACATGTGCGACCAGAAGACCGTGCCGTTCTGCTCACGCGTCGCCCGCATGGCTCGCGTCAGGTCCCAGTGCGGATGGCTTTTCCAGTATTCGAGCGTGCCGCCGGCATTGGGGTAGCCGGGGACCAGTTGGGTCAGGCCGAGCAGAGTCAGATGGCCCATCTGCCAATCCTGAACCTCCTGGTTCACGAAGATCTCGCAGCCCGGCGTCGAGTTGGTGTCGAGCCGGCCGGTGAAGTGCTTGTTGATGGCCATTGGGTTTTCTGTGTCACCCACGTACAGGAGGGTCAGGGCGTTGAGGTCCTCCGCCAGCATCTGGGCGTGCGCTTCCTTGGGCACGGGCAGATGGGCGTGGAAATCGCCGCTGAGGTAGCCTTTGCTCCGCATGTCGATCCAGCGGCGGCAGGCGGAAAGTCTTCTGGATGCTCGGGCCGGAAGCGTCGTTCGTGATCGTGGCGGAGAGAGGACGCGTCTCCAAACCGCGGCGAATCTCCAGCTTGGCTCCCGCCTCTGGAATCGTCAGGGCGAACGAGCCATCCACGTAGCACCAGCGTTTGCCCAGGTACTGCACGTGCTCGTGCCGGCCCTCGATCTCCAGGAATTTGCCGTCGGGGTTCGTGACGGCGACTCGCGCCGCGAGCGGCTCGCCCGTTGCGTCTTCGACGATGCGGGCCTCCAGACGCGTACCCGCTCTGGCGGACCGGGCACAGGAACCCACCATCGGTCCGAGCCCGGCCATCACCAACAACAACCATCCAACATGCCGGCCCAGGCAAGGCCCAAGGGGTGTCTTCGCTACGGCTCCTTGCTGGCACGTGCCGCATAAGCAGATTCGGTTCTGCATTGTCAATCTCTCCTCTGTAATTCGTGAATCGACTCTGAACGTGGTTTCCCGTTCTTCGAGTCAGCCCGATTGTAGACGCCGCCCAACCAAAAAGCAAAGACGAAAGCCCGCCAGCGCCACAGTAGGGCTGGGTGCCACGCTTACGCTTGCGTAAGCATGCCCGTCCCATCGAATGGAACATGTCTACGCAAGCGTAGACATGGCACCCCGGCGATAGGCCGATTCCCATCGAAGAACCTACTTATCCGTCGTTGTCAGCAGGGGCGCAGGAAAAAGGCCGGGCGGGGGCGTCCGGCCTGATGGGGCTTAGGGGGCGGCGGCTATGGTTTGGCGGGAGGGCGAAGCCGTTGGGACAATTCCGTAACTTTCTGATAGGTGAGCGACTCGGGGGCTTTGGCGTCGTCGCTGAGTTCGATGATCGCGCCGCGCACCCACTTGTCGAAATCCTCGGCAGTTTTGATGGGGACGCCGGACTCCACGGTCATGCCGAACTGGGCGTTGGCTGTTGCGGTCATATTGAAGCGGTACAAGGCCTCGTAGCCGGATTGTCTGACGCTGGCCGGGGGTGTGCCTGTCGGGACGTAGAGGCTCCATTCCGTAAAGCGGTCCGCCTTTCGGGTGCAGGCCAGGTGATGGCCGAGATAGGTCGTGCCGGTCGGTCGTCCCGCCGGCCGCAAGCCGTAGATCTCCACCGGCAATTTCGGCAGGGGGCCGCCAAAGGTGAGATTGGCGAAGAGCGGCTCCTGCGATCCTCCCTTTTGGCGTTCGCGGGACTGCCAGCCGGCGATGATGCTGCCGTCGCTGAGAGTGAAGGCGACCAGCACGCCAAATTCCACGGTGCGGCCGTTGGCGTTGAAGCTCATGAGGCTCCGTCGCAACTCCGCGGCCGGGGCGGCGGCCTTGGCGTTCTTGGCGGTATAGCCAGCCGGCGGCTCCGTCGCGAAGATGTCCGGCGGGATCACCCCGTTGCACTCGATGGTCTGGTAGTCACTTTGCAGTTCCCAGGGAGCCATCCTGCATGCGCGACAATGCTTGGGCCCGGACCAGACGCCCATTGTCCGCCGCGAGCCAGAGCTTGGAGCGCGTGGAATAGCTGGGCAGGCCAGGGAAACCGCCGCGTGGGCCGCGCCCGCCCCCTCATGGCATCCACGCGGGCCCGACCGCCCGGACCCGCCGCCGGAGGCCGCCGGAGCCGTCTCCCAGCGGTATGGGTGGCGTCCGACTTGCCAGATGTCGCAGGGACGTGCCGTCGATGGTCTCCTGGCCCACTTTGGTGAAACTCTCCGACGGGCGTTGCCTGGCCGCACAACTGGCTCCAGATGGTCCTTGCGACAGCCGCTGTACCGCCAGGTCCCGATAGTAATCGCTGACGCGCGAGAAGGTGGCGGTCTTGGCCGTGTGGTTGAGCGTCATCAGGTATGTGCCGTCACAGATGGTTTCCGTCACCGTGACCGTGGTGCTCATGGTGAAGCCGCTCCCCGAGCTCATTTGCGAGCGTTGGGACGTGCTGGTTTGGGTTTGGCGTGTGCGGCCGGTCTGCTTGTCGATCCAGGTGTCCGATCTCGACCGGCGGAATCGGTTGTCCGTTTTCCTGTTTTTGTCCCGGGAAGTACTGCCGGCCTTTCACGTGAATGACACGCGCCTGGTCGAGGGCCGCCGGCAGATCGGGGATCGCATTGGCGGCTTGGCGCGCACGTCCGGAACCGTCGACGAGGGCCGCGGCGAGGACCAGCAGCGCGGCGACTATCGCTGATTTGTTGTGTCGAACTGTCATGATGATTCTCCTTGCGTCTCCTTGGCGTCATGGTGCGGCGAGAATGAAAGAAGGCCGGGCTTCGCGGCCCGGCCTTGGCTGAGGGTGACGCTTCGTGGGATTACGGTTTAGCCGGGGTGCGAGTCTCTTGGGCCAGGTCGGAGACCTTCTGATAGGTCACTTCCGCCGGGGCCGTGGCATTGTCACTGAGTTCGGCCATCGCACCGCGCACCCATTTGTCAAAGTCCTCCGCCGTCTTGACCGGGACGCCGTAGGGCACCCTCATGCCTATCCCGCCGTTGGGCGGCGTGGTGACGTTGAACTCGGAAATCACGTCGTAGCCCAGGTACTTGACATTGGCCGGCACGACGGTTCTCGGGACGTACAGGGCCCACTCGATGAGTTGGCCGGCCTTGGAGGTGCGGCCCAGGTGACGGCTGGCGTACTCCATGCGGTCCGCCGCCCCGGCCGGCTTGAGGCCGGAGATCTCGATCGGCAGCTTGGGCAGGGGGCCGCCGAAGAAGAGGTTCGCGAACAGCGGCTCCTGCGATGCCTTCGCGCTCGTTGTCGAGGCTCTGCCAGCCGACGATCACGCTGCCGTCGCTGAGGGTGAAACTGGCCAGCACACTGCATTCCAGATTGCCGCTGCGGGCCGTGGCTTTGGGGAATTCCATGACCGGGGCGGTTTCCTTGGAATTCGTGGCCGTGTACCCGGCCGGCGGTTCCATCGTGAAGGTGCCGTCCGGGATCTTCACGTCATAGTCAATCGTGTAATACTCCTGCTCGAGCTGCCAGTGTCCGTCGCCGATGCGGGACAGCACCTGGGCCCGGCCCAGTTGCCCGGTGTCCGCCGCGAGCCACAGCCGCGACTGCAAGGTCGGGATCATCCCCTGAACATCGACGTGCCCCTGGACCGGAGCCGGTGCCGCTGCTGCTCCACCCCCGCCGCCGCCCGCCGCCCCCGCCGACGATGCCGCCCATACCGCCGGCGGCATCCAACTGCCAGATGTCGTAGGCGCGGCCGTCAATCTCGTCCCGGCCGGCTTTCGTGAAGTGCTCCAGTTCCGCGGGCTGGCCGCACAATTGGCCCCACAACATCCGCGACTGCCGGTACGCCATCCATTGCCGGCGGTAATCGCTGATCCGGGTGAAGGTGGCCGTCTTGGCGGCGTGATCGAGCGTCATCAGGTAGGAGCCGTCGCAGATCGTCTCCGTCACGGTGACCGTCGTATTGACGTCGGGCGGGGCCATCGACGAAAAACGGCCGGTTTGTGCCACGGCGACCTGCATTTGTCTGGTGCGGCCGTTGTCCAGATCGATCCACGTCTTGATCGGGACGGGGGGCCGCGTCGTCCCGTCACTGAGCGGGAGCCGGGGGAAATACTGCCAGCCTTCCACGTGAATGACGTGGGCCTGATCGAACGCGGTGGCCACGTCGCCGATGGCATAGGCCGGCGTGGCCGACCGATCCAGGACTACGAGAGAGACGGCCGCGATCACCATCACCGCCGCGGCTAATTTTGTGAATGGACTTGTCATGATGATTCTCCTCAGAGCCGGCTGCGCGAGACCTCCCCAGCGCGATGATGCGCGTCGCGGACCTCGTGCCGGCCGTTTGTCGTTGCTTGTGTCGTTTCTGTACGTCGAGCAGGTGCGCCAGGATTCTGCGATGAGTTCCCGTGTCGGCCGTCTCCCGCAGGCTCCGGACCAGCTTCTCGACCTCTTTGTCTTTTGCATGCCTCATGTTTCCACCTGCCTATTCAACAGGGACCGCAATCGGTCCAAACCATACCGGTACCGGCTTTCCGCCGTTTTGGCGGAGACGCCTTGAACGCTGGCGATTTCGCGGAACTTGAGCCCGGCTTGCAGGTGGAGCAGGACGGCCTCCTGCTGCTCGTCGGGCAGTTCGGCCAGGGCCGCGATCAGGCGTTGCCGCTGCTCGTCCGCGATGGCCGTCTCGACGGGACTGGGTGCCAGTCCGCGATCCGGATGACGGTCCTCCGACGGCAGTTGCGGCGTCCTCGGTCCGGCGGCCCCGGTCTCTCCGCAGATAGTCACGGGCCCGATTGACGACGCATTTCGCCAGATAGCCCTTGAGGCTGCCGGTCAGCTCGAAGGTGTCGATCGACTCGAGGAACTTCACGAACACGTCCTGCAGGACATCCGGGGCGTACCCGCTCCGGCCGACCAGGCTGGTGGCCAGCGTCAGCAGGTCGCTCTCGTACCGGTTGTAGATCCGGCACAGCGCCTGGGTGTTGCCCCGCTTGAGTCTCCAGATAAGATATCGATCTTCGAGCATAACCTTGGGCCCATGAACGTCCGAATCAACAGCGTTCACCAATATAACGCGGGACCCGTCGCGTTTCCTCTAACGCGACTTCAGAAAACTCCACGGGCCGGGGGGTAGTGTCATTCTGAGCCGAGGTCGGAGGATCTCTTCGTAGGTCGTGGCCCCGCGTTCGCGGGGGCAGGCTTTGCCCGTGATCCCAAACTTATGGGCGGGACGCCCATGCTACGGAGGCGAGCGTCCCCGCTCGCCCTATGAAGGGTGAGGCGCATGAAAAAGGCCAGGCCTGTGGCGACCCGGCCGGTCGCTGGGAGACACATGGGGTCAGAGCTGAATGGCACTTCCATAAGCCTATGTTGTGTTGAGTAGCCGTGCTTTGGCGACGGGGCGCGGCTCGTTCAGATAAACCTGTTTCTTGGGTCGCCTTTTCACGGCCCGCGGCTCGACACGATCCGGGCGGTCATTGACCCGATGGGTGGCCACCGCCCGCAGGAGCGCCGCATGCAACTCGTTCTTTCGCTCGGGACACGACCAGCCCGCGGCGGCGAAGGCCACCAGGGTCTGCAGGGTCCCTTTGAAGCTGAGGTCCCGCGGAGAGACCCCGGCCGCCGCGGCCGCCTGGGCCATGAGCTTGCGGATCAGATTGTAGGCCAGCAGGTGCATCCAAATCTCCTTGCGGACCATCGCCGGAGTCTTGCAGCGCAGCACGTCCATCTGCATCACGGTCTTGATCGAACGCAAATCCAATTCCGCATGCCAGCGGCAACGGAACGCCGTCGCCAATTCCTGCCGGGAGTAGATCTGGGCGTCGAGCAGCGTGGTGACCAAACGCAAATGGCGACAGCGAAAGCCCTTTTGCGTCACCTCCACCTGGGTCTCACGTAGCCGCAGGGTGTCCGGCAGGCGCTCGTAGAGCTGGCGGCTCATCCACGCCGGCCGGTGCGGTTTGGACCAGGAGACGACGTGATCGTACCGGCCCAGCCGTTGGCCCCGACGGAAATCGACCCGCCGCCTGCCCTCGAGCCGACCAAGGTAATCCACGCCCCGTTCGAGCAACAGGGCGATGGTCCAGTAGTTGGAGAAGAGAGCATCGGCCAGCAGGATGTCTCCGGTTCGCAGCGAGTCCAACAACTGCCGCAACAACGCCGTCTCCCCGGTCCGTTTGCCGCGATACGGTCCCGTGGCGATATCCAAGACGGCACCGCACGAGAGGCTCATCAGCCCCACCAGACGCAGGATGGGAAAGCCCAGGCCCTTCTTCTGGGCCGCCTGCTGCGGATACGCCTTTTGGTTCGCCGGGGTATCCGGCATGCTCAGCGTGGTGCCGTCGGCGATCTTGATCGGCCGGCCTCCCAGCAGCTTGGGGGCTGGGACCTCCCGCTGCAACTCCACGCCGCTGTGGCGGGCCAGGTCGGCCAAGAGCTTCTCGGGCAGACGCTCCCGGGCCTTGCAGTAGGGGTCGGTCTTGGCACTGCCCGCCTCCTTTTGCCCGACGCACAAGAAGGCCAGCAGCCGGGCGACCGCCGCCCGGCAGGACTGATCCGACGGAGAGCACCTGGTACAGAAACGTCCAGATCGTCACCAGCGGCGTGTACCGGCGTTCGCGGTAGCGGACTTGATGTTGTTCCAGGGCCGCCTCGATTTGCTCCTGGGGCAACAGTTTCGTGAAGCACACATCTTGCTCTTGTACCACCTGCCGCCGACACTGGCGAACGCGCCGGACTTGGCGGGCCATCCGTCCTTGGGTATACTGGTCCATGATAGACCTCCTTGGGAAAAGACTGCCATTACAACAATCTCCTCGGCTTGGAGGTCTATTTTTCTACACTCTTATCGGTCCTTGGGGTGCAGCTTATGGAAGTGCCATTCAGCTCTGACCCCAAATCCTTCCCGGGCACCTGCGCACGTTGGGAGTTCCGCCTTCAGGCGGGAAAAGACCAGTCCGACCCGCGTAAACGCGGAACTCCGAACGCGCCACGATCCGCGTGCCCGGGTTTATCTACCCCGTGGGGGTGGCCAAGGTAGGGCCCCATCGCGGCTTTCGTCCCAGCCACACGGCCGTCCTTGCGGCGAATTGCCTTTGCGGGAGAGGCCGGCCTCTCTACAATATGTGGATGCCTTATGTAGAGTTGGGCATCCTGATCCTGGTCAACCTGCTGTGTCTGCTGCTGGTGCTGTTCGACCTGCCGGGCAACTGGCTGATGGTGCTGTGCACGTCGCTGTTTGCGTGGTGGACGTGGGATCGGCACGTGTTCTCCGGTTGGACCTTGATCGCCCTCGCGGCCCTCGCGGCGCTGGGCGAAGTGGCTACATTCCTTGGCGGCACGATCGGAGCGCGGAGGGCCGGAGCAAGCTGGCGGGCTTCCCTGGCGGGCATTCTGGGCGCCATGATGGGGGCGGTCGCCGGGACGATGGTGATTCCCGTGCCTGTGATCGGGACGATTGTGGGAGCCTGTCTGGGAGTAGGGGGGGCCGTATGGCTCGTCGAGACCTCCCGTGGGGAGCATCCGGATCTCTCGTTGCGACGGGCGGTTGGGGCGGGGATGGGTGAGCTGGTTGGGATCTTGAGCAAATTCGTGGTGGGGGTCGCGATCTGGCTGACGATCGCCATCGCCGCGTTCTGGCCCTGAAGGGAGTCCCGCCGGACATGCGCAAAGCTCTCCACATCTGTTTCTATGTGAACGCGGTGCTTGCCTTGGCACTGAGCGGGTATCTGTTCCTCCTTCCGGCGGCGCTGCTCGCCTGGGATTTGCGCGATCCCGGACTGCGCGGGGGCAGATCCCGCGCTGTGCGTTCCGTTGGCACAAGTCCCTGTCGCCGAAGTATGAGAAATGGGCGCGGCTGCCTGCCGCTGTATATGTGGGCCTCGTGCTCCCGTTGGCCCTTGGGGTCTATGAGGTCGTTGCCTCTGGGCGAAAATTGCGTCGACTGCGCCGCGCCGATCCGCGCCGGTATGTGCCGGCACCGCAAGTGCAGACAGCCGTGTGGCTGGTCTTGCTGGTAGCAACGGCAGCGGCGTGGTGGTTCGCCGTCGGCTGGTTGGCTCTGGTGTTCCTGCTGGCGGCACTGATTCTGCCGTGGCGGCGGAGAACGTTGGCGGAAGGCTCCGCGTATAAACGAGGAGCACACGCAGAGCGAGTCGTGAAGGACGGCTGTGAGGAGTAGTGCGATGACGCTTTACGTAACAGAGAATTGCAGAACGTGCTCGGATCTCCGCGAAACCCTGGAGGCGACGGCACTCGCCCATGAAACGGTCGTGGTGCCGGAGCAGGGTTGGTCGGGGCGGGTGCCGAGGGTACGGAGCCGCCGGTGCTGGTCGATGACGAGAAGGTGATCCAGGGTAACGATGAGGTCCTTGCCTACATCGACCATCTCCGGGCGTTCAAGGAAGACTGGCTGAAGTATCAAAGCGACGTGTGCTACCCCGACTGACCGGGGGTAGTCCGTAGGGTGGGTTCTTAACCCACGCGTACCTCTGTGACCGATGCGTCTTTGACGCGTGGGTTGAGAACCCACCCTACACGCGTGAGTGACGTCCGATGGGGAGTGGGGTCGGCAGTGGTTGGCAGGTACTGTGGAATCGAACGATAGAAGATTGTTTTTGCCGATG
The DNA here is from genome assembly GCA_963750205.1 of uncultured Planctomycetota bacterium. GTDB lineage: Bacteria > Planctomycetota > Phycisphaerae > Sedimentisphaerales > Anaerobacaceae > PLanc-01. The sequence continues at coordinate 667,000 of CAVVRJ010000011.1, forward strand.
AACCGGGAGGATCTGCGCCGCCGGGGCTGGGAGCGGGCGGATGTGATCCTCATTACCGGCGATGCGTACGTGGACCATCCATCCTTCGGCGTGGCGATGATCGGCCGTTGGCTGGAAAAGCTGGGCTATCGCGTGGCGATTCTGGCCCAGCCGGACTGGCGGAGCGTGGAGGCTTTCCGTTCGCTCGGCCCGCCGCGGCTGTTCTGGGGGATCACGTCCGGTTGCATCGACTCGCGGCTGAACGATTACGCGTCCATGGGCAACCGCCGGCAGGCGGATGTCTACAGTCCGGGCGGCGCCACGGACCTGCGGCCGGCCCGGCCGCTTGTTGACCTACGCCGCCCGGGCTCGGGAGGCGTATCCGCAAGTTCCCATCATTCTCGGCGGCCTGGAGGCCAGCCTGCGGCGGCTCGTCCACTACGACTACATTTCCGATAAGCTGATGCGGTCGGTGCTGGCGGATGCCAAGGCCGATCTGCTCGTCCACGGCATGGGGGAGTTGGCGGTCGCCGAGATCGCCCGGCGCTTGGACCGGGGAGAGTCGATAGACAAGATCACCGATGTCGCCGGCACGGCGTACATGGCGACGCGAGACACGCCCGTGCCCGCGGATGCGGTGCGTCTTGCCTCCGCTGGCCGAGCAGAACCAGAACAAGGATCTGGTCATGGCGGCGCAAAACGAGTATCAGCGGCTTGCCAGTCCAACGGGCCGGCCGGTCGTGCAGGACCAGGACCCCGGCACGATCGTCGTGATGCCGCCGGCACGACCTTTGACGTCCGCCGAGCTGGATGCTCTCTACGATCTGCCGTTCACGCGACGGGAGCACCCCCAATACGAGAGCGCCGGCGGCATTGCCGCGTTGGAGCCCGTGGAGTTCTCCATCACCACGCACCGGGGCTGCTACGGCGGCTGCTCGTTTTGCTCGATCTACTTCCATCAGGGCAAGGAAATCACCTCCCGCAGCCTCGAGTCGATCCTGGCCGAGGCGGACAAGCTGAGCCAAAGCCCGCGTTTTCGCGGCACGATCAGCGACATCGGCGGGCCGACGGCCAACATGTACGGCACGAGTTGCGCGGCCGAGCAGATGTGCTCGCGGCCGAGTTGCGTGTTTCCTTCGCCGTGCCGGAATCTGAATCTCGATTTCGGCCCGCTGCTGGAGATGATGGAGGCGTTCGTCCGATGGAAGGGCGGTGCGCGGAGCAAGAGACACGTCTACGTGGCTTCGGGCATTCGTCACGATCTGGCGTTGCACAGCCAGGAGTACCTCGATCTGCTCGTCCGGCACTTTGTGGGCGGGCACCTGAAGGTCGCACCCGAGCACTATTGCGATCAGGTCCTGCGCCTGATGGGAAAGCCCTCGTTTGAGCTGTTCGAGGAGTTCGAGAGCCGATTCGACGAGGCGTGTCGGCGGGCCGGCCGGGAATACTATCTCGTGCCGTACTTCATCAGCGCCCATCCCGGCTGCACGCTGGAACACGCGGTCAAGCTCACGGAGTATCTGGTCTCGCGGTCCTGGCAGCCACGCCAGGTGCAGGATTTTGTCCCGGTGCCGCTGACCGCCTCGACGGCGATGTACGTCGCCGGACAAGACGCACGCGGCCACAGGATTCATGTCCCTTCCGGCCGGCACGAGAAGCGGCTCCAAGCGGCGCTGCTGCAATACTACCGCGAGCCGAACGCCCGGCTCATCACCGAGCACCTGCAAGCGAGCGGGCACAAGGACCTGCTGAAAGATTTGCAGCGCATCTGGAAAGCAGAGGCGAGAAGTAGAAAGGAAAAAGGTAAAAGGTAAAAGGTAAAGAATCGCGGATCGGACGCTCCTACTTTTACCTTTTCACTTTTTACTTTCTTCATGGTCCGGGAATCGTCGGCGTGGGAGAAAATGGTCACGCCCGCCGCAAACAAAGTGCGATTGTGCGGAAAAATCCCTTGTGTTGCCCGCCGCGGCGGGTATACCGAGTGACTGCCGCACGGGTGCTGCCCAGGGACGGGAAGGCCCCGGGCGGGCGGATGGATTAGGGGTCACTCATATGGCGTTGGCAATGCTGCCCAAGGGGGGAATCGCGGACTGGGCGGGACCGGTCGGCTCGATCATTCACCACAGTCTGCTGCTGTTCGCGGTGGTCAATCCGATCGGCAACATCCCCGTGTACGTCGATCTGACCCGCGAGTTGGAGAGACGGGAGCGCGCCCGCGTGATGAACCTGGCCGTCCTGATCGCGTTCTTCGTGGTGGTGGTGTTCTCTCTCATCGGAGATTGGAGTCTCGCCTATCTGTTCAATGTGAACGTGTCCGAGTTGGAGATCGCCGGCGGGATACTGCTGTTCATCATCGCCTTGCGTGGCATTCTTTCCTACAGTGCGGCCTACGAGCATCCGAAAGATCGTGTCATGGTGGCGGTCTTTCCCATCGCGTTTCCGATCATGGTGGGTCCCGGTGCACTGACCGTGACGATCATCACGACGCAGTCCATCGGTCAGATTCCGATGATCTTCACGGCGATCGGCGCGTTTGCCCTTGTCTTCCTGATCGCGCAACGCCGATCGTCTGATGCGTCTGATCGGTCCCTACGCCGGGACGATGATCGCCAAGCTGCTCTACATCTTCCTGGCGGCCAAGGCCGTCGGCATGGTCCTCGACGGCGTCGGCACCTTCCTCGGCCAGTTCTTCCCGCCCGCGCCAATCCCTCGTAGGTGGCCGTGACAGGCTCGACAATCGAAGGGACAGTGCGAGCGAGCGTCACCTACCCGTTCTGCTTGGCCTTCTTTGTTTCCTTGGCCGCCTTGGGCTTGGTGGCCTTCTGGCCTTCCGGGCGGATGGGCGTCGGGGCGCCTTTGACCTGCATGTCCACGGCGTAGAGCGAGGTGCGGGCCGTGATGAACAGGGTATCGTTGTCCCGGCCGGCGAAGGTGATGTTGGACGGCTGCTCCGGCACGGCGATCTCTTCGAGCTTCTTGCCCTTCTTGTTGTAGATGGCGACGACTTTGGTCGCCAGGTAGACGTTGCCCTTGTTATCGATGGTCATGCCGTCGGCGCCTTCCGGCGCGAAGAGCTCCTTGTTGGACAACGTGCCATCCTTGTTGATCTTGTAGGAGTAGGTTTTGCCGCCACCTTGGTCGGTGACGTAGAGGGTCTTGCCGTTGGGCGTGCCGATCAGGCCGTTCGGGCGGACCATGTCGCTGATGACGCGAAGGACCGTCTTGCGGTCCGGCGTGAGATAGTACACGTGCTCGCCGTCCTGCTCCATGCCCTCGCGGTTGCCGTAGCGCGGGTCGCTGAAGTAGACGCCGCCCTTGGGATCGACCCACAGGTCGTTGGGGCTGTTGAACTTCTTGCCGTTGTACTTGTCGGCCAGCACGGTGACTTCGCCTTTGGGCGAGATGGACACGAGCCGTCGCGCGTCGCCCTGGCAGGCGAGCAGATTGCCGTTCTTGTCGAAGTACAGCCCATTGGCCCCGCCGGAATTCTCGAGGAACGTGCTGAGCTTGCCGTCGAGCGACCATTTGACGATGCGATTGTTCGGAATATCGCTGAAATAGAGGTTGCCCTCCGCATCCCCGGCCGGACCCTCCGTGAACTTGAAATCGTTGACGACCTTCTTCACCTCGGACCCCGGGGCGACCAGGCTCTTGCCCTTGCCCGCTTTCTTGGCCGGCTTTTCTTTCGCCATGCCAGTCGTACAAAGGACGAGAACGGCCAACAACGCGACGCCACCAGCTTTCAACTTCATAACCACTCCTTTCTGTTGGACCAAAAGTCCCCGTCATTCTACCAAGTTGCTTTGAGCGTTTCATCCAGCTTCTTGTCCAGCTCGTCCGGCGTAAACCCCTCGGTGGTGACGGTGTGGCCCGCGTCGGTCAGGACCAGCCAGGGCAAGGACTTGGCGGACCAGGTGAGCAGCACCTCTTCCCGGTCACCTTGAATCATCCCCACCGGGAACGGGATTCTGCCGTCCGCCGCCCATTTCTGCAACCCGGCGGCGCTCTCCTTCGCCACGTGCACAGCGGCGAAGGAGATTCCCTTATTCTGCAGGGCTTGGGCTTGGTTGTACGATACCCACGGTAGAGCGCCTTCCACCACCAGGGGGATGTTCGCGGGTGGGAGCCAGATGGCCCAGGAGGTCGGGCACCAACTCGCTCAGATCGACCATCAGAGCGGTATCACGCCCGGCAGAGCACCTATGCCGACAAGCTGACGGAGCTCGATATCCAGCTCACGTCGCCGAAGGACTTCTCCGTAGGCATCCCGACGGCGGGCAGCACGGGCGACATTCAGGATTCCTGGACCCTGACCCTGACGCGTAGCGGCAAATCGGCCGGCTACGGCGAGTACACGGTCACGTTCACCGAGCAAGGCTATGACAGCGAGAACAGCACGATCGCGCAGATCTCGATGCTTCTCACCAGGAGTTGCCTGCGTCTGTGGTGCCGCCAGAAGAAAAGGAGACCATGAACATACGGAACCGACAACCCTTGGGCCGGCGGGAATTCTTGAAGAAGGCGGCCCGAACGGCCAGGGCGGCAACAGTTTTTATGGGCGCCGCCTCGGCGGCCGAGGAACGCTACGTGGCACTCGGCCGGCCGTGTCGGGCCAAGCAAGTGCTCGACGGGACCGCGGTGCGCGATCGAACCACCGGCCGGGAAGTGCTGGCACTCGCCAACATGAACGAGGTCTCTGGTTGCGAGCTGATCCTCCCCGATTGGGAGCACGACCACGGGAGAGTCTTCCACGCCCCGGCCGGCGCCGGTTCTTGGAATGTGCGCGAAGTCCCCGGCGACCGCCTGGCGACCTGGCCCAAGACCGTGGGGGACATCGCCGTCAATCAAGACGGAGTCGTCTTCGCCGCCTGCGGTCCGGACGTCTATCAAGGGAAGTCCGCGTCGCGGCTACCTCCTGCGACAATTCCTGCTTCCCCTTGATTTGCCTTGACCTGTCTGCCCCGCTTCGATAGGCTCGTGGCACGTCGGAAAAGAAAACCGGTATGAGTCTATTACGCCGAATTCGAGAAGGGTTTCGAGGGGCCAAAGGCCGGTCGGTCGGGCCGGGTGACTCCGGGCCGGCGCCGATCCCGGGGTTGCGGGCACTGCGCCCCGGTCTCCTCCTCCCGCTCTGAATCGGGGCCGTCTGGCGCCGGCCCTGGGCGCGGGTCTTGCCCTCCTTCCTTTGCTCCTGGCGCCGGTGAGAGATTGAATCATGCATGACAACCTTTGTTCTTTAGACCGTCGGAACTTCCTCAAAACAGTGGCCTTGACTGCCGCGGGATTGGCGGCGGGACTTCCTGCGCAGGGACAGCCCACCGTGCGCCGCAAGATCAAGCTTGGCTACGACATCTATTCGATCCGTTCCTCGGGCCTCAAGGCGCCGGCGTTGCTCGACTACGCCGTCGAATTGAAGCTCGACAGTGTGTTCCTTACGGACTTGGGCGCCCTCGAGAGCTTCGAAGACAAGTATCTGGCCGACCTCAAGGCGCGGGCGGCCGACAAGGGCCTTGATATCTACTTGGGCGGTGGGAGCATTTGTCCCTCGTCCACGGCTTTCAACAAGCGCTATGGCACGGCCGACGAGCTGCTGGCCTTGGGGATTCGCTTGGCCAAGGCCCTGGGCTCGCCCGTGTTCCGCACGCTGCTCGGAAGCAGCCGGGACCGGAAAAGTCCGGGAGGCATCGAAGCGCGGAGCGCCGACATGGTCAAGGTCCTCAAAGCGGCCCGTACGCGCGCCCTGGACGCCGGGGTCAAGATTGCCATCGAGAACCACGCCGGCGACATGCAGGGATGGGAGTTGGCGTCCCTGATCGAAGCTGCGGGCAAGGACTTCGTCGGAATTACCTACGATTCCGGCAACGCGGTGTCGGCGCTGGAAGACCCGCTGTCGGCCCTGGAAGTCATGGCTCCCTATGTGCTCGCCACGCATCTGCGCAATACCATGGTCTGGGAGTACGCGGACGGCGCGATGATGCAATGGTGTGCCCTTGGGGACGGATTGGTGGACTGGCCCAAGTTCGTCGACCGCCTGGCCCAGTTATGTCCCGGCGTGTCGATTCACTTCGAGATCATCTCCGGCTCCAATAGCTCCATACCTTACTTGAAGCCAGAGTTCTGGGAGGTCTGGCCCAAGGCGCGGGCGGCCGATTTCGCCAAGTTCGTGGCCCTGGCCAAGCGCGGCAAGCCGCGAGACCCGCATCCCTGGCCTGCCAACCGGCAGGAACGGCTGAAAGCCGAGCAGGCATACCAGAAGAGCGAATTGGAACGGAGTGTCAAGTACGCCCGAGAAACACTGGGCTTGGGCGTGCGGGCCGGCTGACGGCTACACCACGGCTGCGGCTATCCTGATTTCGTGAATACCGGGTGGCAGCGGCAAGCGGAGTCTTCGGAGCTTGCCGATGGCGTCCAGGCAAATGCGGAAGCCATCGGCAAGCTGACGCTTGCCGCTGCCACCCGCTGCTTCAGGGTGGAGGGAATACTACCTTCCGGCTCGGGATCATTCCGTGCTGTAATTGATCTCCATGCGCCGCGACAGGCGGGCGGCGACTACGAGGACTACGCCCGTCAGGATCATGATGCTGAGGACCGCGACGGACCTGGTGGCGGGCTGGACCGGCGAGATCAGGAGGCGAATGAAGCCGGGTGTATCCTGGCCCGACACTACAGTCACCGGGCACAGAGACTGCAGGTAGTGGATCATGCTGATTTTCTTGAGGGCGGCGGGCAGGAAGGGGTTGATGCCTTCCCAGAGCAGGACGACGGTAGTGGGGATGATGGGATTGCGGAAGAGCAGCCCCACGGCCAGGAACACGCTGCCGTACCCCACGCAGGCCAGGGCCGTCACGATCAGATACCAGGAGAACTGGCTCCAGCCCGTGGACGCCAGGAAACTGGCCCGGGCGGTATGGTCGAATTCCCAGAGCACGGCCAGCCATTGCAGGGCCGTGCTGGAGGTGAAGATGACCACGGTGGCCAGGAGCCCGGCCGCATACTTGCCGGCCAGCAGGACCTCCCGCCGGGTCGGCGTCAGCAGGTAGAAGTGGAGGCTCTTGTCGAGCATCTCGCCCCGAAACAGGTTGACGAAAACCCCCACGCATCCGAAGAAGATCGCCAGGCGGAGGTAGTAGGACTGGAATACGCCGGCAAAGATCTGCCAAGGCCTCGGGCAGAGTGCCGATACTCGTTCCTATGGATGCCCGGTCAGCTTGTCATCGTCGAAGAACAGGTGCAACTCGATCTTGCCGTCCGTGTAGCTCCAGCGGGACCATTCACGTTGCTGGTTGTGCTCGCCGCGGATAGTGCCTGCCCCAGCGGGAATAGGGCTGGCCGAGTTTCTGGGTGACCTCGTCGCGGGTCATCCCGGTCCGGATGTCGCTGAGGGCCTCGCGGGAGATCGGATGGTCCTGGGCCACGCGCGCGAGATGGTCCCGGTGGTGCCCCATGGCGACGGATGGCTGATGAAGAGCACCAAAGGGGCAAAGGCCAGGAGATAGACCCACAGGCCACGCTTCGCGAAGAAGGTCTTCTTCATCTCCAGGCGGATGATCGCCAGGACCTGGGTACACCACAGGCGTATCATTGCGTGGCCTCCTCCCGACCGATGAGGTATTCGTAGACGGAATGGACGTTGTCGTCGGCGGGGACCACGCCCTCGATGTCGATGCCGGCCAGCGCGAGGTGGTTGAGGGTTCGGCAGAAGCGGTCCGCGTCGCGGGTCTTGACGAGCACGCCCTCGCCTTCCGGGAGCAGCCGCGCTTCGACCACGTGGTCCTGCTCGAAGACCCTGGAGGCCAGCAGGCTCGGCTGTCGGCAGCGGATCAGGAACTGCATGGGCCGCTGGTCCTGGATCTCGCTGCGCACGCCCCGGATCTGGCCCTCGGCGACGACGTAGCCGCCGCTCATCAGGACGACCTGGTCCGAGATCATGTCCACTTCGTGCAGCACATGGCTGGAGACCACGACGTGACGGCCCTCGGCCGCGTAGCGTTTGAAGAGGGCGATCGTCTCGGCCCGCACCAGCGGGTCCAGGCCGTTGAGGGGCTCGTCGAGAATCAACACTCGTGGGATCGTGGGCAATCGCCTGGGCCAGCCGAATGCGCTGCGCATGCCCTTGCTGTACGCGGCGACCTTGCGGTCCGCGGCCTCGACCAGGCCGACCTGCTCGATGGCCCGGGCGGTCAGCTCCTGGCACTCGGCCGCGGTCACGCCCGGAGAGACGCAGGAAGGAATAGATGAACTGGGAGCCGGTCAGGCCCTTGGGGAAGGCGTCGAACTGCGTCGAGTAGCCCACGAAGCGAAAGAGCCTCTGGGGCTGCGACGGCTCGACGCCCAGGACGCTGATCCGGCCCCGGCTCGGCCGGACCAGGCCGGTGATCAGGTTCATCAAGGTCGTCTTGCCCGAACCATTGGGACCGACCAGGCTGGTGATCCCGGGCGGGAGGGAGAGAGTCACCCGGTTGACGCCCAGGACCTCGCCGTAGAACCGCGAGACATTATCGAGGATGATCCGGTCCTCACTCATTTGACCACCTCGAAGCCCCGAATCCGTTGGGACAGCAGCCTCAGGCACAGGAGGCAAGTCACGCCCAGGACGATCCAGGCCTGCGTCACAGACAGGTCCATGCTCCGGCTGCTGCGGAAGAGGTCCGCCCAAATCGTGTGGATGACCGCTGCCCAGGTTGATCAGCGAGCCATGGCGGGTCTGCAGGATCTGATTGATGGCTTGGCCGAAGCCTGCGCCCACGAAGTGCAGGCCCAGGATGCACGCTCCGGCGGCGATCCGCCACTTGACCCAGGCCGAGAGGGCCAGGGCGATCAGGGACAACACGAGAATCCAGATCAGCGAGCCCGAGGACGATGGAGCGGGCCAGCCAGAGGTTGGGCTTGATCCAGGTCCAGCCCGTGCAACTGGCCTGGATCGCGTAGAGCAGCAGGCCCGGGACCCAGGTGATCAGGGACAGCAGCACGAACAGGACGGTGATCTTGCCGGCCACGTACTCGGTCCGGGAGAAAGGGCGGCTCAGATACAGGGCCAGTCCGCCGTTGGTCAGATCCGGGGAGATCAGGCTCGGCCCCACAAACGCCGTCAGCAACAGGGCCAGGACCCCCTGGACCACGCAGAAGACGTAGAAGAACGTCCCGTCGATGGGCGGCAGGGCGTTGGCTTGGAGACGCAGCATGGCGAGGGCGGGACTATTGTGGGACAGGTAGATCAACGTGGCACAGCCCAGGGGGTAGAAGAAGCACAGCGCCAGAAACAGGACCAGGGACCGGGATTGGAAGAGCCGGGCATAGGAGTACCGCATCAGGATCAGAAAGCGGGACCACGCGGCGGTCCGCCGGCCTTCATAGTCCTTGTAGGTCTGCTTGTATACGGCCACATCAGACTTCCATCGCCTTGAGGAAGATGTCTTCGAGCGTATCCCGACGATAGCTCAACCGCCGCAGGGGCAAGATCTTGTGCGGCCGCCGCGCGGAAGATCTCGTGCAGATCGAAGCCCTCGGGCAGGACGATCCTGTATCGTCCGGTCCCTGCCGCCGTGCACGCGCATCCGAGCTGGGTCAGGGCCTCGGCCAGGGGGGCCGCATCGCCGGTGGTCTCCAACTCCACGAAGCGCTTGTTCGCGCTGCGTTCCTTTTCGAGATTCGAGTAGTGGACGATCTGCCCCTGCTTGAGGATCAGGACCTCCTCGCAGGTCTCCTCCACGTCGCGGAGAAGATGGGAGCATAGCAGGATGTGCATCTGGCCGGAATCCCGGATGTCGCGGATGAGGCGGACCATCCGTTGCGCGCGATTCGGGTCGAGACCATTGGTCGGCTCGTCGAGAATGAGCAGACGCGGCCCGTGCACGAGAGCTTGGGCGAGCTTGGCCATCTGCTTCATTCCCAGGGAGTAGGTCCCCAGCTTGCGGTAGCGGGCTTCGCCGAGCCCCACGTAGAACAGGACCTCGTGGGCCCGTTCGAGGGCGGCCTGGGCCGGCAGGCCGGACAGCTCGCCCATCATGCGCACAAAGGTCACCGCCGTCATGTCCGCGATGAAGGCGTCGTTCTCCGGCATGTAGCCGATCTGGGCCCGAACCGGCCGCAGGTGACGGCGGATGTCGTGGCCGAAGACCTTGGCCGTGCCGCCGGCCACCGGGCAAAAGCCCAACAGGGTCTGAATGAGCGTGGACTTGCCGGCCCCGTTGGGTCCGAGCAATCCCAAGGTGCGCCCCGACAGAGCGGCGTTGAGATCCTTCAGGATCTCGCGTTTGCCGAAACGCACACTCAATCCAGCCAGTTCAATGACCGCTTGCACGCAATTCGATCTCCCGAGACACCCGCGCGATGGCGAACCGCACCAATTATACTCCATTGTGCTCATCAGGAAACTAAACTTGTGTTCCTTTCGCCCGAGCAGTCTGAGGGGCTTCTCTTCCGCCGCGGCACCAGCCTTAAGGGCCTCTAATAGAAGGAACATCGAAGCCCCGAGGTCACCCCTGCGCAGGCAGGGGTCCAGGAACGTCCCGGTACGAACTGGATTCCGCCTGCGCGGGAATGACAGCCGGGCAGCGGTCCGGCCCGGAATCATCACTATGTTAGACGCTCTAAGGGGTTGGTCGTTACGCATGCCGGTTATTGCAGGTCCCCCGAGAATTCGGCATTGTGCCCGCGCGTGAAGCTGCAAAGGAAGGAGTCGGCTGGCGAAGTCCGACGCCGCCGACAGGGAGAGAGTTGCCACGGCCCACGGCAGTCGTTAAGATCAGGAAGTAGTGCCAGCGATGCCCGGCAGGAGGTCGCCCCCGAGCTCGACCAAGGCGAGCGGTGTTGGGGCTGCGACACATCCGCCGGACGTCGGTGGAGTATTCACAACTGTCTAACGAAGGAGAAGATCATGCCATCCACACGACGCACGTTTCTCAAAGGGCTCGCCACGTCGGCTGCGGTGCCGTTCGTCCTGCCCTCGCATGTCCGGGCGGCCGCTACGAAGGCCAACTCCCGGCTGACCATGGGGTTCATCGGCCTGGGAACTCAGGGACGGGGACTGCTGGGCGGGTTCCTCGGCCAAGACACGCAGGTGCTGGCCGTCTGTGACGTGGACCAGACCCGCCGCGAAGACGCCAAGAAGCGCGTTGAAGACTATTACTCCAGCAAGCCGGGACGCGCCGGCAAGTGCGACGCCTACAGCGATTTCCGCGAGATCATCAATCGCAAGGACATCGACGCCGTCTGCATCGCCACGCCGGACCACTGGCACGCGATCGTCACCCTGGCCGCCTTGCGGTCGGGCAAGGACGTCTATTGCGAGAAGCCGCTGACCCACAACATCCACGAGGCGATCGAGGTCATCCAGGCGGTGGATGCCAACAAACGCGTCCTCCAGACGGGCTCGATGCAGCGGTCCGATCAAGGAGTTCCGCATCGCCTGCGAGCTGGTGCAGAACGGCGTCATCGGCAAGATCCAGCGCGTCGAGTGCAGCTTCGGCGACCCGGCCTCTCCTTGCGATCTGCCGGAGGAAGCCATGGAGCCAGGACTGGACTGGAACATGTGGGTCGGCCCGGCCCCGATGCGGCCGTACAATTCCGTCCTGAGCCCGCGCGGCGTGCACAAGCATTTCCCGAACTGGCGCATGTACCGGGAATTCGGCGGCGGCATGGTCTGCGACTGGGGCGCTCATCACCTAGACATCGCCCAATGGGGCTTGGGCATGGATGGCAGCGGGCCCGTGGAAGCGCGGCCGCCGGCCAAGGCCGGCGCGAAACGCGGCGCGAACCTGGTTTATGCCAACGGCGTGGTGGTGGAACACAAGGACGGCTTCGGCGTGCATTTCTATGGCACCGAAGGCGAGGTCCTGGTGGACCGCGGCCAGTTCGCGTTCAAACGCGGCAACGAGACGATCGCCTCCTTCCTCAACACCGAGCCTCCGGAAGACGCAAAGTCACCTCCTGCGCCGCGCAGGTGCAGAAGGCGGAGAGGGCTTTCCTGCAGGACGCGAAGATCAAGCTGTACGTGAGCAAGAACCACCTCAGCGATTTCATGGACTGCGTGGCCTCGCGCAAGAAGCCGATCACCAGCGAGCAGGTGGGCGGCCGCAGCGCCATCTGCTGCCACCTGATGAACCAGGTGTACTACCACGGGCAGACCCTCAAGTGGGACCCGGCGAAGTTCGAATTCATCGGCGGCACCGGCGATCCGAAATGGCTGACGCGCGACTACCGCAGCCCGTGGAGCGTGTGACCCATAGCTCACGCGGGCCCTGTTAGTGTGAGAAATAGGGTGGCAGCGGCAAGCGGAGTCTTCGGAGCTTGCCGATGGCATCGGCATCATGTGTCATCAACCACGCAAGCCGCACTGCCTCTGCCACCCATCATGAGTCCCATTGGAAGGAGATGACAACTCTCAGATGAAGCTCCATCGACTACTGACGGTACTATTCTTGTTGGCGGTTTTTGCCGGCGCACCTGTGCTCCCGGCGCAGGAGCGCCCGCGCATTGTGGGCATCTCCCACATGGCGGTGAAGGTCAGCGACATCGAGAAATCGGTGCCGTTCTATCGCGACTTCCTGGGCTTCGCGGAACAGTACCGGTTGAACAATCTCAAAGACGGCTCGCTGCTGCTGGTCTGCTTCAAGGTGAGCGACGAGCAGTCGATCGAGGTGTTCACCGGCCTGCGGCCCGGCCAGGAGCGTCTGCACCAGCTTGCCTACTGCGTGGACGACGCCGAGGCGATGTGCGCCTATCTGGCACAGAAGGGCGTCAAGGTGCCGGAGAGCGTCAGCAAAGGGCAGGTGCAGAACCTGGGCTTCACCGTTCGGGATCCCAGCGGCTATACCATCGAGTTCGTGCAGTACACGCCGGACGGCTGGACGAGGCGCGACCGGGGGAAATTCCTGCCCGACACGCGCATCTCGGAACACATCACGCACGGCGGAGTCGGCGTCAAGGACGTGGCAGCGGCGCTGCACTTCTACGGCGACATCCTCGGATTCACTGAGAGCTGGCGCGGCGGCGCCACCGACAAGGTGCTCTCCTGGATCAACATGAAGGTGCCCGGGAGCAGCGACTATGTCGAGTTCATGCTCGATCCCAAGGTGACTCCGCACTTTTGCCTGCTCGTGCCCGACATGGAGAAGGTCAAGGCGAAGCTCGAAAGTAATCCCTATCGGTCAAAATACGACAAGCCCCTCGAAATACGCGTCGGAAAGAACCGCAAACGCCAACTCAATCTGTACGATCCCGATGGGACGCGAGTGGAGCTGATGGAGCCCAACACGGTCGATGGTGTATCTGTTCCCTCCTCCAAGGCACCATTGCCTGGATCTTAGGGCTACCTTGGTTCATCCTACGCGTTCCGGTCGGTAACCTCCTGTATGTCGTGACGACCTCGATTGGATATCAACCGGATGATATTTGCAGCTCAGGGGAGATTCAGTTGACGCTAAGAGCCAGGGCGGCCACCTTGTTCTGGCGGGTCTTGGTCAACTGGATCAGCTCTATGCCCTTGCCCTTTCCCAAGTTGCGGGAATACTGCCTATCCGTCGGATTGTCCCAGTGCTCATAGACCCCCAGGCTCGCCAGACGAGTCACGTGCCCCTTGTGATCGGGGTCATAGAACGTGCCCGAAGGCGGATTGTCCGCCAGAGCCGCCTCGACCAGATAATCGTTGGCGCCGGCGTGGTGGGGCGCATCGTCCCATTCGGTCCACAGAAAATCGAAGCCGACCGAATCGATGGCCACCGGGTCCTGGGAGACAAACAGGCTGGAAGTCCAGTCGCCGTTGAACGGCGCGGTATTCCATTTCCTCGGCGCCGATTCCTTGGCGTGTTTACCGGCATAAAGCCCGTCGATCATATACAGCAGCGTCTTACCCCCAAGCTGCTTGTGTCCCATGAGGTCCACCAGGGGCCGGTAATGCCCCATCCCGGGCGTGTTAAACGGAAGATCCTTGTGCAGATCGTAGTAATCCGGTATGCGCGGGCTTGCGGACCAGCGAGCCATAGTGATTCTTGGCGCAGAGCGTGACGCCGGCCATGTCGTTGTGGCTTTTGAGATTGGCCAAATTGATCAGGTATTCGGCCTCGACGTAGCACGTGGGCACATAGTCCGTTTTTGATCCCGCCGCTGCCGGCGTGCTCCAGTAGAGCGGGACCGAGGACTGCTTGGCGGCCGTCCGGCCAAACCGGCCCAGGTATTCCAGGTACTGCACTTTCGGGAACTGCTGATGGCAAAGATTGTAGAACTCGTTGGGGAAGTAGCACAACGTGTCGCCCACCGTGATGTCGGCTTCGTTGACGCCCGCTTTGTCCACCAGTTGCCGCAGTAGGGCAATAATCATCTGCGGCGAGGTGTTCATGTAATCCGCACGGCTCAGATTGTAGTCTGCGAGGGTGGGTGTGGCGCTGCTGTTCCAAATCCGGATGCACCCGACGAAGTTTACCTTGACGACGATCTTCTCGCCCGCCTTGTACCCGACGGTCCCTTTGCCGTGCTGCTCATTGAAATAGCGGAACAGCGCGCCCCACGCGGCCGCATCGCTTGACTCACCCGTAAGCCCCTTGGATGGCTCTGCTCATCATCTTGTCGACCACCGCCTGATCGGTGTGGCTGCTCTCCCACCAGTGGCCGTTTCCAGGACCGGCCCAATCCGTGGCCTCCGGGTCATGCACCCATACCACGCGCCCGGGGTGAATCCCTTTAGCATCTCCTATCGGAGCATTCGCGGTTGGCTCGTCGGCCAGGAGCGTTTCTTCTGTCGTAACGCTCTGAGCGACCCATACCGACCCAATGCTGACGGCCACCAGTATCGCGCACAGTGGGTAGCGCGATTGTGCCAAACAGCGTTTGGCTCGGCGCATAAAAGCGATCGAGCCGAGTGCCCCGGCGAGCCAGAGGACAAAGCCAGACGCCAGCGGAAAAGCCGCACGCTGACAGGGATAGGCGGCCCGTGACGGTTTCGGGATCACCCGAACCAGGAACCATATCAGTGCCAACAGTCCACCTGCCGGGAGCACCCACGTAGACCAGCGATGTCTACCGTGGTTCTTTGGCCGATCACTCTTCTGGGGGCATGTTGATCTTGTGTGTTCTTTTCCTGGTGACGACATTTCTTGACCCTATCGAAAAGTCCGACTACGGCAAGCCGCATTTCTTACGAGTTGCAAGACAGCACGATACTCTGCTATTTTAGCAACGTTCCCACATCAGATACCAGGACAAACGGAGACAAGATACGTTGTGACGCACCAGCGCAGGGACTATAATCATGATTCGGTTGTACCTACGCTCTCGATTACCAGAGGAGCTAAGCGCATGAACCAAGCAAGCCAGCAACTAAACCGCCGTGACTTTCTGAAACAGGGAACCCAGGCCACCGTCTTCGCTCTGGGAGTGACTGGCCCGCGCAGTCTGCTGGCAGCGGGGGAGTCCCAGGCCTCCGCCGCGATCCAGGTCGGCATTCTGCTGGGCACGTTTGGAGGCGGCACACTGGAAGCTCGCTTGGATGCCGTCAAGGCCTGCGGTCTTGATTGTGTGCAAGTGAGCCTGGACTGCGCCGGCCTGCCGGACATGCCCGATGAAATCCCGCTGGACGTGTCCGGCCGGATTCGGCGCGAGGCGGCCGCCCGTGGGATCGCGGTTGCGTCCGTGCAGGGCACCTTCAATATGAGTCACCCCGACGCCGAACAGCGCCGGACGGGCCTGCGGCGGCTGCGGGTCCTCGCGGAAGCCTGTCCGCAGTTGGGCACCGCGAAGATCCACCTATGCACCGGCACGCGTGACCGCGGCAACCTGTGGCGCCGCCACCCGGACAACGACGCGCCGGAGGCGTGGCGTGACATGACCGCCTGCATACGCGAGGCGACGGAGATCGCCCGGCAGACGCGCGTGGTCCTGGCCTTTGAACCCGAGGTGAACAACGTGGTGAATTCGGCGCAGAAGCGCGGCGACTGCTGGATGAGATTGCGTCCCCACACCTGAAAGTCACGATCGACCCGGCGAACCTGTTCCACACAGGCGAATTGCCCCGAATGCGAGAGATCCTCGACGAGGCGTTTGCCCTGCTTGGCAAAGACATCGTCCTGGCGCACGCCAAGGACCTCGACCACGATGGCGACGCGGGGCATCTCGCCGCCGGCCAAGGCAAGCTGGACTACGATCGCTATCTTTCCTTGCTGCGCACCTATCGGTTCCAAGGGCCGCTCCTGCTCCATGGGCTCAGCGCCGCGCAGGTGCCCGGCTGCGTGGCGTTCCTGCGACAGAAGCTGGCCGGCAAGTGATCTGAGGAGTGCGCTCGGGAAGAGTACGCCGTGGTTGGCTGCTCATTCCATGTTTCCCGCCTGGTGGCGGTGCGCCAGGGCGCGGGCCATGTAGTCGTCGAGCAGTTCGATCTTGAACTCCTTGATCATCTCATCGACGGGGGTCTTCTCGTCCTCACTGGTGATCAACACGGACCCCAGGAATCCCGGATCGGTGACGCTGACTCTGGGCCCGTACTTCTCTTTCAGGGACCGTAAACGCGACCAGTTGTAGTCCAAGTGCGCGAGACGACAATCGAGGTTCACCTCGGCCACGGCGTAGTCGAAGTAGTTCGTATTGGAGGCCACCACCTCGCCCAGCGGGTTACGGATCTGGCACGGCAACCCTGCCACCGCTCCTACGAAATGAGCCCGGCAAGAGTAGGCCCAGTACGCCTGCATGAGACCGCCGTGGTACATGGAAGAGAATATGATGAGATCCGGCTTCGCCTTGACGTACTTGAGCCGGAGCTCGTCGAAGTTCAGGTCGAAGCAAATGGCGAACGCCACACGCCCGAAGTCGCACTCGAAGACCGGGGCGTCCCGTCCACACAAGATCCCGGCCTCGGTCGTCTCTTCGTCAGTAACACGGGTGCTCTCACAACCTGCGAATCAGACCCTTCCACGTTTGCACCTTACGCGGTTCTTCTGCGGAATTAGACAGCAAGGCCCCGAGAGGCGCTGGCCTTGCTGTCCATTCCGCAGCCAACTGTAACTCTGTTTCAATACCTCAGACTTTCGGCAGCTCGTATCCCTTGCGCCGCGGCCGGTCCAACATCGAGTTGGCCAGGGCGTTATTGGTGAACTGCTCCTTGACGGGGTCCCAGATCAGCTTGGTGCCGACCGTCTGGGTCTGCTGGCTGACCCAGCGGGCGATGTTGCCCAGGTGACACACCGTGGCCGAGCGGTGCCCGGTCTCCACGTCGCACACGCACTTTTTACGGTCCTTGATGCAATCCGCGAAGTTCCGGTGGTGGTGGCGGGCCGTGTACAACTGCACGGGCATGGTCTCCAGCGGGATGGTCTTCCACGCTGGGTCGCTGACCTCAAAGCGCCCGCGGTCAATGCGGATCTGCCCCTTCTCGCCGATGAACAGGGCACCGCCGTTGGGGACGGCATCTTCCGATAGCTCCAGGTGGATGCCCCCGGGATACGTCATGTGGATGATGGTCTCCTTGGCGCCGAAGAACCGGCCGTATTTCGAGTTTTCGTCGGCCACCCAGGGCTTGTACGGCTGGCCTTCCACCCACACCTCGGTCGGCCCGCTCTCATCCATGCCCAGCGCCCACTGCACCTGGTCCAGGTCATGCGAGCCCCAGCCGCAAATCTCGCCGCCGCAGAAATCCTTGATCGATAGCCACCCAGGCTTGGACCGGCTGATGTGGATGTTCTCGTTGTACGGCTTGGGCTCCACCTGCCCCATCCACTTGTCCCAATCCAGGGTCGGCGGAACGGGCCGGCCCGGCAGCTTGCTCTCCCAGGCGCGGCATAGTCGACACCGATGATCTTCGTCACCTTGCCGATGTAGCCGTTGCGGATCAGCATGCAGGCGCGGTGGAAGTTAGAGATGGAACGCTGCTGGCTGCCCACCTGGAGCACGCGCTTGTTGTTGCGGATGGCCTTGACCATCGCCCGCCCCTCGACGACGGTCAGCGTCATGGCCTTCTCCACATAGACATCCTTGCCCGCCAGCGCGGCGTCGATGGCGTGCAGGGCGTGCCAATGGTCGGGGCTGGCAATGACGACGGCATCGATATCCTTGCGCTCCAGCAGGCGCCGGTAGTCCTGGTAGATGTTCTTCTCGTCCAGGCCCAGGCGTTTGGCGCTCTGCCGCGCCCGGACCAGGTCCACGTCGCACACCGCGGCGAACTGAACATCGGGAAATCCGGCCAGTTCCTTGGTATCATCAGAGGACCGGCTGCCGGTGCCGATGGCCGCCATGATGATCTTGTTGCTGGGGGCTGCGGTCTTTTCGCGTCCGAGCACCCGGCTGGGCACGATGGAAAATCCGGCCACTCCCGCCGCGCCGGTTCCCGCCAGGACTTGGATTGCACGTCGTCGGGACATCTTCATAGCTGTCTTTCCTTCATTCAGATGATGCATGATTCTGTTCGTTTTCGACCATAGTTCCGTAGGAGCGTCGCGAGACTCCCTCGGGGGAAACAACATCACTTCCCGTTGGAACCGCCGGTGTCCGATTTAGCCATCTTCATGGCCTCGGTGGTGGTGTAATACTTGGCGATCATGTTGGGAACCTCCCAGTCCGGGAGCCGGCCTTGCGCCGAGTCGCGCAGGAACCGTTCCGTGACCTGACCGAAGTGAGCCTCGTGGCCGACCCGGTACTTGTCCGGGACCTCGACCCGCCACTTGCCCTGGGAGAGCGGCTGCAGGCTGATGCCGGGATACCGGGCTTGCAGCGTCCCGGCAATAGCCTTTTTCAGGGCCGCCTCGATGTCGCCGCCCGCAGCGGCCTCGACATACAGGGTGGGCTGGTACTTTTCTTCCTTCTCCTGGCGGATGACCAGGCGGCAGCGCGTGCCGCGCAGGATGGACATGTGCGTGTCGCCGGTGTCCCCGGGGGAGCGATACCTCCAGATCACCGAGACCCGGGCCTGGACGCCTCGGAGCGTGTAGTCTATCTGGCCATTGGAGTAAACCCGCAACTGCCCCTGGTCTACGTCGCCCCGGAGATAGGGCGGGAACTCTTTCAGTTGCGTGACCGTCTGGAACTCATCCGGCGAAAGCACGGTCGGCCACCGCCGGGCCGAGAGCACCTTGACGTCCGTCTTTTGAACAGCCTGCTCGGGGAAGCACACACACTGCACGAGGTCCACCAGATGGGTCGCGACATCCGCCATGCCCTCTCCCTGCTGGCGGACGTCGAAGGACCAGGCCGGACGGATGAGCGGGCTGCCGGCGACGGACTTGAAGAAGTGATGCACGCTCACCATGGTCACGGCCGGATCGTCCGGCGTGCCCTTCTCCAGTGCGCCGAACACTTCCGGAATCTGCGCGAGCTCCTTCTGGAGAATCGTCGTGACCTCATACCGCTCCGTCATGATGTCATAGAGCAGGACCCCCTTCTTCTGCGCCTCGGCGAAGGCCTCCTCCAACAGCGGGAACTTCTCCGGGGAGATCACCATGGGTTTGTCGGCCAGGACGTGCAGGCCCGCCTGAACCGAACGGAAGATGTAGTCGGTCTTGCGGGCGTTGTTGCCGGCAATGACGACGACATTGCCCGGCTTTTGCTCAATCATCTTCTCCAGGAAGTCGGCGCCGGTATAGACCTTCTCGCGCCAGGCGGTGGGATCGGCCGGGCGCGTGTTGAAGCCATCGATCCGTTTGAGGTGGTCCTGCAACTCCGGCCCCTGGGGCGCGTAGACGTACACCACGGGCGAAACCTGCTCGTACATCGTCTTCTGGACCAGCGAGGCATGGAAATGCCCCGGGTCCAAGGTCATGAGCCGGACCTCTCCCTTGGCTCTGGTCAACGGGGCGACGGTCTGTTGAGCCTGCGCATTTGCTGCTACGGCCGCAAGGAAGGCCCCAATCCAAAGAAATCGCGACACTTTGCTTTTCACGTCAGTTCTCCACATACTCACTTGTTCTTTAACCATTCCTTCTGACCCGCCTCCAATCCGGCCTGCGTCCAGGCTTTGGGGCTCACGCCGATGCGGTAGCGGAGGGTGAATTCGCCCTGCGCCGGCACCAACCGGGGCTTGGGCGCGAGCAGGGCTTGGCAAATAAACGGCATTTGCTTCGAATCAATGATGTACCACGGCGCGTCAGGGTTCCCAAACGCAGAATTTCGCGTTTGGGAGCCCTCCCCGCCGGTATTGGCCGGGTCGGTGAAGAAAGCGAGGCCGCCGATGTCCCGCGCACCATCGCTGAAATTGCAGGCGGCCGCCGCGGCATTGGGCCGGGCGCGATTGCTGACAAACCGCTCCACCGGTCCGGCGGTGGTGACCACCGACATGGTGACCGGCAGGGGAACCATGCGCGCGCTCAACCCGGCGTAGCCGCCGTTCACCGCACCGCCCGGTTCGCCTGGCATCGGTGTCCGATCGAGCACCAGATCCTTGTCACCCACGGTAAAGCGCGCCGACCAGTCAATGGAGAAGCCGCCGTCGGCCGCCGGCGCGGAGACTTGCAGCTCCCGGAGTTCCGTCATGTCGGTCGCGCCGGAAGGGTTCACGTAGCACAGCTTCAGGCGGATGGTGGCTCGCCCGTCCGCCTGCGTCTCAATCATCGGAGGGTCCCAGCGGGTTTTACCCTGGGCGTTGCCGGTGGTGCGGTCCTCCTCCCAATAATTCACGTGCCGGGCGTCGTTGGGGTGGTTGATGTACTTCCAGGAGAACCAAAGCGCGTAATGCCACGGATGGTCCGCGGGTTTGAAGTTGGTCAGGGGCGTGTTCCCCCCGGGGGCCACCGGATGAAAGAACGGCTTGCCCTTGCCGGGGTCGAAACTGAAGCGCCAGAAGACATTCGTGCCGCTGACCCACGCCAGGCTTTTGTCGTCGCGTTGCCACTCACCGAGCGTGGCGGTCTGAGACAACCCAAGTACCAAAAGTCCGACGGAAGCGGCTCTACAGACGGGCAGGAGTCTTGTCGTGTTCATGGGCATGATTCTTACAGGAAGTGCCGTCCCTGTCAAGACGTGGCTCGTCCCGCCGGGTCTTGTCATCCTGGCGGGACTCGTTGGCCTGCCTCTGATCCTATGGTGGCGCCGCACGGGCGTCCGGCGGCAGGCCCTCCCGTGGCGCTCCTGGCGGTCGCTCTGGTGTGGCGCTACGGGGCCGCCAACCTGTCCCGGCGTGACCGGGTCGTGGCTCCGCTGCCTGACAACTCCGTCCAGACAGCGAACCCGGCGGAGCCTGTGAACGGACGGCGTTGACCCGCCCTTCGAAGCTGGACGCGGGGACAACTATGACTACTGCCTACCGCCTACTGTCTCCGGCCTTCCTTGGCAGCGAGTTCGTCGAGGAGACCTCGGAGAATCTTGGCTTTGGTCTTCATGTCGTTGGGCTGGATGTGGTCCGCCTTGATTCTTTGCCTGGCCGCTGCCAGGGAAGTTTCCAGGTCCGCGGGATCGAGCAACGCGGTGGACCGGCAGTAGTAGCTCCGCGAGCGGCCATCGTCGAAGTCCTTGATCATCTTTTCCAGCAACTCGATTCGTCTTTTCTGCTGTTGGAGGAAGCTCTCAATCCCGTGCTCTTTGATGGCATGCAGGTTCGGCAAGACGTTTCTGTACGCCGGGTAGGAAGGGGATTCCTTCACGTGCCGATATTCTTCTTCGCTCTTGAACTTCGGGCAGGGAAAGTCGGGGCACTCGCCGCAGGCCTCGAGGTTCTTCTTCTTGACGCCGCAGGTGATGAAGGAGCAGGACGGGTGCTTGCTCGGGAAGTCGGGACCGCTACAGCCGGGACACCGGGAAGGACCGACCGTGTAGTAGCGCGGGCACAAGCCGCAATCCAGGCCACACACGCCAATCGTTGGGTATTTCTTCATAATCACCAGACCCATCCGGCGTAAAAGAACCGCCAGCCACTTCGTCGTAGCTTCATCCAGGGAGTTTCTCTGTCAACGATTATCGCGGGGAGGGCGGCCGAGGTAAAGAGAAAGATCATCCACAGATTACGCCGATTGACCCAGCCCGGCCTCGGGCTTCGCCCTCGGCCGGAACCAAGAGTTCCTCTCGCCAAGCACGCCAAGAGCGCCAAGAAAGCCACAGCGGATCTATGTCTTCCCCTTGGCGATCTTTGCGTCTTTGCGAGAGACATAATCTCTTATTCCGTCGGGCTTTACGTGTCGCCGTCTGAATTATCTGGAAACGATTTTAAGTTGTTGCGGGTTAGTAGCGCAGATTCCGGACAGGGAACCGGGAACTGAAAACCGAGAACTGCCTTTCCACCTACCGCCGCCTGGGAACGAAGCCGCCAAGGGGCACCCGAGAAGACGCACCGGACCCCTTTAATTCCCCCCCGTTCTCATTTTAGTAGGGTTTAGCCATTTTTGGCTTCGCATATTCGCTAGAATAGGCTGTTTTCGAGCAGCTCCGCGTTTCTCCTGGTCGTGACAGCCAACCTGGAGGTGCACAGAAATCGAGAAATCGGCTGTTTTTGAGCCATCGGGCCACTGCAAAAATGGCTAAACTCGACATTTCACAGTCGTGTTGTTGCTTACACGTTCTATTTGAACCGTCCTAGACAGGAAGCTAACATCGCGACGGCCTTCGCCGATTGCTCGGCGTTAAATTCCCCGTTTGGGAATCCCAGGGCCCGGAGGTACTCCTGCAGGGGGGGCATGGCGTTCTTGGCCTCCAGCCCCCCCGTCGGCAGATTCAGGAATTCGCCCCAATTCAGGGACTTCGGCGCTTGCCCGCCCAGCTGCAGCAGCCGTTCGATCATGCGCTTGATGGCTAGTTGCAGATGTCCAGCGACGATCTTAAGAAGGTCCTGCGGCTCGTCATAATAGAGAATGACATGTCGCTCCCGGATACCAGCCAGAAACTGCCTCAGACGTTCGTCCCGGCGGCGTTCTTCCGCCTTTCGTTGGTAGATCAGGATCTCACGGTATGGGTTGGTGATGGCCTCTTGATACTCTTCTACGGTTGCGAGGCTATAGACCCGAAAGAAGATGCCGATATAGACCGGGCACGTCCTGACTCCCTCGAGGTACAGGTGGCGACTGTCCCTCCGCTCCGGCACCCAATCCTCCGCCAGAACGGGAATCAGTCCGGCGGCTTCGATCTGCTGCCGTACAATCGCTCTTTCCAGGTCGAGTTCTCCCTGTTTTGATGAGACAAAGACGCTGATTACGTTCTCGCTGATCATGTTCCACCCTTCACAATCGTGATATTCCGGCGCACCTGCCGGAAGTACTCCCCCGATTCGATCCCCGGAAAGACTTCCATCATGCTATCCGCCAGATTCAGCAAACGGGTGACGAGGGGCGGATGGGGTTCCACCTGGTCCAGCACGTGAATGTGCGGCTCCTTTGGTGACCAGGTCGGGTCCGTCATACGGGTGACCGTTCTCCTGTTCGTAGTGTTTGCCGAATACCATCGCCAGAAGGCTGCTCAGGGCCAGCCAGTAGCCGGGTAGCCCGCCCCGGGTTAGGGATGTGCTCAATAAAGAAACGGTCCGCCTCTTCTTCCCATTCCCTCGGTTCGCGACCCTTGTCGGAAAGCCGCGACGTGTGCCCCAGCTCGCCATGCCCGATCTCGTGGCCGAGGATCCACTCCAGGAAGAATTCCTGGCGGAGAGCGTTAATGGAGGTCTTCATGAGATCGAACATCTCTTGGGAGAGTTCCTCCTCGGACCCCGCGGGTTTATCTCCTGCGACAGTGTAGACGGGAGTAGGGGTCAGGTCTCCGCCGGTGTATTCGCCGTAGCTCAGCACCGACTCTAGAAAGGGCAGGGGACACAGGACCACGTTGCCCGCACTGACGTAGCCACAACTGTCGACGAATCGGGCCAGTCGCCCGTACGGATCGGAGCGGAAGAAGAGGAAGCTCAGACAATTCTCCGCCAGGGTCAGCGGGTTGATGTTGACGCGTCTCTCGAAGCGGGTGCCGCGGGAATACGAGTCGATGATCGGCAAGACGATGGCTAGGTTCGGGTCTTCCCAGACCGCCAATTCGTGGTACGAAGCCACGATCTCCACCATGGCGCAACTTCCGGGTCGTTCGAGCGGAGTTCCGCGCCCTGGCGGCGGTGGAGCATGGTCTGCGGACTGAGGGTCTGGACCGAAGCGTGACGCCAGCCGTGTCTTTGGGAGAGGCCGAGCTCCCACAACTCACGGGTATATTGCTCGGATACTACCTGGTCCGAGAGTGCATCTTCTGCCGTCCCGGCGGACTCCGGCTGCTTGCGTCCGAAGAGAGCCGCCCGCAGGACGCGGCAGAATTGTTCCCGGTCCTCCAGGGTCAGGACGCCGGCAGAGGACTCCTCGGCCATGCCGTGTTGGGCGAGAAGGGCCTGGAGGGAAGACCATTCCTCGGGGGATATCCGGTGCCGACGGTTATCGCTCGGATCGGAAAGACGCAGGATCATGGTCGCCAGCAGCAGAGCTTCGCTCTCTCGTTCGCCGCCTGCCTCGGCTTCCTGTCGGACCAGTTCCAGAATGGTCTTCGCATTCGACCAGTTTTGGCTCGCGACAAAGAAATCAAAGAGACGCACGTAGGCGCCCAGGAGCGTCTGCATCGCCTCGGCCGCGACGTGGGGATTGCCGTTTTCTCGGGCCTTGAGGGCGGTCTGTTTCAGAGTCCCAATGGCTTTCGAGTAGTCGCCCCCATTAAAATACTCCATGCCCGAGCGCACCTCGCACCTGAGACTGTCCGCTACTTCCCCGGATTCTGCATAGAGCTTCGCCGCCGTCTCGAAGCGTTCGGCAACTCTCGTCCGATTTGCTCATCGCTGCGTAGACGGTTCCGAGAGCACGGGTCGCCTGCGCCGCCTTCGTTCGTTGTCCCGCGCAGATCGGCATTCGGCTGCATGCGTCAGACACACGGACATGCCGCCAGGTCTCGCTGGTCCGTTTGAAAGAAGCTGCCGGCCTGCATCCAGAGAGCGGCGCGGTTCGCCAGGTCGGTCTCGCCCTCGATCATTTCGAGCGCGCGTCGGGCCAGATGCCAGTCCGTCCTCCGAGCGTCCCAGCGAAGCGAGCATTGGGGCCTGCACCAGTAAGGCTCGGGCCCGCCGCCCGTCACGGACTTCCTCTCCCAGCCAGGACAGCAACTCATCAAGCAGGGCAACCGCCTCCGCCGTACGGTCGCGCGCATCGAGAACGACCGCTTTTACGAAGAGCGCCATGTCCCGGTGTTCATCGATTTGGGCTAGTCGGTCGAAGGCCTCCTCGGAGATGGGTTCGAGCGGGTTCGGTCTCCAAAGCCAGGCAGAGCGGGGCCCGTTGGGCTTCTTCCAAGTCGGCTTCCACCGACAGACCCGCGCTGGAACTGCTCTCGGGCCCGCCGGCGGAGGGACTCCGCCAGGGCGAGCATTCCTTGACGCGTGGCCCAGCGGGCCCAGCGGGCCAGGACGAACGCATGGTCCTGCGGAACGTCGAGGGAGGACAGAACGTTCGCCGCTTCTTCAAATTCGTGAGATACTATCTGGTCTTCGTGGAGTAAAGCATGGGCCTGAGCCAGATAAAAGAGCGTTCGGGCGTAGTCGTACCTGCGCGGGGCTCGGCGGAAAGCCGTGAGGGCTTCCTCAAAACACCGCACCGCTTCGGCGCATCCTCCTGGAGAAGGTAGACCTCTCCCAAGGAGGACAGCACACCGAGACGTGCCGCCCAGTTGCCAATGTGCTGGTAGAGTTGGAGTGCCTGGCCCGATGTTCGGCCGCCTCTCTATAGCGGCCGACTCTCCGGAGAAACAAGGCCCAGGTTCGCCTCCACTTGCGCCAGGCCGGGAGGGTAAGAGAAATTACCTTGTGTCAGAAGGCCGAGAGCCTCTTCCTGCAGGGCGAGCGCGGCCTCATAGTGAGAATCGTCGGTCTCCACCAGACCCAGATTCGTCAAAACATTGGCGCGAATGGCGGCGGATTGCGGATCCTCTTGCCAAGGCATGTCGTTGGTGATGGACAGAGCTTTCTGCAGATAAGGTCTCGCTTCTTCGCACTTGCCCCAATCCCGGTAGACGCTGCCGGTCTCGACCAGGTTGGCGACAGTGAGAAGATCATTCCTCTCCTGGGAATTCTCTTGAATCTTCAGGGCACGCTCCAAGGTGGCGATGGCCTCCTCGTAGTGCCCACTCTCCTTGTAGGCCTTTCCCAAATTATGCAGAAGACCCAACGGTATCTTGGCAATCCCATCCAGTTGGACCGCTAGGGCATAGGCCTCTCTCAGGTGGAGCACCGCCTCTTGAGGCATGTTGGCCATGGGGCGGCCGCCCCGGCCAGTTTGCTCGCCTGCAGGAGTTGCCGCCCCTCGAGCCCGTGCGCCAGCGCCTTTTCGGCCAAGCGAGTGCAATCGTGGCGCACGGGCAAGGGAGAGATAGGTGTCGGATAGCTCCAACAGGGCATCACACGCCGCAGGGTTGGCCGGGTCGGGTGGAGAATCCGCGACGACAGGCTCCAGGCTCTCGAGCAAGGGGCCCAGAATCGGATTTCCTATATCGTTTGTCCTTATCACCCGAACTGCTTCGGACCAGTGTGCCAGGGCGGCTGCGGGTTGCGATCGCCGTTGCGCCATCACTCCCAGGAACAGTTTGGCCTCCCCGAACTGTGCCCACAGTCCCGCGCCTGCAGCAGTGGGGCGCTGGCCTCGAATGCCGCCGACGCTGTCTCAACGTCCTGGCTGGCCAGACGCAGTAACCTTCGAAGAACCGGGCAAGTCCCACGTGGGATTCCTGCGCGGTTTCACGGGCTAACGCTATCAGGTTCTTTGCGGCCGATTGAGCTTTCGGTAAATCCTCGCTCTCGAGGAACTCAACAGCTTCTTTGTACCTTTCAAGAAAGTCCTCTCGATCCATTCTCTCGCCTCTCTCCGCTCGGATCGCGGAAATCGAAGTCTGTGGACCAGACAATCACGGAATAAGGGCAAATCGGGGACGGTCGCTTACTTTCGCCCTATTCTGTCACGTTTTCTGACGCGGCACTCGGACTCCCACAACCATTTGATTCTCCTCGGCTTCACCAAATCTGCCCGGCGTACAAGCACCGCCAACCACTTCGTCGCAGCTTCAGCAAGGGAGTTTCTCTGTCAACGATTATCGCAGAGGAGAAGGAGAAAGGCAAAGGGAAAAAGGCAAAAGCCCGAAAGGGGGTCAGGGATCAGAGGCCAGGGGACAGCCAGACCCTCCGGCCTGCGGCCTACCGCCTCCGGCCTTTCTTTCCTCTGCGTCCCTCAGCGTCAAAAAGGCGGTATTCGGTAGCCAGTCGTCAGTTGGGAAGCGGAACATTCCCGACGACGAGGCGAAATGGGGCTTGTCTCCCTCCCATAGGCCCGCATGCCTACGCGAGCGTAGGCATGGCACCCGGCGTGATCTCTGCGTGAAGTGGTTTTGGTTGCGGCCTACGGCCTTCTATCGTCTGTCTACCGTCCTCTGTCCTCTGTGGCCCTCGTGCCCCTCTGTGGTTGAAAAGCCGTTGTCAGTCGCATTCCATGGGGAAGTAGTTCCTGGCGTTGTTGAAGCTGATGTTTTCGACCATTTGGCCGAGCAGGGCGAGGTCGTTGGGCAGGAGGCCCGCCTCGACATCCGAGCCGAGGAGGTTGCACAGGACCCGCCGGAAATACTCGTGGCGCGGATAGGACAGGAAGCTCCGCGAATCGGTCAGCATGCCGACAAAGCGGCTGAGCAGGCCCATGTTCGCCAGCGTCCGCATCTGGTCTTCCATGCCGTCCTTTTGGTCGAGGAACCACCAGCCGGAGCCGAACTGGAGCTTGCCGGGCGTCGAGCCGTCCTGGAAGTTGCCGACCATGGTCGCGAGGACCGGGTTGTCACGCGGGTTGAGATTGTAGAGGATCGTCTTGGGCAGTCTGCCTTGCTGGTCCAGGCGGTCGAGGAACTTCGAGAGCGGCTTGGCGACTTCGAGGTCGCCGATGGAATCGCCGCCGACGTCGGGGCCGAGCTTTTGGAACAGGCGCGTGCGGCTGTTGCGCAGGGCGCCCAGGTGAAGCTGCTGGACCCAGCCGCGGTCGGCGTCCATCAGGCCGAATTCGAACATCAGCGCGGACTTGAATTGCAGGATTTCGTGGGCGGTCAAGGGGTCGTTGGTGCGGATCTTGGCGAAGATGGCCTTGATCCCGCTCTCGGTGCAGTCCTCGGCGTAGGCGGTTTCCAGGCCGTGGTCCGAGAGGCGGCAGCCGTTCTCGTGGAAGTAGGTGTGCCGCAGGCGGAGGGCCTCAATGTACTTCGGGAAGTCGGCGATGTCCAAGTGGCACAGGGCTTCGAGCTTCTCGATGAAGGCGTTGACCTTGGGCAGGTCCTCCACCGCCATCGCCTGGTCGGGCCGCCAGGCGGTGTGGACCTTGATCTCGAAGCCGTCCTGGCGGATCTTCTGATGATGTTCGAGCGTGTCGAGCGGGCCTTCGGTCGTGCAGACCAGCTTGACGTTCATCTTCCGCATGAGGTTGCGCGTGCTGAACTCGGACGAGCGCAGCTTTTCGCTGCATTCCTGGTAGATGGATTTGGCGGTCGTGGCGTCGAGCAACTCGCCCTGGACGCCGAAGTACCGCTTGAGCTCCAAGTGGGTCCAGTGGTACAGCGGGTTGCCGAGGCAGAAGGGCACCGTGGCGGCCCATTTCTCGAATTTCTCCCTGTCGCCGGCGTCCCCCGTGACGTAGCGCTCGTCGACGCCGTTGGCCCGCATCGCGCGCCATTTATAGTGGTCCCCGGCCAGCCAAGCCTGCGTGAGGTTCTCGAACCGGTGGTCCGCCGCGATCTGCTGGGCCGGCAGATGGCAGTGGTAATCATAAATGGGCATGTGCTCGGCGTGCTCGTGGTAGAGAGTCCGGGCGGTCTTCGTCTGGAGCAGGAAATCCTCAGTCAGGAACTGGGCGGGCATTTTTCTCCTTTCGGGACGGCCGGCCGGATGACGGAAGACGGCGCTGTCCTCGGTCGTCTGTCTTCTGTTCTCTGTATTCTGTCATCCGTTCTCCGTCGGTTCGCCTTGGGTAGGCCGCTTGGGCGGGCCTTTGAATTCGGCCATCTTCTTGGCCCAGTCCGAGATCTCGCTCTTGGCCTTCTTGACCTGTGGGGACTGCGGCTTCGGCTGGCTCTCCTCTTCCTTGCGCTGCTTGTAATCCCAGAGGAAGTACGCGGTCCACCCCCCGACCACGACGATGGCGCCGACAATCATGAAAATCGCATAGTGGCTCATGGTGCATTCCCTTCACGCAGGCCCTGAAGCCTTTAATCGGTCGTCCTTTTATGGGCATAGTAATCCAATCCCATGCTCCGGTCAACTCTGCCGCGAGCACGGAGGCTGCGTGAAAAACTGATAATTGTCCGGGCGGCAGGGGCCGCAGGAAGGTGATGGTCGATGTTTGATGGTTGATTTTCTGATTTCTTAAGAAAGTCCGCCAGACAACCAAAACCATCAACCATCAACCATCAAAAATCAAACTTCCGTCTCAGCGTTCCTGGCGGCCGCGCATCAGGGAGTTCATCATCCCGGCGGGGGCCTTGGCCTCGAACTTGAGATCGGCCAGACGCGTCTTGCCCAGCCATTCGACCGTCAGGCGGACGGAGTCCTTCTTGGCCTCCTGCGCCTGGCTGACGAGCTTCTCGAAGGTGCCAACGCAATCCACGGAGACGCCGTCCACGGCCCGGATCAGCTCATAGGTGTTGATGCGGGCCAGGGCGGCGGGCGTGCCTTGCTCGACCTTGACGGCGACGATAGCCGGCTCGTCCCCCTTCAGATGCAGGGCGGCGCGAACCTCGTAGGTCGCGTCTTTGACGGTCAGGCCGAGCTTGTCGTTCTTGTACTTGGGCGCACTGAGCATGTCGCGCGGGGCCTGCTGGATGGTGAACTCTCTTTCCACGGTTTGGCCGCTATGAATGTAGCTGAGCTTGACTGCGGTGCCTTGGCCGATCTCGCCCAGCAGGCGGTTCAGATAGTTGTCCTGGCTCCGCCACGGCCGGTTGCGGGGCATCTGGGCGAACTCCCGCGGGATGTCCGCCTCATCGAAGTCGGGCATCTCGTAGCCTTCGCGGTCATCGCCGGCCAGTTCGATCGGCCACGGTGTTCCCGGCACGGTGACCTTCAGCAGAATATCACCTTCCGCCAAGCCCATCTCGGCGGCCGGCGAGCCGGCGTAGACGCGATTCACGACCACGCCGATCCGCCCGTCCTGCGTCGGCTCGCGCAGGTTCATCTGCTTGATGATCTCCTTGTCCGGGGCCGTGTACTCGACGCCCAGCCAGACCCGGCGTTTCTGCTCGTCCTTGTCGAGATGGCGGATATGCGGATCGTAGCCGGCGGGCAAGTTGCCGAGCATGTTGGCCATCGCAGTCGCGTCGAAGAGCCGGGTGTCGCCGGGGTAGCCGTAACTGGCGCCGGCCCGCGCGCTCGGACGTTGCCGCATCATGGCGTAGGGAGACCGGTAGGAGCGGTAGCGGCCTTGCCCGCGTCCGAGCAGATAGGGCTCCAGCCGATCGCTCTCGTGCCGGGCTTGGCCCAGGAAGCCGACGAGACTGGCTTGGCGATCCACGAGCCAACTGCCGGAGGGCAGCGTGCGTTCCGCCGTCATGTACCATTGGTCCGCGTAGCCCTGTTGCTTATCGACCCAGCGGCTGCACTCGATCCGCACGTCCATGCCGGCCAGCTCGCTGGCCGAGACCGCCCAGAAGGGTTCCAGACGCGTCAGTTTGCCATCCGCCGGGAAGGCGACGGTCTGCGCCAGCTTTCCCTTCTCCAACTCGATGATGGTGGCGGTGCATCCCTTGAGCACACCACCGAAGCGGGCGGGCAGGTCCTCATCGCCCACTTTGACCGTGATCGTATCGATTCCGGCGGCCATATCGCGGGGCATCGCCTCCGGGATCATCAGCTTGTTCTCGGCAAAGCCCAGGCCGTAGACCAGCACCTCTTCCACCGCCTGCGACCCGGCGAACCGCCCCCGGAAGCGGCGGCCGCCATAGTCCATCTCCTCCTCTTCCTGCGGTTCCGGCCGGGGCATGATCCGGATCTCGTAGACGTTCTTGGCGAACTCCTTCTTGATCTTCTCCTCAAGCTGGATCTGCTGCTCCTCGGACAGGCCGGGGTCCGCCAGGATGTCCTTGCCGCGCCAGGCGGGGCCGCCGGGACCGAGGTCGATCTCGTCGAGGCACGTGACGCCGACCGGCTTGCCGTCCGCATTGCACAGGACGCCGGCCGAATAGACGCCGGGCACCCGAATGCAATGGCCGTTGTCCATCTCCTTGTCCCAATTCAGGCCGTATTCACACGCCCGCACATAGATGTGGTAGTACTTGCCGATCCCCATGGTCGCGACGAAGAGCTTCGTCTCGGCCGTCACCTCGCCCTGATCGGCGAACTGGACCGGCTGCCACCCGGCAGGCAGCTTGCCCTCGATGTGCAGAATGCGGCCCGGCGTTTTGGTCAGGAGCCGGCTGGTCTTGGCGGGCAGAACGCTCCCATCCGGCCCTTTGATCGTGATCTGCTCGATCACCTCCCGATGCGTGGGCTCCCGATCGAACGTGAATATGTCGCCCTGATCGTTCAGGAGAACGCCGATGACATCCATGGCGTTCTTATTGAGGATCCGCTGCAGGACGGTCCCAGCCCCCATCTCGGAGCCGTCGGCCTCGTTCATGTAGGGCCGGTCGCTCTTCTTCAGATGATAGCTGACGACCACGAAGCTATGGGCCGTCTGCTGACCGATCTTCAGGGCCGGCCCGCTCTCATCGTCTGTCGCGGCCCGGACCACCTGCCCGCCCAGACCCAGTGTCGCCATAGCCGCCACCACGACCCACATTCGCCTATTCTGCTTTTGCATCCTTTTGCTCCTATTCATACCCGTAGGATGGGCTTCAGCCCATGCGGGAAATTCGGCATGTCAAGACAAGATCAGCATGGGCTAAAGGGGATCCCAAACGCATGATACCGCGTTTGGGGACCCAAGCCCATCCTACTTTGTCTACTCCTGTTGGTAATCCCGACGATAATCCAGCACGATCCACTTGCGCAGGCCGCTGCGTAGGACCTCCACCATGGCTTTCTTCTCGCGTTTCTCATCCTGAAGGATCCGCTCGTAGACGCGTTTGACGTCCTCGGCGGTCTGGACGGTCTCTTTGTCGATGCTCAAAATGATGTCCCGCCGGCCCAGGCCGGAGTTGGCGGCGTTGCCGGGGTAGCGGACGCCTTCGATGAAGACGCCTTTTTCCCGGAGGTAGTAAAGCTGCGGCGTCCGGTCTTTATTGATCTCCTTGATGGTCATGTTCCACCGGCGGCAATCGAAGTCCGCGCCTTCGGACAGCCCTTTCTGCTCCGGCGTCATCTTGATTTGGACCTTCTCGCCGCCGCGCTGCAATTCCATCGCGAGGGGACTACCGGTCTTAAGGTCCACCAGCCTGCACCAGATCGTCGGCAGCATCTCGGCGTAGAGCCCCTCGACCGGTTTGCCGTCGATGGTCAGCAGGATGTCTCCCGGCCGAATGCCCGCCTGGGCCGCGGGGCTATTCTCCTCGACCCCGGCGATCAGGACGCCATGCTCGCCGTCCACGAAGGTATTGCTGTGGAAATCCTTCAGGGCCTGGAGCCGCAGTCCCGTGGACGCCCGCACGACCTTGCCGTCCCGCTTGAGCCGCTCGACGACGTCCTGCACCCGCGCCGCCGGGATGCTGAAGCCGATCCCGCCCCCGACGCCCAACGTGTTGATGCCGACGATACCCCCGCGCGTGTCGATCAGGGGCCCGCCGCTATTGCCCGGATTGATCGCGGCGTCCGTTTGAATCCAGGTGTTGTACTTGTACTCGGTGTCGAAGCCGATGTAGCGATGGGCATTGGAGATGATGCCGAGACTGATGGACCGCTGGAAGCCGTAGGGGCTGCCGAGGGCCATGACAAAGTCGCCTTCCTGCACCAGGTCCGAATCGGCGAAATGAGCGTGCGGGTAGGTCTTGCCTTCCGCCGGAGCAGGCAGCTTGAGCAGGGCCAGATCGGTGTCCCGGTCCGACCCGACGAGTTCCACCTTGACCTGCCGCTCATCGTGCAGGACGCAGTTGATGCTGACAGCCTTGTCCACGACGTGCCAATTCGTCACCGCGTAGCCGTCCGGGCTGATGATGACGCCGGAGCCGAAGACCTCCTGCTGCTTCTTCTCGCCGCTCTCGTAGTCCTCCACGATGGGCTTGACGAAGATTAAAGCTGGGAAAACCTCCGCCTTGGCCCGGCTGATAATCTGGCGAAAATCCGCCGGCTCCTGCCCCATTGCCCTATGTGACGGCCCCAGCAGAACCGCCGCCGCGATCATCACGATTCCTCCGTGCACCGCTCTTCGTCTTGAACCCATGAGCATCCCCACTTAAACAGACTTCGTCCGGCATCCCCTCGACATGGGACCACCCGGCCCGCCACCACCAACCTAACCCCTCACGCCGTTGGAGGCAAGGGAATTCTCCTGGGGCCGGGCGTGTGCCCCTGGACTGCAGGGCGATCGCATGTGGCTGTGCGCCCCGCTGGGCTGAGCCCGTGGCATCGGCGTCCCGCCGATGCTGCATGGGCGGGGCGCCCATGCCACGAAAAAGTGGCTTCTCACACACCCTCTAAGGCATCCAGAGTCAGTGAATGGCAGAATTTCATTATCGAAATCTGCGCAGACCGGACATAATACAGATCATGAGAAACAGATCACTCAGGAACCGTAAAAGGAGGTCGCACATGTGGTCACGGAAGGTGAGGAGGCCCCGTATGAACGAGTTCTTTGCCAAGGTTCTCTCTCGGTGGAGGGAACGCCTCAGAACTTCATTTCCGAAGATTCTCTTCTTGGCCTCCGGGATCGCTTCCTCCGCATGGTTTCTCCTACGGGTGCTCCCCAAGCCTCAAAGAGCGACCTATCCCTGTATGCAGATGACCGCACCGATCATGTCTGGATTTGTCCTATACCTCCTCTCGCTGGCTGGAGTGATGGGCGGCCTTCCAAGCGGCGCGAAAGGGCATTCTGCAGTCCCGTTATCTCCGTGGGGCGCTCTTCACCTGTATTGTGATTCTCCTGCTTTTCCTGGCGGTGGACGGTCACTCCAAAGGTGCGGCGGCGCAGGGCAAGGCCCAGTGGATCATCCAGCCCAATCAGCCTCTCGGTGCCGGGCGGGGGATCTTCCCCGGCCGAGTGGTCTGGTCCCACGATCCGGCCGCAACTACCTGGGACGGCACCACCGGCAATTGGTGGGACGACAACGTGGTTTCCCAAGCGGCGGTTGACCTGATGATGAAGGAATGCCTGCTGAGACTCACCGGGGCCACGACGGAACGAGAGGCGTGGGCGGGGCTTTTCCGGCACTTCAATGCCGTACACGGCCGGGGGGAACGGGACTACCAGAAGGGCGAGACCGTTGCCATCAAGATCAATGCCAATAATACCGCTTCGCATCAAGACTCTCCGGAAATCAATGCGACGCCCCAACTGGTGCTGGCGCTTCTGAAAAGCATGATCCGAGAGGCCGGCATGCCTCCGGCGAACCTGACCGTGTTCGACGCCAGCCGGCTCATTACGAACAATATTTTCGACCGATGTCACGCGGCGTTTCCGGACGTGGTCTTTGTGGACAACGTCGGCGGCGACGGCCGGGTGAAAGCCGCCTACCGCGCCAACGCCATACCGTACTCGGTGGACAATGGAAAGCTGGCGACCGGGCTGGCCACCTGCGCCGTGGACGCCACCTACCTCATCAACATGGCGCTGCTCAAGGGGCACGTCGGTCAGGGAGTGACACTCTGCGCAAGAATTACTATGGAGTCACGAGCATTGACAAGGACTGGCGCAACAATGCTCACAACGGCTTCAATCCCAACCGGGACGGCAAGGCACAGTACATGACGTTCGTGGACTTCCTCGCCCACCAGGACCTGGGGGCGAAGACCCTGTTGTTCCTCATCGATGGCATCTATGGCTCAAGACTGGTCAATGGCCCTCCCGGTCCGAAATGGAAGATGGAGCCCTTCAACAACCACTGGGCTTGTACCCTTCTGGCGTCACAGGATCCGGTGGCGATTGACGCGGTCGGCCTGGATTTCCTGCGGACGGAATGGCCGGACGCGCCCGATATGGCGTTCAGCGACCAGTATCTGATTGAAGCGGCGCTCGCCGATAACCCGCCGTCGAAAACCAAGTACGATCCGCAGCGCAACCGTACGAGCGTCTCCAGCTTGGGAGTGATGGAACACTGGAATAACGCGAAAGAGAAGAAATACAGCAGGAATCTTGGCAGGAAGGAAGGAATAGAGTTGGTGCCGGTATCTCTCCCGGCCCAATAGCCTGGGAGGTAATCCGGTAATCTGAGGACACCACACTAAATTCTGCGGCGAAATAAGTATGATGTCCCCGGAATTCATGTCCCAGTTTCCCGAACGGTTCGGGTGTATCCAGGACGCGCGGGCCTTTGGCTGTGATTTCTTCCCCTGGTATAACGGAGAGCATCGGCACTCCGGCGTGGCGCTCTATACCCCAGCCGACGTTCACTACGGCCGGGTGGAACAGGTCCACCAATGTCGACAGGCGGCCTTGGACGCCGCCTACCAGCGGTCTCCCAACCGATTCGTACGCAAACCGCCCGAGGCGGCGTTGCCGCCTCGGGCCGTCTGGATCAATCCGCCAAAGGACACCCAAAAGCAAGTGATTGATTAGAGCTTAATTCTGAAAAGGAACTGTCTCATTCGGCTTGACAACTTCCGAGTTGGCTCGCACCACATTGTTCGTGGTTGGAGCAAGTCACAGTTAAGCGTTGACAGTTGTGGCCGGTAGGGCATATACTTATGTGTGACTTGACAGTGGTAAACAGGAATCGGCCGTCAATCACCGGCGTCATACAATGATGAGGCTATGGCAAGATGTTCGTTGGGCGGGTCGTATGGGGAGGAAGTCGCCCGGCTTCACCGCTGTGGCGATGATCACACTGACCCTTGGCATTGGGGCCAATCTGGCGCTGTTCGGCATCCTCAACGAGATGCTGCTGCGTCCCAAACCCGTCGCCCGACCTCACGAGTTGTGGTCTATCGTACCGGCCGGCGGCACGCTTGGGGCACTGCTGGCGTTTTCATGGGTGAGCCGGGCGATCATGCGGTTTGCCAGTTGGTGGCCGGGGACGCCTCTGCGTCTGGTGCCGGACGTGCGGTACTGCTCTTTGCGGCGGCGGGAGCGTTGCTGGTAGCTGGGATAGCAGCCAGTATCTTACCCGCACTGCAGGCGAGCGTATTCGAGCCGTTCGCCGCCCTCAAAGACGGCGGCGGAGCAGGGCCGTAGGCGCTCATGGTTGCGCCACGGATTGATTGTCACACAGGTGGCCGGATCGCTCGTTTTGTTATGCGGCGCGATGTTGTGTCTGCGCAGCATGAGCAAACAGTTCGCCGTGGACTTGGGATATGACCACGACCGGCTTATTACCGTGCCGCTTGATCTGGAACGTATCGGTTTCACAGAGGATACATTCGAACCACAACTGGCGGAGATCATTCGTCGGATGGCCTCTATCCCCGGAGTCGAACAGGCTTGCGTGACGCCTGTTCATCTAATGGGTGGACTGAAGACGCATATGGATGTCTCGAGTTCTAGGCGATGGATATAGACCCGAAGGTTATAACTCATCCAATGACGGCGCCATAGAGTTGGGATTCTACCCGGCCGTTGGTCCTAACATGTTTACTGCGATGGGAATCCCTATACTGTCTGGTCGCGACTTCACCCAGGACGATATTGATGCAGGGCGCAAGGTCGTGATCGTGAACGGAAGTCTCGTGCAGAAGTATTGGCCGAACCAGAACCCGCTGGGTAAATATATTCACCGATGGGAAGTAATCGGTGTCGTCAAGGATGCGTGTTTTGATCAACATGACGAACAGTTGGAACCTACAGTATTTTGGATAACAGACAAGAAAAGGCTTCTTCACGCCAACCTGCTGATCCGCACCACAGGAGATGCGCGAGGCATGCTTACCGCTGTGCGTGCCGAACTGGGCCGAATCCATCCAAGGCTGGCACAGGGCAAGGTGTGCACGGTGCGTGACCTGATAAGAGATGCCTTGGCCTTTCAAGATACGTCCATGCGGATTCTGGGTACGCTCGGCGTCTTGGCGCTCGTGCTGGCATCGATTGGCACTTATGGTGTGATGGCCTATATGGTAAGCAGCCGGACGCGAGAAATCGGTATTCGCTTAGCGATCGGGGCGACCCAAGGAGACGTGATGTGGCGGATCTTGTCCACGGGTCTGCGTCTGTGGCTAATCGCAATGGTGATCGGCATTCCGCTGGTCTTCGCTGGCGCCGTAGTCCTTCGGTGCCAGATTGCGGGAATCAGTCCATTCGACCCGATCTCTTTCCTCAGCGCGGCGGCATTCGTACTGGTGGCTTTGGTCGCCGCCTGCGGGCTGCCCGCCCGCCGGGCGGCCAAAGTCGATCCAATGGTGGCCCTGAGGTCGGAATAGCAGAGGGGAATAGGGGTCACACCTACACGTTACACATTTGCCAGTTGACGGGCGCTTCGCGGGGGGGGGGGACGCGCCCCATTTTCAGTTCCGAAAGCAGAAGCAGGCCCGATGGTTACGGTGAGCCCATGCCGACAAACGCGAAGGTCGCGATTCCGAGTATTGCCTACCACGTGAGGCAGCGGGGCGACGACCGCCAGGAAGAACTCGAAGACACCGAAGAGGCCGCCGAGAGTTGGTAAGCTGGGCAAGTGTGCCCTGGCACACCAAGAGATTCTCCCAGCCCGGCCTCGGGCTGCGCCCTCGGCCGGAACCACGGTTACTCGTGCCAAGATGCAAAGAGCGCTAAGCAGACAAGGAGGGACAGCACGTAAGTCATTAGGACCCAAAAATTGTTTCTCGCGCAAAGACGCCAAGAGCGCAAGAAATCACCTACCTTCGTCCAGGCCATTGACGGTCCGCGTGATGCCCTCCTTCATAACCGCCGCGCCGACATTCAACAGGAACCCCAGCTTCTTGTGGGCGAGTCTCAGGTGAGTCAGAATCTGTTTCTTGTGGGACTTGGTGACGGACTCCACGGATTTCAACTCCGCAATCACCTTGCCCTCAACGACCAGATCGGCCCGGAATCCCTCCTCGAACTGCATCCCACGCCACACGATGGGAATCGGAACCTGTCGCTCTACCTGAAGGCCGCGCTCCCGCAATTCCTGGGCGAGGACGGCCTCGTAGACGCTTTCCAGGAGTCCGGGGCCTAGCTCCCGGTGTACCGTGATCGCCGCATCCACAATGACTTTACCAATTTCGTTCTCGTTCATTTTGGCCTACCCTTTCTTCCTCGCACAAGATCGCTAAGCACGCCAAGGAAGAACGGAATATGAAGGACCCAGAGCAGGGGTGAAATGTCCCCGAAACCTTGGCGCTCTTGGCGTCTTGGCGCGAGACCCTTCTTTGCTTTCTTCCTCGTCGCAAGGATGTTCAATCTATCCCTTTGTGGAGGGCCTGTCTATCGCGTTGGTCATTTCTTCTTGGCGCTCTTGGCGTCTTGGCGCGAGGACTTGTTTTGGTTGCGGCCGGAGGCCGCGTTTTGTCCTCGATGACATCTGCCGCCCAACGGAATTTTTGAAAATATTTTGCGGTGTCTCCTTAGTCTTGGCGGGACAAAGGGTTAAGGACGAAGGAATTTTCCAGAAAATGCGCGTTTCCTTGGACATATGACCATAGTGCGGGTATAATATCTATCGAACTTCGCCATGCGTGACGGCGAAGAGGCAACTATCATTGGCCCGCCTTTGGAGGGATCATCATGGCCAGCGTTGCACAAACAACCGCCAATCGTTCCAATGCCCTAAAGTCCACGGGACCCCGCACGCCGGAAGGCAAAGCCATCGTCGCCCAGAATGCCGTCAAGCATGGCCTCCTGACGCAGCGGGTGGTCGTCAAAGGAGAAGATCCGGAGGAATTCGCCCTGTACCGGAAGGGGATGCTGGAGGATCTGGAGCCGATGGGGTCGGTGGAAACGCTCCTGGCAGAGCGGGTCGTCCATCTCGGCTGGCGGCTGCGGCGGGCCGAAAGGCTGGAGGGTGCGGCGTTCGACGTGCTGGAGGCCCAGCGCGTGGCCAAGGCGAAGGACCAGCCAGGGGCCAGCGACATTCAGGACGATGAAGAGGCGGTCCTCGCGCGCATGGTGGTGCAGGACTTCGGCAAGCATAAACTGCTCGATCAATTGCTCGGCTATGAGCGGCGGATCGAGAATAGCCTGTATCGCACGATGAATGAGCTCCGCAAGGAGCGGATCTCCGGTTCGGAGTACCGCCTTCAGGCGGGTGTAGGGGCAGGCCCCCGTACCGGCCCTAATGACATGGGGCAACCTCGGCAAGAAAGAGGGCGGCCACGGGGGGCCGCCCCTACGGGACCGCTACCGCCTGGCGGCGTCACTACGAACGGGGCCGAGGTCGAGGAGCTTTTCGACGAAACAAAGCCAAATCAAGGCCTGCGTTCCGAGGGCGAAGGGACCCGGGGACATGACGAGAAGGTGTGCGGTGCACACCCTACCGGGGAAACGCCTTACGGCCCCGGATCAAATCCGGGGCAGGCTCGGGCCCCCAAATCCGAAAGATCGGATTTGGGGACCCCTCCCCCTGCGAGGGCAGGGGTCACTACAAACGGCGCAGAAGCGGAAGGGTTATCCTGTGAGACAAAGCCAATTTGTGTGAGTTGTTCTGAAGATCGGGGCCCGTGTGACGCAACCGGGGAAGAAATCGGGCGGGGACGCCCGAGCTACGAAGAACCGCCCATCGGCGAGACCCAGCGTTCCAATCTTCCATCATTCCAGGATTCCAGTTCCCCGGCGGGGCCATCCTGTGAAACAAAGCCAAACGAGGCGACAGGTGAGAAGTCGCAAGTGACAAGTCAGCCGGGCTGAAGGGCAGGTCTTCCGGCTCTTGCAACTTCCAACTTGAGCGAGCGAGCGGGCGTGGCGAGCGAGCGCACGTGCGCCCAGTGCGTCTACCTGCTCCCAGCGATCCACCGGCACGCCCTGCGGGAGACGAGGGAGCCGCAACTGATGTTGCCGTTGTGCCTGAACCATCCCGAGACCCCGGGCCAGCTCCGGGAGGTCTACCCGTCCGAGTGCTGCCGCAACTTCGAAGTCCGGCGCGAGCGGACCACGCCGAGGGAGCCACCCGAGCCGCCCGGCCCCGAAGTCAAGTATATCCCGCTGGGCCACGAGCAATTCGCGGTCGTCGATGCGGCGGATTTCGATTGGCTCAACCGGTACACCTGGCATCTCAAGGGCAGCAACGGGGCTTATT
The DNA here is from genome assembly GCA_963750205.1 of uncultured Planctomycetota bacterium. Lineage (GTDB taxonomy): Bacteria > Planctomycetota > Phycisphaerae > Sedimentisphaerales > Anaerobacaceae > PLanc-01. The sequence continues at coordinate 707,149 of CAVVRJ010000011.1, forward strand.
ACGCCTACCGGAACGCGCGGGGCAAGAGGATCTTCATGCACCGCGAGATCATGCAGACCCCGCCGGGCGAAGTGGTGGACCACAAGAACCACAAGCCGCTCTACAACCGCCGCGACAATCTGCGGAACTGCAACCGGGTGCAGAACCGGTGCAACCAGCGGTCCCCGGGCAACCAATCGGGTTTTGTCGGAGTCTATCCCTACGGGAAGAGATGGCTGGCCAGAATCAACAGCGGAGGCAAGACCTTGTACCGGGAGGTCTTCGACGACAAGGTCGAGGCGGCCAAGGCCCGTGACCGCAAGGCGTATGAACTGTTCGGCGCGTTCGCCTATCTGAACTTCCCGGACGAGATTCGGCCGGAGCCGGCCCCGAGCTCGGCGCCGCCGGTCTTCCGGTACATTGATCTGAGCGGCTCGGCCCACGCCTACAGCCGCGCGGTCGCCAGGCTGACCGTAATCCGCGTCGCGTCGTAGGAGCGTCCGACAGCATGAGCATCCCCATGTCACCGCGAAGAGCCCAGCGACGGAGCAGAACTGACCTTTCGGGTTCCATGTCTACGGCCTTGCGTAGTACGACAGCGCAACTTTTTCTTCATAGATCACGCGGTATACAGGACTTCAATTGGCGGATATCGATGCCCAACGCGGTGAGCCGGCGGAGCGTCTTTTTCCAGTGGGCGATCCGCGCCTGTTGATTCCTGCGCCTGGTAGCGCCGGAGGCGGGCCGCCGCTCGTTCGTACAGGCGGGTTCGCGCGGCCGACGAAGACGCCTGGGCCGCCACCCACGCACAGGCCGCCAAGCGGACTTGTTCGACCGTCAGGTAGAGGTCCTGCGGAGTTTTTTTTCTCCCGGTAGTGCTGGTGCACCCGCGCAGAACAACTGGCTCACTTGCGTCAGGTACCAGTGCCGGTGAAGGCCCTGCCAGGAACGCATCTCGAAATGGTCCATCCCCAACTCGCTCTTGGCGATCTCAAAACAGCGTTCGATGGGTGCCCGGCAGAACCCCACCCACAGCAACCCTTCGAGCGTAACCGTCCGGCCGTCGGGAACCAGGTTGGACAGGAAGTACTTGATCTCCTTCGGATCCAGAACGTTGCGGGCGACCAGCAGCGTATCGGTCGGCCCCGGCAAGCCGGTCGAGCCTTGTTTGCGGTAGAACGACGCGTGTTTGACCTCCCACACGATCGGGCCCTTTTCCCCATCTTTGATCCGGAACTTCTGCCACTTCTGTTTCTGAAAGAGCGGCGAATACACCGCCAGATTCCGTACCTCGCTGGCCGGCAGGTTCTTGCGGGCCAGGCGGGGATACCGCCGGGCCGAACGGCCGCGCGGCTTAGGGCCCGGACCCGGGTGCTGCAGGACCTGCGGCGGCCGCAGCCAGCCGGTGGCATCACAGGGGACCTCGCCCACGAAGTTCTGACCTATCTCCCGCAAGCCGTCCAGGAAGTCCTGCCCCCGGCCATAGAACTCATCAAAGGTCCAGGCCGCCACCCGGACCCCGTTGCCCAACGCCCGCCGGATCTGGTCCAAGGCGATCGCCGGCTTGGTGCGAAAGACCACCTCGTCCGGGACCCCCACCTCTTGCCGACGCACCGGGTCTTCGGCCCAGGCGGGCGGCAGATACAGATCGCTATCGAGCAGGCACTGGAAATCGCCCGCCGCGTACGCCAGGTGGACCCCGACGACGCAGTTGTCCCGCTTGCCGGTGTTGCCGCACCATTGCCGCTGGACCCCGGCCGTATGCCGGCCCTTCTTGGGATTGCCGCTCTCGTCCACGATCCCGATGGCCTGCGGGTGGGCATGCTCCCGGGCCACGATCCACTGGACGTGGTCCCGCAGCCGCGGCCCGTCCCACCGCAATTGGGTCACGAAGTTCTGCAAGGTCCGCGGGGTGACGCCGGCCGCCAACGCCATCGGCTCGATGCTCTTGCGCGGCAGATCGGACAACTGGCCTTGCACGTACGTACGCAGATGCTCCCGCGGCTCACTCCGCCCAAAACAATCCGCGAACTTGTGCAAGAACTTCTTCAATTCCCGACCCAGCCCTTTGATCTGTTGGACATCCATGTCGATCCTCCTGGTAAGTTGATCTTTCCCAAGGAGTTATCGACGTGCTCCCGTCGTTTTCTTGAGCCTATATTGCGCTGTCGTAGTAGACATGCGGAAGGTGGGAGAAAGACATGCCTACGAGGCGTAGGCATGGCACCGGGCAGCGTGTGCCATGGCTGCCCTTCGTGGGGTGGGCGTCCTCGCCCGCCTATTAGGAAAGCTCGTGATCCTCGAAAACGTCGTGCGAAGACGCACGACGAAGAGGTGCGAGCGGGGACGCTCGCTCTACGAAGAGCATGCGGCTTGATGCCTGCACGAAAGTAATCAGTTCTGACTCTGCTCTGGGCGTGTGCGGATAATGCGGCCACAATCGTGCGCCTATAGCGCACATTCGTCGGTCCCGACGTTGCGCCTTGTCGGCTATCCTCCCAAGAGAAACTGACGTTTTTGAGTGTCATGTCTTGGGGCTTGCATGACTACTTGCTTAAATCTTGTTCTCCTGCGCAAATTTCGGATCGACCGTAAATCCTTAATCCACAAATACTTGGTTCTCTCACAAAGCCACGAAGCCACGAAGTTCTGGGGCCTATTTCCGTACCGGTTTTCTTTGTGTCTCTGTGTCTTTGTGAGAGCATCTCTTTTGGTTGCGGCCGAGCGCAGCGAGGCCGCGCTGGGTAGACATGCTGGACGAACGAGAAGAACATGCCTACGAGGCGTAGGCATGGCACCCACCCAAGGGTTGCTTCTTCCGCCTACTCGCCACGCAGTGGCTTCCCGACTCGCAATGGTATGCTGCTGCTCGTTCTGTTAGAGACTCTCTATCTTGCGGAAGGCCAGGACGTAGATCGGGCGGTTTTGTTTGACGTATTTGCCCTCGTAGTTGGTGCCGGTCAGCTCGCCCTCGCGGGCGCCGGCGGGACGCTCGAACTCGATCGGCTCCAGCTTCTCGCGGTAGGCCGAGGTCACTTCCTGAATCTGCTCGAAGTAGTCGGCGTGGTCGGTGGCGATCCGGATCTGGCCGCCGGGCTTGAGACAGCGGAGCAGGACTTCGAGGTTGTCGCTTTGCAGGAATCGCCTCTTGTGGTGACGCTTCTTGGGCCAGGGGTCGGGGAAGTAGAGGTGGAAGCAGTCCACCGAGGCCTCCGGCACGCAGGTGCGCAGGAAGGTCGCCGCGTCGGTCCGCAGGATGCGGACGTTGCGCAGGCCCCAGCGGCCGATGCGGTCCATGGCGTGGCGGTAGAACTTGCGGGCCCATTCGATGCCGAGGAAGTCCACGTCGGGCTGCGCTTGGGCCTGGGATACGAGAAAGGTGGCTTTGCCGGAGCCGATCTCGATGTGGACGGGGCCTGAGCGTCCGAAAACCCGGGCAAAATCGATCTTGTCGCCCCAATCCTCCGGTTGAAGCGTCACGTCCGCGTATTCTTTCAACTCTCGTCGCATCGTCCCAATACCTTGAAAACCGGTGGGCGTGTAGCGAATGGCCCGATTCTCCGGGGCCATTGTACGAAAAGGCCCCTGCGGCCGGAAGTTATGAGAAAAAAATTACCGAATTCGCGTTGCTAAAGTCCTTTCATTTGGCACACGATTTAGGAGGAGGATGCGGTAATGATCGGCCGGCGGTTGCGGTTGCGAAGCTCGTTACGTCCAACGTCGGACGTCCCACGAAACGAGCGGCGTCACCGTTCAACGCTCCACGATCAGTACCGGAAAGGCAGGCGTGGGATGATGATGCAGATGGTCAGGGCCAAGCGGAAACAGGTTCTGGTCGATGTCAACACGCAACGGGATTTCTTCCTGGCGGATGGGGTGGTCTGTATTCGCAATCACCGGCGGGTCCTGGCCCACATCCGGCGGTTGATGGCCTGGGCCCGCAGGAGGGACGTCCCCGTCATTTCCACCTGTGAGGTTTATCCTGAGAATAACGGCCATAACGGCGACCTCCGGTACTGCGTCGATGGCACGTCGGGACAAATGAAGGTCAGCTACACGTTGCTGAACAACCGGATCAGCTTCGCGGCGGATGGCAACACCGACCTGCCCCGGGACATGCTGCGGCGCTACCAGCAGGTGATTCTCCACAAGCGGTGCACGGACCCCTTCGACGAGCCGCGGATCGACCGCATTCTGAGCGAGGTGTGTGCGGCGGAGTTTCTGGTGCTGGGGGCCTGTGCGGAAGAGGCGGTCAAAGCCGCCGTCCTGGGTCTGTTGCAGCGCGACAAGAAGGTGAGCGTCATCATCGACGCCGTCGGCTACCACGACAACCATGAGGCGAAGATGGCCTTTCGCAAAATGGAAGCCAAAGGCGCCAGGCTGATCGAAACCCGTCGGATTGCGGGAATCTCTCATCTCCGCCTGGTCGGCATCTGCGACTGCGAAACCTGCCAGCGGCTGTATCAGAAAGCCACCGTGGGCGTTCCGGATGACGAGTAGTTTGCCTCGTGTCACCGGCTAAGGCTCGAGCATTTCTTCGAGCTGGTCGAGCAGGGGTAACTGACCCTTGAGGATCTTCTCCCGGGCCTGCGGCAGCAAGAACCAGGCGGCGCGATCAACTTCCGGGAAAGTCGCCTGTCGGCCGGAGCGGGGCGGCCATTCCAAGGTGAAGGTATTGCTCGTGATCGTATTGGCATCGGCGTCGCCTGCCACAGCCCAAGCGTAAACCACCTTGCCGCCGGTTTGTTTGACGGGGGTAAGGGGCTGGAAAGGGCCGGAGACGGTCAGGCCGGTTTCCTCGTGGAATTCGCGCTGGGCCGCAGCGAGGGGGTCCTCATCCGCGAACTCGCCTTTGGGGATGGACCATGCACCCGCGTCTTTCCTGGCCCAGAACGGCCCGCCCGGATGGACGAGCAAGACCTCCAGCTCTCCGTCCCGCCGCCGATACACCAGCAGCCCGCGCTTCTTCGCTCCATCGATAGCCTCCGCGGAACAACCCTCCCAGCGTCGGAAAAGAGCGTCAGATGGCAAGAACATGCGGAGATTAAAAACGTCAGAAGGTAAGAAGGCCAAAGCGCAAGAAGTTAAGAAGGCAAGGACTCTACTCTTACCTTCTTAACTCCCCACCCTCTGACCTTCTTTCCTTCGTTCGTTGGTCAATACTTGTCAATAGCGAGGTCTGCCGCCGCGATCGCCACCCCGATCCCCGCCGCGATCGCCACCCCGGCCGCCACCGCCACCGCCGCCAAAACGACCACCCGGCCGCCCGCCGCCCGGCCGGCCACCGCCGCCGCCGCGCGGACGATCCCCGCCCGGCCGTCGGCCGCCACCGCCGAAACCGGAGGGAGCCGGCTTGGCTCGGCCGGCCTCGACGCGGATTGGGCTGCCCTTGATCTCCTTGCCATTCATCTGCTCAATGGCGACCTTCGCCTGGTCTTCCGAGGCCATCTCGACGAACCCAAACCCTCGAGATTCGCCTGAGGCGCCGTCGCGAATGAGCTTGACGGACGTGACCTCGCCACACGCGGCGAAGGCTTCACGTACTTCATCTTCGGTCGTGTCAGGGGTGAGATTCCCTACATAGATGTTCATGTCCCTTCCTTTCCTTGGGAGCTCTATATATAGAGGGCATCCCGGCTACACGGGTCTTTCGATGCTCTCGCGCGTAGGCGGATCAGGCTTGCAAACGCCTCGGAGCGCTTCGACGAGCCCTTCTCTTGATGCCCATCGTTCATCCATCGTATCTGAAAACTCGCCGGGTGGAAACATATATCCGAAAAATAATTCACTCGCGCCGGCGGCTCTATCAGGGAACGGCGCATCGGTCAGGGCTTTTTCCTGAGCGTCACCTCCGGCCCGCGCAGGTAGAAAGGGGTCAGGGCCAAAGGATCTTCGAAGCGGCCGGCCTGAGCTTTTTGGCAGCCCAGGCGCCAGACGTTGGCGGCGTGGGGACTCCAATACCGCTCGGGAAGGACGATGGTCCGCTCGGTTTCGAACAGGTCCCGATGATAGAAGAGGCCATCGCCCACCACGCCGAGGCGGTCAGGCCCGGTGAAACCGTCGATGATCTCCTGAGCCGTCATGAGACGGTCCGGAGCTGTTTTTTGCCATAAGTCGTTATTGGGACCAGGGATACGGTAACCATGATCGTCGTCGTTACCTGTGCGAGCCTCCTGAGACTCCCGTTCGAAGCGCCGGTAAATGCCGGCGTAGAACTGACCGCGTTTGGCGTCGAACAGGGCAGCAATCGTATCGGGGACCCAGACGCGCTGTGTCCGGAGCCTCGGACGGCCCTTCGGGGACGTTCGAGACGTTGGCTGCGACTACATCAAGGGAATCCACGGTGACGATTTGGACCGAGCCGGCTAGGTGCATGATCTTGGCCATGGTCACGGCGATACGCAAACCGGTGAAGCTGCCTGGACCAATCGCGACGTGAATTTGACTGAGGTCGGTGGGGGCGTAACCGTGGCGTTTCAGGAGTTCGTCGATGGCCGGGAAGATCTCCGCGCTATGCTGCATGGGACCGGAAAACCGCAATTCCTCCAGCAAGCGGGGTCCCAAGGCCAGCGCCGCCGAACCGATGCGGCTGGAAGTCTCCACGGCTAGTACAACGGCCTCACGGACCGGCCTTTCGCTGCTCTGGTCGCTCATGCCTGTTATCTCTCCTGGATACTCCATTTTTACTCGCTCAATTTGCCTGCACGCGTTCAGAAACCACCGCGTTCACAGATCGCAAGTGGTATATTATTGGCCAAAGAAGCTGGGTAGGAATTTTTCTCTTGCAAAAAATTCGCTATTTTAATAGATTAGACTCATAACTCTGTCCTCGTCCATCTAATGGAGGTCGTATATAGCGAACAGCTGCAGACGGTTTACCGCAAGAGGGTGATCACATTATAGGCAGGAGGTTTGGTTTTGGACAGGCCAATTGTGTACGCGAATTCTGCGCGAGAGGGGATCGTTTCTAGAATCCTCGTATCGGTATTGTTCAGTGCAACCGCTCTCATGTCTGTGACTTGGTCACAGGCCGCGCAGAGCAGTGATGACGCGGATGCTGCGCTGCGTCGTCTGAGTCAGTCCTACATAACGGACGGGCAGAAGCTCTACGAGCGCGGTTCCTACGAGCAGGCGCTCAAGACCTTCCAGATGGCCCAGGCGCACCAGGACTATCTGGATCCCGCCGACCAGCAGAAGCTCAAGGCGCTGCAGGACAAGACGAATGCGGCGCTCGCGGCTCAGAAGCGGGCGGCGGCAGCTCTTATTGCTACCGCGCAGGCTGGCGGTAGTACTGCGCCTTCCGCCAAATCAACCCCTGTCCGCACCGCCAGCGCCACCGGTGGCGCGCCTGCGGGGACGGCACCGAAACCGCCGCAGGGCCAGACTGCGCCCGCCGTGGGCGTGACGGTGCTGGCCAACACGCCGGCGGATGCCAATGCCGCTGCCGCGCCGGTCCCCGCCGCAGCTACCAGTGACGTCGAGCGCGTTGCGGAACTCTATACCCGCAGTGTGGAACTCTATTCGCAGGGCGAGCTGGCGGCGGCACGTCAGGGCTTTGTGGAAGTACAGAAGAGCGGTCTGTTCAAAGGACCCGAGGGGAAACGCCCCGAGGACTACATAGCCACGATCGATCGGTTGCAGGCGAGTGCCCAGCCGACGCAAGTGCCGGCACAACCGACACCCATGCCGGCCGCCGCAGCGCCGACCCCGGTGACACCGGTCCCTGCGCCGACGGCAGTGGCGCCGGCGGTGCCGGTCCCTGGGCCTACGCCCGTGCTCCCCGCGCCGACCCCTGGGCCGGCTCCCACGACGTTAGCCAATGGCGCCGCCGCCCCCGAGCAGGGCGGCTCGATTGAGGAGATCAACCGCCGCCGGGAGATCAATCGCAGTTATACGGAGGCGGTCGTCAACGATGCGATCGCCCAAGCGCGGAAGGCTGTCGCGCAGGGGCAGTTCGAGGCCGCGCTGGAGCGTGTCGATACGGCCCAGCGCGTCGTAAACGAAGAGCAATTCTTCCTCGGGGATGAACTGTACAAGCAGTGCACGCAGCGGCTCAATCAAATGGCGGAGCGCATCCGGCAAGCGCGGGCCGTGCGGGACACAGAGCTGGCCGACCAGAAGCGCGTCGATGCCGCCGAGGCCCAAAGCGAGCAGCGGGCCGGGCGGAAGCGGACCGCAAGAGCCGCATTAACGAGCTGATGGAGCGGGCCAAGGCCTTCGAGAAGCAGCAGCAGTATGAGGCGGCCCTCGGCCAGTTGGAGGCCTTGCTGGCCATCAATCCTCTCAACGACGAAGCCTTGATCCTCAAGCAGATGGTCCAGGACATCGTCTATCTGCGTAAGCAAAGAGACCTGGAGCAATTGGCCGGGCGGCAGAAGGTCGAGATGCTTCAGAACGTCAACGAGGCGACCATTCCCTACGCCGAAGAGATCACGTATCCGAAGGATTGGCGGGAGGTGATGCAGCGGCCGACGCGGAAACCGGACGAGCCTTTCCAGTTGGAGCCGGCGAATGTCCAGGTGTACAAGGAGCTTGAGACCGAGGTCGATCTCTCCCAGCTTACGCCCCAGACGCAACTGAGTGCGGCGATCAATATCTTGCGCAAATCGGTGGATCCGCCGTTGAACATCAGCGTGGTCTGGCGGGACCTCCGCGATACCATCAACGTCGAGCCGACCAGCCCGATCAACATGGACGGGCTGCCGAAAGTCAAGCTGGGCACAGCCCTGAAGACCCTGTGCAAGGCCATCTCCGATCCTGCCGACACGATCAACGTGGTGGACTACGTCGTGGATAGCGGCGTGGTGATCATCGCCACGGCCAACGGGTTGCCGCAGAAGAAGATGGAGACCCGGGTCTACGACATCACCGATCTTGTCGGCCAGCCGGCCAATTACGCGATGATGGGCCAGATGATGGGTATGATGGGAGGCATGCTCAGCATGTCGATGCTCTCCAGCGTGCAGATGCAGAGCTACGGCAGCGGCACAGGCGGCACCAATGGCACCAGCGGCAGCAGCTTTGGCGGCAGCAGCAGCGGCATGGGCGGCATGGGCGGTGGCATGGGCGGCATGGGAATGATGGGCGGTGGCATGGGCGGCATGGGCGGCGGCATGGGCGGCATGGGCATGATGGGCGGCGGCATGGGCGGCATGGGGATGATGGGCGGCGGCATGGGCGGCATGGGGATGATGGGCGGCGGCATGGGTGGCATGGGCGGTGGCATGGGCGGTGGCATGGGCGGTGGCATGGGTGGCGGCTATGGCGGCGGCATGGGCGGCGGCATGGGCGGCATGGTCGGGGGCATAGACAGCGGTTTGCGTCAGCTCATCCAGCAGACCATCAACCCGGACAGTTGGTATGATCTGTCCACCACGACGCCGCCCGGGCAGGGGACCATCACGACCTATCCGGGAATGAGCATGTCGAACATGATGGGGGGGATGACGCCGCCCCATAAGATGGCGGTTTACAACACGCCCGAGGTGCACCAGAAGGTGTTCGAGTTGCTGGAACAGCTTCGTAAGTCGCTGGGGCAGGAAGTCTCCATCGAGGCCCGCTTCCTGGTCGTCAGCCAGAACTTTATACAAGACATCGGGCTGGACCTGGATATGGTCTACAATGCCGGCGGCAAGCTGGGCCAGATCAACTTCACCCAGAACTCGTCGGATACGGCGGCGCCCGATACCTCCACCAAGGTCCCGGGCAGCTTGGGCGGACTGGTCAGTACGCCGGCGGCCAGCATCACCGGGGGCTGGGGTTCGACGCTCGATCGGCTGCAGGTGACGGCGCTGCTGCGGGCGACCGAGGGACGCACCGATGCGAAATCGCTGGCGGCTCCGAAGACCACGGTGATGAGCGGCGAAGGCGCGTCCTTCGGCCTGACCGATCAGGTGGCCTACGCCCTGCCGCCCACGGTCACGAACACGACGACCGCCACCGGCATCGGCACCAGCAACACCACCGGGGGCGTGTTCAACAACATCTACTGGATACCGGTGGGCAGCCAGCTTTACATCACGCCGACGATCAGCAAGGACAAGAAGTACGTCCTGCTGAATATCATGACCATGCAGACCGACTTGCTGCGGCTGCGGACTCTCCAGGTGCCCCCGCAGCAGACGGCGACGACCACGGCGACGGGGGCGGCGGGGACGACGACGGTGCCCACGACCACGAACGGGACGCCGCTGACGGTGCCGGTGACGGTGCCGGAGGCGGAAGTCGCCAGCATCGCGACGCGTGTCAGCGTCCCGGATCGCGGCACCCTGCTGTTGGGCGGTCACAAGCTCACCTCGAAGGTCGAGAAGGAAGTCGGCGTGCCGATCTTGAGCAAGATCCCGATCCTGGGGCGGTTGTTCTCCAATCGCAGCACGATCGACGACGAGAAGATCCTGCTGATCCTGGTCAAGCCGACGATCATTTTGCAGGAGGAGACGGAGCACCAGGCGGTCGCCTCCATGGAGGAGATCTCTGCCGCGGCTCGTCCGTAGTGGAGTCCGATTCCGCAAATGACGATGGTGGGTCGGGAGAGAGGTTTTCCTGGTACAGACATGGTATGGTCTGAGGCACTGTTGGACGGAAATAGGCATATGAAAAAGCAGATTCAGGAGCGCTCGGCACCTGGCGGCTGCTGATGGGCTCCGTGCTCATCGTCTGCGCCAAGTGGGCCTGGTGGCAGGGAACGAAGTCGCATTTCCCTTATCGGACGCGGTCTGGGACAACAGCCCGTCCGCCGGCGAGCCCGGCGAGTTGCTCGTCCGCTTCGCTCCCGGAAATACGCCGCCCGTGACTTGTCCCGATCTGGTCGGGCCGCGGACGCCGCGTGCCCTGCGCGAGGCGATTTCCGGACGTGTCGTGGCGGGGGCTTCCGTACACCAGCAATATGATGACGTGGTGCCTGGCCTGACCCTGATCCGGCTGCCTCAGGGCGTCTCGGTGACGGAGGCGCTGCAGAAGTTTCGGCCTATGCGCGGACGTCCTGTACGTCGAGCCCAACTACCGCTACCAGCTCCACAAGGTGCCGAACGACCCGAACTTCGTGAAACAGTGGGCCTTGAACAACACGGGCCAAAGCGGCGGCAAGAAAGGGGCCGATATCCACGCTCCCGACGCCTGGGATTTGAATACGGGCGTCCAGAGCTTCCTCGTGGCCATCCTGGACACCGGCGTGGACCTGACCCATGAAGACCTGAAGGCCAACATCTGGAAGAACCCGTTGGAGTCGGCCGGCAAGGCCAAGACCGATGACGACGGCAACGGTAAAATCGACGATATCAACGGCTGGAACTTCCTGACCGACAAGCCCGACGTGACGGACGATGCGTACCACGGGACGTACGTGGCGGGCATCATCGGCGCTGTGGGCAACAACAAGCTCGGGATTGCCGGCGTCAACTGGAACATCAGCATGATGATCTGCAAGGTCGCCGACAAGAACGGCGTGAAGGTCTCGGCGGCCATCGACGCGGTCAAGTACGCGACCGCTTCCGGCGCCAAGGTCATCAACGCTTCCTGGGGCGATCCCAATTTCGGCCAGAGCCTCGAGGATGCCATCGCGGCGGCCGGCAAGAAGGGCGTTCTTTTCGTGGCGTCCGCCGGCAATGGTTCCGTCAACAACGACCGGGTCCCCACCTACCCGGCCAACTATCCGTTGGACAACATCATTTCGGTCATGGCCACCGACGCCAACGACCACATCGCGTGGCCGTCGAACTACGGTCCCAAGACGGTGCATCTCGCGGAGCCTGGCCTGAACGTCCTGAGCACCACGCCGATGACCGCAACAGATCCGATGAAGAACGACGGTGTGACGGCCAAGTACGGGACCCTGTCCGGGACCTCCGTCGCAGCGCCGCACGTCACCGGGGCGGCGGCCCTGCTGTGGTCGAAGTACCCGTTCCTGTCGGTTTACCAGGTCAAGCACGCCCTGATGCAGACGGCGGACAAGGTCGTGCCGGGCCTGTGCCTGTCCCAGGGACGTGTCAACCTGGCCAGCGCCCTCAAGGCCGTGCCCACGGGCATGCTGGGCCAGGTGCGCAATACCCGCGACGATCCGAACAAGCCTCTCTATGGCTCCATCCAGGCGGCCATCGACGCGGCCCAGAACGGCGACACGCTCATCGCCGCGGGCAACGCGTCCACCAATACCATGTACCTGGAACGCCTCGACTTCAAAGGCAAGGCGATCACGCTGCGCAGCGGCAACGTGAACAACCCCAGCGATCCTAATATCTACCCGAACACGACGTTCATTCTCGGGCTGATGGGCCCGGGCTCGCTGGTGACCTTTGCCCACGGGGAAGGGCGCAACACGGTCCTGAAGGGCTTCACCCTCGGCTGGGGCGTGGCCGACTATGGCGGCGGCATCAGTTGCCAGGACGCCGCGCCGACGATCACCAATTGCACGATCACCGACTGCCAAGCCCACTACTATGGCGGCGGTATCGACATTCTGGGCGGGTCCCCGCTGATCACGAACTGCACGATCGCCAATAACTGGACGCTCGGGGCCGACAGCATCGGCGGCGGCATCAACGTCGAGGACGCCACGCCGGAGATCTCCGACTGCATCATTCACGATAACTTATCCATGAACATCGGGGGCGGCATTGCCTGCTACCAGTCCTCGCCCAAGATCTTCGATTGCTTCCTGACGAACAACGCGGCCGTCTCCGGCAGCGGGCAGATCGACCTCGAAGACTCTTCGCCGACGATTACGAGCTGCACGATCGTCGATGACGATTCCAACCTCAGCAAAGACGGCGGCATCTGGGCGTTCGGTAGCTCCAGCCCCGTCATCACGAACTGCATTATCTGGGGTAACGGGGACGATCTGTACGGCTGCTCCGCCACCTATTCCTGCATCAAAGACAACGATCCCGGCACGGGCAATATCCATTCCACTCCGCAGTTCACGCAAGGACCGCTCGGGGCCTATTACCTGAGCCAGAAAGTGGCGGGCCAGGCGATCGACAGCCCGTGCGTCAATGCCGGCGATCCCGGCACGGATTCGTCCTTGGCCGGTCATTTGGCGGCCGAGACCACGCCACCGACGGCGTGGCGGACGCCGGCGCCCTCGATCTGGGCGCGCACTACACCGCCGGGGCCGCGCTGCGGTTCCCGTTGACGGTGGTCGTGGTCGATGCCGGCAACAAGCCGGTGGCGGCGGGCACGGCCGGCGGGCGCGTCGATCCGAACACGGGCTCCTTCCGGCAGTTCGAGATCGTCACGATCAAGGCCACGCCGAAGACCGGATACCGGATCAAGCGTTGGGTGGGCACGCCCGACGATACGAAGATCGATCCGACCGTCACCTTCACGATGACGGCGCCGGTCGCCATTATGATCGAGTTCGAGCAGATTCCGTCGTATCTGCTGCGCACGACGGTCATCGGCAGTGAAGAGACAGGGACCCTAACTCCCAGCTATCGTCGCGGCCAGTCGTTCCCGGACGGGACGGTGGTCCAGTTGGTGGCTTCGCCTGCGGCGACGTACATTGTCGATCAGTGGCAGGGGACGGATAACGACGCCCTCTGGACCAATACGAACACCGTGACCATCCACGCCGACACGACCGTGACGATCAAGTTCAAGCAGGGACGGAGCCTGTACGTTCCGGCCCAATACCAGACGATCGCCTCGGCCTTCACCGCGGCCAGCTCGCACGGCGACAAGATCATCGTCGGCGCCGGCACCTACCGGACCTGGGGACTCGATTTCGGGGGCAAGGCCATCACGATGTCCAGCGAGCACCCGGACGACCCGACCTGCGTCGCGCGGACCATCATCGATTGCCAACAACTCGGCCGTGCGTTCTACTTCCACACCAACGAAGGCCCGGACTCCGTGGTGGACGGCTTTACGATCCAGAACGGGTACGCGGTGGCCGACCCGTGCACGCCGAGGGCCAATAGCGGCCACGGCACCAATGGCGAGGATGGCTTCGGTGGCGCGGTGGCCTGCTACGGCGGGGCCAGTCCGACGCTGTCGAACCTGGTCATCCAGAATTGCATCGCCCGCGGCCGTAACGGCGAAGCCGGCAGCTACAATTATCCGGCTCCGGCCGCTCCCGCGGCCCCGGCGGCTCCGGCCCCGGCCGCGGCGCAACAGGCCGCGGCGGCGGCAGGCACGAACGGCGCGAACGGCGCCGATGGCGCCGCCGGCGCGAACGGCGCCGACGGCGCGGCGGGCACCGACGGCTATAACGGCGGCACGGGTGGCAACGGCTACGGCGGCGCGTTCTACTTCGAGAAGGACAGCAAACCGGTGATTCTGCATTGCACGATCACCAATTGCCAGGCCTTGGGCGGCTACGGCGGCTTCGGCGGCGCGGGTCAGGCCGGCACCACCGGCGGCGACGGCGCGAACGGTCAGGACGGCCAGCAGGGCCAGAACGGCGGCCCCGCGCCTGCGGCGGCGGCGGCCACGACCACGACCCCGGCGGCCACGACCACCACTCCGGCGGCCACCACGACCACGACGACCACGACAACACCGACAGCGACGCGCGGGGGCACTACTACGACGACCCCGGCAGCGACTACGACGCCGGCGGCCACGACGACCACCCCGGCCGCGGCGACGGCCGGCACGACGGCGGGCACCGGGGGTAACGGCGGCGCCGGCGGCGCGGGCGGCAACGGCGGCAAAGGGGGCGATGGGGGCAAGGGTGGCGCCGGTGGCACGGGCGGCGAAGCCGCGGCGGCGCCCTGTACTTCGGCGACAACTGCCAGCCCACCATCAAATTCTGCACGATCACGAATTCCTATATTCGCCAAGGCTTGGGATCTGCCGGTGGCGCCGGTGGCGCGGCGCGGGCAACGGCGGCAACGCCGGGACCGCTGGCGCGGCCGGGGCAGCCGGCGATCCGAACGGCACGGCCGGCGCGGCCGGCGCGCAACGGCACCTCGGGCAACGGCGGCGCCGGCGGCGGCGGCGGCAACATGGGCCGCAACGGGGACGACTCCTCCGGTGGCGCCATCTTCTTCGGCAAGAGCTGCGTCATCGTGATGTCGGATACCGTCGTCAGCACCAGCCAAGCCATGTCGACGGTGGCCACCGTGGCGTACGCCGGTGGCGCGGCCGGCGCGGGCGGCGCGGGCGGCAGCCCGGGCGGGGCCGGTGGCAACGGCGGCAATGGCGGCAACGGCAGTCCGGTCGGCGCGGCGGGCGCTCGGCGCGGCCGGCGCCAAGGCGGGCCTGGAACGGCCGGTAGTCGGGGCGGCAGCGACACCAGCGTGACGACCAACTTCGGTGGCGCCATCTTCTGCAGCGTGGGTTGCAACGTGACGCTGACGAGGTGCTCGCTGACCTCCAATATGGTCCAGAACCAGAGCGGTGGCGCTATCTTCTACACCACGAACTGCACGACGGAGCTCGATGGGTGCAGCCTAAGCAACAATGCGGCCGGCAGCACCGCCGTTCCGGCTACGACGACGACGGTGACCACGACCACGGCGACGACGCCCGCTGCGGGGACGACGCCTGCCAGTACGACCACCACCAGCTCCACCACGGCCACGACCGCTACGGGAGCTACCACTACGGCCACGGCCGGCACGGGGACCACCGCCACGACCACGGCAGCCACCTATGCGAGCACGTTGGCCAATGGCGGGGCGATCGCCTTCGATGTCTCCTGCAAGGCGACGCTGAACAACTGCACCTTGACGGGCAATAGCGCCGCCGCGGACGGCGGCGGGCTTTACTGCTGGTACGAGTGCACGCTCGACGTGAACGATTCGACCTTTGCGAACAACCAGACGATGGGGACCCTCAGCGCCGGCGGCGCCATTTACGCTGGCGGCACCTGGGACGACAAGGTCAACGCCTGGCACAACGGCGGCCAGATCTCCGTGAAGGGGACGCAGGTGACGGGCAATAACGCGGCCTTCGGCGGCGGCCTCTACTGGTACAGTGACGACGCCACGGTCGCGGTGACGGACTGCACGATCCGCAACAACACCGCCCAGTACGGCGGTGGGCTCTACTGGAGCGACGGCGCCCCCACGCTCAGCAACTGCGTCATTCAGGGCAACACCGCGCTGGGGGCGAGGTACAGTGTGTCCGGTTCGACTACGACGACGATCCCCAGCACTCCGGCAACGGGTACCACGGCGGCGACGCCTGCCATTACGACCACCATCACCAGCACCCAGAAGCCGGACACCGACCTGGGCACAGGGGGCGGTTTCGTCTGCTGGTCGTCGAACGCCTTGATTACGGACTGCTTCATCAGCGGCAACAACGTTTACGGCTCCGGCGGCGGCGTCTACTTCGGCGGCGATCCGTTCACCCCGAAACTGCAAAACTGCCTCGTCCAAGGCAATACGGCCACCACCGGCGGTGGCGGCATCGCTTCGTATTGGTATACCGCGCCGACGATCTCGAGCTGCACGGTGATGGGCAACAGCACCTCCGACCCGAACGATTTCACTCTCGGCCTCGGCGGGGGGCTGTTCGCCTCGTACGAGAGCGACGTGACGGTGCTCAACAGCATTCTCTGGGGCAACACGGCCACGACGGGCAACCAGATCGCGCTGGGCAGCAAGAACCTGCCCACCTACCTCGATCGGCCCGCCACGATGACCGTGACGTACTGCGACGTCCAGGGCGGCGCGGCCGGCGTGCACGTGGAGCAGGGGGCGACGCTCAACTGGCAGGCCGGCAATATCAGTGCCGACCCGCTGTTCGTGTCGTCGTACTACCTGAGCCAGACGGCCTCGGGCCAGGCGAAGAATAGTCCCGCGGTCGATGCCGGCAGCACCTCGGCCGAGCTGGCGAGTCTGTCCGGCTTCACGACCCGCACCGACAATCAGGCGGATACGGGCGCCGTGGATCTGGGCTTCCACTCTCCGGCGGTCGGCCGGTATAAGCTGTCCGTCAGCGTCATCGGCGGTCACGGCACGGTCCAGCCCCTGAGCGGCCAGTACAACGGGTCCCAGACGGTGACGCTCACCGCGATCCCCGATCCGGGCTATCGCGTCAAGCAATGGACCGGGACGGACAGCGACCCCTCCTGGAGCTGCAACACGAACGTGGTGTCCATGAGCAGTCTCACCGATCGGTATGTCACGGTCGAGTTCGAGCAGGACATCGTCCATAACCTGCTCGTGCCGACCGACTTCGCCACGATCGACGCGGCCATCACGGCGGCCGGGCCGCGCGGGACGAACATCATTCTCAGTCAAGGTACTTACCCCGTAACCGATCCGGCCGGCATCGATTTCCAGGGCAAGGCGATCACGCTGATGTCCACCAACCCCACGAATCCGGCCGTGGTAGCCAAAACGATCATCGACTGCGCCGGCACTGAAGCGGCGCCGGTCCGTGCGTTCCATTTCCACAGCGGCGAAGGTGCCGGTGCGGTGGTGGAGGGCATCACGATCCGCAACGGTTATGTCCGCGGTCCGCTGGGAGCGGCGGGTGCGATAGGGGTCCTGCAGCCCTCACCTTACGATGCCCTCCCGACTGCCATCGCGACTCCCCCGCGGCCGCGCGGGCAGCGCGGCGGCGACGGTGTCGGCGATTCGTTCGGCGGCGGCATCCTCTGCGAAAACGGCAGCTCGCCGACCTTCCGCAACTGCGTGATCACCAACTGCATCGCCACCGGCGGTCACGGCGGCGCCGGCGCTGTCGGGCAGAGCACGACGACGCCGAATCCTTCGACGTGGGCCTATCTGCCTCCGGGAACGACCACGAACCAGACCACCAACGATGGTCAGTGGGGCGGCATCGGCGGCCTGGGCAGCGGCAACGGCCGCGGCGGCGCTCTCGCCTGTCTGACCGGCAGTAGTCCTGTTCTTCTGAACTGCACGTTCACGGGCAACGGCGCCTACGGCGGTTTCGGTGGTCATGGCGGCGATGGTGGCAACAGCAGCGGCGGCCGGGAGAGCTGGGGTGGCGACGGCGGCGAAGCCCAAGGCGATGGTCAGGGCGGCGCGGTCTATTGCGATAGCCAGAGCCATCCGGCGGTCCGGAGCTGCACGTTCACGAACAACATCGCCCGCTCGGGTGTGCCGGGCGTGCCTGGCGGACCGGGCACCGGCACTGTGTTGCCGACCGGGTACACGCCGGCCGGATCCGGCATCCCTGGCAGCATCATGTCGTTCGGCCTGATCGGCGGCGGCGCTGTACGCCGGCAACCAATCGGTGGTCGACATCAAGGATTCGAACTTCACCGCCAACCAGGCGTTTGAAGGATTCGGCGCTACCGACGCCTACGCCCGAAACTCTGAGGTCCACGTCGATAGCAAAGGCGGCGCCGTGTACGTCCAATCCGGCAGCCCCGCCAGCATCACGAATTGTCAGTTTATTAACAACAGCGGCGGGGCGCTCTACGTGGAAGGCCAGAGCACCCTGGACTGCAGCGGGTGCCGCTTCCTGGGCAACGCCGTCATCGATCGGCGGCCCACGGGGAGCACGCTCCTCGACCTGAACAGCACCCAATATCTCGGCTATACGGGCTCCTTCACGCCGTACATTCTGGTCAACGGCTTGCAAGTGCCCGCCCAGTTGACTTTCGAGGGCGGCGCTATGTATCTCGGGCCCAAGTGCACCGCCAACGTGACGGACTGCGCGTTCCACGGCAACTCCGCCTCGCAACATGGCGGCGCCGTGCGGTGCCTGACGGACGCCACGTTCGAAAGATGCCAGTTCGGCGGCAACGAGGCCTGGGATCGCGGCGGCGGCTTCGATGCCTTCTATGACTCGAACAATCCGCAGATTCGCTATATCCTGCGCTGGGCCTCGACGCGTGCAGCTTCACGGACAACCGCGCCATGCGCGACGTCGATGGCTTGGGCGGCGGGGCGTACTTCCAGGACGTCAACGGCGTCCTCACGTCCTGCGATTTCGTCAACAATACCGCCAAGAACGGCGGTGCCCTGTTTGCCGTAGGCGGCAACGTGAAGCTGGCCAACGCGCTGGTCCAGGGCAACCACGCCGTGGGCGCCAGCGGTGTCAGTACGCAGGCCGTCTTCTCGTCCTCCGTTTTCGGGGTCGCGATCCCCGCCGACCGTGGCGCCGGCACCGATGGCGGTGGCGGCCTGTTCCTGGCCACTGCCCCGGCTACGATTGTGGACACGACTTTCAGCAATAACGTGGCGGACGGGGTCAAGGGCCTGGGCGGCGCCATCGACTTCTACGGCGGGTTCGTCTCGCACGTGGTCCGGAACTGCCTGTTCACCGGCAACGCGGCGGCCCAGTACGGCGGGGCCATCGGCTGTGTCGGCTATGCGACACCTTCGTTGACCAACTGCACGTTCGTCAAGGATACTGCCGGCACGTTGGGCGGCGGCGTCCTGTGCGACTGGAGCTCGGCGGTCACGATCCTCAATTCGATCTTCATGCAGTGCAGCAACCGCGCCGTCGGCACGGTGGATTTCGACAACAAGACCTCTTTCACCTATTGCCTGTTCTATGACAACCCCCAGGGCGATTACGGTCTGCAGGATAGCGTCAGCAGCAAGATCAGCCAGGTGGCGGGCACGACCCGCAGCCCCACGAACCTGACGGGCGATCCGTTGTTCGTGACCGGGCCGCTGGGCGGCTTCTACTTGAGCCAGACGGCGGCCGGCCAGGCGGCGAACAGCCCGGCGGTCGATAAAGGCAAAGGCGCCCCCGGCGACTACGGCTTGCAGGGATATACAACGCGGACCGACAGCGTTGCGGATCAAGGTACGGTGGACCTCGGTTATCATTATCCCGATGCCACCACGGTGCCCCAGTTCACCTTGACGACGCAGGTCGAGGGCGGTCATGGGCAGGTCCAGCCCGCGCCCGGCAAGTACTACGCCGGAACGCTGGTTCCGGTGACGGCGACGCCGGACAAGGCCTACCGCCTGGCGGCTTGGACCGGGACTGATGACGATGCGTCCCACTCCCTGAAAGACCTTGTCGTGCTCTGGTCCGATCGCACCGTGACGGCCCAGTTCAACCAGCCCAAGACGATCACTGTCAGCAGCAACGGCGACTTCACGTCGATTCAGCACGCCATTGATGCGGCTAACGATGGCGACACGGTCCTCATACCGACCGGTACCTACAGTCCGCAATGGGCCGGCGCCTACTGGGCGGTTCTCAATGTGAACAAACCCATCACCTTGACCAGTGAGAATCCCGACGATCCCAACTGTACGGCGGCGACCATCATCTACAGTGCCATGCTTGAGATCCAAACGCCCGGTGACACCCCGGCGATCATCCAAGGCCTTACGATGAGCCAAAGTCGCGTGGCAGTCAGCTACTGTTCCCCGATCATACGCAACTGCGTCATCCGGGATGGCCATTGGTCTGGTGGTGATGGGGTCGATGGTGACGCGGTTACGCCGCCTCCCAATGACGGGGTGGACGGTAGCTCGATTGCCGGCGGCGCGATGGTGATCGCCTACGGCTCGCCCACCGTCGAGCATTGCACGTTCAGCAATTGCGATGTCACCGGCGGCAACGGCGGCAACGGCTCTGCCGGAAGTGCTACTCATGCCGGCTACAACGGTGGCTGGGCCGGCGGGGCCTACGGCGGCGCCGTGTACTGCGGCTATGCGAGCAATCCGACGTTCACGGATTGCGACTTCGAGAACTGCTTCGTGCAGGGCGGCCGGGGCGGCAACGGCGGCGCCGGCACTGCCACCAGCCTCGGCGGTCGCGGCGGCAACTGGACCGGTTCTCCGTCCCAAGAGACGGGTCCGAACTCGGCCTCCGTCATCACGGGCTCACCGTATTGGGACCTGTGGGCCGGCTGGGAATGGGGGCTCTATGATCCCGTCACCGGCCAGGCCTACGCCGGTACCTCGACCACCGTATTCAATGGGGTCTACCGTGAGTACTGGAAGTACAGCGGCTACGGCGGCGCCTTCTACTGCGAGTTCAACTGCTCGCCCAAGCTGGTGCGCTGCTCGTTCGAGAACAACTACTCGAAAGGCGGCGTCAGCGGTATCGGCGGCACCGGCGGCGGCGGTGCAAATAATAACGACTACCAGACGCCGATTCGGCCGATCGACATCGAGAACTTCGGCGGGGCGTTCTACGCGGGCTATAACTGCAACCCCGAGCTCGTGGACTGCACGTTCACGCGTTGCCGGGCGGATAAGCAGTTCGACCCGAATACGGCGCCCGATCCCACGCGGATCGTCACGGGAGACTTCGGCTCGCTCACTCTCATGCCGGACGACATCTACATCAGCTACGGCGGCGCGCTGGCCTTCGAGAATAACTGTGCCCCGAAGCTGACCAGTTGCACGATCACCGACTGCAATGCCTGCATCGGCGGCGGCATCTACTGGTACAAGTCGAACGTCCAGATCGTCGACTGCAACTTCGCCGACAACAAGGCCTATCACGGCGGCGCGCATGTATGCCGTCGATGCGAACGGCACGGTCGACGAGACCCTGGTGGCTCGCAACCTCGCGGCGTACGAGCACCCCGGCACCACGGCCACTACGGCGGCGAATGGAACCGTCACCACGGTCAGCCCGTTCGATCTCGGCTCGATCTACGGCCGCGGCGGCGGTCTCTACTGCCTGTCCTCGCTCGTGGACGTCAAGAACACGGCCTTCAAGGACAACAACGCCAGCGGCTCGGGCGGCGGCATCTATTACAACGGCAACGACACAAACCAGCCCTGTACGCCGCACCTGACGAACTCGCTGTTGACCGGCAACACGGCCGGACGTGACGGCGGCGGTGTTTCCGTGAACTGGTATATCCAGCCGACGATCACGAACTGCACCGTCACCGGCAACAAGGTCACCGGCTCGCAGGGGTCCGATGCCGGCTATGGCGGCGGTCTGTATGTCTCCTATGACGCCAACGCCGACGTGATCGATTCGATCCTCTGGGGCAACATCGGCGTCCAGGGCGCGCAGCTCGCCGTGGGCACCGGCTCGGACATCGCCTCGATGCCGTCGAACGTGACGATTCATCACAGCGACATCGGCCCGCAGGCCGATCCGAACCTGGCCGACCCGATCATCGCGGTTGCCAAGAAACACATCCAGCCCCCGGCGGCGCCCGCCTCCGGGACGGCCGGCGCATCGGCCTCGCTGGTCAGCAGCAACGAGATCTACAGTGCTTTCAACCAAGGCCAGTCCAAGGTCAAGGTTATCGTGACCTTGAACGAGCCGGTGGGCCTGCGCGAGTCGGTGGACTGGAACTCGACGGACTCGGTCGGTCAATTCCGCGCTCAGATCGCGGATCGGCGTACCTCCGTGCTGTCCACGCTGAACGCCAGCGAATTCACAGTCTGTCAGTCTTACGAGAACCTGGCTTCCTTCTCCGGCGAGATCACGCTGTGCCGGCTTGGACAAACTGCTGGCCAACCCGGCGGTCCGGTCGGTGGAGCCGGTACGGTATATGACGCCGACGATGCGGCAAGCGCTGGCTTTGGCCAATGCCTATGAAGTCCGCAATACGTACAACGGCCAAGGCGTGGCGATTGCCATCGTCGACTCGGGTGTGGATTACCGGCACCCGCGGCTGGGCGGCACCGGCAAACTTGACCCCGCCGGACAGTTCCCGAACACCAAGGTGATCGGCGGCTATGATTTCGGCGATAACGATCCCGATCCGCTGCCGAGTCTGGTTCTGCCGCCGGCGGCCGCGGCCGCGCATGGCACCTGCTGCGCCGGTATTGCCGCCGGCAACCTCGGCACCGTGGGCGACTACGTCGGCGGCGTGGCCTACAATGCCAAGCTGTATGCCCTCAAGATCGCCGCGGCGGACGGAAGTCTGTCGAGCGACGCAGCCCTGCGGGCCTGGGACTGGTGCATTACGCACCGCAATGACGATCCGCAGCATCCGCTGCTGGTCATCAGCAATAGCTGGGGCTTGGCCGGTGTTCCCTTCAGCGATCCGAACGTGGCGGACGTCTACTCGCCGGCGATGACGGCCCTGGCGCAAACCGCCACCAGCCTGGGTATTACGATCGTCGCCGCCTCCGGCAACGACGGCGTTCGCCGGGCAAGGCATTTCCTGGCCAGCGGCCATGTCCAACGTGGTCTCGGTCGGCGCCCTGTATGATGTCAGCGGTGTCGTCACCGAGTACTCCGATACGGCGGACGACCTGACGGTCCTGGCGCCGGCCGACCCGGTTTACACGCTCGATATCCTCGGCGCGCCGGCTTTACGACGGGCGATTACGACCCAGGTTTCAACGGGACCTCCTCCGCGACCCCGTTCGTGGCGGGTTGCGTCGCCGACATCCAGTCGGCCGCCAAGCAGAAGATCGGCCGGTACTTGACCCCGGCGGAGATCAAAGAACTGCTGATCACGACCGGCGATCCGGTGACGGACATCAAGGTCGCGATCACCAAACCGCGGGTGAATCTCGGGGCGGCGCTGGTCAATCCGAGCGGTCCGCCGATCTACCTGGGCAAGGACTGCACTCTCAACGGCTGGACCTCGCCGCAGATCCCAGACGTATCCGCGGTGGGACCCGACTTTGTGGGGCAACGGCGCCGTCGCGGGCGTCATCGAGGACAATCCGTCTCTTCGTCGCCGGCTATTACCTCAGCCAGAAAGTGGCCGGGCAGCCGGTGGACAGCAACGCCGTCGACGGCGGCAGCGTCACGGCCCAGGACGCGAGTCTGGCCGACCGGACCACGCGGACGGACGGTGTCCCCGACAAGGGTCAGGTGGACATGGGTTACCACTATGAGCAGGGCGCGCCGCAGTACTGCCTGTCCGTGACGATCGTTCCGGACCAGGCGGGTAAGACGCATGGCGGCGTGACGCCCAGCAACGGCTCGTACATGGCGGGCACGGCTGTGGTTCTGAACGCCAATGCCGATCCGGGCTACGCGCTGGCCGGCTGGTACGATGCCAACGACACGCTCCTGTCCGTTCGGTCCCAGTACAATCTCGTCATGGACTCCAATGAGGTCCTGCACGTCCGGTTCCGCGTGCCCCAGAAGATCGCCGTCTCCGGCGGCGGCAAGGCCATCCAGCAGGCCGTCAATCAGGCGGATAACGGCGATACGCTGGTCATCGCGCCGGGCGTTTACAGTGGTGGCATCGATCTGGCGGGCAAGGCGATCCGCTTGGTCAGCACCAACCCCGACGATCCGACGATCACGGCGCAGACGATTATCGACTGCGGCGGACGGAGCCGGGCATTGATCTTCAATCACGGCGAAGGTCCGGACACCGTCATCAGCGGTCTGACGATTCGCAACGGCGGAACGGTGCAGGAAGGCGGCGGCGCCATCTACATCGGCCGCGGCTGCGGTCCGACCTTCGTGAATCTCTCGATCAGCAATTGCACGGTGCAGTTGTTCAGCGGCGGCGCCATCTACATGGACCTCGATAGCTATCCGACGTTCTGCAACGTGAAGATCGACAACTGCCGTGCGACGGGCCAGACGGTCACGACGACCACGACTCCGCCCGTCACCACGATCGTTGGCGGCGGCAACGGCGGCGCCGTGTATATCCACGTGCAAAGCCGGCCGACGTTCACGGACTGCGCGTTCACGAATTGCTCGGCCCTGGGTCTCGGCGGCGCCGTCTACTGCGGCCCGGCGGGCCTGGCCCGGTTCACGAACTGCCTGTTCCAGCACAACGACGCCAACGAGCAGGGCGGGGCCGTCTACCACACGCCCGAAGCGGCCTCGGTGTTCCAGGGCTGTCAGTTCCTCCAGAACACGACGGACTATCTCGGCGGCGCTCTGTACTATGGCCGCCAGTGCACCGTGGACGTGAACGATTGCCAGTTCTCCCAGAGCGTGGCGGACGTCAGCGGTGGCGCCCTCTACTTCGACGGCGCCTGCACCGGGCGCGTCGTGCACAGCGTGCTGGTGCACAACGACGCGAACGAGGCCGGCGGCGCCTTCTACGCGAACGGGTGCAAGCTCGACGTCGCCGACTGCAACGTGGCCTACAACCGGGCCCGTCTGGGCGGCGGCCTGTACTGGCACGAGTCGCCCGACTCGACCATCGAACGCTGCCTCATCAAGCACAACGAGGCCGTGGGTCTGCGGGTGTACCTGTTCCAGCCCAATGCGACCGATCCGAACCTGCTGCCCAAACCGATCCTGCCGGGCGACCCGGCGTACAGCCTCACCAGTGCGGCGTTGACCCACCGCAAGATGCGGGATCCCGGAGCTGGAGGCCCAGGGCGGCGGTATTTACTGCTTCGCCGGCCCGAAGTGCATCGAGGACTGCCAGATCGCCTACAACACGGCGGTGACCTCCGGCGGCGGCGTCTACCTGGCGGCGGGCGAATACGAGCAGAAGCTCGCTACGCAACTGCCTCGTGGCCGGCAATGAAGCCGGGCGCGACGGCGCCGGCATCTCCAACGATTGGCAGAGCAGCGTGCTGGTCGCCAACTGCACGATTTCCGACAATATCCTGTGCGACCTGCACACCTTCGGCGGCGGCTTCTATACCTCCTATGAGAGTGAGGCCGAGCTCCGGGACACTATTGTCTGGGGCAACCGGGGCGCGCTGGGCTCGCAAGTCGCGGTGGCCAGCGGCGATGCGAATCTGCCGCAGCCGTCGCACCTCGAGGCGACGCATACGGATGTCGATTTGACGCTGGACCGTGCCTCGGAGGCCATCGATGCCGATACGCTGCCGGTGATCCGGCCCGAGTTCAATCAGTTCTCGCTGGCGGCCGGCAACGACGTCTCCACCGCGCTGGTGGACATCGGCTTCCAGGTGAACTACTTTGGCACCCTGACGAACCATCTCTACGTGAACGACAACGGCAACGTGACGTTCGACCGGGCGCTGGCGTTCTTCAAGCCGTTCGCCCTGCGGGACAAGATCAGTCTGCGGAACAAGATCGACACCCGATCATCGCGCCGTTCCTGGCCGATGTCGATACCCGGCGGCCGACGCCCGCGAACGATCCTAACGGCTACGCGCTCGTGACCTACGGCCCCGGCACCGTCGGCGGACGACTCGCCTTCGGCATCAACTGGGTGGGCGTGGGCTACTTCAACACGCACTGGGACAAGCGCAACAGCTTCCAGTTGATCCTGATCGATCGCTCCGACCGTGCCGCCGGCGATTTCGATGTCGAGTTCAACTACGGCACGATCCGGTGGGAGACGGGTGACGCCAGCGGCGGCGTCAACGGCTTCGGCGGATACAGCGCGCGGGCCGGCTTCTCGAACGGGACCGGCAGCCCCGGCACCTTCTTCGAGTTCGAGGGCTCGCGCACGCCCGGCGCCTTCCTGGATAGCTGCGCTGACCACCGGCCTGATCCACGGCGACCGCAAGAGCCATCTGCCGGGCCGGTACGTCTTCGCCGTGCAAGCCGGCGTGGTGGACGTGCTGACCAGCAAGGGCATGCCGGTCTACGTGGACGCCGTCACCGGCTCGACGATCGACGGTTGGCAGCCGAAGGACCCGAGCAATCCGGGCGATCCGAGCAACGCGAAAGGCCCGTGGACGCCGGCACTTGGTAACCTCTTTGCCGACCCGGACTTCGTCATGGGTTACTACCTCAGTCAGATCGCGGCCGGGCAGAAAGTGGATAGTCCGGCGGTCAACGCCTCCGACGTGAACGCGAATGACCCGCAGCGCGGCTTCGATCCTCAGATCTGTATACCACGCGGACCGACGGCGTCGGCGACTACGGCCTGCTCGATCTGGGCTACCACTACTCCGCGGCCTCCCGCTGCCCGCTGATCGTTCTGGTCGTCGATAAGGACGGCAAGGTCATGCTGGACCCGAACCAGATTCATGGTCACGTGACCCCGAACGGCGGGACCTATCCGAGCGGGGGCCGTCGTCACCTTGACCGCTCATCCGGACCCGGGTTATCAGGTGGTCGCCTGGTCGGGCACCGACTATGATCCGCTGATCGATCCGAACAACAAGCTGGTCGACCCGAACATCAAGACCGTGACGATGACGGCCAATCAGGTGGTGAACGTGTGCTTTGCCCCGCCGGCGAAGCTGACGGTGAAAGTGATCGGCATGCGGCACGGTTGACGGTCGATCCGGATCGGCCGGCGTATTACGCGGGCAAGCAGGTGACTCTGACTGCCACGCCGGCGCCGGGATACCGCGTCAAGGCGTGGACCGGGACCGACGTCGGTCCGGCTTGGGACGAGAAGATCAATGTCGTCACGGTACGCTGGAACGACGTGCTGGTGACCGTCGAGTTCGAGTTGGACACCACCCACGTCATCACGGTGCCGGGCGACTACCCGGGCATCCAGGATGCCATCTCCGCCGCCCAGCAGGGCGACACCATCGTCGTCGATCCTGGGACCTACACCAGCGGCCACCCGGTCGCCGACGTCAACGGCGTACGGTTTGCCCTCGTCCTGGATAAGGCGGTGACGGTCACGTCCCGCAATCCGGACGATCCGGCCATCGTGGCGGCCACCATCATTCGCGGCCCCGGTACCGTCGCCGGCAACACGCTCAACAATCAGGGCGTCTTGTTCAGCAGCACTGCTACGCGTCAGACCGTGTTCAGCGGCTTTACGCTGGAGAACTTCGGCGGCTCCGTCCTCAATGGCGGCAACGGCGGCAACCGGGGCGTCGGTCATCCGGACGGCTATGACGGGGCGCCGGTCAACGGCTCGGCCCTCATCGTGCAGCCGCACGCCAGCCCCACGATCAAGAACTGCGTCATCCAGAACAACTCCATCGTGGCGGGCAACGGCGGCAACGGTGTGGCGGCGGATGCCACCCACAACGCCGGACGCGGCGGCTGGGCCGGCTGGGCCCGCGGCGGCGCGATCTACTGTGCCGTCGATACCAATCCGAAGTTCATCAACTGCACCATCGAGAACAACACGGCTCAGGGTGGCAACGGCGGCAACGGCGGCAACGGCGTCGCCGTCGGCGGCGTGGCCAACTACGGCGGCAACTACACGCCGCCCATGCCGCTCAACATCGACCCCAACAAGGTCGGCACGGAGACTCGCGCAGACCAACCTGTGGAGCATCTGGAACTGGGATTACGCCGCGGCATACGCCGCCGGTCAGGCGATGTTCACCTCCGCCGGCTCGGGCCCGCAGCACCGGCCATTACATCGGCGATTATCGCTGGTATTCCGCCTACGGCGGCGCCGTATTCATCGACAGCCGCAGCATGGCCGAGTTCGTCAACTGCACGATCCGCGGCAACCGCACCTACGGTGGTCTCACCGGCCAGGGCGGCGCCGATCAGAACGGTCGCCAGGCCGAGCCTCTGACGGCCTTTGAGGTGCCCAGCTACGGCGGCGGCGTCTACTGCGCGGCCGATACGAGCGTCGTGTTCACTGAGTGCTTGTTCCAGAACAACGCCGCGTCGGTCCCGCTGGCCGGCACGGCCGTGAATAACCGCGTCGATCCGTACCTCGGCTTCGGCGGTGGTATCGCCGCGGAACAGACGGCCGGCGTCACGTTCGTGGACTGCAACCTCGTCGGCAACGTGTCCGACACCGGCGGCGGCCTCTACGTGGCCGACTCCAACGACACGGTGCAGGTGATCGACAGCCGCATTCGGGCCAACCGGGCCCTCCGCGGCGGCGGCATCACCATCTTCGGCGGCGCGGTCAGTCTCACCGGCTGCGAGGTCAAGAACAACGGCGCGGTTCGGGATGCCAACGACACCAGCGAAGCCATTGTCGTGCCGATCGGAGCGGGCCTCCTGCTCTCTTCCACGACGGCCTCGATCCAGGACTGCAACATCGCCGGCAACATCTCCAACGGCTCCGGCGGCGGTATCTACCTGCGGGGCCAGAACCACAGCGAGATCTTCAACTGCCTGATCCGCGGCAACCTAGCCCTGCGGGACGGCGGCGGCATCTCGTCGAACTGGTACGCCGCGCCGACGATCCGGTGTTGCACGTTCTTCGGCAACGCGTCGCCCGGCATGGCGAACGATCCGAATAACAGCGGCATCGGCGGCGCCGTGTTCTCCGGCTACTACAGCGACTGCAACATCACGGACAGCATCCTCTGGGTGGACTACGCCCGCCGCGGCGCGGAACTGGCCGTCGGAACCGGGTTCGAGCTCGATCCGCAGTGCGGCCACATCGGGATCGCGTACAGCGATATCTGGGCCGGGCCGAACGATGTCTCCGTGGACCTCAAATGCCAGGGCAAGCCCGAGCAGTTCGGGGTCGAGTACGGCAAGGGCATCCTCCACAAGGACCCGTTGTTCGTCAGCGGCCTGTTCGGCGACTTCTTCCTGAGCAATCGGGGCGCCGGTCAGGGCGCTACCAGTCCGTGCGTCGATGCCGGCGACCAACCGGCCCGCGATCCGCACCTGTTCCCGTCCAACAACTACACCACGCGGACGGACCGCGTGCCCGATACCGGCATCGTGGACCTCGGGTACCACCAGAAGTTCTTCGAGAAATGCCGGTTCTGCGACTTGGAGCATGATGGCCTCATCAACTTCAAGGACTTTGTGCGGTTCGCCGAATACTGGCGCAACTCCGGCTGCTCGGAGGCCAACGGCTGGTGTGGCGGCGCCAACGTCACGTTCGATGGCAAGGTCGATGCCAATGACCTGGCCCTGTTCGCGGAGTGCTGGCTGGTGCGCGATACGAAGGCGCCGACGCCGGATCCGGCCGAGTGGGAGATCGGGCCTGAGCTGGTCGGCACGATATCGGTGCAGATGACGGCCAAGGAAGAGCTCGACGATTGTGGGCTGGAACGTCGAGTACTACTTCAAGTGTGTGCAGGGCAACGGTCACGACAGTGGCTGGCAGACGAGCCGGGTCTACGTCGATACGCGGCTGCAAGCCGGCACGCAGTACGGCTATCAGCGTCCAGGCCCGCGATCCGGCGGGCAACGACGACGAAGTGGTCGGTGGTCCGGTTTGCGGGTGCGGCCGACACGACCCCGCCGGCCCCGGCGCCGTTCATCTTGACGGTCGCGGGCGGTGTCCTCGCAGTCGGTCACGCTGACGGCGCAGGTCGCCTACGATCCCAGTGGCGTGGAGTACTACTTCGATCGAACACACCGGGCGCCCATGCCAGCGGCTGGATCGCCACGCCGACCTACACGGACATCAATCTGCTCCCGAGCACGCACTTACCACTACCGGGTCAAGGCCCGGGACTTGTCGCCCCGGCAGAATGAGACCGGGTGGTCCGACTGGGTCACTGTGACCACGTCGACCCCCGCGGATACGACGCCGCCGACGCCGAATCCGATGCAGTGGGCCGCCGGGGGCCAACCGACGGAGATCTACGGCGGCGCCGGCAGCTTTGATTACTACTCGGATATGACCTGTGTCACGGCCATCGATCCGAGCGGCCCCGTCCAGTATTACTTCGAGGCGGTGGACTATTCGGGCGTGTCTCCGGTCGGCTACAGCAGCGGCTGGATCAACACGCCGACTTGGAGAGTCGCCGTCGGCCGGTCGGGCGCGGGGGTGAGGTTCCGGGTCAAGGCACGCGACGCCTTCGGCAACGAGACGGGGTGGTCGGACGTTGTGGCGACCATCAAGCTCCCGTAGTACGGCGTCCTGCCGTTGGACCAAGAGGCATAGACTTAGCCCCGGGTTCGTCCGGGGCTAAGTTTTGCATCGACGTGAGCGTGACATAGATCCTGGTGGATTTTGACGAACAAGCTGCGTAAGGGTTGGGTGCCATGCCTACGGCTTTGCGTAGGCATGTCTTGCCACGACGTTGGGCATGTCTACGAGGCGCAAGTCTGGCACCCTGTAACCGGGGAGTTTCGGCTACCGATCTTGCTTGTCGAAACTCATTACAGCGTCTAACAAAATGAACGTCGGTATGTCATTGCGAGGAGCGTAGCGAAGCCTGCCCCTGCGCAGGCAGGGGAAGCAATCTCAGTCTCCCGCGTGGGTTTGAGATTGCTTCGCTGCGCTCGCAATGACATACGAGCCCCCTCTGCCATTCACTTCTCATTCTGTTGGACGCTCTTGGGACTTATTTGTCCTATCGAGGCTGCTCCATCTTGCTACGCAGGGTCTGGTAGCCGTAGTGCATCATCAGGTGGTCGAGGATCACCAGCGCCGTGTAGGCCTCGGCGACCGGCCAGATCCGGGCCACGATCGTCGGGTCCCGCCGGGTGATGGCGGCCAGGTCCTTGTTCTCCAGCGTGTACTTGTCGATCGTGTGCTGCGGTTTGGCGATCGTCGGCGTGGGCTTGACCGCCAAGCGGACCACGATGGGCTGCCCGGTGGTCAGGCCGCCCGTGATCCCGCCGGCGTTGTTCGAGTCGAAGACCACCTTGCCGTTCACGGCCCGCATCTGGTCGTTGTCCTGGTAGCCGGTCATGTCCTTGACGGCCCAGCCGGCCCCGACCTCGACGCCTTTGACGGCGCCGATGCCCAGCATCCGTCCCAGCTCCGCGTCGAGCTTGAAGAACATGGGCTCGCCCAGGCCCACGGGGGCCCCGAGGACGATGACCTCGACCACGCCGCCGGCGGAGTCGCCGCCGTGGGCGATCCGGTTGCAGGCCTCGACCATCGCCTGGGCCGCGTCCGCGATCGGGGCAGTTGAGAATGGGATGCACGCCGTAGCGCTGGCGGACCTCCTGGGGCGTCAGGCGGGGCGCCTTGTCGCGAATCGCGTCGATCTCCTTCTCCACCTGGGCCAGCACCGCGGCCTTTTCCAGGAACCGCATGTCCATGTGAAGCCGGCCCTTGACGTAGAGCTCCTGGTAGAACGGGTCGAGGTCATGCCGCATGGTCTTGTAGTCGTTCGTGGCGCGCAGGGCCTCCTCGTGCGGCATGTCCGGGCAGCGGACCCCGGCGATCTCCTTGACATAGGCGAACACGTCGATGCCGCACTTCTTGAGGACCTTCTTGGCCACCGAGCCGGCCGCCACGATCGTCGAGGTATACCGCCCGCTGAAGAAGCCCGCCCCGATGGCGTCGTCGTCCGGGCCGTACTTGAGGAAGCTCGCATAGGAGGCGTGTCCCGGCCGGGGCGTGCGGTTGGTGTCCTGGTACTGCTTGATGTGGACGAAATGGCGGTCCAGGTTCGGGATCAGGATCGTCAGGGGCGTGCCGTTGGTATGGTTCTTGTTGCCGGCGTTCTCGATGGTGTCGGCCGCGTTGAGACCGGTGTAGACGATGGGCAGATCGGGCTCCTTGCGCGGGCTGGACAGCTCATCGGCCCCGGGCTTGCGCAGGAGCAGATCGCCATAGATCTCCTGCTCGCTGAGCAGAATTCCCGGCGGCACGCCCTGCAGGACGCTCGTGAGTCCTTCCTGGTACGAGCCGCCGGCGATCGTCACTTGAAAACAGCGTCCGATGTGACATCCGAGCATGTCAATCTCCTTCGGGGTCACGTCTTAAATATTAACTATTCCCCTTTCGTCTCCCGAAATAGTTAATGTTTAAGACGTGACCCCAATGCAACTCAATGCAACTCAGATAATTTCGGATGGCAGACTTCGGATTGCGGATTGGAACCGCAGCACGAATCCGAAATCCGCAATCATCAATCCGCAATTGTCTCCATCTGGGCGCCGAGGGACCGCATGAGCTTGACGTAATCGGGGAACGTGACGCTCATGGCCTCGGCGGTATCCACGGTGAGCGGCTCATCGAGCAGCAGGCCGGCCAGAGCCATCGCCATGACGATCCGATGGTCGCCCCAGCCGTGCACTTGGGCCGCCTTGGGCCGGCCGCCCTGGATGACGAGCCCGTCCGGCAGCTCTTCGACCTGCACCGACAGCTTCCGCAGCTCCTTCGCCATGCACGCGATGCGGTCCGTCTCCTTGCCGCGGGCCTGGGGGACGTTGACCAGCCGCGTCTCGCCTTCGGCGAAGGCGGCCGTCACCGACATCGCCGGCAGGGCGTCCGGCGTCTTGTTCATGTCGATCTCGATGCCCTTGAGCGGCGCAGCGTTGACTACCACCGAATCCGCGTTGACCGTGATCTCGGCGCCCATGCCCTTGAGATACTCGACCACGGCCTTATCCGGCTGGCTGTCCTTGAAATCCAAGCCCCGCAGTGTCACCTGCTCGCCGATCAAAGCGCCGGCACAGAGAAAGAACGTCGCGCTGGAGAAATCGGCCGGGACGGGCCGGTCGAAGGGCTTATAGCTTTGCTTGCCCTTGACGTTGAATTTCTTCATCTGCTGCTTGCGGTACTTGATCCCTTGGCTGTCGAGCCAGTCCAGGGTCATCTGGGCATACCCGGGCTCGTTCAGCAGCGTGACGTTGATCTCGGAATCCTTCTCGGCCAGCGGCGTGCACAGCAGCAGGCTGGACAGGTACTGGCTGGTGGAGCAGGCGATGGAGGTCTTGCCGCCCACGAGTCGCCCCGTGACTTTCGCCGGGGCCTTGCCGTTATCATTGATGCTGATGGATTTGGCCCCCAGGTCGCTCAGCGAATTCAGAATCGGGCCGATGGGCCGGCTCTGGGTCTGGTGATCGCCGACGAAGGTGATGGTCTCGCCTTCGCCGATCAGGGACGCCGACCCAAGGGCGATATTGAGCGTCGTCCCCGAATTGCCGACATCGACCGGCAGCGCCGGGACTTTGATCTGGCCGCCGGTCCCGGTCACCTTCCACAGGTTAGGATCGGTGGTGTCGATGGTGGCCCCGAGAGCACGATAGGTGCTGACGGCGGATGCCGCATCGGCGGACGTCAGGGGATTGCGGATGAGGCTTTGCCCCTCGGCCAGCGACAGCGATGGCGACGGCGCGAATCGTATGTGACTTCGATGCCGGGATCGAAACCGTTCCCTGAAGCCGGGATTTCCTTGATATAAGCTGCATTAGTGACCTCTCTTCGAAAGCACCTGACGGAATCGCCCGCCAGTATACAGGTTCAGGTCACTCCGTCAAGTCATCCGCGCCCCCTATTATTCTTGTCGCTTGTCCTCAGTCCTCCTCGTTGTGACTGGTTCTCCGGATGATCTCCTCCGTGAGATGCTTGAAGTCCATGTAACACTTGGTGACTGCGGCGGCATGGGCGCCAATTGCACCATCGGCGGGGGTCAGCTTGAAGATCGGCTTCCGCGCGTCCTCTGCCAGAGGCATTAAGCTCTGGTAGTTCTTGATGAACCCGATTCGGTTGGGGTCGGTTTCCGCGTTCGCTATGTGGGCCTTTTTCCTGAGAACGTATGTCGCGTAGACCATAGGTATCTTCGAGACCCATCGCTGGTAGGCTTTGACGGGTCGATTCTTGCGTTCGACATGTTGCATGACTACATATCCAGCCGGTCTCATGGTGCCGGCAGGCATAGGAATGTCCAAGTCCGCCGGTTTTGCGTCCAGCATCTTTCGCCAGCTATCACGCCAAGAGTAGATGGTGGGGCCCAGGTTCTTTAAGCCCTGCAACGAGAATAGGCCGGGCGCCAGCGGCATCACGATGTGGTCGGACGCGAGGAGCGACGCGCGGTTGATCGCACCGAGATTCGGCCCCACATCCATGAGTACAATGTCCGCGTTAACCTTCTCGGCAGCGTAATGAATGATGCGGTGAAACGCCGTCATGACTCGAAATGCTGATTGGTCGCCCATCAAACAACGCGGCCAACTGTCAGATAGCTTATCCTCGAACTGGGAGAGGCCCAAATCTCCAGGCAGGAGATGAATTCCTTGGCAGATCCGCTGCAGCGGCGCCTCCGCAATGTCGCCTACTCCCTCCATAATCGGCGAAATGCAGGAGAGGATGCTTCTGTTCCTTCCGTCCTCAGGCCACAACATCTCCAGGCGATCTTCCTCAATGAACATGGTCGTGAGATTTGCCTGGGGATCAAGGTCGATGGCCAGAACGCGCTGGCCAAGTTCCGCGCACATCCATGCCACGTGATAAACCAAAGTGGTTTTGCCCACGCCGCCCTTGTTGTTGAAGAAGGTAATCGTCCTCATGGTGCGGCCTCTCTGATCGTGGCCAGGAAGAACGTAGGTTCATTGATATCGAATTCTGCCGGCGGGTTTCCGTTGTCGCGCAGGGATCGTTGGGCGCGAGCGATACCTCGGCCAAATGTATTGACGTAGCCGAGAGTCTTCATGGCTTCGGCGATCTTGGGATTGCGGTAGTCATTCTGGTTGGGGAACGTTTCTGGTGTCACCGCCCCATAGAGTCCTCCCGCGTTCTGGATCTCGATGCGGTCACGAAACCAGTACAACCGTATCGGGGCATTGGACTCGTAGTCCCGATGCATCACGGCATTCATCAGCAACTCTCTGACCGCCAGCATCGGGTACGGAGTGCGGTTTTCTTCCTTGAGCGGCGAAACAGGCTCCGGCTGCGAGTGGAACAGCGTTCTCAGGAAACCGTCGAGCTCTCGCAGCACCGTGATCAAGTCGCCATCAAAACGCCTTTCATCCAGAACATCCGTGTCCAACGCATCTCCCTCGTATCGCACGTACTGGATGACGGCACCGGGAATCCAATTCAACGGATCTTGCGCGAAAAGGAGCACCCCCGCGTTGGTGGCGCACTCCTCCGTGGGGCACCAAAACCCCAAAGAGGCCATTTGCAGGAGCAAATCCCGGTTGTTCTCCTCGATGATCTCTGGCGCAACCGCGGCATTGCGGTAGGTGAGTTGGAACAGGTCTAGTACGAGATCGTTGCGGCCACATCCTCTGCAGGGTCTCAAATCGAACGTGCGAGCATGGTGAATCCGCTTCTCAGTTAGGATTCGCTCCTCCTGTTCGCTCGCTATGGCCTTGCGGGGACCGCGCCGTATCCACACACGTCCGCGGTAGCGGACGGGGGGCACGTCGGACGGGCGGACTTCCACCACCGCGATATCCCCTTCGGCCAAGGATCTCTTCTGCACTGTGATGGAGGGCAGTGGGACAATTTGGCCCGAATCAGCGTAATTGGATAGTTGCTGCAACAAATTGTCTGTTACGTCCGCGCCTTGCACCTCGCCGTCGTCTCTCGCCCCGATGACGAGATAGCCCGGGCGGTTGTTCCCTGGCATATCGTTGGCAAACGCGCAAATTGCTTCGCAGAACTTGTCGGCATCCCTTGTCGAGGTGGTTCGTTCGACCCGATCTGACTCGGAGTCAGCCAACAACTCCCTCAATTCTCGATCGTCGATCATCTCGGCTTTCTACCTTCCCCGGCGAGCCTGTTCAAATCATGGTACACGCTGCCAATTGCTCATACTCTCCGGAATGTATCCGGCTGTCAATATCAGCGCGGTGATTGGTCAATGGGCAAAACGAGGAGACCGCGAACGCCGCGGCGCTCTTGGCATATTGCTATCCGGGGCAATATACCTTGTTACCCGGTAGTTTCGGCGGCGGCTTGGTTGACTAAGAACAGGACCGCCATGCGGACGGCTAAGCCGTTGGCGACCTGGCGCAGGATCACGCTGTTGCGGCCGTCGGCGACTTCGCTTTCGATTTCCAGGCCGCGATTGATCGGGCCGGGGTGCATCACGAGGATGTCCGGCTTGGCCCGCTTCATCCGCTCGCCCGTCAGGCCGAAGTACCGCGAATACTCCCGCGTCGAGGGGAAGGGACTGCCGCCCAGCCGCTCGAACTGGATGCGGAGCATGTTGATGACGTCCACCTGCTCGATCACCTGGTCGAGGTTATAGCTGACCTTCACCGGCAGCCGGCCGACCTCGGCGGGCATCAGGGTGGGGGGGCCGACGAACGTGACTTCGGCGCCCAGCTTCGTCATGGCCCACATGTCACTGCGGGCGACACGCGAATGGGCGATGTCGCCGACGATCGCGATCTTCAGGCCTTCGAGCGAGCCCTTCATTTGGCGGATCGTGTAGACGTCGAGCAGACCCTGCGTCGGGTGCTCGCAGAAGCCGTCGCCGGCGTTGACGACGCAAGCCTTGATGCTGCGGCTCAGGAGCATCGGGGCCCCGGCGGCGTTGTGCCGGATCACGACGATGTCGATGCCCATCGCTTCGAGGTTCCGCGCGGTGTCGAGCAGGGTCTCGCCCTTGCTGACGGAGCTGTTCTTCTGGGTGAACTCGATGACGTCGGCGCTGAGCCGGTTGGCGGCCAGCGTGAAGCTGTTGCGGGTCCGGGTGCTATCCTCGAAGAAGAGGTTGACGACGACCTTGCCCCGCAGCGGCGGGGCCTTCTTCACCGAGCGGGTGCTGATTTCCTCGAAGCCCTTGGCCGTGTCGAGGATGTGCGTGATCTCCTCGACGCTCAGGTCCCGCAGGCCGAGCAGGTGCTTTCGCTGCCAATGAAACGATTTGCTTTTCGGGGTGATCGCCATGTCAGTCCCCACCGGCCTCGGAGTCCTTCCGAGCGTGAGCTGTTCCACGATATCCAGCGTGCGCTCCATGCGTCCCTATTCGACTATGACCTCGTCCTTCCCGTCCGATTCGACCAGGTTGACCTGGACGGACTGCTCCGGGTGGACGTCGGCCTTCTTGCCGTAGTAGTCGGCCTGGATGGGCAGCTCGCGGCCGGCCCTCTCCACGAGGACGGCCAGCCGGATCGCCTTCGGGCGGCCCAGGTCGATCAGGGCATCCATCGCCGCCCGGGCCGAGCGGCCCGTATACAGCACGTCATCGACCAGAATGATGACCTTGCCGTCGATGTCAAAGCCAATTTCCGTCGTGCGGACCTGGGGCTGATTGTCCCCGTGCGGGGCGTTGAGGTCGTCCCGGTAGAGCGTGATATCCAGCGTGCCGCACGGAACGGGCTTGCGGAGCTTCTGCGAGAGGCGGTCCGCCAGCCGCTGGGCCAGGATTTCGCCCCGGCTGCGGATGCCGATAATCGCCAGCCCATTATCGGACGATTGTCCGCCGGCGGGTCGAGGGGGCTCGGTGCCCGCGATCTGGTCGGCCAGACTGCCCAAGGCCCGCTCGATCTGCTCGGCGTTCAGGATAACCTTCATAAGAGCGTTTCAGGTTTCAAATCGGAAGTTCTCGGGATATCGGGGTAGGTAGGGTGTGCATTGCACACCAACGAGGCATCGCCGACAGAGAATGGTGTGCTGTGCCCACCCTACCAACTTCACACTGGCGCCGAGTATACCCGTGGACGTGCGGCAAGGCAAGTTTTCTATCCGCAGTTCCGGAAATCCCCTTTACCAGTGCTGCCGGCCGCGGTATCCTCAGACCAAAGCTGGATTTCTCTTGAAACAGCGGCGGTTTTTTGCTATCATGAGCCCAGTTACTTCAAGGACGGAGACCATCGGCAACGGAGGTCGGTAACTGGGGGTTGGGCAGCGTGCTGGGGGCACCTGCACCGGTAGGGGATTCACGGGGCTGAGGATGATCGAAAAAGCGGCAATCCTGATCGCACGATTATGGGTCGTAGCCCTGCTGACGGGCTCTGTCGCTGCGGCGGCCGAAAGCGATGGCCCGGCCCTCCAGCCGCAAGCCCTCAACTGGGCGGGCGTCTACGCCTTGCGGCAGATCGATCCGAATCTGACCGGCGCCGGCGTGCGTGTGGGCGTCATTTGCCGCAGTCTCACCTACGTCGATGGCAACCCGCAGAACGACTACCAGCCGAACGTGAAGCATGACTGCTTCCGCAACGCACAACTGCAATTCCATGACAGCCGGACGTTGACGCCGGGGGAATCGCCGCATTCGACGGCCGTCTGCTCCATCCTGTTCGGCGACGATCCGGCGGGCGTGATGCCGAACCTGGACCCGTTCACGTATCAAGGCGTCGTGCCGGCCGCCGAGGGCCATATCTATGAGTTGATTCACTTCGTGGCCCAGAACGTGCACCCGCAGAATGCCCCGAAGGTGGACGTGGCGACCGCCAGCTTCGGCCAGGAGCTGGAAGACTGGTGGACGCGGGGCATCGAGGCCCTGACCGAGCACCAGGGCCTGGTCTTCGTGGCCAGCATCGGCAACGGGTCGAACTGCCTCGGAGCCGCCGTTCTATCCGGGCGCCGGGGCCAACTCGATCGGCGTCGGCGTGGTCAGCTCCGTCAGTACCGTGGACCCGGCGACGAAACTCTCGCATTTTGCCCTGGCCTATCCGCAAGAGTCCAGCGCGGGCCCGACGGACGACGGCCGCTGCAAGCCCGACGTCATCGCCCCCGGCAACTGCCTCGTAGCGGCCGCCGACAGCAACGACGGCTACACGATGGCCGGCAACTGGTCGAGCTTCTCGACGCCGCTGGCCGCCGGCGTGGTCGGGTCTGCTCATCCAGGCGGCCAAGCAGGACGAGAATCTCCAGTTGGCCGTGTCTCCCAACGGCGGCAACTGCGTGCTCAAGGCGATCCTGATGAGCTCGGCCACGAAGCTGCCGTACTGGCACAAGGGCCGGCTGACGACGGACGATGACCATGAGGTGCCGCTGGATTACGTGCAGGGCGCCGGCGTGGTCAATGCGGCCCGGGCGTACCAGCTCCTGACGGCCGGGCGGGGCCAGCCGGGCGACGTGGCGAAGGCGGGATGGGACCTGAACCAGATCGAGGCCGCAGCGGACGCAGGGGCAGGTGTACCGAATCACGTTGAGCGAGCCGGCCCGCAAAGTGCTCACCGCCACGCTGACCTGGAACCGCCACTACAGTGAGAAGTATCCCTTCGAGCACCTGACCGACAAGGACAGCGACCTGCGGCTGGAGCTGTGGGCCGTCAATCCCGCCGATCCGAGCCGGGACATCCTGCTCGACTACAGCGACAGCAAAGTGGATAACGTGGAGCACATTTGGTTTACCACGCTGGCCGATTATACCCAATACAAGCTCGTGGTTTCGTACTCCAATCTCGCCGGGCAGACCCCGGTGACGGCCAGTGAGCGGTATGCCTTGGCTTGGACCGTCGAAGAGAAGTCCCGCGAGCAGAACATCCTCTGGTACGATCTCAACGGCGACGGCATCGTGGATGAAAAGGACCTGGCGATTCTGAAGGCCAATCAGTTGGCCGGGCAGGTGTCGTCGCAGACGTATCTCATCGGCGACATCAACGGCGATGGCACCATCGACGATCGCGATGTGCAGGAGCTGGTGCAACGGTATAATCTCACCGCGGATTGGTACGCCAGCAACCTGACGAAGTAGTCGGCTGGGCCGCCGACAATGAATGTACCGGCAGGGGACCATGAAGAAGCTCTGCTTTCTGATCTGGGTAACCCTGGCAGGTGTGGCCGGGGTCGTGCACGCCTCTCAGACCAACCGCTGGAGCTTCATCATCACTTGTGACAGCCGGGGCAGCCTCCCCTCCGGCGTCGACGACGTCGTCCTCTCGGAGCAGGTGCAGGAAATCCTGCGGTGGAACGTCGATTTCGTGATCTACGCGGGGGACTTGGTCTACGGCGCCGGGGTCCCGCCCGCTCAGTTCGAGACGCAGTTGTGGCATTGGGTCTCGGTCATGCAGCCGCTCTACAACGCCGGGATCGGCGTCTACGTCTGCCGGGGCAATCATGAGCAGGGCGACACGTGGTACGCCGACCCGAATGAGCCGCCCCCCAAGGACAATTATGCCCTCCGCTGGCTGAACGTGTTCGGCAGCGAGAAACACCTCGATCTGCGGCTCCCCGACAACGGCCCCGCCAATGAAAAGTACATGACCTACGCGGTCGTGCACAAGAATGCCTTGATCCTGGCGCTGGATGAGTACGCGGGGCTGTGGCATCACGCCGTCCACTCGGTGAACCAACCGTGGGTGGATTCCCAGCTCCAGGCCAATACGAAGCCGCATGTGTTCGTCTTTGGCCACGAGCCGGCGTTCCGGACCTATCACCAGGATTGCCTGGATGCCCATCCGGATCAGCGCGATGCCTTCTGGCGCAGTCTCATGGCGGCGCGGGCGGGGTTTTATACGTCCGGCCACGATCACTATTACGACAACGCCCGGGTTCATGAAGCCAATGGCGACCCCAACAACGACATTCACCAGCTTATCATAGCGACCGCCGGAGCGCCCTTGTAC
The DNA here is from genome assembly GCA_963750205.1 of uncultured Planctomycetota bacterium. Classification (GTDB taxonomy): domain Bacteria; phylum Planctomycetota; class Phycisphaerae; order Sedimentisphaerales; family Anaerobacaceae; genus PLanc-01. The sequence continues at coordinate 747,844 of CAVVRJ010000011.1, forward strand.
TCGTGGAGTCCCCCGTATCGGGGCTCCAATGGCGATTTCCAGGTTTCGCAGCTTTATCACGACGAGCACTGGGGCTACGTCCTGGCGGAGGTGAACGATCTGAGCATCACTACGACGTGGATCGAGCGGCAGAGCCTCAGCACCTCTCAGGCCGGCGTCTACAAGGCCAAATTCGTGTGGCAGTACAAGGTCTCGGCGGCCCCCGTGGTCCTGCAGCCCAACGGTGGCGAGCAGGTCGTCGCCGGCCGCCCGTACACGGTGCGCTGGCGTGTCATAGAGGGGCCGCCCGTCACCCGTGTGGCGATCGACTACTCCCTGGATGGCGGCGTCACTTGGCTAAAGGCCGACGAAGCAGACAACACCGGCTCCTACGAGTGGCTGGTTCCCCTGGTGCTCTCCAATAAATGCCTCATCAAGGTCGTCGACCTCCACAACCCCTCCGTCGGTGACACGAGCGACGGCCTCTTCTCCCTTATCGCCCAGCCAGCCCCGCCCCAAACAGCGCCAGAATGATTATGACCTTCTTCACAATTCTCTCCCACAGCCGTCCCCCTGGTGTGTGTCGCCGGAGGCTTCCTCTGATAGGACAAGTCCTCCATCACTCCGCTTCAGCAGGTCAGATGGAAAGCCCCGACGACTCTCCGGTCGTGCTCGATTTCGTCGTTGAAGATCTGCCAGGCACGATCGGTGTGCTCCTCGATGCAGTCGATCCCCTTTTGCCGCAGGGTCTCACGCATCGCCGGGCTCCAGTTGCAGGCGGCCGCTGACGCCGGTCCCCACGACCAGGAGGTCCGGGGAATAGTCGAGGACGGTCTCCAGGTCCGTGACGGACAGAGAATGGGCCTCGCGCCGTTTCCAGTAGGGCTCCACCTTATCCGGGAACACGATCAGGTCGTCGTCGAAATCGTCGCCGGAGACGCGGATGCGTCCGAAGGAATAAGCGTCGATATGATTGGGTCGGCCGCTGCCGGCGGATTGGACCTCGGCCGGCATGCGCATGTGCTGGGCGAACCACGCCCGCGCCAGGTCCGCCACGACATCCAGCTTGCCGGGCTCTTCAAAGAGGTGGGAGGCGCCCGGCACGATGACGAGCTCGTGTTCCGTCGCCAGTTTTTTGGCCGCCTGCCGGTTCATTTCGATGACCTCCGAGTCCTTGCCGCCGACGATCAGCAGCACGGGCGGCTTGACCTCCGGCAGCACGCTCAGGGCCAGATCGGGGCGGCCGCCACGACTGACAATCGCCCGCACGGCTTCGGGCCGCTGGACGCTGGCCACCAGGGCGGCGGCCGCACCGGTGCTCGCCCCGAAGTACCCGACATCGAATCCGCTCAGGTGTTCATGGGACAGTACCCAGCCGGTGGCCGCATCCAGCCGGCCCGCCAGGAAAGGAATATCGAACCGCAGCCGGCCCGTGTACATGTCGATCCGCTCTTCCTCCTCCGTCAGCAGATCGAGCAGCAGCGTCCCCAAGCCGGCCTCCTGGAGCTTTTGGGCGACATGCTGATTGCGGGGGCTGTGCCGGCTGCTGCCTGCCCCGTGGGCGAACAGGACGATGGAGCGGGCCTTCTCCGGGACGGCCAGGATCGCCCGCAACGTCACCTCCCGGGTCTCAATCACCAGGTCCTCCGGCTGTGTTTGCTGCTCGATCATCCCTGATCCCTGCCTTTCCCGGATGACGGAGGCTGATTGTTGATTTTTGATTGTGGAGCTTCGATCGGGCTTCGCGGTGCTGACCTCTTCCACCAAGAATCACAGAATCACAAATTAAACTTCAGACTTCCAGTCGTCGATTGCCCTTCGTTCTCTGTCTTTCGTTTGCTGACGGTACGCCTGAAGTATCTCGATTACTTCCTGGTCGCTCACCTGTCCAAAATCCGCGTAGAATTGGCCGATGGCGTAGAAGTAGGGCGGAACGTAGGGACAGACCACGTCATCGGCTTCTCGTTCCAGTCTCTCGATGGCTTCCTGGGCCCCGACGGGCACCGCGACGATGACCTCCTTGGGCCCCTCATCCCGGGCGGCCCAGAGGGAGGCCAGCATGGTCGCTCCCGTGGCCACGCCGTCATCTACCAGAATGACCGTTCGGCCTTCCAGGGGAACCTTGGGCAACACACTGTCGATAACGCTGCTGGCGGGCCTGGAGTTCCGCCAGTTGGGCTTCCATTTCCTGCTGGAGGTAGTCCTCGTCCACCCCCACTTTTTCGGCGACGTCGTGCTGAATGTGAATCCGGCCGCTTTCCGAGACCGCCCCGATGGCCAGCTCCGGATTGCCCGGAGCCCCGAGCTTACGCGTCAGCACGATATCCAGATCGGTCTTCAAGTCGCGTGCGATCGCGTCGGCGACGATCACGCCGCCGCGGGGAATGCCCAGGATCAGAGGACGATACGGCTCATAGCCTGCCAGACTCTTGCTGAGCAGCCGGCCGGCTTGGCGACGATCCGCGTAAGGTTTTCCTTTCAGCAGGACCATGAAGACTGCTCCTCGTCCTTCCTTACTGACGCTCGGGTTCACGCGCCTTCATGCTACGGCCTCTGGTGTTTTCCCAAAGTGGGAAGCTCCCTAATTGCCCGCCGTGTTTTGCTCACGGTGCGAGGGGAGCGGACGCGGTTGCGCTGCGACGCTCGCTTTGGATTGCGTGAGAACGCCGCAGACTACGATCAATGCAACCACTCGACGAGACGAGCTGCGCAACCGTTGGACGATAGACGAGTTTGGGGGGCTTACGCCGACTTGTGGTCGAGGAAGCCTTCGAGCTTGCGGGCCCGGACCGGGTGTTGCAGCTTGCGGATGGCCTTGGCCTCGACCTGCCGGACACGCTCGCGGGTCACTTTGAAGATGCGGCCTACTTCTTCGAGGGTGTACGTGTAGCCGTCGCCGATGCCGTAGCGGAGCTTGATGATTTCACGCTCGCGGTAGGACAGGGTCTTGAGGACCATGTCGATCCGCTCCTTGAGCATCTCCTGCGTCGCGGAGGCCACGGGCGAATCCACATCGTCATCTTCGATGAAGTCGCCGAAGTAGGAATCTTCGCTGTCGCCGATGGGCCGATCCAGGCTGATCGGGTGCTTGGAGATATTGAGCACCCGGCGGGTCTCCTGCACCGACATGCTGACTTCCGTGGCGATTTCCTCGATCGTCGGCTCGCGGCCGAGTTCCTGATGCAGGATCTTCGAGGCGCTGCGAATGCGGCTCATCGTCTCGATCATGTGGACCGGGATGCGAATGGTCCGGGCATGGTCGGCGATCGCCCGGGTAATCGCCTGGCGAATCCACCACGTCGCGTAGGTGCTGAACTTGTAGCCCCGGCGATACTCGTACTTATCCACCGCCCGCATCAGGCCGGTGTTGCCCTCCTGGATCAGGTCCAGGAAGCTCAGGCCGCGGTTACGGTACTTCTTGGCGATGGAGACCACCAACCGCAGGTTGGCGCTGGACAGGGTCCGCTTGGCCTCCTCGTACTGGCGAGAAGACCCGCTCCATGCCGCGCAGTTTCTTCTCCAACGCATCGGGCATCTCCAGGACCAGGTCCTGCAAGCCGGCCAGTTCCTGCTGGGCGGCCTGGATGTCGTCCGCCGTCATGATATCGTTGACGCCGACCTCGATCGTTCGCTGAAGCTGGCGCATCTTCTCGCAGACGCCCTGCAGCTTGGCCTTCATCGGCTGGATGCGGCTGGTCCGCAGGCTGAGCTCTTCCAGCAGCGTCGCGATCTTGCGGCGGTTGCGGCGCAGGTGCCGCGCATCCATCCGCGCCTTGGCCTCGTCCGTGCACGCGCAGACGCTCTTGAAGAGCTTCTGGTCGATATCCAGAAGCTCCACGACCGTCTTGAGGTTCTCGGTCATCCGCTTCTTGATGACGCCTTTGGTGGTCAGGGGGGCGGTGCCGGTCTTGATCGTCCGGTCGAAAGACATGGAGCCGTCGAAAACCTGCTGGAGCAGCTCGACGGCGTTGCGGGCGCAGTAATCGCACTGCAGCATCTTACGCCGGAAGACCATCCGGGCGATCTCGATCTTCCGCGCCAGAGCAATCTCATCTTTGCGGGTCAGCAGCGGGATCTGCCCCATCTGGGTCAGATACATGCGGATCGGGTCGTCGATGCGATGCGAGACCTCGCCCTCGACGAACTCCTTCTCCAGGACCTCGTCCTCTTCCGACTCCGCCGCCTCGTGCTCGGGAGTCTCCTCTTCCTCCGGCAGCCTCGGCGTCTTCCTCGAAGTCCTCGTCCCCTTTGGCCAGCGCCTGGGCTTCGGCGTCATTCTCATCGATGAGACTGATCCCCATCTCGTCGAGGGTGCTCAGGACCTTCTCGAGCTGCTTGGCGCTGACGGCATCGTCCGGGAGCGACTCGTTGATCTCCTCGTAGGTCAAGAACCCTTTCTTCTTGCCCTTGGCGATCAGAGACTTCATCAGGGCCTCGGGGTCTTGCACCTCAGCCTTCGCGTTATCGGGCGTACTCTGAACTTCCGCGTCGGATTCATATCCTTCGCCTTCTTCGACTTCATTCCTTTCTTCGCCACAATCCAGACTCCACTAAAGAGAAACTGCGAAACCCTGAAGTGGGCTCCCAAACGCAGAAGTTCGCGTTTGGGGACCCAGTAACCACCCTCGTGAAGCCAAAAACATGGGGATTCCCGCTTGCTTTATGGATTCACCTGTTGTACGGCCTTCTTTACGTAATTGTTCGTCCCACAGGGGTTTAGCGACGTTTGGTCCTCACGTGATGCCGATGCTGTGCGGGTGCTGCCGGCCCGGCGGTCCGCCTGCCGCCGGCGACGAATTCGCCCGCGTCGGCGGCCTCGTTGGTCCGAACATTCCCGCTGCGATCCGGACGCCCGCGCAGCACCTCCAGAGCGTCCATGAACCGCGAATGATAGTTGCCCTTCTCTTCGCCGACCCGCTGTAACTCGACGATTCTCTCGCCCATCTCCACCGACTCGGCCCGCGCCAGCACGCTGCCCAGCGAGAAATCCTCGTCGGACTCGAACGACGTCCAATAAGATCGAGGCGATCTGCCCCAAGACCGGCACATCGAAGAGGTCCTGCGAGACTTCCTGCTCTACGCGATGGAAAAGTCCCGGTTCGTTGAGCAGCACCTCCAGGATCTCCCGCTGGGCCGAGGCATAGAGCCCCTGGCCCCAGTCGGTGGTCTGCAACGCACCGGCCGTCCGGCCGTCGGTGCGGACCGGTTCGGAGGGCGGCTTGATCCGCCGGTCCAGCTCTTTGCGGATCTCCGCCTCGCCCATGCCGATCATCTTGGCGAGCCGATTGACGATCAGGCCGCGTTCGAGCACCGGGATGTTATTCGACCCAAATCCGATCGCCACGGCCTGAAGGAACTCCTCCACCGCCGCCTTGCGGCTGGCCAGCGTGTCGTCGGCGGCGAATCTCTCGTGCAGCCGGTCCCACTTATACTGGAGGACATCGGTGGCCTGCTCGATCATGGCCTCGAATCCTTCTTTCCCGGCGACCAAAACGAAATCGCACGGGTCCTTGCCCTGCGGCACGAACGCCAGCTTGATGTCCAGGTGCTGGGACAAGCAGACCTCCAGGGCGCGGTTGGCCGCGGCCATGCCGGCGGTGTCGCTGTCGAACAGCAGGACCACCTTCTTGGCGTACCGCCGCAAGATGCGTCCGTGTCCCGCCGTGAAGCTCGTGCCCAACGTCGCGACGACATTCGTGCAGCCGAACTGATGCGGCATGATGACGTCGATGTAGCCCTCGACGACGATGGCCGTACCCGTCGCGACGATCTGGTGACGGGCCTGCTCCAGGCCAAACAGCGTATTGCTCTTATCAAAGAGCGGCGTCGTGGGCGAGTTGATGTACTTGGCGCCCGTGTCGTTCAACGTGCGACCGCCAAAGGCGATCACCCGGCCCGTGACATCCGTGATCGTGAACATCAGCCGATTGACGAACTTGTCCTGGCCCGAGGCGGTAATCAGTCCCGCCTGCTGCAGCAATGGGTCGGAATCTTCTGTTGGGCCGCTTTGGCGGCCAGAGCATCCACCGCGTTCGGCGCCAGTCCCAGCGCCACTTCTGACGCTCTCCGGCGCGATCCCTCGGCCGGCAACATATTCTCGGGCGTGCTTGCCTTTCTCGGGGTCGTTCAAGCACTGCTGAAAGAACTGGGCCGCCCACTTGTTGGCCCGTGCCAGCAGGTTCGGGATCGATGTCGTTATCGGGCTGCCCGGGCGATTGGGGCATGGCACGCCGGACCGGCTTGAGCGCAATGCCGGCCCGTTCGGCGAGTCGCTCCACCGCCTGCGGAAAGGTCAGGCCCTCCCGCATCTGGATGAACTTGAGCACATCGCCTCCGGCCCCGCACGCGAAGCACTTGAAGATCTGTTTCACCGGGTTGACGTTCATGCTGGGCCTATGGTCCTCATGGAACGGACACAGGCCGATCAGCTCGCGGCCCTTCTTTTTCAGGCTGACGTGCTCACCGACGACGTCAACGATATCATTCGCCTGCTGCACCCGCTGGATGGCAGCGTAATCGTACACACCTGGCATAGGCTGCCGAGCCGATCCTTCCCTAAATGCGCCCTTCAGCGGAATCCTCCAGCCCGCCGCGCGGCTTGATTCGAGATAACACCCCGGCCCCGACGAATCAAAAACGGGGCTTAGCTACTTAATATAGAGGGCAGAATCGCCAAAAGTCAAATGGGCGGGCGACAACCGCGTTTTCTATACTGAAGAAGGGCATTTCCAATATTTTGGACACCTGGTGAAACGATACACGAGCACCGATTTCGACCTGTGGCGACATGATGACAAGATCGTCACAATTGCTTACAATGCGAGCTTTTGGTCAGCCCGTCGGGGGGACGTCGGGCAAGCCGAAGAACTTGACCGCATTCCCGTGGTCGCCTGCGCGAGATCGTCCAGGTTGACACCTTGAGGTCGGCCAGAAGCTTGGCCGTATGGACCATCAGGGCCGGCTCGTTCGGTTTTTGTTTTCGCACCGGCTCCGGGGACATGTAGGGGGCGTCGGTCTCGACCATCAGCCGGTCCAGAGGGACGACTCTCGCCGCCTCGCGCGTCGCTTCGGCGTTCTTGAAGGTGACAACGCCCGTGAAGGACAGGTAATAGCCGCGGTCCAGAAGCTGCTGGGCCTGCTCGGCCGAGCCGCTGAAGCAGTGGAAGACGACGCCCTTGAGCCCCACGCCGCTGTGATCGAGGATCTCCACCGTCTCCTCGAACGCCTCGCGCGAATGGACTACGACGGGCAGGTTCAATTCTCTGGCGATTTCAAGATGGGCAACGAACACCCGTCTCTGGTCCGGCGGTTTGGAGAAGTTGTAGTGGAAGTCGAGGCCGGTCTCGCCAATCGCCACGACCTTGTCCTGCGTGGCCAGATGTTTCAACTCCGCCAGTGCCGCCGCGTCGCCGTCTTTTGCTTCATGCGGGTGAATTCCCACCGCCGCGTACATATTCTCATACGCCCGGCCAATTCGATGGCCCTGCGGCTATCCTCCAAGCTGGTCCCAACGGTGATCCAGCCCGTGACTCCCGCCGCGCGGCTGCGCTCGATCACCCCCGGCACATCCGCCGCCAGCGGCTCAAACGTCAAATGGCAATGCGTGTCAATCAGTTCCATGAGTTACGTCAATCTGTCGCGTATCCATGCTGGATCGCGGCGACAATCCAAGACGCCATAGACCCGGATGAGGTCATTTTCGACACGGTAATAGATTGCGAAGGGAAATCGTCTGGCTAAGAGCCGATGGAATCCGAAGTGCAGGACGTGAACCCCCGCATAGAGATGAAGTGATTCGATGTCCGCGAGAACCGAATCCAGGAAGTAGCCCTCCGAGGCCGACCGATTGGCGTTCATAGAATCGGTGCCCCTCGACAAGATCTTGTTGCGCAGCCTCGGAGATCTTGACTTTCATCGCGTGGCTTTTCGGATTCGCTCCTTCGCCTCATCCAAGTCAATGAAGCTCATCTTACCTTGTGCGACCTGTCTTTCTCTCTCTGCAAGAACAGCCTCATGCCAAGACGGAGAGGGCACGTTTTCCGGGTTGCGGCACAGATCGTCCCACAGACGCTCCATCTCCATGAGCTTCTCGGCAGTCGTCATCTTGTCGAGCGGCAATGTGGTTCCCATAATCCGATCCTATTGCATCGAACGCTTGGTGATCTCACCGGCAATATACCACATCTGCACCGGGATTTCAAATCCCACGTGCGGTCGCAGCATTCCGATCTACGGCACGAAGGCGTTGGGGTAGTGGCGGATTTGGGGGGGGCCGCGATGGCCGAGGATCAGGATGATGACGTCGAAACGCAGGGGGCGGTCCTCGATGCGGTGGGCGGCGATGAAGTAGCGGGCGGCCTGGCTGACCCGCTCGCGCTTGGCCGCGTTGACCGTCGCCTCGGCGGGGCCGAAGTCCTCATCCGCCCGCGTGCGGACCTCGACGAAGACGAGCGTGCCGTCGGTGTCCACCATGACCAGGTCCAGCTCGCCCACCTTGCAGGAGTAGTTGCGGATCAGGGTCCGCAGGCCTTTGTTCTGAAGGAATCGCTCGCAGTGCTTCTCCCCCCATCGGCCCAGCCTGGCCCTGTCGCTCAACAATCTGCGTCGACGGAAAATCATTTCGACGAGCTTCGGATTGACCAGGCCCGAGCCTCCTCAATCGACCGCTCAGACCTCGCACTACCACGGAATTACTTGGACGCCGTATGCTCGCTGTGCCGCTGCGACAGCTTGACCGCCTTGCCGGTCCGCTGGCGGAGGAAGTACAGCTTGGCCCGGCGGACCTTGCCGCTGCGGGTCGCCACGATATTGAGCACGTTAGGCGAATGGAGCGGGAACTGCCGCTCGACGCCCTCGTTGCCGACGATCCGCCGGACGATGAAGCTCTCGTTGATGCCGCGGCCTTTGCGGGCGATGACCGTGCCGGTGAATATCTGCGTGCGGGTCTTGTCGCCTTCCTGGATCCGGCAATGCACGTCCACCGTGTCGCCGACCTCGAAGTGCGGGATCTCTTTCTTCAGACTCTTGCTCTCAACGCTGTCCAGTAATTCCATCTTCACGGTCAATCTCCCGAAGCTTATCTTTCACCACGGTAGTAAAACTGAATATTTTAGCAGCCCGGCCGGGCAAGGCAAGTCTTTTTCGAGGATTTTCCGTCCGGCCTCAAGGGGGAGCAGGCGGGACGGGGTGGACGGCATGGACGAAGTGGACGCTGTGGACGGAGCGAAGCCGGCAAGTGGTCCACGTCGTCCCTGAAGTCCATAACGTCCGGCACCCTTAGCGGCTCTGCTCCTTCAGAGCCCCCTGGACGACTTCGATGAGGTCCCGCTGCTCCTCCCGGTCCAGCGTCTCTCCTTGTTCGAGGATGCGGATCTTGGCGTCGATCTCCGGGTCCTCCTCCCGCAATTGAGCCAGCGTTTCATCCTGCTCGGCCACCTGCAGATCGAGTTCGTCGAGGTCGTAGTCCCAGCCGAAGATCTTGGCGAGCAGGGCGACGGCCGTCCGGACCGCCTGGAAATCCTCGGACTCCGCCAGATAGAACGGCACTTCCACCCAGAGCCCGATGCCCGGCAAACGACGGTTTTTGGCCAGCCACAGCAGGTAAGTGCTCGTCGTGGGCGGTCCCTGCCACGCCAGTCCGGCGGGCACAAATCGTCTCAACTCGCGTTGCAGGGCCGGATCGTTGGAGACCATGAACACCCGGCGCGTGGCGGTGTGCGGAATCATGGAGGCGATGCCGTTGATCGTGTACAGCGCCTCGGCGCCGTTGTAGTGCTCCGCCAGATCGAGCACGGCGTTGAGAAACTCGTATTTCCGGGACTGCGGCTCATCCGACCGGAGAATCACGACGTTGCTGTGCTCGTTGCAGAACAGCCGGGTTTGGGGGAAGAGGGCTACATCGTCCTCGACGGTCACCCCCCCGACGGGGAAGAAACGCACCGGCTGGATCTGGCCGAAGCTGCGGGCCCCCGGGGCGTCCGCCAGGAAGTCCGCGACGCCCCGGCTGACCGTGCCGATATCCTTCGTCCAGCCGACGATCAACGACGGCTTCTCCAAATGAGGCCGCGATGTGAAGTGAAACAGCTCAAGATTCATTGCCGACCTCGCCTCTGAACAGATCATCCAAATGATCGAGAATATCTTGCTTCTCCTGTTCCGTAATCGGTCCGAGATCGGAATGGCGCGGATGCCGGAGACCGTCCATCTCCTCGCGCACCTGCTCCGGCAACTCCTCGGCATCGGCCAGCGTCGCCAGGATCTGGTCGATGCTGGCCTCCACTTTGGTCGCCGATTGGTGCAATTCGCTCAGATCGAAAGGAATATTCAAAAGGCCGCCCAAGACCTCGAGCACCGCGATCGAAGCCTTCGGGTAGGGCCAGGGCGCTCCCTGGAGATAGTACGGCACCTCGCCCAGCAGACAGACGGCCTCGAGGTCCCGGCTCTTGGCCACGCCCAGCAGCAGGCCGTTGAGGCCGGTGATGGAGCCCTGGCCGTCGGTGCCATCCACTTCCGACATGAGGATCGTATTGCCGTACCGGCGAATCTCCGAGACCAGGCGGCGACTGTTCGGCACCGCCCAGACCCGCGGCTTGGCCGTATGATGGATCGCCGTCACACTGGCGCCCGAGGTATACACCCGCCGACAGCCCAGCTTCTCGGCCACATCCAAAACCTCGGCGGCCATCTCGTAAGCCTTCTCCGTATCTTCGGGCTGCCGTTCCCCGATCACGAAAATGATGTCGCGATCCGGGCGATGATGGCTGAAGAAGCGGGTAGCCGGGAAGCGCATCTCCTCAATCAGCCCATTGGCAATCACGACGTGGATCGGATCGAAATAGCCGAGCGGCTCGATCTGCCCGAATTCCTCGGCGTGCATGAAGCGACGGATCGTGTTGATCGCGACCAGACCGACGTTGGCGATGCCGGACCAGGCACACAGCATGATCGGACGTTTCAATTCCGGCTCTCTGTACAACTTCACTGCCATGCTTCACTTCCCCCATCGAATGGGTTCCCAAACGCGGTCTATCGCGTTTGGGGGCCCTTCACGTCCCCGCCCGCAACCCCCGGTGGGCAAGGCCGCTCGATCTACCCTAACAATACTAATAGCGGAGGCGGCCATTGGTTCATGGCACAAGGCAGACCAACAACCTGTGTTTCCACTGACATAGGCAAATATCTGTAGAAGACCTGTCCGGCCTGGAACTTGCCCGGCGCGTGCAATATTCGGGTTTCGGGAGCGACTGCCTTTCCAGACAGGGGTCCCCAAACGCACTATTTCGCGTTTGGGAGCCCCGGCCGACCCGGGAAGCACGTCCAGGTCATTTCCGGCTTACGAACCTCGGATAGGAGAAACAGAGATGAAGAAGCCGTTGCTGCCTTTGATCCTGTGTGCCGGTATCGTCCTGCCCCAGGCCGCCCGCGTTCGGGGCGCTGCCTCGGACCTATAACCCCGCGATCGAGAAATACGTCCGGTTCCTCCAACAGCAAAAACAAACGCCCGTTGATTACATCCTGAGGCTGTTTCAGACCTACGATCTCGTCGTGTTGTGCGAGCGCTGTCATACCGAGGCTACCCAATACGAGATGATCTACCAGCTCGTGGCCGACCCGCGCTTCCAGCAACAGGCTGGACACGTCTTCATGGAAAACGGCAGTCACATCCTGCAAAACGCCGTAGAGGAATTCCTGATGGATGATGGCTTGACGGAGCCGCAGGCGTACCAGAAGCACTGTCGCATCTTCCGCGACTTCGACTGGGATGGCTCCTCGGATAGAACCAACGTGTTCGACTTCTTCAAGAACGTCCACGATCTCAACCAGTCTTTGCCCAAAGACCTGCGCGTGCACCTTTATCCTTGCGATCTCGACTGCGACTGGACGAGCATGACCAAAGAACGCTACGGCGAGGTCTGTAAGCAGTTGGGGCGGCGCGACCAGATCATGGCGAACCATGTCATGGAGAAGGTCAACGAGATTCGCCAGGCTGCCAAGCGGAACAAGGCCCTGGTCATCATGAACTACCGCCACGCCTTTCCTCACGTTTCCTTCCAGCAGGGTGGCCAGCGCCAGACCGTCGAGAACGTGACGGGCTTTCTCAGGGCCGCCTACCCGGACAAAGTGGCCAATGTGATGATCAATAACGTCCGTCTGCTGCCGGGCTCCACGGATGACCGGCTCGCCATCTCCGCCATTCAGGACGGCAAATGGGATGCGGCGTTCGCTGTGCAGGGTTATCCGAGCCTCGGGTTCGATTTCAAGGGCTCGCCCTTCGGCGGGGATGAGTTTGACTACTTCGCTGTGCCTTTCTCCCTCGACCGCAAGTACCAGGACGTCTTCACCGGATACGTATTCTACAAGCCGCTCGACGATCATCGGATGACCTGCTACATTCCGGGAGTGCTGGAGCCGGCTTTCGCCGCGGAGCTGCTCAAGCGGTGCCAGATCATGGGGCTAAAGCGGTCGGCCGCCGAGATCGCCCAGGAGATCGAGCGCTCCCAGAGCGTTCGCATCTGCGGCTACGAGAACAGGCAAATGTACCCGAAGTCCGACTACGATCAGAAGATCCGGCAGTGGCTTGTCGCCAAACGCTGAACCGGCCTGCGAGGGTGTGTGGTAAGTGGCATCGGCATCCTGCCGATGCTGCATGGGCTGGAAGCCCATGCCACAGAGAGCCGGTTTCTCACGCGCCGCTGAGTCTATCGGTTTGCCGGCGTCGGTTCCACGGCTCGTGCCGAAGGCAGGCGACAAAACATCTTCATGCCGAAGAGGAAGCGGAGAAGGTTGATCCTGCGGATGAGAAGCTCGTACAGCGCCATGATGACGATAAAGGAACTGGCCGCGATGAGCAGGTACTCGAGCCAGAGACTCGTGTCGAGCCGGAGCACGTAGAAGCCGATCGGTCAGGATGATGGCTTGGTGGAGGATATAGAACGGCAGCACGGCATCGTTGGCATACTTCAGAAAGCCGTTGCTGAATCGCAGATGCCGGCTGGCGAAGCCGCAGAGGGCGATGAGCCAGGACCAACAGAGCAAGGGCGCAGAGGACACAGCACCAGCGTGCGGGGCAACCAGGGCCATTGCTCCACGGCCTTATAGATAGCGTAGCCAAAAACGAACAATAGGATGCCCGATGCAAGCCCGGGGAGACGATGGCGTTCGAGTGCCTGCGTTAGTTCTTCGTGCGTGGCGAGCACGTACCCGATGATCAGCAGGCTGAGGTAGGGAAAGAAACTCCAGCCGCCGAAACCTTCATTCCCGAAGACACTATTCTTGATTGCCGGGATAGTGGAAAGAAAGGTCATGGCCGCCAGGGGAATGGCAAACAGAAAAATGGCCCAGGGCCTGCATAGGAGCCGGGACAATCCTCCGAGCAGACGGACACCCGAAGGGGATCGCAGGTAGAGGAACAGCGGCAGGGTGAGGAAGGAGAAGACGAATAGGAACTCCAGATACCATAGGTGGACGCCCATCCAGGCGAAGTTGCCGCCGAGACCGAACCAGCCCTCGAAGTAGTGCGGGTACCAGCGCCAGAACGGGCCCGAGTACTGGTGATGACTGATCCGCTCCAGGTAGACTTGCCACGGCGCGATGATGACGAAGATCCCGAACAACAGGGGCACGGCCAAGTCGCTTGCACGCGCGAAACGAGGTACTGGGGCCACTGCTGGTGTCCCAGGGCGTGATAGATCCCGATTCCCGACAGGATGAAGAACAGCGGCATCATCCACTGGACGGCGAAGATAGTGACGATCATGGAGGCCGGGCTGGTTACGGCGCTCTTGACATGCCAGCCCTCTGTGTCGAAGAAGCGGTTATTGTGGAAGAGGAACACCACCATCATGCCCAGGACGCGGAGCCAGTCCACGTCATACCGCCGGCCCAGTTCCGGACGATTGCCTGCTTGCGCCATATGTTTCGCCCCTCTACGCCTTCAGCTTTTTGCCAAGGACCTCCATCGTTCGCGCCGTTGCCCCCTGGTTCCGGCGAATCACCGCTTGCCCCGCCTGGGCTATTCTCTTGGCATAGGCCGGGTCGGATAAGCACTTCTCCATCGTTCTCCGGAGGTCGTCGCCGTCCGTGACTTGAAGGGCGCCCTGTCCCTGCAACAGGACCTCGACGGTCTGGCGGAAATTGAAGGCGTGCGGCCCGAAGAGCGTGCACTTGCCGAGAGCCGCGGCCTCCATCATGTCCGAGCCGCCCATCGGCACGAGCGAGCGGCCGACGAAGATCACGGTGGCCAGCGAATAGAACTTGCGCAGGTCGCCCATCGTGTCACCCAAGATCACGGCTTTGCCGTTGCCGGGGGCCTGAGCGGTCGTGCCTTTCAGTTGGCTGTAGCGCACGAGCGGAAATCCCATTCGGTCGATCAACTCCGCGACCTCATTGAATCGTTCGGGCTTGCGCGGCACGACGGCCAGACGCAGATCGTCGAAGCGGTGGTCTTGGCTGAGCGACTTAAAGACGTCGAGGATGATCTTCTCTTCATCGTCGCCGGTGCCGCCGGCGACCCACAGCTTACCCCCGGCCAGGCCCAACTGCCCTGCGAGGGCCTCGTCGCCTTCGACCCGGTCGGCCACCTGGGCCGTGTCGTATTTCAGAGAGTTGGTCACGAGCACCCGCTCGGCCGGGCAGCCCAGCTCGCGAAAACGCTCCGCGTACTGCGGGGTCTGCGCCAGGACGACAGTCGAGCTTGCCGAAGAACATGCGCGTGATGCCCTTGATCTTGCGATATCGGGCGAAGCTTCTGTCGCTGATGCGGCCGTTGACGACGACCACGGGGACGTGCCGCAGTGGCGGCCGTGAAGACGAAATTCGGCCAGACCTCCAGCTCCATCAACAGGCACAGGGACGGGTGCAGGCGGTCAAAGGCCCTGCGCGTGACCCACGAGAGGTCGAAGGGGAAGTAAAAGACGCTCCATTTCTGTCCGAAGAGCTTATCGGCCCGGGCGAACCCGGTGTCCGTCGTCGTGCTGATGACGATCTCGTAAGCGGGGAACTGCTTTTCGATCTCGGCGAGGAGGGTCTGGGCCGCATTGACCTCGCCGACGCTGACGGCGTGCAGCCAGATGCATTTCTTCTGCGGGTCCTTGCGGTCCACACGGCCGAACCGCTGGCCCCAGCCCTGGCGATATCGCCCGTGCCGGAGCATGCGGTAGAGCAAAATCGGGCTGACGGCGATCCCCGTCGAGCAAATATACCACATCAAGGAGGAATCTCATGGAAAGTCCTTCTGCATTCCATTGCATCATCGAAAGGGGGATATGATAGGGACGGGAGGCCGGAATGTCAAACGCGGCCGGGCGTAAGGAGGAGTTACGTAGGATGGGCTTTAGCCCACGCTGCTTTTCTTTCGCATCCGCAGATTACCCGCATGGGCTGAAGCCCATCCTACATACTCGCGGCGGTACTCCATACAGTTACTTCGATACCGCGTGGACCCAGGCGTCCACGAAGGCTTCCAGGTCACGTTCGTCGATGACGTTATCCGTGAAGAAGTCGCACTGGGGATTCCAGGCCGGGTCGGCCGGGGTCGTGCTGCCAGGCGGCGGCAAAAATCGCGAAATCCTGGCCGTCCACCACGCCGTCGCCGTTGAGGTCGATGTAGGCGTAGGGCACAGGATCGGAGAGGTGCAGGAATCCCGTTCCGGTCGTGTCCGGTTGCAGGACCACGTTGCGATTCCAGAAGAAATTCATGCCGAGGACGCCATCCAGCGAGCCGCCTTCGGGGGAGTCCATGTCGATGACGACAAAGGGGACGTGCGCGAACTCCATGGCGCCGCCCATGGCGTTAATCCGCACGTAATCCACATAATAGCCCGGCACCTCGGTCACGCCGCCGACGCCGCAGACTTGGGCAGTGAAATCCGGCTCGATGGGCAGATTCAGCTTAGCCGCGATATTCGAGCTGATGATCGAGCTTTGGGCCCCCGTATCGACCATCAGCTGCGCGGTTTGCAGCATGTTGAGCGGTCCGGCCTGGCCTTGGAGCAGGCCTACATCCGCAAAGAAAGCACCGCCCATGGGCAGGTCGCCGCCGGCCATCGACAGCATGGTCGGGACCAGTGGTGCCCAGTCGCCCAGGATGTCCTCCCAATCGCCGCTGAGGTCGGGGAAAGCGTAGTAGCTGGCGGTGGCTACGGGCTCCATGCCGCCGAGCTCGATCGGGATCTTGTGGCGGTACACGGAGGTCGAGGGGGTGTACGAGCTCGAGGATTTGAATGTCCGGGCCGAGGTAGGTCTGGCCACGCACTACGACCCGGCGGGGCTGGCCCACGTTGATGACCGTGGTATAGAAGGCCAGCAGAGGGGTCCCCACGGCCGCCGAGACGCTCCCGCTGGCTCCGCAGTCGATGGGCGGGCGAGGCCAGGCCCGCGACGTTCGTGTGCCCGACCAGCTTGGACAAGTCGAGCTGGCCATCGGCCTTGATCGCTCCCAGGCCGGCCGCGAAGAACCCGACGGGCGTGGTAATGGTCGCGTCCATCGTTCCGCCGACGCCGCCGATAGGACAGGTGTTGGTCGTCAGGTAAGAGCCTTTCAAGCCCAGTAGCGTGGCGCTGTCCCCGGCCGCCAGGTCGGCTACGGAGCCGGTGTCCAAGACACCGACGACGAAGTTCTTCTCCGCCGGGGCGTTGAGAGGTTTGCCGACATAGGAAGATACCAGGACTTGCTCCCAGTCAAAATCGTCCGAACTGTGCCGGTCGGACGTGACGATGGCCACCAGCGGCGAGAAGCCACCCATCGGCGGCTCCGGCAGGGGCGGGGTATCGGCGGTGATCCGGATCTTGGGGGCCGCCGGGCGCGGCTTGGCCGACGGCGTGACGGAGATGATCTTCATGCCGTTGGGCAGCCGAAAGCTCGGGCTCTGCGGAAGTCACCGGTGCCGAACCGGCGTGCAGCCCGGTCGTCACGCACGATGCGATCATGCACGTCAGGATGGAAAACCGCCTGATCATTGCTCGACCCTCCCTTAGTAGCATGGGCGACCCGCCCATGGGTCGCAGGGCCATCTTGGCCCTGCACGGGCGGGACGCCCGTGATACTCATGGGCAAGATGCCCATGCTGCTATTATATCCCCGTCCATCGATTCAGGCAAGAAGACTGCTCGTCATTCGTTGTCCCCGGATTCGGATAAGGGACAGCCCCGGGGCCATTTCACAGATTAGTGCCACACCGGCATCGATCCGTGACGGACTCTCCCGAGGTCACTGTAACGAGGGCGGAATTCCCTCGATTCGGGGGGAGGGATTTGCTATACTGACAATGTGAATGTCTGGAGGAGCAACTCGGTGCAGGCGCCAGGACCGTGGATGGGCCGCCCTCCTGTAGAGACGCAAAATTTTGCGTCTCTACTTGGGTACTTGATCCTGGGTTTTTGCCTCTTGGCGACCCCGAAGGGCCTGTCGCGCACAGCGGTGTTCGTCAATGAGGTGATGGCCTCCAATTCGAAGACCCTGGCCGACCCCGAGGGCCAGTTCGACGACTGGATCGAGCTCTATAATGCGGATCGCGCCCCTATCGACCTCGGGGGCATGTACATGACGGACAATGCCTCGGTCCCCAAGCGCTGGCACGTCCCGACGGGCAATCCGAACGCCACGACCATCGGTCCCAAGGGCTTCTTGATTATCTGGGCCGACGGCAAGATCTACGATAGCGGCCTTCATGCGAGTTTCCGGCTGGGCGCCAACGGCGATGCGGTGTACCTCTTTGCGGCCGACGGCACGACCCTGATTGATGGTTTCGCGTTCGGCGAGCAGACGCCGGACGTGTCCTATGGCCGCTATCCGGATGGTAGCGACACGCTGCGGTTCTTCGGCTGCCGACCCCGGGAAAGCCGAACAACGAAGGATACCTGGACGAGGTGGCGCCGCTGCGGTTCAGCCACGAACGGGGGTTCTATGACAAGGCCTTCGACGTGACGATTACGACCGCAACCGGCGATGCCCAGATTCTGTATACGTTGGACGGCAAGAACCCCAACACGACGGGGGGCTACCGGGTCCCGCCGGGCCGGCCCTACGCCGGACCCATCCACATCAGTGCCACCACGTGCCTGCGCCGATGGCCCTCAAGTCCGGCTGGAAGCCGACGGCAATTTGCACGCATACCTATATCCTGGACTCTCGCCCGGAGTTAAAAGCCCTGCCGCTGGTCTCTCTGGTCGGTGATGCCGGCCTGGTCTTCTACGAGCCGAACGGTGTCATGGCGATCGTGGGAGGCGCCTACGCTGCCGATGGGACGTGGACGTCGAGCGGACCGGGCACCTACGACAATATGACGGATCGCGGACTGGAGCGGCCCGTTTCGGCGGAATGGCTGTATGCGGCCAGCGATGCGGGCTTCCAAATCGATTGCGGCCTGCGCGTCCATGGCAGCGACTATACGCGGCCCCGTTATATCCGGCAGAGCGGCCTCTGGTCCAGCAATGGCAAGATCAGCCTGCGTCTGTGCTTCCGAGGCGAATACGGACAGAACAACCTGGCGTACCCGCTCATTCCCCAGTCCAATGCCCAGGAGTTCGCAGACGTCGTCCTGCGGGCCGGCCACAACGACGAGACAAATCCTTTCATCAAAGATGAGCTGATTCGACGGCTGTACCAGGACATGGGCCAGGCGTCCTGCACGGGGACCTTCGCCAATCTCTTCATCGAGGGCGAATACAAAGGCTACTACAATCCGACGGAACACATCGACGAAGCGGCCTGCCAGCAGTGGTTCGACAGTGACCGAGTCCTGGGACGTCATCGCCCAGGATGGTCTCCGCGACGGCGACACCGTGGCGTGGAACGCGATGCTCAACTATGCCCGCACTCACAATCTGGCCGATCCGGCCTTCTACGCCGGACTATGCCAGAAGCTCGACGTGGTCTCGTTCGCCGACTCCCTCATCATTCGCCTGTGGCCTAACGATTGGGACTGGCCGCAAAACAACTGGGCCGCCGGCTGCGAGCGCTCGGCGGCGGGCCGATGGAAGTTCTTCGTCTGGGATGCTGAGGGTACCTTCGATCCCGGCCAATTGACGCTCGACCGGTTCGGCGCGCTGAACACTCAGGGGGGTACCATTGAGTCTCTTTATCGGGCCGTCAAGGCCAGCCCGGATTTCCGCTTGCTCTTTGCGGATCGTGTCTACAAGCACTTCTACCATGACGGGGCCCTGACCGACGGAAACATTCAGAAGCGGTACTTCGAATTGCGGGATGCGCTGCTGAGCGTCATCCCGAACATGGACCCGTATATCATCAACACCTGGACGCCGAATCGCCTGCCGATTTTCCTCAACGCCTGCGTGCGGGAGGGCATGTACACCTTCGCCGGCCCGGACTTTGCGATCAACGATGCTCCCCAGTACGGCGGACAGGTCTCCGGCGGGGACCGGCTGTCCATCGTCTCCGCCGGTGGCAGGGGGACTATCTACTATACCCTGGATGGAAGCGATCCGGCGCAGGGCGACCTGCAACAGATGCCGATTGTGACGACGCTGGTTGCGCGGGACGCCGCGAAGCACGTCCTCGTCCCGACCGGACCAGGGACGAGCGACTGGCGTGGCGGACGGCCTTTCGATGATTCGTCCTGGCTGGTTTCGTCGGGGGGGCCGGCGGCCTCGGCTTCGGCCGCGGCTCCGGCTTCGAGTCCTACGTCACCACCAACATGACCAGCCGGATGCTCAACATCAACGCTTCGTGCTATATCCGGATTCCGTTCCAGTTCAATGGCGACAAGACCGCGTTGAGCACCCTGACCCTGAACATCCAGTACGACGACGGTTTCATCGCCTACCTTAACGGCACGGAAGTCGCCCGGCGCAATTTTGTGGGCGATCCCGTCTGGAACTCGACCGCCACCGTCAGCCGCGACAACACCGCGGCGGCGGCCTTCGAGCCCATCGATATCTCCGATCGAATCGGCCTATTGCAGCAGGGCAACAACATCCTGGCCCTCCAGGGCCTCAATGCCGCCGCCAATGATAGTGATTTCCTGATCGGCGTGGAGCTAACCAGCGTCCAGGTGCCCGCCCTCACGAATCAGGTCGGCCGGCAGGTGTACACGGGCCCCATCCCCCTGACGCGAACGGCCCACGTCAAGGCGCGCGTCACGGCCGGCGGCACGTGGAGCGCCCTGGCGGAGGCCGTGTTCGCGGTCGGGCCCGTGCAAGACAGCCTTCGCATTAGCGAGATCATGTACCACCCGCTGGACACCGGCAGCCCCGACGACCCCAATACGGAGTACATCGAATTGACCAATATCGGCGCGGCGCCGATCGACCTGAGCTTCGTCAAGTTCACCAAGGGTGTCTACTTCACATTTCCCGACATGAACCTCGCGCCGCATGCCTTCTGCGTCGTGGTCAAAGATCGAGCGGCGTTTGAGGCTCACTATGGTCCGGGGCTGCCCATTGCCGGCCAGTACACCGGGAGTCTGGACGACAAAAGCGATTTGATCGAGCTGCAGGATGCGGCGGGGGCGATCGTCCAGAGCTTCCGCTACCAGAACGGCTGGTTCCATTTGACCGCCGGCGAGGGCTACTCTCTCACTATCCGGTATCCCGCCGCCACGCCGCTGAGCGCGTGGAACACCGCGACGGCTTGGCGTGCCAGCGCGGCGCTGGGCGGCTCGCCGGGGTCGGACGACAGCGGCACGATCCCGCCCGACGGCGCCGTGGTCATCAATGAGCTTTTGGCCAACCCCGGTTCCGGCGGGTATGACTGGGTCGAGTTGTACAACGCGACCGATCAGCCCATTGACCTCGGTGGCTGGTTCCTCAGCGATGGCGCGAAGCATCTGACCAAGTACGAGATCGCCGCAGGGACCGTCCTCGCGCCCCACGGCTATCTCGTGCTGACGGAGAGCCAGCACTTTGGCAATCCCCAGGACCCCGGCTGTCACGAATCGTTCGGCTTCAGTCGGGCCGGAGAATCCGCCTACCTGTCCTCCGGTGCCCACGGGCGGCTCACCGGGTATCAGGAACACGTCACATTCGGCGCCTCCGATACCGAGATGACGTTCGGCCGGTACGTGGATGGCGCGGGCGGCGCGCATTTCGTGCCGTTGCGTGCGGCGACGCCGAGGGCGGCCAATGCCGATCCTGGTCGTCGGCCCCGTCGTCATTACAGAAATCATGTACCACATCGGTAGTTCCACCGATGTCGAATACGTGGAGTTGCAGAACGTCACCGATGCCAACGTGACGCTGTATGATTCCACCCGGCACCTGCCGTGGCGTTTCGCGGGTGGCCAGGGTGAGGACAGCATCGAGTTGTTGTTCCCGCAGAACCCGCCGGTTACGATGGCGCCGTATACCTACCTGGTACTGGTCAAGGACCGTGCTCTGTTCACGAGCCGATTCACCGTCCCTGCCTCACTGCCGATCCTGGAATGGGGTATGGGCCGCTTGAGCGATGCAGGCGCGACGGTCGAGCTGACCCGGCCGGGCGAACCCGACAACGACGTCCCCACGTGGATTGGTGTGGATTGTGTGACGTACAGCGACGGCCTCCACCCCGAGGATTTTCCTGACGGCGTGGACCCGTGGCCGGCGTCGGCGGATGGCCAGGGGATGTCGCTGACCCGCATCAATTCGCAGAGTTGGGGCGACGACCCTCTGAATTGGCAGGCGTCCCCCCCATCCCCAGGCGCTTTCCGGCAGCGTCCAAACCGATGATTTGCCTGGCAAAAGGCGCCGCAGGCGATCGGGGGGGCAGGAGGAGAAGTCGAAGCTCCGATAATGTGCAGGGACTTCGTTTGGGTGTTTCTTACTTCGCACTTTTCATTCGCGGCCCCGGCGGTATACTCTGGGACCGCCTATATAGAATTGGTGTTGGCAGGGCTGATAAAGGGGATCGGCGCCGGCAATTGGATGCAATGCCTGGGAGTTGGGAGACGTCTACCACATGCAGGCGGTCCCGCGCCGACGTGCGGATGTGGTTTGAGCTTCAACCCTCGGTACGTGCAACAAAGAAGAGGTCTCGAATGCTCGAAAGGGCGTTTGAGCCTCCCAAGCCGCGTCTGCTCCGGCGGGTCCCAAGATCCGTGCGGAAGTCGGCGCGACCGGCCGCCCGCAGGCGGTTCAGGGCTTCCCGGTGCGAGAAATCGCACGGAAGAACCCGCCCGGCCCCAAATCACGTTGGGACGGCCCGTTGGTGTGGGTAGATAAGGATGGAAGGTTCAAAGG
The DNA here is from genome assembly GCA_963750205.1 of uncultured Planctomycetota bacterium. GTDB lineage: Bacteria > Planctomycetota > Phycisphaerae > Sedimentisphaerales > Anaerobacaceae > PLanc-01. The sequence continues at coordinate 769,996 of CAVVRJ010000011.1, forward strand.
AACGGGGTAATTCCTGTGCAGGTAAGTCAACAAGTTCATAGTTCCCGGAAATCAGAGGACGGACGACGGAGGGCGGAGAACGGAGGACGAAGGACGGCGCTGTCTGCGGTCGTCTGTCTTCTGTCATCGGTCATCTGTCTTCTGTTCGCGGGGTGCCGGAGCCCGCAGCAGTATCGGGAAAAAGCGGATAAGGTGGCGGACAAGATCATCGCGCAAAAGCAAAAAGAAGCTGTCGGCAAGACGGAGCCGCTGGAGATCGAGCGGCCCAGCGATGTTCTGCGCCGCCGGCTCATCGCGGACCAGAATCTGCCGGTCTCCGGGCCGGCGGCACTGGGAACCGATGCCCTTAAGCCCATTCCCCATTGGCCGAAGGACCAGTACCCTCCGGAATCTCATTCCCCGGATGCGAATATCCCGATTCCGCCGAAGAAGCCCCTGAAGATTTCCCTGATCGATTCCCTCCAGATCGCGGCGCACAACAGCCCGGATTATCAGACGCACAAGGAGACCGTTTTCTCGTCGGCACTGGCTCTGGATCTGCAGCGCAATGCCTTCCGGAACATTTTCTCGGCCGGGACGGATAGTTCCATCAACACCGATACCAGGGGAGACAGCACGGTCACGGACGCGTCGAACAGCGCCTCGGCGGGCGTAACCCATACGTTGACGAATGGCGCCAGTGTGAGCGCTCTCATGGGCATCAATCTAATCAATTTGCTGACCCAGGGCGGGGCCTCGTCTCTGGGTTTGAGCGCCGATACCTCCGTGTCGATTCCCCTGCTGCGCGGGTCCGGCCGGTACATCGTGATGGAGCCCCTGACCCAGGCGGAGCGGAACGTCATCTACCGGATTTGGGAGTTCGAGCATTACAAGCGCGGCTTTGCCGTCAACATCGTCACGAATTACCTGTCTGTCTTGCGGCAGATCGACGCGTTGAAGAACAGCGAGAGCAACTATAAAAGTTCGATCGTCTCCACGCGCTGGTCTCGTCGGCAAGGCGATGCCGGCCGGCTGCCCCAGATTCAGGTGGACGAGGCGGTGCAGCGGGAATTGTCCTCCCGCAGCGGGTGGATCTCGGCGCAGGTGCAGTTGGACAATGCTTTGGATTCTTTCAAAACTCTGATTGGACTGCCGGTGGATGCGCGGATTACGGTGGACGTCAACGATCTGGAGGAGTTGCAGCAGCGCGGCACGAAGTACGTGAAGCTCATGCAGGTGGCCTATCAGGCCGGGGCCGCCGAAACGGCCCCGCCGGCCGACGCCAACGTGGTGCTCGTTGGGCCGAACAAGGAAGATGCGGGGCCTTATGAAATTGATGAGCTGGTGGCGATCAAGCTGGCTCTGAAACACCGGTTGGACCTGTGGGAGGCGAACGGCGCGGTGTACGATGCCCAAAGGAAAGTGGTCGTCGCGGCCGATGCCTTGCGGGCCGGCTTGACCCTGGGCGGCAGCGCCCAATACGGGGGCGCCACCGGGGCGGGGACGGACCGGGACATTGGTTTGGATCCCCGGAAGGGCCGGTACTCGGCCCTGCTCGGACTCGATCTGCCGATCGAGAGGACCGCGGAGCGGAACAACTACCGCAACAACCTGATCAACTTGGAGGCGGCCACGCGGAGCGTCCAGACGCTGGAAGATCAGATCAAGTCGGCGATTCGCTCGGAGTTGCGGACGCTCGTGCAACAGCGGGAGAGTCTCAAGATCAGCGCCCAGTCGGTCGTGATTGCGGAGAACAGCGTTCAGAACGAGGAACTGTCCCTGCAGGCGGGCCGCGTTGTGATCCGCGATCTGTTGGATGCGAGGATGCGCTGCTGGCCGCGCAGAACGGCCTGACGGCTGCCATCATCCAGTACCGCACCGCGGAGTTGCAGCTCCAGCGCGACTTGGATCTGCTGACGATAACCCAAGAGGGACTCATGCAGGAATTTTCGCCAAAGGAAATCGAACATGACATCCAATAGTAATGCGGCCCAGCGGACGGGCGGCCTCAAGAAGAAACCCTACAAGATCATCGGCACGGCCGTGCTGGTCGTCGCCATCGGCCTGGTCATCCTCTGGTTCAAGGTCGTCCACGGCGGGGAAGATCCCGCCAATACCGTGGCGACGTTCGCCGCCAAGCGCGGGCCGCTGACGATCAGCGTCCTCGAAGGCGGCGCTTTGAAAGCCAAGGACCCCGAGATCATCCGCAACCAGGTCGAAGGGCGGACGACGATTATCACGATCGTGCCGGAGGGCACGCGGGTCAACAAGGGCGACCTGCTGATCGAGCTGGACGTCAGCACCTTGCGGGATAAGCGGGTGGACCAGGTGATCCTGGTCAACAATGCGGACGCCGCCTACGTCAACTCGAAGGAAAACCTCAACATCACGATAAGCCAGGCCGACAGCGACATCGATCTGGCCAAGCTCAAGCTCGTGTTTGCCAAGCAGGATTTGGACAAGTACGTCGGCAAGGACGGCCAGTACGATAACGATTACGCCTCGGCCGAAGGCACGATCGCGATGAACCAGGCGGAACTGAAGAAGGACACGGATTATTACGGGTGGTCCAAGAGGTTGGCCGCGGAGAAGTATCTTTCCGACACACAGCTTCAGGCGGACGAACTGGCGATGAAGCGGTCGGAACTCAATGTCAAAGTGTCGCAGAATAACTTGAATCTCCTGACCAAGTACACGAAAGAGCGACAGATCGCGCAACTCACGAGCGACGTCAATCAGGCCGTCATGTCCCTGGAGCGGACCCAAGCCAAGGCCCGGGCCAATATCACCCAGGCCAAGGCCGACCTGCAGGCGAAAGAGCAGGAGCTCAAGCGGCAGCAAGATAAGCTCGCGAAAATCGACGATCAAATTGCCAAAGCCCGGGTCCTGGCTTCGACGGAGGGGATGGTGGTCTACGCGACGAGCAGCCGGGGCGGCGGTTTCCGCAACGACCGCCAGCCGCTGGCGGACGGCGTCGAAGTCTGGGAGCGACAGGAATTGATCTATCTGCCGCGGTCCAGCTCGACCGTGGCGGAGGTGGACGTACACGAGGCGAGCCTACAGAAGGTGCGGGCGGGTCTGCCGGCGGTCGTCACGGTCGATGCCCTGCCGGGCAAGAAATACATGGGCACCGTGAGCCAGATTGCGCCCTTGCCCGATCCGCAGAGCATGTGGATGAACCCGGATTTAAAGGTCTACAAGACGGAAATCGCGCTGGACGTGAACGATCCCCAGTTGCGCAGCGGCATGAATTGCAAGGCGGAGATCATTGTCGAGCAGCATGCGGACACGGTCTACATCCCGGTGCAGGCGGTCCTGCGCGTGGGCGGGCAGCCGACCGCGTACGTGCTCAACGAGAACGGCCAGACCGAGGAGCGCAAGGTCGAGATCGGCCTGGACGACAACAGCATGGTCCGGGTCGTCAGCGGCCTGAACGAGGGCGAGTTGGTGCTGCTGACGCCGCCGCTGAAGGCCGGCGCGGTGGAGCCGGGGTCGCGGCTGGCCGGGATTCGCGGCGCGGACGCGAACGACATGACCCATCAGATCACGGAGAAACTCAAGGCGGCCAACGGGCCCGGGGCCGGCGGACAGCGCCAGCGCGGCAGCGGTCCGGGGCCGTCCGCGGACCAGATACAACAGCAAATGGAGCGTCTCAAGAACTTGCCTCCCGAAGAGCGACAAAAAGAAATCGAGCGGATGAAGCAGCAATACCAGAAAGGGGGCGGGGTCGGCGGGGGAGACTTGCCCGGCCCGGGACCGGGCGGCGGACGTGGCCCGGGTGGGGGCCGGGGCGGCCGCGCGGGGAGCCCCGACCAGGGCTCGGGACCCGGGAAGGCCCAATGACCGAATGCCGTAACTGCGCCGGGAGCCGTACGAAATGACCTCTCATGACCGGGCCGACAACAAGAAAGGGAGCCGTGCCGGAAGCAAGGCCAGGCCCTATGGGATTGTGGGCATGGCCGTTCTGGTCGCGGCCCTCGGCTTGGCGCTGCTCTGGATCAAGGTGGTCCAGGGCGGCCAAGTCCCCGTGACCGGGCCGGAGACGTTTGCCGTCCGGCGGGGGCCGCTGGCCATCCGGGTGCTGGAGGCCGGCGCCCTGAAGGCCAAGGACCCGGAGATCATCCGCAGCAGCGTGCGGCGCCGGGCCACGATCGTTTTCATTGTCCCCGAGGGCGTCCGGGTCCGTAAGGGCGACTTGCTGGTGGAGCTGGATGTCAGCGACATCATCGACCACTGCGTGGACCACCGGATCTGGGTGACGAATGCCGAGGCGGCGTGGGTCAATGCCCGCGAAGCCCTGGTCATCACCAAGAGTCTTGCGCAAAGCAACGTGGAGGCGGCCGAGCTGGCGTATACCTTTGCCAAACTGGATTTGGAGAAATACCGGGGCGACGGAGGGGAGCTGGCGAACAACGCGGCCAAGGCGCAGGGAGATATCGCGCTCTCGGAACAGGAATTGAAGAAGAACCAGGATTACTACGATTGGTCCAAGAAGCTCAACGAGGCGCGGTACCTCGCGGATACCCAGCTCCAGACGGATGAGCTGGCGATGAAGAAATCCCAGTTCAGTCTGACCGTGGCCCAGAACAACCTCAAGCTGCTGGAGAAATACAACTCCCGACGGCAGTTGGCCCAGCTTGTCAGCGATGTCAATCAGACGGCGGCGGCCTTGGAGCGCGCCAAGGCCAAGGCGCGGGCCACGATCGTGCAAGCCGAGGCGCTGCTGGCGGCCCGGGAGCAGGAGTACCATCATCAACAAGAGATGCTGGCGAAGCATGAGGACGAAATCCGCGGGAGCAAAATGTACGCGCCGGTGGACGGGCTGGTGATTTATGCCACCAGCATCCGGGGCGGGTTTCGCGATGATCGCCAGCCCCTGGCGGACGGCGTCGATGTCTGGGAGCGGCAGGAGTTGATCTATTTGCAGAAGTCCACCTCGATCGTGGCGGAGGTGGATTTGCATGAGGCGAGCCTCCAGAAGGTGCAGGTGGGGATGCCGGCCGTGGTCACCGTGGACGGCCTACCGGGCCGGAAGTTTATGGGTGCTGTCACCCATGTCGCGCCTTTGGCGGACGCGCAGAGCATGTGGATGAACCCGGACCTGAAGGTGTATCGGACCGAGATCGCGCTGGACGTCAACGAGCCGCAGTTGCGCTGTGGCATGACCTGCCGGGCGGAGATCGTGGTGGACCAGCAGGCGGACACGCTTTATGTGCCCCTGCAGACTGTCCGGCGGGTGGGCGGTCAGCCCACCGTCTATGTGCTCCGGGAGGGCGGCCGGACCGAAGCACGTTCGATCGAGATCGGCCTGGATGACAATACCGTGGTCCGCGTCGTCCGCGGATTGCAGGAGAACGAGTTGGTCCTGTTGACGCCGCCGGGGAGGGCCGAGGCGGCGGGACGGGAGTCGAGACTCGCCTGGATTCGGGGGACGGATGTCAATGAAATGATGCCCCAAATTCGCGGCGAGGCTCAAAATCGCCGATGGACTGGCGTCCGCCGTGCGACCCCAGCCGAGCCGCGATCTGGGACAAGAGAGGACGCAGTAAATGGGTGCGGTGACTTCGCCACAAGATGGACGCGCGATCGTCCGGCTGGAGAACGCCTGGAAGGTCTACCAGATGGGGACCGAGGACGTCAAGGCGCTCCGCGGCGTCAACATCACCTTCGAGAAGGGCGATTTCTGGGCGATCATGGGGCCCAGCGGCTCCGGCAAGAGCACGATGATGAACGTCCTGGGCTGTCTCGACCGCTTGACCTCGGGCTCTTATTATCTGGACGGCAAAGACGTCAGCCAACTGGACGACGATGCGCTCAGTGAGTTGCGGCTGCGGTACCTGGGGTTCATTTTCCAGAGCTTCAACCTCATCCCGCAGTTGACGGTGCAGCGCAATATCGAGCTGCCCTTGTATTACCTGGGCTGGGACGCCGCCCGGAGTGCCGTGCGGGCCAAAGAACTGGCAGAGCAGGTGGGGCTCGGGGACAGGCTGAACCACCGGCCCACGGAATTGTCCGGCGGGCAGATGCAGCGCGTGGCGATCGCCCGGTCCCTGACCAACGACCCGCAGGTAATCTTTGCCGACGAGCCGACCGGCAACCTCGACTCGGCGACGGGCGTGCAGATCATGGATATCCTCGTCAAGCTGAACAAGCAGGGCAAGACCGTCGTGATGGTCACGCACGAGCCGGACATCGCCGCCTACGCCCACCGGCGGCTGCACATGATCGACGGCAATATCGACCGCATCGAAGAAGGCGCCCGGTCAGGCCGGCCGCGCCGGCCGCGGCGCCCAAAGTCGTGCCGCTCGTGAATGCCGACGTGGCCGTCAGGCAGAAGTAGAGTGAAAGCACCAAATCCCCAACAAATCCCAATGACCAAAATTCGAAATGCAAAACGTGGCCCGGGCATCTGCAATAGCGTTTGGGGCATTAGTGCTTTGAATTTATTGGGAATTGAGGATTGGGAATTTGGAATTTTGTGGCAGGGTTTTCCGGCATGAGACAGACGAAGATCATCCGGAATATCTGGCTGGGGATTGAGAACCTCCTGCTGCACAAGCTGCGCTCGTTCCTGACGATGCTGGGCGTGGTGTTCGGGGTTGGCAGTGTCGTGGCGATGCTCTCCGTCGGCGAGGGGGCCAGCAAACATGCCCTGGAGCAGATTCGCAAGCTGGGCAGCAGTAACATCATCATTACCTCGCTGAAGCCGGCGGAAGAGCAGGCGACCAACACGATGCGGGCTTCCATGAGCATCTACGGCCTGACCTACGAGGATCACCGCCGGCTCTCGGAGAGCTTCCAGAACATCAAGCAGACCGCCCCGGCCAAGCTGATGCGCAAAGACTCCTGCCTGCGGGAGCGGGCCCTGGAGCTGCGCGTCGTGGGGGTGACGCCGGCGTGGTTCCCTCTGGTGCCGCGGGAACTGGTCGCCGGCCGGGTCATTCTCCAGGGCGACCAGGACAAACGCTGTCCCGTGGCCGTGCTGACGGAATTCGGCGCCCGCAAACTGTTGGCGACGGAGAACACGATCGGCCAGACCCTGCGCATCGGCGGCAATCAGTTCGAGGTGATCGGTATTATCCGGAGCGAGAGCGGGCAGGCCGGCAACATTCAGATCCCGGACCAGGATATCGACGTCTATATCCCCTTGGAAGTGTCCCAGCGGTACTTCGGCGACATCTTTGCCAAGCGCACGGCGGGCTCCGAGCAGCGGGAGCGGGTGGAGCTGCACCAGATCATCGTCCAGGTGGACGATCCCAAACACGCCGAGATGGTGGGCGCGGGGCTTGAGGCCATGCTGAAACTCTTCCACAAGAAGAAGGATTATGCGGTCAGCGTCCCGCTGGCCCTGCTCAAACAGGCCGAGGCCACCAAGCGGACGTTCAACATCGTCCTGGGGTCGATCGCGGGGATCAGTCTGGTGGTCGGCGGTATTGGGATCATGAACATCATGCTCGCCTCCGTCACGGAGCGGACCCGCGAGATCGGCATCCGCCGGGCCATCGGCGCCAAGCGCAAGCAGATTATCTTCCAGTTTCTGATCGAGACGGTCGTCCTCTCGACCACGGGCGGGCTGATCGGCCTGGGCATCGGCCTTCTGATTCCCCTGCTGATCACGCATTTCTCCAGCATGCCGACCGTCGTGACGATGAACGGCATTCTCCTGCCCTTGTTTGTGAGCATGGCCATCGGGATCATCTTCGGGATCTACCCCGCGCTCAACGCCGCCAAAGTCGATCCGATCATCGCCCTGAGACACGAATAACATGAGACAGACGAGAATTGCACGGAATATCTGGCTGGGCATCGAGAATCTCCTGCTGCACAAGCTGCGCCTCGTTCCTGACGATGCTCGGGGTGGTGTTCGGGGTGGGCAGCGTCGTGGCCATGCTCTCGGTGGGCGAGGGCGCCAGCCAGGAGGCCGTGGCGCAGATCAGCCGGCTGGGCAACAAGAACGTCATCATCTCCTCGATCAAGCCGGCGGAGGAACAGGCGACCAACACGATGCGGGCCTCCATGAGCGTCTACGGCCTGACGTATGAGGACCACCGCCGGATTTCTGAGAGTCTGGAGAACATTCGGCAAACCGCCCCGGTCAAAGTGATTCGCAAGGATTGCCGGCTTCACGAGCACTCGATGGAGCTGCGCGTGGTGGGCACGACGGCCGCCTGGTTCGACCTGGTGCGCCGCGAAGTCCTGGCCGGCCGGTTACTGATGAAGGCCGACGAGGAGGAGCGTGCCCCCGTGGTGATTCTGACCGAATTCGGTGCCCGCAAGCTGCTCGCCACCGAGAGCACGATTGGCCAGACCGTACGGATCGGGGGCAACGAGTTTGAAATCATCGGCATTATCAAAAGCGAGGGGGGACAGGCGGGCAACATTCAGGTCCCGGACCAGGAGACGGATGCCTACATTTCCCTGGAGGTTGCCCGTCGCTATTACGGGGACATCTTCGCACGAATGACTTCCGGCTCATTCGAGCGGGAGCGGGTGGAGCTGCACCAGATTATCGTTCAGGTGGACGAGACGAAACACGTGGAAGCCGCCGCCGCAGGGATTGAAAGCATGCTGGCGCTGTTCCACAACAAGAAGGACTACGTCGTGAGCGTTCCCTTGGCCCTGCTCAAGCAGACCGAGGCCACCAAGCGGACGTTCAATATCGTGCTCGGCTCGATTGCCGGCATCAGCCTGCTCGTCGGCGGTATCGGCATCATGAATATCATGCTGGCTTCCGTCACGGAGCGGACGCGGGAAATCGGCATCCGCCGGGCCATCGGGGCCAAACGCCGGCAAATTATCTACCAGTTCCTGATCGAAACGGTCGTGCTCTCCACGTTTGGCGGGCTCATCGGTCTGGGGCTGGGCGTCCTGATCCCGCTGCTCATCACGCACTTCTCCGGCATGCCCACCGTCGTCACGGCCAATGGCATCTTCCTGCCGCTGGGCATCAGCATGGCCATCGGGATTGTCTTCGGGCTCTATCCCGCGATGCACGCGGCCCAAGTCGATCCGATCATCGCGTTGCGCCATGAATAGGAAAAAGACGAGACCTCCAGGATCCATGGGACGTATGGGCTATGTCCACGAAGACGTGGAGGTAGTGCCGCCCCGGGGATCGGCTTGCGAGTCGAGACCTCTTCTGGTACAATAGCCGTTCGGAGTGGGGAAGAGCCGCACGTTTAGGCAGGGTGTGCATGGGACGGACGAGGATCGCACGGGATATTCTGCTGGGCATGGAAAACCTGCTCCTGCACCGGACGCGGTCTTTGCTGACCATGCTGGGCGTCGTGTTCGGGGTCAGCAGCGTCGTGGCCATGCTGTCCGTTGGGGAAGGAGCCAGCACGGAGGCCCAGGAGCGTATCCGCCGGCTCGGCACCGACAACATCATCATTTCCGCCGCCAAGTCCGCCAAGGAAGAGCAAGCCGTCGCCCAATTCTCTTTCATGAGCATCTACGGGCTGACCTATGCGGACTATGCCCGGATTGTCGAGAGTTGCGGAAATATCCGGCAGGTCGCCCCGGCCAAGCTCATTCGTAAGGACGCCCGCCTGCTGGAACGGGCGCTGGAGCTGCGCGTAGTGGGGACGACACCCGAGTGGTTCGATCTGGTCCCGCGGCCGGTCCTGGCCGGAAGGGTGATTCTGCCCTCTGACCAGGAGCAGCGGGCTCCGGTGGCGGTCCTCACCGAATTCGGCGCTCGAAAGCTCCTGGCCAACGCCAATACCATCGGCCAGCTCCTCTTCATCGGCGGCGATACCTTCGAGGTGATCGGGATCGTCAAAAGCGAGGGCGGTTCGGCCGGCAACGTGCAGGTCCCCGACCAGGACGTGGACGTGTACATCCCCATTGAGGTCTCCATGAGGTATTTTGGGGATATCTACACCAAGTTCACGGCCGGTTCGCGCGTGCGGGAACGCGTGGAACTGCATCAGATCATCGTCCAGGTCGAGGACGTGTCCCGCGTGCGGGTGACCGCGGCGGCCATTGAAGGCGTGTTGCACCATTTTCACGATAAAGAAGATTACCGGGTCAGTGTGCCGTTGGCATTGCTCGAACAGGCCCAGGCCACCAAGCGGACGTTCAACATCGTGCTCGGCTCCATCGCCGGCATCAGCCTGCTGGTCGGCGGCATTGGCATCATGAACATCATGCTGGCCTCGGTTACGGAGCGAACGCGAGAAATCGGTATCCGCCGGGCCATCGGGGCCAAGCGCAAGCAAATCATCTACCAGTTCCTCATTGAATCCGTGGTGCTCTCGACGATCGGCGGCCTGATCGGTCTGGGGTTGGGCGCCCTGATCCCGTTCCTAATTACCTATTTTTCCGGCATGCCCACCGTTCTCACCGCCAACGGTGTCTTTCTGCCTCTCCTTATCAGCATGAGTGTCGGTGTTCTCTTTGGTCTCTACCCCGCGATGCACGCCGCTCAAGTCGATCCAATCATCGCGCTGCGGCACGAATAGGAAGCCCGAGGACAGACGACAGATGACTGAGGACGGCTGCATCCGCCTTGTCGCCTTCTGTCCTCGGTCTTCGGTCCTCCGTCCTCTGTCCTCCGCCTTTCCCGCTCAGGTCCGGTCCACGGGCCGGACTCACATTTTTACGCGGAAGTTGTAACCGGCGTCCAAAGCGGAACACTACTATGGGGACAAAGGAGCGCAAGCCCCTTATTGTCCCGGCGGAATTGGTCTCCGAAAAGGAACCAGAGATGGCAAGGAACATAGCCTCGATCTTGATGGGGGTGGCACGGCCTTTGAGATAGCTCCTATACGAACGGGTGCCGGTGGGTCCTCCTCTGTGACGCGCAGTCTGTTGGAAACCATCGGCACCCTTTTGAAAGCTTGTCCTCTTGGAATTTCCTATAAAGGGGTGTCGGTGTGTTCTCCTTAAGGAACAGCAGCCCGCTGGAGACCATCGGCACCCTCCTCTATTTTATTGGACGGGGCCAGCGAATACAACAAAATGTCGCTCGGGCCGTATATGGGCGTGTGGTGGCAGGATGATGGTGAAAGGGGACTTCGTGTTTTCACAAAAAGTCGTGTTGCCGATCGTGCTGTGGGCGGCCGCGATCGCGCCGGCGGGCAACCAGCCGCCGGCTGACCCGGACCCGAACCGGTTTGCCAAGGAAATCAACGCCTTCGCCGAATGGGACAGCAAGAACGCCATCCCCGCGGCGCCGGTCCTGTTTGTCGGCAGTTCCAGCATCCGCCTGTGGCGCACGCACGAGTCTTTCCCCGATCTACCCATCATCAACCGTGGCTTCGGGGGCTCGCAAATCTCCGACGTGATCCACTTTGCCGATCGCATTGTGCTCCCGTACCAGGCCAAAGTCATCGTCTTCTACGCGGGCAACAACGATATTGCCGCCGGCAAGTCGGCTCAGCGGATCTTGGAGGACTGGCGCAGATTCGTCAAACTGGTGCTGGCCAGCCAGCCCGCAACGCGTGTGGTTTTCCTCGCCATCAATCCCAGTCGTTCCCGCTGGCCGTTCTGGCCCGAGGTGAAGAAAGCCAACGCGCTCATTCAGGAGTTCTGCCGGAGCGATCCGCGTCTCGTTTTCGCGGATGGCACCACGCTTTTTCTCGGCACTGACGGCATGCCCGACTCCAGTCTGTTCGTCCAGGATCAACTGCACCTGAACGCCAAAGGGTATGCCCTCTGGGCCAAGGCCCTCATGCCCATTCTGCAGAAAGCTCTGACGGCCTCCGCGCCGGCCGGTGACAAGCCCTGAGCGGTTGTGAAAAAATGTCCAGTAGGGAAAAATACCCCCTCTGGCAAGCCCGAAAACGGGGTTTTTCGGCGACCGAATCAATTCTTTCGCAACCTCTGAGGAGAAAAAAGGGACACGCCGGTCTTTAGCGCCTCTAACAGGATGAGAGGTATCCCCATGTCATTGCGAGCGGAGCGAAGCAATCTCAGTCGCCCACTTGTGAGCTTGAGATTGCTTCGTCGCTGCGCTCCTGGCAATGACATACGCGAACTCATTCAATTAGACGCTCTCAGGGGACTTCCCCAGCCCCGCGTGCTCGTGACCGGCACCAGAAGCGGAATGTCACCTCCTCCGGCCTTGCAGGGCAAATAATAGCGGGGTTTCTTGTATTGTCGCACGGCGGCGCTGTCCCTCCTCGGCAGGAGACGAAAGATTTTGCTTGCATCGGTGGGCTCAGGATCGTATACTTTGTTGCAGTATCGGCCATTGAGGGCCGCAGTGCGTTTGGGGGTACAAGGACCATCAGCACATCTGGGGTGGCGCCATCGATCGGCAGCAGTCACCACCTGCACGGAAGCACAATCCAGAATAGAAATATCATGTGATTCCGTATGACCGTGACTTTGGCAAGAGGAGGAGCACCGATGACGCGCAAATTTCATGCCCGCTGGTTTGTAATCATTCTGATCTGTGCCGGGGTATCCCCGCTCGCGTGGGGCGACCTGCTGGTGTCCCCGCTCGCCTCGGACACTACGGTGGTGGCGCCGGCCCCGAGCGCCACGACATGGCACGTGGGTGGCACCGCCAAGGGCGATCCCCAAACGATTCAGGACGCCGTGAATGCGGCGGCCGCGGGGGATACCATTGTCCTGAGCCGCAAGACGTACAGCGGGGCAGGCAACTGCGATGTCGATTTGAGGGGCAAGGCCCTGACGATCGAGAGTGTGGACCCGCTCGACCCCAATACGGTCAAGGCGACGATTATCGACTGCAATGGATCGCCGGCCCAGCCGCACCGGGCGTTCTCCGTCGTGGGTTCCAACGGTGTGGTGCTCTCCGGGCTGACCATCACGCATGGCGTGGCCTCGCGCGGCGGGGCCGTCTACTGCCAGAATAGCACGCTGGACGTGAGGTATTGCCAGATTGTCGATAACGCCACGCTGCTTGGTGGGGACACGGATCCCAACGGTGGTCCTGGCGGTGGTCTGTATTGCGAAAACGCCACTGTTTGCGTCCTGGGGTGTTTCCTCAGCGGCAATACCACGGGCGCCGGGGCCTCGGTCAAGGATGGTCCCGCGGGAGCGGGCGGTGATGGCGCCGCCATCTGCGGGGTGAAATCCGAGATCACTGTTGTGTCGTCCACCATTACCGCCAACACGACTGGCGCAGGCGCCGACAACGGCCCGAATGCGGCCGGGAGGGGCGGCGATGGTGGCGGGCTCTGCGGCAACTCCCTGCGGTTGATCGACACGTCGGTCTCGGTGAACGCGGCCGGGACCGGTGGGCAGGGTCTGCCGTGCGGCCGCGGCGGTAACGGTGGCGGAGTTTGTGCCGCGACGGCCGTCGTCAGTCAATGCACCCTCGAGGCCAACCGGGCCGGCGACGGGGGCAAGGCCAACCCCGGGTCCAAGATTGATAGCGGCACCGGCGGCGCCGGCGGCGGGCTCTATGCCAACTCGTTGGAGATTACCGATAGCGTGATTACGGGCAACCGCGCCGGCAAGGCCTACGTTGTGGATATCACGCGAGCCGCGGTGAATGGCGATGGTGGCGGGCTCTGGTGTGCCGCCGGAACGATAGGCGAGTGCACGATCGCCGGCAACGTGGTTTATCAGGCCGACAAGACTGCCGGCACCAGCGGCCAGGGCGCCGGCCTCTTTTGCACGACGGCGACGAAGGTCACCGGCTCCATCCTGTATGAGAACACGCCCGATCAGCTTGTCGGCTACGACCCCAAGAATGTGACCTACTGCAACGTTAAGACGGTCGATGATGCGACCGGGAAGGCCGGCACGATTGTGCCGCCGGACTTTGTCCAGGACGGCCAGTGGGTCAGTGCCAAAGATCCCAAAGTGGGGGCCGAGCCGAACGATCCCAACGCGGCCTGGGTGCAGGGCGACTATCGTTTGCAGCCCACCTCGCCCCTGATCGATGCGGGCGACCCGAACTACAAGCCGGCGGTGAGCGAGACGGACGTGGCCGGCAACGCGCGGCAGGCCGATGCGGCTGTCGATATCGGCGCCTTCGAGTTCCAGTCCCGCGTGCCGCTCTATCGGTTCTCGTCGCCGTCGCCGGACAAGAGCTTCTACACGGCCAGTGAAGCGGAGAAGGCGTGGGTGATCGTACGCTACCCGGACTTCTGGAAATTCCAGGGGACCGTCTACGATGTCTTCGCGCGGGCCAGCGATCCGAATCTTAAGCCGGTCTATCGGTTCTGGTCGGAGGAATTCCTCTGCCACTTCTACACGATTAGCGAGGACGAGAAGCAGCGCGTCATCCAGACCTGGCCCGATGTTTGGGAGTATGATGGCCCGGTCTTCTATGCCTATCCGGAAGGCCACCAGCCGAAGGGGACGATTCCGGTTTACCGGTTCTGGTCCAATACGGCCGGCGGGCATTACTACACGACCGATGAGGCCGACAAGACGAAGCGCGCCGCCGACAGCGCCTGGTCTTACGAAGGCATTGCCTGGTACGCCTACGCCCACCCGCAAGCCGGGGCCACCGAGCCGAATGCGGTCTATGAGCTCACCGGCGGAGCTTCCGAGATTCAGTGCACCCTGACTCTCAAAGCGCTCCTCGATGGGAACGAGGTGACGATAGACAAGCCGCAGGTGACCTTTGCCTTTGGCGCCGACGACGGCGTCATGGACATGACGGTGGACAGCGGCTCAATGACAGCCACGCTCGACGATCTCCTGGTGAAGGGGACGGTCTCGGGCTACCAGGCTACCGTCGGCGATAGCAAGTCTGGCGGTCAGGTCTCCCTCGTTCTGAGCGCCGGCCTTATGTTCTGGGGTCAGGCGGCCCACGGGCCTTTCGGTGTCGATCCCAACACCCTGACGTTCCCGACGACCGGCGGCGGCACTAGGGCCGGCGACGCGAAGCTGGAACGCTTCACCCTTTCCGGCTCGGTGACCGTGGACGGCAATGACGTGAACGTCAACCTGGACCAGGAGGCGACGACCTTCGCGACCGGCGCCGGGTGCCCTCGACGCCTCGGCCCTGCCCGAGCGGCTGAACGCTCGCTTGGCCGGGACGTTCCAATGGTCCTGCCCGCAGCCCTCCGCCCAGCCCCTGTTGGAGACGAAGACCAAGAGCGGCACATTGCAGCTCTACGTGGCCACTCTTGGGGTTCAGACGACGGGCGTCTGGCAAGGCAAGAAATCGCAGTAAGGGCCGGCAGGGAGCCGGTGGAAAACTCTCCATCGGTTCCTTGCCATAGGTGCCTACCGAACGGTACGGCGAATGCGGTTGGGACCGCGTCGCTGCGCCGTTCGGTAGGCACGTTTTGTTGAGGACGGGCGTTCTCCCGCCCCCTCCAGTGAGTCTTGATGGCAGCTTCGGGAAGCGCTGGGTGCGGGTCCCCAAACGCGAGATATCGCGTTTGGGAGCCCGGTGCCATGCCTACGGTTTTGCGTAGGCATGTCCGGCTCATGAAGGCAAGCATGTCTACGAGGCGCAAGTCTGGCACCCGGTAGCCAGGGAGTTTCGGTTACCGATCTTGCTCGTCAAGACTCATCAGGTGCGGCGGCAGCCGAGGCCGTTTTCGTGGTGCGGGCGTCCCCGCCCGCCCTCGGTCGTGCGTCTTCGCACGACTCTCAAGGCCCAAGCCGTCCTTCATGATTAGCGGGCGAGGACGCCCGCACCACGAAGAGGCTGAATCCGTCATCTTATGCCGGCTTTACCGTCTCTACGGCAACGGCATTTACAGCGGACGATGGATGGACTATAATTCCGTGGCCCCTGCGCGGACCGAGGGGAATCGAAAACAGTAAATCGTAAATGGTAAAGGCCGAGGGCGCTCGATGAGAGTCTGTATCGCACCATTTCTGGCGGTTCTCCTGCTGGGCGTACACTCGTCCCCCGGCGCCCTGCCGGAGCTGCGCGGGGTCTGGGTTCACGGACCGCAGATCAAGACGCCCGCCGAAGCCAACGCCGTGGTGGCGCGGATCGAGCGCGCCCACCTCAACGCGGCTTTTGTCCTCGTCTGGTACTGGGGCGGGCAGACCTACTTTCGGAGCACCCTGTGCCCGATGGCGGACGGTGTCCCGGCGAATTACGACCCGCTCGGCTACATGGTCGAGCAGTGCCACAAGCGCGGGATTCAGGTGCACGCCTGGTTTGTCAACGGGGCCTACGGCGCCCGGAAGTTCGCCACGTGCTCGACAAGCACCCGGAGTGGGCCGTGCAGGACGGCGTCGGCGGCTTCTGGTATGACTTCAGCAAGCCGGAGGTCCGCCGCTTTGAGAGCGATCTGATGATCGAGTGCCTCCGCAAGTACAACCTCGACGGCCTCCAGTTCGACTACATCCGCTATGGTCCCCATCAATGCTATTGCGACTACTGCCAATCCGACTTTCGCCCGGCGCTATGGCTTTCCGGCCCTGACGCGGGAGCGCCGCACGACCTATCCCACGGGCGTCACCATCACCGGCAACCCCCTGGTCCGGCCTACCACGGCGCTGGTCATGGCCGAGTTCTACGATGGCACGCCCGCCATTGCCCTGAATAAGCACATCAAAGGGGCTACGCTGGTGCTGAACTGGCATGCTGAGACCGAGATGCCACCGGCGGTCGCCGCGACGGTCAAGCTCACCCTGGGGATCTGGACGGCCGCCGGGAGCCAAGTCTACCTGACCACCACGGCCGCCAATCGCGCCGAGTACGGCACCAGCGCGCTGGAAGCTGCCCGGGCCGCTTTGCTGCGCCTGGGCTACAAGGCCACGTCGATCCCCCCGGAGCAGATCGATCGGCTCGCCGGCGGCAGCGTCGTGGTCCTGCCGGCGGTCTACCTGATCTCCGAGGATCTGGCGGCCGATCTCGAACGGTTCGTCCGTCGTGGCGGCTACCTGCTGGTCATCGACGGCCCGACGAAGTCCATGCGGTTTCCCGCGTTGCAGCACGTGACCGGCTTTGCTGCCGCGGGCCGCTACCTCAGCCGCGACGACGTCATCAAATCCACCGGCCGCAGTCCGCTGGTCCCCAAAGGCGACTACACGATGAACCTTGCCGACTGGAAACGTCGGATGGCCAGGTGGAGCGAGTTCCGCAAGCTCGGCGTCACGGAGCTGGTCCAGGACGTCTACCGCCGGGCCAAGGGCCTCAAGCCCAACGTCCAGGTGAGCGCCTCGGTCATGAGCACCCTGGAAGCGGCCGATGCGGCCTACCAGGAGTGGCCCCGCTGGCTGCGCACGGGAACCATCGACTACGTTATCCCGATGGCCTACACGGACCAGATGAGCGACTTGTCCCGCCAGATCGCCCAGTGGAAGACGGTCGATCCCTCCTTGCAGCGGATCATCCCCGGCCTGTCGATCTACCAGGACGACGGCGGCAAGAACATCACGCGTAATCTCGACCTCATCCGCCGCCAGCGCAGCCTCTGTCGCCAGCAGGGGGCCCACGGCAATATGTTCTTCTCAATGGAGTACCTGAACGATCCGCTGACCACCGTCTTCCGCACCGAGTTCTACCCCACCCCAGCCCCCCCATACCTCCCGCCGCAGCGTTCCCCATGACACAAGGGAAGGAACCGGGTGTACTCCTTGCCCGATCCCACGCGACTAAGACGCTCAAAACGCTGATTCGCCCAGAGGAACGAAGCCAAGCGCTGGCTACGACCCTGTCATTCCTACGCAGGCAGGAATCCAGGTCTTTCAACCGCGTATACGCGAACTGCACCTTTGACGGTGCCGCCCATCATCTCTATCAGCTTCGCGCATGCCCGGCGTTCGGTGCCAAATGCCCTTGCAGTCTGGGCTGACGACAGGTATTCTGGAAACGGTAAGCATGGGATTGCGTGGAGATCGGCGACTATGAAACGGCTCCAAACGTTCTGCTTGGCTATTGGCCTGCTTTGGCTTGCCATGGGCTGTCACAGAAGCCCAAAGTATCCGGGGCAGCAACTTTGCCAAGCGGCGAAAAACGGGGACTTGGCGCAAGTTCGCTTGTTGCTGGAACGTGGCGTTGACGTCGACGCCCGAGACGCGGATGGCAATACCGCCTTGCATCGTGCGAGTTCGAAGGATGGGCACGCGGTTGCCCGCTTCCTGCTTGCCAAGGGGGCGGATGTGAACGCGGGATTGGGGAAATACACGCCTTTGTGTACGGCCGTTTGCGTGGACTCTCGGGAGATTGTTGAGTTCCTGCTTTCCAAGGGCGCCGACATCAACGCGGGCAACGGCCCCGTCACACCGTTGCACGAAGCGGCCAGAGGCAGAGACATCAATCTCGTTGAGTTTCTCATTGCCCGAGGGGCTGACGTCAATGCCGGGATCGAAACCGGCAAGACCCCGTTGTTCCGTGCGATCTACAGCCCGACGGGAGACAATGATGATGTTGCGGAGTTGCTGATTGCCAAGGGCACCAACGTGGATACGCAGGCAACCGAGGACGAGATTATGCCACGCCGGCATCGGGGAACTTCTGAGGCACGGTCAGCCGTGGACACGCGAAGGACCGACGCCAAGGCGCTGCTATGGCATGCCATTGAGCGTCCTCGACCTCGCATCGTGCGCGTGCTGATAGAGGCGGGCGCCGGCATCGACATCCCAGACACCAAGTACGGGACCCCTCTGTGCGCCGCGGCCAAGTGGGGGGATGTTGGCCTCGTCAAACTCCTCATCGCCAAAGGCGCGGATGTGAACGGCGTGAACAAATACAAAGAGACCCCGCTGCACGAGGCGGTCCTTTGCGGCAGCAAGGAAGTTGCTGAAGTCCTTACCGCCCATGGTGCCGATGTCAACGCGAAGACCAGGGAGGGCCAGACGCCATTGGATTTCGCGGAACGCATGAAGCCCCCGATGCCCGATCTGGTGGACTTTCTGCGCAAGGCGGGTGGCCAAGAAGGTAAGATGCATCCCAAATGAAGCCATAAGGGGCTCGCAACGCTCAGCCCTCAGACGAAGCTTCCATGAGCGAGATCGGGATTTTGATGCCTACCTGCGGAATTGGTCTATCCCCCGAGAAACACAAAGCCCCTGCGCCGTCCTGGGAGACCGAAGGCCGGAGGAGTCCCGCCTTCTGCGCAGGGGCTTTGCTGTCACTGAGAGGCGGGTTGCGGCGGTCTATTCGCCGCAACCAAAGCCTGCTGGGGTTCTCGCCTGACAGCGCCCGTGTATGAGGGCGATTCTCGCCGGTCGGATGTAGACGGGAAAATGAAATTCCCGGCAATTTTGTTGCGGGGGAGGAACCGAAAGGGGCACGCCACGCCCCGGGAAGGCTCCGCGCATGAAAGGGGATGACAGGCCGGATGGGAAGTGTGGACTGTTCCTCGATGCCTTTCTCGGCTATTATCACCATAGGTGGGTTATCGTTTTGCTGTAGGAGTTGAGTAAGGCATGAGTATGGATTGCAAGCGTGTGGCGACTTCAATGCGGGCGGCGCGGTCGTTCGGAATGAGTGCCTTTTCGTTGTTCCTGCTGGTTCTGGCGGGGTCCTGTCGGACCGCCAGATATGCCGGCACCGAGCCGGTGGGCCAGGTCGGTCCCCAGCGGTATGTGACGCCGGTGAATCAGGTGCTCACGCCGGTAGGCACTCAGGTGGAACTGCCCGGGATGCGGCCGCAAGGGCTGGCCTTGAGCCCCGATGGACGCCTGCTCGCCACGTCGGGCAAGACGCAAGACTTGGTGCTGCTCGATCCGCAGAGCGGTGCGATCAAGCAGCGGGTCGCGTTGCCTTCCAGCATGGCCCAGGACCCGAACGCGGTGTCTTCGCATATCCTGGAACCGGACAAATCCGGCCAGTTCAGCTACACCGGCCTGATCTTCAGTCCGGACGGCTCGCGCCTATACCTCTCCAACGTCAGCGGCGACGTAAAGGTGTTTGGCGTAAGTGCCGAGGGGCAGGTCAAGGGATTGTTCTCCATCGCCCTGCCGGAGGCCGATGCTCCGCGCCGTAAGCTGGAGATCCCGGCCGGCTTGGCGCTTTCTCGTAACGGGCGTCGGCTGTACGTGGTCTTGAACCTGTCCAACTGCCTGGCCGAGGTCGATACGGCGACGGGGCAGGTACAGCGGACGTGGCCGGTCGGCGTGGCCCCCTACGACGTGGTGCTGGTTGGGAACAAAGCCTACGTGAGCAACTGGGGCGGGCGGCGCCCGGATGATGGCAGTGTCACCGGGCCGGCCGGCCGCGGTACGAAGGTCCGCGTGGACCCGGTGCGCTACATCGCCAACGAAGGATCGGTATCCGTGATCCGCCTGGACAAAGAATCGCCCGCGGGCGAGATCATGGTGGGTCTGCATTCGTCCGCCCTGGCCGCGGCGCCGGATGGACGCCACGTCGTGGTGGCCAACGCCGGTAGTGACACACTCAGCGTGATCGACACGCGGACGGACCGGGTGGTGGAGACTATCTGGGTGAAATCCAGTCCCGCCGACCTGTTCGGCGCCAGCCCCAACGCCTTAGCATTCGACCCCGCCGGAGACACCCTCTATGTCGCCAACGGGACACAGAATGCTGTTGCTGTGATCCGCTTCCATCCCGGCAAGTCGCAACTGCTGGGCCTGATCCCGGTAGGGTGGTTTCCGGGCGCCGTCGCGTATGACGCTGGGCGTCATCAGTTGATCGTGGCCAACGTCAAGGGCGTCGGCTCGACCTGGGGCCTCAAGCCGGCGCGGGCCCACGAATCCAATACTCACCAGCATCACGGCAGCCTGTCGCTGGTGCCCGTCCCCCGGGCCAGGGAACTGCCGGCCCTGACGCGCCAGGTGCTGGACAACTACCGCTATCCGCTGCTGAAGGAGGCGGGGCTGCCGGCGCGGCCGAATCAACCTGCGCGACCCATCCCGGAGAGAGTGGGGGAGCCATCTGTTTTCGAGCACGTGGTCTACATTATCAAGGAGAACCGGACCTACGATCAAGTCCTCGGAGACATCCCCGCAGGCAATGGCAACTCCTCTTTATGCATCTTCGGGGCCAAGGTTACCCCTAACCAGCACAAGATGGTGCGAGAGTTCGTCTTATTGGACAACATCTACTGTTCCGGCGTGCTCAGCGCCGACGGCCACCAGTGGGCGGATACCGCGTTCGCGACGGACTACATGGAGAAGTCCTTCGCCGGTTTTCCGCGTAGCTATCCGGATGGCATGGAAGACAATAACATAGATGCCCTGGCTTATGCCCCGTCGGGCTTCCTCTGGGATAATGCGATCGCCCACGGCAAGACGCTGCGTGACTACGGCGAGTTCGCGATCACGGAGGCGGCGTGGGCTGTCCCCGGTAAGGTAGACCGCCCGAAGTTCCTGGATTATTACCGCGATTTCGTCAACCAGACGCATCAGATCGCCATTTCCAGCCGGCCCGGCGTTGAATCGCTGCGGCCCTATCTGAACTCGCAGACGGTCGGCTGGGACCTGGATATCCCGGATGCCTTCCGGGCGGCTCAGTTCATCAAGGAACTGCACGAATACGAGCGCAGTGGCAAGCTCCCCAATCTGATCATCATCTGCCTGCCGAACGATCACACGTCCGGGACCAAAGTGAACTCGCCCACGCCGGCGGCCCAGGCAGCCGACAACGACCTGGCCTTCGGGCAGATCGTGGAGGCGATCAGCCACAGCCCCTTCTGGGCGAAGACCTGCATCTTCGCCATCGAGGATGACCCCCAGGACGGCTGGGACCACGTCAGTGGCTTTCGCACGACGGCGTACGTTATCAGCCCTTACACGAAACGTAATGCCGTGGTCGGCACCCAATACAACCAGACGAGCATTTTGCGGAGCATTGAGTTGATCCTGGGCCTGCCGCCCATGAATCAGATGGACGCCACGGCTACCCCGCTGAGTGATTGCTTCACCGATGTGCTGGACGCCACGCCTTATGTTGCCGCTGCGGCGAACATCCCGCTGGATCAGATGAACCCGAATCCCAACAAGATCTCGGACGCCACACTCCGCAAGGACGCGCTCGCCTCGGCCCGGTTGAACTTAAGAGAAGCGGATCGCTGCCCGGAGGACGTGCTCAACCGCATTCTCTGGCACGCCATGAAGGGCCCGCGGGAGCCGTACCCACAATGGGCCGTGACCGCCGATCTCGATGATTGAGGACCGGGGTGTGGTCTGTTTGGTCATCGTCGGCATCTCACGACCAGAATTATAGCTCCTAATCCCACTTGGGGCACGGAGATTCTTGGATATGGGTGCCGAGCGTGGCCCGGAAGTCCTGATGGGACGCGTGGTCAATATCCATTCTACGGATGGTGGTCCCCCGTCACGGCTGACGGCCATGTTGTCGCCCCAGGAGTGACCTATGGTCGCTGCCCGCGCTGGAGCGGCGGACTATGGAGACATAGGAAGGGTAGGCAAAGTGGTTTTTTGTTGACAGGGACAGGATTTGAGTTTAGGATAAATACGTTACAGCCGAATACTTACGACGGCTTGTTGTTTGTAACCGCCTGAAGGGGTCCCAAACGCTGTTTGTGACGTTGGGACCCCGAGGAAAGGGGATGGACCACTCGATTGCAAACGCCGGGAGGATAGGGTTTTTCAAGCCATTTTCCCCCGTTTTTTGCAGACGCTCGTGGTCCCACGTGGCATGGGCGTCGCGCCGATGAAACACAACGATGGGCAGGGCCAAGATGGCCCTGCGACTCATGGGCAAGATGACCATGCTACTGGAGAATGGGGATTGGGAGGCCTCTCGATGCTGAACGGACGAACCGCCGCTATGATTCTGGTTATCGGATGTTGGATTGTGGGGGCCGGTTTGGCACAGAATCCGCCCGTCGCCCCGAGCGCGACGGTTGCCCCGGCGGCAAGCCAGGGACAAGCTCAGGAGCCCAATCGCCCTGCGCCGCAAGCGGCGACGCCGGTTGCGGCTGCCCCGACGGCTGCCGTGGGGGGCGTCCAAGCGACCCTGGCGGACAATTGGAACGACTTCCTCCACTACACCAAGATCGGCCGGTTCGACTTGGCCAAGGGTTATGGGCAAGCCATTCTGCAAAACAAACCCAATCCGGCGGACGTGTTCAAGCTTGTCCAGGATAATCCGCAGGGTTATGAGATCGCCATGAAGGTCGCCGAGACGGCTCAGGATCAAGACCTGGCCCAGGTGACCAAGCAGCTTCTGGCGGTCGTCGAGCAGGGGCGCTTCCTGCAACGGACCGAGCCCAAGATCATTGTCGATGAGATTCGACGGCTCAGCAGTACGCCCCGGGGGAAGATGACGGCCATCCAGCGGCTGAAGGACGCCGGCGAATACGCGGTGCCGTTTCTGCTGGACGCCATGGGACAAGCGATTCAAGATCCGTCTACCGGGCCCAAGCTGTCGGACATGATCGAGGCTCTGCCGCAGATCGGCCGGCCGGCAATCCGGCCCCTCGTGACGGCACTTCAGACCGATAATCCCAGGCTTGCCGCCGAGATCATCCGAGCTTTGGGCACGATTGGCTATCCCCAATCGCTGGCCCAGTTGAAGTACGTGGCCGAGAAGGCCCAGACGCCCGACCTGCGGGAGATGGCCCTGGCGAGCATCCGCAAGATCGATCCACAGGTTGTCAATACGCCGGCCGCGGCCCTCTTCTATCAGCTCGCGGAGCGTTATTATTATCACGACCAATCCTTGGCTCCGACCCCGGGGGCGGCCTTCGGGAATCTCTGGTTCTGGGATGCTCAGGCGAATCGCCTCCAACGGGTGGAAGTGAACCAGGCGTGTTTCCACGAGTTGATGGCAATGCGTTGCTGTGAGTGGTCGTTGCGGGCAGACGAGCATTTCGGGCCGGCCATCGGGCTGTGGCTGGCGGCTTTCTTCAAGGCCGAGTGCACGGGCGTGGCGATGCCGGAGTATTTCGGTCCGAGCCATGCCAAGGCCCTGGTTTATGCGACGACGGCCGGGCCGGAGTACCTCCATCAAGCCCTGGCCCGGGCGGTGAACGATCGCAATGCCGCCGTGGCGCTCGGGGCCGTGGAGGCGTTGGCGACGACCGCCGGCGAGAAATCCTTGATGTATACCCTGGGTCCCGCCCAGCCGTTGCTGGCGGCCCTGACGTTCCCCGATCGGGCCGTGCGGTACAGTGCGGCCATCGCCATTGCCAACGCCGGGCCGCGCCAGCCGTTCACCGAGAGCCGGATCGTGGTGCAGAACCTGGCTGAGGCCTTGGCCAAGAACGGCCAGGAAACGCCGGCGGGTCAAGCCGCTGCGGGAAGTTCCGCCGAGTCATGGACGCCGGAACTGGCGGACGCCTACTCCGCGCGGTCGGTGCAAGCCATGCTGGAGGTGGCGAGCAGCCGCAATCCCGTGATCGATCTATCGCTGGCGCAACCCGCCTTGATCGGCGCCACGAAGGACAAGCGGCCGGAAATCCGCACACTGGCGGGGCAGGTCCTGGTTTATCTGAACAGCCCCGACGCGCAGCGGGCGATTGCCACGCTGGCCATGGACGCCGCCAATGACGCGAACGTGCGCATCGCGGCCTTTCACTCGCTGATCATCTCGGCCAAGCTCAACGGCAACCTGCTGCCGGAGGCTGTCGTCGGCGACATCTACAAGCTGATCAGCGTGGGGCAGACGGACCCGATTCTCCGGGCCGCGGCGGCGGCTGCTTATGGGGCCTTGAATCTGCCCAGCCAAAAGGTCAAGGACCTGATCCTCGACCAGGCGAAAGACTGATCAATCGCTTCGGCTTGTCACGGACCCGTGGATCGAGCGACGTGACGACTTGACAGCGCCTCGATCCGGGTTATAGAATCCGGCCTGTGACCGTATTGGGTCCGGATCGTCAAGGGGGGTATCTACCGGCCTGTCGTGACTCTCCCGACATTTCCGGACGCCAGCGCCGTTGACGAAGAATACCGATTCGGGGGGCGGAGCAGGATAAGTCAGAAAACCGAATTTCGAAATTCGGATTTCGAGTCTGGAGATTCCCGTGATGTGCCACTATCGAACGAGACGCGGCGCTCGGGGCGACACCCCGGTGTGGTTTGCCGGTGTCATCGCGGTGCTTTTGCTGGTCATAGCAGGGGTCGCCTATCGCGCTGCGGCCGCGCGCGTGCTGGGCAAAGACCTGGCCCCCGTGCGGCTGCCCATTCCGTTGGCACAGCTCCCGCTGGAGGTGGACGGGTGGAAAGGGCAGGACGTGCCGATTGCGGAGACCATCCAGGAGTACATGCGGCAGAACTTCGCGGACGACTATATCAACCGCCGCTACGTCCAGAGGGTCTCCTCCTTGTGGGCGGACGTGTACGTCGTGTACTGCTCCTCGAAGCCGGGGGGAATTCTCGGCCATCGGCCGGGGGTGTGCTACCCAAACAACGGCTGGATTCATGACGGTACAGAGCCGTCGCAGATCATTTCCCACTCGGGACGTCCGATAAACTGTCTGATCCATCGTTTTCACCGGCCTGCCCCGTCCGGCCAGGGAATTGTGGTGCTGAGCTTCTACGTCCTGAACGGACAGATTACCTTGAGCGAGGACAAGTTCTCGGGCTTTTGGGGCCGCCGTCCCAACCTCACCGGAGACTGGGCCCGATATGTGGCCCAGGTGCAAGTCAGCTCGGAGTTCGAGAATTCCGCTCGGACGGCCGCGGCCCAGTTGGCAGACACCATCTTGCTGTTTCTACCGGACGAGAAGGGGCATGTGGGGGCGACCGACATGCCGGAATTCACGCGGACAGGCAAAACCGCCGAAAGTAGCAAGTAAGCATTGGTTGTTGGCCCTGTTTCTAAATGAGTCTTGGGATTGTCTGACGCCGCGCCCGCTTTGGGGACGCCACCGAAGCAGACGGAGTCTGTCCGAGGACTATCGACTATGCCGAGCAAGCTCACGGTTCGTTGTCCGCCTGATTTCGTCGAGTTCCGCAAGGAGTCGATTCGGCAAGGTATCCACGAGCGTTTCGAGGAACAGGTCCGTCTGCACCCGGCGAACCTCGCGTTGCGGACGCGGGACGCGGCTTACACCTATGCCCAAGCGAACGGAGCGGCCAACTCGATCGCGGCTCGTATCCTCTCGGCCGCAGGGTCGGGCCTGGCGCAGGCGGCCCTTCTCCTTCCCAATACGCCGGAGGTTATCCTGTCGATCCTGGCCGCGCTCAAGGCCCACAAGGCCTACGTGCCTCTCGATCCCAACTTCCCGAAGGACCGCCTGCGGATCATGCTGGAGGATGCCGAGCCGGCGGTTCTGCTGACGGATGACCAGCACATGGAAATGGCCCAAGAACTGGCCGGCGGGCGGGTACGCATCCTCAATACTTCGCGGATCGAGCGTCAGACCGAGGCGCCCAATCCGCAGGTGCCCTGCGACCCTCTGGATCGGGCCTATATCCTTTACACGTCGGGCAGCACGGGCCGGCCCAAGGGGATCGCTTTCCTGCACCGCAACCTGCTGCACACGACGATGTGCCTGATCAACAACCTGTTCTTCTCGCCCAGCGACCGCGTGACCTGGCTGCATTCCGCCAGCTTTGCCGCTTCCGTGGTGGATATCTATTGCAGCCTCCTGACCGGCGGCACGCTCTACCCGTGGGACGCGAAGACCCAGGGGTTCACGCATTTGGCCGAATGGCTCATTCAGGAGAAGGTGACCACGTTTCAATGGATCCCCAGTGCCTTCCGGCAGTTTCTGCGGACCGTCCCGGAGGATTTTGTCTTCTCGGATATCCGGATCGTCGTCATGGCCAGCGAATCGCTGACCATCCGCGAAGTGGAATTATTCCGGCGGCATTTCCGCGGAGGGAGCCACCTGGTGAACCAGGTGGGCACGAGCGAGTCGTATAACTATCGTCTCTATCCGGTCGATCATCAGATTCCGATCGAGAACGTCCACGTGGCAGGGGGCTACGCCGTGTCCGAGGACCGCCAAGTGGTGATCCTGGATGGGAAGCACCGAGAGCTGCCGCCCGGCTCCACGGGCGAGATCGGCGTCAAGAGCGACTACATGTCTGCGGGCTATTGGCGGGACGAGACGCTCACGCAGAACAAGTTCGTCCGGCTGGATTCGGACCCGACGCCGGTATACTTGACGGGTGATCTCGGCCGGCTGGAACCGGACGGCTGTCTGATCCATCTCGGCCGCATCGACTTTCAGGTCAAGATCCGCGGTTACCGCGTGGAATTGGCGGAGGTCGATCATGTGTTAAGCGCCGCCCCGGGCGTGGCGGACTGTGCCGCCTGGGTTGTGAAAAACCGGCTGGACGAAGATCAGCTTGTCGGCTACGTCGTGCTCAAGATCCCCGGCGCTTTGTCTCAGCAGGAGGTGGAGAGCTACCTGAAGTCCCGTGTGCCGGACTACATGGTGCCCCGGCAGTACGTGGTTCTGGAGTCCCTGCCCACTTTACCGACGGGCAAGGTCGATCGCAAGGGATTGCCGAACCCGTTCGAGCAGGTTGTGTCTGCGCCGGAGGCGACGGATTCAGAGCCTGTTTCCGTGGAACAGAAGATCCTCCATTTGTTCCGGGAATTACTGCAAATCGAGCCGATCGGTCCCCAGTCGCACTTCTTCCAGTTGGGCGGCGATTCGCTGTTGACCGCGGTGTTGCTGCACCGCGTCTACCAGGATTTCGGGGTCGAGATCGACTTCGATCGGTTTGTCAGCGCCGACCCCGGCCCAGATGGCTGCCCTGATCGAGGCAGCCACCGCCGGGGCGGCGGAAATCCCAAATGCCAAATTCCAAATCTCAAACAAATTCGAATGACCCAAACGTGAAACAGAACCTGATGATTATCAATGCCGGCAAGTTCGGCCGGGAGATCTTCACGTGGGCCGTGCAAGCGATGGCTCACGGAGGCTCCCTGGCAAATCAAGGGATTCCTCGACGACCGGGTCTCACATCCTCGACGGTTTCGCGTATGAGGCGCCGATCCTCGGGGACGTGGTGAGCTACCGGATTGAGGAAGAAGACGTGTTCATCGGCGCCATTGGCGAGCCCCGGGATCGGCGTGAAGTATTACACGCCCATTCTGGCACGGGGGGGCCGCTTCACCAACCTGATTCATCCGCGGGCCAATATCGGCAAAAACGTAGCAGCTGGGAACCGGCATTGTGATGGCGCCGTTCTCCTCGGTCACGTGCGATGCCAGGATTGGCAATCACGTCTCCATCGGGGCGCTGAGCAACGTGGGCCACGATACGACCGTGGGGGATTGGTGCCAGATCAGCAGCCATTGCGGCCTCAACGGGAAAGCGAGCCTCGGGGAAGGGGTATACCTGGGCAGCCATTCCTGCCTGCTGCCCAACGTCAAAGTCGGGGCGTGGAGCCTGGTCGGGGCCGGCAGCATCGTGTTGAAGGATGTCCCGCCGGGCGTCAAAGTCTTCGGCAATCCGGCGATCACCGTGGGCCGCACGGAACGGCCCGGGGGGAGCCAGAATGCGGGCTTGTGAGCATGTTCGCTCTTGAATCGAGCCTCCCTGAGATTTCTCCGAAACAGGTAGAGCGGGCCTCGGGACTCCCGTGGGCAAGAAAGGGCCGGTCCCCGAGACGCGGATGGTTCCGAAGGGTGCCTGCTTGGGCAAGAATGGCCATTGCCGGAAGTGAATTCCCGGCTTGTCGCAAAGTAGAAGGTATCTCCCGCAGCGAACATGGCCGACATCTGGAGCAAGAGGTGCTTGATGATGACACCAGTCGAACCAGTCACGCGCAAAGCAGGCCGGCGCCCAAGCTGGGCATCACCGTGCCGCTGGCGAACGAGGAAGCGACGATCCGGGATTTTCTGCGTCGGGTCCTGGTCCACTTGCAGAATCATGATCGGATCTACTGCGTACTGGACAAGATGTGCAAGGACCAGACCCGGAGCATCGTGGCCGACTGGGCGGCGACGGATCCGCGGGTGGTGCTCGTATGGCGCCGGAGAACCGTTGCGTGGTGGACGCCTATTTCCGAGGCTATCGGGCGGCCTTTGAGGACGGCTGCGAGTGGATTTTGGAGATGGACGGCGGTTTCAGCCATCTGCCCGAGGAGATTCCGCAGTTCCTTGCCGGCATGGAACAAGGCTACGACTACGTGGGCGGGAGCCGCTTCATGCCCGGCGGCTGTCACAACAGCCCCTGGACACGGGTGCTGATCAGCAAAGGGGGTACGGTGCTGGCAAGATGGCTCCTCAAAAGCCGGATGGAGGACATGACCAGCGGCTTTGAGTGTTTCAGTCGCAAGGCCCTGGCACAAGTGCTGCAGCAGGGCGTCGCCAGCCGGGCGAATTTCTTCCAGACCGAGATTCGCCATATGATGCACCAGTTCAAGTGGCTGGAAGTGCCCATCACCTATCGGAACACCAATTATCGCGTCGGTCGGAGCAGCCTGCGAGAAGCGTTTCGCATCCTGTGGACGCTCCATCGCGCGCCAGGAGAGAGATCCTTGTGAACAGTCCGAAGTTCTATTCCGTTATTACGACCATTCAGTCGCCCACTCCTGCCGTGCGCGGGTTGTGCCGCACCTTGCGGCGCGTGCCCGGCCCACTGCTGGTCCTCGGGGACCGGAAGGGACCGCGGGAATATCGGCTGGACGGCGCGGAGCTGTTTACGCTCGACCGCCAGTTGGAACTGCCGTTGCGGCTGCCGCGTCTGCTCCCGGCCAACCATTACACCCGAAAGAACATTGGCTATCTCGTGGCGATCAGCCGGGGTGCGGACTGCATTTATGAGACCGATGATGACAACTGCCCCTTGAAGGGCTGGCAACTCCGCACCCGTACCGTCCGAGCCCGGAAGGTGAAGGGTCCGGGCTGGTGCAACGTCTATCGTTACTTCAGCGATACCCTGATCTGGCCGCGCGGGTTGCCCTTGGACCAGATTACCGCCGCCCGAATGAAGTCGATGGCTTCCCGGCGTCTGAGTTCGTTCGTCAGTCCCATTCAGCAGGGGTTGGCCGACGGCAGCGCGGACGTCGATGCCCTCTGGCGCTTGGTGCTGGACAAGCCGTTCCACTTTCGACCGGGGGCCAGCGTGGCCCTGACACCGGGCGTGTGGTGTCCGTTCAACAGCCAGAGCACTTGGTGGTGGCCGGAGGCGTATCCGCTCATGTATCTGCCCAGTTTCTGCAGCTTCCGCATGACGGATATCTGGCGAAGCTTCGTGGCGCAGCGCTGCCTTTGGGCCTCGGCGGTGTGGTGACTTTTCATGCTTCCGAAGTGGTGCAGCGGCGCAATGCGCACAACCTGCTGAAGGATTTCCAGGATGAGGTGCCGGGGTATCTGGCGAATGACCAGATCATGCGACTGCTGGAAGAGCAGCCTCTGGAATCGGGGCCCGGGGCGGCGGGGGCCAACTTGCTTCGGTGTTACGAGGCGCTGGTCCGACACGGCATCATGCCGCGGAAGGAACTGTCCCTGGTCAAAGCGTGGCTGGGGGACCTGAAGAAGGCCGGCGCGGGGTTAGCCTTGTGAATACGCGTGAAGACGGCGTAGGGCGGACCGCCGAGTGGCTTGCCCCGCGCGTATTCGTGGTTGGCGACGCGACGGCCTCGTTGGCGATTTGAGGCAATTCAACTTCCATGCACGATAAAGAAGTGACTGGTTCGCCCGATCCTCTGCGTGAGTCGGAGCAAGGGGTATCCGCAACGACATGCGGCACGCCGGGTGACTGGAGATGCAGTCTGGCTACTCCGATCTGTCCTCGGGTTTGGCTTGTGGGCCTGGCGTTCCTTCTGCTCGTTCCGGCGGCAGCCCATCTGTTGTTCTCTTGGATGGGTATGACTCCCACCGATGAGGGGGCCGTATTCGTCCTGAGCCGGCGCCTGCTGGACGGACAGATTCCGCATCTTGATTTCATCAGTATCCGTCCCGTGGGCACGGGGGTCCTTTTCGCTCCGGTATTGTGGTTGGGAGGCGACTATGCGATCTGGCTGTCCCGGTGCTGCGTCTGGTTTCAGTACGCGTGCATTGCCTGGGCTTGGACGATCATCCTCGCCCGTCTTCTGCGGGTCACGTTCCACTGGACGGAATTGTTTGCCCTCGCGCTGATGGCCTTTGCCTTCACCGCCCACAGTTGGCTGGTTACCCCGTGGCACACGGTGGATGGACTGTGGATCTCCTCTCTCGGTGTGTTACTCTGTCTGTCCCCTCGGGCCCTCTGCCGACTTCTGGGATACCTTTTGGTGGGTTCGGCGGCCCTGTTTAAGCAGAATTACCTTGCCGTGGGACCAGTGGTCTTGCTCGTCCTCGGGGATTGGAGACGAATACGCTATTGGATGGCCATGTTCTTTCCCGTGGCGGCGTACGCCGTTTGTGCCTGGGCCTGCGGGGCCCTCCCCGATGCCATCCAGCAGTTGGCCACCCATGGTGAACTATTCCAAACGGGAATCCAGTGTTACCTGCACAGGACGCCCTTTGTGCTGGGTGGCCTCCTGATGTTGACCGCTCTGTGGTTGGGTTGCGGAAAGGGGCGCCTACGCTTCGTGACCCTGGGCCCCAGGGGGTCATGGATTCTGGCTACGACCGGACTCTGGGTGGTTCTGGTCGCGGGGGCGGTGTGCTTGGGCGCGGGGACGGATAGAGACTTCCAGTTCTCTTTCGGCCTTTTCGGCATCCTGGCGGGCGGGTTGCTTTTCGGCAGCCTGCAAGCCAATTCGGACGCCTTTCTCCGCGCCGGGGCACTGGTGTTTTTGATGGGGTGGGTTTCTTCCATTTCGCTGGGCTGGAATGCCCCCGCGTTCGGCGCGGGCTTGGCGGTCGTCTTGTTCCTTTGTACGTATCGGCGCCTCTTGCCGTACGACCTCATGGGGAGAGCGTTTCGCTTCATCAATCCGTTCCTGTTGTTCGGCGCTACCGCGGTAGTCCTCGTGGGTTTTGCTTATGGGCGCTGCAACCACATATTCAAGGACCGTCCGGCTCGTGAGCTGCGGTGTCCGCTCGATGGCGTTCTGGGCGGCGGAAAGAAGGTCTGGACCAACCCGCAGACCTTTGGATATTTGCAGGACTTGAAGCAGACGATCGACAACCTGCACGGGCAAGAGTATGCGGTGATTCCCGACTGCGCGATTCATTGGATCAAGGCGGGCCAGAAGAACCCCCTGTCGATCGACTGGCCCCAGGGCACGGAATTGTCCAACCCGGCGCTCTACAGGCGGGTAATCGATGATTTGGAATCGCGCCGGGGACGGCTCGCCATTGTCACGGCAAAGTACGAAGGGCGCACCTGTGCAATGAGCTGAAACCGATTACCGATGACTTCTCCTTCTACGCCATTGTCGCTTATGTGCGGTCCCATTTTCACAAGACGAGCGAAACTCGGTACTTCGACGTGTACGAATAGAAATCTCGCCGGGGCTCAAGCGATCCGCGCCATCTGTCGATAGCATGTCGGGTTCTGCCGTTGTGCCGTCGCACGTGAAATTCCGGCACCACCGTGGAAGGATGGTTACATGATAGGCACACACAAGACATTGGATGAGCTGGCGATCTTTGGGGGCGTGCCGGCCTTTGACGGAGAAACTCCACGTGGGCCGGCCCAACATCGGCAACCGGGACCGCCTGCTGGAACGCATCAACGACATCCTGGACCGGCGGTGGCTCACGAACGCCGGCGTCTACGTCCAGGAGTTCGAACGCCGGATTGCGGAGATGGTCGGGGTGCGGCACTGCATCGCCATGTGCAACGGCACCATCGCCCTGGAGATCGCCATTCGCGCCCTGGGCCTGAAAGGGGAGGTGATCGTTCCCTCGTTCACCTTCATCGCGACGGCGCACGCCTTGCAGTGGCAGGAGATCACGCCGGTCTTCTGCGACATCGATCCCCGGACCCACACCCTGGACCCGGCGCGGGTCGAGGAATCGATCACGCCCCGGACCACCGGGATCATCGGAGTGCACATCTGGGGCCGGCCCTGCGACGTGGAGCGCCTGGAGTGGATCGCCCGCCGGCGCCATCTGAAGCTGATGTACGATGCGGCGCACGCCTTCGGCTGCTCCTGCAACGGGCGGATGATCGGGTCGTTCGGCGACGCCGAGGTCTACAGCTTCCACGCCACCAAGTTCATGAACACCTTCGAAGGCGGGGCCGTCGTCACGAACGACGATGACCTGGCGGCGAAGATCCAGCTCATGAAGAACTTCGGGTTCGCGGGGTATGACAAGGTCATCTACATCGGCACCAACGGCAAGATGAACGAAGTCTCCGCGGCGATGGGCCTGACCGTCCTGGAGAGCCTCGACGAGATCATCGCGGTCAATCGCCGCAACTATGAGCAGTATCGGCGGGAATTGGCCGATCTCGACGGGCTCAGGATGGTGACGTACGATGCGGCCCAGAAGAACAACTACCAGTATGTGATTCTGGAGCTCGACGACGATCTGGAAATCTCCCGCGATGAGCTTGGTGAGCATCCTGCACGCGGAGAACGTCATGGCGCGGCGGTACTTCTATCCCGGGTGCCATCGGATGGAGCCGTATCGGTCCTACTACCCCCATGCCGGACTGCTGCTGCCTCACACGGAGGCCCTGACCGAGCGTGTCTTCTCCTTGCCCACCGGGACCAGCATCGATCCCGACGCCATCGAGGCCATCTGCCAGATCGTGCGGGCTGGCCGTGACCGGCCATCACGAGGTGCGGGCGCGCCTGGAGCGGCGGGCGAACAAGCGGGTTCCCGTCCGATGAGAAAGGGAGGAATGGAATGGGGGAATAATGGAACGATGGAATAATGCGTGGGCGGGAGTGCCCCGGTCCCCATCATTCCAATATTCCATCATGCCACTATTCCAATGGGTATGATTAAAGTCAGTGCCCTAATCCTGACCTACAACCACGAGCACTTCATCGGGCAGGCGATCGAGGGATTTCTTCTCCAGAAGACGGACTTTCCCTGCGAGCTGGTCATCGCCGACGATTGCTCCACGGACGGGACCCGGGACGTGATCCGCCGCTACTGGGAGAAAGACCCCGAGCGCATCCGCGTGCTCCTGAACCGGCACAACATCGGCGCCCACCACACGTACACGCGCGCCTACCGGGCGTGTCGGGGGACAATACGTCGCGACCGTGGAGGGAGATGATTACTGGACGAGCCCGGACAAGTTCCAGCGCCAGGCAGATCTCCTCGACGCCCATCCCGAATACGCTCTGTGCTTTCACAGCGTTCGGATGACCTGGGACGACGACAGCCATGAGCCGCTTCTCTATCGGCCCGCGCCTGTCCAGAGCCGGTACACGCTGCGTGATCTGCTGGACCGCAATTTCATCGGCTCCTGTTCGGTGATGTACCGCCGTGGAGTCTGTGGGCGACTTTCCCCCGTGGTTCTTCAGCTTGCCCATAGGCGACTGGAGCCAGCACGTTCTGCATGCCCAGCACGGCGATATCGGCTATCTCGACGAGCCGATGGGCGTCTACCGCCAGCATGGCGGGGGCGTCTATTCCATGAAACCCGCGACCTATCGCCTGCGGATTGCCGTGGAGGTGCTGCGGCGCTTTCGGCTGGTCCTGGGCCGGGAATTCCAGGACGTCCTCACCACTTCCCTGTGCCGGTCTTATTGTGCTTTGGCGCACCAGTATTGCGACGAAGCCAAGCGGTCCGAGGCCAGGCAATGCCTGGTCGCGTGCCTCCGGGACCTGCGTCCCAGCCTGCACCTTCCCGCCGGGACCTTGCTCAACGCTCTCGCCCGGGCCTACACGCCCAGCCTGCATCGACTGGGCAAACAAGTGTTCGGGCCCCGGAAGACCGAGTTCCAGGGACGGGTGGCGGAGAGTGGATGACGGACGGATGCCGTCGGCCCTCTCTTTCCCCTCTCTTTCCCCTTTCTTCACTTCCTCTCCATTCCTCCAAAGGTTAGCCCCCGGGATTCAGTAACGCAGCAGGTATACTGAAATTCGAGGACTGATCCCAATCGCACCTATTTTCACGGGTCTTCTCCCCCAAGGCCTACGCGGCAGCGTTTGGCGCCAGGCGCGGTTCTTCTTGTCTCTGTGCCGCAGGAGCGTCATGATGACGGCGATGGCCCCGTACGGCACCAACAACTGCCAGGGCGAGCCATCCCTCGGTATGCGAGAGGCGCAGCCGCCACCGCCTCCGCTGCCTCCGGTGACCGGCGTCGCGGCCGGGAGAATCGGCCGCGATCAGATAGAACGGCGTGAAGTGCGTCGTGCGAAACCGCAGCGCGCTGAGATTGGTGGAGAGGTAGACGTTCTGGATGTCGGTGATCCCCTGCTGACTCAGCGCTCCCGTCACGGAATCGTACCAGTAGGGCAGGACACGTCCCGCCACTCGGTGTCCGTCGCATAAGGGATCGTCACGGTCACCGGCTGGGGAAATCCACGCCACTGGGGCCGAACTCATAGCTTCCCAACAAGCCGTCGCTCGCGACCTGCGGATTGAGGATCGGGGAGATGGTCATGTTCAGGTCCACCTGGCAGGCGCCCGGCGGCACCACGAGCGAGACGTCCTGGATCCCTCTGGATGGCCGCCGGGTCGGTCCCGACGGTGCCCCCGGCCGCCGCTACGACCGTCTTCGAATCCAGCGGCGTCGGATCGACGAGCGTGGTCGCCGCACTGTAGACCTCCGTGACGGCCGCGCGGTAGTCCGTCCACACCACGTAGGGCTGGCCATAGTGATCCACGCCGATGGCGGGGTCGCTCTGGTTGACGTTGGTCCCGTCATCGCCGACGAAGACGTTGGCCCGGGGTTTGCCGTCGCGCACCTCGACCACGTAGGGGTCGGTGTCCCGGTTCGTGGTGCTGGCATGACGCGCGTCCTGCCAGCAGACGAAAACCTTCGGCTGCCCGGCGCCTGCCGTCTGGGCCGCCCCGCACACGATGGCCGGGCGAAATCTGGTCGGCGCCGGAGGTGTCATCGACGAGGTTCGACGCCGGACACGGGACTGCCCGGCAGGCCGGTCAGGCAGGCGTAGTAGATGTCGTTGTTGCCGCTGCGGTTGTCCTGCCAGGCCAGGTGCAAAGCGTCGTTCAAGCCGGCCGCCACGGCCGGATGGGTCTGATCGCCGGCCCCGGTCACGATGGGCACGTTGACCCAACTGCTCGTGGTGCTGCCGGCGGTGGCCCCGTAAATATCCGCCGGGCCGTTGCGCAGATCCGTCCAGAAGACATATGGGACATTGTCGCTGTCCACCACCACCGCCGGCTCTTTCTGGTCCGCCGGATTGTTCGTGACCTGCGACACGGCAGAGGTGGCGAAAGCGTTCGTGGACTTGGCCACGTAGATGTCCTGGTTGCCGTTGCGGTCGTCCTGCCACGCAAGGTAGAGCCACGGCGGCGATTGATGATCGACGGCGATCGTCGGATTGATCTCGTTATGAGTGGAGGTCGTGACCCGTATCTCCGTGGAGAAGGTCGTTCCGTTCGAGCTGCTCGACAGGTAGAGGTCCCAGTTGCCGCTGCGGTTGTCCTGCCAAGCTACGTAGATGACGCCGGTCGCACTGATGGCGAGGGCCGGGTTACACTGGTCGTGGACGTCGGAGGTGAGCCGAATCGGCGTCTGGAACGTGTTCGATCCGAGCGGCCGCTTGGCCACGTAGATATCCCGGTTGCCGGCCGGGCCGCCGTGCCAGGCCACCCAGAGGTTCCCCGCGGGATCGCGCGCCGTCGCCGGCCGGGCGTTGGCGTATCCGCCGAGCGTGCTGACCGGCACGTTCTTGCCGAAAGCCCGCATCTCCGTCAGGAAGGAGTACTGGTACTCGCTCATCACGTTTCCGGCCATATCCGCTGGCGTCCACGCTCACGGCCACGGCCTGATCGAAGTCGAACACGGCACTCGGCTGATAGGTGAACTGGTAGTCACTCTCGCGTACCGGAGCGGCTGCATCGGCCGTAGGCGCTCGGATAGACGCCGGTGTTGCCCTGATAGACGAGGTTGCCATTGACGCGGATCGCCACGGAATTAGGGTCCACGCCGCTGCCGGCGTCGGTGAGGTGGAAAGTCACCAGGTTGTTCAATGGCACTTGGATGGCGTCCGGCGCCGGCGCGCAGCGAACCACGGCCGGAGCGGTCTGGTCCTTCGCCGCCGTACTGCCGGCCACCGTAATGGTCATGGTCTTGGAACTGCTCAGCGTACCGTCGCTGGCCGTAAACGTGATCGTGTAGGAGCCGGCTTGGCTGGCCGTGGGCGTCCAGGCAAAGGTCGAACCCGTCAAGGTGGCCCCGCTGGGCAGCGTGCCGGCGGAATAGGTGAGTTGGCTCCCGTCCGGGTCGGTGGCCGAGAGGGTGAAGCTCAGGGGCTGCCCGCCGTCACGGATTTATTGCCGATATCGGCCAGGACCGGCGGTTGATCGACATTGGCGACCGTGATGGTGATGGTTTGGGAATCCTGCGTCTGGCCGTCGCTGGCGGTGAACGTCACGTTATAGCTGCCGGCCTGGCTGTAGGTGGGCGTCCAATGGAACGTCTGGCCCGTGAAGGTCGCCCCGGCGGGCAGGTTGCTCGCCGTATAGGTCAGGGTGTCTCCATCGGCATCGGTGGCGCTTACGGTGAACGACAAGCGTCTGGTTCTCGTTGACGGACTTATTGCCGATCGCGCCCAGCACGGGAGCCGAGTTCCCCTTGGTCACGGTAATCGTGATCGTCTTGGAATCCTGGTATTTGCCGTCACTGAGCGTGAACGTAACCTGATACGTGCCGACTTGGGCGGCGCTGGGGGTCCAGGTGAAGGTCTGGCCGGAGAAGGCGGCTCCTGCCGGCAGGCCCGAGGCCGAGTAGGTCAAGGCCGCGGGATCAGGACCCGTGCCGCGGAGGATCAGGGTCAGGGTCTGACCCGCCGTAATCTGCTGATTGCTGATGGGCGCCAGCGTGGGACCGCTGCTACTGCTGCTCACCGCGGGCCAGGTGGGCCCACATTGGGCACGGTAGGTGTCCCACATATTGGCAGTAAACGGACTCATGGAGCGCCACCCCGGATACGGGCCGTTGGCAGCCGTCATGGTCATGTACCGGTCCGTGTAGTCGAAATAGGCGTTGTGGTTCCACAAGGCCTTGGCGCCATTCATCAGCAGGGCGGCCAGAGCGGTGCCGTGGAAGGGCGGACCGGCCACCGTGCGATACTCGGTGTACCACCATTTGTTGCTCGTATAGGGCCAGCGGGAATGGGTAATCCCCCATTCGGGCAGACCGATATCGCAGACGTCGTAGGGGGTCCTCACGGCGTCCCGCGAGTCCGGATTCCAGGTCGGACCGTGGGTCACATCGACGTCGGATTGGGCCACGTAGAAGGTCTGGTCGTCTTCGCCGAAGGCGATGTAATCGGGCGGGACGTTGCCCGGCCCGTAGCCGTTTTGGTACAGGTAGTCGCCGCTCTTGGCCCCGATGGACTTCAGGGCGTCGTCATGGAGCATCAGGCCGGCGAAGAGGATCGGCCATTTGCGGCCGCCGCCCTGTCCCCCCTCGCCCACCCAATTGCCGTTGCCGCCATTGGTCGCGACGGCATAGAGATCGATCCCGCACTGGACGAATCCTATCAGGAGCTTCTCCTTTTGGGCGTCCGTGAAATTCAGGTGCAGCATGAGAGCGGCTGTCCCGATGGCGGTGTGCATTTCCCGGCCGTAGTTGGGCATGTTCGCTGCGGGCCGCAGGGCCGTCGCCGTCCAGCCCCCGTCGTGCTCAATCCACGGGGCGGCGAACTGGGCCGTTACGTCGGCCAGCGTCGGTGTGCCGGAGACGGGGGAGAGCTTCTGCAGCAGAGAGTAGTCCAATGCCGACTTGTTGAACTTGACCGTCCGAGCGCCGCAGTAAGCGGGTCGGAAGCTGCCCTCCGGCGGCGCGGTGCCGAGCACCGTGAGCACGGCGATGCGGGCCATTTGCGGAATCGCCCCGGCGGTCGGCAGGCTGATGCTGGAGAGCAGGGATGCCGGCGGCGTGACGAGCAAAGGAGAGCCCGCCGAGACGCCGAACGCGACGTTGCTCTTGGCGTCATAGGAGATCGCAGGCATGGCGCTGTCGTAGCCTTGGGGCAGGGCACAGCCGACGGAGGGATTGAGCATGGAGCCGTTGGTGACGCGGCCCGTGCTGTCCACCGCGGAGGGCGGATCGATCCCGACGAGCTTGACCGGACCCACGACCCAGAAGTCCCCCGTGGCAAACTGGCCCACGGCATAGTCGGTGTCGAACGTCCACGTGATGGTGAACTGCTGCAGGGCTGTGGCCCGGTAGGAGAACCCGGTCGGCCACGGGGCGGCGTAGGTGCCGGCATCGGCCGCCTGGAGGACGATCGTATCGCCGGCACTGGCGCTGGACTGTACTTTGGCCAGCGTCTTCCAGGGAGCAGCGGGGGTCCCCAGGTTGCTGTCAGCGCCAGTGAGGGTGTTGAGATAATGGGTAGCGGCATGGGCCGTGCTCGAGACGCCCGCCGAACCGACTAACAGAGCAATGAGAAGAAGGCCGCGCGGGAACACCGCCAGGCGACGGCGAAGTTCGTGACGAATGCGATGCTGCGTTTCCATGAGACGGTTTTCCCCCGATGACCTTATTTCCACTACGGGTCTACTTGACAGTTAAACCTTACAAACTATGAAGAAGCGGGCCAAAAGTCTGGCATGCTGCTGCCGGGTGCCAGTTCACGACTCTCGCTTATTATCGGGCGGCAGGCGTGCTGCGCTGCTCCCCGCCGACGGCGATCAGGGTCTCGGCCATGAAGGTGACCCGTTGCTTGACGATCCGGCTGCCCGGAAAGAGCCGTGCCAACTCCGCGGCGCTCAAGAGCCGCAATGGTCCCGGCTCCAGGCCCCGCATGTACCTGCCACAGGCGTGATTATAGGATAGGAGACGTCCGCACCAAAGATAGCCGTGCCACGGCAGCCACGTCACCAAAGGCAGACGCAAGTGGAATTCGAAAGGATACCAACGGTTGGGCGTCGTGACGAACCACCGCCGGCCCACCCGCATGATCTCCTGGGCCATCTTCTGTTGGTCGGCGTGCCGCGCCCACGTGCTCGATGACGGCGTTGCTCCAGACGATGTCGAAGAACTTATCGGGCCAAGGGAGGCGCGGGCGTCGCCGACCCTCGCCTCGACCTCGGGATAGCACGCGCGGATGCGCTCTGACATATTCCGGCGCAATGTTCAGGGCGCTGAGGGCCGCCTTCCAGGGATAGCGGTCGATGAACTGGCCTCCGTACGCGTTGTCAGGATCGATTTGCGCCCCCAAGTCGAGGACACGCAGGGTGGACGCCGGCTGCATCAGGTGGTGAAACAGGGCGAGCTTCCGTTCGCGGCTGATGCGAGAGAGTTCCTGAAACACACTCACGACGATACCTTTCCCCGACGGCGAAACGCCACCCTGTCAAATCGACCCCTATGCCATCGTCCTCCATCGCCGATTCTCTACAGCGCAGATCGACAATGCCGTAGGCTGATGTATCCGCAGAGTTGCGGGCTGTCAAGGGTTTTCTCCGCGGTCTCAGTACCCGTGCCTTGACAGGGGCCGCCTTTCGCGGTAGAAAGACACCTGTGAGAAAACATGTGGGGGACACATGGGGGTCGTCTCTATCGACATGTGCCAGTCATCGGAAATGCCTAATATGAAAGACCCTTTCAGACGATAGAATCGTCCGGATGCTCGACGAGTGGGGAAGGGCTCCGAGCGTGACATATCGCACTTGGGGACCCGAACCCAGGACCGGGCAAGCCGTGCCGTCGTCTTAGAGGCGGTTGGACTGTGACTTGGACCGCAGCAGCTCGAGAATGGGGTGGGGCGACAGGGTCTTATCCCGTGGCGAGCCGGACGTGTCCGGAAACGACAACCGACGGAGACGGAGTCTATCCAAATGGCTCGTGAGAGCCGCAACCCTGCCACGTTATAAGACCATCGGGTCCATTCCTCCGTGATTTGTGGCTTTGTATGATGCCTCGCGTCGAAATCAGCAAGCGGCTGGTATTGGTCAACACGGCCAGTGCCATTCTGGCCAAGACGATCAATCTCTCGGTCATCGTCTGGCTGAATCAGTACATCGTCCGCCAGGCCGGCATGGAGGAGTTCAGTCTCCTTCCCATGCTGGTGGCACTGATTCTGCTGGTGCCGTTGATTACGTCGATTCTGACGGCGGGCATCGGGCGCTACGTAATGGAGGCGTACGCCAAAGGGGACGAGCGCGGCATGACGCAGATCGTCTCCACGATGGTGCCGCCGCTGATGGTCACCGGGATCCTCATCCTGACGGGCGGCTTCGCGTTCGCCTGGTACATCGATCACTTCCTGACGGTTCTGCCGGACCGGCTCTGGGATGCGCGGCTGATGATGGCCCTGCTGGTTGTGGCGGCGGCCGTCAAGCCGCCGTGCATGGCCTTCAGCGTCGGGTTCTTTGTTCAGCAGCGGTTCGTCCTCTACAACCTGATCAACGTCGGGGGCGAGCTGCTGCGGCTGACGCTGCTGTGTCTGCTGCTGTTTGGCATCAGTACGCGGGTGATGTGGGTGGTCGTTTCGAATGTCGCGACGGAACTGGTCGTCTCCGCCGTGACCATGGTCTGTCTCGATGCGAATGATCCCGGCCCTGCGGTTCCGGGTGCACGAAATCCAGTGGGGCCGGGCCCGCGAGCTGGTCGCTTTCGGGGGCTGGAGCCTGCTCGGGTATATCGCGTACCGCTTGCGGGAGGCGACCATCCTGTTCTTCCTGAATCGGTTTGCCACCCTGGCGGACGTGACGATCTTCACCTTTGGATACCTGGGCCGCCGCCAGATCGACCAGTGGATGGATGTCCTGGGCTCGTCCCTGTACTCCGTGGTGACCGGGATGCACGCCCTCGGGGCGAAGGAACGGATTCGCAGCATCTACCTGCGCGGCGGCCGCATCACCCTGTGGCTGACGCTCTTCTTCGCCATGCCGGCGGCGCTTTACGCTCGTCCGATCATGCGTCTGTACGCCGGCGACGCCTGCGCGGAGGCGGCGGTCGTCCTGATGGTGACTCTGGCGGGTCTGCCGATCACGGGTGGAACGTGGATGGTCTGGCAGGTGGCCAACGCGACCGGCCGCGTGCGGAGCGCCAACTTGTATGCCTTTAGCTTGCAGGTGATCATCATCCCGTTGGTCTTCTGGATCGTGTACACTCTGCGGTCGGAGGTGAGCGTTGCGGGCTTGGTGCCGGGCTGTGTCGGGCTGTTGCTGCTGGC
The DNA here is from genome assembly GCA_963750205.1 of uncultured Planctomycetota bacterium. Taxonomy (GTDB): domain Bacteria; phylum Planctomycetota; class Phycisphaerae; order Sedimentisphaerales; family Anaerobacaceae; genus PLanc-01. The sequence goes on from CAVVRJ010000011.1 coordinate 811,871, forward strand.
GGTCGGCGTCTTCCCGGAGTTCCTGGTGCTATGGCCGATGGGACTCAAGCTCGCCGGCGCGACGTTCCCAGTCTGGGTCCGGGAGACTCTGATCCCCGGTCTGGCTCCGGCCTGTGTCGCGTCGCTCGTATGGTCCATCTTGGCCGTGGTGGTGCAGCCGCAGAGTTGGACGGTCCTCGGCTTGTGCGTGCTGGCCGGCGCTTGGTGCTATCTCATCGTGCTGCTGGGGTTCTGCCTCGAGCCAAGAGATCGCGAGGACCTGGCCAACGGGATCGCGCGAATCAAGAATGCGGTGGGCTGGGGGCCGGGCATTTCCGAGCCGGCACCGGCAGGCGCCGGTCCGGGACCTGCCACTGGATCAGTGCCGTTCGAGAACCAAGTAGGCTGACGTGAGTTGTCGCATGTTTGTCACGATCACCATTCAGACCTACAACCGCTCGGCCGTGCTGGCCGAGACGCTGGAGAGCCTGCGCCCTTTGCAGTGCCCCGCCGGGGTGGAGTACGAGATTCTCGTCGTGGACAACAACAGCACCGACGACACGCCCCAGGTGCTTCAGAAGTACGGCGTCCTCTTGGCTCCGCGCCTGCGCAGCGTTTTCGAGCCGCAGCAGGGCCTCAGTCACGCGCGAAATCGGGCGCTGCGCGAAGCCCAAGGGGAGATCGTGTCCTTTCTGGACGATGACGTCAAAGTCGATCCCGGCTGGCTGGCGGCCGTGACGTCGGCTTTCCAGGAACACGCCGCCGCGGTTGTCGGCGGTCGGAGCTACCTGATCTATCCTTCTCGGCGGCCGTCCTGGCTCCCGGAAGATTGCGAATACCTTCTCTCCAAGCTGGATTACGGCGACCAAGTGCTGGTGGATACCGACAAGGAGTTGTACGGGTTGAATCTCTCGGTCCGCAAAGAGCTGGCCTTGCGCGTGGGGGGCTTCGATCCTTCCCTCGGACGAAAGGGCAGCTCTTCACTGCGTTCCGGCGAGGAGGTGGAGTTCTTGCGGAAGATTCGTGCCTTGGACAGACGGGTGATCTATGCGCCGAAGGCCGTCGTCGGACACATGGTGTCCAAGGAGCGGCTGCGGATGCGGTGGTTTCTCCGTCGGGCGTTTGCGCCCGGCGTGTGTCCCGACTCCGTGCATACCTCGCAGGCGGCGCTCCATCTGGCGCGGTGTTGCGGGAGCCTAGGTAAGAGCCTCCTCCGGGGCGAGCGGCTCGCCATGCTTTTCGGCAAGACACTGTCCATCATCGCGGCTTTCCGGCACCTGTGTGCGAGCCTGCGAAAACCGTGGCTGTCCAAGAAGCGGGACGTGGCGCCGTTGGCAGAGCACGCGACTCCTTGCGCCGGAGACGATGCGATCCTATGAAAATACTGGTGGCTATCGCCAACTACGGAACGGGGAATCAGGTGTACCTGGAGCGGCTGCTCGCGGAATACCGCTCCCTGCCGTACCCGGCGGACGTGGTGGTGCTCTCCGATGTACCCAAGGACCTGGGACCGGACGTCGAGGTCCGGGTCGGTCTGCCCGACAAGGACCCCTGGTCGTTGCCGTTTGGCCACAAGCAATTGTTTGCCGACCGCCTCGAGAATTACGACCTGTTCCTCTATTCCGAAGACGACATGCTGATCGGTCAGCGGCAGATCGAAGCCTTTCTGGAGGTGACGCGGATTCTGCCCGAGGACCGGATCGCCGGCTTTCTACGCTATGAAGAGGATGCGGACGGCACGCGGTATTGTCCGGAGGTCCATTCCTATTGTCACTGGGTGCCCGACTCCGTGCGGCAGTACGGTCCGTGCGCCTTCGCCTGCCTGACGAACGAGCACACGGCCTGTTATGCGCTGACCCGGGAGCAATTGCGGCGGGCCATCGCTTCCGGCGGCTTTCTGGTGCCGCCGCATGAGGGGTTCTACGATTTGCTCTGCACGGCGGCCACGGACCCGTATACTCAGTGCGGGTTCACGAAGGTGCTCTGCCTGACGCACTGGAAGATTTCCTGGTGCACCATCTGCCCAACAAGTACATCGGCAAGCTGGGACTGACGTTCGACCAGGTGCAGGGGCAGGTCGGGGCCCTGTTCCGTTGCCTCCAAGGGGAGCTGACGCGGGAGGAATTGCTCCCGCCGCAGGGCCGGCCGGAGACGTACCGCCGGAGCAAGTCGTATTGTGAGCCGGTCCGGCACGACGTCCTGGCGGTCGTGCCCCCAGGGACCAAGCAGGTGCTTTCCCTCGGCTGCGGCACCGGGGCTACTGAAGCCGTTCTGGTGCGACGAGGGATCCGGGTGGTCGGGATTCCGCTCGATGCGGTAGTGGGCGAGACGGCCCGGGCCGGCGGCCTGGAAGTGACGCCGCCGAGCTTTCCGGAGGCGTTTGCGCTGCTGGCAGGACAGCGGTTCGATTGCATCCTGCTCATTGACGTTCTGCCGCACGTGCCCGACCCGCCGGCCCTGCTGGCCCAGAGCGGTCAGTTGCTTGCCGACCGCGGCCGTCTCGTGGCGACGGCGCCGAATTTCGATTATCTCGGGTACCGCAAGCGCAAAGCGCCGGACAAATGGTCGGGGCATGCCGCCGATGCTTTCCCGGCCTTGCACGTGCATCGCACGACACCGCGCCTGGTCGCCGACTGGATCCGAAGCAGCGGGTTGCGGTTGGACGGTCTGAAATACGTGGGGGAATCGCGCTTTCGCTGGCTGGTGACTGTGTCTGGGGCGTGGACGGGTCCCTATTTGTCGCGCCACGTCGTCGTCACCGCCGGCAAGCAAGGGTAAGACGAGCGACGATGAGTCGAGTGGTTGGAGCACAAGATGAGGGGAGGGGGGCCGGAGTAACTGCCTACTTCGATCACCTGCGCAGCGATGTTCTCGCGATCATCCCGGCGGGCGTGAAGTCGGTGCTCTCCCTCGGGTGCGGCGCCGGGCGCACCGAGGCGGAGCTGGTCAAACGCGGCGTGGTCGTAGTGGGAGTGGAGATCGACCCGCAGGCGGTCCGGACGGCGCGGAGCCGGGGTGTCACCGTCCTGGAAGGGGACGTCACGAAGATGGACGTCAACACCGGGTGCGAACCCTACGACTGCATTTTGTATGCCGACGTGTTGGAGCATCTTCTCGATCCGGTGGCCGTGCTGCGACGGCACGTCGCCAGCCTGAAGACCGGCGGCATCGTCTGTATCACGGTGCCGAATTTCCGCAACTGGAAGGTGTTTTGGGAGCTCTTCGTCAAGGGGCATGTCTCGTACCGCAACGCCGGGATTCTCGATCGCACCCACATTCGGATGACGACTCGGAAGATGGTGGTGGAGTGGTTGCGGGTCGCCGGACTGGAGCCTACGCAATGCCGCTACCTTTTCCGGGGACGCCGGAAGAAGATTGTCGAGGCTTGTCTGTTTGGGGTGGCCCGCGAGCTCGTCGCGACGCAGGTTGCCCTGGTCGGGACGAAGAGGCCGGCTCCGGGGGGCGCGGGGAGCCGGGGATTTCGTGCGTGAGAGCCCGCGCCGCAAGTGCTTGATTCTCCTGTTCGCGTGGCCACAAAGAGGGCGCAAGATTGAGCGATGACGTAAAGGTATCGGTCATCATTCCCACGTATAATCGGGCCGGGATCGTCACTCGGGCGATCGACTCGGTGCTGGGCCAGACCTACCGTGCCCGGGAAGTGATCGTAGTCGACGATGGTTCGACCGACGGAACGGCGGACGTCCTGCGGGCCTACGGCCGGGCCGTGGTGCCTGTCTTCCAGGCCAACGCGGGTCCTGCCGCGGCCCGCAACCGGGGAATTCGGGAAGCGCAGGGTGATTTCATCGCTTTTCTGGATTCCGACGACATGTGGCGGCCGACCAAGCTCCAGCGGCAGGTGGACCTCTTGCGACGCGCGGGCCCGGAGGCGCCGTGCTGCCTGTGTGACACGCTTTTCCGGTTTCCGCATCAGCCGGAGCAGACCACCTTTCAGGTCGCCCGGCTGAAGCTGAGCGAGCCCGAGGGATTGTGGCTCAACCCGGCACAGGTCCTGGCCACGCGTTTCGTGCTGTTCTGCCAGGCGGCGCTGATTCGGCGGGAATTCCTGCTGGACTGCGGGGGGTTCGACGAGCAGTTGTGGGCGATGGAGGACCATGATCTGGCGTTGCGGCTGGCTCTGCGCGGGCCGTGGGCGTATGTCCGCAACCCGCTGGCGGTGTGGTGCGGCGCCAATGATGACGGCAATCTCTCGGTGGCCGCGCTGAAGGAGCCGGCCCGGCTCTATCGCTCTATCGAGTACATCGACCGCAAGATCTTGGCGCAGGAACGAATACCCGACGCCCACGTGCGGAAGTATCTCGAAAGAGACCTACGCCTGGCGCGCTGGAGATTACGAGCCGAGCGGTGGCGCCACCGGCGGCCGCCTTCTCGGACGCCTGGGGGCGAAGGGGATCCTGGGAGCCAGTTGGTTGGAGCGCAAGTGGTTTGTTTACGTGGGGTCCTGCCCGGGGCCCCAGACCGCGCCGATCCCGGACGGAGATCGGGAGCGGGAATCCTATAATTTGGCCACCTGCGGCTTCGGGCCGTCGTTGGGACGCAGGGTGCCGTAGCAGGGGAATTTCACCCATCGAGACTGAGCTAAGAGTTCGGAAGAGGAATCCAAGGATGGAAAGAGCAATCACGCTCCGCCCGGTCATGGCTGAGACGTGTCTGGCGGAGCCCAGCCCACGGGGGCCTCGTATCCTCCGACGCTGCCTGCATCTGGCGACGGCCCTTTGGCAGTACGTGTATTGGCGTCCACGCTTCTACGAGTTCGGTTGGCGCTCCTACGTGGGGCGTTGCGACATGCTGACCAATCCGCAGGGCATCGCGATCGGACGCCACGTGCTCATCCGCAAAGGGGCGCGTCTGGAGGTTGTCGGCTCGGATATGAGTGACGGTCCCAAGCTGATCATCGGAGACGGCACGGCGATTCAATTCTATTTTCATTGCGGGGCGGCCGCCCGCGTGACGATCGGACGCAACGTGCTGATGGGGGGGCGGGTGTACATCACGGACCACGACCACAGCTACGACGAGCCGCAGCTCAGTGCGGCGGAGAGCCCCCGCCTCAAAGTGGCCCCCGTCGAGATCGGCGACGGCGCCTTTCTGGGGGAGGGCTGCGTGATCCTCAAGGGCGTGCGCATCGGCCGGCGTGCGGTCGTGGCCGCCAACGCGGTGGTCACGCGCGATGTCCCGGATTTTGCCGTGGTCGGCGGCGTGCCGGCCCGCGTGCTCAAGTCCATGAAAAGGACGGTGCAACAGCATGTCTAACCCAACGACCATCACGGGGTGGACCCTTTTCATTACGATCATTCTTGCCATCGTCGCGTTTGTCATTCCGCAAGTACATCCTGCTGCCCTACGTGGTAGGGGCCTGCTTCGCCCCGGCGGATCAGGCCATTGTCGTGAGCACGCTGAACTTTCAGGTCTTGCGCATTCTGGTGATCGCCGGCATGTTGCGGCTGGCGCTGCGCGGGGAGATCGTCCACGTCCGCTGGAACCGTCTGGACAAGCTGATCCTGGCGTGGTTCGTCGTCAGCAGCCTCGTCTACACCGCCCAGTGGATGACGCTCGCGGCCTTCGTCAATCGCTGCGGCCGGTTCGTCGAATGGATGTGTCTGTACTGGGTGTTTCGCCAGACCGTGCGGTCCTGGAAGGACCTGCGTTTCGCTTACTTGGCGCTGGCGGTCTGTGCCATCGTGATGGCGCCGTTTGTTCTCACCGAGCGCACGACCGGCGTGAATCCATTCGTGGTGCTCGGACGTGTCATGACCAACGTCCGCGAGGGACAGTTCCGTTGTCAGGCGACCTTTCCGCACGCGATCATGATGGGCCTGTTCTGGGCGACGCTCGTGCCCCTGTTCGTGGGGTTCGCCCGGCAGAAGGGAGGGGGCCGCTCACTCTTGTGGGGGGGCGTCGGCGCCAGCACCATCATGATCCTGCTGACCGCTTCGAGCACGCCGATCTTGACCTTGGTGGCGGTCGGCGGCTTGTTGGCCGCCTTCCGTTATCGGCAGCATACGGGGCGAGCGGCCTGGGGTGTGCTGGGCACGCTCATCGCGCTGCAGTTCATCATGCACGCTCCCGTCTGGAACTTGATTGCCCGGGTCGGCGTTGTCTCCGGCTCGACGGGCTGGCACCGCTACTACCTGATCGACCAGGCCATCCGCCATTTCCCCCAGTGGGCGCTGCTCGGCACGCAGGAGACCGCTTCCTGGGGCCTGGGGCTGGAAGACGTGACCAACCAGTTCATTTTGGAGGGGGTGCGGGGCGGGTTCGTTGCATTCGTCTTGTTTTGTGCGATTGTGTTTGTGGGTGCCCGGGCCGCCGCACGCTTGGCGATGCGGCTGCGGGACCCCAGCGAATCGTTCCTGGCATGGGGCGTGTTCGTGACGATTATCGGACACTGTCTATCGTTTCTCGGGGTGGCCTACTTCGGGCAGATCGACATGATCTGGTATCTTCTACTCGCGAGCACTGCCTTTGTGTACAGCCAGGTCTACGCGACGCCCAAGCCTGCCCCGCGCGTGGCGGTGGTCGCGCGGCCCCGGCACGCCTAACGCTGTGGAATGATGGAATATTGGAATATTGGGGCTGGGGGCGCCTCGGGTCCGCCGGGGCGAAGCCCGGCTACCCATTATTCCACCATTCCATCTAAGGTATGGGAGGACTATGGAAGCCGTGGTTGAGGCAGCCCCTTATGAAGTGACCGTGGCCCGCCGGGAGGCGGAGCTGGACTCGTTGCGCGACGCCTGGATAACGCTGCAGGAGCAGCAGGAGGGCGCGATCTTCAACGCGGAGCCGGACCGGCTGCTTTCTCTGGTGCGCTGGCAGCACGAGGCCCGGCCGCACGTCCTGCTGCTGCGCCGGCACGGGACGCCGGCCGCAATGCTCGTGGGCAGTATCGAAGAGGTGCGCATCCAGTGCCGCATCGGGTACAAATCGTTTCTGCTGCCGGCGCTGAAGAGCTTCACGGTCATCCACCGCGGACTGTTGGGCCGGATCGATGAGGAGATCGCAGGGCTTCTGCTGGCCGAGATGAGCAAGCTGCTCAAGGCCGGAGAAGCCGACCTGGTGTTCTTCCACTACCTGGACACTCAATCGGTGCTCTTCCGGGCGGCCCAGAGGCAGAGGGGCGCCTTGTGCCGCAGCCATTTTCCCCGCGTGGAGATCCACCGGACGATGACCATGCCCGAGAGCATGGACGCCTTCTATCAGTCGTGCTCGAAGAAGCACCGGGCGAACCTGCGCCGGTACGTGCGGAAGATCGAAGAGCAGTTCGGCACGCGCGCCGTCATCACGAGATACCGCGCGGAGGGAGAAGTCGACTCCTTTGTCGAGGCCGCCTCCCAGGTCTCCACGAAGACCTATCAGCATGGGCTCGGCTGCGGCCTGGAGAACAAAGAGCAGACCCGCGACCTCCTGAAGAACGTCGCGCGCCAGGGCTGGCTGCGCGGCCACGTGATGTTCCTGGATGGCACGCCGTGCGCGTTCCAGCATGGTGTGGTTTATCGGGGCAGTTACTTTCTCGAACAGATCGGGTTTGACCCGACGTGGAAGGACCTCAATGTCGGCACGGTCCTATTCCTCGAAGCGCTGCAGGACTTGTGCACGGATGGCGGCGGGGCGAAAGTCATTGATTTCGGCTTCGGCGAGGCGGACTACAAACGGTCCTACGGCGACAAGCATTGGACGGACGCGTCGTTCTATCTCTTCGCCCCGCGACTGCGACCGATCTTGGCCAACGTGGTTTTCTCCGGCACGACCGGGTTGTCCACAGGGCTGGCCCACGTTCTGGAGAAGACCGGGGCCATCGGTTGGATCAAGCGGCGTTGGCGCAACCGGCTCCGTCACCAAGAAGCCGAATCCTCGGATTGACACCGGAAGACAGGAGCCCTCCACGGAGCAGCGTCCCACCCAGGATGAACGATTGCGGCGTGCCGCGCGGCGGGACGTCGAAGCCCTGGCCGAGATCTGCCGGCAAAGCTTTCCCCTGAGCCTGCGGTGGCGGGGCGTTCGGGCGGGCGCTTGGCGCTGGTGGCAAGCCGTGCTGGCGACGCCGACGGCCGAGACTTGGGTGTTCGGATCGGCACGCGATGTGTGTGCCTTCTGCGTCTTAGTCACCGACGTGAACGGCTGGGCCCAGAGAAGGCCCAGCGCGAAGTCCCGTTGGCCTGGGGGGTGTTGTCGCTGGCGACCTGTCCACGCGTCACCGCCGCCAAAGCCTGGAGAGGCCTGAGGGACGCCGTGGCGCGGGGAAGGACCGGCAGCGTCGTGGATGCCGCGGGCGTGCCGCAGCCCAGGACGTGGGTCGAGCTGATCGCCGTGGGCCCGGCCTGGCGCGGCCGCGGCTTGGCGGGGGAATTGCTAAGAATCTGTGAGAGCCGAACGCGCGAGCTTGGCGGCGCGGCAATCGGGTTGGCGGTGAACCGCCGGAATGAGCAGGCCATTCGGCTGTACCAGCGGGCGGATACGTCTGGACCGCGGCGGCCGGCTCCAACTGGGTGTACGTGAAACCGTTGCTTTCGGCCGGGCACCCGGTTGGCTCGAACATTGTTTAAGGTGGTTTTCAAGTTCATGCTGCTGGGAGAGTCCATTCTAACAATCGGCGTCGTCATCATCATTCTCTACTTCGGTCTTCCCTGGGCCTATGGCTGGTGGAATCGACTGGTGTGGCGGCAACGGGCCGTCAGGCAAAGACGCGTCATTCTTACCCTGGACGATGGTCCGGGCCGCCAATTGACGCCGGCTGTCCTGCAGCTCCTGGCGGAGAGAGGCGTCCAGGCCACGTTCTTCCTCCGCGGCCGCAATATCCGGGAGAACCGGGACCTCGTCCAACGGATTCAGGCGCAAGGTCACGAAATCGGCTCCCACACCTACGATCATCTTCATGCGTGGAAGGTAGCGCCCTGGCGCAGCCTCGCGGATATCCGGCAGGGGTTCCAGGCGATCGATGACGCCCTGGGGACCCGAGCCGGCCGCTATCCCTTTCGTCCTCCCTACGGCAAGCTGAACCTGGTGACCCTGCTTTACCTGCTGGCCCGGCGCATCCCGATCGTGTACTGGACGATTGATTCCGGCGACACCTGGCTTGTCCGGCCGGACCAGAGCACGGCGGCGCATCTGTCCCGGGCGGGCGGGGGCGGGGTGGTGCTGGCACATGACTTTGACCGGGAGGCGGGCCCGGAGGTCCACCAGTACGTTCTCGGCGCGCTGCGGTCCATCCTGGACGTGGCCCAGGAGTGTGGCTTGTCGTTGTCCACGGTCGCGCAACTTCGAGGTATCCCCAAATGAACCCACCGGTCGTCTCCATTCTCATCGTAAGCTGGAATACGCGCGAGATTCTGCGCGACTGCCTGCGGACGGTCTATGAGCAGACGAAGAACGTTCCGTTCGAAGTGATCGTCGTCGATAACGCCTCCGCCGACGGCTCCGTGGAGATGGTCCGGACGGCCTTTCCCCAGGCGGTGCTGCGGGCGAACACGACGAATCGCGGTTTTGCCGCCGCGAACAACCAGGGGATCGAAGTGGCGCAGGGCCGGTACGTTCTGCTGCTGAACTCGGATACGCTGGTGCTCGACGGCGCGATCGACAAGATGGTGGCGTTCGCCGAGGAGCGCCCGGAGGCGGCCGCGGTGGCTTGTCGCGTGCTGAATCGCGACCGGACGTGGCAGCCGACGAGCTTCATGTTCCCGTCGGCCTTGAATCATCCTGATCGGGGCGTTGTATCTGAACAAGATGTTTCCGCACAACCGCTTTTGCGGGCGGGAGCGAATGACGTGGTGGGACGGGCAGGAGGTGCGGGCGGTGGACGTCGTCGCCGGCTGTTTCATCCTGGCGCGACGGGACATCATCGAGCAGGTCGGCGTGCTGGATGAAAGCTATTTCATGTACGGCGAAGAATCGGACTGGTGCTACCGTTTCCACCAGGCCGGCTGGAAAGTCCTCTACACGCCGGCCGCCCAAATCGTGCATCTGGGCGGAGCCAGCAGTGCCCGGGTCAAAGGCCCCATGTGTCTGCAATTGCGGGCGAGCACGCTGCTGTTCCTCCGCAAGCACGGCGAATTTCGCTTCTTATGTGGCGGCTTGCGTCCTGGTGAGTCTCTTCTTCCTGCTGCGGCTGCCGCTGTGGCTGGTCAAGGCCGCCATGTCGGGAAAGGCGAGGACCGAGCATTGGCAGACCGCGCGGACTTATGCGGCCGGATTCTGGCGGGCGCTGCGGGGGTGGCAGGCCCTGTGCGTGAAGAAATGAATTGATGACAACTACGTCCTGATCACGCCGGCGTACAACGAAGGCCGGTTCATCGGCAAGACCATCGAAGGGGTCCTGGCCCAGACGCGGCTGCCGCTGCGGTGGGTCATTGTGGATGATGGCTCGACCGATGACACCGGAGAGATCATTCGCCGCTATGCCCAGCAAGCCGGCTTCATCGACGGCTGCCAACGCCAGCGCGACGCCCACGAGACCTACTACGGCAACAACGTGTACGCGCTTCTCCAGGGCTACACGCGGGTGAAAGAGCTGGACTTCGACTATCTGGGCATTCTGGACGCCGATATGATTCTCGGCCCGCGCTACTACGAGGAGATCTTCCGGCGCTTCGAGGCGAATCGCGAGCTGGGGATCGCGGCGGGGACCTACGTCGAGGAGATCGGCGGCCGGCGGGTGGAGGCGTTCATCGACCGGCGTTCGACGCCGAAGGCTTTGCAGGTCTTTCGCCGGGCCTGCTACGAGCAGATCGGTGGCTACGTGCCGTGTCCCAACGGCGGCGAGGACACCTACACCGAGATCATGGCCCGGATGCACGGCTGGCAGACCTGGTCGTTCCCGGAGATCCAGGCCCTGCACCAGAAACCCGTCGGGACCGGGGACGGCAAGAGCCTTCTGCGGGCCAAATTTCGGCAGGGGTTGACGGATTATTGCCTGGGGACGCACCCGGTCTTCATGCTGGCCAAGTGCCTCCGGCGCTGCTTGAGGGAAAGACCTTACGGCGGGGCGGGCCTGGCCCGGCTGGGCGGATTTGTCTATGGGTACGTGGTGCGCGAGCAAAGACAGATTCTCCACGATGCCCGGCGTTACGTGCGGAAGGAGCAAATGACCCGCTTGCGGGCCAGTGTCGGCATGGGGCCGCGGCTGTGGCAGCCCAGACCCTCGGGGCAAGGAGAATATCCTATGTGTGGCATCGTGGGAATCGTGAACCTCCAGGTGGGACCACCCGCTCGGGCATTGGTCCAGGACATGATGGACATCATGCGCCATCGGGGCCCGGACGGTGAGGGAATCTATAGCGATTCCCAGGCGACGCTGGGCCACGTCCGGCTGAGCATCATCGACGTCGCGGGCAGCCGGCAGCCGCTGGCCAATGAAGACGAGACGATCTGGGTCATCTTCAACGGCGAGATTTACAACTACCGCGAGTTGCGGGAGCGAACTGCAGGCCAAGGGCCATCGTCTGCGGACCCAGGGCGACACGGAGACCCTCGTGCACCTGTATGAGGATTACGGGCCCGAGATGGTGCACCACCTGATCGGGATGTTCGCCTTTGCCATCTGGGACAAGAAGAATCGGCGGCTGTTCCTCGCCCGCGACCGGCTGGGGATCAAGCCCTTGTACTACTGCCGGCGGGGCGACGAGTTCGTGTTCGCCTCGGAGATCAAGGCCTTTCTGCTGCATCCCGCAGATCACCGCCCGGCCCAGACATGGAGGGCATCTGGAATTACCTGACGTATCGTTCGGTTCCCTCCCCGGCGACGCTGCTGGAGGACATCATCAAGGTCCGGCCGGGACAGTGTCTGACCTTCTCCGAGAAGGGCCTCCGCGCGTGGTCCTATTGGGACATTCCGCTGCACGCCGCCGCGAGACGATCCGCCGAATGGCCCCAGGCTACGAACAATGCAACGAGGAGGTGGAGTCCCGCTTGACGACCTCCGTGCGACGGCGGCTGATCAGCGATGTCCCCGCTCGGGGCGTTTCTGAGCGGGGGGGTGGATTCCAGCCTGATCGTGGCGCTGATGAGCCGCCTGACGAACGCGCCGGTGCGGACGTATTCCGTGGGCTTTCGCGATTTCCCCGACTCCGAGCTGCCCTATGCCGGTCTGGTCGCGCAACAATATCACACGGACCACCACGAGCTGGTCCTGGAGGAAGACGGCTTCGCCGATCACCTCGAAAAGCTGACTTGGATTCGGGACAGTCCCTTGAGTGAGCCGGCGGACGTCCCGCTGTACCTGCTGTCGAAGATGGCCCGTCGCGACGTCAAGGTCCTGCTCTCCGGCGAAGGGAGCGATGAGCTGTTCGGCGGCTATCCCAAGTACGCTTACGACCGCTTTGCCCCCCTCGTGAGCCGGCTGCCCGGGCGTTTCAACCGCTTCCTTGCCGCGCGACTACCGGGGCGACTGCGGCGGGTGGAAGTGGCCCTGCGGAGTCTGGCCGAGCGGGACCGGGCCGACCGCTGGGCGCAGTGGTTCGCGCCGTTCACGGCCCGGGAAAAGGCGTGCCTGATGCCGACGAACGGGTCGTGGGCCAATCCTACGCAGGAGTACGTCGCGCGGGCGCAGGGCGTGTCGGCTCTCGATGCCATGCTGTATGCCGACTGCAAGCTGTGGCTGCCGGACAATCTTCTCGATCGCGGCGACCGCATGACGATGGGGGCCTCGGTCGAAGGGCGGGTCCCTTTCCTGGACCACGAGCTGGTCGAGTACGCCTTCTCGTTGCCGGCGCGACGTCAAAGTCCGAGGGTTCGCGCGCAAGTACGTGATCAAGCAGATCGCCCGCCAGTATCTGCCGGGGCGCATTGTGGATCGTGCGAAGGTGGGCTTTCGCTTGCCGTTGACGCAATGGTTCCGCGGGCGGCTGCGCGACTTGTGTTATGATCGCATCTGCGCCGGCGGCGGCTTGCCGGCCCAGCTCTGGAACGGCACGGAACTCCGCAAGTTATTGGACGATCATGTGCGCGAGCGCAAGGACAACTGGCTGCAAATCTGGACGCTGTTGGGGCTGGCCATCTGGAGCGATCTATTCTGCCATCGGCCGATTGCGGCGGCCCGGCGCCGATTTGCCACGGTCGGCGGTTCCGGGGCATAAGAGGGCGCCGTCAGCGGCTTATGATCGTGCCGACGATTTCCACGCCGAAAGCAGCGGTAGAACGTGCGGTGCGAGAGTTGAGGTAATCCGCGGATGCCATATCAGGCTACGATCGACGAAGTGACGCCGGCGGAATGGGAACACGCGGGGCAGGCTTTTGCCGATTATACGATCTATCAGACTTGGGCCTATCAGCAGGGACGGGCCGAGAGGGATCATCAACAGGTGCACCGGGTCGTCCTGCGGGACCAGAGCGGTCGAGTACGCTCCCTTTGTCACGTTCGCGTCAAGACGGTCGAGGCTGGTGCGGCTGCGCGTGGGGTACGTCCAGTGGGGGCCTCTGGTGCGTCTGAAGACGGGAGAGAACACCGCTTCCGTCGAGATGTTTGAGACGCTCAAGACGGCGTTGCTCCAGACAGGCGTGACCGTGCTGCGCCTCGTGCCCAATCTCCTCGTGGACGGCGCCGCCGCGGGGGTTGCGGACCTGCTGGATCAGGCGGGTTTGGGGAGGGTGCCACATGTGCCGCCGTACCATACGCTGCGGGTCGATGTGCATGACAACGAGGAGGGGATTCGGGCCCGGCTCCGCAAGAGCTTCCGGCGTGACCTGAAGAAAGCCGAAGAGACGGGCCTCCAATCGAGCACAGCCGCGATGCCGAGGCGTGCCCAATCCTGGAATCGTTGTATCGTGTCTTGCTGGATGCAAGCGTTTCAAAGGGCTGGACCCGCAGGAATTCACCCAGTCTACCCCTTGCTCTCGAAGGCGGAGAAGATGACGTTCATTGTGGCCCGCCTGGCGGTGTGCTCGTCGCCGTGTTGCTGTCGAGCAACCTGGGCGATACCGCGATCGTGCTGCTGGCGGCGAGCAATGACCAAGGCTTGGAATGCGGAGCTTCCTACGTCATGTGGTATCAAGCCCTCCTGGCGGCGTGTCAGGCGGGGATGACGTGGTGCGATCTGGGCGGCATCGACCGCGTGGTTAATCCGTCCGTGTATCAGTTCAAGTCCCGCCTGGGCGGAGACGACGTGTCCCATATCGGGGCTTTCGAAAGCTGCGCGAGCGTGGGCCATAAGGTGCTCTGGTCCGTGGGAGAAAGAGTGCATCGGCTCCTCAATTAGCCGATCCTGGCAAGCGATGACAACCGAGACCTCAGGAAAAACCTTACGACCAAGGGTCTTGGCGAGGCGGGTGATTTCGTTTATGAGTATTGGGCCCAACAGCAAGAACAAATTCGTGATAACGCGTGGAGCTGCAACCGGTGCGCGATGATCACTGCGCGGGGCGGAAAGACAACCTGGCTGTCCGTCTGGACGCTGCTGGGCCTGGCGCTCTGGAGCGATTTGTTCTGCCGCCGGTCGCTGGCGGCGGTGCGCCTGTCTGGGGCCGTGGTGGTCAGCTCCGGGACCTAAAAGAAGGATACGAATGAAGATTTGTCTGGTCGCTTCGGCGGGCGGGCATCTGAGCCAACTGCTCAAGATTGTGGCCGCCGGTCGAGCCCTATGACACTCTGGTGATCACCACGTCGGAGGCCGTGCGGCAGAATCTCACCCGCTTCGGGAGCGTGCACGTGGTGGGGGAATGCAACCGCCAGCATGGTTGGCGCGTGTTCCGGGTCTTCCTGAAGTGTCTGGGGATCCTCCGCCGGGAAAGGCCGGACGTGATCCTGAGCACGGGGGCGGCCGCCGGCTGCATTTGTTGTTTTCTGGGCAAGCTCCTGGGGGCGAAGGTCGTGTGGGTGGATAGCATCACCAACGTGGAGCGTCTGTCGCTGTCCGGCCGGATGGTGCGGTACATCGCCGATCTGTTCCTCGTCCAGTGGCCCGAGCTGCGGGACAAGTACCGCGGCACGGAGTACGTGGGGACCATCGTATGATCTTCCTGACGGTCGGCACACAATTCCCCTTCGATCGCCTGGTCGCCGCGATCGATCGGCTGTTCGAGGAAGGCGTGATGCACGAGGAGGTGTTCGCGCAGATCGGCCAGAGCCCTTATCAGCCGCGGCATTTCCCGAGCGGTCGTGTCGCTCGAGAAGAAGGCTTTCGACGACCGTTTTCAGCGGGCCTCCGCCATCATCAGTCACGCCGGCATGGGCGCCATCACGATGGCGCTCGACCACGGCAAGCCTCTGTTGGTCATGCCGCGGCAGCGCCGGCTCCACGAAGTGGTCAACGACCATCAAGCGGCCCTGGCGGAGAAGTTCGCGGCCCTCGGTCATCTCTTGCTGGCCCGGGATGAGACCCAATTGCGGGCGAAGGTGGAGCAGTTGCGCTCCTTCGTTCCGCGACCGCGCCAGGCCCATCCCGAGGTCGTGGCCCGTAAGATCGGCGCTCTTTTTGGAGACCCTCCGCGGCGCCGGGGACGCTCCTCCAGCGCCGCATTATCAGACCCTGCTCGTAAAAATGTCGCCGGGGCAGACGGGGTCCCATATTCCTGGCATTCGCCAAAGCAGACGGTGACTCTTGCCGACTGAAAGGGCAGGTCTGGCAGAAGTATGGAATTGACCGAATGCCGATGACAAGATCAAATAACCCGTGCCGCCACGCCCGGATGCAAGAGGAGCGAAGGCCGGTGTTGATGGGTCGAAAGGCCCGGGGCACGGGGTCCGCCCTGCCGGGGGTGGCGTGTCCGGCCGCCGGGGAGCGGGGGTCTGATCCTGTGAGAGAATCGAGAGACACAGGGAGGGCTGCCGGACCCCAGAGGAATCCGATTGGGAACAGAGAGGAGATGACATCCAGGAGTCTGCTGCACGGACGGGACGTTCGCGCGGTCGTGCTGGTCGGCGGGCGTGACTTCGGCCGCTGCCCCTTGGCGGCGTGTCTGCCCACGGCTCTCTGGCCCGTCACCGATGAGCCGGTTCTGGCGCATTTGCTGAGTCATTTGGCCGAGGCGGGGTTGGGACGCGTGGCGGTCTGTTGTGCGAAAGAGGATGCGGCCGCCGTCGCGGCCGTGTGCCGGGACGCCCGGCTGGAGGCCGTGCCGGTGGTCGAGGAATTGACCGCCGGGACCGCGGGCTGTCTGCGGGATGCCGTGGCCTCCGATCCCGGCGACCTCATCCTCGTTCTCTCGGGCAGCATGCTGGCTCCGCCGGCGCTGGGAGACTTGGTGGAGGCCCATCGGGCCGGCGGGGCGGATTTGACTTTGGTGTTCAATCCGGGCCCGGGCGGCGGGACGGCCCTGGGCGGCCCGGCGGAGATCTACTTGTGCCGGCCGGAGGTTCTGCGTCACATCCCGCCCGGCGGCTACTCCGATATCAAGGAGGGGCTGATCCCCTCGATCCTGCGTGCCGGCGGCACGGTTCGACCGGTGGTGCTGGACCGAGCCGGTCGGGAATTTCCACCGGCGCGAGGGGTATCTCCAGGCGCTGGAGGTTCTCTTTCGGGATGGCGCGGCGCGGACCTGCCGGCACCGGCGGCGGTCCGGAGAGGCGCTCGTTCGCGGGGTCCGGAGGTCTGTTCATCCGACGGCCCGCCTCTGCGGACCGGTGTTGCTGGGCGATCAGGCCCAGTTGGCGGAGGATGCGGTGGTCATCGGTCCGGCCGTGATCGGACGCAACGTGGTTGTCGGCGCAGAGCGTGGTGGTCCGCAGCGCTCTGTGGGCCGACGCCCACGTGGGGGCTCGGTGTGAGATTCGCGAGTCCATCGTGGATGGTGGCGCGGTGCTGCCGGACGGGGGCCAGATTGTCGCGCAGGCGGTCGCTCCCGGCCGGGTGGGCCGAACGGCCGAGCGCCGTTTGCGCGAGCCTCCGCCGCAGCGCCTGGGCGCCTGGGGGAGTATGTGCAATCCTGCTGGGATCGTCTGGCGGCGCGGCTGCCCGCCGGGGTGCCGCGCTCCGGGACGCCGACTGGCCTACGTGCTCGGGAGCGCGGATCGTCCTGGCGGCGTTTCTCTGGTCTTATTGGCCTACCTTCAGGGACCTCCTGGAGGAATGGCATCGCAGCGACGAGTACTCCTCCGGCTTGCTCGTTCCCTTCCTGGCGGCCTACGTGATCTGGCTGCGCCGGGAGGGCCTGCGCGTCCGTCCCCGTCCGACCGGCACTGCTGGCTCGGGGTGGGCGGCTTTCTGCTCGCCCAGGCGGTGCGGGCCGTGGGGCTGGACTTCTATTCCTTTGCGGAGAGATTCTCGCTCGTCTTGTCCCTGGCGGCCGTCGTGCTGCTGGTGTTGGGCTGGCGCTACTTGGCGAAGCTGGCCACGATTCTGCTGTTCTTGTGCCTGATGCTGCCTTGGCCGCACCGCGTCCAGGGCCTGATTACTCTGCCCCTCCAGCGCTGGTCCACCACTTCGGCGGTCTTCTGCCTGGAGACTGGCCGGCTACGAGATCCAGCAGGACGGCAACCAGATCACCATCAGGGAGGTCCTCTGTTTGTGGCGGAGGCCTGCAACGGCCTGCGGATGATCACGGCCTTCTTCGTGATCAGCGGGCTGGTCGTGCTCCTGGTGAAGCGGGCCTGGTGGGAGAAACTGATCGTCTTGGCGTCGAGTCTGCCGATCGCCTTTCTGTGCAACACGCTGCGCCTGGCGGTGACGGCGGTCTTCTTTACGATCCTCAAAACGAAAGCATGGGAGCAACGGTTCCATGACTATGGGCGGTTACGCCATGATGCCTTTGGCGCTGGCCCTGGTGGTCGGGGAGCTCTGGCTCTTGGCCCGGCTGACCACGCCCGACCGTGGAAATCGAGCCGGCCATCATCTCCCGGCGACCACCGCACGCATCTACCGGACCCTCAATGATGGGAGTATAGGCTTATGAATAATCTGGAAAAGTACCTGGATCAGGTGATCGAGCAGAAACCGGTCGTGTACGAGCCGCCGGCGAGAACCGCCCCAGCCGCCGCCGCAGGAGCCGCCGAGCATCAATCTGCTGGCGAGCGTGCGGCGCCGCTGGTATATCGTCCTGGTGGTGACGATCCTCCTGTGCGCCCTGGCCGTGCCGGCGATCTGGCTGGTGATCGAGCCCCAGTATCTGGTCCAAGGGGCGGTGAAGGTCCAGCCGGTCGTGCAGGGTATCCTGGGCCCGGAGACCAGCCCCGCCGGCGAGCTCGGCAGCGTACGGCGAATACGTCAACACGCAGGCGATCTACCTGACGAGCAACGCCCTCATTTTGCAGCACGTGGCCGACGAGCTGTCCGCGCGGAATCTGGACTTCTTCCGCGGGGGGCCGCAGACCCGGATCGGCCAGCTCCTGGCGCGGTTCTTGCCGCCGAGCCGCGAATCCCAATCCGGAGAATCTTCTCAAAGACGCCGATCGCCAAGAAGAGGATCACGGCGACCGCGATTCCGCGCACCGAGATCATCGCCCTGACCATGCGGAGTACCGCAGGTCGAGGAAGCCAAGACCATCGTGGATTGTTTCCTCCGCAACTACATTGATCAAGCCAAGCTCGAGGCCCAGGGCACGGGGCGGGAGGATCTCGCGCACGTTGGAGAAGATGCGCAAGGAGCTGGAGGCCGAGATCCTGGAACCAACGGAAGATCATTCAGCGAGTCGGCCGAGCCGCTTGGAGACCACCACGCCGGGGCTCCTGGAAAAGATGGAGCTCGACATCCAGACGCCGGCTGACGACGCGAGTTGATCAACCTGGAATCGCAGAAGGTCGCCGCCGAAGCGGATGTCAACCTGATCGCGGAGACGAAGAAGGTGGATCTGTCCCCCGAAGAGAAGATCCGCCGGCGCCGCGAATACGTGAATTCGGACCCGATGGTGAGCGAGCTGGTCGAAGAGCATCGTGGCGATGGAGCGCGAGCTGGAGATGCAGCAGGCCCTCGTCAAGGACAAGTACCCCAAGCTCACGCAACGAGCAGATGGCGCTGGACAACCTCAAGAAGAAGCTCAAGGCCAAGACCGAGGAACTGGAGAAAGAGTTTGACGACGGTTGCAGGCGCGCGAGGAAGAGGCGGCCCAACAACGCTTGACCGCCGCCCAGAGGGAGCTGGATGTCATCAATGCCCGGTACGAGGCCGTGAGCAAGCGGATCCATCTGGAGGATGCCAACCAGGTGGACGTGGTGAGCAACCAGCATGGACGTCGATGACCGCAAGTTTCAATTGCAGGTGGACCAGGATGACTACGAGCGTCTGTGTCGTGCGCATCAAACTGCTGGACTTGGAGCAGGAGCGGCCGCGCCCGCGTCAAGGAGTTCTATTGGGCGGACGTGATCGAGACGAACGACCGGCGGCCCCAGCTCGCGATCGCCGCCGTATTCGGCGCGCTGGCCTGCGGGTTCGGCCTGGCGTTCCTGCGCGACCGCATGGACAAGACGCTGCAGACCCCCGAGGACGTCACGCGGCAGCTCGATCTGCCGGTGCTCGGGACCACGACCAGCTCGCGGGCGATCAAGCCGGCCCTGCTGGCCGAGCAGATTGCGGGCGATTACCAGACGATCCGGACCAATCTGGGGCTGGTGTACGACGGCGGACTGCCCCGGCGGCTGGTCGTCAGCAGCGCCGGCACGCGGGAGGGCAAGACGACCTTTGCCGTCAACCTGGCCACCAGCCTGGCCAAGTCCGGCAAGAAGGTGCTCCTGATCGACGGCGACCTGCGCAAGCCGGACGTCGGGCAGATGCTGAACGTCCCCCCGGAGACGGGCTATCTGCAGGATGTCCTGCTGGGCGGGGACGCGAGCCACCTGGCCTACGTGTCGCCGACGAGCGGTCTGCACATTCTGGCCGCCAATCCGCGTCACCTGGCCGACCCTTACGAATTGCTGACGTCCTCCATGGCGGCCGAGCAGATCGAGCGGCTGTCGCGGGAGTACGACCATGTCGTGATCGACAGCCCGCCGGCGCTGGCGTTTCCGGATGCCTTGGTCTGGGCCAAGCTGGCGGATGCCGTGGTCCTGGTCAGCTTTGCCGGGTCAAACGACGGGGCCCGATCTCAAGGAGGCCAAGGAACGGTTCGCGCGCGGCCGGGCCCGCGTGCTGGGGGCCGTTCTCAGCAACGTCCCGCTCGAGCAGGGCCTGTACCGCTACGCCTACACCTATCGGGCGCGGGCGGCAGACCGGGCGTAAAGCACGGAAGCTGCTGCTGGCGACCGGGAATCAGAAACCGGAGGACAATGGCGGCCACGCGTAAGCATGGCGTGGCGTCGCGGTCCGACGGTGCGATTCCTGTCGCGCCGGGGTACGAGCCGATGAGGCAGTTGATCGTTGTCCGCGAGAGCAAAGAAGGCACGGCCCGTGGGGGGCCGGGTCTTTGGCCGTATGCCCTGTCTACGGCCCCGCTCCGGGACGTGGTCCTGGACGGCCTGCGTCATTTGTGGTGCTGTCACGCGGCCGCGCGCCGGGCCGAGCGGATTGGCTGGACCACGCCGGACAAATCTGTCTGGGCCGTGCCCGCGGGCTGGCAGACGGCGGGCGGGGCGGGTGCCCATCGCGAGGAATCGCGATGGGGAGCCCGACCAATCGTGGCTCGCGGTGGGACTTGCTGCCCGGCCCTACGGTGTTCTACGACGATGTCCTGCGTCTCGACCCGCAGACCTGGTACGGTCAGGGCACCCCTTCCTGGCTCGTGATCGCGAACGGGCGCTGGGCCGCACACGTCAACCACTCGTTGCTGGAACGACTGCTGGAAACCGTGCCAGGCCGACTGTCTGGCCGTCAGGGCGGATTCCGACTTGCTGGCGTGTCGGGAGCGGCTCGGTTGACGCCGGACAACCAGGTGGTCGGTTACCGGCGGCTCTATGCGGACTCGATGACTCCTACGCCCGTCCCCGGGGATTGGCCGCACTTTCTCCTGGTGCGCGCGCGAAGTCCTGGACGTGGTGCTGCAAGGCGGGTTGCTCGCACGCTTTGGCGAGTGGGCCGGCCGGTGCCAAGCGGCGGGGTTGCGCTTGCAGGGCATGGCCGTGGCCGGCTCGGCCTATGATCTGGGGTCCGCGGAGGGTATTCTCGCCGTAGCGCAGCGTGGCTCTGAAAGACCCGTCGTGTCCGAACAATCGCCTGGCGCCGGCGTCTCCAGAGCCGAAAGCCCGGCCCGGCACAAACGGCGGGATTTCTCCCGAGGCGCATCTGATCGGCCCGGTGCGGCTGGGCCGGCAGGTGACGATCGAAGCGGGGGCCGTCGTCGTCGGACCGGCCGTTCTGTGCGACGGCAGCACGGTGGGCCGGCAGGCGATTGTCGATACGGCGATTGTCGGGACCGGAGTGTCCGTCGAGCCCCAGCAAGCTTTGCGCGAGTGCGTGGTGGTGGCCTCCCCGTCGGGACCGGCTCCGCACCTCTACGCCGGCGGGGGCCCGGTGCCGCCGGCGCATGTCTGTGTGCGCATCACAGCAACGCCTTTCGGACGTGGCCGTGGTTTTCTTACGCACGGTGTTTCAAACGCCTCACGGACGTGGTGGCTTCGGTGCTCGTCTTGATCCTGTTTGCGCCCATCATCCCCATCATCGTGCTGGCCGTCAAGTTGAGCTCCCCCGGGCCGGTATTCTTCCGGGACAAGCGGCAAGGACGTCATGGCGAGCCCTTCCGCTGTGCGAAGTTCCGGACGATGCGGCAGGGGGCGGACCAAATGCAGGACAAGCTGCGCTTTGTCTGTGAAGTGGATGGTCCGCAGTTCAAGATGGCGGACGACCCGCGTATCACCACGGTCGGGCGGTTTCTCCGCGAGACCTACCTGGACGAAATCCCGCAATTCATCAACGTGCTGTGTGGGCAGATGAGCGTTGTGGGGCCCCGGCCCTCGCCGGAATGGGAGAATACGTTGTGTCCCTCCTGGCGGGATGCCCGGCTCTCGGTGCGGCCTGGGATCACCGGACTGTGGCAGGTCTACCGGACCCGGCAGCCGCAACGGGATTTTCAGGAATGGATCCTGTACGACACGCAATACGTGCGGGACTTCTCCTTCGGCCTGGACCTGTGGATCTGTTGGCGGACGTTTCGGCGTATGGTGGGGAGCTTCCTCAGCCAGTTCTAAGATGGGTGAGTGAGAAAGGACGACATTCATGGCGGCGCGATATTTCAATTGGAAACTGGCGACGGTTCTGCTGGTGGCGGTCGGTATTCTCACGGGGGCGGCCTACGTCCTGCATCGCTGGCAGGTCAGCAATCGGGCCGTCCAGGCGCTGCCGTTGGGGATGAACGCCTATGCCGGGCAGGATTATGACGAGGCCGCCATCCAACTGGGCAATTACCTGGCGCGTGAACGCCGAAGATGTTGACGTCCTGCTCAAATTCGCCGACGCGCAGCTCAAGCGACGCCCCATTGTGCGGGGCAATGTCACGATGGCGTACGACGCCTATCGGCGGGTGCTCCGCGTGGACGGCCGCAATCTCCAAGCCGCCCGGACTCTGGTCGAGGCGTATCTGCTGCGCCCCGAGTCGGTCGTCGAGGCCGAGCTGATCGCGCGGCGTTTCCTGGAGCAAAGTGAAAACGCGCGGATGCGCGTGCTTGCACGCCGAGGCCCTGCGCCTGCTGCGCAAGCCCGCGGACGCCGTCGCGGAGCTGAAGCAGAGTCTGGAGCAGCATCCGGAGGACGTGTCCTCCTACGAGGAAATGGCGAAGCTGGCGGCGGAGAGCCCCGACACGGTCGACAAACCGGCGGCTTTTTGGTTGGACGAGGCGATCGCCAAGAACCCCCAGTCGGCCCTGGCCTATGTGGCCCGGGCCGGCTTCTATTTGCGGACCAAGCTCCGCGAGAAAGCGTGGGCCGATCTGGAGCAGGCGCAGAAATGCGACCTGCCGGATACGGAAACGAGAAGCCGTCTGGTGGGCACGCTGCTGGGGGCGAAGCTCCTGGACCAGGCCCGGGAGCAACTGAAAGCCTGGCAGACCCAGGACCCGGCCGCGGTGGGGCTGTGGGAGAGCTGGGCGTACCTGGCGGAGAAAGCCAAGGTGCCCGAAGAGATGTATATGGTGGCCGAGGCGGGCGTGAAGGCCCTGGCGCGCCCAGCCCTGGGATTTCCTGCCGACGGCCGCGAAGTTGCTGATCCGGTCCGGTCATGTGGAGGAAGCTAAGAGCTACATTGCTCAGATGCAGCAGAAGGATACCGCCCCGGCGGCGGTGCTCTACCTCAACGCGTTCGTCGCCTCCCAGGAAGGACGGCTGCGGGACGCGGTCGGGGACTGGCGTAAGGCCGTGGCCCTCGGGGTCGAAGGCCCGCCAGCCGCTGGCCCGTGCTCTGGCGGGGCTGGGCGATGTGCAATCGGCCATCGGCGAGCTGCGCATCCTGGCTGACCGAGACCCCGAACGACGCGGGGGCTCACCTGGACTTGGCGAAGTTCCTGGCGCAAACGAGGGACTGGCCGGGAGGCGATGAGCGAGGCGCGCCAGGCGCAACAGCTCTCCGAGGACGACCCCGAGACGCACGCCGAGGCGGCCCGCTTGACGCTGCAGGCACGGACGCAACTGTTGGCGGCCGACACCAGGGTCCGCGCGGCGAACGAGAGAAGGAGTGGCAGGACATCGAGACGCAGTTGGCGCGAGCTGGACAAGACCGAGAACGGGTCGCTCCCGACCAGGCTTCTCCAGACGCAGATCGCTTTGGCTGCGCGGCAGATTTCCCGAGGCGACGTCCCTGCTGACGGACCTGGAAAGCCAAGTACCCGTCTGAGGTCAAAGTGCCGCTGCTGCAAGCGGAGCTGTGTCTCCGGCAGAGGCAAGAAGGAAGAGGCGAAGAGCCGGCTCCAGGCGGCGGTGACGAAGTTCCCCCAGGCGCTGGAACCCGTGCGGAGCCTGGCGCTGTTCCTCGACCAGCCGAACCAGCATCAGGACTGTGCAAGCGGTGATCCGGGAGGGCCTGGCGCGGATCCAGGAGCCGCGCCTGCGGCGGGACCTGTTCCTGATCCTCGCCGACTGCTACCGCCTGTGGCAACAGGAGGACAAGCTCATCGCGTGCCTGCGTGACTGGGCCGCCCAGTGCCCCAGCGACATCCAGCCCCGGCGGCAACTGCTGGCCTGCCCCGAGATCGTGAAAGACCCGCGCCAGGCCCAGGACCTGGTCGAAGAGATCAAGTCCCTGGAGGGGGACAGCGGCTGGCAATGGCGCTACGAGCAAGCGCGACTCTGGCATGACGGCGGAGCGGAGGACTTCAAGACGCACTACTCGCAGATCGTCAAACTCCTGCAGGAAAATCTGGCCGCCAACCCGCAGGATCTGGAGAGTTGTCTGCTTTGGCGGACACGTATGTGAAGGCCAATGAGCTGCCGCTGGCGGCCACCACGTATCAGAAGGCGCATCGCCTCCTGCCCGGCAACGTGCCGCTTGCTCGTGCGCACCGTGGCGGTCCTCCTCCAAGCCAAGGAGGTGGACGGCGCGCGGGCCCTGCTCGACGAGGCCCAGCAGCGGGGCCTGCAGAGCCCCGACTTGGACAAACTGGGCATGCAGGTCGATTTCCAAAAAGGGAACCTGGCCGCGGTCGAGCAGTGCCCTGGAGAAACAGGGTCGGCCGCGATCCGAACGATCTCGGCTCCCTGCTGAATCTGGCGTTGATTCGCCTTCAGGAGAAGGAAGTACGAGGCGGCCCAGAAAGCCCTCGACACGCTTAAGGCCAAGCCGCCCAACGCCGAAGGTCAAGCCGCCGGACGAGATGGAAGTGCTCCACACGCAGATCCGCCTTTACGCGGAACAGGGAAAAGCCGACGAGGCGATCCGCCTGTGCGACCAGATCGTCGCCCAGCTGCACAACGCCTCCGCCTACGCGCTGCGTGCGCAGGTCTACGTCACCCTGAAACTATCCACCCAGAGGCAATACGCCCTGAAACCGTACGACCCGAAGCAATACGAGAAGACGCTGCGGGACTTGGACGAGAAGGCGTTGGCGGATTTCGGCCAGATCATCGCCCTGGATCCCCAAAAAGCCGAAGGCTGGGCGGCGCGGGCCGACTTCTATCGCGTGAGCGGCCGCGTGCGGGAAGGCATCACGGACATCCGAAAAGCGTTGGAGCTGGCGCCGGACAATCTGGCCTTCCAGAAGCTCGCCGCCCTGTTGTTGATCGCCTCGGGCGAGTCGTCCCTCCTCGAGCGAAGCCGGCACCCTGCTGGACAAGGCCTTGGCCGCGTTCGACAAATCACCGCCGACCAACGCGGAGGAGCCACGGATGGTGGACTATGCCCAGTTGCGGCTGCTCAAGGCCCAGATTCTCATGTCCAAGGGCACCGGCCCGGGCATCGAGAGTGCCCGCCGCCTCTTGCGGGCGGTCACCGCAAGTGAGCCGAAGATGGCGGAGGCGTGGCAATGGCTGGCCCGGCTGGAGCTGAGCCAGGAAGACCCCGCCAAGTGCCGCGGACGTCGCGCTGCAGGGACTGACCGACAATCCGGACAACGGCGACTTGCTCTTGCTCAAAGCGCGGGCCGAGAAAGTGCACCAGCCGTCCGTGGCCGCCCTGACGCTCAAGGGACTCTTGGATCAGAATCCGAAGAGCGTGGAGGTCGTGGTGGAGCTGGCCGATGCGTATGCCCGTTCCGGCGCACGCAGCAGGCCGTCGATTTGCTGCGGCAGAAGGTGCCGGAATTCGGAGGACTCGCCCGCCGGCGCTGCGAAATCGCCGAAGCGGAAGCCCTGTACGCCAACGGGCAAAGGGAAGAGGCCAAGACGCTCTTCGACGCAGCTTTCTCAGGCGGAGCCCAACGATCCCACGCCGACGATGAGCCTGGCCCAACAACTGCGCCGCGAGCGGCGCTGGACGGAGATGAACCAGCTCGTGCGCGGTTGGCTCAGCGTCCATCCGCAGGACGCGGGCGTGGCGACCGCGATCGCCCGCGTCTTGGCGGCGACCGGGGACAAACAGGCGTTTCTCATGGGCGAAGACATCCTGCGGACGACCCTGGATCACAACCCGCGTTCCCTGCCGGCCCTGACGCTGCTGGCCATGATGATGCAGGACGTGGGCCGCAATGTGGAGGCCGCCAAGCTCAACCGCCAGATCCTGGAACTGGATCCGAAGAGCGTCGTCGCCCTGAACAATCTGGCGTGGATCCTCGCCGACCAGGAGAATCAGCCGCAGCAATACCCGGAGGCCCTGGAATTGGCCCAGCGCGGTCTGGCCTCGCCCCGGATTATGGGGACCTTCTCGACACCCGCGGGTATGCTTTCTTCCGCTTGGGCGAGTTCGAGAAGGCCCTGGCCGATTTCGGCAAGTGTATCAAATTGTATCCGGCCAACGCCCCGTCGGCCGCCGCGCCTTGTTTTCACCTGGCCATGACCTATGCGGCGATGAAACGCACGGCGGAGGCGGTCCAGTACCTGCAAAAGGCTCTGGGCTTGGACCGGACGAGCCTCCGCATCGCCAAAGAACAGGCGGACGCGGGACACGTCACCTACGCGGTTAAGCTGCTCAAGGATGCCCTGCAATTGCACGACCAGATGGAGCCGCTCCGGACGACGTTGTTGCCCGCGGATAATCCGGCCCTGTCGCCCCAGGACTTGGTGGACGCCAAGGGTCTGCTGGAGCAGTTGCAGAAGGGGATTTGAGCGCGGCCGAAGGACGATTCCCAGGGGACGGTTCGGGGACAACAGAGAGCCGCCCACGGGGAACTGTCTCATTCCGGCTGACCAACGTGGACGGTCGTCCGCGTGCCTCCCTCGGGGACCCGAGTCGCCCCGGGCTGGGGGCTTTCTTTCTGCGCGAGGGGCGAGACAGATTTCCTGGACCCGCAGACCGGGCGGAGCCGGAGCCTCTCAGCTCAAGGGGGGTCTCCGCCAGTCGCCGATGCCGTCCCACCAATAGGAAAGGTAGTCCGAGGAGGGCGCCCGGGAGCCGGAGGACGCAAGACCGGTGGCGGAGGACGACACGGTGTCGTGTTCTCCCTCCGGCGTCCTCGGTCCGATCTTCCCGAGAGTCTGGATCGTCATCTCGTGGAGCTGGCGCATGCAGACCAGGCCACCGAGGCGCCAGGCCTGGGCGCCGATAGCAACGGCTTCCTGTTCGGCTTGCGCAAGGTCTGCCGCCTCCAGATGAGCCAGGAGAGCCGCCAGTCTTTGCGCCTGGCCCTGCAATCGCTCACGCCACTGTTGCTGTTGCCGCTCCTCCCGGGCGAAGGCCTCCGCCAAGAGGTGCTCTCGTTTCTCCTGACGGGCGCGCCGCTCGGCTTCGGCTTGGGCCAGCCGCTCGGTGCGATGCCGGCGACTGGCGGGCAGCAGCATCTCGATCAATCCCACGGCCGGATCGACGGCAATCCACATGGCGGAGGTGGTGTACAGCGTTCCCACGGCCACCCACAGGAGGAATCGGTCCAGCTTGGTCTCTCCCATCATGGCCAAGGTACTGGCCAGTCCGCCAAGCACCGGCACCGCTACGTAAAGCGCCATGTAGTAGCTGGAGGTCGTGAGCGGATGCTCGACCTCGATCCGTTGCGTCTCGTCGATGCCTCGATACAAGCGCGAACAGATACAGACTGATCAGCAGGAAGACGTACAGGGCGGACGGTCCGGAGAGGGAGAAGATCAGCCACCACTGAAAGCCGGCCTCCCACAGCATTCCAGACGAGGACATAGCCGATGCAGGCGGTGAACCAGATCGTGCTCACCAGATGAATCCGTCGTAAGGCTCGCCTTTCGGTCATACCGGTCCCCTCAGGAATGCGGGAAACGTCACATATGTCATCGCGAGAGAGCGCACACTGCTCCGCGAAGCAGGGGAACCTCCCATCCCCGAGTGGGAGATTGCTGCGCCCCACTCGCAATGACATTCTTCACTCTTGCCCCTCGTGTTGCCGCTAATAGCCGCCGCCCATACCGCCGCCGTAGGATAGTAGCCTTGGCTCGAGCCGGGCGGGTTCTGGACGAGGTAGGCCCCGTAGAAGGCGCGGGCGACCGGCGAGATGAACTCCTCGATCACCAGCCCGAGCTGCGCGAGCACCGTCGGCGGCACGTAGATGATATCCCCGTCCTGCAGGAGGACGTCCTTGCTGGTGTCCCCCGTGGCCATCATATGCTTGTAGTCGATCGAGAAGACCAAGGGCTCGGCACCTTCCTCCGCGGCCGGCCGGACCACCTGGATCATTCTCTGCCAAGCCAGGGAGTTGGGCTGTGCTTCCGCGATGGCCGTCAGGGTGCGGTCGCGGCCGCTGAAGTTCCGCGGGCCCGGCCGAGAGACCTGTCCCACGACATAGTAGACGTGACTGGCAAAACGGCGACGCGGACATCCACCGCATTCTCATCCGCGAGGTTGTTGTAACGCTCCTTGAGGCGTTTGCTCACATCGACGCCGATCTCCTCCGGGGTCTTGCCGGCGACGTCGAAGTCTCCCAGAATCTCAAAGCTGATCTTGCCGTCAGGCCGGACCCGCTGCCGCTGCATGTTGACTTCTGGGACCTGGGCACAGCGGAGCTCCATCTCATCCGGCGGCTCCACGACGTAACGGTCGGCCGTCACGTTGGTCTCATACGGCTTGGCCCAGGCCTGAATGTTCTCCGGCTTGGCGTGACATCCGGCCAGCAGCGTCGCGCCGACGAAGACCGCCACCATACTCAGTTTCTTTGCTCGATCCATGCTGAAACTCCTTTGTGCCAGGATTATGGGACGCGCTCGAGTGGGTTTGGGTCCCCAGTGCCCTGTCCCGCACTGAGACGCCCTTTCCCGATGCGGCCTACCGCGTCGGGCCCCGCCGTGTGTCCGGTGCCGTAGAACTCCCCGCGCAACAGCGCACGGAGTTTATACCTTACATCGTTCGCGGCGTCAAGTTTCTTAAGAAGAATTGATGATTTACGAGTCATGATTTACGATTTACAAATGATAGAGCGATAGTCACTATGCGCTTGGGCAATCGGTAGTCACCTGTGAGGAACTGCGCGATGATGACGAAAACAGTGCCGGACAGTGTCAAGAAGCGGGATGGTTCCATCGTTCCTTTCGATGCCGCGAAGATCGAGCACGCTCTCCGCCGGGCGGCCCTCGATGTGTTGCACCGGGAGGATCGCGCCGACGAGATCGCCCGGCGGGTGACGGCTCTCGTGCAGGACGATCTCGCCCGGTCTTATCGGGGCAAGATTCCCGGCGTGGAGGACATTCAAGACGCCGTCGAAGCCGCCTTGATGAAAGAGGGCTACGGCGCGATCGCCAAAAGCTACATTCTCTACCGCGAGAGCCGGTCCCAGGTCCGTTTCGCCAAGTCCGCCCTCGGGCCTGACGGACGATCTCAAGCTGCCGGTCAACGCCGTGGAAGTGCTCAAACGCCGCTATCTGCTCAAGGACGACCTCCGCCAGATCGTCGAAACGCCCAGCGAGTTATTCCGCCGCGTGGCCCATCACGTGGCCCAGGCCGAGGCCAATTATCGCTCGGGTCTGGAGCCCGGCGAAGCGGAAGACGCCTTCTACCGCATGATGCGGAACCGCGAGTTCATGCCCAATTCGCCCACCCTGATGAACGCCGGCACCGGCCTGGCCCAGCTCTCCGCCTGCTTCGTCCTGCCGGTGGAGGATTCCGTCGAAGGCATCTTCAAGACCCTGGCCGACATGGCCCGCATCCACCAGACCGGCGGCGGCACCGGCTTCGATTTCTCCCACCTGCGTCCCCGGGGCGACCTCGTGGGCTCGACCAAAGGCCACGCCTCCGGCCCGCTCTCCTTCATGAGCATCTTCGACAAGGCGACCGAAGTGATCGTCCAGGGCGGCCGCCGCCGGGGTGCGAACATGGGCGTCCTGCGTTGCGATCATCCTGATATCATCGATTTTATCGAAGCCAAAGTAGGCTCGAACACCTTCCGCAACTTCAACTTCTCCGTCGGCGTCACCGACAAGTTCATGCGGGCCGTCCGCGACGATCGGCCCGTTCGATCTGGTGAACCCTCACACGGGCCAGACCGTCAAGCAGCTCGGTGCCCGCGCCTTGTTCGATCTGATCGTCAACGCCGCCTGGCGGACGGGGGACCCGGGCCTGATCTTCCTCGACCAGATCAACCGCCGCAACCCGACGCCCGACCTCGGCTCGATCGAAGCGACCAATCCCTGCGGCGAGGTGCCGCTGCTGCCCTACGAAAGCTGCATCCTGGCCTCGATCAACCTCGACCGCATGACCAAGGACCACGAGGCTGGCGAGCGCATCGGCCGGGCCTCGGTCGATTGGGGCAAGCTGCGGGACCGCATCCATTGGGGCGTCCGCTTTCTCGATGACGTGATCGACGTGAACGGCTATCCCCTCGAATCCATCCGGGCCAGGCCACGCGGCAACCGCAAGATCGGTCTCGGCGTCATGGGTTTCGCCGACCTGCTCATCCGCCTGGGCATCCCCTACAACAGCCGCGAGGCCGTCTCCTTCGCGGCCCGGCTCATGCGTTTCGTGCACCGCGAGTCCCTGGCCGCGTCCGAGAAACTGGCCCGCGAGCGCGGCGTCTTCCCCAATTTCGAAAAATCGATCTACGCCCGCAGCAACCACCGCCTGCGCAACGCCACGGTCAACACGATCGCCCCGACTGGCACGATCAGCATCATCGCCGGCTGCTCCAGCGGCATCGAGCCGCTGTTCGCCGTGAGCTTCGTGCGCAACGTCCTCTCCGGCACCCATCTCTTCGAGACCAATCCGCTCTTCGAGCAAATGGCCAAGGACCGGGGCTTCTACAGCCGCGAGCTCTTGGCCGAGGTGGCGCAGGCGTCCCTCCCTGGCCGCGATCAAGGGCATTCCGAGCGACGTGAAGAGGCTCTTCGTGACCACCTTCGACGTCCCGGGCCGTCACCACCTGGCGATCCAGGCGGCGTTCCAGCGGTACACGGACAACGCCGTCTCCAAAACGATCAACCTGCCCGCCGACGCGACGGTCGAGGACGTCCGCGTGATCTACCTGGAGGCGCATCGCGCTCAAGTGCAAAGGCATCACGATCTACCGTTACGGCTCCAAGCCCGGCCAGGTCCTCTCCGTCCGGGAGGAAGAGAAGCCCAAGTCCGAGGAGACGCCCGAGTTCGTGGCCGTCGATCAGGAATACGCCGGCGGCTGCGTCGGCGGCATCTGTGATTTCTGAGCGGCATCACGCGGACCAGTCATCCTCCGGGTGGCAGGGGGCCCCCAAACGCGAAAGGATGCGTTTGGGGACCCCAATCTCAAGGCCGGAAGGCCTTGGGGATGGCCGACGCTGACCACTGCTGTTCAACCGCGAACTACGCGAACCACGCGAACGCCGGAAGCAACGGCCGAATTCTGCTTACGCACAGGCGCGGGCACGCGGAGAAGAACAAGACCAACCCATTTCAGTCTCTGCGTCCCGGGGTCCCTGCGCGAGACATGATTCCTCTGCGTCCCAGCACTTTTGATGCAGTGGATTCGACTCTCTCAGTTGGTAGGGTGGGCTCCGCCCACCATCTTCTTCGATGACAGGCACGGGATTCGAAGTGAGGGCTTTGTGGGCGTGTTTCTCGTTGCTTGCAGATTCAGGATATGTGCGGTATCCTGAACCCAGGTGTAGAGCAAATAGGGCATGACGACAAGGAACCGAACGATGGCCTCGACCCGCCATAGGGCAAAGACACGCGTCACCTCGACCCAGAAACAGATTCGAGAGATGGTCGCGCGGATCGT
This sequence comes from uncultured Planctomycetota bacterium, assembly GCA_963750205.1. Classification (GTDB taxonomy): domain Bacteria; phylum Planctomycetota; class Phycisphaerae; order Sedimentisphaerales; family Anaerobacaceae; genus PLanc-01. Next base: position 843,379 of record CAVVRJ010000011.1, read on the forward strand.
CCGCCAGTTCCGGCCCGACAAGATCATTCTCTTCGGCACCATCGAATGGCCCGCCTGGCGCGAAGGGCAAGGTCGTCTATGCCCGCGCCTGAGAACACGGCCGCGATCGCACGCGAATGGATGAGCAAGGCGCAGAACGACCTGAAGAACGCTCCTCACACCCTCCTTTCAACCGCGAAATACGCGGACCACGCGAAAAAAAGGGCAAAACCATCCCGGTCGGGCCGTCTCCCCCGTCGGCACCTGCCATGCGTCAAACGCAAAGGAAAACCCGGCCTCCCATCGCAACCGAAGCGGGGCTCACCCAGAGGCATGAAGCCAAGAAGAAGCTGGATGGGAAGACCTCTCCGAACGCGGTAGCTCTTAATTGCTAATTTGAGGGCAGACCAAGCGGAGCCCCTTTGAACTTGGCTTCGCCCGCCACTTTGTCTTTGGCAACGTCAGGGTGATACTCGCGGGCGAGCTTGCGGAACGCCTTCTTGATTTCCTCGCCGCTCGCGTCTCGAGGGACGCCGAGGACGGCGTAGTAATCCTTGAATTCAGCGGGCATGACGGACTCCGGGGGAATAGCTCAGATCATTCCCAATGACCTTGGCGGGACGAAAGACCTTATCGCCGCAGCGGTAGCCACGCTGGGTGACCTCGAGGACGATCTGATCGGGCTGGCATGGGTCGTGCCGCACGGAAACAGCCTCGTGCCGGTGAGGTTGTTGTCGATCTGGACCTGCCAGTCCGCATCGTCCATCTCAGCCGCGGCTTGCAGGCCGGGAGGCCGGCGTGGTTGGCATTCGCGGCTGCTTTCTTCCGCGTCGCATAGGCGGAGATCCTCTCCCGCGGGACCAGGTCTTGGCCAATGCTGAAGTGCTCGAGTGATCGCTGGGTTTCGCTGCCCAAAGTCTGTCGGCAGGAACAGCGACTTCGCCGAGGCGGTCAGTCTCTTTGCGAATATGGATCATCTTGTGTCTCCTTCGGTCGTCAGAAAAAATCGAAAACGACATAATCTGTACATCGTTGGGTGTGGAAAAGGAACCTGCGCTACCCGCGCTCGTGTTCACGGTCTTTCCTGCATCAACGTCTCCATGTACTTGCGGAAACCATCATGCAAGATCTTCGTCCGGTCGCTCTGCCACATGGCGCGAAAGGCCGGGCGCTTAGCGATAGAAGCCATACTGACTTCCCAGGAGGCAAAATAATCATCGGTCAACTGGCCATACTTGTGGCTATACCAGGCGATTTCAAACAGGCTCAGTTGTATAAGGCTGTAGTAGTAGACCTGCATTTCCTCTTTGGGAACTCCCTCCTGTCCCAAAGCGGGATCGTCGATGAGCATCTTCCGGATCTGTAACTGGAGCTCAATAAGGGTGGTGAAATTCGCCACGTACTGGGCGGTCCGCCACCCCCGAAACTGCAAGGCCGCATAGGCCAACCCACCGGCCGCCGCCAGAACGGGAATGGCTCTCAAGATTTCATGGAGTAGCGAAGTGTTCATGACTTTATGTCTCCATGCCAGGCGTTGAGAGTTGCTGTCAGGCCGTTCTCACTTCCGGCCTGGGAACTTCTTGGACTTCCTGGCAAGCTGATTTTGTATCCGGCGCGGAATCACACGCTTCCGCGGCCGGACGCCCAGTACCGGATCAAACCCCTCTTGGGCCAGATGTTTTCGGAATCCCTAATTCAGGACCTGATCCCATCTCATCGCCCCCAAACATGCCTACGATCTGTGGTTGATGATTTCTCTTACGATCCCGACAATGGTCTGTGGGTTCACCAGGGCGGTATTGATGACCAGGTGGTAGTGAGTGGGATCTTGGATCTCAGCCTGGAAATACTTCTTCACGAATCGGCGATGCTCCGCCTCCTGTTTGGCAATGTCTTCCCGCGCTTGCTTCTCCGAAAACGCACGCTCTTCCATCACATTTTTTATCCTCACCTTCAGGGGGGCCATGAGGTAAAGGCCGATCCGTTTCTCCGGGGGAAGGCAGAAGTTGCGCCTCGACCCAGAATGAGGGCACTGCCGTGCGAGGCGATGGTGAAAATGATCCTCTTCAGATCGTGCAGGTAGGCGTAGGAGGAAAGGTTGTGAGTTCCTTGAAAGTCGGCCAGCCAATCCTCAAACTCCGAGCGGGCCTTTTCATCCAGCGTGGAGACTACCTGGGTGCTCACGTGCTCGTCCTTCGCGATCTGCTCGACTATGTCCCAGGTGTACAGGTGGAGTTGAAGCTCGGCGGACAGGGTCTCCGCGATGGATTCTCCTCCGGAGCCCGGCTCACGACTGATCGTAACGACAGGTCCAGGCTGAGCCTGTGGTTTCTCTTTGCGGTGAGACCAGTCGTAAATCCGCGCCTGCATCAGTCGCTTCACGGCCTCGAGTGAATTATCCGATGTCACGGCTTCGCACTCCTATCAATGTACCGGATCGGTCTATATCATCGTGTCGCGTGGGTTCGTGCGAGTCTGGACAACCTACCCCCGCAAACAGCCGCCCCCGGGGCCGAATCGTGGCAGGCGGGACTCCTGAACCGCCACCATCGCCGCATCGGCGTTCGACACGTCATCAAGCCTATGTTCGTCGGAACAGGGTCCGCATCCGTGTTCTTGCCTAACCTGTTCTTCCTCATGTCTTGGCCCTGGCGAAACACGTCCGACGGATGGGCGTCAGGGCTACACCTTCTTTGTTGTCTGGGTCACTGCGGGTTTCAGGGCGGCGTCAAGCTTCACGAGGATCTGCTCAAGCAGGCGTATGCGCTCCTTGACCAGGTCTTTATATTGATAGCCCTGCGTGTGATGCAATTCCACCCGGGTGTTAGCCAACGCTTGCTGGAGCCCCAAGTCCAGTAGTTGCAGTTCCTCATCCGTCAATTCCAACTTTCGATTCATCCAGATTCTCCTTCGCAAGTGGGTTGTGCCTTGCTGTCCGTCGTCCTTTCTTGCCACGGTACGGACAGCCTAATTCTCCCGTTGTCCGATTCATACAGAGTACATCTGCACCTCACAATTCCGGGGTGCCATACCTATTCGATCTCTCGAAAAACCAAGCTCCTCACACCTATCCCAACATCTCAGGCCTCAAATCATTCAGTCCCTGCTTCCCTCGGGAGCATTATGGGGGAACTTGGTCGCAAGGGCAAGTAGAAAATCGAGAGGACTGATACCTGTCCAGCCGCCATCGGACCACCTCATAGCGGCTGAATTCATCGTGGGGCGGCCTGCCTTCGCAGTTCCCTTGTCAGGTTGCAGGTGAGCAGTCCCGGAAGTCGCTGATCCTCTGAGGCTGGCCTCACCGCGGTCGCCTGTCGGCTTGGCGTTTGCGCCACTCGCTTCGCAGCAATCGGACCAGAAGCCAGATCACACTTCCGATCGCGGCGTAAAGCACGACCCGGAAGCCGATTCGCTCCGGCTGGGTCAGATTCTGCCGACCCACCAGGAACGCAAAGCCGACGATCAGCGCCCCGACAATGAGAGCGTAGGCGAGCAGATAGAAGCCCGCCGTAAGGCGGTCGACCAGCCCCGCATAGTCGTCCGGCCTCACCGCCACCCGGAACTCGCCTTCGGCCATTCGGCGCAACGCGCGGGTGGCATACACCGGCAGGTCGTTGAAAAGCCGGCCGTAGGCCCGCGCTGTGCGCAGCGAGGCTTTGAGGATGTGTTCGGGTCCATATCGCTCGGGCATGAGCTTGCGTGCGAACGGCTTGGTGACGTCGAGCATGTTGAAGGCCGGATCGAGCTGCAGGGCAACGCCTTCCAGAACACCCAACGTGGGAAGCAGCACGGTCAACTCGGCGGGGACCGGCAGATGATGGGTTCGCATCAGTTTGAGGAGGCCCTTCATGAGCTTGTCCAGGCCCCCACCGCCAGACTGCTGACGACGGTACTGGGAAACCATGGCGTTGATGTCGATCTCAAAGGCCGCCACGTCGAGGTGCGGCGGCATCCCCGTCATGGCCAGTAGAACCTCTGTGACAGCGGCCGGGTCATTGTCGGACACGGCCACCAGCATATCGAAGGTCCCCTCACGATAGCGCTCGGAGACGGTCGCTACCCGGCCGGCATCCACGAAGCCAAGACGCCCGTCGGGGAGGGCAAACAGGTTTCCGGCGTGAGGATCCGCGTGATAGAAGCCCTGTTGAAAGATCATGCGGAAGTAGGCTCCCACTCCGATCTCCACCAAGTGCGTCCGGTCCACGTCGGCCGCCTTCTCGTCCGCCTCGAGGGCCGTGACAGGAATGCCCTCGAGGCGGTCCATGGTGAGGACCCGGCTGGTCGTCTGGTCCCAGTAGACCTGGGGGAAGACGATCGCGGGGTCGTCGGCGAAGGCGCTCCGGAAGCGGTCGAGGGAACGACCCTCGAGAGTGTAGTCGAGTTCCGTGCGAAGAAGGGCCGCGAAGTCCTCGGCGATCGTGGCCACATCCTCGTCTTGGCACCACGGGACATGTTTCGCCAATCGCCCGGCAACGTCGTGCACGATATCGAGGTCGATCTCCATGGCCTCGGTCACCCCGGGACGCTGCACCTTCACGGCCACCGGCGCACCGTTGGGCAACGTGGCGCGGTAGACCTGGCCAATGGAGGCGGCGGCCAGCGGGGTGTTGTCGAAGTTCTCAAACAGTTCCGCGAGGGGTGCGCCGAGTTCGGCTTCAATGCACGTGCTCATCGGGGGCCAGGGCACCACGGGCACGTCATCCTGGAGCTTGGCGAGCTCTTCCAGGAGAGCCGGAGGGAGCAGATCGCTGCGTGTGGCCAGAAGCTGCCCGGTCTTGACGAAGACCGGGCCCAAGCGCTCCAGGGCGTGACGAAGACGTATCGCTGTCGGCAGGTCCTTTTCCTTGACACCGGGGGTCTCTTCACCAGCCGTCCCTGGGGGCAGGTGCTCCTCCAGTCCGACACCCCGGAAGAGGTCAAACAGGCGTTCCTCCCACAACACCGCCACGATCTCGCGGTATCGTGCCCGCCGCCGTGCGCCGCGGCTCATCTGTCTCTGGTGCAGGTCATTGGTCATGGTGCCTCTTTCGTCAGCCGCACGCCGTGTAGCCGCCCAGCTTGCCTCGGGTCGCTGATTAGACGACATTGGAACCTGTCTAATGAGTTCTACCCTAAGAACTCTCATCAAGCCAGAGTTCTTCTACTATTCTCCAATCTCTCGATATAAACGCAACTGCAATCTAAACACCCCATCCGATAAGCACGCCAAGGAGGCCAAACACGTCAGCCACTATGGCTCAGGGGAGCATTGCAGTTTCGTAGGGGTTTTGCAGCGTTTGTCAATGGGGTTCCAAAGGCTTTGCTCGTCAGGACTTGCCAGTGCTTCGACTTGTAATAGCGGGGCTTCGCAGGGCCTGCCCTCAATGGCGCCAGCAAAGCCGGGCGCGGGGAGAAACGCCGGTGTCATCGGCGCGAAACCCGCTGTGAAACTTGGTGGGTGCAAGTCCCACGCCGCAACGGTTGGCCACCGGCGGCAAACGCGTCTTGCGTAGTCACCGCCGACGGTGGCACGAAGCGTAGACAGCGACTCTTGAGGCCTCGAGCGTCGATCCCGAAAGAGACGCCTCGTGGGGGTCCTCGCGGCTTGAGGACGCGGGGACAGCAGGGCGACGCCGTAAGGGCCTGGCGCTGCCCCCCGACCGGGGTATGGGGACGACCGGCAGGAAGTCTTAGGACCTTCATAGTACTGGAATTCGGGGAATCTGTGGCAGGAGGAACCGTATGCAGGAAACCTGCTCTTACGGATCTGTGGGGGCGTTAGGCACCGCTTCCATGGTGCCTAACGCTACCCGGAATTAGCAATTAAGGGGAAGAACGGGATCAAGGAATCCCGCGTGGGTTGAGAACCCACCCTACGTGTCCGGTGGACAAAGGGCAACGGGCAGTGTCCGGCACTTTTTCCGAGTAGCCCCTTGGCATCTTGGGCGGGCTCAGGAGGACCAGGAGAGGGGGAAGAGAAGCGATAAGCGACACATCACAGGTGACAAGCGAGACGTCGGAGTCGTTCCAGGCCCGCCGGTCCGCTCCTTGGCCCCACGCAGGCGGAAATCCAGGCGCTCCGCGGGAGCCGGAGAGACGGCATTTTCCCCTTTGCAGGTCCTCCGCCGGGGCTTTACAATGATATCGCGAATCCGGTGGACGAATGAATGCTTACGGACATCTGCGCACGGTGGAATCGTGGGAGCAGGACGAGGGCAGCCTCGGGCCGCTCGGGGCGACGTGGCTGGAAACGGAGCAGGCGTGGAATTTTGCGTTGTACTCCCGGCATGCGACGGGCGTGACGTTACTGTTGTATGGCGCGAAAGATTTTGTCGAGCCGGTCTTTCAGTCCCGGCTCAATCCCCTGGTAAACAAGACCGGGCGCATCTGGCACTGTTTTGTGCCACGGAAGGCCGCGCCGCGGCGCGTTACTACGCATACCGGGTGGAAGGCCCGTGGGATCCCGGGCAGGGACATCGATTCGATGCCCAGAAGGTCTTGTTCGATCCCTACGCGGAGAATGTGTTTTTCCCGCCGGCTTTTTCCCGCGCGGCTGCCCGGCAACCGGGCCCCAACGACGGGCACGCGGTGCTCGGCGTGTTGCCGCGTCGGGAGCGGCCGTTGGGCGGGGGTGGTGCGCCGCCGCCACGGCATACGCATGACACGGTCGTCTATGAGTTGCACGTCAGAGGCTTCACCGCGCACGCCAATTCGGGCGTGGCGCCGAACAAACGCGGCACGTTTCTCGGATTGATCGAGAAGATTCCGTACCTCCAGGAATTGGGGATCACCGTGGTGGAGTTGCTGCCGGTGCAGCAGTTCGACCCGCAAGAGGGCAACTATTGGGGTTACATGACGCTGAGCTTCTTCACGCCGCACCAAGGCTACAGCCGGCGCGATGGCGTAGCGGAGTTCCGCAAGATGGTCCGGGCTTTTCATGAGGCCGGAATCGAGGTCTGGTTGGACGTCGTTTACAACCACACCTGCGAAGGCAGCGAAAAGGGGCCGACGTATTCCTACCGGGGCATTGACAATCACAGCTACTACCTGCTCGGCCCGGCCGGGCATTACCAGGACCACAGCCAGTGCGGCAACACCACCCGCTGTGCGCACCCAAGTGTCCGGGCCCTGGTCTTGCGCAGCGTGCAGCATTGGGGGCAGCGCATGGGCGTGGACGGGTTTCGCTTCGACCTCGCCTCGGTGTTCGCCCGCGATCAGGACGGCCGAATCGATACCGATGCGCCTCCCATCATCGCGGAGATCGGCGCCTGGCGGCGCAGCTTGACCTGCGGCTGGTGGCCGAGTCGTGGGATGTCGGCGCGTTCCTGTTGGGCCGGAGTTTCCCCGGCCTGACGTGGCGCCAGTGGAACGGACGATTCCGCGATGATTTGCGGGCGTTCGTCAAAGGCGAGGCCAACCTGGTCGGCGCGTTGATGCAACGATTGTACGGGAGCGACGATTTGTTTCCCGACGGCCCGGGCGACGTGTACCGCCCGTACCAGAGCGTCAACTTCGTGACCGCCCATGACGGCTTTTGCCTCTACGACCTCGTCGCTTACGAGCAAAAACGCAACGAGGCCAATGGCCACGGGAACCACGATGGCGTGGACGACAACCGGAGTTGGAACTGCGGCTGGGAAGGCGACGAGGGCACGCCGGCCGAGGTGCTGACGTTGCGCCACCGGCAGATCAAGAATTTCTTCTCGCTGCTGATGCTGGCCAACGGGACCCCGATGTTCTGCGCCGGCGACGAGTTTTGCAACACGCAACGCGGCAACAACAATCCCTACAACCAGGATAACGAAACCACCTGGTTGGACTGGTCGCGACTCGAACAGCACCGGGACATGTTCCGTTTCTTCCGGCAGATGATCGCGCTGCGCAAAAGCCGGCGTTCCCTCGGCCGCAGCCGGTACTGGCGCCAAGACGTGCATTGGTACGGCCCGCAGGGGCCGGTGGATTTCGGTCCGGAGTCGCGCAGCCTGGCGTATGGTCTGAGGGGCGAGCGCTTCGAGGAAAACGACCTGTACGTGATGATCAACGCCTTTCGGGAGCCGGCACGTTTCCATGTTCAAGAGGGTGATGCCGGCGACTGGAAACGCCTCGTGGACACCAGCCGCGTCAGTCCGGAGGACATCGCGGAGCCAGGCAGCGAATGGCCGGTAGAGTCGCTCGACTACGAAGTCGCACCGCGCTGCGTGGTCGTGTTGGAGCGCAAGACCACGGGGGCGAAATGAGCGGGCGACGGAAGTTTTCGGCCCAGGAGAGGGGGGAGAGAAGCGATAAGTGACACGTGACAGGTGAGAAGTCGGAGTTGTTGCAGGTCCGCTGGCCTTCTCGTTGGTGTCGCCCTGGCGGAGATCAACTCCTTCGTATCCCAGATGCGAGCCACCTACGTGAGACGGGCGGCGGCTTGGTGCGAGATGCCCAATTCGAGTCCGGCGTAGCCGTCGATCTCGAAGTGTTGCGCCACGATCTCGACCGTTTTGTTCTGGGCCAATATCAGCGTCCTTTCGTTATGCGTCGGGCCGTGCCAGCTTCACTCGTCGATGATCCGCTGCCCGTCCGCCGTCACACGCACGCCGTCGTCGCCGAGAGTCCTGAGCCCCCAGGCCGAGAAGACGGGGCCGTAGTGTCCTTACCTGCTGCACGGCAAAGGCGTCATACGCCGGAAGTCTCGCAATCCAGATGAGTTAGGGGATCCACAGATTACGCAGATTGGCACAGATTACGGAAGGAAGCGATGACGGTTAGTCGTCTATTTCTTTTGCGCTCTGTCTCTTCTCCGAAAACCTGTGATAATCGGTGAAATCTATGGACAACTGGTTTCGATTGCGTCTGGAGACCTCGCTGGGCCTTTGCGACAAAACGAGATTTCAACCTGCTCCCGCACGGACCATGAACCTACAGAAGCAGGGGACATCACAACCTCGCTTTTCTTCGTGGCTTGGCGGCTTTGCGGGAGAACATCTTTCGGTAGCGGGCGGCGTCCTCGGGGAAGTTGAGGTAGGCGTGCTCGCCGTGGAGCTCGTAGGCCTTGCGGTCGCGGGCCTTGGCGGCCGCGACCGGGTCGTCATAAACCCCGAGATAATAGTGCTGCCCGCGGTATACGATGCCCGCCGCCCATTTTTTGCCGGCGTGCTGCACGCCGACGTAGCCGGAGTCCGGCCGGCGGGGTCTTCGGCTGACCCGATTCTGCGCCGCCGTGCAACTCAGCAGATTGCAGCGCCGGTTGTTCAGGCCGTTGCCGTCGATATGGTGCACGACACGGCCGGGGCGGGGCTGCATAATCAGGCGGTGCATCAGCACCATCTTCCCCCTGATCGAGGCCACGGCGTAGACGGCGCGGCCGTGACCGCAGGTGTACCATTTGTGCTTGCTGAGCCTCTTGTAGTCGCGGGCATCGACGGTGGCGAACAGGTCATCGCCCACGGGGATACGCCGGATGGTGGGGTCGGTCTGATCGAAGGCCGGAGAGCGGGGGACTCCTCGTGCCGGGGCGCACCGCCAGTGCTTTTGCATGAAGTTCCGGCAGGTCTCGATCGGCAGCATCTCCACCAGTTCCCCGGGGCTGTCCAGGCTGTTCGTGCACAGCAGCAGACGGGGCATGCCCGTACACCGATCCATTGACTGACGCCACTTGGAAGGGGGGAAGGATAGGCGCACACCTGGCATTTGCCTGCGAACAGGACCCCGTAGGCCCGCTTCCAACGCTCGCCCCGGTACTCCTCGGGCCACACCGTGCTGTCCGGCGGGGGCAGCCGCAACGCTCGCGCCCGGCGCCTCTGACCCGTCCGTTCCTGTCTCCGACCCTCCACCTTCGTACCTTCTTCCTTCTGCCTTTTTCGGTGAACCTCTCGCTCTTTCATGGATCTCCCCTTTCTGCCTGCCGCGCGTACGGGCGAATGGTTATTCGCCCTCACGGGCCTTCGTTGTTTCGCACTGCGCACGTGACTCGCCTTTCTGTCACGCCGGAGAAATGGTACATACACCATGCCTGTCTGTCAACCAAAATATTAACAAACGGTGAGATTTTTAGCGAACGCTAACCCCTTGTCCCACCAGGAGTAAGGAGAAGAGAGGAATTATGTCTCGCGCAAAGACGCCAAGAACGCCAAGGATTCAGATTACTCGCCGCCCTCTGCCCTCCGTCATCTGTCCTCTGCCTTTGGCGGTCTTGGCGTCCCGTTCGACTTCACCCACAATGAAATCCAGCCGGCTCACCGCTGATCCCTATTACACCGCCCGGGAGCGCAGGAAGCGGCACAAAAATCACAGAATGCCCCTCTGGAGAGAGTCACCGATGCAGTCTCGCTTTCCTGGGAGATGTTTTCCGCAAACGAAAGAAAACACTTGACGGTCGTATATCGTAGGCTATACTGTAGATATTGATTGAAGATCCGGATAGAGTTCGTCAGGAGGTTCAGACAGATAGGCTGACTGGTTATCAGCCGGGGAATAGCGCCTTCTGATGTTCGCCAAGGATTGCGGTGGGTTGGCCTTTGCTGTTGCACAGGTTCCAATCCGTTGTTATGGTTGGCAGAACATCATTAAGGAGGCCGACTGATGGCTGATTCGGTGCCGTTCGCCGAAGTCCTGGGGCTCTTTGAGTCCCGGGGCTGGAGATTGCAGAAGATCTGGGAGCCGTATCGGGTGTTTATGAAGGAAGGGGAGTTGCCCTTTCTGATCCCCGTTCACGGCCAGAAAGTGAGTGTCGAGTATGTTGGCAAGATCGAAGCATTCTTCCGGGAATGGGAAAAAGGTGACTGATCCGGCCGAGCCGCTGCGTCCTGCGATTCTCCAGAAGGCTCGCGAGATTGCTCGTGGTTATAAGCTCACGATCGAAAAGAGCGACCGCCTCGGCTACGTCGGCTCGTCCGTCGAGCTGCCGACCGTCTTCGCCGATGGCGCCACGCCCGAAAAGTGCTATGAGGCCACGCAGGAGGCGCTCAGCGTGGCCGTCGCCACAATGCTCGAAGCAGGTCAGACCCCACCTCAACCCGCCGTGTTCATGAAACGAACCACCCAGGTCAACGTCCGTCTCACCTACGAGGAAAAGGCCATGATCGCTGCCGCCGCCGCCAAGGCCGGCTTCAAAGGCCTCGCCGATTTCATCCGCACTACCGTTCTGGATCGGACGCTCTTTAGCCGGTGACAGCCCTGCGATCGGGAGCCGGCAGGCCGGCTTATCAGTTCATAGCCTTGCGGATGTGGTCGCGCACGCGCTCGTAGTCACGCCATTCCTCCGCGGGCGCAACGTCTTGCCCAGCGCGCGGAAGACCTTCGGCACGGCCCATTTCCAGTGCTCGACGTGCCCGTCGGCAAACGAGAAATTGCACCCGTCGCTATGCCGGTTCGCCGGCAGATCGAACCAGATCCCGTCAAGATCGTCGCCCGGCAACGGAATCCCGAAGAGCGAATCCCCGATCTCGTCCTCGTGCACGTCGAGGAAGACGAATAGATCGGCGGGCGGGGGATTCCGGATTTGCATGAGGGTCTGAAAGGTGGGGATGCCTTCCAGGACACTGCCGAAGCCGATGCCGGTGACGGATTGGCTCATGTCGTAGCTCCGCGTGTGCCGCACGTTCGTGCCGGCCACGCGCGCCTGGTCCGCCGGACAATGATAAATCGCGGTCGAGCGGTTGTAGGGGAACAGGTACCCCTTCTCGATGTTGGCCGTGTTGACGTCCGTGCGGACGTTGCCGGGGCACCAGGTCAGCCGCAGATCCAGTCCCGGGATCGGCTGTCCGGTATCCAGGTCGTATACCGACAGGTTGGGCGGCAGCGTGCCATTGTGATCGTTGGCGTACATCAGCCAGCAGGTCTGGAGTTGCCGGAGATTGTTCAGGCAGGCCATGCTTTGGGCGAGCCTCCGCGCCCGGGACACGGCCGGCAATAGAAGCGCGATCAGGAGCGCTATGATCGCGATGACCACCAGCAGCTCAACGAGCGTAAAGCCGCGGCAAGCGGCCCGGCCCGACCGCTGCCAAGCACTTGCTGTCGGAGAGATCCCAGCCCGGCCTTGGGCTGCTGGCCTTGGCGATCTTCGCGTCCCCCGATCAGGTCGAGGGCAGGCTTTTGCGCGAGACATAGTCCTTTCCCTTCCCTCTCGCCGGAGTCGCGATTTCCCACGTCGCTTCGTCATAGATTGTGCCTTGGCAGCTACTTACCTCATGATACCCAGGCACGGCATTCCCTTGCAAGCGTTCCTGTCGTCGATCTTCGGCATTGCGGCCGCCTTCTCCCTTGCCGGGCCGGCGTGTAGACGAAGAGGCTGGATTCTCTTGTATTGCAGGATTTAACCCAGAAGATCTGCGAAGCGAGAATCGAATCCTATCGGGGTATGCCCTCCTTCCGCACCGTGGCGTGCAGGTGTGAGGCCTCCTGTAGATGGAATTTCGCGAAATTCCTGCTCCGGGCGGCGCGGAGCGGTTGACTGGACGTTTGCACAGTGCGATAATACGGCGGTTGTCAGGTAGTATGGGAGCCAGTCTGATCCAGAGTAGCACCATGTCATCAACCGCCATGGCTGAATTCGGCATGGCCCGCCCGCCGGCTCCAGGAGATGGTGGTGATCCTCAACAAGCGCGACAAAGTCGACGACCGGGAGTTTGCCAAGCTGCACGAGGCGGTGTGCAAGGCGTTGGAGCGGTTCCTGTCGATCGTCTGGGGCGTCGAGCGGGTCCGCGCGATTCCCATTCTGGAATGTATCTCCGTGCAGACGGACCAGGGCACGGCCCTGATCGACAGCGCGATCGCGCGGTTGACCGAGCGTTTGGCCGGCCGGCCGAATCCGCCGGAGGCCGCCCCTGGCGCCGGCCCCGCCGCCCCAGCGCCGGCCGATCCGTGCCGGCCCCGGCGTCTGGGCCACGCAGCCCGATCCCGGCTCCCGCTTCTCCACGGCCCGGCCGGCCGGAGCGGCCCGCCGCCGCCCATCCCCGGCCCGTGGTCGCCTCGCCTATCCATTCGCGGCCCGGCCCGTCGCACCAATCCTCCCAGCCGGCCCCGGCGCCCGCCCGCGCCGGCCCACTCGCCCGCCGCCCAGCCGACGGCGCGAACAGCGCAGTCCCGGCCCGCGCCTGCGGGCGCGGATGGTACGGGCCCTGCACCAGTCGGTGGCCCCGGCGTCGATACCCCAGCGCGAGGAGTTCAACCTCGCTACCGAGGTCATTTTGGACGAGCCTGATCGCCGCCTCGATCGCCGGCCTCTTGTCATGCTATCGGCGACCAGCGGAAACCCTCCCTCGCAGGCCGCTTGGGCAGTGCTCGGATCGCGGAAGTACGCGAAAACCGGATGAGCCGAAAATAGGGTGCGTCCCTGGTATCCCCTGGTATCCCCAAACGCTAATTGTTAATTTGAGGGCAGGCCCTGCGAAGCCCAGGCCCTGCGAAGCCCCTTAATCACGCAGAATGTGGAAAGTGTATGTGTGACCCTCCAATTCCCTGTTCACCAACACGATCCCGTCGGCCCGATATGATAGCTACGATATTCACGACGGAGGTGGTGGCTTCCGCACAGAGCGCCGCCTGCCGATGGTCCGCTGTCCTGTGGTGCTGAAGATCGTTGGCCAAACCCAAGGCAGCCTTGGCGTGGCGCCGGACTCCTTCGTTCGGTACACCTGTAAGCTCGGCCGCAATGTAGCTGTCGAGCATGCGTTTTGCGTCTGTCTCCGAGGGGAGGACGCCATCCTCTGATTGATGACGCTGCGGATCATAGACCACTTGCGCGACAGATATGAGAACCTCTCTGCACAGCAGGCCGACGGCCTGAAATTGCTCTTCGGCTTCGGCCTGTTCAAGTCTGCGCCGGATCTCGTAGATGCCACGGTCCACACGCACCCAGCCAGTAGGCTCGGCAAAAAGCTGTGCTCCCGTGGTGCTCGGTCCGGCCCTGATCTGGTCGAGCAGGGGCTGATACATCTCAGAAAGATGGGCTCGGCGAGATCGCCAGTTTGGCATGTCGCCAGCGGACCAGCGCCCATACCACGCCCAGAGGTCCGCGTGCGTGTTTGGATCCTCGATACCACGTTGCCTCAACTCAATCGCGATTCGCTGGCGCCGATCCGTATACTGCGCGTTGACCTGTTCAATCCGGGGACCACCGGTGGCAACCGCTATCATCAGATTACGCTGTGCCTCGATCTCTGCGATCAGTTCATCGTCTGTCATATTCGTTGGAATTCCCCGGAGTTCCTGCCTTTCGTGTTAGCTAACCCCGCGAAACGCCTGCTACTTGATTGGATAGTATATGCCACCCTTTCTTCCGGACTTGACCACCAGGAGTTTCGCGTCGGATAGCTGGCGGAGTAGGTCATCGGCCACGATGCCTGTGCCATCAAGCATAGCAATGACGCGAGGACGCACAGTGCGGCCAGACGCTCTGAGTTCCTGAAAGACCCGCAGTGCGTGTGGTGAGAGGGTCGCGTTCCTGCTTTTGAAGTCAGTCCACCGTTTCATATAGGGCAACTTGTTCAGGTATCGCTTGACAAGCTGATCCTTCAGGCTGCTGTACGTCTTGTATTCGACTCGGTTACGCCCCTGAAGATCGGAGATAATGGGCTTGACCTCCCCTTCCTTTGCCAATGCTTCCTCCGCAATCTTCTGTTGACGAGGCTTGCGCGTGTAGAGCGTTATGAGGAACTCGGCAGGAAGCGCATGCGCAATGCCCACTTCGAGCGAGACGTTGGGGTTCCCCCCACTCGCGTCGAACAGGCACGCAGCCGACTCACGGATCAGTGTCGTGATGTGTTCAAGCAGGTAGTCTGTAGAAGTGAGTGCCACGGTGTCGGCGAGAATGAGGTGAAGTGGCGTCTCTTCTTCGAGTTCCTTCTTCAATGTGTCGTAATTCTTGCGGATCGCGCAAGAACGGACAGCCGATGAACACCTGGTGAAGTTTTTGCATATTCTGTCATTCCCCTTTTTTGCCGGGGAAACCGAGAGACAGTCATCTATTTACTCCATCTTTTATCCGGTTTCACCCGACTCTCGGACTCCCGCAACCATTTGACTCATTTCGGCCTCACCAAATCCGTCCGCCGTACCAGAACCGCCAACCACTTGAGGAAACGAGAGGAACCGAGGGACGCACCCTATTTCCCACTGACACTATCCAGTTGGTCTTGTGTCTCCTTCGTTTCGCCAGCCATTCCAGCCACTTCAACTTCGCCAAATCCGTCCAGCATACCAAAACCGCCAACCATTTCGTCGCAGCTTCATCAAGGTGCTTCTCTAAGGCCAATTATGGCGGATAGAGGCGAAAGAGGCAAGGCAAAAGAGTGACAGGTGACAGGCCAAAAGTGACAAGGCAGGAGCAAGAGGGGCTGTAGACCGTAGGCTGGAGGTGGGGGTACAGCGGCGACGGACGCGCAGATGGACTGCCATAGATACGGACGCGTGTTCTCAGGCCGTCCGCTGGTGAGTCACGCGGAGGCGGGACAATTCTGGATCCACACACAGGGTCTGCGTAGAAGACTCGCTCTGGGCCTTCTCGAAGACGAGCTCGCAGGAGGCAAACAGGCCCGCGTTCTCCGCTTTGAGTCGCCGGGCGGCCATCCGGCAGTACTCCCTCTCAATCTCCACGCCGAGGCTGTTGCGCCCGTTCTGGAGGGCGCCGACCATCGTCGTGCCGGAGCCACAGAACGGGTCGAGAACGGTGTCGCCGGCGAAGGAGAACATTCGGACCAGACGCGTGGCAAGCTCCAGGGGAAAGGGCGCGGGGTGGTTCCGCGTCGAGGCGCCGGGGATGGTCCATATCTGCTGAAACCACTCGTCGAACTCCTTCTTGTCGATCTTGCTCTCTTCCCGTTGGCCATTGCTGGGCTGGCGGTATCCGCCGGACTTCCTCTGCATCAGGAGGAACTCGATGTCGTTTTTGATGATCGCGTTCGGCTCATACGGCTTGCCGAGGAACTTCGACCCGTTCGAAACCTCGTAGGAGGCGTTGGCAATCTTGTGCCAGATGATCGGATTGAGGTTGTCAAAGCCCATTTTGCGGCACCGCACGACGATGTCCGCATGGAGCGGAAACACCAGATGCCGTCCGAACTCCCGGCGCGAGACGCAGACATCACCGACCACGCAAACGAGGCGCCCGCCGGGAACGAGAACGCGCAAGACGTGACGCCAGACCTTTTCGAGCTCGTCCAAGAACGTCTCGTAGTCGTCGATGTGGCCGAGCTGGTTGTCGTTCTCGTTGTAACGTTTGACCCATCTTCGACAGTTGCTGCGGTTATCCACCGCCGGAATCCTTGATTGGGGGCCAAAAACGCACAATCTCGCGGAGCAAGCAGGAGAATGTAGTGCCATAACTTTACGCAGTGAGCGATTTTTATCTTGATTTTATGCGGGCATAGGCTATCTGTGGTGGTGACAAAAGGAGTGGCCTATGTTTGTGAGAACCAAAACGTCCGGCAACTATCAATATCTGCAAATCGTTCGCAACGAGCGTGTCGAGGGCCGGGTCCGCCAGCAAGTGGTCGCCACGCTGGGCCGGCTCGATGTACTGCAAGCCAACGGCCAACTCGATGGCTTGCTGCGCTCCTGTGCCCGGTTTGCCCAAGAGGTCAGCGTGCTCGATGCCTATCAGCGCCAGGAACTGCCCGCCGCGACGCTGGTCAAGATCGGGCCGCCGTTGGTGTTCGAGCGTCTCTGGCGGGAGTTGGGTCTGCCGGCGATTCTGGCGGAGTTGCTGGCCGGCCGGCGTTATGAGTTCGCGGTCGAGCGCGCGGTCTTCGTGACGGTGCTGCATCGGCTGATGGTCTCGGGATCGGATCGGGCGGCCGAGCAGTGGTATCGAGAGTATGCGATGGCGGGGGCCGAGGGTCTGCAATTGCATCATCTGTATCGGGCGATGGCCTGGCTGGGAGAGGAGTTGGCGGCAGATCAGCAGGCCGGGGCCACGGGCTTCGTCCGCCGTTGTGTCAAGGATCAGATCGAAGAGTCGTTGTTCGCCCACCGTCAGACGCTGTTCCGTGATTTGGACCTGGTGTTCTTCGACACCACCAGCGTGTACTTCGAAGGTCAGGGCGGCCAGACGATGGGCCGGCATGGGCACAGCAAAGATCATCGGCCGGACCTCCCGCAGATGGTCGTGGGCGCGGTGCTCGACAGTACGGGCCGGCCACTCTGTTGTGAGTTGTGGCCAGGCAACACCACCGATGTCAAGACCTTGGTTCCTATCGTGGACCGGCTCCGCGAGCGTTTCCACCTCCACCGGATTTGCATCGTGGCGGATCGCGGCATGATCAGCCGACAGACGATCACCGAGCTGGGCCAGCCGGCGCGGGGGGTGCATTTTATCCTCGGCGCCCGGATGCACCTGGTCAAGGAGGTGCGGCAGGTCGTGGTCTCGGACGCCGGCCCGTATGCCACGGTGCAGGGCCCCAAGACCCACAGCCAAGACCCTTCCCCGCTGGAGGTCAAAGAGGTGAACGTGGGTTCTCGTCGCTATGTCGTGTGCCGCAATGCCGATCAGGCAAAAAAGGATCGTGAAGATCGTGAAGCCATTGTCACGCATCTGCGGGAGCAGTTACAGCAAGGCGACAAATCCCTCGTGGGCAACCAGGGCTACCGCAAGTACCTCAAGACCACCGGCACGAGCCGCCGCTTCGAGGTCGACGAAGACAAGATCCAGGCCCAGGAGAAATTTGACGGCCTGTGGGTCCTCCAGACGGACCTGGACCTGCCGGCGCAGGAGGTCGCCTTGCGCTACAAGGAATTGTGGCGGGTCGAACAGATCTTTCGGACGATCAAATCCATCCTGGAGAACCGACCCCTCTATCACAAGGTGGACGCCACGATTCGCGGGCATGTGTTTTGCAGCTTCCTGGCGTTGGTTCTGTTGAAGGAATTGCAGACGCGGATGGAGCAGCGGGGCTGGGTCTGCGAATGGGATCGTCTCCGGGCGGACCTGGAGACCCTGCAAGAAGTCACCGTCCCGGCGGCGGGCCGCCCCTTTGTGATCCGCACCCAAACGCGGGGTGCTGTCGGCAAAGCCCTTCAGGCCGCCGGGGTGGCTCTCGGCCCGGTGGTCCGAGCCGTGGGGGAGCAGACGCCATGAACACCAAGGACCGGCAGCCTCAGGGGATCACATGTAGTGCCAAGAGCCTCCACCAAATGCGCAAGTCCTGTTCACATAAAGAGTTGCAGTTTCATGGTGTCGAAGATGGGTTTGAGATTCCAGTACGGCGGGGAAGTGACTACGAGATGCACACTCTCCGCCGGGATAAAGGACAAGTCCCGGGCATCGCCGTTGATCAGTCTGTGTGTCGTTCCATCCATAGCAGCTATGTGACCGCGACCAGATGCCCCAGAAGCGCTCTGGCGAATCGTTCCATTGATAGGTCCCCGGCGGGCGTCAGGTAGTCACCGCTTTCACCGGTTGAGGCTCGTAAACAACCGAATGAAACCATCCATCTGCGCCCCGCCGGTGACGGCACCTCTGAGGCCTTGGTCGAGCTTGCCTGTCTGCTGCTGCCTCTGGCGCTGAGTGGACCGGGTCCTCCAGTAGTGCGCCACCGCCTCACGCATACGTGCGTCGAGGTTCTCTAAGAGGGTGTGTGAGAAGGGGTGGCAGCCTCAAGCGCAGCTTGGGGATGGCTTGGCCCGTGAGCAGGAACTGGGCTGTTATTGCGGTCCAACCATCCCCAAGGCCGGAGGCCTTGAGGCTGCCACCCAGAAGGTGTCTGCTTCTCACACACCCTCTAAGGTCTTGTTGTCCTGCATGGCCGGGATTATACCAGATCGGTGCCGTCTATCCAGACCCTGAGGGAATTGGGGGAAGCCGCGAGGGGGGCGAGGGGGTAGCCCTTACGTTACGCGTTAGGCAAGGTCGCCGAGGCAGCCACGTTGCGAGGAGAGTATTATCTTAAGGGGGCGTAGACGCTACGCACGTACCCCCGCCGGTCCAGCATCCCAACCACGGCGCGTGCACTTGCGACGTTCTCCGGAGGCGGTTCATGGGCCGAACCCCTCGGGAAGAAGGACGGAATGATGGAATACTGGAATACTGGAATGTCGGGGGATGGGGCACCCTGGTTCCCTCATTATTCCACTATTCCAGTCTTCCCTTTCCGGCCCATAGGCGGACTTCTTCGGCTGGAATAATGGAATAGTGGAATGATGGGGAGAGGTGATGCCTCTCGCCGCCCAATACGCCATTGTTCCAGTATTCCACTACAGGGCTATCCATTTGACTCAACCAGCCCCAACTGGTAGTGTAGGTGGGTATGGAAGTGTACCCACAAACGTTGATGGACTTTGAGAATCAGTTTGCGACGGAAGAAGCGTGCCGGCTCTATCTGGAGCAGTTGCGATGGCCGGACGGATTTCAGTGTCCTCGATGTGGGGGTACAGAGGCATGGCGGATGAGCCGTGGGCTGTGGCTTTGCCAAGGATGTCGGCGACAGACGTCGGTGACGGCGGGAACAGTCTTTGAGCGTAGTCGCCTTCCTCTGACGTTGTGGTTTGCGCGATGTGGCATGTGACGAACCAAAAGAACGGGGCCAGCGCCCTGACGGTCCAGAGGCTGTTGGGATTGGGAAGCTACCAGACGGCGTGGGCTTGGCTGCACAAGTTGCGTCGGGCGATGGTTCGTCCTGGGCGGGATTGCTTGGAAGGGATCGTCGAGGCGGATGAGAGTTATCTGGGGGGCGAAAAGCCGGGCAAACGAGGTCGGGGTGCCCGAGGGAAAGCGTTGGTGTTGCTGGCGGTCCAGCTTCAACCGGACGATAAGATCGGACGGATCCGTTTGGCTCAGGTGAGCGATGCCTCAGGGCCCTCGTTGGTGGGGGCCCTGAAAACGATGGTGACACCGGGCAGCGAAGTCAGAACCGATGGGTGGAGTGGGTACAATGACTTGGCCTCGAAAGGATATCGGCACACCGTGGTTCGTGGCTCGGGCGAGATCGGACAGGATCTCTTGCCGGCCGGCCACCGCGTAGCCAGCCTTCTGAAACGATGGTTGTTGGGAACCCATCAAGGAGCGGTTCGTCACGAGCACCTTGCTTACTACCTGGATGAGTTCACTTTTCGGTTCAATTGCCGAACGTCGGCATCGCGGGGCAAGCTCTTCTACCGGCTGGCTCAACAGGCCGTCCATGTCGAACCGGCCCCCTATGCCAGGCTGATCGGACCCCATTTGTAGTGGGTGGTTGAGTCAAATGGATAGCCCAGTTCCACTATTCCCTTGTTCCATCCGGCTTCGCCTTCTTGATTCCGGCCCCATCCGCTGGTGCCCGGTCTCTTCGGGTTCCGGGCACGGGTGATCGTACGGGCGAATAATCATTCGCCCCTACCGCCAGACGGACCGACGCGTCCGATTCCGCGGCTCCCTGGGCGGGGAGAGGTCCCCACATTGCCGCACCCTGAACCGCCTCTTCTCTTGGTCCTCTGGGGAGTGGCCCCAGCCGCGCTTGACAGGCGCACTCCAACCTGGCTCAACCACACGTGAGGTGCGAGGCAGGCAGGGGATCACACGGAGCGTCGTTTACCTGAGCTGATCACGAACTGACCGGCCGAGCGGTCGTTGACGACGATAGTGAACATCGTGTCTTCCCGGCACCCGGTGCGGCAGGCGGCCTGGACCGCGGGGAGGTTCTCTCCGAAGGCCGTGAAGGTACGCTCCGACTCGTCGTCCCGGGTATACACGCCATGGGCATCGGGACCCTGCTGGTTGGGTCCCTTCCTGAGAAAAGACTTATTGAGGTTGCCTTCGATCATGTACTTCGCGCCCTGCTCCGAAGCCACGGTCGGACTGCCCTTGAGAATACGCTGCGCGGTCTTCTCGCAGTCCGCCTGCTTGCCGCGGATGCGGACTTTGAGACCTTGCTCGATGAACTCCATGGTGACTTTCTGCCCCAGGGCGGCGATGGCGTCGGCCCCGGTGATCTTCTCGAATCCGCCGGTCGGTGCTGCCGCGGCCGGCGCGACCTTGGGCGGCGGCTCCTGCGCCGTCGCCTCCGTCGTGAGGGGCGCGCCGGGACTGCGGAGTTCGCCACGGAAAACGAGTCCGGGTTCCTCTTCTTCGGAGGTCACGCTGCCCGGGCGTCCGACGAACTGTGCCACGCGCGTCAGCAGCCCCTTCGCCGTGTCGCCCTGCGGTACGAGCTTGAAGCGGCCGTCGGGCTTGCGATCGAGGACGATGCGCCGGACTCCTGGGGCTCTCCGGCGTAGATCCCCCAGACGATGACCCTACCGGTCTTCACGACGGTGACCGGATCACCCCGCGTGACCAGCGTAGCGAAGGTCTCCGCGAGCTGGCGATTGCGACTCGTGATCCAGGCGTTGTCTTTCTCGATCAGCAAGAACGCATGACGCTCGTTCAGCGGACGCATGAGTCCCGCTTTGCTCTTAGGTATCTTCACCTTTTCTGCCAAGACCCCCAATGACGAATAACAAAACTGATAACCGACGAAAGAAGAAATTGTATCGCCAAAGGCACCGAGAATCCAGGAAAAAATGGAGACCACGGCAACGGCACCGAGCGCTTCTGCCCCGTTTTCCAGCGTTGTGGATGGGCAACCGCGGACGGAAACCGAGGACGACGGAGACCAAGGACAGTCCCGAATGGCACTGCCGTCGGCAACTCCTTTATGGGTATGGGGTTATGTTTTCCCGAGTTCCGCTTGCAGTTGCTGCGTGGTCGTTGCATAAGCGGGTAGCGATGCCGGCGGCGTTTCAAGACACGCGGTTCGATCCGGCCGGGCCGGTTCGCCACTTCGTTGGCCGCGAGGCGGGCCAACATCAGGTCGTACAGCGCCGGGGAGTTTCGGCAAGCCCCGGTCGCGAGCAACATCCAGGACGTCAAGAGGCTTTGACAGGCCAAAGTGAAGCCCAATTGGCGTGGCTGCTTTTTATGAACCGCCGCCGCCGTGGCGATCACCTTGCGGATCAGATTGTAGGCCAACAGGGTCACCCACAATTCCCGCCGGACCATCTCCGGCGTCTTGCAGCGGACGTGGTCCAGGTGCAGCGTTTGTTTGATCGCGCGGATATCCAGTTCCGCATTCCAGCGAAAACCATACAAATCGGCGATGTCTTCTCGGGCATAGACCGCCGGGTCGGTCAGGGTGGTGATGACGGTGAGCGTTTCCACCCGGCAGCCGGGGACGGTCACCTGGAACTGCACCTCCCGCAGCGTGAGGGTCTCGGGGATCTGGTCGTACTGTTCTTGCGTCATCCACGCCGGCTTCTTCGGACGCGTCCAGGTGATCAGGTGGTCCCCGGGACCCAGCCGGCGGCCCCGGCGGAAGTCGCTGCGCCGGCGTTGGTGCAGGCGGACGCACACGTGGAGGCCCCGCTGGGACAGCAGGGCCAGCATCAAGAAGGAACAAAAGCACCGGTCGAAGACGACCACGTCGTTCGGCGTCAAACGTCTCCAGCAGCCCGCGGAGCAAGGCGCGTTTCGCCGGTCTCCTTGCCTTCGTAGGGCCCGACGGCCAGGTCGCAGATAGCCGGCCGTGGCCAGCGAGAGCACCGCGCAGGCCCGCGCGATGGGCAACCCCACGCCCGGCCGCTGTTCGCCGATCTGCGGGAACGCGGCTTGATTCTCCGGGGTATCGGGCATGGTGAAGGTGAAGCCGTCGACGAGTTTGGCATGCAGGCCATTCCATAGCCAGGCGGGAGCCACGGTCTCCTCCAAGTTGGCGGGCCGACTCCCGGACCAGACGCTGTAACGCCGTCAGCTTCAACTTCGCCCGGGCGCGACAATAGTCGCCCGTGTCCCCGGACGGGGGCTGCCGACCCGTCTGCAGCAGATAGGTGGCGATGTCGGCCACGGCGGACGCGCAGGCGACCCCTTTGCCGTCCCGCAGCATCTGAGCCAGAAAGGCCCACAGCACGATCTCGGTGGAGAAAATGTCGTCCTGCCCGAAGAGCGCCTCTTCCTCGCGGAAAACCCGCTGGATCGCGGCGGCGTCCAACACGGAAGCAAAGGGCAGACCGGGATCATGGAGAAAAGAATCGGCAATGACGGCAAAGGTATTCTTGCCTTCTGTTCGTGGTGTGGATAGGCTCGTCATGAGAAAGCCCTCCTTGGTTTCTATGGGAAGACACGCCAAGGAGGGCTATCAACAATATCGGCTAAGGAAGGCCGAAAACATGATACCGCTCCGACCGCCCGGAGCAAGATTCTCGTGCAGGACGGAGAGCAACAAGATTCTCTTCCTGTCCCGTGGGTAGTCTGTGCGTTGGCACGCCTGAAACTCACGGCAGTGCCATTCAGGACAGTCACCCTATTCCTGTCCTTTTCTGTCCTGTGTTTCCGACTCTCGGATTCCTGGACCGAGCCAGCTCCTTTCGACCTCCCGCGGGGGAGGATAGGCTATAGACTGTAGGCCCGAGGCGGGGGCAGCGGGGGAGTTGCAAGACGGAGGACCGACGACGGAGGACGGGACTCCCGGGCTCTATGCGGAAGCGCGAAGCTTCTCCTGTAGCCAGAGGTTAATCAGCGTCTCGGTGGAGACGCCCTGTTGGCGTGCCTGCTGGCGGACCTGGCGCAGCAGGTCCTTCGCGACCGGACAATAGACCTTGCTGGAGGATAGGTCGATCTCGGCTTCGACCGGCTCCATGACATCTTCATAGTCCGCACTGCTGTGGGCATCCCAGAAATCCGACAACTCCTCCAGTGTCTGAAAATTCTCGGGCAGGACATCTCTCGGGGCTGACTGCTTATCTGGCATAACTTCTACGCTCCTTATCGTCCATGTTGTGTGCACTCAGGATCAAAGCGTCGCCGGTCATCTTATGGATGAAGAAGACCACCAGATAGCGGCCGGCATCGGTTTGCCCCAGGGCGCGATAGACATCTTCGCCGCGATAGTGGCCTGTCTTCATTCGCCTGATTCTGGGCTGGCTCTTGAAAACCTGTTCCACTTCTTCGGGAATCACGCGGTGCTTGACCTCAAGCTTCTCGACAATCTCCTCAAGCCAGATTAGGCCCACGATCTTCACCGCAGATTCTCCTTTTTGCTGCCAGTATCATACCGCCAGCCAACGGCTTGGTCAATGTCAGTTGGGGAATCAGGGGTCAGGCTTTCCCTTTCCCATTCTCGTCTGGGTGAAGAGGAATCCCACGGTGTCAGGCCCTTCCATCGAAACCGGCCAAACCGGCGGCAGTCACCTATTTAGGCCCTCGTCTATCCTCTTTTATTCAACTCTCGGATTCCTGAAACGAGTCCGCTCATTAGAAGAGAGATTGCCGCGCCTCGCTCGCAATGACATGCGCAGCGCAAGGCGTTCGCTTGACCAAGGGCGGGAAGGGTTCGGGGTCCCCAACGCATTAGTCCGCGTTGGGGGGCCCCTCCCAAACGCCATCCGTCGCGTTTGGGGTCCCCACGAGCGCGACACGCGTGAGAAGTGGCACGGGCATCCTGCCCGTGAGGCTTTGTGGCATCGGCATCCTGCCGGTGATTCATGGGCTGGAAGCCCATGCCACGATAAACCGGCTTCTCGCCCACCATCTGAGAATCAGGGACGGGCGTCCTCGCAGGGCGAGGGTGTTCACGGACCTGCTCAAGAACGACCCCCGAGGGCGGGGGGTCCTACATGCGCGCTCCACCTCCAGGGAAGGACCGGAGCATGTAACTCAGCCGCCCTCGGCTGAGTGCTCTGGAGCATGTCCGGCTTGTCAAAGGACTTTTCCGCACGTGCTCAACACTTCCGGCCGAGGGCCTCGAACATGGCCAGGACGTTCTCGGTGGGGGTGTTGCACTGGATGTTGTGGATGGTGTTGAAGACGAAGCCGTGCTTTGGGCCGAAGATCTTCACGCGCTCTTGGACCTGCCGGCGGACCTCGTCGGGTGTGCCGAAAGGCAGGGTCTGCTGGGTGTCCACGCCGCCGCCCCAGAAGACGATGCGGTCGCCGAACGTGTCCACTAAGTGCTGCGGGTCCATGCCCTTGGCGGAGGTTTGGACGGGGTTGAGGACATCGTAGCCGGCGTCGATGAAGCCGTCGATCAGCGGCTCGCAGCCGCCGCAGCAATGCTTGAGGGTCTTCCACTTGGTGTGGGCGTGCACCCAATCGTTAACTTGTTTGGCGTACGGGAGATACAGCTCGCGGTACGTGGCAGGGGAGCAGAAGAGGCTGTTCTGGGAGGCTAGGTCGGTGCCGTCCATGAAGACCACATGGACCTTGTCGCCCACGGCCTGGTGGATACGCTTGAGGTTCTCGACGGCGATCTCGGCTTGGCGGGCGAAGACCTCGGCGATGTACGACCGCCGGGTTACGGTGCTGATGTACCATTCCTCGATGTCCCGGATGCCCTTGGGGTCCTTCATCCAGGGGCCGGGGACCAGGGCGATATCGCCGAAGGCCGTGCCCGGGAAGCCCGCCGCGATGGCCAAATCCCGTCCGAGACGCTGTAATCCCAACAGAAAAGGGTGACCCCAGAGGGCTGCCCCTACGAATCGCCACGCCGGCCACGACTCCTCCGCGTCAGACCAGGTATCGGATGATCCTCCATAAGGCTTTTTTCATTCTCCTCTTGTAGTCTTCCGGCAAGAAAAGCTGAATGATGAAGACGATCAAGCCGGCTGCCAGTATCGCCGTGACGCCTTCAAGAATCCTGTCCCATTGCATAACGTCCTCCTTTCTGTCGCGTCTCGATCAGCCCAAACAAAAGGGTCGGCTGCGTAACACGCCGCCGACCTCGTCGAGACGCGACCTTTCGTCGCAAGACCGTCAGGGTCTTCGATCCCCGGGCCCTTCCCGCCGGCCCGTTGTCTCAAGCCGCGTCTGGGCTTCGGCAGCGAACTTCCTTCTCAAGCGAGAACATATTATTGCCTTTCAATCTTGTGTTCCGAAGATGTCATCTTTTGGACTTGTCATCCGACTTCTGCGTTGGCCCTGCCTCTCCTTTGTCCACTATTACAGAGCGGTAGCGGCGGCATGATCGAAAAGAATTCCTGCGATTCCGACAAGAAAAAATGCGAGGCTGTCTACGCTGCCTTTCATTTGGCGAAGAGGCCGGGGGACGCGACGATCACATCTGCGAGCACGGTGGTCGCGAGTGACAGCGGAGCATGCACATATGTTCACTGGTCCCTATTCACATCTCGAAAAAGAAACAACTCGCACCGTGCCTGCGTTTTTCCGATTGAACATGATCTATCTTGATAGCGGCTCATGTTCATGGGGTCCCTCATGTTTGTCCGGAACTTGGCATCCACGTTCGATGAGCATGATGGCTACGGGTGACTGTAAGTTGTTCACGCCCGGCCATGGGCTTTCGATTCGCATCGCGAGAAACAATAGATGCAATATTCGGGCTTTGATATGCGTTCTTCCTTCTTGAGCGTGATCTGTTTTTGATAGTGGATAATGCTCGTAGGGGTGTCTCAGGTTTGTCGGGGACTTGGCATCCCCATTCGATGAGCCTGACAGTCGCGAGTGACTGTAGGTTATCCACGCTTGATCATGGGGTTCTGATTCGCATCGCAAAAAATAAACCGAATGTTCCAGCTTTGATACGCGTTTCGTCATTGAGCTTGATCTATTCCCATAGTGGATCATGTTCATAGGGGTGCCACATGTTTGTCGACGACACAGAACTCAAGCGGCTGTTTGACGAGTACTTCCAAGCCGTCTTTTGGCTTGTGTACCGTAGAGTCAAACATTTCCAGGATGCAGAGGACCTGTCAAAAGAAACATTCAATCGCATCCGCGGCCAGAACATCAAAAAAGAGAACCCCTGGCCCTATCTTAGAACAGTCGCTGAAAGTGTCATGAATGGTTACTGCCCGAAGAAGAACCGTCTCCCCACGTCCCTCAGCAGCCACGTCAACAAGGATGGTGTGACAGTGGACCTGACGCAAGAGATTCTGGATCCTCGCACGCTGCCCGGCGAGAAGGAACTTCAGGAATTGCGGGAGCATCTTCGAACCATGGTGGCGAGGCTTCCCGCCGAGGAACGGACAATCCTTATCCTTCGCTATTTCCATGTCCCGCGCAAATCATGGAGGGCGATCGTGAGACACCTGCACTGCTCAATTCCGACCGCGAGGAAGAAGTACAAGCACGCCTTGGCAATACTCAGAAAGAACCTTGAGCAGGTTCTGGGAGGCTGAGTGGCCGAGTCTTCGGTTGCTCGTTTCAGGTCTTGCGTTTCTCCTTATACTCCCGAAGCTTGTCGTCAGTATCGAGGATAATTGCATGACCTTCCGTGGCCCATTTCTCCAGATCGGCCATTTTCTTGCGGTCCAACTCCGATTCTACGCGCCTGGGACGATTGGTCATGATGATGTATTGCCGACCGTTCGATAATTCAAAGAGTTCATGGCCTTTGCGTCCTTGTGCATCTCGAACGACATTCCCGCCGGCACCCGACAGGATTTTCTCCCAGTCAATCAAAATGATGACAAGACGGCATCCTTGGGGCGGCCGCAGATGGAACAATTTCTCATTGATGTCAGCCTGGTACCCAAGCCCGATCTTGAAGCCCTCGTCGAAGGAAAGGCTCGTAAAGCTCAATACGGAGGCCTGTACGGTTTTCAGCGTCTCGCTGTCCAGTTCGCCGGCGGTCAATGCACGCTCAAGACCAAACGACGCCGTGTCATGCTGAAAATGTAGCTTGCCGGGCGGCAGCTCAAGCAGCAATGACGCCGGAGGGATTTTTGCCAGCAGGAATTCCACGTGGATGAGCATGTTCGAAGAGATAATGGTCTGTATTCCCAACTCAGTGTATCGCATCAGGATCTGCCGTGCGAGTTCGAACATGGTCACGCCCGTACTGAGCATGACATGATGAACCTCCTCCATTTTCAGCAGGTTACACACCTTCGTCACAAGGTCCATCTTCTGGCGGGGGTTCTGCTCGAGATTTCGAAGCTTTTGATAGATATCCGCGAGGTCGCCGGCTTTATACTTCCACAACAGCTTCAGAATCTGCATGGAAGGGTCCCCCATCTCGCGCAGAGTCGTTTCCAGATATGTGGAGGAGTCCTGCTTCTTCGGCAGATTCTGCAGGAGGAGGGATATAAGCCCGGTGCAATCCACGAAATCGTTGTTGTCCACGCGTAATTGAGGAACTTGTTCCCGTACTTCCTCCAACAGCCCGACGAGTTTCTTTTTGTTGACTTTCCTCTCGCCCGAATTGCTGAGCTGGCTATTGACCGATTTATACAGTCCCTCCACGGTCATCGAGCCCTTGGTAAGAATCTCTTCGAGAATGAAGTACTTGACGGGAAACCACTCCGATTTCTTGCGATGGGGACGCATAAACACACCTTTGTTTGGTCCGTTTCTATGACCGGGTTTCTGGTTTGGTTTGGCCACCGTGTCCTCTTTTCCATAGGCCTACACATGCTAATTGTGGAAAGAAGAACGGCTCGGGTCAAGTAATTTTCGGTCCATTTGTGGCGCAGTTTTCCAAAGGGATTCTTGGGCTGTAAGTGCTGCTTCACGGGCCACTTAGAACTCTTCGCCACAACTCGAATGTGAGTTTTTGGAACGATTTTGGTGCACTATTGCGCGGATATGAAGACCAAAATCGAAGGACAGCAGGAGATTTATCGAAAAAATGTTTTCGCTTTCTGTTGACACAGCCATCTCTAAGAGAGGAGAAAACAGTTGAGGGATCTTCACTTTTGGCAACTGAGAACGCAGACCGAAAAGGACAGAGACATGGCAGTGCAGAACAAAGCTCAAACGCATCCTTCTTCTACGCATGGTTCGCGTCGGAAGAAACGGAAAGGATATTTCGTTTTGTTGGCGACGTACGAGGGAGAACTCTTGAAGGGCGAAAAGCCCGATCCTCGCAAGTTCCTTGAAGAATGCCCTGTCTCGGACAGAAGGGGCATGATCTTATCGCTGAACCTGGCGACTTTGTTTTTGTCGAACACTCGGAAGACGAAAAAAGGGGTTGAAGGTTTGAGCGAAGCGGCATTGGCAAAGGTGCAACGTCGATGCTATAGAAACATGGGCAAGAACCGGGAGGAATGAAGGTGTCGGCTACGAATGCCGTAAAGATAAGCCACGGTGCCTTTCATGGATGGATGCCTACGCACTGCGCCACGGGTCGTCCGCAGTTTGGATTCCGGGGGTACTCCAGCCTTCGTGCCCTTCGTGGTTTGGAGTCCTTGAAAACCTCCATGATTACTACTCGTTCAGGTCGCCGCGGTAACCGAAGAAGAGAGGTTTTGAACCACCCGGGAGAACGCTACAGCCTTCGGCCCAGGGCCTCGAACATGGCCAGGACGTTCTCGGTGGGCGTGTTGCACTGGATGTTGTGGATGGTGTTGAAGACGAAGCCGTGCTTTTGGCCGAAGATCTTCACCCGCTCCCGGACCTGCCGGCGGATGTCGTCGGGCGTGCCGAAGGGGAGGGTCTGCTGCGTGTCCACGCCGCCGCCCCAGAAGACGATGCGGTCGCCGAACGTGTCCACTAAGTGCTGCGGGTCCATGCCCTTGGCGGAGGTTTGGACGGGGTTGAGGACATCGTAGCCGGCGTCGATGAAGCCGTCGATCAGCGGCTCGCAGCCGCCGCAGCAGTGCTTGAGGGTCTTCCACTTCGTATGGGCGTGCACCCAGTCGTTAACTTGTTTGGCGTACGGGAGATACAGCTCGCGGTACGTGGCAGGGGAGCAGAAGAGGCTGTTCTGGGAGGCTAGGTCGGTGCCGTCCATGAAGACCACATGGACCTTGTCGCCCACGGCCTGGTGGATACGCTTGAGGTTCTCGACGGCGATCTCGGCTTGGCGGGCGAAGACCTCGGCGATGTACGACCGCCGGGTCACGGTGCTGATGTACCATTCCTCGATGTCCCGGATGCCCTTGGGGTCCTTCATCCAGGGGCCGGGGACCAGGGCGATGTCGCCGAAGGCCGTGCCGGGGAAGCCCGCGGCGATGGCGAGGTCGGTGTTCTTGTACAGGTCGTCGGCCAAACGCTCGTAGTGGCGGAGGTTTTCCTCAGGCGATAGGGCCGAATTCTTCGAGATTATCGGCCGGATCGAGCTTGGCGTCGTCGATCGGCGGCTGGCGGATGATCGAGTCGAAGTAGTAGCCGCCCTTGGGCATCTTGGCCGAGGCTCGGGCCGATTTGTCGCCCTGGGGGTACATCAGGATGTCCCCGTTGGGTTGGGGATCGGTGTTGAAATCGGCCGGGACGAGCACGTCCGTGCCGTCGAAGGTTCTCCAGGGCTTCCAGCCGGCGTTCTCATAGCCGAACATGTTGGTTCGGTTGGGCAGGTTGACGACGTCGATCCCGAGGGCCTGGCGCAGATCGGGGGCCATTTCGCCCAGCATCTGGTACGGCTCGACTACTTTGACCCTGGTCCCGGGTTTGTCCAGGCCGAGGGCCTGGCGGAGTTTGGCGATGACGCTGACGTGGGCCCCGGAACAATTCGTGCCGCCCAGATCGATGGGGACCCGGTCCGCCGGCTGATGGTTCACGGCACGCAATACCCGCTGGCGGCCCGTAAGGGGCGTTTGGGCTGACTTGGCTCTCATGACCTGCTCCTTGTGTTCACAACCCTGCGCGGTCGGACCTCGCCTTGGGGCCGGGGCCCAGGCAATATATGACGGAATTGTAACTTGCCCAGAGTCCCGGAGGAAACGCATTTTTCTCCGGGACGGCTTATTTTTGTCCGGGGACGCGACGCAAAATCCGTATCGGACTTGACGGGCCGGGACTGAGCGGATATAATTAAATACATGGTGGGGCCGGCTTTACGCTACCCCCGAGAACGAGTCGGTTTGGAGTGACGAAGGGGATATGATGAAAAGCGTCATGGCTGTTGAAAACGGGAAAGAACGACGCAAGGGACTCCGTTTGCGCCTTTTCACGTTGGTTGTGGGCCTGTACTTTTGTGCGTTGCTCCTGGCAGGCTGTGCCACCCAACAGCCGGGTGAAACGGCCGCGGAAGTCAACCGCCGGCACGTACGTGTCTTGGATCTGAATACGCAAATGTTGATGGCAGATATCGACGCGTTCCTGATGCTCGACAGGCCCAGTATGCTGAGCGACAGGAGAGTCCCGTAGGATTTGCGATTTAATTTTTGCGATTTGCCATTTGTGGGTTGGCGGCATGGGGGCGGATGGTGTATCCTACACCCTCCAATCGTGATTTGTAAATCGTGGATCATCCATGCCCAGGGAAAGGGTTTGGATCGGTGGACACTTTCTTTGATTATTTTAACCGCATTTGGCATTACCAGGCGTGGGTTGTTGCGGTCGAGTTGTTGTTGATCGGCCTGGTCGTCTGGTGGGTGGTCGATTTCCTCGAAGGTACGCGCGGCGAGCGGCTCTTTCGCGGTGTCATTTTCATCCTCGTGGCGGGGGTCCTGATCCTGAACCTGGTCGTCGAGCGTCTGCCCTTCGATCGGCTGCAATACCTCTACAAGGGCTTCCTGATCGCCATCTTGATCGTGGCGGTCGCGGGCTTCCAGCCTGAGATTCGGCGCGTCTTGATTCAAATCGGCCAGCCCCGGATCTGGACGGGCTCCTCCCACCAACTGTCCCGCACCGTGGAGGAACTGGTCACGGCCGTGACCGAGCTCTCCGCCGCCCGCATCGGGGCGATCATCGTGATCGAAAGGCAGGTGGCCTTGGGCGAGTTCATTGAGACGGGCGTGCGTCTGGATGCGCGCGTCACGTCCGATCTGCTGAAGACCATTTTCTATCCCGGCACACCCTTGCACGACATGGCAGTGGTCATTCGGGGGACCGGATCGTCGCCGCCAGCGTGCAATTGCCCCTGGCCGAGGCGGGCAGCGTCTCCGGCGTCGAGCTGGGCTCGCGCCACCGGGCGGCTGTCGGCATCACGGCGGGCTCGGATGCGATGGTTTTGGTGGTGAGCGAAGAGACGGGGGCCATCTCTATTGCCCAGAAGGGCAGTCTGACGCGTAACGTCACGGAGGCGGAGATCCGATCGCACCTGGGCGGGGTCGCGGCGGCCGGACACGTCGCTCTCATGGACCGGTGGCTCAAACGCCCGTCCGACTGGATGGATGAGGAAGTCGAGCACAAGTGACGATCAAGAAAATCAAACTGGGCAAGATCTCTATCGTCGTTTTCCTGACCGCTCTTATTTGGGTCTGGGCCGATCTGGTGCAGGATGAGCGTCTGAACCTGCCGGACGTGGTGATCGCGGTGGCGAAATCCAGCAATCCCGCCCTGTGGGCGTGTTTCGTCGCCCCGCAGGATGAGCCGGATCTGCAGACGTCAGTGGTCCTCGATTCGGTCGTTTTGAAAGGTCCGGCCTCGCGCGTTGCGGAAATCCGGCGGCGGAAGAACAAGGGGATCCTGGATCTCGGTCTCTTCCTGGCACCCGAGCAGGAGGGGATCACGAAAGCCGAGGTTCACACGGTGGACGTGCTGGAGCTCGTCAAGCAGAGCGACGAGTTTCGCCAATTGGGCTTGGCGGTCGAGAGCTGCGAGCCCAAAAAACTGACGCTCCGCGTCCAGGAGCTGGTGAAGATGACCATCCCCGTGGAGTGTGCCGGGCTCCCCGCTGCCGTTCAGGTGAGCATGGTGCCGGAGACGGTGGAGGCCTACGTGCCGAAGGACGAGGTGGGAGTCCGAAAGGCGATCGTGCGGCTGACGCCGGAAGAGCAGAATCGGGCCAAAACCGCGGCGGTGGAGAAGATGCCTTACATCGAGCTGGTCCCAGGACAGCGCCGTGAGGTCCTCGACAAGGTGAAGATCTCCCTGACGCCCGCTCAAAACGTTCTCAACAGTTACCGGGTCCCCGCCGCTGTCGGCTTCTGTTTCAATCAAAATATGCAGGGGAAGTACCGGGTTGTTCTGAAAAACGACCCGACGGACTTGGACAACGTCATGATCAAGGCCACCAAAGAGGCCCAGTTGGCGTATACCCAGAGCCTGTACCAGTTGATTCTCTATATCCAGGATTCGGATCGGCAGGCGACGGAGCCGATCGAGCGGGCCGTCGCTTTTAATTTCCCCGACGATTTCCTCCAGAAGGACGAGATCAAGGCCGACCCGGACCAGCAGCTCCCGAAAGCGAAGTTCCTCCTGCAGCCGCTTCCCGAAGCGAATGTCGAGACCAAACCCTGAGCCCGCAGCAGTGCGGATTACACCGCGGCGGGAGAGCCCTGTGGTCTGGCTTCGGGTCCCCTCCTCAGCAAGCCGAGCGCGCGGCGGAGAGATTCGAAGAAGATCACGAGGACGAGCAGGAGCATGACCACGGACAGGGCCGCATTCAGGTTGCCTTGGACAGTGTGCTTGGGCAGATAATTGCTCACGATATTACTGATGCCGGCGGCGAAAGTCGTGGCAAACATGAAAAGCGACGGCAGGAAGGTAATCAGGGCATACTGCCACTTGTGCGAATGCTTGAGGATAAAGACTGTGCCGATGCTCAGGGCCAGGGTCGCCAAGAGCTGGTTGGCCACGCCGAACAGCGGCCAAATCGTGCTGATGTCGCCGTGATAGACCAGATAGCCCCATAAGAGAGTGATCGTGCCGCCGCTGAGAATTACGGCGGGCATCCACGTGCTGCTGCCCAGCTTCGGATGGAACGTCCTGAGCATTTCCTGCAGAATGTAGCGGGCCACGCGCGTCCCCGTGTCCACGGTGGTCAGGATGAACAGCGCCTCGAACATGATCGCGAAGTGATACCAGTAGCCCATCAGGTGAGTCATGCCGGGGATCGCCGAGAGGATTTGGGACATCCCGGCCGCCAGCGACACCGCTCCGCCCGACCGCCCGACGAGCGTTTCCCCTGTCATAGCCTCGATCTCCTTCAGGCGGTCGATGTTCAACCCCAACTGGCTGAAGACCTCCGGCGTCAGGTTGATCGCGAAATAATCGCCCTGCTGCATCACGGTGGCCGCGATCAGGGCCATGATCGAGACGACCGCCTCGGTAAGCATGGCGCCGTAGCCGATGAACTGGATGTCCGCCTCGTTGCGGATCATCTTGGGCGTCGTCCCGGAGCCGATCAGGCTATGAAAGCCGCTGATGGCCCCGCAGGCGATAGTGATGCACACGAAGGGCCAGACCTTGCCGGGAATGATCGGCCCACCCCCGTGCACGTACGCCGTGACGGCGGGCATCTGGATCGTCGGATTGACGACGAAGATCCCCACGACGAGCAGCCCAATGGTCCCCAGCTTCATGTACGAGCTGAGATAATCCCGCGGGCACAGGAGGACCCACACCGGCAGCGTCGAGGCGATGAAGCCGTACAGGGGGAGGAGGATGGACAGCGTCGGCTTGGAGAGGGTGAAGATCGTCGCGCCGAGGCTCGTCTTCGACAAGGGCTCTCCCAGCGTCACCCCCAGGATCACGATGGCCACGCCGATCAGCGAGGCTTCGACGATCTTGCCCGGCCGGATCTTGTACATGTAGAGTCCGACCAGCAGAGCCGCCGGGATGGTCACGGCGATGGTAAACGTCGCCCACGCGCTTTCATTCAGGGCGTTGACCACCACCAGGGCCAGGCCCGCCAGGGCGGTGACAATAATGAATAAGATGGCGAAGGCCGTGGCGATGCCGGCCGTCGAGCTGATGTGGCCTTTGGCTAATTGTGTCAGGGATAGTCCGTTCATCCTCACCGAGGCGAAGAGAATGACCACGTCATGCACGGCCCCGCCCAGCACGGCCCCGATCAGAATCCACAGATAGCCCGGCAGATACCCGAACTGGGCCGCCAGCACGGGTCCTACCAGCGGCCCCGCCCCGGAGATGGCCGCGAAATGATGACCGAAGAGGACGTACTTATTCGTAGGGTGATAGTCGCGCCCGTCCCGCAGGGTGTACGCCGGCGTCTGCCGTGCCGGATCGAAGACCAGCACCTTGGTCATGATGAACTTGGCGTAGAAGCGGTACGCCAGGGCAAAGACCAGCAAAGCGATGATGATGAGAGGCAGAGCATGCATCACATTTCTCCAACGGCGACGATATTGTACGCACCGAGAACGAGGCCTTCGGAGTTGTAGTCCGTTGGCCCCGGGGCGACACTGCTCGTCAGTGTATCAGCACCAGGCGCAGTTCTGCAAGCGGCCGGTGGCAGGGGACCGTAGGGGCGAAAAATCTTTCGCCCAAGAATTCTCGCGCCAAGGCCTGCCCTGAGCCTGCGAACGGGACGCCAAGACCGCCAAGACGAACGGGGATACGGAAGGGTGAAAAGCGGGGGACGATGAGCCGATCTGGTCGTCGCGGAGACGCCGGGACGCTGGGAACTGACAACCGGGAACTACCTTCTTCAACCACGAAGATCGCGAAGGTCTCCAAGGTAGCAAGAGGGGAGCCAAGACCAGCCTGCCCCGGCCCTTGGTCCCGATCCCTGCCTCACACCGGCTACCGGCTACCGACTACCGACGACCATCTTGGTCCACCGCGAAGGACGCGAACCACGCGAACAAACCACGTAGGACAGCCGCCCTCGGCTGTCGATAGGGGACGCGGGACGGAAGACAAGCTGAGAACGCCAACCGAAAACCGGGAAATCTCCCCTCGATTCCCCTTGCTCCGGGCGGTAAGGAGGGGGTAGAATCCAGCCGAATCCACGAGCAGCGACAGCCTGAGGAACCGCGACATATCTGCCTGTGGTCCTGCCGTGTTCCGACGAAATGTCCCCGGGAAAGAAGGATAGGACGCCTTGAGTCCTTCGGCAGATGGACACGGCTTTTCCCTTTACAGAAGGCTGTCTCCGCTGCATATATTACCGCAGACGTAAGGCAGACAGATCAACGTAGCTTTAGGTAGGCCAAGGGCTATGGTGGGCCACCGGGAAAAGTTCCAAGAATTGCTTCGGGAGATGTTTCAGTTCGACTGCTCCGACCTGGACTTCGGCATCTACCGCATCATGAACTACAAGCGGGATGCCGTCGAGCGGTTCATCCAGAAGGACCTGCTCGAGGCGATCAGCAAGGAGCTCTCCAGCGGCAGCTTGGCCAGCCAGTCCCAAGTCGCCGCCGAGCTGGAGGACGTCGCCGACCAGATCCGCGAGACGTTGGGCGAGGCAGCCCTCGATGGCGAGGGCGGCTGGCCGAGACATTCCACGGCACGCCTTTGGGCAAGCGATACCTGGACCTGCAGGCACGTGCCTCGGGCGCCAGCCACAGGCCCGCCCTGGAAGCTGCCATCTTCAACCACCTGTACGCCTTCTTCAGCCGCTACTACGACGCGGTGACTTCCTCTCCAAGCGCCGCTACAGCCGCAAGGAGAAATACGCCATCCCGTACAACGGCGAGGAGGTCTACCTGCACTGGGCCAACAGCGACCAGTACTACGTCAAGACCGGCGAGCATTTCACCGACTACCGCTTCAGGCCCGCGGCGTCACGGTCCACTTCCGGCTTCCAGCAGGCCGACGTGGCGCAGAACAACGTCAAGGGTGACAAGCGGTTCTTCCTGCCCCTGCCTAAGGAGGCTGCCTTCGACGCCAAAGCGCGAAGAGGTCGTCATCCCGTTCGAGTACCGGCCGCTGACCGAGGCAGAGCAGACTCAAGTACGGCCAGCGCAACCAGCAGGACGCGATCATCGCCGAGGGCTGGAGGCGATTCCCGAGCCGTCTGCAAGGAAACGATGCGCCCTGGCCGCGCTGATCGCCGTGCACCATCAGGACCTGCCGATGGGGAGCAGGTGAGTCTCCTGGCCCACCACCTGCGCCAGTACACGCAGCGGAACACGTCCGACTTCTTCATCCACAAGGACCTGAAGGGCTTCCTCACCCGCGAGCTGGACTTCTACCTGAAGAACGAAGTGCTGAACCTGGACGAGATGGAGGCCGCCGGCGAGTCCGCGCCGAGGGCTGGTTCCAGATCATGCGCGTCATCAGGGCCATCGGCGGACGGATCATCGACTTCCTGGCCCAGATCGAGAGACTTCCAGAAGATGCTCTTTGAGAAGAAGCGAAGTTCATCACGGAGACGCAGTACTGCATCACCGTCGGCAACATCGCCGAGGAGCTTCTACCCGAGATCGCCGCGTGCGATGCCCAGTGGGCGGAATGGAAGGAACTGTTCCACATCGACGAGGAGCAGAGCCGAACCTGTTCAACTCCGGTGCAAGAGCAAGAGCGACCGGCGCGTCGTCTTTCTGAAGGGCCACCCACGCTGGTCCTGGACACGAAGCACTTCGACTAGAGTTTCGTGGACCGGCTGCTTGGCCAGCTTCGACGACCTGGATGACGACGACCGATGGCCTGCTCATTCACAGCGAGAACTTCCAAGCATTGAACCTGCTGCTGGAGAAGTATCCGCGGCAAGGTCAAGTGCATCTACATCGACCCCCCTACAACACGGAGG
Organism: uncultured Planctomycetota bacterium; assembly: GCA_963750205.1. Classification (GTDB taxonomy): domain Bacteria; phylum Planctomycetota; class Phycisphaerae; order Sedimentisphaerales; family Anaerobacaceae; genus PLanc-01. Next base: position 880,545 of record CAVVRJ010000011.1, read on the forward strand.
CAGGGCCGATTCTGTACAAGAATGGCTACCGTCATTCATCTTGGCTTGCTCTTGTTGAGAATCGCCTCCGCAATTGCGCGTAGGTTGCTTCATGGTGATCGATGAGTTTGCGTGCAATCGACGACTGCGAGATCGCATGGTCTGCGCAGTCTTATGGATTCAGTCATTCCGACCGAGAATGACCTGCTAGGTGGTAGTCATGAAGAACAACCCGGCGGGCAGGAACGGAACGACGGTTTCTCGATATGCACGAGTACGCCCTCTGCTATGGACAACCCGAGGCATGCGAGTCAGGCACCCTCGAACTAGCGAGGTCCAGAAGGCACGATACAAAGACAGAGGATGAGCTCGTTCCCTTGAGTGGACAAACTTTGGAAGCACGGCGGCGTTAACACATTCCGGACTACGCGTCCTCGACAGTTCTATCCAATTCTATGTCGAACGGGAGACGAATCTGGTCATACCGAGGGTGACTTGGGATAATGCGCTCGCAGTAGGCGTACAGCGGATAACCCGCAGAGCAGGGAGAAGAGGTATCTCCTGCCGATACGACGCGGAAAGGCCAGGCGGCGAAGTCCTCGGATTTCGCTGCGTCTGACACCGAGAAGAAGACGTATCGCATGTGAGAGTGCGACCGGACGCGGAGGGCAATACCGCTATCTATCGATGGCGAATCCACGACGAGGGGCTCTTGCCGCAGACATGGTCGGGACAAGTACGAATACTGCCGCTGAATATGGGACCAAACCTGCTGGCGCGATATTACGGCGGCTCGCCACGCATTCATGCTATCCGAAGTCCGTCCACGCGGTGAGCTGACTGCCTCAAGCGGCTGGATTGCGTCACGACCAAGGGAGCACCTGTCCTCGACTATTTTGCCGGTTCCGGCACCACCGGCCACGCCGTCATTCAACCTGAACCGCGAGGATGGCGGGCTACGCGAGTTCATCCTGGTCGAAATGGGCGAGTACTTCGACACGGTTCTCCTGCCCCGCATCAAGAAAGTGACATTCTCGCCGGAATGGAAGGACGGCAAACCCGTCCGCCAGGCCACAGCGGAAGAGGCCGAGCGCAGCCCGCGCATCGTCAAGTATATCCGTCTGGAGAGCTATGAGGACGCGCTGAACAACATCGCGTTCACCGGACGCACCGAAGACGCTGTACGACTTCGACGATTACATGCTCCGCTACATGCTGGACTGGGAGACCAAGGAAAGCGCGACGCTCCTGAACATCGAGCAGCTTGCCAGCCCGTTCAGCTACAAGCTTCAGCATTACCCAAGGGCAGGAGACCCAGGAGAAGGTCGTGGACATCCCGGAGACCTTCGCCTACCTGCTGGGCATGCACGTGACGACACGGCGGGCCTACGCCGACAAGGACCGCCGCTATCTGGTCTATCGCGGCCGGATCGACCATCGTGAAATCGCGGTGATCTGGCGTGACAACACCGGCTGGGACAAGGCCGACTACGAGCGGGACAAGAAGTTCGTGGCCGACCAGAAGCTGGCGGAGGGCGCGGACGAGGTCTTCGTCAACGGCGACAGCCTGATCCCCAACGGCGCGGACGCTGGATGGCGTATTCAAGAGCCGGATGTTCGGAGGTCTGTATGCCCATGACCAACGGCGTCGAATACGTGAAGCTCGAAAAGCGGCTGGTCTTGCTGGCCTGGCTGAACAGCCTCTTCGGCTACAAGAGCAACCGCGAGCTTCTGGCCGATACGAAAAAGGCCGAGGAGGGTTTCGACCCTTTCGGGCAGAGCTATGTGCGTCACCGGCTTGTCGGCCTGGGCGACAAGGTGAGAATCCCGGCCCCTGATCTGGGCCGCTACGACGACAACATCCGCAATCACCTGGCTGCCATCAACCAGCATCGGGCGGAGCCGATCACGCTGCGGTACTTCCAGTATCTGGCGTTGCTCTACACCGAGGTCTTCCTGGATTGGCGCTGCAACCGGCCCGGCGAGCTGCTGCGCGTGCTCAATGAGTTCGTTGACAGCCGCAACGCCAGAAGACCTGCCGGCGATCCGCCCGACCCGGAGTTCACCAGCGCGGACCTGAACAAGCTGGCCTACTGGATGGCGACTGGCAGCGGCAAGACGCTCATCATGCATTTCAACTACCGGCAGTTCCTCCACTACAACCGCAAGGCGCTGGACAACATCCTGCTGATCACGCCCAACGAGGGGCTCACCGATCAGCACATGACGAGATGACGGCCTCAGGCATTCCTTGCGAGCGGTTCAATCTGGAGGAGAGCGGACTCGGGATGCCCGACCCCAACACCGTCCGCGTCATCGAAATCACAAAGCTGGTCGAGGAGAAACGCGGCGTGGCGGCGTGAGCGTCCCTGTCGAGGCCTTTGAGGGCAACAACCTGATCTTCGTGGACGAGGGGCACAAAGGCTCCGGCGGCGAAGCGTGGCGCAAGTTCCGCGACGCCCTGGGCCAGACGGGCTTCACGTTCGAGTACAGCGCCACGTTCGGCCAGGCCCTGACCGCCGCGCGCAACGACGAACTGACGGCCGAATACGGCAAGGCCATCGCCTTTGACTATTCCTACAAATACTTTCACGGCGACGGCTACGGCAAGGATTTCCATATCCTCAACCTGCGGGAGGAGACCACCGAGGAGCAGACCGACGTGCTTCTGCTGGGCAACCTGCTGAACTTCTACGAGCAGCAACACTGTTTTGAGGACGCAAGCAGACGCGCTGCGTCCCTACAATCTGGACCGGCCCTTGTGGGTCTTCGTGGGCAGCACCGTCAATGCCGTCTACACGGAGAAGAAGCAGAAGCGCTCCGATGTCCTGACGGTGGCGCGATTCCTGCAGCAGTTCCTGGAGAACAAGCGAGGCTTGGGCCGTGCAGGCGATCCAGAAGATTATCGATGGCAAGACGGGCCTCGTGGATGCCGATGAGGAAGACGTGTTTGCTGGCAAGTTCGAGTATTTGCGCAAGAGCCGGCGGAAAGCCGAGACGATCTACCATGATATTCTCGCCAGCATCTTTCACGCTTCGGCCGGCGGCGGCCTCCACCTGTGCGATATCCGTGGCAAGGCGGGCGAACTTGGCCTCAAGGTCAGCGGCGCAGAGGATTACTTCGGGCTGATTTACATCGGCGATACGAGCACGTTCAAGAAACTCGTGGAGGAGGATGATTCCGGCATCCAGGTTGAGGAAGATGTCATCTCCGCGTCTCTCTTCGAGGGGATCAACGAGCCCGGACACGAGCATCAACATTCTCATCGGCGCCAAGAAGTTCATGGAGGGGTGGAATAGCTGGCGCGTCTCCAACATGGGCCTGCTGAATATCGGGCGCAGCGAGGGCTCCGAGATCATTCAGCTTTTTGGACGCGGCGTGCGTCTGCGCGGCCTGGGTCTCAGCCTCAAACGCAGCAGTGCTCTCGACGGCAAGCATCCGGAGCATATCAAGCTGTTGGAGACGCTGAACATCTTCGCCGTCCGCGCCAACTACATGGCGCAGTTCCGCGATTACCTGGAGCGCGAGGGCATCGAGACCGCTCGGCAATTTCGGAGATCCCTCTGCCCATTCGACGAAACGATGCCTTCCTTCGCAAGGGGCTCGTGGTTCCCCGATTGCCTGAAAGCCGTACCTTTGTATCGGAATCCGATATAACGCTTGAGGCGGACAAGGCCGCAAGAGTCACGCTCGACTTATCGCTGAAGTTGGAATCCCTCCGCAGCGTGTCCAACGGTGTGGCGACGACCGAGATGAGAGCCGGGCAAGAGCAGCCTATCCCTCCTGAGCGTCTGGACCTGATCGATTGGGCGGCTGTGTACGTCAATTTGGTCGACTTCAAGCGGGAGAAAGGGTTCACCAATCTGGTGATCCCGCCGGACAGGCCAAAGGCCCTGATGGCGTGCGAGAACCCGCGCATTTACCAGCTTATGGCCGCTGATTCTGTCGTCAACCCCCGCTCATTCGGTGATGTCGTTGTACTTCAGGAGACGGTCACATCGATTCTGCGCCGGTACGTCGAAAGGTACTATCATCTTCAGCAGGAGCGATGGGAAACAGAGAACATGGATTGCGGAACTCTCGCCGCCAACGACCCCAACTTCCGCGACTACACCGTCCGTATTCCCCGGAGTGAGACGGGCTTGATCGCGGCAGTGAAAGCCCTTATCAAGGAGGCTGATCGCATCTATCAGCAAGACGAAGGGAACTCCCAGCCATCTATTTCGATCGGCATCTGTATCAGCCGCTTCTTATTCAGGACGCAAAGGAGAGATAACGAGCGAGCCAGAGGGGCTTGAGCCCAGTGCAGAGCAGTTCGTCGATGATCTACGCAATTACTGGCGTAACCAGGGAAAGACCAAACACGCCGGCCATGAATATTCCTCCTGCGCAACCTTAGCCGAGGCAAGGGCATAGGTTTCTTTCAGAACGCGGGCTTCTATCCCGATTTCATCCTCTGGATCAAGAAGAGGTAAGAGGCAGCGGGTCATTTTCATCGACCCTCATGGCATGCGCCATGAGAAGGCCCCTGAGAAGAGTGACAGGGTGAACCTGCACCAAGCTGTTGGCCAGACTCTCGGAGACTTGGCGTAGGAAGCCCCGTGCGAAGGACGTTACTCTTGACTCTTTCATAGTCTCGGCCACCCCTACGAGGAACTCAGCGAACAATATGCAGGACCTGAGACCCAACAGGATTTCACCGACCATCATATCCTCTTCCCTGTGCAAGGGCCCCGATACGACTATCTGAGCATCCTTTTCGACTCTTCCGCGTAAGAAGACGAGGAAAACGCGAGAGTATCTACTCTGGGAGGGAAACGGGGACAGCAACCGATTAAGAGGGTGGCGAGTCCATCAAACGGTGCCCGTCCCTAACATCTCCGGTGTCTGGGTGCCGGCGTTCCGAGGGAAGGTATTGGTCCACCACGGACAGCTTACTTCATTCGCGAGAGTTTCTGGGAGACCGAGGTCTTCAGCCGCCGACGTAGAGACAGACGACGCCACGTTAGACCTACAGGATGGGAGGTAGCGGCCTATAAAAGAGGGATTTGTGTTGCCGGGCGAATTATGAGCAGTATACTGCTCATAATTCGCCCGGCAACCGAAGTGGCTTTGGAAAAAGGACTTACGAATCGTCACGTCCCAATCGAAGTCAAGCATCGGACGACAGTTGACCAGATCGGCGGGCTGAAATCGTTCATGGGCAGGTTCAAGTTGCCTTTCGGATGTATCATCACTCGCGACCAGACGGTCAGTTCCGAAGACAACGTCCTGTATCTCCCCTTGCGATACTTCCTCCTGGCCACATGACGAGAGAAGGCGTGCACGTCTCCCCCCACGGGACTCGGTCGATTCCGTACGTACCTTGACGGAATTGTTCTTGCCTTTCCGGGCGATCCTGGCGTAGAATACAGCAGCGGCGGGAGAAATCCGCCGCGTGAGACAACTTGTGACACTGAGATTTCAGGACGCTTCGTTACGAACGGTCAGGTTTGTATTGGGGAAGTGGCTGGAAGGCTCGGTGCTCTTTGTTTCTACGCAAGGAGCACCGACGCTTTATGTCTCTGAGATCGGCATCCTGTTTGTCATCCGACATGAAGCTCGGGCTCCGGCTTAGAGTATGTCTGCAGAGAGCACCGTTGGCTTCCACGTTCCCCAAGGGCCCTGACCGGCCTGTAACGAGCGTGGTTGCGGCGGTGCTCTTTTTCGTTGGGCCGCCGCCGGATATGAGGTGAACCGGGGGGAGAAAGGCGGCACGCTATGCGGCAGGTGCGGCAGAGTCTGGACCGGGCGGAACTGGCGGTGTGCGAGCGGATCATCGCGTGCTATTGTCCCTACGTGCTGATTCGCTGCGCGAGGTATACGAACGGCCGGAGACAGGCCCAGCAGATCGGAGCGTATGCCATGACCACGGCGTGCGTCATGGTACGGAAGTTGGGGGACGCTGTGCCGATCGGCAAGATCGTGGAGATCGAGCTGAGAGTGATCGGGCCGGACGTGCTGAGAGGGGCCCGGGGCGAGGATTGGCGGGAGGGGCCGGATGAGCCATTGCTCGTGGGCCCGTGGATGCAGTACATGGCTACGGCGCTCAACGCGCTGAAGCGACCCAGGCGGGAGGTCCTCGTGCTGCGCCACATCGACGGCCTGACGCCGGAGGACCTGGGCCGGCTGTTGGAGCAGCCGGTGGGCGAAGTTCAAGCCCGGCTCGGCCGGGCCGAGAGACGGCTGGCCCAGTGGCTCGGCACGCCGGACGTGCGGCCGGCCCTGGCCCGCTTCGCGGCGGGACTGGATATCGGCTGGATGCAGGAGGTGGCGAGATATTCCATGAACTACCTGGCCCAACACGCCAAGGACTAAGAACTGATGTCCATAGCCCGGCCTCGGGCTGCGCCCTCGGCCGGGACTAAGGTATCTCTCGCCAAGATCGCAAAGAACGCCAAGAGTTCAAGGACTTGCGACACGGTGCTCTGGGTTCTTCGTCTTCGGTTCTTTCTTAGCGAGCTTGGCGTCCCGTTCGACTGCGCTCAGGGCAGGCCTTGGCGCGAGGATAGGTTTTAGTTGTGGCCGAGCACGGCGAGGCCGTGCCAGATGCCTTTGCGTCCCCTGCGGTTGCGGAAAGCAGATTGCCGCGCTCCGCTCGCAATGACTTACGAGCATCAGCGTTCATCAGCGTTCATCGGCGGTTCCCTGGGAACGCCGCTCTCCCGAGCGGCATAAGAAGGCGGCCAATCGGGAGATTGGCGGTCCCGGGGTCCCGTTTCGGATTTCCGGACTCCGGCTGTTAGCCGGCCGTTCGGACCTTGGGCCCGGCCTCTTCGGACCGCTTGGACAACGGCAGCACGCCGGCCATCTCGCCGATCACGTTGACGAGCTCCGCACCCGTGGGAATGACGATCTTGGCGTTTTGGCTCAGGGACTTCTCCAGGGCCTCGAGCTTGCGGAGAAGCTGGGCGTTTCCGATGAAGTACATGTTGGCCGCCTCGTTGACCAGCCGGATGGCCTGGGCCTCGCCTTCGGCCGCGAGAATCTTGGCCTGCTTGATGCCCTCGGCCGCGAGAATCTGGCCCTGCTTGCGCCCTCGGCCTTCTTGATTTGGGACCGCTTTTCGCCGTCGGCCTGCCGTCTCGGCCGCGTCGGCGAAGTCGAGGGCAGCGACTTTCTCGTTCTCCGCCTTGACGACCTTGTTCATGGTCTCCTGGACGTCCTTGGGCGGGTCGATCTCCTTGAGCTCCGTCCGGACGATCTCGATGCCCCAGCTCACGGTCTCGCGGCTGAGGGTCTTCAGCAGCTCGTTGTTGATCTTGTCCCGCTCGCTGTTGGCGGACTTGAGCGTCAGCGTGCCGATGATGTTGCGCAGGGTCGTCCGGGCGAGGTTGACGATCTGGTATTGATAGTTGTTGACGTTGTACTGCGAGTTCTTGACGCTCTCCTCGTCGCTCTTGACCTTGAAGTAGACCTGGGCGTCCACCCGGGCGTTGAGGTTGTCGTTGGTGATGATCTCCTGCGGCTCGGCATTGACCATCTGCTCGGTGATATTGATCATGATACAGCCGGTCGACGCCGGGGATGATCCAGTGGAATCCCGGCGTGGCAAAGCGATGGTATTTGCCGAACCGCTCGATCAGCCCCCGGTGCGTCGGCCGAATGATCCGCACGCCGGAGATGAAGAAGAAAACCGCCAACGCCACGATCGCTGCCACCGCTGTCATCGAAGAACCCATAAAGATCCCCTTTCAGATAGAGTAATCAGCCAAACCCCCGCATTCTACCACACCCGCCTCATGCAAGACACTATCGACCGAGATTTCTTTTGGAAGCAACGACGGTTTCGATCATAGAAGGTACGGAGTTGAGGGATGGCGTGTACCGTCTTCTTTGTGCCCCTGGTCGACTCTCCGGCAGCACTCGACCTGCGAGAGGCCGTGGTCGAAATACGGCGCTGGTTTCGACATGGCTTCGTAGCATGATCGTATTCGAGGGCTTGCGTTTACCGCTTTGGAGGCTTCCAGCCGAACGGTCCATGCCATGGTTGCTGCCTTGACGCGGGCTTGTCGATTCGAAGTGGCCAAGGTACGATTTGCCTGCCGGGCCGGAGGGAGGGCAACGCAGGCGTGCGTACCGAGCCGTCCCGGCGGCTACCGGCAGAACGGGTTTGGCGTCGCCAAGCCCGTTCCTTCACTCCTGCTGGAAGCCTGAAAAGCGGTAAACGCTCCCCAACTCGTGCATCTTCGCACGAGCCTTTTGTGGTACCCCGGTGCTCATGGGATCCGGCGCCGTATGACGCCTGCACAGAGATGTCGCTCGTCGACGCAGTAGTGTTGATTCACGGGACAGATGGTGCTACAGCACGTTATGTGCTATGGGAGAATCCAATATGGCCTCGGAGCAGGCGAGCATGAGCCGATACGAGATGATCATCTACTGGAGCGACGAGGACCAGTCGTTCGTGGTTGAGGTGCCTGAATTGCCGGGTTGCATGGCGGACGGTCCGACTTATCGTGAGGCCGTGGCGACCGCAGAGAAGGTCATTGAGGAATGGATCGAAACCGCCAAAGAACTCGGGCGTGAAATCCCCGTCCCCCGTGGCCGGCTACGGTATGCGTAGGGGGAGGGAGCACGCACCATGTGAAGATGCCCCCGCAGTTCGGGCATCTCCGTCAAGAATCCGTGCGAATCCGCGTTAATCCGTGTCGGAGCTATTCCCTCGTCAGCGGGCGGGAGGTTTTGGGGCGGGCTAAGAGGCGGATGGGGACTTCGGCGACGGGGAGCAGTTCGCGCAGGCGGCCGGCGACGAAGCGGCGGTAGTTCTCGTCGAACAGGCCGGGATTGTTCACGAACATCATGAACGTCACCGGGTTGACCGCGACCTGCGTCACGTAATAGATCTTCGGCCATTTCGCGCCGCGTTTGCCGGGGGCGGCCCGTTCCTTGCGGACGATCTCGAAGGCCTTGTTCAGCCGGCCGGTGGTGATCCAGGTGTTCGCCTGCTTGAACAGCTCCGCCGACAGGTCCAGCGTGCTCTGGACGTTCTTGGCCACGGTGGCCGTGGTGAAGGCAATCGGAGCGTAGCGCAGGCCGGGCAGCGTCTTCGTCAGGTAATCCTCGTAGTCGCCCGTGACGGCCTTGTCCTTGGCCAAGTCCCACTTGTTGACCACGATGATGCACGTCTTGTTCTCCTCCGCGATCAGGTGCGCCAGGCCCTTATCGACCTGCCCGATCGGGTCGGTCGCGTCGATCAGCAGCCACACGATGTCGGCCCGGCTGATCGAGCGGGTCGCGCGGACGTAGCTGTAGAACTCGATGCTGTTGTCCGTCTTGGCCATCTTCGCCTTCTTGCGGACGCCGGCGGTGTCGATGACGACCAGGATTTGGCCGTCCTTTTCGATCCGCACGTCGATGGCGTCGCGCGTGGTGCCGGGGACCTCGCTGACGATCACCCGCTCGGTGCCCGCGATGGCATTGACGATGCTGCTTTTGCCGGCGTTGCGCTTGCCCACGATGGCGATCTTCATCACCGGCTCGGGCGGGGCGCCGGTCGTCGTCAGGGGCTTAAGCCGCTCGAAAATCCGCTCGCGCAGGACGGTGATGTCGAGGTTGTTCTGGGCGGAGACGCAGAAGAACTCGCCGAAGCCCAGCCGGACAAACTCCCCGGCGGCGGGAAACAGCCGCGACGTATCGGCCTTGTTCGCCACGCCCATCACGTCCAGCTTGTGCTGGCGGAGCAGCTCGGCGATCTTCCGATCCAGCGGCGTGATGCCTTCGCGGACATCGACCACGAACAGCACGAGGTTCGCGGATTGGATGGCCTGAAGGATCTGCCCTTCGATGTGGTCGCTGAGCTGGTCGGAATCGACGATGCCGTAGCCGCCGGTGTCGATCAGCTCGAAATAATGGTCGTCCTGGCCGATGAACGTGCTGACGCGGTCGCGCGTCACACCCGCCGTCGGCTCGACGATGCTGATCATCTCGCCGGCCAGAACGTTCAGCAGACTGCTCTTGCCCACATTCGGCCGACCAATTATCGCAACTACCGGTAATCCCATAACTCCATCCCAGCTTTCGCAACCAAAAACGCGATTCTACCAGAACCCCCGGTGTTTGGAAGCTCTTCGGTTTGACTGGACAGGCGTCGGGCGAATCGCTTAAATAGACGACGGTGTTGTAGTAGGAGCGCAATCATGAATCTCCACGGGATCGAGATCTCAGACGAGCGACTCGCTGAGTCTTGCCGAAAATGGAAGGTCAAAGAGCTTTCCCTCTTTGGCTCTATTCTGCGAGATGATTTTCGTCCGGATAGCGATGTCGATGTGCTCGTGGTGTTTTCGCCTGACGCTACCTGGAGCTTGTGGGACTTGTTCGATATGCGGGGGGAGTTGCAGCAGCTCTTCGGACGCGAGGTGGACTTGATCGAAAGGGACGCGCTGCGAAATCCCTTCCGGCGCCACGAAATCCTCCAGACTCACCGGGTAGTCTATGCGGCCTGAGACCGGCGATGCTTCCTTCGTGTGGGATATGCTCGACGCTGCTCTGGCGGTCCGCCAGTTCATTGCCGGCAAGCGCTTCGACGATTACACTCGCGACCGTCTTCTGCGAGGTGCAGTGGAGCGCCATATCGAGATCATCGGCGAAGCGGCCAGGAGCATCTCCCAGTCCTACCGCGATGCTCATCCTGAGATACCCTGGAGCAAGATCATTGCTTAGCGTCACGTCTTGGCCCACGAATATGGCGAGATCAGGCACGACCGCATCTGGTTGGTCGCCACCGTCCACTTGCCCGACTTGATCGATCAACTCGAACGGCTTGTTCCGTCACCACCTTCCGGTCAATGACCAGGGCCCGGGTGCCATGCCTACGCTCGCGTAGTCTGTCTGTAGTACTCCGGCTACGCTAATATCGCGTCCAAGCGGGAGCGGGGTCGAGATTGCCTTGCAGCCAAGGAGAGGCGAGGATCGGCAAGTCCTGGAAGTCCATTTGGCAACCGTTGTTCAGGGGCGTGCCCTGACACAGGATTTCTCGTGGTCGAGCATTTTCTGTTTGGTGGTGGTGCCGCCGGGGGCGGAGAAGCCGCCGAGATCCCCGTCCGCGCAGGACGCGATGGCAGGGGATGATCAGCGGGATCGGATTGCTCGCCATGATATTGCCGACCGCCCGCGCGGCGTTCGGACTGCCCACCTCCTTGGCCAGATCGTTGTAAGTCTTTGTCTGGCCGAAGGCTATCTTCCGGCACGCCTGCAGGACCTTGTGTACGAATAGGCCTGCGCCGTCGAGGCTCACGGCGGGGTCGGTGCTGAAATCCACCGGCTCGCCTTCGTAGTAGGCGGCGATCCGCCCTTGGAGGTTTTGCTGTAAGTCATTGTCCAGGCGTAGGTTATCACTGTTGAGCTTGAAGCTGGCGAGCAGCTTCTGCTCGGTTTCTTCACGCCCCGGGGCGGGCAGGCACGTCCGCGCGACGGCTTCATCCGTGCCGGCCAAGCCGAAATAACCCCACTTCGTTCGAAAGATAGTGTACTGCCACATGGACTCTCCTTTGGTTCGGGCCGCTTCAAAATCTTATATCTACACTACGAAATCCGTTGACGCAAGGGTAGACCGCTGTTAAAAGAGAGAGTTTTCACGAATCGCTCCCGGCCTCTGAAGGACCGGCGTTTCAGGCAGGGAGAGCATCTGATGGTCAGGGGCGGCCCAGTGTCGGTTGGATGCCCCGTTTGAGAGAAGACGCGAAGTCTGGAGGACCTGTAGGTCGTCGTGGAGCTCGCTTCGCAAGGGTCAGGTATGTCGTTGGAAGAGCTTAGAAAACGCATTGATGATCTGGACAGCCAGCTTCTGGCCCTGCTCAGCGAGCGGGCGGGCGTGGTTATGCAGATCGGCAAGGTCAAGGCCGAGGCCGAGCGGCCCATCTACGCCCCGGATCGCGAGAAGCAGGTGCTGGACAAGGTGGTCAAGGCCAACAAGGGGCCTTTGCCGGACCGGACGGTAGTGGCGATCTGGCGGGAGATGATGAGCGGCTCGTTCGTGCTGGAGAAACCGCCGCGGATCGCCTATCTGGGGCCGGGCGGCAGCTTCAGCCATACGGCGGCGTTGCTCAAGTTCGGCCGGAGCGTGGATTACGAGCCGCTGGCAGACATTCGCAGCATCTTCGACGAGATCTGCCGCGGGCACTGCGACCTCGGGATCGTGCCGGTGGAGAACTCCACCGGCGGCGGCGTCATCGAGACGCTCGACGCCCTGATCGACACCGACGTGAAGATCTGCGCCGAGGTCCTGATGACGATCCACCACAACCTGCTGGCCAATTGCACGCTGGAGGAGGTGGAGAAGGTCTACTCCAAGCCCGAGGTCTTCGCCCAGTGCCGCAACTGGCTGGCCTCGACCTTCAAAGAGACCAATACGATCGCCGTCGCCTCGACCGCCAAGGCGGCCCAGATGGCCTCGGAGGAGTCCTATGCGGCGGCGATTGGCTCGCGGACGGCCGCCGAGTTGTACGGCCTGCAGGTGGTCTGTGAGAATGTGGAAGACATCACGAATAACGTGACGCGCTTCCTGGTGGTCAGCCGCGAGGATGCTCGGCCGACCGGCGAGGACAAGACGGCGATTCTCTTCAGCACCGCCCACAAGGCGGGTGCCCTGGCGGACGTTCTGGAGGTCTTCCGCAAGTACTCGATCAACATGACCAACATCGAATCCCGGCCGAGCAAGAAACGCGAGTGGGAATACTACTTCTTCGTCGATCTGTTGGGTCACCGGGCGGAGGAGCGGGTTAAGGCCGGTATGGAAGAGGCGCGCCAGCATTGCCTGCAACTGTCGGTTCTGGGCAGCTTCCCGCGGGCTCTGGAGTTGTTATAGGAGAAAAAATGAGAAAACCGTTCGTGGCGGGAAATTGGAAGATGAACACGGACAGCCGGTCCAGCGTGGAATTAGCAAAGGCTGTCGCGGCGAGTTCGGCGGGCGTGGCCCGCGAGAAAGTAACCGTGGCCGTGCTGCCGCCGTTTGTGTATGTGCCGGCGGTGGTGAAGGCGGTCAGCACTTCGGGTGTGGCGGTGGGCGCTCAGGATGTCTACTTCGAGCCGAAAGGGGCGTTCACGGGCGAGATCAGTCCGGCGATGCTTAAAGACGTCGGCTGTACCTACGTGCTGTGCGGGCATTCCGAGCGGCGCCATGTGCTTGGCGAAGCGGATGAGCTGGTGGGCAAGAAGACCACGGCCGCTATCAGCGGCGGGCTGCTGCCTATCCTGTGCGTCGGCGAATTGCTGGAAGAGCGGGATGCGGGGCAGACGGAGCAAGTTGTCGCACGGCACCTGCGGACCGGCTTGGCGGGCCTGAGCGCCGACAAGATGTCCGCCGTGACGATTGCGTACGAGCCCGTCTGGGCGATCGGGACCGGCCGGACGGCCACGCCGCAACAGGCCCAGGAGGTCCACGCGTTCATCCGCCACTGGCTGAGCGAAACGTACGGTGCGAACCTGGCGCGGGAGGCCCGCCTCCTCTACGGCGGGTCGGTCAAGGGTGACAACGCCAAGGAATTGATGGCGCAAGAAGACGTGGACGGTTTGCTGGTCGGCGGCGCGAGCCTGAAGGCGGACGAATTCGCACGGATCATTCAGGCGGCGGTATAATGCGGACCTGATACAATGGCAGAGGCATCTGACCATCGTTGAACATTTGTTTTTTGAGGCATGAATATGACTGTACTACCGCTGTTGGCCGTGGGCCTCCTAATGAACCTCGTGGCCGTGCTGTTCATTCTGGTCTCCCTCTTTCTGATCTTGATCGTCCTGATGCAGAAGGGGCGCGGCGGCGGCCTGAGCGGCGCGTTTGGCGGCGGTATGGCCAGCGGCCTGCTGGGCTCCAAGACCGGCGACGTTCTCACGTGGGTGACCGTCGTCTGTGTCTCCATCTTCCTGTTGCTGGCGGTGTTGATGGCCCGGTACTACCGGCCCTCCTCCCGGTACGGCCGCACGCCGACGACCACGCAACAGCCGGTACCGGCCGGGCAGACGACCGCGCCGCAGCCTGGCGCGACTCAGCCGGCCGGAACCAGCGAGCAGCCGGCGCCGGCAGCGCCGTTCTCCGCGGCACCGGCAGCGGCCCCTCAGCCGGCAGCGCCTGCCAGCCAGCCGTCTACGGCTCAGCCCAGTACGAGCGGTCCGAGCACCGCGCCGGCCCCCGGTGCCGACACCGGCAAGAGCAGTGGCTGAGAGCGGCCGGGATATGCCCCCGGTTTGGGCCGTGGGTGGCAGGGAAACCAACAGACGAACAGACTAATTGAGAACAGAGAGCAATGCTCAACAGCATGACCGGATACGGGGAAGCGACCGACGAATTCGACGGCGTGTCCTACGCCGTCGAGATCAAGGCCGTCAACAACCGTTACCTCAAAACGATCATCAAACTGCCGGAGGGCAACGCCTTCCTGGAAGACGACATCGACAAGGAGCTGCGCCGGCATCTATCGCGGGGGACGATCAACTACGTGCTGCGCCTCAAGGCCGTAGCGGATACCGCGCTGTTTGACATCGATGAGGCGGCCTTGCGCTCCGTGGTGACGCGGCTCAACGCCGTCGGCACCGCGGCGGGGATCAAAGGGAACATCGACCTGGCGAGTCTGCTGGAGTTGCCCGGGATAATCCAGCCGGTCATGCCGGATGAGGAGCAGAGCGTTCGGATCAAAGAATTCGTGTTGCGGCTGACCGCCAAGGCGCTGGACAAGCTCGAACACATGCGGGAAGCGGAAGGGGCCTTTCTCGAAGCCGACCTCCGGCAGCACTGCGAACTGATTCACCGGGCCCTGGAGACGGTGCGCAGGTGCAGCGGGTCGGTAACGCTGGACTATGCCAAGAAGCTGCGGAAACGTGTCGATGAGCTGCTGGCCGAGGCCAAGCTCAAGCTCGACGAGCAAACGCTGGCGCGGGAGGTGGCGATCATGGCCGACCGGGCGGACATCTCGGAGGAGATCGCCCGGCTGGACGCCCACTTGCAGCAATTCGCCCAGATTTGCCAAATGGACGGCGAGGCCGGCCGCCGCCTGGATTTTCTCGGCCAGGAGATGCTCCGCGAGGCCAACACGGTGGCCAGCAAGGCCAGCGACGCCGAAATCGCCCGGGCGGTCGTCGATATCAAATGCCTGATTGAGCGGCTCAAGGAGCAGATCCAGAACGTGGAATGATGAACACGCGGGGCAAGTTGATTATCATCAGCGGCCCATCGGGGGTGGGCAAGAGCACCATTACCCGCCAGCTTGTCCAGCGGCTGAAGGACGCCTATCTGAGCATCTCGATGACGACGCGGCCGGCGGCCCGGACGGAGCAGAACGGGCGCGACTATTGGTTTGTCTCCCGGGAGGAGTTTCAGAAACGGATCGAGGAGGGCACACTGCTGGAGCACGCCGAGGTTTTCGGGAACCTCTACGGCACGCCCCGGGACAAGACCGAAGAGGCCCTGAGCGCCGGCCGGACCGTCATCCTGGAGATCGACGTCCAGGGCGCCAAGCAGATCAAGGAGATCTACCCGCAGGCGACGGCGATTTTCATTCTGCCGCCGAGCGCGAAGGTGCTCGCCGAGCGGCTGAGCCACCGGGGCCGCGAGAGCGGCGCGGTGGCCGCACGCCGGCTGGGCGGGGCCGATAGTGAGATTGCCGCCGCGTGGCAGTTTTACGACCATATGGTGGTCAACGACGATCTGGAGCAGGCGATTGGCGAGGTCATCCAAGTCATCGCGCAGGCCCCGAGGATCGACGCCGAATCGAACGCAGGCCAAGACAACATTGGAGAATAGAGAATGCTGGAAGAACTCAAGAGCGAACAGATTGTGAAGAAGGTCGGCGGCCGGTTCAAGCTGGCGGCGCTGATCCAAAAGCGGATGTTGGAGCTGCTGCAGGGCTCTCGCCCCTTGATCGAAGACACCGAGGGGATGACGATGATGGAGATCGTGGTCCAGGAGATCCTGCAGGACAAGATCGCGATCGACGAGGCCGCGTACGAGCGTAAGACGAAGGCGGAGGTCGAGGCCCGGGCGGATGAGGCGGAACGGGCCTTCGAGAAGCGGACGCTGTGAGCGCCGATGGCTGCGGGTGTGCTCCAGGACCGGAATATTCTGCTCGGCGTGACGGGTGGGATCGCTGCCTACAAAGCGGTGGACTTGGCCAGCAAGCTGACGGCGGCCGGGGCCGGCGTCCGCACGGTCATGACGGACAGCGCCTGCCGACTTGTGGCCCCCAAGAGCTTTGAAGCAGTGACCGGCGCGCCCGTGTTCACCTCCTTGTGGACCGAACCGGGGTCCCCAACGCGAAATAATGCGTTGGGGAACCCTACGCAGGGCCACCAGATGTCGCACATCGCCTTGGCCGACTGGGCCCAGATTGTGGTCGTCGCACCCGCTACGGCGGACATCATCGCCAAGAGCGCCAATGGCATTTGCGACGACCTGCTCAGCACGGTCCTGTGCACGTGTTGGGCCACGCCGACGCTGTGGGCCCCGGCGATGAATACGCGGATGTGGGAGAACCCGGCCACGCAGCGCAACGTCGAGACCCTGCGCGCGAGGGGAGCACGCCTGATCGGTCCCTGTGCGGGCCGCTTGGCCTGTGGCACGGAGGGCCTCGGCCGCATGGCGGAGCCGCCGGAGATCCTGGCGGCCCTTGAGGAGATGGTGAGCAAGCATAAAGGAACATGAGGGTGGCTCGTAGTGACGCCGCGTAGACACGCAAGATTTTGCGTCTCTACAAATGCTCTTACGGGCACACTACAAACGGGCGAGCGGGTGGCAGCCTCAAGGCGTCCGGCCTTGGGGATGGCAGTGTAGGGCGTACCCGATTCGGCGTTTGACTCCTTCGGAGGCGCATCATGCGGTTTCTGATTACGGCGGGGGGGACCCGAGAATACCTCGATCCGGTACGCTTCATTTCCAACGCCAGCAGCGGCAAGATGGGCTACGCCCTCGCCCGGGCCGCGCGGAAGGCTGGCCACCAGGTGACCTTGATTACTGCCCCGACTGTTTTGAAACCACCGCCGGGCGTCGAAATCGTTCCGGTGGAGAGTGCGGCCCAGATGTTCAAGGCGGTCAAGCAGCACTTCCCGCAATGCGACTGCCTGATCATGGCGGCCGCGGTAGCCGATTACACCCCCGCTCATCCCGCGAAAACAAAGCTCAAGAAGCAGGCGGCCAAGCTCCTCCTGGAGCTGAAGCCCACGCCGGACATCCTCCGATGGGCCGGCAGGCAAGGTAGGGTGTGCACCGCACACCACAGACCCAGGATTGTGGTTGGTTTCGCTCTGGAGGACAGAGACCTCCGGGCCAACGCCGAGCGAAAAATGCGCGACAAGGACCTCGACATGATCGTCGCCAACACTCCCGGCGCGATCGGGGCCGACACCTCGACCCTGCACGTCAAAACCGTCAACTCGGACTGGGTCGAGATCGGTGCTGCTCGCAAGACAGCAAGTGCGGGACGCATTATCCGCATGATCGAGACGTTTTGTGGGTGACTGCCACCCGAGAAGCTATAATAGGGGCAGGAGAGACGCGCGTGGTCGGCACTGTTCAGCGAAATGGAGAATTGGAGGCATGCAGATGAAACGAATAGTCGAAACACTCACGTTGCTCGCCATATGCTCATCCCTCGCAGGCTCCGTCGTTGCCGCGGAGCGGCCGGTGTATCCGGTCAAGGTCAGCGACAACGGCCGGTACTTCGTGGACCAGCAAGGGCATCCCGTCTTCTGGCTGGGGACGACCCAGTGGCAGCTCTTTCGGGAGTACAAAATCGAGGACGCCCGCACGATTCTGGAGAAGACGGCGGAGAGAGGGTTTGTCTTTGCGCAGGTGATGCTGGCGGGCGTCGGCGACGGCACCAAGGCTAACGTGTATGGGGAGAAGCCCTGGATCGACGACAACCCGCTGACGCCGAACGAGGCGTACTTCAAGAATGTGGACGCGGTGCTCCAGATCGCCCGGGAGAACAACGTGATCATCTCGATGACCTTATTCCACCAGCGTTGGCGCAAGATCATCACGACCCAGAACGGCCGGGCGTGGGGGAAATGGCTGGCGCAGCGGTACAAGGACGTGCCCAATATCGTCTGGTCGATGACGCCGGAGGCCAAGCCCGAGTTTGTCCCGGTCCTGCGCGAGTTGGCGGCCGGCCTGCACGAAGGCGATGGCGGCGCGCACCTGATCACGTTCAAGCCCGATCCGGCCCCGTATTCCTCCAGCTTCCTTCACAACGAGCCCTGGCTGAGCTTCGACTCGATGCAAACGTGGAAGAGCGTCGAGCTGATCTATCCGATGGTGACCCACGATTACAATCTCCGGCCGGTCAAGCCGGTGCTGATGGCCGAGGGGGCCTACGAGCATGGCTCAGAGTACGGCTTCGACGTCAGTCCCTTATGGGTGCGCCGGCAGGCGTATTACTCGTATCTGGCCGGCACCACCACACCTACGGCCACAACGACAGTTGGCGGGTCTTGCCCACCTGGAAACAGGCCCTCGACGCCCCCGGCGCGGTGCAATTGGGAATTCTCAAGAAGGTCTTCACGGGCTTGAACGAATGGTGGTATCTGGTCCCGGATCAATCGATTTTCGCCGCAGTCTTCCAGACCCACGGCCAAATCCTGAATCTCGCCGCCCGGCACAAGGACGGCACATGGGTCATGGTCTATCTCAGCAGCAAAGCCGGTTTCTCGATCAACATGGACAAGATCGCCGCTGCGAAGGTGAACGCCCGTTGGATCGACCCCAGGACTGGCAACGCCACCACCGCCGGCAGTTTCCCGAATACAGGCACCCAATCTCTCACCACGCCCGAAGGCTGGGAAGACGCAATCTTGATCCTGGAGCCGGCTGGTTCGTGACAGATCCTTCGGATGACGGGTGCTCCTCCGTCCGGGTGGCAGCGGCAAACGCAGTTTGCCGATGGCCCCTCGCATACGATGAAGCCATCGGCAAGCTCCGAAGACTGCGCTTGCCGCTGCCACCCGTCATCCTTCTTGGTCAGTGCCTTGCGCGGACATGCACGCGTCGAGCGCGGCAATGGTCAGCACCTGGGGAAGGTATCGAAGTCTATCGGAACTGGTCCGGCCCTGACATTCCCCCAGTCTCCCGCGCTGGAATATAACCATTGATCGGCCGTCTCAACCAGACTTTTCCGCACCGGATTGTTGTGGATGTAGCGGACTGCCTCCATCAGGGTCCTGACGCTGGTGATGTTTCTGTCATAGCCGCCGCCCTTTTGCCAGAACCGGTAGGGCTCATCCTGCTGCCTGGTCGCCAACAGTCGGAGCCCGTCGGGGTTTTCTGTCTTGAGGTACTCAAGGGCCCGGCGGGACACCGGCTGTTTGATGGAGCGCAGGATGCCGCCGACGGAATACTGGTCTTGGCGCGGATGAATGACGAGGTGAACGTGATTCGGCATGAAGACATAGGCCCACAAATCGAAGTCGTGTCGCGCCCTGGCGGCGATGATCGCGTCAGCCAAGTACTCACACGTCCGCTCCTTTGAAAGGAACGGCCGGTCCTGATAGCAACTGAAGGTCAGCTCATGCGCATGGCCGGCCATATCCCACCGATGGCATCGTTTTGTGTATCTCTCGCCGTCGAGCATGGCGTCACTATACCCATGTTGGCGGTATCTCTGCAATATGCCTCTTTATACGGGTGGCAGCGGCAAGCGGAGTCTTCGGAGCTTGCCGATGGTTCAGACGATCTGCGAGGGAAAGCTATCGGCAAGCTGCGCATGGCGCTGCCACCCGGAGGTTGAGGGGGCCGGCGCCTTGTGCTATGCGCTCGGCAGGTCGGGGAGGGCCTGGGCGACAGCGGTATTGACGAGCTTGTGGTTGGCCATATTGATCGCAGCGGCGTGGCCGGGGTCGAGGGCGGCGAAGGCGTCCACGCCCCGCGCGGCGAGCTGGCGGACGTAGGGGAGCGTGGCATTGCATAAGGCCAAGGTCGAGGTCCGGCTGACGGCCCCCGGAATATTCGTCACGCAGTAATGCACGATGCCGTCCACGATGTAGGTCGGGTCGCTGTGGGTGGTGGGGCGGGACATCTCCGTGCAGCCGCCCTGGTCGATCGAGACGTCCACAATCACGCTGCCGGGTTTCATCTTCTTCAGCAGGGTGCGCGGAATCAGAATAGGGGCCCGGCCGCCCGGGATGAGGACCGCCCCGATGATCAGATCGGCGCGGACAGCGTAATCTTCAATCGTGTGCGGGTCGCTGTAGATGGTCGTCACGTTGGCCGGCATCACCTCGTCGAGGTAGCGCAGCCGGTCCAGGTTGATGTCCATGATGGCGACGTTCGCGGCCAAGCCGGCGGCCATGCGGGCGGCGTTCGTGCCGACGATGCCGCCGCCGAGGACCAGCACGTTGGCCGGGGCGACACCAGGAACACCAGCGAGCAGGATACCCTGACCCATCATGGGCCGTTCAAGGCACTTGGCTCCTTCCTGGATGGACATCCGGCCGGCGATCTCGCTCATGGGCGTCAGCAGGGGCAGCCGGCCCTGCGGGTCCTGGAGGGTCTCGTAGGCTACCGCTGTAATGCCGGCCTTCAGGCAGGCTGTTGTCAATGCCCGCGAGGCGGCGAAGTGGAAATAACAGAAGACAATCTGGCCCGCGCGGAGCTTGGCGATCTCCGTCGGTTGCGGCTCCTTCACCTTCACGATCAGGTCGGCCCGCCGGGAGAGTTCGTCGGCCGACGCGACGATCTGCGCCCGGCGGCAGAGTACCGCCGGTCATCAAAACCGCTGGCGACACCCGCGTCCTTCTCGAATAGTACCGTGTGGCCCTCCTTCGCCAGCAGTTCCGCGCCGACCGGCAGCAGACCCACCCGGTACTCGTCCTTCTTGATCTCTTTTGGTACGCCGATAATCATCAATGCCGCCCGTTACCAGTCGTGACGAGGCAAATGTCGCCGCCACGGCAGATCACTTTGTTTGTAGTAACGCCGTCAGGCGTTTCTTCTAATGCCCTTACGGGCCCACTACAAACCAGGTTCGCTCGGCGATGGCGCCCTCGTCAATCAGTAATCCCCAAGTCGTCTTTTGTGATGATCGACTCGAAGGTGTAGCCGGCGGCGGTGATGTTTTCGCGGGCGCCTTGCTTGCGGTCGATGACGGCGACGATCTTCTTGACCTTGGCGCCGGCGTCCGTGATGACCTTGGCCGCTTCGAGGACCTGGCCGCCCGTGGTGGCGATGTCCTCGACCAGCAGGACGACGTCGCCCGCCTTCAGGGTGCCTTCGACGAGCTTGCTCGTGCCGTAGTCTTTCTTGCTGTTGCGGACGATGATCCAGTTCTTGCCGGTCTGCATCGCGGCGGCGGCCGCCAGCGCCACGCCGCCCAGCTCCGCCCCGGCGATCAGGGTCACGTCGTCCGTCAGATGCTTGGCGAACTCCTTGCCCAACGCTTTGAGGACATCGGGCTTGGTCTCGAAGAGGTACTTGTCAAGATAGTACTTGCTGCGTTTGCCGCTGCGGAGGATGAAATCTCCCTCCAGGTACGCGGTTTCCTTGATTCGCTTGATAAGTTCGTTTCGGGTCATCTTGTCATCCATTTCCGAGGTTGAGATTGCTTCGTCGCTGCGCTCCTCGCAATGACATGCGCAGGCGCAATATTAGACTTTCAATTCGACTTTTCGGCCCAGTTCCTTTTTGTATTTCTGGCGGATCGGAGCCACGACGGTTCTGAGGAATTCATCGACCTGCTGCGGGGCGCGGCCGACGTAGGCGGCTGGGTCGAGGACCTTGTCGAAGTCGAGGTCCGCAAAGGAGATGTCCGTCCGCAGCCGGGCGATCAGATCGTTGGATCGGCCGAAGCGTTTGACCTCGGCCGAGGCGGCCTGCGCGTGCAGGCGGATCTTCTCGTGCAATTCCTGACGGTTGCCGCCGGCTTTGACGGCCGCCATCAGGATATTCTCGCTCGCCATGAACGGCAGCTCCGCGGCGACGTGGACCTCGATCACCTTCGGGTAGACGACCAGACCGTCGAGGATGTTCAGGAGGACCTGCAAGATGCCGTCCACTGCCAGGAACGCCTCCGGAATGACGACACGCCGATTGGACGAGTCGTCCAAGGTCCGCTCGAACCACTGCTCGCAGGCGGTCATGGGCGGGCTGGTGGCGATGCTCAGGACGAGCCGCGCCAGGCCCGTCACCCGTTCGCAGCGCATCGGGTTGCGCTTGTAGGGCATGGCGGAGGAGCCCACCTGGTACTTTTCGAAGGGCTCTTCCATCTCCTTGAGATTGGCCAGCAGCCGCAAGTCGTTGCAGAGTTTGTGGGCGGACTGGGCGACCAGGGCGAGCGTATTGACGACCAGCGTGTCGATCTTGCGCTGGTAGGTCTGGCCGGTGACGGTGCACACGTTCTTGAAATCGAACGCCGTAGCGACCATCTTGTCGAGCCGCTTGACCTTGGCGTGACTGCCGTCGAAGAGTTCTAGGAAGGAGGCCTGCGTGCCGGTGACGCCTTTGACGCCGCGAAACAGCAGCGTCGCGCTCCGGTGCTCGATCTCCTCCAGATCCAGCGCGAACTCGTAGGCCCAGAGCGTCGCGCGCTTGCCCACCGTGGTCAGTTGAGCCGGCTGGTAATGCGTGAACGAGAGCGTGGGCAGGGCGCGGTACTCGGTCGCGAACTTGCCCAGCAGGTCGATCACGGCCGCCAGCTTGCCCGCGATCAGGCCCAGGCCCTCGCGCATGAGGATCAGGTCGGTGTTGTCGGTGACGTAGCAGCTCGTCGCGCCCAGGTGGATGATCGGGGCCGCCTTGGGGGCCGCGTCGCCGAAGGTGCGGATATGGGCCATCACGTCGTGGCGCAGCTCCTTCTCGTAGCGGGCGGCCTTCTCGAAGTCGATGTCGTCGAGGTGGCGGGCCATCTGGTCGATCTGGCCCTGCTTGATATCGAGGCCGAGCTGTTTCTCGGCCTTGGCCAGCTCCAGCCAGAGCCGGCGCCAAGTGCTGAACTTCCGCTGCGGCCCGAATAACTCCGCCATCTCGGGCGAAGCGTTCCGCTCGACCAGCGGACTGGTGTAAATGCTCTTCCCTTGCGGCATCTTCGTTCCTTTTCTGTGCGTGGATTCGTACGGCGATCCCATAGGACGAATAGGACCTATGGGACCGATAGGTCCTATGAACTGCGCGCAGCTTCTTCTCTCGCTGCGCGAGCAGCTTCTCGATCTCGGCGGTGTCCTCTTGGCTCAGGTTCCAGTCGGCGGCGCCGACCGTTTCGGCGATCTGGCTCGGCCGACGGGCGCCGACGATCGCGGCGGTCACCTCGGGCCGGCGGAGAACCCAGCTTACGCGCCAGTTGCGCGACGGTTCGGCCCTGGCGCTGGGCGATCGGCTTCAGGCCCTCGACCAATTCCAGGCTGGCCGAGAACGCCGGGTCCTGGAATTCCGGCATCCGCCGCCGGTGGTCGTCGGGCGCCAGGGCGGACAACCTCTCGTGACTGAACTGGCCGGTCAGCAGACCCCGCTGCATCGGGCTGTAGGCGACTACGCCGATGCCGTGCTGGGCACAGTAGCCGAGCAACTCCTTCTCAACATCCCGGCGTAGCATGCTGTAAGGCGGTTGCAGCGAGGCGACCGGATGAATCCGCCGGATCCGCTCAAGCTGCTCCGCATTATAGTTGCAGACGCCCAAGTAGCGCACCTTGCCTTCTTCGGCCAGCCGGGCCATTTCCTCCCATGCCTCTTCGATATCCGGCAGCGGGTCAGGCCAGTGCATCTGATAGAGGTCGATGTGCTCGACCTCCAGCCGCTGGAGGCTGGCCAAGCACTCCCGGCGGACGCTTTCCCGTTTCAGATAGGGAACAAGCTCCTTCTTCTCGTTCCACAGCCGCCCGCACTTTGTAGCGATGAACGGCCTGTGCTTCGTCTGCCGCAGGGCTTGGCCCACCAACTCCTCGGAGTGGCCGACGCCATACACCGGGGCCGTATCAATCCAGTTGATGCCCGCATCAAGAGCGGTCAGGATGGCCGCGATGGCCTCGCCATCGTCCTGCGGCCCCCAGCCGTACTGCCACGGCCCGCCCATGGCCCATGTCCCCAAGCCGACCGTTGTCAGCGTCAGATCCGTGGCCCCAAGTTGTCTGGTCTGCATAGGTACGCTCTCCAGCAGAAGCGGATTCCTCCACAGGATATAGAGGATTCCGCGGCGCGGCAAGCCCCGACTGCATCGTTGCCAGCCGGCCGCCAACCGGGTAGGATACCGGTTCTTCCGGTTTTAGTATTGGTGGATTGGCCAAGTACTCTGGAGAATGTCAGTTTGGCGCGAGTGGAACGTAGATTTGGGCTCGCTCTGAAGCGTCTGGTTCTGGGCAAGTCTGCGCGACCCCCGGGATGCTACCGTCTTTCGCGACCTTTCCCTGGCCGCTTTCTTCGCCTGGGTCGGCTTGGGCGCCGATGGTTTGTCGTCTTCCTGCTACGGCCCCTCGGAAGCCTTTCTGACACTGGGTCAGCACCCCTTTCTGGGCGTCTTCGTCGGCCTGGGAACGGTGCTCACGATCCTGGTGATTGCCGCCAGCTACTCCCAGATCGTCGAGCTGTTTCCCACTGGCGGCGGGGGGTATTTCGTCGCCAGCAAGCTGCTCTCCCCTTGGCTGGGTATGGTCTCCGGCTGCGCCCTGTTGATCGACTATGTTCTCACCATCGCCGTCTCGATCGCCAGCGGGGCCGACGCGATCTTCAGCTTTCTGCCGCTCGAATGGCAGCCGTACAAGCTCGAGCTGGCGATCTTCATCGTAGCGGTCATGATGGTGCTGAACATGAGAGGGCGTGAAGGAATCGGTGATGCCTCTGGTCCCGATCTTCCTGATCTTCCTCGCCACCCACATCTTTGTGATTCTCTACGGCCTGTTCACGCACCTGTCTCAGATGGGCACGCTGGCCCGTGCGGTGCAGAGTGATGTGCATGGTGCGGTCGGGACCCTGGGATTTTGGGGGATGATCTTCCTGGTGCTGCGTTCCTACAGCATGGGCGCCGGCACGTACACCGGGCATCGAGGCGGTCAGCAACGGCATGCCGGTGCTGCGCGAGCCGCGAGGTGCAGACGGCCCGTCTGACGATGCGTTACATGGCGGTCTCGCTGGCGTTCATGGTCGTCGGGCCTGATGGTCGGCTACCTGCTCTATCGCGTGGGGCCGGAGCCGGGCAAGACGCTCAACGCGGTCCTGTTCGACACGAGTTACCTCGGGCTGGGGCGGATCGTGCGGCATCGCGCGTTCATCCTCGTCGCCCTCCTGTCGGAGGCGATTCTCCTTTCCGTGGCCGCCCAGACCGGATTCCTGGGCGGCCCCCGGGTGCTGGCCAACATGTCGCTGGACTGCTGGTTTCCGACGCAAGTTCTCCGTCTCTGAGCGACCGGCTGGTCATCCAGAACGGCATCCTGATCATGGGCGGCCTGGCTCTGGCCATCATGGTGGTCACCGGCGGCTCGGTGCGGCTGCTGGTGGTGCTCTACAGCATCAACGTCTTTATCACGTTCTCTCTGTCGCAGCTGGGCATGGTCCGCCACTGGTGGCGGATCGCGGCCGGACCAAGGGGTGGCTGGCGCAAGCTGCTGATCAACGGCGTGGGTCTGGTGCTCACCGCTTCATCCTGGTCTCGATGATCATCGTTGAAGTTCTTCGAAGGCGGCTGGGTCACGCTGCTGATCACCGGGACCTTGATCGTGCTGGCGATCCTGGTGCAAGCGGCACTACCGAAACGTGGCTCAGCAACTCCGCCGGCTGGACGAGTTGGCCGAACGGGCGGAATCCTACGTTCGACAATCCCCGCCCAGGAGACCGGAGAGCGGAGGAAAGCCGGCGTTCGACCCCAAGGCCAAGACCGCCGTGCTGCTCGTCAGCGGTTTCAACGGGACCGGTCTACACACCTTGCTGGCGATCATGCGGCTCTTCGGCGGCATCTTCACGAACTTCGTCTTCCTGGAAATCGGCCAACCTCGACGTCGGCAGTTTCAAAGGGCCGGAGGAAGTCGAGCACTTGCACGCCCAGGTGCAGAACGACTTGAACCGGTACGTCGAACTGATGAGGAGGGAGGGTTTCTACGCCGAGGCCGTCGCGGATATCGGGGTCGATGCTGCCGAGAAGATCACGCAGATCGTCCCGACGATCATCAAGAAGTATCCCGGCGCCGTGTTCTTCGGGGGCAAGCTGCTGTTCCTGAACGAGTCCCTCATCAACCGGCTGCTGCACAACCAGCTCGTCTTCACGATTCAAAGAAGGCTGCACCGCCTGGGCATCCCCTTCGTCATCCTGCCGATTTACGTGTAGCGTTCCGCTTGGCGGATGGTGTCCACATATGTCTTGTCCGGTGGCGGCCACTTGTAGGGTGGGTTCTTAACTCACGCGTGCTCCGACCGAGGCGCGTATACGCGTGGGTTAGAACCCCCCTACGAATCCGAAGGAGCCTCAGCCTTCTGTTGTGGGTCATTGGTAGGCGGCGCCGGGGTAGAGGAGGTTGAGGGCGGCGGTGTGGATGGGGCTCAGGACGACGCCCACCAGGTTCCAGGCCACGACCAGGCCCACCATCTGGGCGGTGGGCTGGGCCATGAGGTCCCGGTAGCGCTGGGCCATGCTCTCGTTCAGGAATAGCGAAAGCACTTCACTGCCGTCGAGCGGGGGCACGGGCAGGAGGTTGAACACCAGCAGGATCAGATTCAGGGAGAAAAGGATACTGACGGCAATCGCGGCGGCACCGGCGATGCCGGGAGATTGGGCGACCACCACCTGGGTCCAGGTGATTCGGTCGGGTTGGGCGAAGAGGCCGAGGAATATGCCGGCGTGGATGAGGAGGGCCGCCACCAGAATGAGGGCGAGATTCGCTGCCGGACCGGCCAACGCCATCCAGGCGGCCTTGCGGCGGTTCCGCTCGGCCCAATAGGGATCGTATGGCGTGCTGGCCCAGCCGACCATCCAACCGTGGGGCAGGGACATGGCAAAGGAGAGGATAGGGATGATCACCATGCCAAAGGGCGAGCGTTGAATGTGCGGCAGCGGATCGAGTGTGACCAGACCGGCCTCATGGGCGGTGAAATCGCCGAAGCGCAGGGCCGCCCAGCCATGCGCCGCCTCGTGAAACGTCGTCGAGATCACGAACAGAGCGTACCATAGGAGCCCTAATCCGAGTTCTGCTGTAGGCATGGCCTTAGCATACCGGATTTGTCCGGTGGAGCAATCTTGACAATGCCCGGGCGCCGTCTTTGGCGGCGGCCCATCTATACCCTATACTCTACGTGGACCCGTCCCAAACACGTGCTATCGCAGACGTAAGGAGGTCAACATGGGTGAGATCGTCATGCTCCAGGGGGCCCAGTCGCAGACCATCTTGGAAATGGTCGTCCGGAGCCAAGCGCCGGCCATCATGTCCTATCTGTCAAAAGACAAGTGGCATGTGGCTAAGGTCACTATGAAGGATCTGAGGGAGGGCCGCCTCTACGTCGAGAACTGCCACGCCGCCGGCAAACCACACCCGATCAACATCCAAATTGATCAGCCCGTGGGCGTGAACTTCAAGCACGCCTATGGCAAATTCGTCTTTGACACGACGGTCGTGAGCCTGGAACCGTCTTGCGATCCAGAGGCGGGGGACCATTGTCTTAGCCATACCGCTGCAGGTCGGCGTGGTCCAAAGACGCAGCTACTTCCGCGTCAACGTCCCTAAATCCTTGCGGGTTAACGTGGTTCTCTGGCATCGCAGCGGTCGGCGCGGGGCCCAGAACGCGCACACGCCTACAACGAGGGCTACCTGTTGGACATCTCGGCAGGAGGTGCCCAGGTGATCGTGTCGGGGAGAGATGCTAAGTCCTGCGTCTCTGGGGCCCCGGAAGCGGGCGCGGCCACAGGCGGTGCGTCGGACTTCCACAAGGGGCAGTTCCTGGGGGTGCGGTTCACGCCGCTGCCGTACGAGATGCCGCTGCTGTTCAACGCGCAGGTGCGCAGCGTTCTGCCCACGGCCGATCATGCGGGTCTGTGCCTGGGTCTGCAGATTGTCGGTTTGGAGGCCAGCGAGGAGGGTCGGCAGGTGCTCAACCGTCTGGCCAAGGTTGTCGAGTGCTATCACCAGCTCAATCAGTCTGAGGGACTGGGCACACCGACGACCGTCCAAGTGGAGAAGGACTCTCTCCGAGTGCCCTGCGAAGCACGATAGGCCCTACAAGTCCTATGCGTCCATGCCGTCCACCTCGTCCATAGATGTCGTGGACGGCATGGGCAACGTGGACTCGCAGGACCCGCAGGCTGGGCCCGGGTTCGTCACTCATGTGCGACAGGCCCGGCACAGCCCCGGCGGCCAGATCGGTCGTCAGAACTGCCTGAGGACGGCGGTTCGCGACCACGCCGTAGAGCCACTTCAGGAACGTGCCTCCCGCGAAGACGCCAAACGCCACGACCAGGGCAATCTGCAGGTTCCACACCGCGATCCCAAGCAAAAAGAGGATCCAGATGAGGTGATGGAATGGCTTCTTGCCGGTCAGATAAACGTTGAGAACGTGCGGATAGCGAATGGGGCTGACCATGAGCAGAGCCGCGCCCAGCGTGACGAAGGGCAACAGATAGACCAGCACATCGAAAGCCGGAAAGTCGTCCTGCTGGAAGATAACCAGACTGACAATTACGCCGGCCGCTCCGGGGCTGGGCAGACCTTGAAAGCTCATGTGAGCAGCCTCGTTTTCTTCGTTCTCCACATTGAAACGCACCAGCCGGATGGCGGCACAAGCAATGTACGCCACGGCCACCAGCCAGAATAAATCGGTGGATGAGCCCCGCCCAGACCACCGTGCTCAGTTCCAGCTTATACTCAACGAGTTTGAGCATGAGGAACGCGGGGGCAACGCCGAAGCTGACCATGTCGCACAGGCTGTCCAATTGCCCGCCGAAGCTGGAGGTGCTCTGGCTCATTCGGGCCAGCCGGCCGTCGAGCATGTCGGCGATCATGGCCGCCAGGACCATGTAGCCGGCGGCGGCGAAGCACGACCACTGACCGGCCTCCGGCTTGACTTCTTTGCTGGCCAAGGCGATCGCCGTGAAGCCGAACACGCCGTTGAGAATAGTGATTAGCGAGGGCAACAGCGCGATGTACCGGACGCACTGTTTGCGCACACGCCGGAACAGTCGCCCCCGGTGCGGCCGGGAGTGATGCGATCGGTGACCTGGAAATCGAAATCTGCTCACGTTTTGCCTCGGTGCCACGCCCACGTGGCTGAAATCACGGTTTTTATCAGTCTTATCGGTCCTATCTGTCCCATGCGCCCCATGTATCTTCTTTACGGCTGCCTGTATTTTGCCAGCGGAGTCAGGCCCGCCTTGACTCTGTCTCCGATCCGGACCAGGCACTCGATCTGCTCCCCGGCCGGCACATAGAGTTCCGTCCGGGACCCGAATTTGATCATGCCGAACCGC